>DASTYC010000041.1:0-161870 GCA_035765195.1 Streptosporangiaceae bacterium
CAGTACTACTGGCACCGCTTCTTCCACCACCAGCCGGACCTCAACTACGACAACCCGGCGGTGCAGGACGCGATGCTCGAGGTGCTGCGCTTCTGGCTCGATCTGGGCATCGACGGATTCCGCCTCGACGCCGTCCCCTACCTGTACGAACGCGAGGGGACCAACTGCGAGAACCTGAAGGAGACGCACGACTACCTCAAGCGGGTGCGCGCGGAGGTGGACCGGCTCTACCCCGACAGGGTGCTGCTGGCCGAGGCCAACCAGTGGCCGGCCGACGTGCTGGAGTACTTCGGCGACCCTGCCGTCGGCGGTGACGAATGCCACATGGCCTTCCACTTCCCGGTGATGCCGCGCATCTTCATGGCCGTACGGCGCGAGCAGCGCTACCCCATCTCGGAAATCATGGCCCAGACGCCCAAGATCCCCGAGCACAGCCAGTGGGGCATCTTCCTGCGCAACCACGACGAGTTGACGCTCGAGATGGTCACCGACGAAGAGCGCGACTACATGTACGCCGAGTACGCCAAGGATCCGCGGATGAAGGCGAACATCGGCATCCGGCGCCGGCTCGCCCCGCTGCTCGACAACGATCGCAACCAGTTGGAGCTGTTCACGGCGCTGCTGCTGTCGCTGCCCGGCTCCCCTGTGCTGTACTACGGCGACGAGATCGGCATGGGCGACAACATCTGGCTCGGCGACCGCGACGGAGTGCGGACACCGCTGCAATGGACCTCGGACCGGAACGCGGGGTTTTCGACCTGCAACCCGGCCCGGCTCTACCTGCCGATCATCATGGACCCGATCTATGGCTATCAGGCGGTTAATATCGAGGCGCAGCAGGACAACCCAGGCTCGCTGCTGCACTGGACCCGCAAGATGATCGAGATCCGCAAGCGGCACCCGGTCTTCGGACTCGGCAGCTACGTGGAGATGCCGGCGTCCAACCCCAGCGTGCTCGCGTTCGCCCGCGAGTTCGGCGACGACAGGGTGCTGTGCGTGAACAACCTGTCCCGCTTCCCGCAGCCCGTCGAGCTCGACCTGCGCCGGTTCGAGGGGTGCACGCCGATCGAGTGCATGGGCGGCGTGCAGTTCCCGCGCGTCGGCGAGCTCCCGTATCTGCTGACGCTTCCGGGGCATGGTTTCTACTGGTTCCAGCTGCCACCCGTCGAGAGCGCCGATGGCCGGCCCGAGGGGTACGAGGCGGCCGTCCTGCCCACCAGCATGACGCCGTTCGCCGCCGAACGGGCCGCCGCGCCCAGTGCACCGGAACGGCGCGAAGAGGAGAACTGATTCAGTGGCGTCGCATCAGCTCGCCGAGCTCCTGATGGACTGGCTCCCCCGGCAACGATGGTTCGCCGGCAAGGGACGGGAGGTCAGCTCGGTCGAGTTCGTCAGCGACACGCGAGTGGTCGCCGGCGACCCCGGCCTGCGGCACGCGATCGTCACGGTGCGGCAGGGCCCGGCCGACGCCACGTACTACCAGCTCCTCCTGGGGTTCCGGCACAACGATCTGCCGGGCCGGCTCGAGTACGCCTCGATCGGCGTCGTGGAAGACATGTACGTCTACGACGCCGCCCACGACCCCGACCTGACCCGGACGCTGCTCGCGCGCATGGCCGAGGGCGCCGACGTCGGGCCGTTGCGGTTCCGCACCGTTCCCGGCGCGCGGCTCGACACCGGGCTGACCAGCCTGGCCAGCCCGGCCGAGCAGAGCAACACCTCACTGGTGTACGGCGACGCCTACATCTGCAAGCTGTTCCGCCGGCTCACCCCCGGGGTCAACCCCGACCTGGAGATCAGCCTGGCGCTGTCCGGACCCGGCTCCAAGCACATCCCGGAGCTGTACGGCTGGATCGAGACCGTCCTCGATGGCGAGTCGACGACGCTGGCCATGCTGTCGGAGTACCTGCGTACCGCCACCGACGGCTGGCAGCTGGCCACCACCAGCGTGCGCGACCTGTACGCCGAGGCCGACCTGCACGCGTACGAGGTCGGCGGCGACTTCGCCGCCGAGTCCGAACGGCTCGGGGTGGCCACCGCCACCGTCCACCGCGACCTCGCCGAGGCGTTCGGCACGACCTCCATCAGCGCCGACGAGGTGCGCGCGCTGGCCGGCCTGATGCGGGCGCGGCTCGACGAGGCGAGCGCCACGGTGCCCGAGCTGGCGCCCTACACGGGGCCGATCGGCGCCGCCTTCGACGATCTCGCCGCGCGCGACGAGCCGCTCCCCGTGCAGCGCATCCACGGCGACTACCACCTCGGGCAGGTCATGCGCACGGAGGTCGGCTGGATGCTGCTCGACTTCGAAGGCGAGCCGGCGCGGCCGCTCGCCGAGCGGCGGGCGCCGGGGCATCCGCTGCGCGACGTCGCCGGCATGTTGCGCTCCTTCGAGTACGCCGCCCGCTACCTGTTGACCGGGCCGCTCGCGATGGCGGCCGACGACCCGGCGCACGACCAGCGCGAATACCGCGCCCGCGAATGGGCCGACCGGAACCGAGACGCGTTCTGCACGGGCTACACCGACGCGGGCGGCCCCGACCCGACCGCGCACGAAGTCCTGCTGCGCGCGTTCGAGTTCGACAAGGCGGTCTACGAGGTCATGTACGAGGCGCGCAACCGCCCGTCCTGGCTGCACGTGCCGCTCGGCTCGCTCGCGCGGCTCACGGCCTGAGCCCGCACCGGCCCACCTGCGTTCCACCTGCGGACACTGGCCCGATCCGGCCAGAACCGATCGGCGTCGAGGCTACTTTTTCGGCCCGCCCGATCCGGCCAGCGGATGGTGACCAACCCCATACCAGCCGAAACCGTGCCGACTGCGTATGCCCGTCTGCGTCACCTATACGAAGGTCTTAGAAAATTCTCCAAACATCATGTGGGCAATCCCGCATCTAACGGGACAGATACGGATCATTAATCGCCTCCCCGCAGGGAACAGAGACGCCCATGAACTCCTCCGACCCCCTTGTGCGCACAGTCACCTCTGTGCACACCTCGCACTCGGTGCACGGACACCGACCAGACATTCCGGACGACCGTACGGACCGGCCGACGGTCAGCGCGGTGATCCCCACCCTCAACGAAGCGGAGAACCTCCGCTGGCTGCTGCCGCGGCTGACCGGAGTGGACGAGATCGTCATCGTCGACGGGCAGTCGACCGACGGCTCGGCTGACGTCGCCCGGCTGCTGCGGCCGGACGCCATCATCATCAGTGAGCCGCCGAGCGGCAAGGGCACCGCGATGCGTACGGGGATGGCCGCGGCGTCCAGTGACGTGATCATCATGTTGGACGCGGACGGGAGCATGGACCCGGCCGAGTTCGAGTGCTTCGTGGCGCTCATCCGCCGCGGGTTCGACTTCGTCAAGGGCTCGCGGTACGCCTGCGGCGGCGGGTCCGACGACCTCACCGGGCTGCGCAGGGCCGGCAACAGGCTGCTGACCAGGCTCGCCAACCTGCTCTATCGCACCCAGTGGAGCGACCTGTGCTACGGGTTCGTGGCGCTGCGCCGGTCCGCCGTGCAACGGCTGGGCCTCACCTCCACCGGCTTCGAGATCGAGACCGAGATGTGCGTGAACGCCGTACGGGCCGGGCTGCGGATGGCCGAGGTCGCCAGCCACGAAAGCGACCGGCGCTTCGGGGCCTCCAACCTCAACACCTTCCGCGACGGCTGGCGGGTGCTGCGGACCATGATCCGGCTCCGCTTCCAGGGCCCCATCGAGGCGCCCGACCCGATGACCGTCACCAGGCCAGACCCGCTGCCGACCGGCTGGTCGGCGCCGGCGCTCGTGGCCGCATCAGACCACCAACAGGCCGGTTGAAACGCGAGTCGTTGAACACATGAAAATCACCGTTGTCCGCCCGCTTGACCTCGGCGACGCCGAGGTCAAGCGATGGCGCACCTTGCAGCAGACCGACCCGTTGCTGGGCAATCCGTTCCTCGCGCCGGAGTTCACCCAGGCGGTCGGCCGGTTCCGGGACAACGTCCGGGTCGCCGTCGTGTCGGACGGCCCGGACGTCGTCGCGTTCTTCCCCTACGAGCGGAACGCGCTGGGCGTGGGGCACCCGGTGGGCTTCGGCCTGACCGACGTGCAGGGCATCGTGGCGGCGCCCGATCTGGAGCTGGACGCCAAGGCGCTGCTCAAGGCGTGCGGCCTGGGCGTGTGGGGCTTCGACCACCTGCTCGCCCACCAGCGCATGTTCGCCTCGTACCACTCCATCACGTGGGCCGAACCGATCATGGACCTGAGCCGCGGCTTCGACGCCTACGTCGACGAGGCACGACTGAAGCGGATCCGGTACAAGGAGCGCAGGCTGGGGCGGGACGTGGGCGAACTTCGCCACGTGTTCTCCTCCGCCGACCCGGCCGAGCTGCGCCGGCTGATGACGCTGAAGTCGGCCCAGTACAACAGGACGGGGCGGATGGACCGGTTCTCCCGGCCCTGGATCGTCGACCTCGTCCGGCACTTCCACGAGACGGGCTTCGGCGTGCTGAGCGTGCTGTACGCAGGCGACGAGGTCGTCTCGACGCACTTCGGGCTCCGCACCGACACCGTGATGGCCGGCTGGTTCACGGCGTACGACACCAGGTTCGCCAAGCACTCGCCCGGCCTGATAGGGCTGCTGCGGCTGGCCGAGGCGTGCCCGGAGCACGGGATCACCCGGGTCGACATGGGCCGGGGCGGCAAGCAGTTCAAGGATCGGCTCAAGAGCGGCGAGATCCCGATCGCCGAGGGACGCGTGGCCCGCGCCACCGTCGGTGCCGGGCTGCACTGGCTGCGCACCGTGCCGCTCAGCCGGGTGCGTTCCGCCGTGCTCAACGACCCCCGCCTGTACGCACGTGCCGACAAGGTGCTCAAGGCGTACGCCCGGCTGCGCGTGGGCCGGCCGAGGCCGGCCCAGGCCCGCGAAAGCGAGGCGTGAGCATGAAGCTCTCCGTGGTGATCTGCGCCTTCACCGACGAGCGGTGGGACGACGTCCACGCCGCGGTCGAGTCGGTGCGGCGCCAGCGGCGCGCGCCGCACGAGATCATCCTGTCCGTCGACCACAACCCCGGCCTGTACGCCAGGCTCAAGGCGTCGATGCCGGATGTGGTCGTGGTCGAGAACCGCTACGGCCGCGGTCTTTCGGGAGGCAAGAACACCGGGTTCCGGCTGGCCACCGGCGACGTCGTCGCCTACCTCGACGACGACGCCGTGGCCGCCCCCGGCTGGCTGGCGGCGCTGGCCGCCGGGTACACCCGCCGCGACGTGCTCGGCGTGGGCGGGCGCACGCTGCCGCTGTGGCCCGGCTCGCCCTCGTCGGCCGACCTGGCCCGCGACCGCGCCGCGCGGATCGCCGAGCTCGCGGCGGCCCCGGCGGAAACCGGCCGGCGGCCGCGCTGGTTCCCGGAGGAGTTCGACTGGACCGTCGGCTGCACCTACCGCGGCATGACGCCGGGACCGATCCGCAACCTGATGGGCGGCAACTGCTCGTTCCGGGCCGAGGCGTTCGAGATCGCCGGCGGGTTCACGACCGGCATCGGACGTTCGTTCGGCAAGCGCCCGCTGGGTTGTGAGGAGACCGAGTTCTGCATCCGGCTCGGCCAGCGCTGCCCGGACTCGGTGCTGCTGTTCGACGACCGCGCGGTGATCTGGCACCGGGTTCCGATGCCGCGCGCCCGCTTCGGCTACCTGCGCGCCCGCTGCTACGCGGAGGGGCTGTCCAAGGCGCTCGTCACGCGCAGCGTGGGCGCCGCCGACGGGTTGGCGTCCGAGCGTGCGCACGTGCTCCAGGCCCTGCCGCGCGGGGTGCTGCGCGGCCTCGGCGCCGCCGCCCGCGGCGACCTGGGCGGCCTCGGCCGGGCCGGCGCCATCGTCGCCGGCCTGTCCGTCACGGCCTGGGGATATCTGATGGGCTCGCTCACCGCCACGACTCCGGGGGGCGGCACCGCCCTCGCCGGGGCCGGCGCCGAGGCCGGCCCGAACGGCGATCGCGCGCGGGTCGCCGAGGCCGAGGGGACGTTCTGATGAACCGAATCCCGATCTTGATGTACCACTCCGTCAGCGCGCGGCCGACCGCGGCCACGGCCGCGCTCGCCGTCAGCCCCGGGGCGTTCGCCGACCAGATGGCGCTGCTCGCCGACCGCGGCCATACGCCTGTCACGTTGACCGAGGCCGTGGCCCTGCTGCGCGCTCCGGCGCCGGCGGCGGCACGGGCGGGGGCGCCGGTGGTGATCACCTTTGACGACGGATACGCGGACTTCCACGAGGAGGCGCTGGCCATCTTGGATCGGTACGGCTTTCCGGCGACGGTGTTCTTGACCACGGGCTGGATGCCCGACGCCGGGACGCACGCCGCCGGCCGGCCGCTCGGCCGGATGCTGTCGTGGTCGCAGGTCGCCGAGGCCGCCCGGCACAAGGTCGAGTTCGGCGGCCACAGCCACAGCCACCCGCAGCTCGACCAGCTGCCGCCGCCGACGCTGCGGGACGAACTCGCCCGCAACAAGAAGCTCATCGAGGACCGGATCGGCGCGCCCGTCACCTCCATGGCCTACCCGTACGGCTACTCCAGCGCGCGGGTGCGCCGCGAGGTACGGCGCGCCGGCTACGCGACGGCCTGCGCGGTGGCCAACGACCTCGCGGCCGGTCGCCACGACGTGCTCGCGCTGCCCAGGCTGACCGTCAAGGCGGCGATGTCGCAGGCGGCGTTCGGCCGCGCCGTCGCCGGCGAGGGCGTCCCGTTGCTCTACCTGCGCGAGCGGACGCTGACCAAGGGCTACGCGGCGGTGCGCCGCGGCCGGTACGCGACGCGCCTGATGACGCGACGGACGTGGCGCCATGTCTGACCCGGCCGCCGCCAAGACCATCCCCGTCGAGCCCGGCACGGTCGAGGCCGGCCGCGCCGGCCGCCGGCTCGCCGGGTTGCGCGGCGAACTGTCCAACCCCCTGTTCCGCAACGCCTACGCCCTGATGGCCAACGGCGGCCTCACCGGCGTGCTCGGCCTCGGCTACTGGCTGCTGGCCGCCCGGCTGTATCCGCCGGACGTCGTCGGCCGCAACTCGGCGGTGCTCCAGGCGGTGCTGTTCGTCAGCGGGCTGACGGCCATCAACTACATGCTGATCAGGTTCATCCCGCAGTCGGGGCGGCGCACCAAGCGGCTCGTCCTCGGCAGCTACGCCGTCGGGTCGCTCACCGCCGCGCTCATCGGGCTCGGGTTCTTGCTGACGCTCGGCCTGTGGGGGCCGTCGTTCGCGCGGCTGTCCCAGGCGGGGCCCGCGCTGTGGTTCATCGTCGGGGTGGTGGCCTGGAACATCTTCGCCCAGCAGGACGGCGTGTTCACCGGGCTGCGCCGGGCGGGCTGGGTGCCGGTCGAGAACGTGGTGTTCGGCGTGGTCAAGGTCGCGCTGCTGATCCCGTTCGCCACGATGGCGCCCGCCGACGGCATCCTGCTGTCCACCGTCCTGCCGGCGGTGATCGCGCTGTTCCCGGTCAACTGGCTGATCTTCCGCCGGCTGATCCCCGCGCACGCCGCCGCCACCGACGGCCGCCACCGGCCGCCCACCCTCGGCCAGATCGGCCGGTACATGGGCGGCGACTACGTGGGCAGCCTGTTCTCGCACGCCTCGATCAACCTGATCCCCGTCGTGGTCGCCGCGCACGTCGCGCCCTCCGTCAACGCGTACTTCATGATGGCCTGGGTGCTGGGCGCGATGCTCGACCTGCTCGCCACGAACATGGCGATGTCGCTGACCGTCGAGGGCGCGTTCGACGGCGCGCGGCTGGCCGAGACCGCCCGCGCCGCGCTGCGCCGCACCGTGATGCTCGTCGTGCCCGCCGCGCTCGTCGTCATCGTCGCCGCGCCCATCGGGCTGCGGGTGTTCGGCGAGTCCTACGTGCACGGCTCCGACCTGTTGCGGCTGTTGGCCGCCGCCGCGCTGCCCAAGGCCATCATCGAGATCTACATGGGCGTGCTGCGGGTCCAGTCGCGTACCCGCCCGGTCGCGGTGCTCCAGGCCGTACGCTTTCTCGGCGTGCTGGCCGTTATCACCATGTTCACCGCGAACGGCGCGTACGTGACGATCGTCGGCGTCGCGGTGCTTGCCGTCCATGTGGTCGTCGCCGCGGCGATCTACCCGCGGCTGCGGGCGATCGCCAGACCCCGTCCCTCGTCCGCGGGTTCGCCCGCCTCTTTCGCGAGTGGGCCCGGGAGAGATATTCGTTGACCGTGACGCTACGCGAGGCGCTCGAGAGGAAGGCCCCGGCGCCCATCTCCTCATCGCTGCGCGCCTCGGGCCGGCGCCCCGTCCTGATCGTGAGCGCGCTGTTCGCCGGGGGCGCGCTGTTGTTCTGGCTTCCACTGCGCGGCGTGCGCATGGGCGCGATGAACGGCTACGGCCTGATCTCGGTCCTCCCGATCGCCACGCTCGCGGGCGCCGCGGTGCTCACCGTCGCCTTCGTCGCCTCGCTCGGCCTGCGCCGGCCCTACCGCGTCCTGCTCATCGCCCAGCTGCTGGTCACGATCGCGTCGCTGCACGGCCTCGCGCAGTTCCTGGAGCCGTACGCGCGGTTCCCCACGGCGTGGCAGCACGCCGGGTTCATCGAGTTCATCGCCCGCACCCACACCGTGGATGTCGGGCTCGACGCCCGGTTCAGCTGGCCGGCCTTCTTCGCCCTCATCGCGTTCATCACCAAGGCCATCGGCCAGACCGACATCGAGCCGGTGCTGCACTGGACGCCCCTGGTGATCGAGGCGCTCTACCTGGTCCCGCTGTATCTCATCTTCCGCACGATGAACGCCTCGTGGCGGGCCAAGTGGCTGGCCGCCTGGTTGTTCGTGGTGGCCGACTGGGTGGGCCAGGACTATCTGTCCCCGCAGGCCTTCGCCTACCTGCTCTACCTGTTCTGGGTGGCGATCCTGCTCAACTGGTTCCGGCCGGCGGACGGCGGAGCCCGCCGCGAGGGCCGGCGGCGCACCGCGGAGACGCGGCGGACCGAGCGCACGGGCCCGTTCTGGCGTGCGTACGCGTGGGTGTTCGGGCCGATGGAGCCGGGCGAGCTGCCGCCGCGGCAGACCGGGCAGCGGGAGCGCACCATCCTGCTCGTGCTGCTGGTGCTGATCTTCGCGGTGGTCACGGCCGCCCACCAGCTCACCCCGTTCCTGCTGCTCATCGCGGCCGCCGGGTTCGTCGTGCTGCGCCGGTGCACGCTTCGGGGGCTGCCGTTCATCGGCGGCGTGATCTTCGCCGCCTGGGTCAGCTTCATGACCGTCGGATACTGGGCCGGCCATGCCGATGACATCTTCGGCGGCGTGGGTCAGCTCGGCTCCAACCTCGGCTCCAGCGTGGCGGGGCGGATCAGCCAGTCCAGCGAGCAGCTCGCGCAGGTCCAGCAGGTGCGCATCCTGCTCGCGCTGCTGCTGGCGGCGCTGGCCGGGCTCGGATTCCTGCGCCGCCGGGCCCGCCGGATCGACGACCGCGTGGCGATCGTGCTGTTCATCGGGCCGTTCTTCTCCTTCGGCCTGCAAAGCTACGGCGGAGAGATCGCGCTGCGGGTCTTCTTCTTCATCCTGCCGGGCGCCGCGCTGCTCGCCGCGTACCTGTTCTTTCCCGAGACGGCGGACCGCTCGGAGCATGCGCAGCGGCCCGCCGACCCCGAGGAGGCGGGCCGACTCGCCGGGTGGGCAAGGCGGTTCCGGCCGTCCTGGGCGCCGCGGCCATGGCCGACGATCGCCGCCGCCACCGCGTGCGGGCTGGCCATCGTGGGCGGGTTCTTGTTCGTCCGGTTCGGCAACGAGAAGTTCGAGCAGATCCGCCCGGGCGACGTGCGCGCCTACGACGTGATGCTCAACCAGGGCACCGGGGCGGTGAACGTCGTCTGGTTGACCGGGGACGCGCCGAACGCGCCCGGCGCCAGCGCCACCCCCGTCATGCCGTGGGGCTACCGCGCCATGGAGCGGTTCAGCTATGCCCCGGTGACGGCCGCCGCCGATCCGGCCGACATCAGCCGGATCATCGCCGCGCTCCGGGCCCAGGGGCCGGGCGGCTTCTTCGTCACCACCCGCGGGCACGAGGCGTTCCTCGAGCTCAACTACGGCATCGCGGCCGACTACGGCACCCGGGTACGCACGGCCCTGGCCCGCGCGCCGCAGCTGCGGGTGATCTATACGAGCCCGGACGCCGCCGTGTACGCCCTGCGCAGGCCGCCGCCCGAACCCGTGCCCACCGTGCCGCGGCCGCAGGGCCTGGTCTTCGGGTCGACTCCGTGGACCCCCGCCGGCCTCGTCTATCTCCCCGTGCTGCTCGGCGTGCTCTTGGCACGCGAACTGCGGCGGCTGAGACTGGAGCCGGACGACTACCGCAGGCTGCGGCCGCTCACTGTCCTGTCCGTCCCGCTCTTCGTCGGTTTCCTGGCCGTCGTCGTCGAGCGATTCGTCAACATGGCGTAAGGAGCGTGCGAACTCGTGTCTTCCGAGGAGCCTGCCCGCGCGTGGCCCTCGGTCACCGTCGTCATCCCGACGCGTGATCGCCCAGAGCTGCTCCGCGAGACGCTCGACTCGATCCGCGACCACGATTACCCGGGCGAGCTGCGGTCGATCGTCGTGTTCGATCAGAGCGAGGCCGACGACGGCGTCGCCAGTGACAAGCCCGGTCGCGAGGTGGTCGCGATCTCCAACACGCGTACCCCGGGTGCGGCCGGCGCCCGCAACACCGGCATCCTGGCCGCGCGGACCGAGCTGGTCGCCTGCTGCGACGACACCGACCTGTGGCTGCCCGGCAAGCTGCGCGCCCAGGCGGCGGTGCTGCGCGACGACCCCCAGGCCGAGTTCGTCACCTGCGGGCTGCGGCTGTTCAACGACACGATGTCGGCCGACCGGTCGCTGGGGCGCGGCCTGGTCCGCCGCGCCGATCTGCTGAAGGGCCACCTGCCGCAGCTGCATCCGTCGGGCTTCGTCATCCGCCGCGACGCCATGGTCGACGGCTTCGGCCTGTTCGACGAGACGATCCCCGGCAGCTACGGCGAGGACTACGAGCTGCTGGTGCGCGCCGCGGGCCGCACGCCGATCCGCAACCTGCCGATGATCGGGGCCGCGATCAGGTGGCACAAGGAGTCGTACTTCGGCGTGGTCAAGAACGCGCCGACGATCTCCGCCGCCGGGCAGTGGCTGTTGCGTCGCTACCCCTTCCCGGCCGCCGGCTACGCGCACTGGGCGGGCAAGGTCGCCTTCGCCGAGGCCACGCGCGGCGCCCGCCGGTCGGCGCTGCGCTGGGCCGCCAAGACGATGGCGCGCCGGCCCCTGGACCCGCGGGCCGTCCTGGCCGTCCTGGTGGCGCTCGGCGTGCCCGCCGAGTTCATCATCCGCCAGCTCGACCGCACGGGGCACGGGATCTAGTCATGAGGCAACTGTCAGCCGACCGGATCGCGGCCATACTCGCCTGGCTGGGAACCTTCGGGGCGGCGCTCACCGTCGCGGGCGTCCAGTATCCGGGGCGGACGTTGTTCACGCTGCTGTTCCTCATGGTCACCCCGGCGGTCTGCGTCGCGCAGCTGGTGCCGGGCCTCGACCCGCCCGCCCGCGCCGTGCTCTCGGTCGCCGGCGGCATCGTGCTGATCAGCATCGTGGCCGAGGTGATGCTCGCCGCCAAGTGGTGGTCCCCTCGCGGCGGTGTGATCGCGGTGGGCGCGCTGTGCGCGGTGGTGCTGGCCCTCGCGCCGGCCCGGCGGTCACGCACGCCCGAGCCGCCCGCCCCCGCCGCCCCCGCCGTCCCCGGCCCGCGACCCGAGCCGTCCGTGCCCGTCGCCGCCGCCAAACCGCCGCCGCGCCGCGCCCACCAGCCGGACGACGACGCCTGGCTCTACGAGGAGTAGGCCGGGCCGCCGGTGAGAGGCGGGCGCGCGTCCGGATCTGGCCAACTAGTAAGTAGGTAACCGGTTTCCCGATCTTTCATGACGGGCGATCGGGGGCGATTTGATGCGGTCACGCACTGCGCATCCCTTGGGACCTGCGGTTACGGGACGGCGACCGAACCGGCGCGGGCCGCCGCGAGCGGCCGGCCGCCGTGGCTCGCGAGGCTCCGGCTTGACCCGCGAACGTGACGCACGACACGGTCGGTCAGCGCGTGGTCCTAGGTCTGGGCCCACCCTCTAGGTCCGAATCGGTCCGGCATTCCGCCGGTGATTGTGCCAGCCGAAAGGAAGCAGAATGCGGATTCGAGGACGTCGCGGCCGCCTGGTCGCGACCGCACTCGGGACCACGATCGCCATCGTCACCGCGGGCGGGTGGACGGCAAGCAGGCCGGACTCAGCGGTCGGCGCGCCCGCGGGGGCCGAGCCGCAGCGTGCCCGGCCCGCGGCCGTCCATACGGTCACGCTGCTCACCGGGGACAAGGTCGTGGTACAGACCGGTCCGGACGGCCGGCGGACGGCACAGTTCGTACGCGGCCCTGGGCGCGCGCGGATGCCGTACACGACGCGGGCCTACGGCTCGCACCTGTTCGTCGAGCCCGCCGACGCCCACGCCCTGATCGCGGCCGGGCGGCTCGACGCGCGGCTGTTCGACGTGACCCAGCTGGTGGCGTGGGGGTACGACGACGCGCACGCCGCCCACATCCCGGTCATCGCCGAAGGGACGGGACGCACCGCGGCGGCCGTGCCGGACGCCGAGCCGACCACGAAGCTGACCGCGCTCGGCATGACGGCGACCCGGCTGCGCAAGGCTGACGCGGCCGCGGCGTGGCGCGAGCTCACCGGCGGCACGGCCAGGCCCGCGACGTTCGCCGCCCGCACGGCCACCGAGCGGCTCTGGCTGGACGGCAAGCTGCGGCTCACCGACGACGTCAGCGCCGCCCAGGTCGGCGCGCCCGCGGCGTGGAACAGCGGGCTGACCGGCGCGGGCGTGACGGTCGCTGTGCTGGACGGCGGGTACGACCCGCGGCATCCGGACCTGGCGGACGTCGTGACCCAAAGCCGGGGGTTCACCGACCAGGGCGCGGCCGACGTGACCGACCGCATGGGCCACGGCACGCACGTGGCGTCCATCCTCGCCGGCTCGGGGGCCGGCTCGAGCGGCCGGTTCCAGGGCATCGCGCACGGCGCCGACCTCGCCGTCGGCAAGGTCTGCGACGACGGCGGCCTGTGCGACACGTCATCCGTGCTGGCCGGAATGACATGGGCCGCGCAGACAGTGCGGGCCCGCGTGGTCAACATGAGCCTCGGTGCTCCCGACGCGCCCGGCCTCGACCCGGTCGAGGAGGCGGTGAACACCCTCACCGAGCAGACGGGCACGTTGTTCGTGGTCGCCGCCGGCAACGACGGCAGGGAGGGCACGATCGAATCGCCGGGCAGCGCGGACGCGGCGCTCACCGTCGGCGCGGTCGACTCCGGCGACGCCCTCGCGCCGTTCTCCTCCCGCGGACCGCGGCTCGAGGACTACGCGATCAAACCGGACCTCACCGCGCCCGGCGTGGACATCACCGCGGCGAAGGCGGCGGGATCGGAGATCGGCGCGCCCGTCGGGACGGCCTACCAGAAGCTGTCGGGCACGTCGATGGCCACGCCGCACGTGGCGGGGGCGGCCGCGATCGTGGCGCAACGGCACCCGGACTGGACCGCGGCCCGGCTCAAGGCGGCGCTGACGAGCTCGGCCCGGCCGGCCGCCGGCGCGACCGCGTACCAGCAGGGCGCCGGACGCCTGGACATCGCACGGGCCATCGCCCAGCCCGTCACCGCCGCACCGGCCGGCGTCGCGGCCTATCTGAAGTGGCCGCACGCCGCGGGCCAGTCGGCCGTCGAGAGCTACACCTACACCAACGCCGGCACCGGCCCGGTCACCTTGTCGCTCGGCGTGCGGGCCACCGGCGCCGGGGGCGCCGCGGCGCCGGCCGGGCTGTTCCGGCCGAGCCGAGACTCGGTGACCGTGCCGGCGGGCGGCAGCGCGGACGTCGCGGTGACGATCGCGGCCGACGGCGTGCCGCCCGGCCTGTACAGCGGGCTCATCACCGCCACCTCGGCCGACGGCCAGGTCGTGGTGCGGACGGGCGTGGGCGCGTACGTGGAGCCGGAGGCCGCGGACGTCACCGTCACCACGACCGACGGCGACGGCGCGCCGAACGACACGATCGTCGACTTCTTCGACCCGTCGAACGGCGCCGTCACGGAGGTCGCCACGTCGGACGGCACGGCCACGGTGAGGCTGACGGCCAAGCCGTACGCCGTCTACTCGGCCGTCTTCACCGAGGACGACTCCGCCACGAACGTGGCCACCCTGCTCCAGCCGATCACGCTCGGGCCGGGCAATCGCCGGGTCTCGCTCGACGCCAGGGCGGCCAGGCCGGTCACGGTCACCGTCGACCGGCCGGAGGCGGTCGCCACGCTGGACGCGATGTCGACCTACAACGGGCAGGGCGGCGCCTTCCTCGGCATCGGCGGCGGCTCCCCCGGGCAGGTGCACGTCCTGCCGGTCAGGGACGACCACCTGGTGTTCAACGCCCAGACGGTGTGGACGCAACAGGGCGCGACCGACAGCGCCCCCGGCGAGTTCCGCTACGACCTCGCGGACATCAGCCGCGGGCAGGTGCCGGCGAACCCCACGTTCGCCCACCGGACCGCCGACCTCGCCTCAATCGCGACGACGTTGCGGACCGCGGGCGCGCCGGTCATCGGCAGCCATGTCTGGGCGCCCGTGCTGCCGGATGTGTTCCTGTCCTTCGGCACCGGCATTCCGATGCGGCTCCCCGCGACGCAGACGGAGTTCGTGACCCCGCAGGTGACCTACTCGCGGACGCTGTTCTACGGGACGAGCAACGAGACGCTGTTGCAGGGCGGCCTGCTCGCCGGGGCCAACACCGCCTACGACAAGCAGGAGCACGCGGAGTCGTGGAACGCCGCGGCGATCGGGCCGGCCTTCCCCGCCGTGAGCGGGGTCAGGAACGGCGACGTGCTCAGCTACGGCGGCGACGGGCTGTTCAGTGACGCGGTCGACGGCCACGTCGGCAGGGACACACGGGCGACCGGCACGGTCGAGCTGGCCCAAGGCGGCACCGTGATCAAGAGCGACGAACTGCACGGCGGGCTCGCCGGCCTGTCGGCCACGTTGCCCGCGGCCGCGGCGACCTACACGCTCAACGTCTCGGCGCGGCGGCAGAGCGCGGACGCGGCGCTGGCCACGGCGGTCAGCACGTCGTGGACGTTCACCTCGGGACACGCGGCGAGCCAGCAGGCGCTCCCGCTGCTGGCGGTGCGGTTCGCGGTGCCGGGCCTGTCGGCCGGCAACGAGGGCACGGCGGGCGGCACGGTGAACGTGCCGGTCCAGGTGCTCCGCAATCCGGGAGCGCCGGCGGCGGCGGTCGCCGACCTCACCGTCCAGGTCTCCGCCGACGACGGCACGACCTGGCGGGACGTGCCCGTCACCGCGTCCGGGGACGGCTGGGTCGCCGCGGTCCCCCAACCGGCGGCCGGCGGGTTCGTCTCGCTGCGGGCGAGCGCCGCCGACAGCGCCGGCAACTCCGTGGTCCAGACGATCGTGCGCGCCTACGTCGTACGTTGACGGCCGGTCGATCGCGCGGGCCGGCCGGCCACCGAGCCGGCCCGCCGATCGAACGGCCCGCCGATCGAACGTTCAGTCGATCAGGCCGTCGGAGGCGGCGGGCGGGACGCGGGCGAGGCCGACGATCCCGGCGCCCAGCAAGATGAGGGCCAGCGCCAGGCTGAGCCACCAGCCAATGCCCAGCGAGGTTTCCATGGTGCTGCGCAGCAACTGGCCGAGGGGCGGCGGCAGCCCGCGCAGGGTGTCGCCGTAGGCCTTGTCCACCACCTCCCAGTGCCCCCGGGCCACGAACAGCCCGAGCGCGGCCAGCGCGGTGAGCGCGGGGATCGCGGCGTAGGCGGTCAGGCGCCGGCCCAGGACGGCGCCGGCCCCGCCGAGCAGCGCGGCCGCCAGCGCGGCGACGAGCACGGACATGCCGGGCCGGCCCTGTACGCCCGTGTAGTCGCGCGGCGCGCCCAGCGCGTCGTCGGGCCCGCCGGGCAACAGCCCGACGTCGGGCGCGTGTGGCGTGGCCGTCGCCCACGGCAGGAAGGTCGCGAGGACCAGCAGCGCCGCCGCCGCGACGATGAAGATTCCCAGGCGGGAATCCGGAGCGGTGGGTTCGGCGGCCGGCTCGGCCTCCACGGGCGACGGGCCGCGGCCGGACGCCGGCCCCCAGTCCGGCCAGCCGGCCGCGCCGTGGGCGGCATGGCCGCCGCCGTCTCTCTCATCGGGCCGCACGCCGCCATCTTCTCAAAAGACCGCCGCGAACCCCTCAGAAGGCGAAGCGCTGCCGCGTCACGCCGTTGTCGAAGTTGGACAACAGCAGGTCGGGCTCGCCCACCGTACGGATGCCCGGCAGGCGGGTGAACAGCTCTTTGAACATGATGCGCAGCTCCATCCGGGCCAGGTTCGCGCCGAGGCACAGGTGCGGTCCCGGCGCGCCGAACCCCACATGCGGGTTCGGTTGCCGCGTGATGTCGAAGGTGTCCGGATTCTTGAAGACCTCCGGGTCGCGGTTGGCGGCCAGGTAGAACAGCACCACCTTGTCGCCCGCCCGCAGCTGGTGTCCGTTCAGCTCGTAGTCCTGGGTGAGCGTCCGGCGGAACTGGATGATCGGCGAGGCGTACCTGACGATCTCCTCGATGGCGCCGCCGATGCGCGCCTCATAGTCCGACAGCAGCAGCTCCCGCTGGTCCGGGTGGTCGGTGAACAGCTTCATGCCGTGCGCCAGCGCGTTGCGCGTGGTCTCGTTGCCGGCCACGAGCAGCAGGTCGAAGAACGAGCCGAGCTCCTTGACCGTCAGCCGCTCGCCGTCGATGTTCGCGTTCACCAGCGCGGAGATGAGATCGTCCGACGGGACGCGCAGCCGCTGCCGGCCGAGCCGCGCGACGAGGCGGTGCAGGTCGACGATCGCCTTGAGGTTGCCGCCCAGCAGCCGCAGCGTACGCGGGTCGGCGAGCGAGCCGCGGACCCCCGAGTAGGTCGTCATGACGTCGATGCGCTCGAGGACGTAGGGCCGCAGGTCGTCGGGGATGCCCATCATGCGGCAGATCACGTTGATCGGCAGCCGGGCGGCGACCTGGGAGACGAAGTCGCGCGCGCCGCGGGCGAGCACGTCGTCCACGATCGCGGTGGCGGTCGAGCGGATGTCGGCCTCGATCTTGCTCAGCATCTTGGGGCTGAACGCCCGCGACACGATGCGGCGCAGCCGCGCGTGCCGAGGGTCGTCCATGTTGACCATGGGGGTGCCGAACAGCTTCGCCACCACCGGCGGCGGCTCCGGGGAGGTCGCGGCCGGCTCGCTGCTGAAGATCTTGGCGTTGCGGCTGACCTCCATCACGTCGGCGTGCCGGACCAGCGCGTAGAACCCCTTGCCGGAGCGGACGAGCGGGATGCGCGGCTCGGCGAAGTACACCGGCGCGCCGTGCGCCCGCAACCGGGCGAAATCGGCCAGCCGCCGCTCCGGCGGCCGAGCCCAGAACTCCATGTCGACGAGATTGATGTCGGAAATGACAGAGTCGGTGGCCACGATGTTCTCCCCCCGGCGTCTCCCCCCCAGGTCAACGCCCCCCACTATGTTGAGCCGACCGGATCAGCGATCGATCCAGCGGACCTCGTACGGATCGAGGTCCATGCTTTCGCCGTCCACCCTCGCGCGTACCGCGTGGTCCGCGGTATTGACGACGATGGCCTTGCCCCGCTGCGCGAGCACCCGTACCGACTGATCCGACGCGCGTACGTCGAGCAGGCCGGTGCCGGGCGGGAACCAGCGGGCGAACGACTGCAGCAGCTCCAGCGTCGGGGTCGCGCGGCCGCCGTCGCCGAGCTGCGTGCTCGTCCACAGGCACCCTGCGCATTGTGCGCCAGGGCGTTGGGGATTCCAATACATCGCCGTGGCCGTGCCGCTGCGCGCGAACTCGATCAGCGCGGCGGCATGGACCGCGTGGCGCTGTTCGTCGGTCCAGCCGGAGCCCTCCGGCTCGACGTACCACTCCGCCCACCACACCGGCAGCCCGCCGTCACGGGCGCGCAGCCACCGCGTGATCGCCGAGAACTTCCCGAGCGCGGTGAACGGGTCGGGGACCAGCCCCCGGTCCTCGGACGCCGTGGCGCCGTCCACGACCATGAAGTCGGCGCCGCGCTTGTGCTCGAGCCAGTAGGAGATCGCGTCGAGGGCGCGCCTGTCGACGCTGCCCCACGGGCCGGCCACGGACGTCGGGCGGCGGTCCGGCGAGTAGCTGTTCATCACCATGTACGGTCCGCCGACCTTGATGGCGGGGTTGACGGCCTTCAGCGCCGAGTAGACCTCGTTGTACAGGTCGGTGTAGCGCTCATAGTCCCAGCGGTTGAGGGTGTTGTTGTAGAAGCCCTTGAACTCGTTCCAGACCACGTAGTACTTCACGTCCGGGTAGCGTGCGGCCACGCGGGCCGTGAGCGCCGCGAAGTCGCGGAAGTGCTTGCGGCTCGGCGCGTCCTCCAGATGCGACCAGTCGGTGCGATCCGGGGTGCCGCCCTTCATCCAGTCCGGCGCGCAGCACAGCGTGAGGACGGGGGTGCCGCCGGTGCGCCGGATCAGGTCGATGCGCGAGTCGAGGCTGGTGAAGTCGAACCGTCCCGGAGCCGGCTCGGGGTTGTCGGCGCCCCAGCCCATGATGGCCTGGCCCTGGGGGACGGGCTGGCGGGCGAGCGCGCCGCTGGCGGCGTCGAGCGCCTCGGGGGCGCCGCGGTCGGCGCTGTATTGGGTGTGGGTGAACCCCCAGCTCGGCCAGTCCTTCGGCGCGCCGGGGCCCACTGTGGACACCGGCGGCCCGCTCGGCGCGGCCGGCACCGTTGTGCTCGCCGACGACCCGGGGCGCCATCCACCGGCCAGCAGCACGCCCGCGGTCACCAGCACGCCGGCGAGGGCGGCGCACAACGCGATCAGCGACCAGTGCGGTCCACGCCGACCGTGTCGTCCTTGCCTGCTGCTGAGCAGTGCCACGCGTGTCACCGTAGCCCGCGAACGGCGGATCACCGAGTCCTCCAGGGATGTGCGGCCGGTCCGGAGCCGGACACCCCTCCCGGCGACCGACACCTGATTAGAACGCTGAACCAATCGGCCAGGTTCGCCGGTTCCGCAGCCGCTCGCGACCGCACTAACCGAGCCAGTACGGATTCATCACCGAATCGGGAGGCTCACATGGACACGCGGGGATCTTGACTGGTGACGGGCGACCAATGGCCCGATCCGCCCCTGCTCCTGGGCCGGGCCATCGGTTTCGCCCGCTTCGGGCGCTTTCATGCCCGCGTTTCACCGTTTCCGCCCAGGTCCCGGTTTCGCTGGTCGCGCAGCAGTTCACGCAGCCCGGCGGAGTCATCGGCGGCGACGGTCATCGCGTACCCGGCCTGGAGCTGGGCATCTGTGAGGTCTCCGGTGCGAGTGGCGTACCACCGGCCGGCGTCGCTGCGCCAGACCAGCCACCCGGGGAACTCACTTTCGATGGCAGCCTTCAAGTCCGCGAAGTCCACCATTCAGGCCGCCCCTCTCCTAGCACTGCCCTTCTGTATACGAAAGTGATACACAAGGCGATAGGCGTCAAGCTGTCCGTAAGGGGATCGTGGCTTCCGCGGACCCGGGGAGGGGGTGGCGACGGTGGACGGCAGGCCCGCATATCTCCGCATCGCCGACGAACTCCGCGAGCACATCCGTGCCGGGGGCTACCCGCCCGGGGCCAGGCTCCCGACGATGGCCACCTTGTCGGCGACCTACGGCGTCTCCGCGATCGTCGTCCGGCAGGCGATCTCGGTGCTGCGCGGCGAGGGCCTCGTCGAGACCCGCCGCGGCGGCGGCACCGTGGTCAGGGTGCGGCCGCCCGTCCGGCGGGTGGCCATGGACCGATACAAGCTCGAGACCAGTCCGCCGGCCACGCCCGCGACGTCGTTCACCCACGACCAGCGGATCACCTGGCAGGAGTACCGCCTCGACAAGGAGTACGCCCGGGTGCGGGCGGACGGCGAGCTGGCCTCGCTGTTCGAGCTGTCGCCGGGCACGCCGCTGCTGCGCCGCCATTTCGTGTTCTACGCGCGCGGCGCTCCGCAGCAGATCTCGATCAACTACCTGCCGTGGGACTTCGTCGCCGGCACGCCGGTGGCCGACCCGCAGCGCGAGCCCTGGCCCGGCGGCACCCCCGCCCAGCTCGCGTTCCTCGGCCACCCGGCCACCCGCGTCGAGGAGGCCGTCAGGTCGAGGATGCCCACGCCGGAGGAGGCCGAGACCCTCCGCCTCGCGGGCGGCGTGCCCGTGCTCACGATCACTCGCCGCATGCTGTCGGGCGACCGGGTGCTCGAGGTCTGCCGCGACATCATCATCCCCGCCGACCGCGTCGTCCTCGATTACGCCATCGACCTGTAACCGGGGCCGATCAGGGCGTTCCGGTCAGTCGCGTTGTTCGGGCGTGAGCCAGATGACGCCGAGCGGGGGGACGCGGAGGGCGGCCGAGGCGGGCATCGAGTGCCAGGGCCGGTCTTCGGCCGTGACCCGGCCGAGGTTGCCGACCCCGCTGCCGCCGTAGTCGAACGCGTCGGTGTTGAGGACCTCGCGCCAGGTGCCCGGCCGGGGCAACCCGATGCGATAGTCCTCGTGCGGCATCCCGGAGAAGTTGACCACGCAGGCCAGCACGTCGCCGTCGGGCGCACAGCGCAGGAAGGACAGCACGTTGCCGGCGGCGTCGTTGGCGTCGATCCACTGGAAGCCCCGTGGGTCGCTGTCGAGCTTCCAGAGGGCGGGCGTGTCGCGGTAGGCGCGGTTGAGGTCGCGGACCAGCCGCTGTACGCCGAGGTGGTAGGCGCCGTCGCCGTCGGGGTCGTCGAGCAGCCACCAGTCCAGCGAGCGGTGCTCGGCCCACTCGCCGCCCTGCCCGAACTCGCCGCCCATGAACAGCAGCTGCTTGCCCGGGTGCCCCCACATGAAGGCGAGCAGCGCGCGCAGGTTGGCGAACTTCTGCCAGGTGTCGCCGGGCATCTTGCCGAGCAGCGAGCCCTTCTGGTGGACGACCTCGTCGTGGGAGAGCGGCAGCACGTAGTTCTCGGAGTAGGCGTACACCATCGAGAACGTGATCTCGCCGTGGTGGTACTGCCGGAAGATCGGCTCGTGCTCGAGGTAGTCGAGCGTGTCGTGCATCCAGCCCATGTTCCACTTGAAGCCGAAGCCGAGTCCGCCGATGTGGGTGGGGCGGGTGACGCCGGGCCAGGCGGTGGACTCCTCGGCGATCGTGACGATCCCCGGGTTGCGCTTGTAGGCGGTGGCGTTCATCTCCTGCAGGAACGAGATCGCCTCGAGGTTCTCGCGGCCGCCGTAGACGTTCGGGGTCCATTGGCCAGGCCGGCGCGAGTAGTCGAGATAGAGCATCGAGGCGACCGCGTCCACGCGCAGGCCGTCGATGTGGAACTCCTCCAGCCAGTAGCAGGCGTTGGCGACCAGGAAGTTGCGCACCTCGGAGCGGCCGAAGTCGAAGACCAGCGTGCCCCAGTCGGGGTGCTCGCCGCGCCGCGGGTCGGCGTGCTCGTACAGGGCCGTGCCGTCGAAGCGCGCGAGCGCCCACTCGTCCTTCGGGAAGTGGGCGGGCACCCAGTCGATGAGGACGCCGATCCCGGCCTGGTGGAGCCGGTCGACGAGGTACTTGAAGTCGTCGGGGTCGCCGAACCGCGATGTCGGCGCGTAGTAGGAGGTCACCTGGTAGCCCCAGGAGCCGCCGAACGGGTGCTCGGCCGGCGGCAGGAACTCCACGTGCGTGAAGCCCATGTCGCGCACGTAGTCGACCAGCTCGTCGGCCAGCTCGCGATAGCCGAGGCCCTGGCGCCACGAGCCGAGGTGCACTTCGTACGCGCTCATCGGCTCGCGCACCCACTCGCGGCCCTTCCGCTCGTCCATCCACTCGGCATCGCCCCACTGGTGCCGGGAGGTGAAGACGCGAGACGCCGTCTTGGGCGGCTTCTCGGTCGCCCGGGCCATCGGATCGGCCTTGCGCCGCCATCGCCCGTCGGCGCCGAGCACGTCGAACTTGTACAACGTGCCGTCGCCCACGTCGGGCACGAACAGCTCCCACACCCCGGTCCCGCCGAGCGAGCGCATCGGGTGCGCCGCGCCGTCCCAGTGGTTGAAGTCGCCGACGACGCGGACGCCGCGCGCGCTGGGCGCCCACACCGCGAAGCAGGTGCCGGTGACCGGGCCGAAGGCGGAGTTGTAGGTCCGCACGCGCGCGCCGAGCGCCTTCCACAGTTCCTCGTGCCGGCCCTCGCCGATGAGGTGCAGGTCGAGATCGCCGAGCGAGGGCAGGTGGCGGTAGGGGTCGTCTCGCACCACCTCGGCACCGTCGCCGTACGTCACGGCCAGCCGGTAGTCGGGGACCGGGAGCGGCGGCTCGTCGTCCGCCGGGCCGGACGGCGCGGCACCGGCGGGCAGGGTGCCGACGGACGCGGCACCGGCGGGCAGGGTGCCGGCGAAGACGCCCCGGTGCTCGTGGCGCAGCGGATGCCTGCCGCCGCCGGGCAGCACCACTTCGACGCGCTCGGCGAGCGGGCGCAGCGCCCGGATCGTGACACCGTCGCGTTCCGGATGCGCCCCGAGCACTCCGTGGGGGTCGTGATGATCGCCGTCGACCAAACGGTCGATCTCGTCATGCGTGACCCGTGCCATGGCCTGCGGCTCCTCCTCGGTCGATCGCCGGCGGACGCGCCGCGGCGGGGCGCGCGTCCGAGTTCCTCAACCTAATGCCTGCCCCATGCGCTCGAAGTCTCACTTCACCAAGGCGATCAACCGCGCAGCGCGCGGATCAGCCGGATCCGGCCCGGCAGCCAGACGCTGAGCCCGGTCGCCAGCGCCACGGGGTCGGCGCCCGCGAGCCGGCGCTCGTACAGCCGCGGGAGCCTGCTCTCCGGGCCGAGACGCAGCGCCAACGTCACGGTGCCTGGCGGCCGTCCGTCGTCGACGACGGCGCGCTCGACGTGCGACCACGGTACGAACGCGACGGGACGGCCGAACCGCAGGCCGCCATCGTCGAACGACACCAGCCGCCTGTCCCGCCGCATTCCGGTGATCCCCAGGCCGATTCCGCCCACGGCCAGCAGCGGCGCGGCGAACACCGCGAGTCCGCCGTCGCCGCCGAGCAGCCGTACGACCACCGCGGCGGCCCAGGCGAGCAGGCCGAGGACCGCGCCGAGGGCGGTCAGGCGGCGGACGGCGAACATGTGGTACGGCTCGGGCCGCGGGTCCGGCCGGATCGGCTCGGCCTCCCCGAACAGGGCGATGGCCGCGGTGAGCTCGTCGAGGTCGACCTTGCCGGGCGGGAAGCGCTGCCAGTACGGGCACTGGGTGGGGACGGGCCGGTCGAGGGCCACCCGCGCCGTCGCCGCGCTGCGCGCCCAGCCGCTCGGCACCTTGACGCCATCGTTGACGATGACGCCGACCTCGGCCGTCACCCGCGAGTCGCCGGTGGCCGGGCCCGACCTGATGACGACGTCGCTGATCGACCCCCAGCGCACGATGACCGGCCGGCCCCGGCCCGGGAACCAGGCGTCCCGCCGCATGAGCCGGCCGGTGAGACCGCCGACGCCGAAGCGCAACCCGAGATCGTTCACCTCGAAGACCGCCGGGCGGCGGGAGAAGAGCACCAGCAGCAGGGCGACGGGGACGACCGCGACGACCGCGACGAAGACCGGCGGCGGCGGGGTGGCGAGTGCGACGCCGCCGGCCGCCAGGCCCGCGGTGGCGCACACCCCCATGACGCTCGACGCGCTGAGCAGGTCGACCATCCGGACGCGGATCGCGTAGGGCCTGCGCCGCTTCCCGCGCCGAATCGCTTGCGCGTGCTCGCGCCCGCCGTCGAAATACTCCTCCGCCACAGCACACCCCTCCTGCCAGGATCTTCATCCACAAAGGGGTCGATTCGCTACCAGTTGTGGTGGATCAGGGCGGAAGCGCCGTAACGCGAGGGTGGCCCGGCGGTGACGGTCAGTCGGTGAGGCGCGCGGCGAGCTGGGCGCGTCCGGTGATGCCGAGCTTGCGGTAGACGCCCGTCAGGTGGGCCTCGACGGTGCGCAGCGTGAGGAAGAGCTCTTCGGCGATCTCGCGGTTGGTGGCCCCGGCGACGGCGCGCTCGGCGATCCGCCGCTCCTGGGCGGTCAGCGCGGCCGGCCCGGCGGGCAGCGCCCGCGGCAGCCGGCCGCCGACCCGTTTGATCTCGGCCGCGCACCGCTCGGCGAGCGGCCGCGCACCGCACCCGGCGGCCATCCGGTACGACTCGTGCAGCAGCGGGCGGGCCTCTTCGCGTCGCCCCGCCTCGCCGAGGGACCGGCCCAGGTCGTACAGCGCGTAGGCGTGCTCGACGCGGGCCGGTGAATGCGCCAGCAAGGCGACTGACTCTTCGAGCAGCGACAACCCCTCCGCGCCTCCGGCCGCGACGCCGAGCGCGCGCAGCGCGACGCCGATCGCCCGCGGCGTGCCCCAGCGCCGCGCCAGCGCGAGCTCCTCGCCCGCCAGCCGCACCGCCGCGTCCCGCTGCCCAAGACCGAGGGAGACGCGCGCGGCGCGCGATCGCCACGGCACGAACGCGGGGTTGACGATGCCGGCGGCGACCAGCCGCCGGCCGGCGTCGAGATGGTCGGCCAGTGCGAGGTCGAGATCGCCGCGCAGCTCGCGGAGCACGCCGCGGGCGCTCAGGAAGAACGCGTCGAGGAAGGCGTCTGGCGACCGGTCGCCGCCGGCCGAGTCACGGGGCCGGCCCGGCGACGCGGCCCTGCGCTCGCCGAGCAGCCCGGCGCCGGTGAGGATGGCGGCCGACGCGTTCTGGTCGCCCTTGACCAGCAGGGCCGCCAGCTCCCACGCGCGCGCCCAGGCGTGGGCGCGGCCGTTGACCGCGAACTGCGTGGCGCCCGCGATCCGCGCTTCGTCGACGGCGTCGTCGATGCGGCCCTCGACGAAGGCGACCCGGGCGGCCAGCGCGTGCCCGATCGCCGCGAAGCCCGCCGGGCCGGTCTCGTCGCCCCGCGCGATCACACCCGTCGCGCAGCGGGCGGCGAGGCCGAGCACGTCCGCGGTGCACAACACGGCGGCCGCGGTGGAGTACTCGAGCAACCGGCGCGGCGTGCGCGCGGGGCCGGCGGCGGCGACCCGCCTGGCCTGCATCACCGCCTCGTCCGGCCGGCCGTCGACCGCCGCCAGGCCGGCGCGGAAGGCGGCGACCGTGACCGCGAGGTCGGGGTCGGCGGCGGCCGCGGCCTGCAGGCGGTCGAGCCTGGCCGCGTGCGCCCGGCCATCGCACGGACCGGTCATCGCCAGGGCGAGCGCGGCGAGCCGGTCCACGAGATCCCGTCGATGGTGCCGCCGATGCGGGGCGTGGTGGTCGTGGTGGTCGTGGTGCCCGCCGGACAGCTCGGCGATGGTGCGGTCGACGACTTCCATCGCCCGGTCCGGCGCGCCGTCGAGGTAGTGGGCGATGGCCAGATCCTCGGTGACGCCGGCGAGCAACGGCGCGTCGCGCGCGCCCTCGAAGGCGGCGGTGAGGTGCTCGACGGCCGCGTCGAGCGCCGGGCGGCGCTCGGGCTCGGCCTTGGTGTGCAGCTCCACGTGGCCGAGCTCGGCCCGCAGCACCGCGCGCAGGTCGGTGTCCACCGGCTCGCGCAGTGCCCGCCGTAGCCGGCGGGCGGCCATGGCGCCCTCGGGCGAGGTCGCGGCGGCGGTCCGCAGCGTCTCCGCCGCCCAGCGCCGGCCGAGCGGATCGGTCGCCAGCAGATGCCCGGCCACCACGTCGGCCGGGCGGTGCGCCTCGTGCAGGATCGTCGCCGCCGCGGCGTGCGCGACCCGCCGCGCCGCGGGCGCGATCAGTTCGTCGATCGCGTCGCGCACGATCGGGTGGGTGAAGCGCGGCGGATCGCCGGCCCGCGAAAGGAAGCCGGCGCGGGCGAGCGCGTCGGCGGCCGCGTCGGCCGCGGCCACGTCGAGACCGGCCAGCGCGGCGACGACGCGCGGCTCGGCCTGCTCACCGAGGATGACGATCGCCCGGGCCACCGGCAGCGCGTCGGCCGACAACCGCCCCAGCCGGGACGTCACCCAGCGGCCGACCCGCCGCGGGACGGCCGGCGGCTTCAGCTCCCCCGTGCCGGCCGCGGCGCGCAGCAACTCGGTGACGAGCAGGGCGTTGCCGTTCGCGCGCCGGTGGATGTCACGGACGAACGACAGGTCGGCGGCGGCCTTGGACGCGAGCAGCTCGTGCGCCAGCGCGGCGACGTCGTCCGCGCCGAGGCCGGGCACGGGAACGGCGGTCAGCACATCGGGAAACTCCCCCGCGCCGATGCCCGGCGACCGCGTCGCGACGATGCGCACCCGGGCCGCCGGGCCACGGCGCGCCAGCCGGCTCAGCCACTCCAACGACGGCTCGTCGGCCCAGTGCACGTCGTCGACGGCCAGCAACACCGGCCGATCCGAGGGCTGCGCGCCGGCCCGCGCGTCGAACAGCTGCCGCAGCACGCCGAAGTGGAACGTCTGCTCGGCCGGATGCGCCCGCGCCCACACCACCGGATGGCCGCGGCGCCGCGCGCGCCGCGCGGTCGCCCGCAGCAGCGCGGTCTTCCCCGCGCCCGGTGTGCCGTCGAACACGAGGTGTGCGGGCCCGGCGCCGTCCGCGTCTTCGTCTCCGGCGGAAAGGGCGGCGTCGACGCGTGCCAGCTGCTCGTCACGCCCGACCAGCTGATCTCGCATCCCCGTGGCCCTTCGCCGTTGCCATGGCAACGATAAGGCCGGCGGCACGGGCGCGGCGGCGCTACGGCGGATCGAACCGACCCGACCGATCCGGCCGGTCCAGTCGATCCAGCCGGTCGAGCAGCCAGCGGGGTCCGGCCACGGCCGCGTCCGCCGCCGCGCAGCGGGCTCGCAGCTCGCGGTCGGCGGTCACGACCAGATACGAGACGCCCTCCGCGCCCGCGGCGACGACGTCCACGATGGTGTCGTCGCCGCTGCCCGGCGCGGCGACCACCCGTACGCCGGGACCGGCCGCGCCGCCGGAGCCGCCGGAGCCGTTGGAGGCCGCGGGGTGGGCGACGCCGGCGGGGCCGACGTCGCGGGCCGCGCCCTCGACGACGAGGACGATCTCGGGATAGCAGACGTCGAACGGCGGGTGCTCGATGCCCGCGGCCGCCAGCCGGACGAGCCGGTCGCGCAGCCGGACGGCGGCGCCGCGCCGGTCGCGCCACCACCCGTCGGGCCGCGAACCGATGACGTTGGCCGCGTCCACCACCACGGTGAGCCGGGTCAGCGCGGTGGCGCGCAGCCGCGACCAGCTCTCGGCGAACGGGGCGAACAGCCGCAGCCGTTCGACCTCGTCGGCGCGGACCCAGGCCGCGTCGCGGCTTTCCAACGACACCGGCCGCACCGGCGTCTGCCGGGAGAGGGAGCCCACCACCGTGTGGTAGGCCCAGCCGCCGTGATCGTCGGACAGGACGCCGTGCAGGCGCACCGCGGAGACCTCCAGCGTGCATTCCTCGGCGGTCTCGCGCAGCGCCGCGGTGATCGCGTCCTCGTGCCCGTACCGGCCGCCGCCGAACAGCCCCCAGGTGCCGCCGCCTGGCCCCCAGATCGCGCGCTGCTGCAGCAGTACGTGGGGCCGGCCCGCGGCGTCGTGGTGGTAGACCAGCAGCCCCGCGGCCCCGTGCCGCCCGGTGTGGAGGTGTCCGCGATCGCAGCGCACCAGGCCAAAGCCGTAGCCCTCTCCCATGCCGCGACCATAACCCGGCCGCGGGATGGAGACGGACGAGCCGGCCGCGGGGCCGCCACCACATAGGCTGGGGCCCATGGTGGATGCGGGCAGGGTTGTGGAGTTGTTCAACGAGGCGCGCGAACAGCGGACCGCGCCGCTGATCTTGGAGCTCGACCTCTCCGACGGGGTGGTCGAGGGCCTCCCCGCCGACCCGCTCGCCGCGTTCCTGGCCCGCCGCAAAACCCACCTGCGCGACGTGCTCGACGGCATTCGCCGCGGCGCCGCCGACCCGCGTGTACACGCGCTGGTCGTGCGGGTGAGCGGCGGGGTGGGGCTGGCCATCACCCAGGATCTGCGCGACGCCGTCCGCGCCTTCCGCGACGCCGGCAAGCTCACCGTGGCCTGGACGGAGTCGTTCGGCGAGACCGGGCGCGGCACGGTGCCCTACTACCTGGCCACCGCGTTCGAGCGCGTCAATCTGCAGCCGACCGGCTACCTCGGCGTGACCGGGGTCGCCCTCGAAGAGCCGTTCTTCCGCGGCGCGCTCGACAAGCTCGGCGTCACACCGCGGTTCGGCAAGCGCCACGAGTACAAGACGGCCGCCAACTCCTTCGTCGAACGCAAGTACACCCCCGAGCACGAGGAGATGTCCAAGCGCCTGGTGACCTCGATCGGCGCGCAGATCGTGGCGGGGGTGGCGGCGGGGCGCGGCCTGACCGAAAAAAGGGTGCGCGAGCTCGTCGACAGCGGCCCGCTGCTGGCCGCCGAGGCCCTCGAGGCCGGCCTGGTCGACCGGCTGTGCTACCGCGACGAGGTGTACGCCGACGTGCGGGCAGAGGTGCGCGCCGCCGCCGGGCACGAGCCGATGCTGCGCTACGTCGGCCGCTACAACCGCTCCCACTCGCTGGCGCGGCGTCTCCCCCGGCCCAGGCAGGACGTGGTCGCGCTGATCCACGGGCAGGGTCCGATCCGGCTCGGCCGCAGCGGCAGGGCACCGATGCCGGGCCAGGGCGGCGCGATGGGCTCCGACAGCATCGGCGCCGCGTTCCGCGCGGCCGTCAAGGACGACCGGGTCAAGGCCATCGTGTTCCGTGTCAACAGTCCGGGCGGCTCCGCGGTGGCCTCTGACGCGATCTGGCGCGAGGTGGTGCTCGCCCGCAAGGCCGGCAAGCCCGTCGTCGTCTCGATGGGCAACGTCGCCGCCTCCGGCGGCTATTACGTCGCGATGGCCGCCGACACGATCGTCGCGCAGCCGGGCACGCTCACCGGTTCCATCGGCGTCGTGGTCGGCAAACCCATCGTGAGCGAGCTGCTGACCCACCTCGGCATCGGGATGGGCAGCGTCGAGGACGGCGCGCACGCCCGGATGTACAGCACCACCCGCGACTTCAGCGAAAGCGAGTGGGAGCGCGTCAACGCCTCCCTCGACCAGATCTATGACGACTTCACCGCCAAGGTGGCCGAGGGCCGCGGCCTGACCCGCGAGCGGGTCGACGCGCTCGCCCGCGGCCGGGTCTGGACCGGCGCCGACGCGCACGCCCAGGGGCTGGTCGACGAGCTCGGCGGGCTCGACCGCGCTCTTGAGATCGCCCGCAAGAAGGCGGGGCTCGCGACGGACGCGCCGGTGCGCCCCTATCCGCACATGACTCCGCTGGAGCGACTGAAGCCGCCCGAGTCGAGCGAGGACCGCACCGCCGCCCGCGCCCGCATCGACGCCTGGGGGCCGCTGACCGGGGCGGCGACCCGGCTCGGCCTGCCGCTGGGCGGTCCGCTTCTGCTGCCGGGCGACTGGGAGATCCGCTGATCCCGGCCACCGAGTTCACCGACGCGGTGGCCTGCTTCGCCACCGGCGTCGTGGTCGTGACCGTACGCGACGATCGCGACGACATCGGCGCGACGGTCACCGCGTTCACCTCGGTGTCCCTCGACCCGCCGATGGTGCTGGTCGGCATCGGCGCCGATTCCTACCTCGCCGAGGTGCTCGACCGTCAGGACCAGTGGGCCGTGAGCGTGCTCGGCGCCGGCCAGCGGGCCCTCGCCGGGCGGTTCGCCGCCGCGGGCCGGCCGAGCGCCCGGCTGCTCATCGCGGACGAGCCGCACCACCGCGGCCCGCGTACCGACGCCCTCGTCATCGAGGGCGGGCTGACCGCGCTGGAGTGCGCGACCCGGCGGCGCGTCCCTGCGGGCGACCACGTGCTGTACCTGGCCGAGGTCGTGACCGTCGACTACCTCGCCCCGGCGACCCGGCCGCTCGTCAGGGTCAACCGCGGCTACCTGCACTGATACCGGGGCCACCGTCATTTGTCACATTACGAACCTAACGCTGCAATAATGAAAAACTCATCCGGGATTAATGGAATCTGTGACTAGTCTCGTTCGGGTTAAATGGGCGATTCTCCTTAGCGGCAGCTGGGAGGAGCCATCTCGATGGAAGACTACGAGATTTACTGTCTCGCCGATCCGTTCTTCTATGACACTCTGGATCATCGGCCGGCGGATGCCCCTGACTTTCCTCTCGCCTGTGGCCCGGTGCCCGACGGATGGGTTCGCCACGCCAGTGACACATGGATGTACTACGGCCCCGCGGATGCCGCGCCACTGCCCGCACAAGGCTGGAAGATCCACGTGTCCGCCCGCGCCGACGACGCGGAACGCACCCTGACGGCGGTCTGGGACTACTGCGTTCCCCGAAAGATCACATTCAAGTTCCTGCGCAGCTCGCCGGTCCACGTCATGCGTAATTCCAAAGCCGCTTCCCGGAGCGGAAGCGGCAAGCTCGTGACAATTTATCCGCGCGACGAAGCCCAGCTCGAACTGACGTTGAAAGAGTTGAACGAACTCCTGCACGGAGTCGTCGGCGCGTACATTTTGAGCGACCTCAGATACGCCGAAGGCCCGCTCTTCGTCCGGTACGGCGGTTTCTGGGAGCGCAAGTGCCTGTCCGAGACCGGCGAGCGGGTGCTGGCCATCGAGGACGCCGAAGGCCGGCTCGTCCCCGACGTGCGGGGCGCGACGTTCTCCGTACCGCCCTGGGTGACGCTGCCCGAGTTCCTGGAGCCGTATCTGGCCGCCCGCAACGCCGTCACCACCACGGAGCTGGCGTACGAGATCGAGGACGCGCTGCACTTCTCCAACGGCGGCGGGGTCTACCTCGGCCGGGCCAAGGCCGGCGGCGAGCGGGTGGTGCTGAAGGAGGCCAGGCCGCACGCCGGGGTCGACGCCGCCGGGCGGGACGCGGTGGCCCGGCTCCAGCACGAGCGCGACATCCTGGAGCGGCTGGCCGGGCTGGACGTGGTGCCCGCACTGCACGACTACTTCACGCTCGGCGAGCATCATTTCCTCGTTCAGGAGTTCGTCGACAGCAACGCCCTGCAGCGGCTCTTGGTGCAGCGGTATCCGCTGACGCGGGCCGATTGCTCCGCGGAGACCCTCGCCGAGTACACGCGCTGGGTCCTCGACATCCTGCCCCGCGTCGAACGAGCGGTCGATGCCCTGCACGAGCGCGGCGTGGTCTTCGGCGATCTGCATCCGAACAACATCCTGGTGACCGGCGACGACCGCCTGGTCCTGATCGACTTCGAGGTGGCGACGCTCGCGGCCGACGAGTCGCGCGCCGCCCTGGCGCACCCTGCCTTCGGCGCGCCGCGCGACCGGGTCGGCGTGGCGACCGACCGCTACGCACTCGCCTGTCTGTGTCTCGGCCTGTTCGCGCCCCAGCTCACCATGACCCTCCCGATGCACCGGGCCAAGGTGATCCAGCTCGGCGAGATCGTCACCGAGACCTTCCCCGTCCCCCGCGAACTGATCACCGATGCGGTGCGGACCATCATCGGAGAGGTCTCGGAGGCGGATGCGGCCGGGCAACCCGAGGCGCCGCCGCCCGCACCCGGCCAAGACGACTGGCCGACGGTGAAGGCGGCGCTGCACCGCGCCATCCTGGCGAGCGCCACGCCCGAGCGCGACGATCGGCTCTTCCCCGGCGACATCGCCCAGTTCCGCCCCGGCGGCGGCCTCACCCTCGCGCACGGCGCGGCCGGCGTCCTGTACGCGCTGGCCGAGACCGGGGCCGGCCGGTTCCCCGACCACGAGGACTGGCTGCGCAAACGCGCGCTCGCCCCCGACCCCCGCTCCGGGCTCGGGTTCTACGACGGCATGCACGGCGTGGCCTACCTGCTGGACCGGCTCGGGCATCGGCAGGACGCGCTGGACATCGTGGAGATGTGCCTGCGTGAGCAACCCGACCAGCTCGGCCTCAGCCTGTTCTCAGGACTCGCCGGCATCGGCCTGAACCTGCTGCATCTGAGCGAGACCACCGGTGAGCCGGGCCTGCGCGAGGCGGCGGACCAGGCCCTCGACAGGTGCGCCGATCGGCTCGGCGGACCCGATGACGTGCCCGAGATCAGCGGCGGGGCGAACCCCTTGGCCGGATTGATGCGCGGCTCCGCCGGGGTGGCGCTGTTCTTCCTGCACGCGTACGAGCGCACCGGCGACACGGCGCTGCTGGACAAGGCCGCCGACGCCCTGCGCCAAGACCTGCGCCGGTGCTTCGAGGCCGAGGACGGCTCGCTCCAGGTCAACCAGGGCTGGCGGTATCTGCCCTACCTGGACGAAGGCTCCATCGGGATCGGTCTCGTGCTGGCCCGCTACCTCGCCCACCGCGGGGACGAGACTTTCGCGCGGGCGCTCAGCGGCATCCGGTTGGTGGCGAAGTGCCGGTACTTCGTCCAGTCGGGACTGCTCGCCGGCAGAGGCGGCATCATCGCCGCGCTCGGCATGGGCCTGCGTCCGGGCCTCGCGGATCGCGATCCGCTGCTCACCGACCAGATCCGCGGGCTCCGCTGGCACGCGCTTCCCTACGGGGGCGGGCTGGCGTTTCCCGGTGACATGTTGTTCCGGCTCTCGATGGACCTCGCGACCGGCACCGCCGGGGTCTTGTTCGCGCTGAGCACGGCACTGGACGCACAACGGACCTATCTCCCCTTCATCGGGCCGCCCGGCGGCACGGGAGCGATGACCGCGGCATCTCCCGCGCACGGCTTCGTCGAGCGGCTTGGCTCCGAGAGACCCCGAAAGGAGGTGTAGACATGGCGCTTTTGGACCTTCAGGGTCTGCAGGCTCCCACCGCCAGCGATGCGGCCAGCGGCACCAGCTCACTCACCATCGCTACGTGTGACTCGCACAAGCCGAGCACGCTCAGCGCAGCGCTCTGCCACTAAAGATCCTTCCCGGAAGTGACATCCGAGAGGACGGCCCGGGGCGGACGCATGCGTCCGTCCCGGGCACCGGCGACTCCGCGTCGTCGGGCGCAACGTGCTGGACAACCGTTCGGAGCAGGCGAAAACAGTGGGTGAAAAGGGGGAGGTCGAGTGGAGGCGGCGGATCGGCTGGTGCGGCGCGGCGTCCGGCAAGGCGGTCCCTGGCTCGCCGTCCTGATGATCACCTCCGTGGGCGGGGCCGCCCTGCAACTGGCCCTCCCCTTCGTGCTGGGCAGGACGTTCGACGGTCTCGTCACGGGCGCTCCCGGCGGCGCCGCCTGGTTCGCCGGCTGCGCGGTGATCGTGGCCGGGGTGGTGACCTGCGAAACCCTTGGCATCTGGGCCGCGGGCGCGAGCAGCGCCCGGGTCACCGCCTGGCTGCGCGGGCGGATCGTGCGGCGCGTTCTTGGCGTGGGCCCGGCGCTGACGCGCCGGTTGGCCGAAGGAGAACTGGCGGCCCGGCTGGGGATGAACGCCGAAGAGGCGGGCCGGGCGCCGGAGGCGATCGTCACCGGCGTCGCCCTCCTGATTCCGACCGCGGGCAGCCTGGTGGCCCTCGCCCTCATCGATCCCTGGCTGGCCCTGGCGCTGGTCGCCGGGCTGGTGCTGATCACGCTCGTACTGCGGGCGTTCCTTCGCGACACGACCGCGATCGCGCGCGGATATCAGGAGGCCCAGGGGGACATCGCGACGCGCCTGGTCGACGCGCTCGCCGGAGCGCGCACGATCGCGGCGGCCGGCGCGACCGCGGCGGAGACACGACGGGTGCTGACCGCGCTGCCTCGCCTACGGGCCCACGGCCTGAACCTGTGGCGGGTCAACGCCCGGGCGGGCGTCCAGGCGGGACTGAGCGTGCCGCTGCTGGAGGTGACCGTGCTCGCCGTGGGCGGGTTCCGCCTCGCCTCGGACGCGCTCACGATCGGCGAGTTGTACGCGGCCGCCCGCTATGTCGTGCTCGGCGCGGGCTTCAGCTCGGCGCTCGGCTACATCGGCCGGCTGGCCAGGGCCCGCGCCGCCGCCGGCCGGGTCGCCGAGACGCTGTCCGACCGGACCGTCGCCCATGGCCGGCGGACGCTCCCGCGGGGTCCTGGCACGCTGGAGCTGCGCGGCGTGATCCTGCGACCCGCGGACACCCCGGACGCCGCGGACCCCCAGGGCGCGGCGGGATCCGGGGCAGGCGGCGGCATCGACCTGGTGCTGCCCGGCGGCTCCGCGACGGCCATCGTCGGCAGGTCCGGAGCCGGGAAGTCCATCTTCGCCGCCGTGGCCGGGCGGCTGGCCGATCCGGCCGGCGGAGTCGTCCTGCTGGATGGTGTGCCGCTGCCGGAGCTGTCGCGTACCGCGCTGCGCGGCGCCATCGGTTACGCGTTCGAACGACCCGTCCTGCTCGGCGCGTCCCTCACCGCGGCCACCGTCGCCGAGGCGATCGGGCTGGGACGCGTCGCACCGGAGACGGAAGCCGTACGGACGGCGGCGCGGGCGGCGTGCGCGGACGCGTTCATCCGTGCCCTGCCACGCGGGTACGCGACCCGCCTGGACGAGGCGCCGATGTCCGGCGGCGAGCGGCAGCGGATCGGGCTGGCTCGCGCCTTCGCCCAAGGGCGGCGGCTGCTCATCCTGGACGACGCGACGTCCAGCCTGGACACCGTGACCGAACGCCAGGTCGGCGCGGCGTTGACCGGCGAGCTGCGCGGGCGGACCCGGCTGATCGTGGCCCATCGGGTCGCCACCGCCGCGCGCGCGGACCGGGTGGTCTGGCTGGACGGCGGGCGGGTCCGCGGGATCGACCGCCACGAGGTGCTGTGGCGAGACCCGGCGTACCGGGCCGTCTTCCAGCCCGACGCCGACCACGACGCCGACCGCGACACCGGCACCGGCACCGACGAGGGCGAGGGCGAGGGCGAGAAGGACGCCACGGGCTCGCGGACGGAGGTGACCACATGAGTCGCCGGGCCCTCGTCGTCCTCGGGGAGGCGCTGCGACGGGAACCGCGCCGGCTGGTCGGGGTCGTGTGCTGGTCCGTCGCCGAGGCGGCGCCCGCGTTCGTCATCGGCCACGCGATCGCGCGGGCGATCGAGGACGGGTTCGCGGCGGGCCGGCCGTGGACCGGCCTGGGCTGGCTGGCCGTGCTCGGCGGCGCCTGGCTGGTCGCCGCGGCGGGCGCGCGGCAGGTGATCTTGGCGGTGGCCGCGATCGTGGAACCGTTCCGCGATCGGCTGCTCACCCGAGTCGTCGGCGGCGCCCTGCGACGCGCCGAGTCGTCGGGACGGCTGCCGGGAGGCGGTTCGGGAGGCGAGCGCGAGCACGCGGCGGTGGCGCGGTCCACGCTGCAGGTCGAGCTGGCCAGGGACGCCTTCGCGGCGGTGATCACGGTGGTCAGGACCTTCGTGTTCACCGTGGCCAGCGTGATCCTCGGCATATCGACCCTGTTCCCCGAGGCGCTGGTACTGGTGCTGCCGCCGTTCGTCGCCGGGCTGCTGCTCTTCCTGGTCTCGCTGCCCGTCCTGGCCCGCAGGCAGCGGGAGTTCATCGTGGCCGACGAACGCACCCTGGAGACGGTCACCGCCATGGTGGGCGGGCTGCGCGACATCGTCGCCTGCGGCGCCGAGGAGCGGGTGGGCGCGACCGCCGGCCGGCAGGTGACCCGGCAGGCGGACGCCGGCCGGGTGCTCGCCCGGGTCACCGCCGTGCGGACCTTGGCGCTCGCGGCGGGCGGCCGGCTACCGGTCGTGGCGGTGCTGGCCGGCACTCCCTGGCTGATCCGCCATGGAGCCGGCCCCGGGGTGATCATCGGCATGCTGGCCTACATCACCCAGTCCCTGACCCCCGCGCTGCACGGCCTCGTGGAAGGCCTCGGGGTCAGCGGCGTCCGGTTGATGGTGTCCCTCGACCGGATCCTGCAGCCTGAAGATCCGGTCGAGGACGGACCTCGCGGGCGGCCGACCGGGACCGGCGCGGTGGTCGCGCGCGGAGGCGGGGATGCGCACGTCGAGCTGCGCGACGTGACGTTCGCCTACGGCCCGCATGCCGAGCCGGTGATCGCGGGGCTCGATCTGGTCGTCCCGGCCGGCGACCACCTCGCCGTGGTGGGTCCGAGCGGCATCGGCAAGTCCACCTTGGCGGCGTTGATCACCGGCATGCTCGTACCTGACGAGGGAGAGGTCCTGGTCGGCGGCGTGCGCGCCGATCGGCTCGACCCGGCGGAGCGGGTGCTGATCCCGCAGGAGGCGTACGTCTTCCGCGGCACGCTGCTGGACAACCTCACCTACCTGGCGCCGGACGCGCCCGACCGCGCGGTCGCCGCCGCCGTCGAGGCGGTGGGCATGCGGGACCTGCTGCGGCGGGTCGGCGGATACTCCGGCGAGATCGACCCCGGCGCCCTGTCGGCCGGCGAACGCCAGCTGATCGCCTTGACCCGGTCCTATCTGGCCGCGGCGCACCCGGGCCACGCCCACCTGGCGATCCTCGACGAGGCGACCTGCCACCTGGACCCGGCCGCCGAGGCGCGCGCCGAGCTCGCGTTCGCCCGCGGCGCCGGAACGCTCATCGTCATCGCCCACCGGATCTCCTCGGCCGTCCGCGCGCGGCGCGTCCTGCTCATGGACGGCACCCGCGTCCTGCTCGGCACGCACGAGGAGCTGATCGGCGCGGCCCCGCTCTACGCCGACCTGGTGGGCCACTGGGGACCACCCGACCGCGATCACCATGCCCGGGAGTTCGTGCGATGAGACCACCGGAGTACCCGCCCGCCGAGCGGCACGCGATCGTCGACGACATCCACGGTCACCGCGTGCACGACCCCTACCGCTGGCTGGAGGATGCGGCGAGTCCGGCGACGGGCGAGTGGCTGGCCGGCCAGGACGAGCTGTGGCGAAGGCACGCCGCCGCGCTGCCCGCCAGGACCCGGCTGCGCGCCCGCGGGGCACGGCTCAGCGACGTCGGCACGATCACCGCACCGTTGTGGCGGGGCGCCAGATCGTTCTTCCTGCGCCGCACGGCCGGGCAGGAGCACGCGGTGCTCTACGTCACCGGCCCGAACGGGGACGAACGGGCCCTCGTGGACCCGATGGCGATCGATCCCGAGGGCCTCACCACCCTCGACACCTGGCAGCCCGACCTGGCCGGCCGGCTGCTGAGCTACCAGGTATCGCGGCGCGGCACAGAACAATCCGAGCTGTACGTCATCGACGTCGAATCCAGGCGGGTCGTCGACGGGCCGATCGACCGGTGCCGCTACTCTCCCGTGGCCTGGCTGGCCACCGAAGACGCGTTCTACTACGTCCGCGCGCGGGAATCCGGCTCTCGCGCCAGACACGTCTACCTGCACCGAGTCGGCAGCCCGGCGACCTGCGACGTTCTCGTCTTCGGCGCGGACGCGCCCCCGGAGACCTCGTACGGCGTCGAGATCAGCCAGGGCCGGTGGCTGGCGATCTCGGCGTCTCCCGGGCTCTCGACACGCAACGACCTCTGGCTCGCCGATCTTTCGGGCTCCGCCCCCGAGCACCCGGACCTGCGCGTCGTGCAGCGGGACGCCGACGGCAGGGCGGTCGCGGTCGTCGGCCGCGACGACCGCATGTACGTCGTCACCGACCGGAATTCGCCCAGGGTCAGGATGTGCAGAGGGGAACCGGCGAATCCGGCGGTCTGGACCGACCTCGTTCCCGAGGATCCGGAGGCGGTGCTCACCGACTTCGCGATCCTCGACGGACCCGGGCTCGACCGGCCGGTCTTGGTGATCGCGTGGATCCGGCACGCGACCGCGGAGCTGAGCAGACACGACCTGGCCACCGGGAAGCGGCTCGGCACGATACCGCTGCCCGGCGCGGGCTCGATCGGCCGGCTGTCCACGCGTCCGGAGGGGGGCCACCAGGTCTGGTTCACCTATACCGACTTCGTGACGCCGGGCGCGGTCTGGTGCCATGACGCGCGCACCGGCGAAACGGCGCTCTGGGCCGGCGCGCCGGGCGGCGTGCCCGCGCCCGACGCGGAGTGCCACCGGCTCACCTGCACGTCAGCCGACGGCGCACCGGTGCGGATGACGGTCATCGCGCCATCGGGGCGGACCGGCCCCCGGCCCACGATCCTGTACGGGTACGGCGGGTTCGGCATTCCGCTCACCCCCGGTTACGCGGCCGACACGCTGGCCTGGGTCGAAGCCGGCGGCGTCGTGGCGATCGCCCAGCTGCGGGGCGGCGGCGAGGGCGGCGGGCAATGGCATCGAGCGGGCATGCGAGATCGCAAGCAGAATGTGTTCGACGACTTCATCGCGGCGGCCGAAAAGCTGATCGCCGACGGCTGGACGACGCCGCGGCAACTCGGCATCTGGGGCGAGTCGAATGGCGGGCTGCTCGTCGGCGCCGCGCTGACGCAGCGTCCGGAGTTGTTCGCCGCGGCGGCCTGCTCGGCGCCGATCCTCGACATGGTGCGTTACGAGGGCTCGGGTCTTGGCACGGCGTGGAAGGACGAATACGGCACCGCCGCGGACCCGGAACAATTCGGCTGGCTCTACGCCTACTCCCCTTATCACCGCGTCCGCGAGGGAGCCGACTATCCGGCCACGCTGTTCACCGTCTTCGACGGCGACTCCCGCGTGGACCCGTTGCACGCGCGGAAGATGTGCGCGGCGCTGCAATGGGCCACCGGCGGCACCCGGCCGATCCTGTTGCGCCGCGAAGCCGACGTGGGGCACGGCGCGCGGGCGGCCGGCCGGTCGATCGATCTGGCGGCCGACATGCTGGCGTTCTTGGCGGCCCATACCGGGCTGTCCGACCCGCCCGGCGACACGCCCTGCCCCGGCGACGCGCCCCGCCCCCGCTCAGAGCCACTTGCTCTCTTGGGCGATGCGGATGGCCTGGACTCTGTTGCGCGCGCCGATCTTGTTGTTGATACGGGCCAGGTGGTTGCGAACGGTGCCGACGGTGACCACGAGGGTGTCGGCGATCTGGGCGGTCGACGCTCCTTCGGCGACTAACCGCAGCACATCGAGTTCGCGCGGCGTGAGCGGGCTCTTGGTCCTGTCCAGGGCCGCGAACACCAGATCGGGGTCGATGACCCGTTCGCCGCGGGCCACCCGGCGGACGGCGGCCGCCAGCGCGTCGGACGGCGTGTCCTTCAACAGGAAGCCGGCTGCCCGCATGCCGATCGCGCGCCGCAGATCATCCGGCCTGCAGCGGGACGACGTGAACATGATCGCGCACTCCGGCAACCCGCCGCGGAGCGCGTGCGCCATGGTGAAGGCGTCCCGAGTGGGAAGGTCAACGTCGATCAGGGCGACATCCGGCTTGATCTTGATCGCCATGGACATAATTTCGTCGCTTTCCCCGGCGACGCCGACAACGGTGAGATCCTGCTCCTTCGTGAGAAGTGCGTCGAGACCTTCTCTCACCAAGCGCACCGCTTCGACGATCAATATGCGTATCAAGCCTTCCCTCCCCCCGTGACCGCGATGTGCTTTCCGAGCGCGCGATCTCCGTTACAGGTGACTTGTCGAGTGTTGACGAAGGGTCTAGCGGTAATGGTTACCTATATGTCCGGGATTGAGGGGAAAGATAACGAAAGCATAAAGGCACATATGGCCACCTTTGTGCTCCATGGACGATACATCGAGGTAAGGGTGACCGAATCGGTTCAACAAGTCAATACGCCAAAAAACGTAACTGCTGCGTCAGATTAGTGAGTTTCTCCACGACCCAGCTGCGCCGCCATGTTCTCTCTGCCGATCTCTCGACCGGACATGGCCACGCGGCGAGTTCAGCTCGTCGCTCGATCTGGCCGGCGGCCGCCCGCGTCGATCCGGACTCCGCGCCGCCACACGGCCGCGACCTGGGGCACCCCCGGGCGGTAGGCGAGGTGGATGTGGGAGGGCGCGTCGAGCACCAGGACGTCGGCGCGGGCCCCGGCCGCGAGGCGGCCGACATCGCCGCGGCGCAGCGCCCGGGCGCCGCCCGCCGTGGCCGCCCACACCGCCTCCGCCGGGGTCATGCGCATCTCACGTACGGCAAGCGCGACGCAGAAGGCCATGCTGCTCGTGTAGCACGAGCCCGGGTTGCAGTCGGTGGCGATGGCCACGGTGACGCCGGCGTCGAGCAGCCGCCGCGCGTCGGGATAGGGCTGGCGGGTCGAGAACTCCACACCGGGCAGCAGCGTCGCCACCGTGTCCGAGCCCGCCAGCGCGTCGACGTCGGCGTCGGACAGGAACGTGCAGTGGTCCGCCGACGCGGCGCCGTAGGCCACCGCGAGCTGGACGCCCGGACCCGGTCCGAGCTGGTTGGCGTGCAGCCGCGGCGTCAGCCCGGCGGCGATGCCGGCGGACAGGATGGCGCTGGTCTGCTCGGCGTCGAACGCCACGTGCTCGCAGAACGCGTCGATCCAGCGCGCGTGCGGCGCGCAGGCCGCCAGCATGTCGGTCGTCACCAGCGCGACGTAGTCGGCGGGCTCCATGCCGGCCGGCACGATGTGCGCGCCGAGGAACGTCACCTCGTCGGTCAGCTCGGCGGCGATGCGCACCGCCCGCTCCTCATCGGCGACGGTCAGGCCGTAGCCGGACTTGCACTCCACAGTCGTCGTACCCTGCCGGGCCATCTCGGCGACCAGCCGGGCGAGGTTGGCGCGCAGTTCGTCGTCCGAGGCGGCCCTGGTGCGTTCGACCGTGACGCGGATGCCGCCGCCGGTGTAGGGCCGTCCGCTCATCCGGGCGGCGAACTCCTGCGCCCGCTCCCCCGCGAAGACCAGGTGCGCGTGCGAGTCGACGAAGCCCGGCAGCACGGCGCCGCCCGCGGCGTCGTAGGCCGCGTCGGCGGCGGGCGCGGCGGCGGCCGGTCCGATCCACGCGACATGGTCGCCCTCGATGACCAGGGCGGCGTCCCTGACCAGCCCGAGCGGCCCCGCGCCCAGGGCCGGATCGTTGGTGACCAGCTCCCCGATGTTCCGGATGATCGTGCTCACCGCGGCGCTCCCGCGGTGCTCGTCGCGCGTCATGCGGCCGAGGTGACGGCGCCGACGGCGGCGGACAGCGCGCCGGGCACATCGGGGACGAGCAGGTGCCGGCCGTCGCGCACGATCTGCCGGCCGGAGACCACGACCTGCCGGACGTCCGCGGCGGTCGCGGCGAAGACGATGGCCTCGGCGGCGTGCGCCGGGTCGGTGCCGGCCAGCCGGACCGAGTCCAGGCTCAGCGTCACCAGATCGGCGTACGAGCCGGGCTCGATGCGGCCCGCCTCCGGCCAGCCGAGGCCATGGTGGCCGTTCCACGTGGCCGCGGCGAGCAGCTCGCCCGCGGTCCAGTGGCCGCGCTCGCGGGTGTGCAGGCGTTCGTCGAGCTCGACGGCCCGGGCCTCTTCGAACATGTCGATCACGGCGTGCTCGTCGGTGCCGAGGCAGATGGGCGAGCCGGCGCCGCGCAGCTCGCGGGCGGGGCCGATGCCGTCGGCGAGATCGCGCTCGGTCGTGGGGCACATGCACACGCCGGTCGTGGTCGCGCCGAGCAGCCCGATGTCGTCGGGCGCGAGATGGGTGGCGTGCACCGCCACGGTGCGCGCGCCCAAGGCCCCGCTCTCGGCCAGCAGCCGGGTCGGGGTCATGCCGTAGGCCTGCCTGCAGGCGTCGTTCTCCTGTGGCTGCTCGGACAGATGGACGTGCAGCGGGGCCTCGCGGTCGCGCGCCCAGGAGGCGACGGCGCGCAGTTGCTCGCGCGGCACCGCCCGCACCGAGTGGATCGCGGCGCCGATCCGGGTGTGCGAGCGCCCGTCCTTGCCGACGACCGAGTGCAGCGCGTCCACCCGGCGCGCCCAGTTGCCAGCGGAGCCGTCGCCGAAGCGCAGCTGCGGCCCCGCGAGCGGCTCGCCGATGCCGCCGGCGAGGTAGCACGTGTCGAGCAGCGTGATCCGGATGCCCGCCGCCGCGGCCGCCGTGATGAGCGCCTCGCCCATCTCGTTCGGCTCGCCGTAGGGCCGCCCGCCGGTGTCGTGGTGCAGGTAGTGGAACTCGCCTACGCAGCTGATCCCGGCGAGCGCCATCTCGGCGTACACCGCCGTGGCAAGCGCGAGATAGGTGTCGGGGTCGAGCCGCTCGGCCAGCCGGTACATCTGCTCGCGCCACGTCCAGAACGTGCCGCGGCCGCCGCCCTGCACCCGGCCGCGCAGCGCCCGGTGGAAGGCGTGCGAGTGCGCGTTGGCCAGCCCCGGCAGGGTGAGCCCGGCCAGCCGCACCGCGTCGGGCGGCGCGGGAACGTCGCGAATGACCGTCGTGAACCGCTCGCCGTCCGCCTCGATCAGGACGTCGGCGGCCACCTGGTCGCCGAGCCACGCGAGCTCGGCATGGAATCGTCCGGTGCCCACCGCACCAGCGTCCCAGATTCAGGGTCGTCGCGTCGGCCCCTCGCCGTGGACGCGGCGGCCGGTCGGGCCCGGTCCGCCCGCGATGTCCAGGATTATCGTGTTTGCCGGGGGACGCGGACGCCGCGCTCGGCGGCGACCGCGACCGCCTTGTCGTAGCCGGCGTCGACGTGCCGCATGACGCCCGTGCCCGGATCGTTGGTGAGCACCCGCTCCAGCTTCTCCGCCGCCAGCGCGGTGCCGTCGGCGACCGACACCTGGCCGGCGTGGATGGACCGGCCGATGCCCACCCCTCCGCCGTGGTGGATCGACACCCAGGACGCTCCGGAGGAGGCGTTGACGAGGGCGTTCAGCAGCGGCCAGTCGGCGATCGCGTCGGAGCCGTCGGCCATGCCCTCGGTCTCGCGGTACGGGCTGGCCACGCTGCCGCAGTCGAGGTGATCGCGGCCGAGCACGATGGGCGCGCTGATCTCGCCCCGGGCCACGAGGTCGTTGAAGACCAGGCCGGCCTTGTCGCGCTCGCCATAGCCGAGCCAGCAGATCCGCGCCGGCAGGCCCTGGAAGGACACCTTCTCCCGCGCCATCGTGATCCACCTGGCCAGCGGCTCGTTGTCGGGGAAGAGGTCGAGGATCGCCCGGTCGGTGCGCGCGATGTCGGCCGGATCGCCCGACAGCGCCGCCCAGCGGAACGGACCCTTGCCCTCGCAGAATAGCGGCCTGATGTAGGCGGGCACGAAGCCGGGGAAGTCGAACGCCCGGCGCAGGCCGGCGAGCTGGGCCTCGCCGCGGATGGAGTTGCCGTAGTCGAACACCACGGCGCCGCCGTCCAGGAAGCCCACCATCGCCTCGACGTGCACCGCCATCGACTCCCTGGCCCGCCGGATGAAACCGCCCAGGTCCTTGTCGCGTTCGCGCGCCATGTCGTCGAACGCGATGCCGAGGGGCAGGTAGGTCAGCGGGTCGTGCGCGGAGGTCTGGTCGGTGACGATGTCGATCGGGGCTCCCCGGCGCAGCAGCTCGGGCACGACGTCGGCGGCGTTGCCGAGCACGCCGATCGAGTAGGGGCGGCGGGCGTCGCGCGCCTCGATCGCCAGCCGCAGCGCCTCGTCCAGCGAGTCCACGCGTACGTCGCAGAAGCGGTGGGCCACCCGCCGGTCGATGCGGGACGGATCGCACTCGACGCAGATCGCGACCCCGCCGTTCATGGTGACGGCAAGCGGCTGGGCGCCGCCCATGCCGCCCAGGCCGGCGGTGAGCGTGATCGTGCCGGCGAGCGAGCCGCCGAAGTGCCTGGCGGCCACGGCGGCGAACGTCTCGTAGGTGCCCTGCAGGATGCCCTGCGTGCCGATGTAGATCCACGAACCCGCGGTCATCTGCCCGAACATCGTCAGCCCGAGCGCCTCGAGCCGCCGGAACTCCTCCCAGGTCGCCCACTGCGGCACCAGGTTGGCGTTGGCGATCAGCACGCGCGGCGCCCACTCGTGCGTCCGGACGATGCCGACGGGCTTGCCGGACTGCACGAGCAGCGTCTCGTCGGCCGCCAGCTCGCGCAGCGCGGCGACGATCGCGTCGAACGCGGCCCACGAGCGCGCCGCCCGCCCGGAACCCCCGTACACGATCAGCTCGTCGGGATGCTCGGCCACCTCGGGGTCGAGGTTGTTCATCAGCATGCGCAGCGCGGCCTCCTGCGGCCAGCCCTTGGCGGACAACTGCGTGCCGCGCGGCGCGCGGACGGGGCGAGGGCTGGACATACGACGAACTCCTTAGCGAAGACGGCTCACCGCAGCGGCCCGGTGACGGACTCGGCGGCGGCCACCACCGCGCCGGTGCGGACGAGGTCCACGGCGGCGGCGATGTCCGGCGCCAGGAAACGGTCGGCGCCCGGGGCGGGCACGCGCGTGCGCAGCGCCGCGACGACCGCCGCGGTGGCCGGCCCGGGTCGCAGCGGCGCCCGCAGGTCGAGGGCGCGGGCGGCGGTGAGCAGCTCGACGGCCAGCACCTGGGTCAGCCCGTCGAGCGCCCGGCGCAGCTTGCGCGCGGCGCTCCAGCCCATAGAGACGTGGTCCTCCTGCATCGCCGAGCTCGGGATCGAGTCGACGCTGGCCGGGACGGCCAGCCGCTTGAGCTCGGAGACGAGGGCCGCCTGGGTGTACTGGGCGATCATGTAGCCGGAGTCGACGCCCGGGTCGTCGGCGAGGAAGGCGGGCAGGCCGTGCGAGCGGCCGACATCGAGCATGCGGTCGGTGCGCCGCTCCGACATCGAGGCCAGGTCGGCGATCGGGATCGCGAGGAAGTCGAGGACGTAGGCGATCGGCGCGCCGTGGAAGTTGCCGTTGGACTCGACGCGGCCGTCGGGCAGCACGACCGGGTTGTCGACCGCCGCGGCCAGCTCGCGCGCGGCGACCAACTCGGCGTGCGCGAGGGTGTCGCGGGCCGCCCCGGCGACCTGCGGCGAGCAGCGCAGCGAGTAGGCGTCCTGCACGCGGGTGTCCTCGGGGCCGCGGTGCGAGGCGACGATGGGCGAGCCGGCCAGCAGCGCGCGCATGTTGGCCGCGCTCACCTCCTGGCCCGGATGCGGCCGCAGGGCCTGCAGGTCGGCGGCGAAGACGCGGTCGGTGCCGAGCTGCGCCTCGACGCTCATCGCGGCGGCGACGTCGGCGACTCGGAGCAGTTCGCGCAGGTCGGCCATCGCCAGCACGAGCATGCCCAGCATGCCGTCGGTGCCGTTGATGAGCGCCAGGCCCTCCTTGGCGGCCAGCGTCACCGGCTCGATGCCGGCCGCGGCCAACGCCGGCGCGGCCGGGGCCGCGTCGCCGGCGGCGTCCCTGACCCGGCCCTCGCCCATCAGCGCCAGCGCGACGTGCGCCAGCGGCGCCAGGTCGCCGGAACAGCCGAGACTGCCGTACTCGTGCACGACGGGCGTGATGCCGGCGTTGAGCAGTGCGGCCAGGGTCAGCGCGGTGACCGGCCGGATGCCGGTGCGGCCGGTCGCGAGCGTGCGCAGCCGGAGCAGCATGAGCGCGCGGACGACCTCGCGCTCGACCTCCGGACCCGACCCGGCGGCGTGCGAACGGATCAGCGAGACCTGCAGCTTGGCCCGCAGCTCCGGCCGGATGTGCCGGGTGGCGAGCGCGCCGAAGCCCGTGGAGATGCCGTACGCCGGTGTGGGACGGTCGGCCAGATCGTCGACGTGGGCCCGGGACGCGGCCATCGCCCGGTGGGCCCCGTCGCTCAGCTCGACCCCGGCGCCGTCGCGCGCCACGGCGACGACCTCGTCGAAGGTCAGCGGTTCCGGCCCGACGGCCACGACGGCTGCCATGCGGACATGGTAGACAGCCGCCGATCAGCCGCCCGCGGGCGACACGGGCCGGGTCCGCCCCGGGCCCGGCCCCGACCGTCGGATACTTGATGTCATCGCAGCTCAAGGACCCGACTCGACGATGACAATGCGGCTACGGTTCGCCAGCACTGTCCTACATGCAGGTAGATGCCGACTATGTTGATTTGCCTGCCTATCAGAGGGGCTGAGTAGGTTTGATCACCTTCGAGGGTGTTACCAAACGGTACGCGGACGGCACGGTGGCCGTGGACGACCTCACCCTGGAGATTCCGACGGGCCAGATCACCGTCCTGGTGGGCCCGTCAGGATGCGGTAAGACCACGACTCTGCGCATGATCAACCGGATGGTCGAGCCGACGAGCGGCACCATCGCCATCGACGGCAAGGACATCACCGACAGTGACCCGCCGTCGCTGCGCCGCGGCATCGGCTACGTGATCCAGCAGGCCGGCCTGTTCCCGCATCGAACGATCATCGACAACATCGCGACCGTCCCCTACCTGCTCGGCTGGGACAAGAAGCGCGCCCGGGCGCGGGCCGGCGAGCTCATGGAGCGCGTCGGCCTGGACGCCAAACTGGCCAAGCGCTATCCGTTCCAGCTGTCGGGCGGGCAGCAGCAGCGGGTCGGCGTGGCCCGCGCGCTCGCCGCCGACCCGCCCATCATGCTGATGGACGAGCCGTTCAGCGCCGTCGACCCGATCGTGCGGGCGGGCCTGCAAGATGAGTTCCTTCGCCTGCAGGCCGACCTGCACAAGACGATCGTCTTCGTCACCCACGACATCGACGAGGCGGTCAAGCTCGGCCACCGCATCGCGGTCTTCCAGCGGGGCGGGAGCCTGGCCCAGGTCGCCACTCCGCAAGAACTGCTCGCCGACCCGGCCGACGGCTTCGTGACCGGGTTCCTCGGCGGGGAGCGGGGGCTGAAGCGGCTGCGCTTCTTCCAAGAACTCGACGCCACCGAGGGCGCCGCCGAACCGGCCGATGCCGGGTGATCTCATGATCGCTATGCGCGAACCGCTCGTCAGGTGGGACTGGATCGGCGACCATACCGGCGAGCTCGGCGAGCTGTCCGCCCACCATCTGAAGCTCGCGCTCGTGCCGGTGCTGCTCGGGCTGATCCTCGCGATTCCGCTCGGCGTGCTGTGCGCGCACTGGCCGACGCTCTACCCGCCGACCGTGGCCGGCGCGAACGTCCTGTACGCGCTGCCGTCGCTCGCGCTGTTCATGTTGTTCATCCCCTACACCGGGCTGTTCTCGGACTGGACGCTGATGCTGCCGCTCACGCTGTTCACGCTGTCGGTGCTCGTGCCGAACGTCGTGGACGGGATGCGCTCGGTGCCCGAACCGGTACGCCAGGCCGCCACGGCCATGGGTTTCGGCGGGCTGCGCCGGCTGGTCCGGGTCGAGCTGCCGATCGCGGTCCCTGTGGTCATCGCGGGGGTCCGGGTGGCGACGGTGGCGTCGATCAGCCTGGTCAGCGTCGGCGTCCTGATCGGCAACGGCGGACTCGGGCAGCTGTTCATCGACGGGTACTCCCGCGACTTCCCGACCCCGATCGTGGTCGGCTCGGCCCTCATCGTCGTCCTCGCCCTCGTCTCCGACGCCGCGCTGGTCGCCGCCCAGCGCCTGCTCACGCCCTGGGCCAGAGCCCGCGGGAGAACCACATGAACGTGTTCGCCGATCAGGTGCGGGAGGCGTGGCGGTGGCTCACCGCCGCCGCGCAGTGGCACGGCGACGACGGGATCCCGCACCGGTTCTCGCAACACCTCGGCTACTGCGTGCTCGCCCTGGTGATCGCGGCCGTGATCGCGCTGGCGCTCGGACTGCTCGTGGGGCATACCGGGCGCGGCGGCTTCGTCATCGTGAGCGTGGCCAACGTGGCGCGGGCGATTCCCACGCTGGGGCTGCTGCTGCTCGTGGTCACGGTGACGTCCATCGGGCTGACCCCCGTGATCGTGCCGTTGATCGCGCTGGCCGTCCCGCCCATCTTGGTGAACACCTACGAGGGCATCCGCGGGGTGGACGACGACCTGAAGGACGCCGCGGAAGGCATGGGCATGACCGGCTGGCGGGTCCTGACGAGGGTGGAGGTTCCGGTCGCCCTGCCGCTGATCATGCTGGGGCTGCGGACCGCGGCGATCCAGGTGGTGGCCACGGCGACGATCGCGGCCGTGGCCGGGCTCGGCGGGCTCGGCCGGTACATCGTCGACGGGCTCGCGCGCAAAGACTACGCATCGGTGGTGGGCGGCTCGGTGCTCGTCGTCGGGCTCGCCCTGGCCGTGCAGCTCGGCTTCGCCGGGCTGCGGCGGGTAGTGATCTCGCCCGGGCTGCGCGGTATGTCCCGTACGTCCTGACCGTGGGAAATCTCCCTGTGTCACACGAAAGGAATGACACTCCATGACCCGCACATTCCGCGGCGCCATCATCGGGATGGTGGCCGCTCTCACCCTTTCCGCCTGTGGCGGTGGCGGCGACGACGCCGGAAATCCGCTCGACCAGCCGAGCGGCGGCGGTGGCCAGGCCAACCTCGTCGTCGGCTCGGCCAACTTCCCCGAAAGCCAGCTGCTCGCCGAGATCTACGCCCAGGCGCTGACCGCCAAAGGGCTGAAGGTCACCAAGAAGCTCAACATCGGCTCGCGCGAGGTCTACTACGACCAGGTCAAGTCGGGCGCCATCAGCGTGATGCCGGAGTACAACGGCGCCCTGCTCACCACGTCGGTGGACGAGAACAGCACGGCCGTGACCACCGATGAGATCAACGCCGAGCTGAAGGCGAAGCTGCCGCCGTCGCTGGAGATGCTGGCCTCCTCACAGGCCGAGGACAAGGACTCGGTGACGGTCAACCCGCAGACCGCCGCGAAGTACAACCTCAAGTCGATCGCCGACCTGAAGCCGGTGGCCAAGGACCTCACCATCGGCGGCCCGTCGGAGTTCAAGACCCGGACGCAGGGTCTGGTGGGGCTGGAGAAGAAGTACGGGCTGACGTTCAAGAAGTTCCAGCCCTTCGACGCCAACGCGCAGGCCAGCCTGGTGAAGCTGCTCAAGGACAACAAGATCCAGGCGGCCGACCTCTTCACGACCGACCCGGCGATCACCGAGAACAAGTTCGTCGTGCTGGCGGACCCGCAGAACGTGTTCAGCGCGCAGAACGTCACGCCGCTGGTCTACAAGCAGGCGGTGAACGCCACGGCGCGGGCCGCGCTCGACGCGGTGTCGGCCAAGCTCACCACGCAGGACCTGCTCGACATGATGAAGCAGATCGCGGTGGACAAGAAGGACCCCGACGTGGTGGCCAAGGACTGGCTGGCGAAGTCGGGCCTCAACGGCTGACCGGGCCCGAGGGGTGGGCGTCCGCCTGTGGCGGCGGGCGCCCGGCGCCCCGTGTTAACCCGGCCGCCGGGTCGATCGCGGGCGGGCCGGTGGAGTCGCGGCGCCGCAGGGTGGGCTCGCACATGATGCGGCGTTTGCGAGGTTTGCCGTCGATGGCGCCCACGACCACCCGCACGGCCGCGTGCACGATGCCTTCGATGTCCCAGTCGACGCTGGTCAGCGGGGGCGTGAGCAGGGCGGACATCGGGTGGTCGTCGTAGCCGGCGACCGAGACGTCGCCGGGCACGGCCAGCCCCAGCTCACGGGTGGCCGCGTAGACGCCATAGGCGATCGAGTCGGTGAAGCAGAACACCGCGGTCGGCCGGGGGCGCTGCGAGAGCACCTCGGCGGCCACGGCGGTCGCAGCGGGCAGCGCCTGGTGCGAGGTGACGACGGACACCTCAAGCCCGAGCCGCTCGGCCTCGGCGTTGACGTAGACGTCGGCCGGCCGATCGGGGGTGCTCGCCCGGGTGGGCGTGAGGACCGCGACGCGCCGGTGGCCGAGCGCGTGCAGATGTTCCAGTGCGAGCGTCACCCCGCGCCTGTTGTCGAAGACCACCTCGCCGTGGGCGTGCCCGCCGCGCAGCCCGTCGCCGATCGACACCACCGGCAGGCCCTCGGCCAGCTCGGCCCAGAGCGGCGCGGCCGGATCGACCGGCTGCACGATGAGCCCGTCGACCCGCTGGTCGCGCAGCCGCTGGGCCAAGGTCAGCTCTCGCTCGGGGTCGCCGGCCGCGTCGAGGATGATCGCGTAACGGTCGCGGGCGAGGAGCGCCCGCCCGATGCCGACCGCGAGCGACTGCTGCCAAAAGTCTTCCAGCGACCCGCACAACAGGCCCACCATGCCGCTGCGGCCGCTGGCCAGCGCCCGGGCGATGGGATGCGCCTCGTAGCCCAGCTCGGCCGCCGCGCGCCGCACCCGCTCCTGGGTCTCTTCGGAGGTCTGGATGCCGCGCAGCGCGTAGGAGACCGCCGCCGGTGACAGGCCGGTCGCCTCGGCCACCTCGCGAATGGTCGCCCGCTTGCGCCGAATGGGCATCAGCCCACTCTAGACAGCCTCACTGACAGAACTCCTCGGGGCGGGGACCGCCCGCTCGGGCACGGCGTCCGGCTGGACCTGCCCGGACGGAGTGACGGCACCGTTTTCGGCGGCGCCGGAGGCTCCCGCGACCGCGGCGGCGGCCGCGCCGGACTCCGCGGGAGCGCGGCGGGGCGGTTCGAGCGTCCGGATCCGGTCGAGCGCGGCGCGCAGGCGCGGCCGCAGCCAGGCCTGGGCCGGCCGCTCGGCGCAGCGGTAGATGGCGTACGCGGCCGCCAGCGACGCCGCCGTCACCACGGCCAGCGCCGCCCACCGGTTCAGCCGCGGGAAGATCGCGTCCAGGATGGGCAGCGACAACTGCTGATGGACCAGGTAGAGAGGGTAGGTGAGCGCGCCGAGCACGGTGAACCCGCGCCAGCGCAGCCACCCGAGCCGCCGGAGCGCGACCAGGATCATCACCGCGAAGATGCCGGTGATCAGCACCGCGGCCCCGGCGTCCGTGCCCTCGTCGAAGATGCCCCCGGCCCGCCACGTGCCCCAGCGCAGCGCCATCAGCCAGCCGACCGCGACGAACCCCCACAGCAGCAGGTTCGGCCCGAAGCGATAGATGAGGAAAAGCGCCATTCCGGAGATGAAGTAGCAGTTCCATGTGGGGACGAAGAGCACCTGGAGCAGCTTGTTTTCGCCCTCGTCGGCGTAGAGGCCGACGAACAGCCACCCGGCCATGAAGATGACGCAGTTGCGGTAGGTCACACCGACCGCGGCCAGCACCGCCATCAGCACGTAGAAGTGCAGCTCGACCCAGAGCGTCCAGTAGACGGCGTCGACGTTGCGCACGCCGAGCCCGCCCTGCAGCATCGTCAGGTTGGGGAGCACGACGCCCGGGCGGCCGTTGCCGAGCCCGAACACCGCGAAGATGGCGGCGCCGAGCAGCACGCTGATCCAGTACGCGGGCAGCAGCCGGACGATGCGCGAGACCGCGAACTCGCCGGGCCCCCGCCCCCAGGCGCTCATCAAGATCACGAAGCCGCTGATCATGAAGAACAGGTCGACGCCGAGGTAGCCGAACCCGGTGACGGAGCCGACGCCCGGAAAGACCTCGCGCGCCGCCCGCGGCCACGGACCCCCGCCGGAGAACCCTGTGAAGTGGTAGGCGAGGACGGCCGCCGCGGCCAAGAAGCGCAGCAGGTCCAGTTCCCTGAGCCGAGCTGTTGGCGTCACCTGCGGCACACTGGCCCCGCCACATGACCGGGTGACGACGACGGAATGGCCGCGCGGTAAACGCGAAAGGTACGCCGCCGAGGCCGCTATGATGCGCGCGATGTGCCTCTCGAAAAGGGTGGTGGTATGGGGATTCGCCGGCTCACCGCGGCCGTGCTCGTCCTCGGCGCGTGCGCGAGCGGGTGCGGCGGCACCGCGCAGGGCACGGCCGTGCCTCCCGGGCCGGCGGCGACGGCGACGCCGCTACGCGCGCCGATCGTGATGTTCCTCGGCGACAGCTACACCACCGGCGGGACGAAGACCCGCCCCGAGCGCGCCTACGCGGCCGACGCCGCGCGGGAGCTGGGCTGGCAGGTGATCATCGGCGGGCTCGGCGGCACCGGGTTCGTCGCCCCCGGCGCCACCCACGAGCCGTTCGACGCGCTGTTCGAGCGGCAGCTCGCGTGGCGGCCCGAGCCCGACATGATCATCGTCGCCGGCGGACACAATGACCGGACGTACGCGCCCGCCCGTGTCGCGGCGGCCGCCGAGGCGCTGCTCGCCAAGATCCGGCAGCTGTGGCCGGACAGCAGGGTGCTGCTCGTCGGGCCGATGTGGGGCAACGGCGCGCCCGACCCCGCGGTGCTGGAGATCCGTGACGCGCTCGGGGTCGTCGCCCGTACGCTGAAGATCCCGTTCATCGACCCGCTCGGCGGACGATGGATCACCGGCGACCGGGCCGGCCACGTGGGCAACGCCGTACGGTACATCGAGCCCGACGGCGTCCACCCCAACGCCGAGGGGCACCGCTACCTGGCCACCCGCCTGGTCGGCGAGCTGCGCCGGCTGGGCCTGACCGAGCCCTGAGCCGGCGCCGAGCCCTGAGCCGGCCCTGAGCCCGCCGCCTACATCGGCCGGGCCAACAGCAGGCAGAAGTCGCCGTCGGGGTCGGTCCACCACCGGTCGAGCGCCAGGCCGGCCGCCTCCAGCTCGCGTTCGATGCGGCCGCGGCGGAACTTGGCCGAGATCTCCGTCCGCAGCTCCTCGCCTTCTGCGAACTCCACCCGCAGGTCGAGCTGGCCGATCGAGACCGACTGCCTCGTCGTCGCCCGCAGCCGCATCTCGATCCACTCGTTGGCCGGGTCCCAGTGCGCCACGTGCTCGTACGCGTCGATCGCGAAGTCGGCGTCCAGTTCCCGGTTGAGAACGTGCAGCACGTTGCGGTTGAACTCGGCCGTCACCCCGCGCGCGTCGTCGTAGGCCGCGACCAGCCGGGCCGGGTCCTTGACGAGGTCGGCGCCGACCAGCAGGGCGTCGTCGTCCGCCATGGTCGCCCGCACCGCGCCGAGAAAGCCGATCCGTTCGGCGGGCGGCATGTTGCCGATCGTGCCGCCGAGGAAGGCGATCAGCCGACGCCCGCCGGTCGGCATCAGGTGCAGGTGACGCTCGTAGTCGGCGACCACCGCGTGCACCGTCAGATCCGGGTAGTCGGCGGCGAGTTGCCCGGTCGCCACCGCCAGGAAGTCGCCGCTGACGTCGACCGGCACGTACGTGTGCAGCGTGCCGACGAGCGCGTCGAGCAGCAGCCTGGTCTTCTCGCCGGAGCCGGCGCCGAGCTCGAGCAGGCTCTCCGCGCCGGTGGCGGCGGCGATCTCGGCGGCACGCTCGGCGAGGATGGCCCGCTCGCGCCGGGTCGGGTAGTACTCGGGCAGCCGGGTGATCTCCTCGAACAACGTGCTGCCGCGCTCGTCGTAGAACCATTTGGGCGGCAGCGACTTGGGCATGGCGGTCAGCCCGTCGGCGACGTCGCGCCGCAGCGCCTTGTCGAGGTCGTCAGGGGTCAGGTAGCGCTCCACGGCGCCTCCTCGAGCGAAGTGATGGTGATGGCCGAGGTGTCGGCGGTGACGAGGGACCGGTCCGGCACCTCGCGCCAGCCCGGCTTGTCGTCGTACGGTTCGGACGCGATCACCACCGTGCCCGGCGATTCGCGGACGTACAGGGTGTCGCCCCATCTGGTGGCGGCCAGCGCGGATCCCCCGTCCGCGGCGAGCAGGTTGTAGCGGCCAGGGGACAGGTCGGCGACCGTGGTCACCACCTCGGCCAGCGCGGCGCCGAGCCCGGCCCCGGCCTGGCGGGCGCGCGCCGCCAGCGCGAACAGCGGCGCGGAGTCGACCGCGGCGCGGGCGTCGGGTATCGGGGACAGGTCTCCGGCCAGTTCGCGCAGCTTGCCCTCGACGCCGGCGAAGTCGTCGATCCGGCCGTTGTGGCTGAACAGCATCGAGCCGGCGCGGAAGGGCTGGGCGCACGACTCGTCCACCGGAAACCCCACCGTGGCCGACCGGACCGCGGCCACCATGCACCGGGTCGTGACGACCCGCGCCACCTCGGCGAAGGACACGTCGGTCCAGATCGGCTGCGCCCGTCGGAACCGCACGGCGTCGCCCCCCTCATCGCCCCCCTCGCCGTGCTCGCGGTACCAGCCGACGCCGTAGCCGTCGGCGTTGACCAGGCAGGTCTGCGACATGCGGGGGGCGTAGGACTGGCGTTCCAGCGAGTACGGCGGGCCGTACATCAGCGCGTGCAGCGTCCGGGGCGGGCCGAGATAGCCCAGATGCCGGCACATCAGCCGGTCTCCGCCGCCGAGCGGGCACAGCGGAAGCCGGCGAAGATCTGCCGCCGGATCGGGAAGTCCCAGTTGCGGAAGGTGCCGCGGCAGGCCAGCGGATGGGTGGCCCACGACCCTCCGCGCAGCACCTTGTAGTCGGGGCCGAAGAACACCTCGGAGTACTCCTTGTACGGGAAGGACCGAAAGCCCGGATAGCCGACGAAGTCCGACGCGGTCCATTCCCAGACGTCGCCGAGCAGTTGCCGTACGCCGTAGGCCGACGCGCCGGCGGCGTACGACCCCGCCGGCGTGGGACGCAGCCGCCGCTGGCCCAGGTTGGCGCGGGCGGCGTCGGGCGCCGGCTCGTCGCCCCACGGGTAGCGCCGCGAGCGTTGCGACGCGGGGTCCCACCGGGCGGCCTTCTCCCATTCCGCCTCCGTGGGCAGCCGTTTGCCCGCCCACCGGGCGTACGCGTCGGCCTCGTACCAGCAGACGTGCTGCACGGGCTGGTCGAGCGGCACCGGCTCGACCCCGCCGAATCGGCGGCGCAGCCACTGCCCGCCCTCCTTGAACCAGAAGGCGGGGGCCCGCTTGCCCGACGAGGTGCGCCACTCCCAGCCGGCCGGACGCCACCAGCGCGGGTCGTCGTAGCCGCCCGCCCCCATGAAGGCGAGGTAGCCGCCGCAGGTCACCGGAGCGGTGTCAATGTAGTAGGCGGGCAGGTCGACGACGTGGCCGGGACGCTCGTTGTCGTAGGCCCACGGATCGTCCGACGTGCCCATCGTGAACGGGCCCGCCTCCACCAGGACCTCCGAAGCCGCGCCCGGGACCACCGCTTCGAGCGCGCCGTCGTGGTCGCGCCCGGGCTCGCTATCGAGGAGGGCCGGGGCTCCCTCGCGGAGCTGGTGGGTGGCGAGCATGGTCTCGTCGTGCTGGTGTTCGTGCTGGACGACCATGCCGTAGACGAAGCCGCCGGCCGTCAGCGGGTCGTCCGGCCGGAACCGCACCCGCGCCAGCGAGTCCAGCACCTTCGCCCGGACCGCGCCGATGTACGTCGTGCTCTCCCGGGGCGACAGCAGCGGCAGGGTGGGCCGCTCGGCCCGCGGATGCTCGAACGCGTCGTAGAGGTCGTCGATCTCCGGACGCATCGGCTCGATCCCCGCCGCCTCGCGCAGCAGCCACAGCTCCTCGTAGTTGCCGACGTGGGCGAGGTCCCACACCAGCGGGGACATCAACGGCGAGACCTGAGCCGTGAGGTCGGCCTCATCGAGTGCCTCGGTGGTCAGGCCGAGGCTGCGCCCGCGCACGGCGGACAGTTCCGCGGCGATCAGTTCCTTGAGCGCGTCCTCGCCGAGGTTCAGTTCCGAGACAGCCAAGAAAGCTCCTCCTCGATCGGGTCTGGCATCTGGGCGGACATGGCGGGATGGTCGATCGGGTCGATGACGTCGTCGGCCGGGCAGCGGCCGCGTTCGACATAGCGTTCGGCGTACTCGTCCACCAGCCCGGCCAGCGGGGCGGCGCCCTGGCGCTCCAGGGCCGCGCGGGCGGCGGCGAAACAGGTCTTGGCCGCGCGGGCGAGGAGCGGGTCGGTGAGCGCGTCGCGGCAGGCCTCGGTCCACCGCTCCGCGCACGGCGCGACGGCCGCCCGCGCGACCTCCGCCGCCACGGGGTCGTCGAGCAGCGCCGCGGCCACCGCGACGGGCACCGGCCAGTACGGGTCGGGCAGCGCGTCGATCATCCGCAGCTCCAGCCAGCCGCGCGGCCGTACCGGCGGGAACAACGTCGACAGGTGGTAGCTGAGGTCCTCCACGGTCGGCTCGCCCTTGTCGAGCCACTCCCCGAAGGTGAGGCCCGGGTTGGGGATCCAGCCGCCGCGCCCGTCGCGCATGAGCATCATCGGTGCGGCGAGCGCGTACCTGGCCCACGCGGCGGCGGGGTCCTCCAGGTGCTCCGGGGACGCGGGGGCGGTCGCCGGGGCGCCGGGCACGCCCGGCACTCCGGGCACGCCGGGCACGCCGGTGGAGCCGACGCGGACCGGGAAGGTGCGCGGCGGGTCGAGGCCGCCCCACAACGCCTGCCGGGTCGACCGCAGACCGGTGCGCCGGCCCGTGTGGACCGGCGAGTTGGCGAACGCCGCGACGAGCATCGGGCCGAGCGCGTGCGCCAGCCGCCAGCGCTCGATCGCGTCGGCCTGGTCCGCCCCGATGTCGAGGCACACCTGCAGCGACGCGGTCGAGCACATCATCGGCAGGCCCTTGGCGCCGAAGTAGGCGGACATGCAGGTATACCGCTCGGCGGTCTCCTGGAGCAGCGGCGCGCGGTGCGGATCGATGCCGATCCCGCGCAGCGCGAGGCCGCCGCCGGCGAGCCGCCGCCGGGTGTACGTGAGGTCGGCGTGCATCGCGCGGCAGGCCGCGGCCGGGCCGGATTGGGGGCGGCTGCTCAGCTCGAGTTGGCCGCCCGGCTCGAAGGTCAGCCGGCTGCCCGCGGGCAGCGGCCCGGCGGCGGTCATGAGGTCGCGTACGCGGTCCAGCGAAACGTCCGCCGCCGGGTCGGCGGGATCGACGACGAGCCATTCGGTTTCGACGCCGACCGTGCCTGGCGGGCCTTTTTTGAAACAGACGCCGTCCATGTACTCATAGACGGCGTCGTGGGTGAGTCGGGTCACAGTGGCGCTCCGTGATTGACACGTCCGTGATTCGCGCGGAGGACCGTGAGCCGAGGCCGGCGAAACCGCTGAATGGCACGGCCGGGAGTGCCGCGGCGGCCGCCCACATGGTCGGCGACCATGGAATGTCGCGGGGTCGGCTGCCCCTGCTCGAACGCCTGCGGCTCGCTCATGTACACCTCCGTGTTCCAGCGGCAAACACCCAAGTTCCCTACTGAACCGCATCAATAATCACTAATTCGGATTGCTTACTGATGAACGTCCGGAGCGGGTTGGCGGACGGAATTTGACGGACCTCCCATGAACCGTTTCACTGACCCGTTTTAGTGATGCGATTCAGTGAAGCGATTCAGATTGCCGTCGGCAGTCGGCCTTTGCCCAGGACACGGGGCATCCGGACGCATGGGCCCGGACCATGACGGCGGCACGCCGCGCCGCCGCCGCCGGAGCCGCCCGTGCCGTGTCGCCGCTCGCCGAGCGGCGGCCAGATTTGGCCTCATTCAGCTCATTCGGCCCAGTTTGGAGTGATCCGGGGCGAGGTCATCGTGCCCGGAGCGGGGCGCCGAGTCGCTCCCGTCCTTGCGAGGGGCGAGCGCGGCCGCCGACGGTCAATCCAAAATGTGCGGCGACCCGCGGCCGGCCGCGGGGAGGGCGAGGCCGCGGTAGTGCGGCGGGAGGAGGGCGGCGCGGCGCCGGCGGCGTCACCACGCCCGGTCGGCGAAACGGGCGCTCTCGTGTCGTCGTTTACCTGGCCGTGACCTGCGGGCTTCGACCGTCACGAGAATCTTGTTGCGCAACAACAGCGACAACAGCCTCTGTTTCCCCCACAATAGTAAGACGTTTACCATGCTTCGCGGTCACCATTCCGTGGCGAGGAGGTCAGGGTGCGCGCTGACGCGAAAGCGTACGTGGCGTTGTACGACTCACAAGCGGTACGACTCCATGCCTACTGCTGGTCGTTGGTGGGTGACCAGGCGGCGGCGACGGTACGCGACGTGTTCACCGCGGCGGCCCATCCGCATGCCGTAGACCGCGACCCGCGGCGGCGCGAGACCGCCTTGCCGGGCCGGCTCTGGCTGTACCGCCAGGCCCGCGCCGAGTGCCTGCGCCGCGGACCGATCACCCTGCTCGCCGGCCGCGATCCGCTGCTGCGGGGCGCCGCCCGGCTGCGCGCCGATCAGCGCGAGGCGCTCGTCCTCGCCGCCGACCTCCCGCCTGCCGGCGTCGCCCGTGTGCTCAACGTGCCGCCGGACCGGGCGATCCACCTCGTCACCGAGGCGCGCGCCCGGCTGGAGCAGGCCGTGCTCAAGGTCTTGCTGGCCGATCCGGCCACGGCCACCCACGAGGACGTCATCGCCGCCTTCGAGCGGCGCGCGCTCGGCGCGCTGCTGGCCCGGCGGGCCCCCGCGCCGCCGCCGGGCCTGCGCGCGGCGGTCATCGCCACCATGACGCGCCACCAGCACACCCCGCTCGTCGTGATCTCCCCCCCGGCCAAGGCGGCATCCCAGGACGGTGCGGCCGCCAAGGGCCGGCCGGCCGGCCGCCACGCTCGTGCGGCGGCTCCGGTCATCGGCGCCGCCGCGGCCTGCGCCGCGGCGGTCATCGGCGTGATCGCGGCCGGGGCGACGCTGAACTTCAACGCGTCACCGGCAGGCGGCGACGGCCAGGGCGCCCTGGCGCCGAGCACGGCCGAGCACTCGCAACCGGGGCAGCAGGCGGCGCCGGGCTCGGGCGAAACGCCGATCGAGGAGGTCTCCCCCACCAACTCGGCGGCGCCACGCCCGATCGACGGGTCGCCGGGAGCGGTCCCCTCGGCCAGTTCCTCGACCGCGGCCGACCCGGCCACGCCCGAGGGGGCGGCGGCCGCGGGCTCGCCCAGCGAGGTCCCGTCGACCGATCCCACTACGGGTGCCCCGACCAGCCCGTCCTCTCCTTCGCGGCCATCGGACCCCGGCGCTCCGTCGGACTCCGCTCCGCCCGGTCCCGGCTCGCCGTCCGAGGATCCGTCGACGGAGCCGCCCGGCGGCCTGCTGCCCGGCCTGCCGCTCATCCCGGAGATCCTGGGCAACGCGGTTTCTTCGGTCACCGGAGACTGACTGACCGCCCACGGCCCGTCTCGCCCGGGCGCGCCCGATGGGGGCACACGGGCGGACGGACCGCGGCCGCGTGAGGTCACCCGATCGCGACTTGTTCCGCGGGCACCTGGCCGCGCCGCACCATGAACGCCACCAGGGCCGCGATGACCGCGACCACGCTGGCGACCGCGAGCGCGGTCTGGAAGCCGTCCATGAACGCCAGGTGGCTGCCGGTGGTGATGGCCTGGGCGGTCTGCCCGGACGCACCCGGCGGCACCGGCGCGACGCCCTGACCGACGAAGCGCGCCGAGCCGGACAACTGCTCGGCGGCCGCTGACGGCAGCCCGGCGCCGGTCAGCCGGTCGACGAGGACGTCCCCGACCCGGCTGGCCAGGATCGTGCCGAGCACGGTCGTGCCCATCACGCCGCCGACCTGGAAGGCCGTCTGCTGCAGGCCGCCGGCCACGCCCGCCAGGTGCACGGGCGCGTTGCCGACGATCGCCTCGGTGCCGGCCACCACGACCAGGCCGAAGGCCAGGCCGACGAGCACGAACCACGGCCAGATGCTGTTGTACGAGGCGTCCACGTCGATCCGGGACAGCCCGAACATCGCCGCCGCCGTGAACAACATGCCCAGTATCAGCGGCAGGCGCGGACCGAACCGCTGGGTGAGCGCGCCGGCCATCGGCGAGGCGACGATGAAGATGGCCGTCATCGGCAGCATGCGAACGCCCGCGTCCACCGGGCTCATGCCGTGGACCGACTGCATGTACAAGGTGATGAAGAAGATCGTGCCGAACAGCGCGAAGACGCCGAGCATCACCAGGCCGGTCGCCGCCGACAACGACACCGACCGGAACAGCCCCAGCGGCAGCAGCGGGTCCTTCGCACGCGACTCGCGGATCACGAACCCCGCGAACAGCACCACCGCGGCGGCGAACGACCACAGCGGCAACGGGTCGTCGAAGCCGTACAGCCCGGCCTTGATCAGGCCCCAGACGAGCGCGAAGAGCGCGCCCGACAGCAGCGCCACGCCCGACAGGTCGAAGGAACGGGCCGCCTCCTCGTCGCGCGACTCGCGGATCACCCACAGTCCGACCGCAAGCGCGATGACGCCCAGCGGGCCGTTGAGGAAGAAGACCGACTCCCAGTTGACGTTCTCGACGAGCAGGCCGCCGACGATGGGCCCGCCCGCGATGGAGATGCCGACCGTGGCGCCCCAGACGCCGATGGCGGCGTTGAGTTTGTCGGCGGGGAAGGCGTTGCGGATGATCGCCAGGCTGGCGGGTTGCAGGAGCGCGCCGGCGAATCCCTGCACGACCCGCCAGAAGATGACGAGGCCGATGCCGCCGGACAGGCCGACCAGCACGGAGGCCACGGCGAACGCGACCACTCCGATGAAGAAGACCCGCCTGCGGCCGAACCTGTCGGCGATCTTGCCTGCCGGGATCAGCGTGACCGCCAGCGCGAGCAGGTAGCCGTTGGTCACCCACTGCAGCCCGGCCAGGTCAGCATGCAGATCGCGGGCGATCGCCGGGTTGGCGATGGACACGACGGTGGCGTCGAGACCCACCATCATCACGCCGAGCGCCACCGCGATGAGGGTGAGCCACGGGTGGCCGTGCCCGACGCGGCGTCGCGCGAGGTGGGGTGACGCTCCTGGCCCCTCGGGCGCCAGCGTCGCGGCGCTCGAAGACTCTGACATGGATTCCCCCTGAAGAGATGGCTGAAAGCAGCTATAAAGCTGTCATAGCATGACACTTGTCGTCAACCGACTTACGTACAACACCGACAGAATTCATCTAATGACGAAAGTCGCCAGCTGACTGTTGTCGGGTGGTGACGCTCCGGCTATAATGACCTCCATGACTGCCACGGCGGCAGGCGACCCAGCCCCGACCGGTCGCCGGGAGCGCAAGAAGCAGCGCACCCGCGAGGCGCTCATCGACGCGGCGTACACCTTGTTCGCCGAAAAGGGCTTCGAGGCCACGACCGTCGAGGAGATCGCCGACCTGGTCGACGTGTCCTCGCGCACGTTCTTCCGCTACTTCTCCTCCAAAGAGGACGTCGTCCTCACCTTCCAGGAGGAGCAGTTCGCGGCGATGAAGGCCGCGCTCGCCGCACGGCCGCCCGACGAGCCGGTCATCACCGCGATGCGCAACGCCGGGGTCGCGGTGATGCGGGCCAGCGAAGAGGGCGAGTACGGCTTCGACCTGCAGAAGTTCGTCTGCGTCCAGCAGATGATGGAAAGCAGCCCCGCGCTGTTCGGCCGCAGCCTTGAGCACGGGCAGAAGAAGCAGGCCGAGATCACCCGGATCGTCGCCGAGCGGATGGGCGTCGACCCGGCCGCCGACATGCGTCCCCATGTGGCGGCCGGCGCCGCGAGCTGCGCCTTCCGCGCGGCCTACGACCTGTGGATCCACGGGGACGGCGACCCCAAGCGGCTGTCCGAGCTGGTCGACCAGGTCTTCGCGTTGATCGAGGATGGCCTCAACTACCCCTCGGCGGCCCGGCCCTGATCCGGGCTCCGCGGGCGCCTTCAGTCCGCGCTGAGGATGAGGCCGCTGGTCGGCACCCCGGTGCCGGCGGTGACCAGGACGTGGTCCACATCGCCGAGCTGGTTGGCTGCGGTGCCGCGCACCTGCCGCACCGCCTCGGCGATGCCGTTCATGCCGTGGATGTACGCCTCCCCCAGCTGCCCGCCATGGGGATTGACCGGCAGCCGTCCGTCGAGCCCGATGCCTCCGTCGCGGACGAAGTCCTTGGCCTCACCGCGTCCGCAAAAGCCCAGCTCCTCCAGTTGCACAAGGACGAACGGCGTGAAGTGGTCGTACAGGATCGCCGCGCTCACGTCCGCCGGGGCGAGCCCCGACTGGCGCCACAACTGCTCGCCCACGATGCCCATGGCGGGCAGCCCGGTCAGGTCGTCGCCGTAGTAGCCGAACATCATCATCTGGTCCGGCCCCGACCCCTGGGCGGCGGCCGTGATCACCGCCGGCCGGTGGGCCAGGTCGCGGGCCCGGTCGAGCCCGGTCACCAGGATCGCCACCCCGCCGTCGGATTCCTGGCAACAGTCGTACAGCCGAAGCGGCTCCACGATCCAGCGCGACGCCTGATGCTCCTCCAGCGTGATGGGGCGCTGGTAGAACCACGCGCGCGGGTTGGTCGCCGCGTGCCGGCGCATCGTCACCGCGACCCGCCCGAAATCCGCCGTGGTCGCGCCGTAGGTGTGCAGGTAGCGACGGGCGTACATGGCCACCCACGCCGCCGGGGTGGCCAGCCCGTACGGGAGGTGCCAGGAGAACTCCAGGCCGGTCGAGTCGGCGCCCAGCGGGCCGCGCGCCGCCGCGCGGCCGAACCGGCGTCCCGAACGCTCGTTGAACGCCCGGTAGCACAGCACGGCCGACGCCTGCCCGGTGGCGACGGCCAGCGCCGCGTGGGCCACCGTGCCGCACGCCGCGCCGCCGCCGTACTCGACGCGGGAGAAGAACCGCAGTCCGGGGATGCCCAGCTCGCGCGCCACCGCGATCTCGGTGCTGGCGTCCTGGGTGAACGTCACGAGGCCGTCGATGTCGGCAGGGGTGAGTCCCGCGTCCCGCGTCGCGGCGAGGCAGGCCTCCGCGGCCAGCTGGAGCTCCGAGCGCCCCGACTCCTTGGAGAACTCCGTCGCCCCGATGCCCGCGATCGCCGCCCGCCCGGCCACCCCGCTCGACGCCCCGCTCATGGGGCCTCCCGCAGCCGTACGGTCGCGGTGACGTGGTCGCCCAGGCTCACGGCGCCGCGGATCTCCATGGTGGTCGCGTCGACGAACCGGCCGGTCAGCGTCAGCGTGTCCTTGGCGTACGCGGGGACGCCGAGCCGGACCGCGATGCCCGCGAGCACGGCGCCCGGCACCGTCTCGGTGACGTAGCGCTGCACCAGGCCCATCGTCGTCAAGATGTTGAGGAAGATGTCCCTCGACCCCTGCGCCCTGGCCAGTTCCGGGTCATGGTGCAGCGGCGTGAAGTCGCGTGTGGCCAGCGCCGTCGCGATGACGAAGGTCGGCGTCAGCTCGATGCTCAGCGCGGGCGGCCCGTCCGGCGCCGGTTCCCGGTCGTGCGGTCGATCCTGGGCGTGCGGTCGATCCCGGTCGTGCGGTCGATCCTGGGCGGCCTGCCGGGCCGGCGGCGGGTGCGGGGTCCACTGCGGGAGCGTGAGATCGTCGTCGACCCGCTCGAACGTGACATGGACCGGCATGCCGATGTGGACGTCCGCGGGCGCGCAGCCGATCACGTTGCCCACCATCCGCACGCCCTCCTCGAGCTCGATCAATCCGACCACGAACGGCGCCTCGCGCCCCGGCACGGGCGGGTGGTGGTGCACGACGTAGCTGTAGACGGTGCCGCGCCCGCTCGCCGCGACGTGCTCGCGGGCGACGGCATGGCAGCGGGGGCACATCGGGCCGGGGGGATGGCGCAGCGCGCCGCAGGCGCCGCAGCGCTGGATGCGCAGCTCGCCGGCCCGCGCCCCCGCCCAGAAGAAGCTCGTGTCGTGGCCCTCGGCCGGTCGCGGCGGCCCGGCTCCGGCGCCCCCCGTCGCGGCGCGGCCGGGCCCGCGCGCGTGTTCGCGCGGCCTGAATTTGAGGACCCGGAAGAGCATCTCGCCGATCCGCTCCTCGCCCACGTACCACGTTTGGTGCCAGGTGACGAAGTAGCCCTCGCCGAGCGCGGTCCGCTTGGGCCCGGTGATGCCGCCGAAGCGCAGCGTGGACCTTGGCCACTCGCCGTGCCGCAGGTACCGGTCGTAGGTCTGCTCGCAGTTGGTGGCGACCACCCCCGTGAAGCCGGCGGCATCGAGCAGCCGCAACGGCTCGTCGGCGACCGACCCGCCCCTCGGCCGCCCGAGTCCGGGCATCGACCAGACCTGGAGCATCGCCGGCGGCGCCTCGGTCTCCCAGGCCGAGTCCGTGTCGCCGACGGCCTGCGTCCAGTTGCGGATCATGGCCGCGTTGACGGGGTCGGGGCACGGTTGCGCCGGGTGCTCGCCTTCGGCGCTCAGCCGGGCCGCCAGCGCCATCAGCTCGTCATGCTCCGCGGCGGCCGCCGCCGTGGCCGTGGCCTGCCCGGCGGCGGCCTCCCCGGTGGCCGCGTTCGGCTCCGCCGTCATCGCGGCGCCCGCGGGAGACCGAGGCCGATCATCGCGATGATCTCCCGCTGGATCTCGTTGACGCCGCCTCCGAAGGTCAGCACCAGCCCGCCCTTGACGCCGTGGTCGAGCCGGTCGATGAAGTCCGCCGTCGCGGGGTCGCCGGGATCGCCGAACCGGGCCAGGGTGTCGCCCACGATCCGGCCGACCTCCTGCATCCGCTCCGACCCGTAGATCTTGGTCGCCGACGCGTCCGGCGCCCCCAGCCAGCCGAGGTGCTGCCCGGCCGCGACCTGCCAGTTGAGCAGCTCGTTGACGCGCAGGTAGGCGTACACCTGGGCCACCGCGCGGCGCACCGCCGGCTCCTCGATCAGCGGCCGGCCGCCCGGGCCGGGGGCGGCACGCGCCCACGCCGCGAACCGGTCGTAGGTGTGGCCGATGTTGCCCGCGGGGCCGAGCGTCACCCGCTCGTGGTTGAGCTGGTTGACGATCAGGTCCCAGCCCTTGTGCTCGGCGCCGACCAGCATGCCGGCCGGGACCCGTACGTCCTGGTAGTAGGTCGTGTTGGTGTGGTGCCGGCCGTCCATGGTGATGATCGGCGTCCAGGAGAACCCCGGGTCGGCGCAGTCGACGATGAGGATGGAGATGCCCTTGTGCCGCTCGGCCGCGGGGTCGGTGCGGGCGGCGAGCCAGATGTGGTCGGCGTAGTGCGCGCCGCTGGTGAATATCTTCTGACCGTTCACGATGTAGTGATCGCCGTCGCGGACCGCCGTCGTTCGCAGCGCCGCCAGGTCGGTGCCGGCTTCGGGCTCGCTGTAACCGATCGCGAAGTGGCACTCGCCGGCGAGGATGGCGGGCAGGAACCGTTGCCGTTGCCGGTCGGTGCCGTAGCGCACCAGCGTGGGGGCCACCGTGTTCAACGTGATCAGCGGGTACGGCACCTCGGCGCGGGCGATCTCGTTGGCGAAGATCTGCTGCTCGACCGGCCCGTACCCGCGGCCGCCGTACTCCGTGGGCAGCGCGATGCCCAGCATCCCGTCGGCGCCGAGCCGCCGGCAGTGCTCGCGGTAGCTCGTGCCGAACGGGTCGTCGGCGATCGCGGCCCGCTGCTCCTCGGTCAGGCAGCCCGAGAAATACTCGCGCAGCTCGGCGCGGAGCCGCTGTTGCTCCTCGGTCAGATCGATGAACACCTGGCCCCTTCCTCAATCGGTCAGCAGGCCGCCGAGCGCGTCGAGCTGGGCCTCGGCGCCACCGAGCAGGTGGCCGTAGTGCTTGCCCCACGCGAAGTACCGGTGCAGCGGATAGGTCACGTCGAGCCCGAGGCCGCCGTGCAAATGCTGGCAGTCGTACAACGCCTCGACCGCCGGACCGCAGGCGTTGTACGCGGCGATCGCCAGCACCTCGTCCACGTCGCGCCCATCGCGCCCATCGCGTCCATCGCGCCCGTCGCTCGCTTCGGGTGCGGCGGACGCCAGCCGGTCCAGCCGCCAGACGGCCGCCCACATGGCGACGTCGAGGGCGCGTTTGGCGATGTAGACGTCGCCGACCCGCATCGTCACGGCCTGGAACTCGGCGAGCACCCGGCCGAACTGCTCGCGGGTCTTGACGTGCTCGGTGGTGAGCGTCAGCGCCCGATCGAGCACGCCGGACACCGTGGCGGCGGCTCCGGCGATCGCGTGCCGCCGCAGCGTCGCCCAGGCGCCCGCGCCCAGCAGCGCGTCGTCGTCGACCCGCACACCGTCGAGCGCGACACGAGCCGTCGGCTCGCCGGTCGCCGCCGGATGCGGGCTCAGCCGCACCGCGGCCGGCTCCACCAGGAAGACTCCGACGCCGTCGCCGCCGGCCTCATCGCCGCCACGGCCGTCGAGCCTGGCGGGTACGAGAATGCGCGTGGCCTCGGCCGCGTACGGCACGAACGTTTTCACGCCCTCCAGCACGTAGCCCCCGCCCACCCGGCGGGCCATCGCCCGCACTCCGGCGCCGGCGCGGCTCGCCTCGGCTCCCGGCTCCCTTACGGCTCCGGTGAGCACCGCGGTCCCCTCGGCAAGCGGCGCGAGCAGCTCGCGTCGCTGCGCGGGGGTGCCGTGTGCGGCGATCGTCATCGCGCCGAGCGCCAGGGACGCGTAGGCGGGGACCGGCGCGACGTGCGCGCCGATCTCACGGAGCGCGACGGCGAGCGCGACGACGCCGAGGCCCGCCCCGCCGGCCTCGGCGGGCAGGCAGGCGCCGAGCACCCCGGCCTGGGCCAGCGCCTTCCAGATGCCGGTGTCGTACGCCCCGGTGTCCTGGGCCGGCCGCTCGGGAGTCGCTTCTCCGGCCAGCACCTGGGCGGCGAGATCGCGCAGCTCACGCTGCTCCTCGTCCAACTCGAAATCCACCCGGCCGTCCCCTTCCCGGAGCGCTCTAGCCAGGAAATTAGAACACATTCTACTTAATGTCCACCCAACCGATCACGAACGCCTCTGTCGGATTCGCCATGTACATGGGCTTTCTCGTCCAGCCGTTTCCCGGCATCAGTTGCCGCGTGAACGAGCCGAGATAACGTGTTCTCACCAGATAGGCTGGGCACAGACAAACACACGGGACAGCAGGCCGAGACAGCGGCACGGGCGCGCGGCACCGGCGGACACGCGTCCACCGCGAGAGGGCGGGGCCATGACCGCAGAGCCGACAGCCGCGAGCCATCCTGGCGCGCGCTCCCGCGGGCAGCACCAACGCCGCAAGCGGATCGTGCAGGCGGCCGCGGCGCTGGCCTCGCGGGGCGGCGTCGAGGCGATGCAGATGCGCACCGTGGCCGAGCGGGCCGGGGTCGCGCTCGGCACGCTCTACCGCTACTTCCCGTCCAAGATGGACCTCGTCGTGGCCGTCGTGAGCGAGGAGCTCGATCTGCTCCAGGGCAGCCTCGAACGGCGGCCGCCGCGCGCGGCCGAACCTTCGCGGCGGGCCGTCGAGGTGCTCATGCGCGCCACCCGCGGCCTCATGCGCGAGCCCGAGCTGGCCGACGCGCTCATCCGCTCGCTGCTGCTGTCCGACGTCACCACCGACTTCGGCGACCGCATGGTGGGGTTCTTGCTGCGGGCCGCCGCCGGTCCGGACGACGCGGACGCCGCCGACAGCCACCGCGGCGTGCTGCTCGGGGCGCTGTCCAGCATGTGGGTCATGGAGATGATCGAGATGCTGCGCGGCCACACCACCACCGATGAGATCCAGGGCCGGCTGGAAATCGCCGCCGACCGACTGCTCGCCGGCCTGTGACCCAAGCCCTGCCGCCCGCGCCGTCCCACGAGTGATTCCCGCCTGCCGGGGTGCCTGGCCTGTTGCGGCCAAGAGCCTCGCGATTCGTACCCATCCGCATGCAACGCCCTTTTCGTACCTCCCGAGGGGTGCTCGACTGTGGGGCGTCAGGGCATCGGACAGCGGTGTCCGGCAGCGGCATCGGACAAGGGAGCCCGGCCGTCTCGCGCGCGCTCGGGCGGAAGGGTGCGAACATGCGAAGACGACTCGTCATCGCGGTGGTGACGGCGGGCATGCTGGCCGTCAGCGGTACGGCGGCGGCCGGCTCCCGGGCGGGCTTAGTGCTCGGCCCGGTCGCGGTCACCGGTCCGAGCCCCGTACCGAACTGCACGGCCGGGCAGGGACCGGCCGGCAGCGTGGTCTTCGCGGGTGCCGAGGTCGAACCGTGGCTCTCGGTCAACCCGCGGAACCCACGCAACATCATCGGCTTCTCCCAGCAGGATCGCTGGAGCAACGGCGGCGCCAGGGCGCTGACGTTCAGCGTGACGCACGACGGCGGACGGCACTGGAAGGAGGTGCTCTTCCCCGGCGTCGGCCAATGCACGGGAGGCACCTATCAGCGCATCTCCGATCCCGGGGTCAGCTTCGCGCCGGACGGCACGGCCTACTCGATCGCGCTCGCGGCCAGCTTCAGTGCCGACAACACCTCGCTGCAGTTCAGCGGCATCTTTGTGTCCACATCGAGAGACGGCGGGGACACCTGGAGCCGGCCGATCGCGCTGAAGGAGGACGCCGACCCGGCCTTCTTCAACGACAAGGAGCTGATCACCGCCGACCCGACCGACTCCAGGCGTGCGTACGCGGTCTGGGACCGCACCAACGAGCAGGGCGGCCAGCCGGTCTGGTTCTCCCGCACCGTCGACGGCGGGCGGACCTGGTCGCCGGCCCGGATCATCTACGACCCGACGCCGGGGTTCACGATCGCCAACCAGATCGCCGTGCTTCCCGACGGGACGCTCCTCAACATGTTCTTCGAGGGTCCGGCCGGCGCCAATGAGGAGCAGGGCATCCGGCAGGGCCCCGCGGCCAGTCTCGATGAGGCGCGCGAGCGGGTGTCGCGGCGCGCCCGGCAGCAGGCCGACGAGACCGTCATCCGTGTCATCCGCTCGACCGACCACGGCAGGACGTGGTCCCCGCCCATCACCGTTTCCGCGGACGTGCCGGCGGAGATCGTGGACCCGGACGAGGGCCGGCCGCTGCGCACCGGCGACATCGTCCCGGACATCGCCGTGGACCAGCGCTCCGGCAGGGTCTACATCGTCTGGCAGGACGCGTCCGCGACGCGCAGCCAGGCGGCCGTCTTGCTCAGTTCCTCCGGCGACGGCGGCCGCCGCTGGACGGCACCCGTGCGGGTGAACCGCACGCCCGACTCGGCGGCGCAGGGCAACGGCCAGGCCTTCACCCCGGCCGTGGACGTGTCCGGCGACGGCACGGTCGGCGTCACGTACTACGACTTCCGGAACAACACGGCCGCGTCCGGCGTGCCCACCGACTACTGGATCGCCACCTGTCGCGGCGCCGGCTGCCTGCGGAGCACCGTCCGCTGGCGGGAACGGCACGTCGGCGGCCCGTTCGACGTGACCCTGGCGCCGACCGCACCCGGCTTCTTCCTCGGTGACTACATGGGCCTCGACCACGCCGGGCCGGTGTTCGTCTCGAACTTCTCCATGACCCGTCCGATCGCCGGCAACGCGCAAGACGAGTTCGTCGCCGGCATCCTGCCGTGACCACGTAGGTCACGAGTTGGCCCGGCCGCCCCGAGGGCCACTCCTCGGGGCGGCCACGGCGTTACCCTGGGCCGCGTGACCGAGCAGCAAAGCGACGACGGCGTCATCATCGAGTTCATCGACGCCAAGGACGCCCCGATCAAGCACAAGGAACTGTCCGAGCGCGTGGTCGTCATGCGCGACGCCAAGAACCCCGACGGCCCGACCCTGTACTTCACCGAGGCCGAGTGGGACGCCTTCGTGCTGGGCGTCAAGGACGGCGAGTTCGACGATCTCCTCGAGGAGGAGCCGCCGGAGGACCGCTGACCGTGGGCGCCCCCAGCGTTTCGACGGGAATCTAGAACACGTTACAGTTGTAATCGAATCCTGTTCTAGAGGAGGGCCCATGGCCAGCCCGGTCATCGTCGAAGCCGTCCGTACCCCCATCGGCAAGCGCGGCGGGTGGCTGGCCGGCCTGAAGCCGCAGGCCGTGCTGGCGCATGCGATGCGCGCCGTGGTCGACCGGCCGGGCGCCGACCCCAGGGCGATCGGGCAGGTCTTCGCGGGGTGCGTGACCCAGGCCGGCGAGCAGGGCGGACACGTGGGCCGGCACGCCTGGCTCTACGCGGGGCTCCCGCAGGAGGCCGGCGTCACCACCGTCGACGCCCAATGTGGGTCGAGCCAGCAGGCGGTGCATCTGGCCGCCGCGCTGATCCACGCCGACGTGGTGGACGCCGCGATCGGCTGCGGGGTCGAGGTCATGAGCCGGGCGCCGCTCGGCAGCAACGTCCTCCCGGCCCGGCCGCGCCCCGACGACTGGTCGATCGACCTGCCCGACCAGTTCACCGCTGCCGAACGGATCGCCGCACGGCGCGGGCTCACCCGCGACGATCTCGACGCGTTCGGCGTACGGTCGCAGCACCTGGCCGCCAAGGCGTGGGCGGACGGCAGGTTCGACGGCCAGGTCGTGCCCATCGAGGCGCCCGTGCTGGACGATGCGGGCCGGCCCACTGGCCAGACCCGTACGGTGACGCGCGACCAGGGGCTGCGCGAGACCACGCGCGAGGGACTCGCCAGGCTGAAGCCCGCGGCGGGCGGCGGCCTGCACACGGCGGGCACGTCGTCGCAGATCTCCGACGGGGCCGCCGCGGTCCTCGTCATGTCGGAGGCGGCGGCCCGGGCCGGCGGGCTGCGGCCGCGGGCCCGCATCCGGGCGCAGGCCCTCGTCGGGGCCGAGCCCTACTACCACCTCGACGGCCCGATCCAGGCCACCGCGAAGGCGCTGGACAACGCCGGGATGACGCTCGGCGACATCGACATCGTCGAGATCAACGAGGCGTTCGCATCGGTCGTGCTCTCCTGGGCCTCCGTGCACCGCCCGGACATGGACAAGGTCAACGTCAACGGCGGCGCGATCGCGCTCGGGCATCCCGTGGGGGCGACCGGTTCACGGCTGATCGCCACCGCGCTGCACGAGCTGGAGCGGCGAGACGCCGCCACCGCGCTGATCACGATGTGCGCCGGCGGTGCGCTGGCGACCGCGACCGTCATCGAGCGGATCTGAATGGCCCGCGTGCGACCGGAACCGGAGGCTCTCGGCGGCGGCCTGTGGAGCGTGCCGGTGCCGATACCCGACAACCCGCTCGGCTACACGCTGGTCTACGCGCTGGAGAGCGAGCGCGGTCTCGTCCTCGTCGACGCCGGCTGGGAGCACGAGGAATCGTGGACGGCGCTCACCGGCGGCCTGACCGCGCTCGGGCTCGACGTCGCCGACGTCTACGGGGTCGTCGTCACCCATCACCATCCCGACCACGCCGGGCTGGCGGGGCGGGTCCGCGCCGCCTCCGGGGCGTGGATCGCGATGCACCACGCCGACGCGGCGATCGTCCGGGCGTTCCGCGAGCTGGTCGGCAGCGGCCAGCGGCGCGCGTGGGACCTCGCCGCGCTGCGCGCCGCCGGGGCCGACGAGTCCGAGCTGGCCGCCTACCAGGAGGGCGGCGGGCGCGGGGCGCGGCGGATCGATCCGCCCGCCCAGCCCGACCGAGAGGTGTCCGACGGCGAGCTGATCGACCTGCCCGGCCGCAAGCTGCGCGTGATCTGGACGCCCGGCCACTCCCCCGGGCACATCTGTCTCCACCTGGAAGACGCCGGGCGCATGTTCACCGGCGATCACGTGCTGCCGCGCATCACGCCGCACATCGGGCTGTACCCGTACGACACACCCGACGTCGATCCGCTGGGCGACTATCTCGAATCGCTCACACGGCTGGCCGACCTCGGCGCCGCCGCTGCCGCCGACGCGCTGCCCGCCCACGAGCACCGATTCTCCGGAATCGCGGCGCGCGCCGGCGAGATCGCCGCGCACCACGAGGAGCGGCTCACCGAGGTGGCCGGGCTGCTCACGGACGAGCCGGCCACACTGTGGGACATCGCCTCCCGGATGACCTGGAACGTCCCCTGGGCGACGATGCATCCGGTGATGCGGCGGATGGCGACCGGCGAGGCCGCCGCCCACCTGCGGACGCTGGAACGCCGCGGCCGGCTGCACGCCCACGCCGGCACCCCGCTCACGTACTCGCGCTGACCTCGGCGCGGACAAGGTGCTCGCGCCGCGGTGCGAGCGGAGTCACAGCTCAGCACCTTGACGACGGCATCGCGCCTATTAGAACGTGTTCTAAACCAAGCAAGCGCTCGGCTTACCGCCCCCCGGAGGTCCCCACCCCAGGAGCGAGCAATGGACGCGTCCGAGATCGACATCATCGACCCCCTTATCTACGAGCGCGGCGGCGTGCCACACGAGCGGTTCGCCTGGCTGCGCGCGCACGACCCCGTCCACTGGCACTACGACCCGGACGAGAGCGTCCCCGGCTTCTGGGCGGTGACGACGTACGACGAGGTCGTCCACGTCTCCCGGCACGCGGACCTGTTCTCCTCCCACCGGCGGCTGTCGATGTTCGACGAGCCGGCCGACGACACCATCGACCTCTACCGGCTGATGATGTTGTTCATGGACCCGCCGCAGCACACCTACCAGCGTGGTTACGTCAATCGCGGGTTCACCCCGCGCATGATCAAGAGGCTCGAGGGCCATGTCAGGGACATCTGCCATGAGCTGCTCGACGATGTGTCGCCGCGAGGCGAGGCCGAGTTCGTCCGCGACATCGCCGCGCCGCTCCCGCTGTATGTGATCTGCGAGCTGCTCGGCGCTCCCGTCGAGGACCGCGGCAAGATCTTCGACTGGTCCAACGAGCTGATCGGCTTCGACGACCCCGACTACGGGACCTCGTTCGAAAGCGCCGCCGCCGTGTCCGCCGAGATCCTCAACTACGCGCACGAGCTGGCCGAGCTGCGCCGCGACCGGCCGGGGGACGACATCATCACCCGGCTGCTGTACCCCGACGACGAGGGCAGGCAGCTGAGCCGGGACGAGTTCGCCATGTTCGTGCTGCTGCTGATCATGGCCGGCAACGAGACCACGCGGAACGCCACCGCCGGCGGCATGCTGGCGTTCTTCGACCATCCCGGCGAGTGGGGCCGGCTCATCGCCGACCCGTCGCTGGTCAACACCGCCGCGGACGAGATCGTCCGATGGGTCAGCCCGGTCAACCTGTTCCGCCGTACCGCCACCCGGGACACCGAGCTCGGCGGCAAGCGGATCAAGGAGGGCGACAAGGTCGTCGTCTTCTACCCGTCGGCCAACCGGGACGCCAAGATCTTCGCCGCGCCCGACACGTTCGACATCGCCCGCGACCCGAACCCGCACATCGGGTTCGGCGGCGGCGGGCCGCATTTCTGCCTGGGCACCCACCTGGCCCGGCTCGAGCTCACCGTGATCTTCGACGTGCTGCGGGAGCGGATGCCCGACATCGCGCGGGCGGGGGAGGTGCGCCGGCTCCGCTCGAACTTCATCATGGGCATCAAGGAGTTGCCGGTCCGGTTCACCCCGTCCCCTCCGTCTTCCCGGCACGGCTGACCACGCATGGACTCGATGAAACCCGTCGCACCCGTCGCACCCGTGGACATCGATCTCGTCGACCAGGACACCTATGTCCGCGAGGGCGTCCCGCACGACCAGCTCCGCCGGCTGCGCGAGCACGAGCCGGTCTACTGGCACCACGGCGACCGGCAGCGGGGCTGGCCAGGCTTTTGGGCCGTGACGCGGCACGAGGACGTCGTGCACGTGTCGCGCCACCCGGAGCTGTATTCGTCCTACCGGCGGCTGTGCCTGTTCGACGAGCCTCCGGCCGAGGATCTGTCCGCGCAGCGGATGATGATGCTCAACCAAGATCCACCCGAGCACACGCGTAAGCGGAGCCTCGTCAACAAGGGCTTCACGCCGCGGACGATCGGGCGGCTGCGCGAACACATCGGCGACATCTGCGACGACCTGCTCGACCAGGTCGTGGACCGGGGCACGGGCACGGCCGACTTCGTCACCGACATCGCCGCCCAGCTGCCGCTGTACGTCATCTGCGAGCTGATCGGGGCGCCGCCGGAGGACCGGGACAAGATCTTCCGGTGGTCGAACATGCTCATCGGCTACGACGACCCCGACTTCCGGCGCTCGCCGGACGAAGGGGTGGAGGCCGCCTCGCAGCTGTACGCGTACGCCAACGAGCTGGCGGCCCGGCGCCGGGAGGACCCGCGCGACGACATCGTGACGAAGCTGCTCCAGCCCGATGAGAACGGCGAGGAGCTCAGCGTCCACGAGTTCGACGTGTTCGTGCTGATGCTCGCCGTCGCCGGGAACGAGACGACCCGCAACGCGGCCTCGGGCGGGATGCTCGCCTTCTTCGAGCATCCGGACCAGTGGGCGCGGCTGGTCGCCGACCCGTCGCTCGCCGAGATCGCGGCCGACGAGATCGTCCGGTGGGTGAGCCCGGTCAACCTGTTCCGCCGTACCGCCACCCAGGACACCGTGCTGCGCGGCCAGAAGATCGCCGAAGGCGACAAGGTGGTCGTGTTCTACGCGTCGGCCAACCGCGACGCGGCGGTGTTCGATCGGCCCGACACCTTCGACATCACGCGGGATCCGAACCCGCACATCGGCTTCGGGGGCGGGGGTCCCCACTTCTGCCTGGGTGCGCATCTTGCCCGGCTTGAGCTGAGTGTGCTGTTCGAAACACTTTCCCGCCGCATGCCCCACATCGAACTCGCGGGTAACATACGCAGGCTAAGGTCTAACTTCATCAACGGCATCAAGGAAATGCCGGTCAGGTTCGGACCGAACGTACGGAATGGTACGTAACATCGCGTAGGGGGTGGTACGTGAGCGGGGTCGATGACAGTCCGTTGCGCGTGGCCCTGCTCTCGTACCGGAGCAAGCCGCACTGCGGTGGGCAAGGGATCTATCTCAGGCATCTGTCGCGAGAACTGGCCGCGCTCGGCCACAGCGTCGAGGTCCTGTCGGGACAGCCTTATCCGACGCTGGACCGCGACGACATCGTGCTGACCAAGCTGCCCAGCCTGGATCTGTACCGCGACGACGACCCGTTCCGCACGCCCCGGCTGCGGGAGTTCCACGACTGGGTCGACGTGCTCGAGTTCGCCCATATGAAGACCGGCGGCTTCCCCGAGCCGCTGACCTTCAGCATCCGGGCGCTCCGCGAGCTGCGCCGCCGGCGGGACGACTTCGACGTCGTCCACGACAACCAGGTGCTCGGCTTCGGCAACCTCGGCATCCCCCGGCTCGGGCTGCCTCTGGTCACCAGCATCCACCACCCGATCAGCGTCGACCGGCGCATCGAGATCGAGCAGGCCAAGGGGATCAAGCAGCGCTTCGGCAAGCGCCGCTGGTACGGCTTCGTCCGGATGCAGGCGCAGGTGGCCCGCAGGATCGGGACCATCCTGACCGTCTCGGAGTCGTCCAAGCACGACATCGTCAAGGACTACCGGGCCGCCCCGGAGGACGTCCACATCCTGCCGCTCGGCGTCGACACGCGGATCTTCCACCCGCGCGGCGACCGGGTGCGCGGCCGGATCGTCGCCGTGGCAAGCGCCGACTCCCCGCTGAAGGGCGTGGACGTGCTGCTGCACGCGGTCGCCAAGGTGGCCACCGAGCGCGACGTGCACCTCGTGGTGGTCAGCAAGCCGACCAAGGACGGGCCGACCGAGAAGCTGGTCCGCGAGCTGGCGCTCGGGCAGCGGGTCCGGTTCGTGAACGGGATCGGCGACGACGAGCTCGGCGAGCTGCTCGCGAGCGCCGAGATCGCGGTGGTGCCCTCGCGCTATGAGGGCTTCTCGCTGCCCGCCGTGGAGCACATGGCGTCCGGCACGCCGCTCGTGGCCAGCCGTACCGGCGCGCTGCCGGAGGTCACGGGCGACGCCGGGGTGCTGGTCAGGCCGGGCGACATCGAGGAGCTGGCGGCCGCGCTGCGCCGCCTGCACGATTCGGCGGACCACCGGGCCCGGGTCGGCGCGGCCTGCTATCACCGAGTCCAGGAGCGCTTCACCTGGCCGGCCGTCGCGCTGGCCACCGTCGGGCACTATCGGCGGGCCATGGCGGCGGGTGAGACGCGGAAAGGAGGACTCCCCTGCTGACCGTCGACTTCCGGCGCTTCCCCATCTCCCCTGGAGACCACGTCCTCGATCTGGGCTGCGGCGCGGGGCGGCACGCCTTCGAGGTCTACCGTCGGGGCGCGAACGTCGTGGCGTTCGACCGGGACGCCGGCGAGCTCGCCGAGGTGGCGACGATGTTCGACGCGATGCGGGTCGCCGGCGACGCCCCTGAGGGCGCCGCGGCCCGGGTCGTCCGCGGCGACGCGCTGCGCCTGCCGTTCCCCGCGGGCTCCTTCGACAAGGTCATCGCGGCGGAGGTGCTCGAGCACATCCCCGACGACATGTCGGCGATGGCCGAGTTGCTGCGCGTGCTCAGGCCCGGCGGGCGGCTGGCCGTGACCGTGCCGTCGTGGCTGCCGGAACGGATCTGCTGGGCGCTGTCGGAGGACTACCACACCGCGCCGGGGGGCCACGTGCGCATCTACACCCGGGCCGAGCTGGAGGCCAAGCTCAAGTCCCTCGGTCTCGACGTGGACGGCCATCACCACGCGCACGGGCTGCACTCGCCGTACTGGTGGATCAAATGTGCGGTCGGCGTCGACAACGACGCCAACCCGATCGCGAAGGCCTACCACCAGATGCTGGTCTGGGACATCGTGAAACGGCCCGCGGCGACGCGGGTGGCCGAGCGGATGCTGAACCCCCTCATCGGCAAGAGCGTCGTCGTCTACTTCACCAAGCCGGCCGCCGGTGCCGAGCGCCGCGGGAAGGAGCCGGCGGATGCGGTGGCCTGACCGCGGTGCCGCGCCCGGGGCACCCGGCGCCGCCGACCTCCTCGCCACCGCGCGGAGCATCGCCGCCCAGCAGGAGCCGTCCGGGGCCATCCCGTGGTTCGCGCCCACGGACGGCGTGCCCGGCCACGTCGACGCGTGGAACCACGTCGAGGCGGCGATGGCCCTCACGGTGTCCGGGCTGACCGAGCCCGCGCGGCGGGCGTACGAATGGCTGCGTACGGTCCAGCGGGCCGACGGGTCGTGGCCGGCCAAATGGGTGCTGGGCGAGATCACCGAGCCTGGTGGCGAGTCCAACCACGCGGCCTACATCGCGGTCGGCGTCTGGCACGAGCTGCTGGTCACCGGGGACAGCGAGTTCGCCGAGCGGATGTGGCCGACCGTACGGCACGCCATCGAGTACGTGCTGAGCCTGCAGACCGCTCGCGGCGAGATCATCTGGATCCGGCACCCGGACGGCACGCTCGGCGACCACGCGCTGCTCACCGGCTGCTCGTCGATCTACCAGTCGCTGCGCTGCGCGGTCGCGCTCGGCGAGTACCTGAACGATCCTCAGCCCGACTGGGAGCTCGCCGCCGACCAGCTCGGGCACGTCGTGGCCTGCCACCAGGAGGCGTTCGCCGACAAGAGCCGGTTCTCGATGGATTGGTACTACCCGGTGCTGTGCGGCCCGGTGCGCGGGCCGGCGGCGACGCGGCGGCTGGCCGCCGACTGGGACACCTTCATCGTCGACGGACTCGGCTGCCGGTGCGTGTCCGACCAGCCCTGGGTGACCGGGGCCGAGACCTGCGAGCTCGTCATCGCGCTCCACGCGGTCGGCGACCCGCGTGCGCCGGAGCTGTTCCGCACGATGCAGCACCTGCGGCACGCCGACGGCTCGTACTGGACCGGCTACCAGTTCGCCACCGACCGCCATTTCCCCGGCGATCGGTCCACCTACACGGCCGCGGCGGTGATCCTCGCCGCGGACGCCCTCACCGGGACCACCCCGGGGGCGACCATCTTCCAGGAGATCGACGGCATCCCGCTCGGCCCGTGCGCCCCCGCCGACCCGGTCGCCTGCGGCTGCGAACCCTTCCCCGTCCCCGCCGGCTCCCTCGGCTGACAGTGAGGCCGCGAAAAGCGACCACCCCTATACTGACGGTAATGCCGCCCTTCGCCGAGGGGTTGGAAGTGGGCCCGGGTGGACCGCCGGACGACGGAAGCCCGGGCACCGCGCTCTCTACACCCGAAGCGGTGAGCGGCGCTATACTGACGGTAATGCCGCCTCCCTCTGGGGGGTTTGGAAGTGGGCCCGGGTGCACCGCCGGACGACGGAAGCCCGGGCTTCGCGCTGTTTGGACCCGTTCAGCCGAGGTCCAACCTATGCACAGCAAGGCCGGCCCCTAGCTCTTTCCAATGTGCCTCCTGGCCCGCTTCCGCCGACGACGCGGCTCCCGCCACTACATCGGCCAGCCACAACAAGGGCTCGATCTCCGGGCTCTGCCACTTCACGCGCAGTCCAGGCGGCATCGCATGCTTACCGCCGAGCGCGTCGATCATCCGCCGGTCTCGCCCGTCCAACTGCCAGTTACGGGACTCAAAGATGGCTTCCGGAACGGCTCGTTCGCCTAGCTGCCAGAGCAGGCATTCCATGCATTTGCGGCGGGCGCGTTCTTGGTGACGCGGGTCCATGCCCTCGCCGATGACCACAATGCCTCTTGGGCGCAACTCGGCGATCGCCGCGACGAGAGCGACCCGGCGCTGATCGTCCTCGTCGCGCCAGTGCAGGCGGCGCTGCCGCCGCCGGAGTAACCCCCGCAGCACCGCGCGATGGCTCTCGGCCCGGTCGCCGGGGACGAACACCGCGGCCATCAGATAGCGGCGCACGGAAAGGCGCAGCGACTCATCGACGTACGCCCGGAACGGCTCGATCACAATCGGTCACCGTAAGACACCGATTCGTGGTGGCGCAGGGGAATTCGCGCGTCAAACGACCTTTAGCGGCGGAGCGAGCGGCCCTGGTGAGCGGACAAATCCCCGGTTACCGTCTTTGATAGCGCAAATCGGGGTGGTGGATGTCATGGCCGCGAACTGGTGGTCGATCGAGGTCTTGAGCGGCGACGGCACCGCGACGGGCTGGCGGGCGGCCTACGGCGAGGCGCTCGTCGAATCGGCGATCACGCACGGTGCCGTGCGATGGGAGTGGCACGAGTTCGCCTGGGGCGTGGTGTTCGAGGTCGCCTTCGCCGCCGACGAGCGGTGGGAGGCGTGGCGGCGGCTGCCCGGCACGCAGGCGGCGCTGGACGCCGTCCCGGACCCAGTCAACGGGTTGCTGGTCTACCGCGGCCGCGGCGGGTCGTCGGGTGCTCCGTCGCCGCGCCGCCCCCGGCTGTCGCCGGGTGCGGCCGCCGTCGAGCTGCCCGAGCCGGACGAGGACCTCATCCTCCGGCCGGCCGATCCGGTGGCGGCGGACGGCTAGGTGTTCAGCCGAGGTCGGCGGACGGATCGCCGTCGGGGACGCGTTCGAGCACTCGCACCGACCCGGTGATCCGCCGCTCCTCCCACGCGCCGCTGGCCAGGGCGCGCTGGTAGACCCGGTAGGGCGCCTGACCGCCGTCGGCGGGGTCGGGGAAGATGTCGTGGAAGACCAGCGCGCCACCGGGCAGCACGTGCGGTGCCCAGCCGTCGTAGTCGGCCTGGGCCAGTTCCTCCGCGTGGCCGCCGTCGATGAACACCATGCCGAGCGGCGTGCCCCACAGGGCCGCCACCGCGGCGGAGACGCCGACGATCGCGACGACGTGTTCCTCCAGGCCCGCCGCCGCGATGGTCCTGCGGAACGTCGGGAGCGTGTCCATCTGCCCGGTCACCGGATCGACGAGCGTCGCGTCGTGATGCTCCCAGCCGGGCTGGAGCTCCTCCGAGCCGTGATGATGATCGACCGTGAACGCGATGGTGCCCGCCTCGCGCGCGGCGGCGCCCAGATAGATGGCCGACTTGCCGCAGTACGTGCCGATTTCCAGGATCGGCCCGACCCGCCCGTAGGCGATCGCCGTCTCGTAGAGCGCCAGCCCCTCGTCGGCCGGCATGAAGCCCTTCGCCGCCTCGGCCGCCCGGCGCAGCGCTGGCGCCATCGGGGGGACGCCGAGCGCCTCGGCCGACACGATCGCCTCCGTCATCGATCCCCTCCGCGGTCGCGTCATATCCGCCTCGCACTGTAGCCGGTCGCGCGGAGCGCCCGGCACGCCCATCCGGCGCGGAATTGCTGCCCTTGCCGCCACAGATTGAAACGTGTTCTACTTTCCGGATGAACCTCCGAGCCGCTGTCGCGATGACCGATAACGAGGTCGCCGCGCTGGTCGGCGAGCACCGCAAGCTGCAGCTCGGCACGATCAACCCCGACGGCACTCCCCATCTTGTGACCATGTTCTACGCGTTGGTCGACGACAAGATCACGTTCTGGACGTACCGCTCCTCGCAGAAGATCCGCAACATCGAGCGGGACCCGCGCGTGACCTGCCTGGTCGAAACCGGCGTCGAGTACTTCGAGCTGCGCGGCGCCGTGATCTACGGCACGGCCACCCTGCTGACCGACCCGGATGACGTTCGGCGCGTGGGCGCCCACGTGCTCCGGCGCATGATGGCCGAGGACGAAGCCGATGACGCCGCGATCGCCGAGATGGTCGAGGCGACGGCCGCCAAACGTTATGCGGTCCTCGTGGAGCCCGTCCGCGTCGCGTCCTGGGACCATAGAAAGATGACCTGACCGGCGTGCCATGGCGCACGACGGCGGTGGAGCCGAACGCGAAGACGACGCAGGGAGGACGAACGCGATGGAGGTACGAGTCGACCCGCTGGTGTGCGAGGCCAACGGCGTCTGCGAAGGTCTCGTGCCCGAGGTGTTCCAGCTCGACGACGACGACAACCTGACGATTCTGCAGCCCAATCCCCCGGCCGCGCTGGCCGACAAGGTGCGGCACGCGGTGCGATCGTGCCCCAAGGCGGCGCTGAGCCTGGACGAATAGCCGAACCCACAACCCCCCTCACCCATCCCCCTGGACGCCTGTGGCGTCTGTCCGCACACGGAGGTGACCACGGTGCGAGCCGCGGTATTGCAGCAGGTCGGCGACACGGAACTCGATCTGCGGGACGACGTCACGACGACCGATCCGGGCCCCGACGAGGTCAGGGTCAAGATCAAGGCGACCGGGGTCTGCCACTCCGATCTGTCGACCATGACCGGCGTCCTCCCGACGAACCCGCCCGCCGTCATCGGCCACGAGGGCGCCGGCGAGATCGTCGAGGTGGGTGCGCACGTCACCAACGTCCAGCCGGGCGATCACGTCGTGGTCAACTGGACCCCCGACTGCGGCACCTGCGCCGAATGCCTGCGCGGCGAGCCGAACCTGTGCATGACCTTCCTCTTCCAGTCGTTCGGCAACCCGCGCTTCCGCATCGGTGAGACGCCGGCGTACGGCATGGCCGGCTGCGGTACCTGGGCCGACGAGATAGTGGTGCCTTCGCGCGGCGTGGTCAAGGTCGCCGAGGACCTGCCGTTCGAGTACGCCGCGCTGCTCGGCTGCGGCATCCCCACCGGCGTCGGGGCCGTCTTCAACACCGCCCGCGTCCGCCCCGGCTCCAGCGTCGCCGTGGTAGGCGCCGGCGGCGTGGGGCTGGCAGTGATCCAGGGAGCCAAGATCGCGGGTGCGGCGACCATCCTGGCGATCGATCCCAACGAGGCCAAACACCCGGTCGCCAAGCAGTTCGGGGCGACTCACACCGCCACACTCGACAACCTCGACGAGACCAAGGGTCTGCTCACCGGCGGCGGGGGCTTCGACTACGCCTTCGAGGTCGTCGGCAAGTCCTCGGCGATCACGACGGCCTGGCAGCTGGCCCGCCGGGGCGGCGAGGTGATCGTGGTCGGCGCGGGCGCGGGCGACGACAACGTCGAGCTGAGCGCCTTCTCGCTGTTGTTCGAGGGCAAGACCCTGAAGGCCTCGCTGTACGGCGGATGCGATCTCAAGCGCGATGTACCGATCTTCGTCGACCTCTGGCGCGCCGGGAAGCTGGACATCGAGAGCCTGATCAGCAGGAGGATCCGGTTCGACGAGCTCAACGACGCCGTCCGCGCGCTCGCGAACGGCGAGGTGATCAGGCAGGTCGTCCTGTTCGACTGATCCCCCCGATCCGCCGATACATGATCATCTGACGGCCGATCTCGCGATCGGTCCGTTCCCGCGATGGTCTTCACAAACCCGTCACCGAGTCGTTCCCTCGCGCTCTCGGCGCGCGCCAGGCAGTCGTGGTACGAAATCACCACATGTCGGGACGGGGAGGGTGCAGCGTGGGCAGACGACGCGGACGAAAGGGACATGCGGCGGTTACGGGGGTCGCCGTCGCGGGGCTCGGTCTGGCCGGCCTGGCGGCACTGCCCGCCGGGGCCGGCGCCGACGACGCCGTGGGCATCCACGACATCCAGGGCGCCGCGCATGCCTCGCCGCTCGCCGGGCAGACGGTCACCGGCGTACCGGGCATCGTCACGGCCACGACGTCCAACGGCTTCTGGCTGCAGGACCCGCGGCCGGACGCCGACCCGGGCACCTCAGAAGGCGTGTTCGTCTTCACCCGGACCAGGCCCACCGTGGCCGCCGGCGACGCGGTCGCCGTCAGCGGCCAGGTGAGCGAGTTCCGGCCCGGCAACACGGCCACCAACCTCACCACGACCGAGATCGTCTCCCCGACAATCACGGTCGAGTCCAGCGGCAACGCGCTGCCGGCCGCGACGCGGATCGGCGTCGACCGCACCCCGCCGAAGAAGACCATCGAGGATGACGCCACCGGCGACGTCGAGGCGTCGGGCACCTTCGACCCGGCGGGCGACGGGGTCGACTTCTATGAGTCGCTCGAAGGCATGCGCCTCGAGCTCGCCGACCCCGTCGCCGTCGGCCCGACCAACTCCTTCGGCGAGATTCCGGTGCTGGCCCGCGACGGCGCGGACGCCGGCGTACGGACGGCGCGCGGCGGCATCGTCGCCCGCCCCGACGACTTCAACCCCGAACGGATCATGCTGGACGACGCGCTCGCCGACACGCCCGACGTCAACGTCGGCGACCACTTCACCGGCGCGGTGACCGGCGTGCTCGACTACAGCTTCGGCAACTACAAGCTGCAGGTCACCGCGGCGCCGGTCCCGGTCGCGGACGGGCCGGGCCGGGAGACCACGCGCGCCGCCGGCCGCGGCGAGTTGTCCGTCGCCACCTTCAACGTGGAGAACCTGGCCGCGACCAGCCCGCAGGCCAAGTTCGACACCCTCGCCGGCCTGATCGTGCGCAACCTGCGCGCCCCGGATCTGATCAACGTCGAGGAGATCCAGGACAACAACGGCGCCACCGACGACGGGACCGTGGCCGCCGACCAGACCGTCGCCAAACTGGTCGCCGCCATCGCCGCGGCGGGCGGCCCGGCGTACGAGTGGCGCTCCATCGACCCGCGGAACAACGCCGACGGCGGCCAGCCGGGCGGGAACATCCGGCAGGGGTTCTTGTTCCGCGCCGACCGCGGGCTGCGCTTCGTCGACCGGCCGGGCGGCGACGCGGCCACGCCGACCGGCGTGGCCGACGCCGGCGGGCACCACGCCCGGCTGACGCTGAGCCCCGGCAGGATCGACCCGGCCGACGCCGCCTTCGCCGACAGCCGCAAACCACTCGCCGGTGAGTTCACGTGGCGCGGGCGACGACTGATCGTGGTCGCCAACCACTGGAACTCCAAGGGCGGTGACCAGCCGCTGTTCGGCCGGTTCCAACCGCCCGCGCGCACCACCGAGGCGCAGCGAGTGGCCCAGGCCGCCATCGTGGCCGGGTTCGTGAAGCAGGTCCGGGCCGTCGACCGCGACGCGTTCGTGATAGTGGCCGGCGACCTCAACGACTTCCCGTGGTCGCCGCCGCTGCGCACGCTCACCGACGGCACCGGGCTGGTGGACCTGCCCGCCCTGCTGCCGCTCCCGGAGCGTTACACCTACGACTTCGAAGGCAACTCCCAGGTCCTCGACCACATCCTGGTGAGCCGGGCGCTGGCCGTGCGCCCGCACGTCTACGACGTCGTGCACGTCAACTCCGAGTACGCCGACCAGGCCAGCGATCACGAACCGGGAGTCGTCCGGCTGCGGCTGGGCTGACGGGGGACACGCGGGAGTTCGCGCCAAGGGCTCGCCGGGGACGCGCCCTGGCGAGCCCCGACGCACGAATGACGGCCGGAGCGCGCTGCCCATGTCTCCGGCCGCCACCTGAGTCCGCGCCAGCGGGACCCAACCGGCCCGCGCGGAACTCACCGTGTGCGAGCGCCCTGTCACCAGGGCCGCTCACCTGTGACATCGCGTCGCGGCGGGCGTTCGCTACATACCTCGGCCGCCCCCGCCCCCGCCGATGGCCCGGCGGTCACGACGGAGCGGCGGCCGAGGGCATCGTCCGGGCGACGATCAGGCCCTTGTAGGCGAAGCCCCGGACGTGAACGACGGCGACATCGGGGCCCGGCACGTCGTCGAGTTCGCTCGAGACCCCAAGGCCGTCCATCTCGACGCGGACGCCCGGCGGGACGACGATCTCGATGGTCGACTTGTAGGCGACCGCCCGGATGGTGGTGACCGGGCTCTCCAGCTCCGCGGCACGCAGGTCGAGCAGGCCGCCGCCCTTGTAGACCACGCTCGTGTAGCGAGGCGGGACCCGCCAGCGCCCGCCGCGCCGCACGTGGCTCTTGTAGGCGATCTGCCGCCTGCCGGGCGACGGCCGCCTCGCCGTGCCCGCGAGGTCTCCCCCGGCCCCCGGCGCGGCGGGCGTGGCGGGTGCGACGGACGCGGCCGACAGGTCGGGCAGGTCGGGCAGGTCGGCGAACAGCGGCATCAGGTCGGCCCGGGTGCGCGCGGCGAGCGCGGCGCGCATGCGTTCGTCGAACTCCCGATCGTCGAGCCGCCCCTCGGCGAACGCCCTCTGCAGGTGCTGGACGGCCTCGTCGCGCTCCTGGTCGGAGGCGCGGATGGCGGGTGCCGGGCCCTGCTGCTGCGGTTCCACGCCGTGCCTCCTCGTCCCGGCGGGCCGTGCGTCACATCGATAGCCCGCTAGACCGCAAATCGAGATGTATCGTAACTCATCTCCACATGCGAGAGAAAGCCATACGTGGCCGTACCCGGACCTCGATCTCGACCTGCCGTACCGGCGGAACCGCCGTCAACCGCACCGACGGCGAGTGGGCCAGCACGGTCACTCCCAGCGCCAGCAGCAGGCAGGTGCCGGCCACCGCGGCCAGCACGTCCGGCGACGTCGGCACCGCGGCATGGAAGGCGAGCACCGCGAACAGGTAGGAGACGACGGGGTTGGTCATGTTCATCGCGGTCAGCGCGGCGGGCAGCGGCCCGGCGGCGAACGCCTGCTGGCCGAGCAGCAGCCCGGTCGCCGCGGTGACCGCCAGCGCGTAGCCCGGCCAGTCCACGGCCGTCGCCGCGACCCCGCGATGCAGCAGGTCGGCGGTCGTCAGCTTGATCAGTACGGCGGTGGCCGCGAAACACAGGCCAGAGGCGGCGCCGAGCAGCGCGGCCCGGGCCACCGGACCGCGCATCGCGGCCGCGGACACGAGGAAGAAGATCAACACCGCGGCGGCCAGGAAGGCGAGGAGGAGCCGGCCGCGGTCCGCGGAGCCGCTGCCCGGCGCCGCGCCGCGCACCGACAGCAGCACCGCGAGACCGCCGGACACGCTCACCGCGCCCACCACGTCGCGCATGTTCACCGAGCGCCCGGTCCCGATCGTCCCCAACACGATGGCGAACAGCAGCTGGGTGACCAGGAGCGCCTGTACGACGGCGATGGATCCGAAATGCAGCGCCGTCGCCTGGGCCATGAAGCCGGCCAGGTTCGCCACCCACCCGGCGAGCCACAGACGGTCGCGCACCAGCCGGCCGAAGAGGCCGACCGCCGAGAGCCGGACCGGGCTCTCACGCTCCAGGCGACTTGCGGCGCGCTGCTGGCAGGCGGCGGCGATCGCGAACAGCAGCGCCGCGACGACGCTCAGCGCGATGGCGGCGGACATCGGACTCCAGGCGTTCGAAGGCTTGCCGCAGTCTGACGTCGAAGTCGTACGCCTCCGGCATCAGGTTCGGCTCAGCGGTGACGGAGATATAGAGCCGGCCGGACCAGCTCAACGCGCCGACCCCCAACGGAACCCCGTCGGCGAGCGGCAGCAGCGGATACACCTCGCGCAGTGGCACGCCGGCGAACGACATCTCCACCGACGGGCCGGGCATGTTCGACACGATCGCGCCGAAGAATCGGGCCCGGTAGGTGCCGCGCGCGGCCCACGCCTGCATCGGCACCGGGAACAGACCCATGCCGCGCAGCACGGCCGTACTGGCGAAGGCCCGGCCGGAGCGGCGGCGATGCTCGGCCGACCGGTGCACGGCCATCAGCCGGTCGCGGGCCGACAGCGGCCCGACCGGCACGTCGAGCCGCAGCCCCGCGGTGCGGTTGCCGGCCACCGCGGACCGGCCCTGGCCGGGAGGCGCCGGCGGCCGCAGGGTGATCGGGACGGCCGCCCGCAGCGCCTTGCCGTCGGCCTCCTCGCCCCGGCACAGCAGCACCTCGCCGACGACCTCGCCGACCAGTGTGAGCATCACGTCAGTGACACGTACCCCGGCTCGCTTGGCCAACGCCCGGACGCGGTCGAGCGGCAGCGAAACCGTACGGAAGACGCGGTCGGCGGCCATCCGCCCGCCGATGGAGGTCGCCGGCGCGGTGCCGTCCAGGGCGAGCTGGACGAGCCCGGCGGTGCCGAAGACGGTGCGGGCCAGCGGTCCGGGCCCCTTGGGCAGCTCGCCGCTGACGGGCGGCAGCTCCGGCTCCAAGATGTTGCGCAGGATGTCGACGACTCCGAGGCCGTCGGCGATCGCGTGGTGCAGCAGCACGACGACGGCGCTCTCGCCGGGCCCGACCCCGTGCACGAGCCACAGCTGCCACAGCGGCCGGCTCTGGTCGAGGCGGCTGCCGGCCAGCCCGGCCACGAACTCCTCGAGCGCGCGGCGGCCGCCCGGCTCGGGCAGCGTGGTCGTTCGTACGTGCCAGGTCAGGTCGAGGTCGGGGTCGTCCGCCCACCGCGGCCGGCGAAAGGCACCGGGCGGGCTGATGCGTTGCTGCAACCGGGGCAGCCGGGGCAGCCGCTCGGCCATCAGGTCGCGTACGGCGTCGATCGACGGCGCGCCGCCGCTTACGTCGAGCAGCCCGATGCCGCCCACCTGCTGCGGCACCTCGGCACTCTCGACGTACAGGAAGAACGCGTCGGCGGCGGCCACGCGGGGCGGCCGGCCCCGGAACGCCCCTGGCAGGCTCCCGCCGCGGGGCGCGTCGGGGGGCACATCGGGGGACGCGGCCGCGGGCGCGCCGGAGCGTACGCCGGACGGGCCGCCGGGGCGCACACCGGACGCGCCGCCGGGGCGAACGCCGGACGGACCGGCGGGACGAAGACCGGAGGGACGAAGACCGGAGGGCAGGCCGAAGGGCACCGCGAGGCGGGAGCCGCCGCGCCGCCGCGCCGTCTCTCTGGCCTTCGCGCGCTCGCTCAACCTGGCGCGCTCCCTGACCCGCACACGCTCCAAGAGCACGGCCGCGGGGACGAGCAGCAGGCCGCCCACGATATCGATCAGGTAGTGGGTCGCGGTGGCGACGACGACGTACGACGTGACCAGGAGATCCAGGACGCACAGGACCTTGATCAGCGTGCCGGCACGAGCGCGGATGGCGACCGCGCCCATCCACGCGATCCAGCCGATATGCAGGCTCGGCATCGCCGCGAACTGGTCGGCGCCCGCGCTGACGACGCCGGTGCCCCAGGTCAGCGGGGGATGGTGGATCGCCACGATGTCGGTGTAGTCCTGGCCGGGCAGCAGCCGCGGCGGGGTGGTCGGCCACATCGCGAAGCAGGCGATCGCGATCAGCGTCGCGAAGATCAGGGTGTTGCGAGCCCAGGAGTAGACGGGGCTGCGCCGCCACCAGAGCACGACGATCACCCCGAAGGTGCCGACGACGTAGGTGGTGGCGTACTCCCAGGCGGCGATGGCGCCGAGGGTCTGGTGCTGGCGCAGGAAGGCGTTGAGAGGTTGTTCGACGTCGATGCCCGCCCACTGCTCGAACCGGAGCAACAGCATGCCGTGGGCATCGGTGACCCGCCGGGTCTCGGCGAAGCCGTGCGCGCACACCAGGTAGACCGCCAGCACGGCGAGGCCGACCGAGACCTCGTGCAGCCCCGACCTCCAGCGGTCCGGCACGGCCTCCTGATCAGCCGTCGTCGCGCGCGTGCTCATCCCGCTTCTCTCGCGCGGAGCCGGCCCCCAACCGCACGCTCTGCGACCAATGCCGCCCCCCTTCGGCCGCTCACGGCCGTAGCAGATATATGCAGTTTACCCGCAATGGATCATTCATCGCCGTAGGAATGTCAGCTCCAGATCGTCACATAAACGGGCGGTCGGAACCGTGATGGCGGGATTCCGGCGCCCGGCTTGCGCATCAGGTGCATGGCCTCTGGCGTACCCAAGAACCGTCGAAAGGCACCGGCCAGGGGTGGACGCCGATCGGCACCGAGCGTGGTCGCGTGCCAGCGGACCTCCGCCGGTGTGCCGGGCGTGGGGACGACCGCCAGCTCCCCCCGGCGGACCTGATGGGCGACCAGATGGGCGAAGGCGGGGGCCACCCCCGCACCCTCGGCGGCCGCCTCCCAGGCGGCGGTCTGGTTGGGAAAGACCCGGATCCGGTTGTCCTTGACCCGCAGCCGCCGCAGCAACCGGCCCGTGTCGCTGTCCGGATCGGCGCCGGACGGGTCGACCAGCCAGGTGGCGGTAGACGACCGCGGACCGCCGACGACGATCAGCCGGGCCCGGAACACCGGCTCGCTCACCAGCTCGGGATCCCCGCCCAGGTGCGGTCCCAGCGCGAGGTCGGTGAGCCGGCCCGCCACCAACGCGGACATTTCACGCGTTCCGGCCACACCGAACGATCCGTCCACGTCCCGGCCGGCCCGGCGGCTGAACGCGTCGAGCAGCGGCGCGGTGACGAACTCGGCGATCGTGCTGGTGGCGACCACGCGCAGCGGCTCCGGCGCGCCCTGGGCCGCCCGCACCGCCGCCTCGGCCTCGGCGCCCAGCGCGACCATCTGCGAGGCGATCGAGAGCAGGCGGGCGCCGCCCGGGGTCAGCGTCATCCCCGTGGGGCCCCGCTCGATCAGCGGATCCCCCAGGTGCTGCCGCAGCGCGGCGAGCGCCTGGGAGACCGCCGGCTCGCTCACGTCCAGCGCGCTCGCCGCCGCCTTCACCGAGCCGAGCCGGGCGACCAAGACAAAGGCCCCCAACTGGGTAAGGGTCACGGCGCCAGTCTGGCCCGCTGATACCAGGTGTGTTAACCCTTGCCAGGTATAGGCCTGCCCCGCCGGCGACGGTGACGGCGACGGATCAGAGGGTGCGGAAGTCGGCGAAGTCGAAGCCGGGCGAGACGACGCAGCTGACGAGCGCGGCCTCGCTGGACGCCGGCTTGGCGGACTGCCAGTGGCCGGCCGGGACGAGGGCCTGCGGCCGGTGGCCGATGTCGAGGCCGGGGCCGAGGATGAGCGCGCTGGAGCTCGCGGGGCGGTCGCCGGCGCCGCCGAGCACGAGGGTGAGCGGGCCGCCGCGGTGCCACAGCCACAGCTCGTCGGAGGCGACGGCGTGCCAGAGCGACTCCTCGCCGGGCGGCAGCAGGAAGTAGATCGCGGTCGCGGTGGCGCGTTCGCCGGAATAGCCGTCGGGCTGGACGCGGGCCGCTGTCCGCCAGGTCTCCCGGAACCAGCCGCCTTCCGGGTGCGGCAGCAGGTCGAGCGCCGCCGCCTCGGCAGGGCGCTCCAGCAACGCGACGTGCCGGCCGGCCGGGCCGCGCCGGGCATACCTGATGCCGGCCACGGCCGAACGGTCGATCCTGCCGGGCAACGGCACCCGGGCGGGCTCGATGGCCAGGGTGACGGCGATGACCTGCCCGGCGGGAAAGGCGTCGTCGGCGATGGCGAGCGCGTCGTCGTCGTCGGGCGCCCAGGCGGCGCCCCCCTCGCCGAGCACGAACGGCTCGCCGGGCGCGGCCTGCCACGCCTCCAGCGTCGTCAGCAACAGCACGTCATCGACCCTAGTCGAAGCGTTCATCGCGACCGGCTGCCGCCGGGCCGCCCGCGACCCATGCCGACAGATACATCGTTGGACACCTGTGGTACTTAGCCGGAATTACTCGCCTTGATGACCCGGAGCCCATGCAACGCTGATCACGGAGGGTGCGGAGGGACGGATAGTTTCGGCGCTCTCCCCGAGGGTCGCCGTTGTTTCACGGAAATGGAGCAGTCCATGGCCAGTCCGTTCGCACCTTCTGTCGGCGGGGACGCCGGCTACCTGCGGATCGCCACCGAGGAGGCGTTCGCGCCGCCGGAAATAGTCGAGCAGTGGCGCGAGCTGCTGCGCGGCGGGGTCGACAACCCGGGCTTTCAGAGCCTGAGCGGGTTCTACGTGGGCAGCTCGAGCCCGCGGGCCACGGCCGTGCTCGAACGGCTGCAGGATCTCGGTGAGCGCAGGCTGGCCGACATGGACGCGACCGGCATCGACAAGCAGATCATCTCCCTGACCGCGCCCGGCACGCAGGTCTTCGACCGCGACCTCGGCGTGGCGATGGCCACGCTGGCCAACGACCGGCTCGCGGACGCCTGCAAGCGGCACCCCGACCGGTTCATCGGGCTCACCGCCATCGCGCCGCAAGACCCCGAGCACGCGGCCAAGGAGATCGAACGCGGAGCGCGCGAGCTGGGCTTCAAGGGCGTGATCATCAACTCCCACACGCACGACGAGTACCTCGACGACCCGAAGTTCTGGCCCATCTTCGAGGCCGCCGAGTCCCTAAATATGCCGATCTATCTGCATCCGACCGGGCCGTCGCGCGGGCTGATCCAGCCTTTGATGAGCGCCGGCCTCGACGGCGCCATCTTCGGATTCGCGGTCGAGACCGGCACCCACCTGCTCCGGATCATCGTCTCGGGGGTCTTCGACCACTTTCCCAACCTCAAGCTCGTGGTCGGCCACCTCGGCGAGGCGTTGCCGTTCTGGCTGTACCGGCTCGACTACATGCACGCCGCCACGGTGGCCGCCCAGCGCTACGACGCCATGCGGCCGCTGGCCAAGCGGCCCAGCGACTACATGCGCGAGAACGTCTGGGTGACGACGAGCGGCATGGGCTGGGCACCGGCCATCATGTTCTGCCGCGAGGTGCTCGGCACCGACCGCGTCCTGTACGCGATGGACTACCCGTACCAGTACGAGCTCGACGAGGTGAGGGTGCACGACGACCTGCCCATCGGCTTCGCCGAACGCAAGGCGCTCTACCAGACCAACGCCGAACGCGTCTTCGGGCTCTGACGCCCCGGGCATCGTCAGACCCGAACCCATTCCACCGGGGAGGTGCGGCTGCCGCTCGCGGCCTTGCACAAGGCCGGAATATGAGAGCCGTCGCTGGACACCACCTTTGCCGGCCCGGTGGCACTCGCGGCCGTCGCGACCACCACGGCGTCGACGACACATTGGTGGCCGGACAGTCCTGTGGCGTCCAACAGCGCGGCGGCCGCGTCGGCGATGTCTTCGGTGACGGGAACCACCGTCAGCCGAGAACGGATCCATCCCAGCCGCTGCCCGGCCCTGCCTTGGCGTCGCTGCTCGACGAGCGTGACGGCGCTGATCGTCGGTATGAACTCCTCGCGTGTGGCCAAGTGCAGCCGCGCCATCATGCGGCGATCGTCGTCGGCGAGCAACGAAAGCCCTTGGGCATCGAGGACAAAGACCGGGCCGGCCGGCGATCCCGGAGAACTCACTCGCCGCGCCACGCGGCCTCCGCCTCCGCCAGCTCTTCTTGGGTGAACCGCCCATGCCGCTCGGTGTGGTCGTCGACTATCTCCTGCGCCTTGAGCAACGCGAGGTAACGCTCGGCGGCGGCATCGAGGAACTGCGAGAACCCGCGCGCCCCCGTCCGGGCCTCGATCTCTTCGACCACCGTCTCCCTGAGCGTCACCGACTTCTTCACCGTCGTGCCGTAGCGGCCGCTGATGGACGCGTGGACGTATCGTTCATGCAGCTCCGCGAGATCATCAGCCGCGGGCTCCGCCCCACCACGGCGGCGTGGCTTTCGACGCTTGCCAGCAGTGCCGGCCTCGGCGTCGCGATCGCTCGTCATCATGCGGCAAGTGTACTACTCACAGTAGGACAATTGCCGAACGTCATTCGAGCTCAGGGCAACGCGTTCCCTTACAGGTAGGCGGCGGGGTCGGCGGCGAAGGCGTCGCGGCAGCCGGTGCCGCAGAAGTACCTCGTCGCGCCGCCGTGCTCGGCCCGCGGCGTCGCGTCGGTGATCGCGACGCGCATGCCGCACACCGGGTCGGTGGCCTCGCGCTCGGCCGGCGTCGGGGCCCTCGGCGCCCTGCCGCCCGGCCGCTCGGGCGCCGGGCGTACGGACATGATTTCGGCCAGCACCGACAGCGCGACCTCCGGCGCCGTCCTGGCGCCGATGTCCAGGCCCGCCGGCGTGCGCACCCGGTCGGCGTCCGGCCGGTCGAGCTCGGCCACGACCGCGGCGCCCCGGCGCCGGCTGGCGATCAGACCGACGTACGGCACGCCCGCCCGCAGCGCGGCCGACAGCACGGCCTCCTCGTCGCGGCCGTGCGAGGCGACCACCACGGCCGTCGTGTCCGGCGCGATCGGCGCCGCCGGGTCGGTCGCCGCCCTGATGTCGTACCCCAGGGCGGCGCCGACCTTGGCCAGCGCGCGGGCGATCGGCGCGTCGCCGTAGACGTGCACGAGCACCGGCGGGAGCACGGCCTCGAGGAAGATGTCGAGAGTCCCGCCCGACAGGCACGGATTGCCGACCGTGATCACGCCCTCGGCCGCCGTGCCCGTCGCGGTCTGCGGCTCCGGCGAGTCCGTCGGCGTTATCCGCAGCAGCGCGGAGTCGCCCGTCTCCAGCAGCCGCAGCCCCTGCAGCCGCACGGTCGACTCGGCGCAACTACCGCCGACGAAGCCCTCCAGCGTCCCGTCGGGCAGCACGAGCGCACGGTCGCCCGCCTTGGCGCTCGTCGGCCGCTCGGCCCGCACGACCGTGGCCAGCACGTACGGCGTGCGGTCCGAGCGGAGCTCCTCGGTTCGAGACAACAGATCGTGCACGTCGTCCACCCAACGGAAGGGAACGGTGATCGGCCTAGGTGATGGCGAGGTCGGTGCGGAAGGGCCGGCCCTGGATGGCCCGCCATACGTTCGCGGGGGTGAGCGGCATGTCGATGTGCCGCACGTCGTACGGCCGCAGCGCGTCGACGACGGCGTTGACGACCGCCGCCGGGGACCCGACGGTGGCCGACTCGCCGACCCCCTTCGCGCCGATCGGGTGGTGCGGCGAGGGCGTCACGGTCTCGCCCAGCTCCCACGACGGACACTCGATCGACGTGGGCAGCAGGTAGTCCATGAACGACGCGCCCAGGTGGTTGCCATCCTCGTCGAAGGCCATCACCTGCATCAGCGCCATGCCGATCCCGTCGGCGAGCCCGCCGTGGATCTGGCCTTCCACGATCATCGGATTGATCCGTACTCCGCAGTCGTCGACCGCGATGAACCTCCGCACCGTGACCTTGCCCGTGCCCGCGTCGACGTCCACCACGCAGATGTACGCCCCGAACGGGAACGTCAGGTTCGGCGGGTTGTACACGCACGTCGCGTCGAGGTGCCCCTCCACGCCGTCGGGCAGCTCGACGTTGCCGTGCGCGGCCATCGCGATGTCCTGCATCGTCGCGCCCGAGCCCGGCTCGCCGCGCACGAACCAGCGGCCCGCCTCCCACTCCAGGTCCTCCGGCGCCACCTCCAGCATCGCGCCGGCCACCAGCCTGGCCCGCTCCCGCACCTTGCGCGCCACCATGGAGGTGGCGGCGCCGGACACGGGCGTGGACCGGGAGCCGTACGTGCCGAGCCCGAACGGAGTCTGGTCGGTGTCGCCGTGCACGACCTCGACGTCCTCGGCCGGGATACCGAGCTCGTGGGCGACGATCTGGGCGAACGTCGTCTCGTGTCCCTGGCCCTGAGTCTGCACCGAGATCCGCAGCACGGCCTTGCCGGTCGGATGCACGCGCAGCTCGGCGCCGTCGGCCATGCCGAGACCGAGGATGTCCATGTGCTTGCGCGGGCCGGCGCCGACGGCCTCGGTGAAGAAGCTGATGCCGATGCCCATCAGGGAGTCCGAGCCCCGCTCGCGCCGCTCGGCCTGCTCGGCGCGCAGCGCGTCGTAGCCGGCGATGTCCATAGAGTGCCGGAGCGCCCGCGGATAGTCGCCGGAGTCGTACTCCCATCCGGTCGCGCAGGTGTAGGGGAACTGCTCGGGCCGCAGCAGGTTCGCCAGCCGCAGCTCGGCGGGGTCCATGCCGAGCTCGGCGGCGAGCACGTCGATCATGCGCTCGACAAGGTAGACGGCCTCGGTGACGCGGAACGAGCAGGCGTACGCCACGCCGCCGGGGGCCTTGTTGGTGTAGACGCCGGTCACCGCGCAGTGCGCGGCCGCCAGGTCGTAGGAGCCGGTGAACACGTGGAAGAACCCGGCGGGGAAGGCCGTCGGCTGGGCGGTGCCGTTGAACGCCCCGTGGTCGGCGAGCACCTTGACCCGCAGCCCGAGGATCTTGCCTTCGCGGGTCGCGGCGATCTCGCCGTGCATGTGGTAGTCGCGGGCGAACGATGTGCTCATGAGGTTCTCGGAGCGGTCCTCGACCCACTTGACCGGCTTCCCTGCGACGATCGAGCCGACGATCGCGCACACGTACCCCGGGTAGATGCCGACCTTGTTGCCGAACCCGCCGCCGATGTCCGGCGCGACCACCCGGATCTTGTGCTCGGGCAGCCCGGCCACCAGCGCGTACAGCGTGCGGTGCGCGTGCGGCGCCTGGGTGGTCGTCCAGACGGTGAGCTTGCCGGTGACCTTGTCCATGTCGGCGACCACGCCGCAGGTCTCCAGCGGAGCCGGATGCGAGCGCGGGTAGAGCATGTCCTCGGCGACCGTCACCTCGGCGTCGGCGAACACGCTGTCGGTCGCCGCGGCGTCGCCGGCCTCCCAGTCGAAGATGTGGTTGTCGGTGCGCCCGTCGAGGTCGTCGCGGATGACGGGCGCGTCGTCGTCGAGCGCGCGGCGGGCGTCGATCACCGGCGGCAGCGGCTCGTAGTCGACGTCGATCAGCTCCAGCGCGTCGCGCGCCGCGTAGTGGTCGTCGGCCACGACGAACGCGACCTCCTGGCCCTGGAAGCGCACCTTGTCGGTGGCCAGCACCGCCTGGACGTCGTTCGACAGCGTCGGCATCCAGGCGAGGTTGAGACCGGCGAGCGTCTGACCGGTGATGACCGCGCGGACCTTGGGATGCGCCTCGGCGGCCGTGGTGTCGACGGACACGATCCGCGCGTGCGCGTACGGGCTGCGCAGCACCGCGCCGTGCAGCATGCCGGGCAGCTTGATGTCGTCGACGTAGTTGCCGCGGCCGCGGATGAAACGAGCGTCCTCCTTGCGGTGCATCCGCCCGAACCCGAGGTGGGTCGTCGTCTCTGTCATGGCGCCGTCACCTCTTCGGTCTGCGCCCGGCCGGCGGCCGCCTCGTGCTCGGCGGCCCAGCGGACGGACCGGACGATGTTCTCGTAGCCCGTGCAGCGGCAGATCTGGCCCGAGATGGCCTCTCTGATCTCGCTCTCCGACGGAGCGGGGTTGTGGTCGAGCAGCCAGCGCGAGGTCATCATCATGCCCGGGGTACAAAAGCCGCATTGCAGCCCATGACACTCCATGAAGCCCTTTTGCACGGCATCAAGCTCGCCGTCCCGTTCCAGGCCCTCCACGGTGTCGACCCGCTTGCCGTCGGCCATGACCGCCAGCACCGTGCACGACTTGACCGGAACGCCCTCCAGCCAGACGACGCACGCGCCGCAGTTGGAGGTGTCGCAGCCCCAGTGCGTGCCGGTCAGGCCGAGGTCGTCGCGCAGGAAGTGGAGGAGCAGCAGCCGCGGCTCGACATCCCGCGTGTGGTCCTGCCCGTTGACGGTGACGGTGATGTTCATTCGAGTCCTCCCGTTCCCCTCCGCGCCCCGGCCACGGCCCGGCGCAGCGCCCGCGTGGCCAGCTCACCGGCCAGGTGCCGCTTGTAGTCGGCCGGCCCGCGCTGGTCGGAGGACGGGTCGCAGTTCTCGGCCGCGATCCGCCCGGCCGCGGCCAGGTTCTCCTCGGTGGCCGGCTTCCCGCGCAGGAAGTCCTCGGCCTCGGCCGCCACGAAATGCGCGGCCCGCACCGCGGTCAGGCCGATGCCCACCTCGGAGACGACGTCCCCGTCGAGCCAGACGGCGGCCCCGGCGGCGGCCAGCGGCCAGTCGCCGGCTCGGCGCTCCACCTTCTCGTACGCGCTCGACCCGCCCGGCCTGATCGGCACGCGCAGCTCGGTCAACAGCTCGCCCGACCCGACGACCGTCTCGTACGGCCCGGTGTGGAACTCGCGGATCGGCACCCTCCGCTCGCCGTCCAGCCCGCGGATCACGGCCGTCGCCCGGACGGCCCCGAACGCCGCGGACAGATCCTCCGAGGGGTCCGCCTGGCACAGCGAGCCGCCGATCGTCCCCCTGTTACGGACGATGGGGTCGGCGATCACCCGTTCCGCGTCATGGAAAATGGGGAAATGCTCGCCCACCACGGAGGAGGCGAGCAGCTCGGCGTGCCTGACCATCGCGCCCAGGCACAGGTCGCCGTCCTCCATGCGGATGTACGACAGTTCGCCGATGTCGTTGATGTCAATGAGGGCGTCGGGCTGGGCCAGTCGGAGCTTCATCATCGGCAGGAGGCTGTGGCCGCCGGCGACCACCCACGCCTCCGAGCCGTGCCTGGCGAGCAGCTCGAGAGCGTCGTCGACGCTGGTGGCCCTCCTGTACTCGAAGTGTGCGGGAACCTGCATGCCCCGGATCCTCTGTTGGCCCCCACGCCGCCGCAACAGCCAGATAAGCGATCCCTTAAGCCCGGCGGAACCGCCGCCGCCCAGGCCGCCCGCACCACAGCGGTCTCCACCCCACCTGCACGCCAAGGCGGAGTGAGGCAGGGCCACGGTGGAGGCCGCTCCCGTGGCAAGGGAGGTTATCGACGCGCGTCCAGCTCCCGCGTCCCCTCGGGCACGTGGGCGACCAAGGGATTTGTGCGGATATCCGGGAGTTCAAACAGGTCGGTGCCCCCGGTGAGCGTCCGGCGGAGAAGCTCCGCCGTCTCGGGTGGCAACAAGTCGATACCCGAGAGCGCGGAGAGTGTTAGCGGTATCAGGTCAGGAATGTATTCGCCGCGGTCGGTCCGGGTGAATTCCGGACCGCTGCGCTCGGCGAAGTTCCAGTGGTGGATGCGCGCCAGGTAGATGTATTGGTTCTCGCCTCTAAGGCGAGCGACTTGCAGGAGGGAGTGGATGTCGGCCCGGCCGGCGAGCTCTTCGTGGATTTCGCGGTGGAGAGCCGCTTCGAGGTTCCGGTCGTCCGGCTCCACATGACCCCCGGGCAACACCCAATACGGGGCGCGACCCGGGCGGACGCGTTTGATGGTGACCAGTTGGCGGTCGGCGGTGATGAGAAGTGCGCGTACGCGGCTCATGTCATCCATTCTCCCGCTCCCGCACCGCTCGCGGATGCCGGTACGGCCGCAGCCGAATACGCAGATCCGAGATCCCCTACTTCACTGAGCTGGACCGGGCCCCTCGACGACCCGATCGTCGGGCCTGGACCCGCGTCGGTGGACCGCGGCCAGGTCCGCCGGGCGGCTAGCGAAGTTGCGGTCGCAGCGACGGCGGCGGATCGCGGAGCCTGTGGCGCGGCTGCATCTCCTCCGGAATCGGTTAGCCCACCATGAGCCGATCCACCGCCGAGCCCTCATGGCCGACTACGCCGACCTGTTCTTCGTCGTCGGGGCGATCTGCCCGCGGGCGCGGGCGTGGGTCGATCAGACGAGCACCGTGCGGATGGTGCCGGCGCGGCGGCCCGTGACCTTCAGTCCGAACTGAAGGCGGCGTCGAAGGCGGCGGCCGGGGGCTCGATGGCGGCGAGGCGGCGCACGAACGACAGGGCCTCGGGGGCGCCGATGAGGCGGTCCATGCCGGCGTCCTCCCACTCGATCGAGATGGGCCCGTCGTAGCCGATCTCGTTGAGGGCCCGGAAGCAGTCCTCCCACGGGACGTCGCCGTGGCCGGTGGAGACGAAGTCCCAGCCGCGCCGCAGGTTGGCCCACGGCAGATGGGAGGACAGCCGGCCGCGGCGGCCGTCGCCGGTGCGGACCTTGGCGTCCTTGCAGTCCACGTGGTAGATCCGGTCGCGGAAGTCGAGGATGAAGTTCACCGGGTCGAGGTCCTGCCAGACAAAGTGCGACGGGTCCCAGTTGAGGCCGAAGGCCGGCCGGTGGTCGATGGCCTCCAGGGTGCGGACGGTCGTCCAGTAGTCGTAGGCGATCTCGCTCGGGTGCACCTCGTGCGCGAAGCGGACGCCTTCGGCGTCGAACACGTCGAGGATCGGGCCCCAGCGCTCGGCGAAGTCCTCGTACCCGCGGGCGACCATCGACTCGGGGACGGGCGGGAACATCGCGACCGTGTGCCAGATCGAGGAGCCGGTGAAGCCGACCACCGTGCGGACGCCGAGCCGGGCGGCTGCCCGCGCGGTGTCCTTGAGTTCGTCGGCGGCCCGTTGCCGCACCCCTTCGGGGGAACCGTCGCCCCACAGGCGGGCCGGGAGGATGCCCTTGTGCCGTTCGTCGATCGGGTGGTCGCAGACGGCCTGTCCGGCCAGGTGGTTGGAGATCGCCCACACCTTGAGGTTGTGCTTTTCGAGCGTCTCCAGCTTGCGCGGGACGTAGGTGTCGTCGGCCAGTGCCTTGTCGACCTCGAAGTGGTCGCCCCAGCACGCGATCTCGAGTCCGTCATAGCCCCACTCGGAGGCGAGCCGGCAGACCTCGTCGAACGGCAGGTCCGCCCACTGGCCGGTGAAGAGGGTGATGGGTCGTGGCATGGTGTCTCCCGGGGAGTCTCAGTCGGCGATCGGGGTCGGTTGGGTCAGGCCGGCGAGCCGCAGCAGCAGGTCCTTGACGTCGGTGGCGGCGATCCGCTCGCGGGCGAGGGTCGCGTCGGAGCACAGGAAGACCGGACCGTCGGCGGGGTCGCCGGGCAGCCGCCCATGGCTGCCGCGCACGCACGAAGGGTCGAGCGGGACGACCTGCATCGTGTAGCGCAGGCCCAGCTTCTTGCGCGCCAGCGCGGCCGCAGCCCGCAGCTTCACCGCACGATCGGCGGGGTCGAAGAACAGCTCGGCCGGATCGTAGCCGGGCTTGCGGTGGATCTCGACGGTACGGGCGAAGTCCGGGGCGCGGCGGTCGTCGAGCCAGTAGTAGTAGGTGAACCAGGCGTCCGGCTCGGCCATCGCGACCAGCTCACCCGAGCGCGGGTGGTCGAGGCCGTACGCGGCCTTGCCCGAGCCGTCCAGCACCTCGTCGACGCCGTCGAGATCGGAGATCAGGTCGCGGACGCGGCCCGCGTCGGCCGGGTCGCGTACGTAAATATGCGCTATTTGGTGATCTGCGACGGCGAAGGCCCGCGAGGTCCACGGATCGAGGTACTCCATGCCGGCCTGGGTGTGGACGTTCAGCAGACCGGCCCGGCGCAGCGCGCGGTTGACGTCCACGGGGCGGCGGGCCGCGGTGATGCCGTACTCGCTGAGCACGACGATCGCGGCGTCGCGGGCGCGGGCGGCGGCGAGCAGCGGCCCGAGCACGGCGTCCACATCGCGCGCCGCCGCGCTCGCCTCGGGGCCGTCGGGGCCGTATCGCTGCAGGTCGTAATCGAGATGCGGAATGTAGACCAAGGTGAGGTCGGGGTCGTCGGCGGCCATGATGCGCTGCGCCGCTGCGGCGATCCACCGCGATGAGTCGATGGCCGCCGTCGGTCCCCAGTAGGTGAACAGCGGGAACGGCCCGAGCTCGCGGGTCAGCTCACCGTGCAGCCCCGGCGGCCGGGTGTAGCAGTCGGGCGACTTGCGCCCGTCGGCGTGGTAGATCGGGCGCGGGGTGACGGTGATGTCGGTGGCCGCGCCCATCGCGTACCACCAGCAGACGTTGGCGACCCGGTAGCCGGGCGCGGACCGGCGCGCCGCGTCCCAGACCTTCTCCCCCTCGACGAGCGCGTTGTGCTGGCGCCACAGCAGCACCTCGCCGACGTCGCGGAAGTACCAGCCGTTGCCGACGATCCCATGCTCGCGCGGCCGCAGCCCGGTGAGCAGCGTCGACTGTACGGAACACGTGACGGCCGGGAAGATCGTCTCGAGGTTCGCCGTGAACCCGTCGGTCCCGACGCGGCGGGTGTTGGGCATGTGCTCGAGCAGCCGCGGCGTGAGGCCGACGACGTCGATGACGACCAGCGGGGGTCTGGCGGTCACGGGTGCACCTCTTCCAATCCGAGTGCGAGCAGTTGCCCGCGGGTCCAGGCGAGTTCGGCGGCGATGCCGGCGACGAGGGCGTCGCGGGTGGCCGGACGGGCGGCGTCCGGCAGCACGGACCAGGTGTAGGTCTCGACCTCGACGTGCCGGGTGAGCGCACGCGGACCGCCGAGCAGCGCGCGCAACGTCTCGACGAGGACGGGACGGGTGGTGCGGAGCGGGCCGAGCGTCTCGGCGTTCACCGGCGCATGGAAGTGCACCCGCCACGGCCCGGCCGCGGGCAGCGCCGCGCCGGCCGCGTCCCCGTACAGCGCCGCGTCGAGGTCGTCGGCCGCCAGCACGGTGCCGTCGGGCGCGCGCTCGCGCACCTGATGGAGGAAACGCGGCTCGGCGGCCGTCTCCAGGGCGGCCCGCGTCTCGGGGTCGGCTGGCCGGACGGCCTCGAGCGCACACGACGCCTGCGTCTTCACGACCGGCAGGCCCGCGGCGGCCAGCCTGGCCAGCGCCGCCGCCGGCTCCTCGAACGCCACGGCCAGGTGGCAGGCGTCCAGGCAGACCCCCAGCCACTCGGCGTCGATCCCCGCCAGCTCCCTGACCGCGTCCGCGGTGGTGTCGACGACGCAGCCCGGCTCGGGCTCGAACCCGACCCGGACGGGCCGGCCCTCCGCCGCGTGGATCTTCACGAGCCGGCCGGCCAGCTCGCCGAGGGCCTCCCGGGCCCGCCGCCGTTGCTCGTCCTCCCACGGCGTCCGCCAGGCCAGCGGCAGCGACGAGACGCTGCCCTCGGCCGCGTCGTCGGGCAACAGCCGGGCCAGCACCTGGGCGAGGTCGGCGGTGTAGGCGAGCCGGGCGGGCTCGGTCCAGTCGGGCCGGTAGACGGCGCGCTTGACCACCGGGGCGTGGAAGCCCTGGTAGGGAAACCCGTTGAGGGTCACGACCTCCAGGCCGCGGGCGGCCAGTTCGGCGCGCAGCCGCCGGACCGCGGCGGTGCCGGCCGCCAGCGCCGTCGCCACGTCACGCGCCAGCCACAGCCCGAGGCCGAGCAGATCGGTCCCCAGCTTCTCCCTCACCGGCTCGGCGAAGCGGCCCAGCTGGTCGAGCACGCCGGCGAGATCCTCGGCCGTGTGCACGTTGGTGCAGTACGCGAGGTGGACGACCGTTCCGTCGCGGTGCCGGAAGCGCATCCGTGGGTCCCCTCCCTCACCCGGCCCGCGCGCCGCGCAGGATCGAGTTGCCCTCGAACGTCGCCGTCGCGTCGACGGCGCCGTCGTCCGGCCCGGTCAGGTCGAGCCGCCCGCTTTGGGCGAAGAACGCCACCGGGTTGCGCCAAAGCACGAGATCGACGTCGTCCTCGCCGAAGCCGGCGGCGAGCATCGCCTCGCCGGTGGCTCGCGTCTTCAGCGGGTCGCTGCGCCCCCAGTCGGCCGCGGAGTTCACCAGCATCCGCTCGGTGCCGTACTCCCGCAGGATGCGCACCATGCGCTCCTCGTCCATCTTGGTGTCCGGGTAGATGGAGAACGCCATCCAGCACCCCGACTCCAGCACCGGCCTGACCGTCAGCTCGTTGAGGTGGTCGACCACGACCCGCTCGGGCGCGATGCCCGACTCGCGTACGACGTCGAGCGTGCGCAGGGTCCCGGCCTTCTTGTCGCGATGCGGGGTGTGGACGAGCACCGGCAGGTCCTGCTCGATCGCCATCTGCAGCTGCCGGGCGAACGCCTCGTCCTCCTCGGGGGTCATCGAGTCGTACCCGACCTCCCCCACCGCGACCACGCCGTCCTTGGCCAGGTAGCGCGGCAGCAGATCGAGCACGCCCGCGCACCGCGGGTCGTTGGCCTCCTTCGGGTTGAGCGCGAGCGCGCAGTGGTGCCGGATGCCGAACTGCCCGGCCCGGAACGGCTCCCAGCCGACGAGGCCCGCGAAGTAGTCGACGAAGCTGCCCACCGAGGTGCGCGGCTGACCGAGCCAGAACGCCGGCTCGACGATGGCCTGGACGCCGGCCCGGCGCATCGCCTCGTAGTCGTCGGTGGTACGCGAGGTCATGTGGATGTGCGGGTCGAAGATGCGCATGTTATGTCATGCCTCCGGGGAGGGGACGAAACGCCAGACGTCGTCGGGCACGACCCGTCCGGCAGAGATGCGTTCCTGGGCGAACTCGCTCATCATGCGGACCAGCTCATCGTCGACGCGATCCTCGACGCCCGAGATGTCGGCCAGCGGGATGCCGGTGAACAGGCACTTGAGCACCGCCTGCCGGTACGCGGCGGCATCGAGGTGTCGGGCGCCGTACGGTCCGAGCGCGGCGGCGATCAGTCTGGTGTCGTTGGTGCGCACGGCGTCGTGGACGAGCGGCACGAACGCGTCCCCGAACCCTTCCCGGGACCCGTCGCCGGCTTCCGCGCGGGACTCCAGGACGGACAGCGCCCGCAGCACGCCGCGCTTCTCGGCGGCGTCGCCGTGCCAGTACAGCTCCTCGATCGCCTCGGTCAGCGCGGCTCCCCCGAGCGGCAGCTCGGCGATCAGCAACGCGCGGACGGCGTCGTCGACGGTCCAGCCGCCGCGCAGGCCCTCGATCCGGCCGCGTCCGCAGTGCCGCCCCGCCGCCGGGGACACCACGTGGATCGCGGCCGGATCCCTCGACACCTGGACCCGGGCCTTCGCCAGCCACGCCGCCCCCTCGTCGGTGAGCCGTGCCGCAAGCGCCGCGGTCAGCTTCTCCAGCGTCATCCGGTCACCTCTCCTGCCGATCCGCGCCCGCCCCCACCGGGGCGGCGGCGCGCAGGAAGTCGAGCGAGCGGCGGGCCACGGCGGGGGCGGCGTGGCTGTGCCTGGGCAGCTCCACCGCCACCAGGCCGCGGTACCCGACCTCGTCGAGCGCCGCCAGCACCGGCGGGAAGTCGATCTCGCCGGTGCCGAACTCGAGGTGCTCGTGCACGTCGCGCCGCATGTCGTCGATCTGGACGTTGACGAGCCAGCCCGCCGACCGGCGTACGCAGTCGGGCACCGAGGCGTCCTCCACGCACCGGCAGTGCCCGATGTCGAGGGTGAGGCCGAACGGCTCGGGCTCCCCCAGCGCGCGGCGCAGCCGCACGTAGCCGTCGAGATCGGCGACGACCATGCCGGGCTCGGGTTCGAAGCCGAGCGGCACGCCGTGCCCGGCGGCGACCTCGACCACCTCGGCGCAGCCGGCGACCAGCCGCCGCCACGCCTCGTCCGCGGAGATCTCGGGCCGCCGCACGCCGCTCCAGAACGACACCGCCTCCGCGCCGAGGTCGGCGGCGATCCGCACCGCCCGGGACAGCAGGTCGATCCGGCGCTCCCACCCCGTCGCCGAGACGAGCGTCGGTTCGTGCTTGTGCCAGGGGTCCATCAGGTACCGGGCACCGGTCTCCACGACCACGGCGAGGCCGAGCTCGCCAAGACGCCGCGCGAGCGCGCGCACCCGCGCGGCGATGTCGTCGGCGTACGGGTCGAGGTGGTGGTGGTCGAGGGTGAGCGCGACGCCCTCGTAGCCCAGGTCGGCGATGACCGCGAGCGCGTCGCCGAGCCGATGATTGGCGAATCCGTTCGTCCCGTAGCCGAACCTCATGTCGGCGACACCCTCCTCGACAGCCGCCGGGCCAGCGGGAACCCCGCGGCCACCGGCAGCGCGGCGGCCGGCGCCCCGGCGCCCGCCGCCAGCGCCGCCTGGAGCGGCATCAGGCCGAGGATGCCGGCGCCGACCGCCCGCCGCACGGGCAGCGGACCCGGGTCGCGCACGGCCGCGAGCTGGGCCCGCCCGAATGTCGCGCCATAGACGCCGAGCAGCGCGGCCCCGGCCAGCCGCTGGGGCGCGCTCCCCTTCCGCTGGACGAACCCGGCGGCCGCGCCGATGGCGCCGGTCGCCGCGAGCGTGGCGCGCGGCAGCCCGGGACCGCCGCCGCCGACCTCGCGGCGGCTCAGCAGGGTGACGGCCAGGGTGTGCGCGGCGACCAGCGCGGCGGCGGGCGCGGCCCGCCGCATCCGCCCGGCGCCGGCCCCCATCAGCACGTCCAGGCCCCGCGCCGCGGCCATCGCGACGGGCCCGGCCGGCGTGCCCTTGAGCACGAGGTCGTACGCCCAGACCGTGGCGGCGAGCGGCACGGCGACGCCCAGCGCCCGCCGGCCTCCGGCCAGCCCGGCCAGGCCGACCCCCGCGGCGGTCAGCCCGGCGGCGAGGCCGAGCGCGAACCGCGGCGTGACCCGCCCGGACGGGATCGGCCGCCCCGGCCGCTCGACGGCGTCGACGTCGCGGTCGGCGTAGTCGTTGAGCGCCATGCCCGCCCAGTACAGGCCGGCCGACGCGGCCGCCAGCACCGGGGTCGCGGCGCCGAACGGCCACCCGGCCGCGGCGGCGCCGGCCACCACGTCGCCCGGCACGGTCAGCGCCGCCGGCGCCCGCACCAACTCCACGACCGCCCGCGCGCCGCGCGCCTCCGGCTCGCTCATAGGGCACCGGCCCAGGTGCGCAGGGTCTCGTACTGGGCCGCCAGATCGTGCTGCGCCGAGCCGACCGGGTCCTTGAAGAAGAAGGCGAGCTCGGGCACCGCCCCCGCCCGCCCCGTCTCGTGCGCCCGGGCCATCAGCCGGGCCAGGTCGAGCACGAGCGGCGCGGCCAGCGCGGAGTCGCATCCCTGCCAGGTGAACTGCATGGTCATCCGGACTCCGAGGAAGCCGTCGAACAGGATGTGATCCCAGGCGGTCTTCCAGTCGCCGAGCTCGCCGACGTAGTCGATGTGGACCTCGCCGTCGATCGGGTAGCCGAGCGTCTCGTCGAGGACCCGCTGCTTGGAGGCGTTCTTGCTGGCCGCGGCCGCGGGGTCGTCAAGGGTGGCGCCGTCGCCGCCGCCCAGCAGGTTCGTGCCCGACCACGACCGCACGCGCAGCGCGCGCCGGGCGAACATCGGCGCCAGCACCGACCGCACCAGGGTCTCGCCGGTCTTGCCGTCGCTGCCCGCGTACGGCACACCCCGGGCGCGGGCCAACTCGTCGATCGCCGGCAGCCGCGCGCCGGTGGACGGCGTGAAGTCCACGTACGCGCACCCGCTGGACAACGCCGCGTACGCGTACAGCGAGCTGGGCGGCAGCACCGGCTCGGCCGACTCCAGCGCGGCGGCCAGCGCCGGCAGCGAGCCGTGCGCCGGGTGCGGCGCGCACGGCGGCTCCGTCGACGCGACGTTGATCACGACGACCCGGTCGAGGCCGCGCCGCCCGCGGAAGGCGGCGATGTCGGCGGCGAGCGCGGCGGCCACCTCGGCCTGGGCACGAGTGTCGGTCCCGGCGTCGGCGCCGGCGCCGGGACGGATCTCGGCGTCGGCGGCGGCCAGGTCGTCATGGATCAGCTCGGGCAGCCGGTCGGGGAGCACGCCGGATCGCGCGAGCCGCTCGGCCCGCTTGGGCAGGGGGGTCTCGGCGAGATCGTGCCCGCCGAAGACCAGCTCACCGAGCGCGGGCAGGCCGGCCGCGGCGAAGTCGTCGCGCTCGGTGACGCAGCCGGTGGCCGGCGCCAGCCCGGCCCGGACGGCCGCGGCCCCGGCGACCACCGTGGTGGCGACCGAACCGCGCGCCCCGACCAGCCAGACTCCCGTGCTCATGGCTCGCTCACCCTCTCCTCAGGGGTTGCCCGGCGCTTCCGGAGGCGGCCGACGAGGTTCGCGATGTCCCGCGGCGAGATGACGGTGAGATGGCGGTGATCGCCTGACACGTTCACCGGCTCTATGTAAGCGCCCCAGAACCTGCCGTCAAGCGTCCTCCACGTTCGTCCAGCCACAGCCGTTCATCGCGCTCCGTTCGACGGCCGCCAGCACGCGCTGCACCCGCAGCCCGTCGGCGAAGGACGGGACCGGGTCGGTGCCGGTCGCGATCGCCTCGACGAGGTCGCGGATCTCGTGGGTGAACGTGTGCTCGTAGCCGATCAGATGACCGGGCGGCCACCACGCCGCCATGTAGGGGTGGGTGGCCTCGGTGACGAGGATGCGTCGGAATCCGGCGTCCGCCGCGTCCTGCGTGTGGTCGTAGAAGGACAGCTCGTTCATCGCCTCGAAGTCGAAGGCGAGGCTGCCGTGCGACCCGTTCACCTCGATCCGCAGCGCGTTCTTGCGGCCCGTCGCGAACCGGGTGGCCTCGAAGGAGGCCAGCGCGCCGCCGGCGGTGCGGCCGATGAACAGCGCGGCGTCGTCCACCGTCACCTCGCCCGTCCCGGCGCCGCCGGACGCGCCGAGCCCGGCCGAGGCGGCCGCGACCGGACGTTCCTTGACGAACGTCTCGGTGATCGCGGTCACCCCGACCAGCGGGTCGCCGGTGATGAACTGGGCCGTGTCGATGATGTGCGCGCCGATGTCGCCGAGCGCGCCCGATCCGGCCTTCTCCTTGTCCAGCCGCCAGACAAGCGGGAAGTCCGGGTCGACAATCCAGTCCTGCAGGTACTGCGCGCGCACGTGCCTGACGGTGCCCAGCCGCCCGGCGGCGACGAACTCGCGGGCCAGCGCGATGGCGGGCACCCGGCGGTAGTTGAACCCGACCATCGAGCGGATCCCGCGAGCCCGGGCGCGCTCCGCGGCCGAGACCATCGCCTCGGCCTCCGCGACCGTGTTGGCCAGCGGCTTTTCACACAGGACGTGCTTGCCGGCGTCGAGCGCGGCGATCGCGATCTCGGCGTGGGAGTCACCCGGCGTGCAGATGTCGATCACGTCGATGTCGTCCCTGCGCAGCAAGGCCTTCCAGTCGGTCTCGTGCGACTCCCAGCCCAGTTGCCGCGCGGCGGCGGCGACGCCGTCGCGCGACCGGCCGGCGAGCGCGATCATCCGGGGCGCGTACGGCGGATCGAAGAACGGACCGACGGACCTCCACGCCTGGGAGTGGGCCCGTCCCATGAAGGCATAGCCCACCATCCCGACACCGAGTGCGGGTACGTCCGTGGCCTTGTGCGGGTTCGTCATCAACTACCTCTGCATTGTCAACGCCATGCCGGCCGCGGGTCAGGACTCGAATCCGAGCGGCAGGTACCGGTCGACGTTCTGTCTGGTGATCGTCTCCGAGGCCAGCGTGATCGACTGCGGGACCTGCTGCTCCACCAGGTCGCTCATGCCCTTGCCCTGCGCGATCAGCCGCGCGATCTTGACCGCCGACGAGGCCATGGTGGGGCTGTAGGTGACCGTCGCCTCGAGCACGCTGTTGCCCGACTTGATCTCGCGCATCGCGTTGGCCGAGCCGGCGCCGCCCACCATGAAGAACTCCTTGCGGCCGGCCTGCTTGATCGCGGCGAGCACGCCCACGCCCTGGTCGTCGTCGTGGTTCCACAGCGCGTCGATCTTCTTGTGCGCCTGGAGCAGGTTGCTCGCGACCTGGTTGCCCGTCTCGACGGTGAACTTGGCGTCCTGCTTGGCGGTCACGCTGTAACCGTAGGTCTTCAGCGCGTCGGCGAAACCCTTCGACCGGTCCTGGGTCAGCGGCAGCGTCGCGATGCCCTGGATCTCCACGATGACCGGGTTGGTGACGCCCTTCTGCTTGAGCTTGCCGCCGACGTAGTGACCGGCTGCGACGCCCATCCCGTAGTTGTCCCCGCCGATCCAGGTCCGGTACGACAGCTTGTCGGGGAAGATCCGGTCGAGGTTCACGACGGGGATCCCGGCGTCGGTGGCCTTGCGGGCGACCTGGTTGAGCTGCTCTCCGTCGTTCGGCAACAGCACGAGCACGTTGACCTTCTGCGAGATCAGCGACTCCACCGCGGAGATCTGCTGGTTGATGTCGTTGGTCGGCTGGACCGGCTTGAACGTGACGTCGCTGTACCTCTTGGCCTGGTCCTGTGCGTTCTTGGCGATCGCCGCGATCCAGCCGTGGTCGGCCGCGGGCGCCGAGAAGCCGATGGTGACCTGCCTGCCGGCCTTGTCGTTGTCCCCTCCGGTGGACACGTTCTGTTGCTGACTCGCCGGCTGGTTCTCGGGCTCGTTGCTGGTGCAGGCGGCGAGCGTGCCCGCACCGAGCACGGCGCCGGCGAACACGAAGCCCCGCCGATCGAGACTGCTGCGCTCTGCCATGTGACTCTCCTGTGAGGTTGGGGGGACGTGGAGACGTTAGGTAGGAGTTCGCAACCCGCGCCGCTGCAGCAGCACGGCGATGACGATGATCACGCCCTTGGCGATGAGCTGGTCGCTCGTGTCCAGGCCGTTGAGGATGAACAGATTGGTGATCACGGTGAAGACGAGCAGCCCCAAGATCGAGCCGACAAGGGTGCCCCGGCCGCCGGTGAGCAGCGTGCCGCCGATGATCACCGCGGCGATCGCGTCGAGTTCGTACAGGTCCCCGTGGGTGCTGGACCCGGTCGTGGTCCTGGCCATGATGATGATCGCCGCGATACCGCAGCACAGCCCGGACAGCGCGTAGAGCAGCAGGGTGTGCCGCCGCACGTTGATACCGGCCAGCCGGGCGGCCTCCGGGTTGCCGCCGACCGCGAACGTGCGGCGCCCGAACGTCGTGCGGTTGAGCACCAGCCAGCCGATGATGGCGACCGCGGCGAAGATGAACACCACGAGGGGCAGGCCCAGCACGCGGGTGGTGGACAGTGACTCGATCGCGTCGTTCTCCGGCTGGAGCAGCTGGGTCTTGCGATCGGAGATCCGCTGCGCCAGGCCGCGGGCGGCGACCAGCATGGCCAGCGTGGCGATGAACGGCACCAGGCGGCCGTAGGAGATCAAGATCCCGTTGATCAGACCGGCCCCGGTGCCCACGAGGATCGCGCACAGCGCCATGACGAACGGGCCGTAGGACTGGGTCGCCAGCGTGGTGGCCCACACCGAGGCGAGCGCCATCACCGCGCCGACCGACAGGTCGATGCCGCCCCCGATGATCACGAACGTCGCCCCGACCGTGATGACGCCGATCGTGGAGGCGAGCGCCAGGATGCTGACGACGTTGGCGGAGGTCGCGAAGTTGTCGGGCTGCGTGACCACTCCGATGACCGCGAGGATGCCGAGCGCGACCACCAGGCCCACGTGGCGCGCCTCGCCGAGGCGCCCCAGGACCGTCATCGGCCGGGTGTACGGCGAGTCGCCGCGCCGCCCGGCCGCCACCCGGGTGTCTTGGGATGTAGGCGCGTCCATTAGAGGGCGCTCCCTTCCATGATCATGTTCAGCACGTCGTGCTCGTCCAGGTCGGCGGCGTCGGCCTCGTGGATGACGTGGCCTTCGCGGATCACCAGGACCCGGTCCGCGAGGCCGAGCACCTCGGGGACCTCGCTCGACACCAGCACGACCGCGATGCCCTGGTCGGCGAGCGCCCGGATGAGCGCGTACAGTTCGGCCCGCGCGCCGACGTCGACGCCGCGGGTGGGCTCGTCGAGCAGCAGCACCTTGAGCGCGCCGGGCGACGGAAGCGACGGCGCCGATGACGGCGCCGACGCCGACGGCGGCGAAGACCCGGACGGCGATGACGACGATGACGACGATGACGACGATGACGACGCCGCCCGGTCGGCCACCCCGTCGCCGGCCGGGCGGCGCCCGCTGATGAGCCAGCGGGCCAGCACGGTCTTTTGCTGGTTGCCGCCGGACAGGGTCTTCACCGGCCGACGCGGATCGGCAGGCCTGATGTCGAGCGCTCGAATCTGCGCCGAGGCGTCGACGAGCTCGCGCCGCCGGTCGAGCCAGCCGAACGACGAGTAGCGCCGCATGCCGGCCACGCTGATGTTGGCGGCCACGGTCTCGTTCAGCAGCAGCGCCTGGCTCTTGCGCTCCTCCGGAGCGAGTCCCATGCCGCGCCGTACGGCCACGCTCGTGCTTCCCGGGCGGAGCGGCCGCCCGTCGAGCAGCACCCGCCCGGCGGACGCGCGGCGCGCTCCGTAGATGGTCTCTAGGATCTCCGATCGGCCGGACCCGACCAGGCCGGCCAGCCCGAGGATCTCGCCGGCATGGACGGTGAACGACACGTCGGAGAAGGTGCCGGCGAGGGACAGTCCGGCGACCTTGAGCACTTCGGCGGCGTCCCGCCCCGCAGGCGCCGCCGCCCCAGCCGCCCCCGCGGGGACGGGGCGGCGCTCGGGGAAGGCGTACTCCACGGTGCGTCCGGTCATCAGCGTCACGATCTGCGCGGTCTGCGTCTGCTTGGCGGGCAGCCCGACGGCGACGGCCCGGCCGTCCTTGAGCACCGTCACCCGGTCGCCGATCTCGCGGATCTCGGCCAGCCGGTGGGAGATGTAGATGACGGCGACGCCTGCCGCGGCGAGCTCACGAATGATCCGGAACAGGTTCGCCACCTCGTCGTGGGCGAGCGCGGCGGACGGCTCGTCCATGATGATCAGGCGCGCGTCGTGGGAGAGCGCCCGCGCCATGCTGACGACCTGCTTGCCCGCGGCGGGCAGCCGCCCCACCTCCCGCGTCGGCGGGATCTCCCCATGGCCGAGCCGGGTGAGCAGGGCGCGGGCGGCCCGGTTCATCTCCTTGCGCCGGGTGAAGCCGAGGGAGGCCGCCTCGTGCCCGAGGAAGATGTTCTCCGCGACGCTCAGCCCGTCGACGAGGTCGAGCTCCTGGTAGATGGTGGCGATCCCGAGCCGCATCGCCGCGGTCGGGTTCGCCAGGCGGACCTCGTCGCCGAGCCACCGCACCTGGCCGGCGTCCGGCTGGTGCGCGCCCGACAGCACCTTGATCAAGGTGGACTTGCCGGCGCCGTTCTGGCCGAGCAGGCAGTGCACCTCCCCCGTGCGGACCTCGAGGTCGACGCCGTCGAGCGCGCGTACGCCGGGGAACTCCTTCACGATCCCCCGCATCTCAAGCAACCCGCCGCTTGCGGAGGTCATGGCGCATCGCCGCCTCTCTGGCCGCCGGTGGGCATCGGAACGATCATGGCGCCGCGCGCAACGGCGAGGACGCCCGGACGCCGCCGGCGAGAACCCGGTCGATGTGGTCGGGCGAGAGGAAGTGCTCGATCGCCAAGATGCCGGCGCCGAGCGCGGCGGCGTCCACCCCGGTCTGGCTGGGCACGATCTCGAGATGGTGGGTGGCGAGCGGCAGTGACCTGCGGTAGATGACCTCGCGGACGCCGGCGAGCAGGTGGTCGTGGACCGCGGAGAGCACACCGCCGATGACGATGACCTCGGGGTTGAAGAAGTTCACCAGGCCGGCGAGGACCTCGCCGACCACGCGGCCGGCCTCGCGGACGAGGCGCAACGCCTGGATGTTGCCCGACATGACCAGCTCGACGACCCCCGACCCGGTGCTGACCTCGAAACCGAGATCGGTCAGCCGGCGGGCCAGCGCTGCCCCGCCCGCCACCGCCTCCAGGCAGGCGCTGTTGCCGCACCGGCACCCGGCCTCCTCGTGCCCGCTCACCCGGATGTGGCCGATGTCGCCGGCGCAGCCCTGCGCGCCGCGATGCAGGTCGCCGTCGGCGATGATGCCGCACCCGATGCCGGTGCCGATCTTGACGAACATCAGGTAGCGGGTGTCGGGAAAGGCGCGGCGCTGCTCGCCGAGTGCCATCACGTTGACGTCGTTGTCGACCAGCACGCTGATGTCGTAGCGCTCGGTGAAGAACTCGGGGATCGGATACTCGTTCCAGCCGGGCATGATCGGGGGGTTGTTGGGCCGGCCGGTGGCGAACTCCACCGGACCGGGGACGCCCATGCCGATCGCCCGCAGCGCCTCGAGCGGCCGGTGCGCCTCGTCGAGCAGGTCGTGCATGCGCCGGTCGACATGGGAGAGCACCGCCTCGGGGCCCTCGTCGATGAGCAGGGCGTCCTCCCGCGCGGCGAGCACGTGCCCGCTGATGTCCATCAGGGCGAGCCGGCAGTGAGTGGCGCCAAGGTCGACGCCCATCACCGTGTTGTCCTCGGTGCGCAGGCGCAGCTGACGCGGTGGGCGGCCGCCGGTGGACTCGCTTTCGTCGACCTCTCGGATCAGCCCGTGCGCGACGAGCGCGTCGACGCGCTGCGAGATCGTCGACCTCGCCATCCCCGTCACCCGCGCGAGATCGGCGCGTGTGGTCGCGGAACCGGCGCTGATCAGCGTCAGGACGTGCCCCGCGGAGCCCGCCGCCAGTCGCAGGTCCCCCGAAGATGTCGACATGGGCGACACACTAAGGCGCTGGCCACGCCCATATCAAGACATCTTTCGCAGGATTTCGACGTAAGTCCGTCAACTTTGTTCGCCGCCCGTCGGGCGATGGCGGACTCCGACTCCCCCACACGGCGAGAACGGGCCGTTTCATCGGAGTTACAGGCTCTCCGGTCGTCTAAACGCCATAAGTTCGACTTCTTACGGCACAATCCGGCCAACTTACGACCTTGACAGGACAAAGTCTCGGACGGATGGTTCCAAACAACGCGCAGGCACCGGGGGCTGCCGCACTGTCCCAGCGCACAGGAGGACAGATGGGACCCAGTCGAGCGACCCTCGACCTTTTCGTCCCCCGTACGGCGTTCCGGCGTGCGGGGCTTCTCATGCCCGTCCTGCTGGCCGTGCTCCTCGCGGTCACCGGCGTCGCCGCCGTGCCGGCGACGCCCGTCGCCGTGGCCGCGCCCGCGGCGCCCCCCGCCGCTCCCATTCCGGCCGCCCCCGCACCGGCCGGAACGCGGCTGCCGGTCAAAGTACTCGTGTTCCACGGTGCCGCGGACGACGCGGTGGCCGACGCCGCGGTGGCCGCGATCGAACGCCTCGGCCGCACGCACCGCTTCGGCGTGGACCAGGCCGCCGACGGCGCCGCGTTCACCCCCGCCAACCTGGCGCGGTACCGCGCCGTGATCTTCCTGTCGGCGGCCGGCGAGGGGCTGACCGCCGAACAGGAGGCGGCGTTCCAGGCGTACATCCAGGGCGGCGGCGGCTTCCTTGGCGTGCACGACGCCGCCCGCGCGCAGCCCGGCTCGACATGGTTCACCGGCCTGGTGGGCGCCCGGCCCGGCACCAGCCCGAGCGATGCCCAGCGTGCGGTCGTCGAGGTCGGCGACCGGATCCATCCGGCGACCCGCGACCTGCCGCTGGAGTGGACGCGCACGGACGTGTGGTTCAACTGGGCCACCAGCCCCAGCGGCGCCGTGCACACGGTCGCCGGCGTCCGTGAGCGCAGCTACACCCCTGGCAACGGAGCCAACGGCCCCCATCACCCGATCTCGTGGTGCCGCGACTTCGACGGCGGCCGCTCGTTCTACACCGGCATGGGCGGCACGGCGGCGAGCTACGCCGACGGGCTCTTCCGCCGGCATCTGCTTGGCGCGATCCAGTGGACGTCCGGCATGGTCAGGGGCGACTGCCAGGCGACCATCGCGGCGAACTACGAGGCGACCCGGCTCACCAGGCCCAACGAGACCGGCCGACTCGACCAGATCGGCGAGCCGCACGGCCTCACCATCGCCCCCGACGGGCGGGTCTTCTACATCGGCCGCGGCGGGCCGATGACCGGCGGGCCGACGCCGATCACCGACTGGAACAACCCCGACATCGGGAAGGGCTTCGGCACCATCCACGTCTGGGACCCCAAGACCAACGAGGTCTCGCAGGTCGCGAACCTGGACGTCTTCGGCAACAAGGGCGGCGGGCCCGAGCTCAACAAGACCGAGGAAGGGCTCGTCGGCATCACGCTCGACCCGAACTTCGCCCGGAACCACTGGATCTACGTCTTCTACATGCCGCATTCGTCGATCGACCGGGAAAACCGCGTCGGGCAGCGAACGATCTCGCGGTTCACGTTCGACGAGGAGTCCGGCGAGCTCGACCTGTCGTCGGAGAAGGTGCTGCTGCGCTGGGCGGTTCAGATCGACCGGTGCTGCCACGTCGGCGGCGGGATGGGCTTCGACCGGCAGGGCAACCTGTACGTCTCGACCGGCGACAACAACTCCTCCCAATGCGACGGATGCGCCCCCGCCCCGTCGGGCTATTCGGGCAACAACCCGGTGCCCGCGTTCGCCGGCATCTCCCAGCAGGACGCCCGGCGCACGGCCGGCAACACCAACGACCTGAACGGCAAGATCCTGCGCATCCATCCGGAGCCGGACGGGACGTACACGATCCCGCGCGGGAACCTGTTCACCGGCCGCGAGCAGGGCGGCGGTAAGACCCGCCCGGAGATCTACGTCATGGGCGTGCGCAACCCGACGCGGCTCGCCGTCGATCCGAAGACCAACTGGCTGCTGGCCGGCTGGGTCGGCCCGGACGCGAACAACCCGGACACGACCTGGGGGCCGGCGAAGTACGAGACGGCCGCCGTGATCACCAAGGCGGGCAACCGCGGCTGGCCGTACTGCATGGGCGACAAGCAGCCCTACCGCGACCGGAACCTGCCCGACATCACCAAGCCGCTCGGCTGGTACGACTGCGATCACCCGCGCAACGACTCACCGCGCAACACCGGCCTGGTCGACCTGCCCCCGGTGCAAAGCAACAACATCTGGTACTCGCCCCAGGGCGGCGGGCCCGTGTACGAGCGCGACGCTTCCGGCATCCCGATCTACGACCTCGCCCACCAGACGCTCACCGAGCCGTACTTCCCGGGCGGGGCCGGACAGGCGATCATGCCGGGCCCGATGTACCGCTTCGACGCCAAGACCGCCGGCACGGGCGCGTGGCCGCGCTACTGGGACGGCAAGTGGTTCATCGGCGACGAGACCCGCTCGGCCGTGCGGGTCGCGGTGACGATGGACCCGAAGACGGCACCCGCCGGCGGCGCGCCGGTGCACGCCGACGACATCCGGCAGATCGTCCCCTCCAGTGCCGTCGGCAACCTCATGGACTGGAAGTTCGGGCCGGACGGCGCACTGTATGTGCTGGACTACGGCAGCGGGTTCTTCAACGCGACGGCGCGCTCCGCGCTGTGGCGGATCACCTACAAGGGCGGCGCGCCCACCCCGGCGCCGGCGCCCGCGGTCGCCGCCACCGCGCAGCACACCCCCATGAAGATGGCCTTCTCGGCCGGGCGGTCCGGCGGCGTGGCCTATCGGTGGGACTTCGGCGACGGCACCCCGCCCTCGCACGAGGCCGACCCGACGCACTACTACGCGACCGGCGGCGACTTCACCGCCACGCTGACCGTGACGTACGCGGACGGCGCCAAGGCCACCGCCCGGACCGCGGTCAAGGTCGGCTGCCCGGCACCGGACGCCCGCCCGACCGTACGGATGCTCGACACCGACAGCAAGGTGGACAACGTGGACGTCGGCGGCGGCTGCACGATCAACGACGCGATCGACGACGAAAGCGTGTGGAGCAGCCGGGGCGCGTTCCAGCGGCACGTGGGCGCGATCGCGACGTCGCTGCGCAGGCGCGGCGTGATCGGCGGCGCCGCGCTGGCGCTGCTCGCCGCCACCGCGACCCGCTCCGGGGTGGGCGCCCCGCACGGCCCGGACGCGTACCTGCCGATTTTCGACGGCACGCGCGAGAGCCTGGCGAAGTGGGAGCAGGCGCCGGGCGGGTCGTTCACGTTGCAGGACGACGGGACGATCCGCAGCGTCGGCGGCCTCGGCATGCTGTGGTACGCGGACAAGGAGTTCGGCGACTTCTCGCTCCGGCTGCAGTTCCGTGACGCGCGCACGGACGGCTCCTTCAGCAACAGCGGCGTGTTCGTCCGCTTCCCCGACCCGCGCATCCCGCTCGACCAGCGCCCGCCCGGAAGCTGCGGGACGGTCGGCGCGGCCCAGACGCAACAGGCGTGGGTGGCGATCTTCTGCGGACAGGAGATCCAGATCTACGACGGGCCGACGGGCGAACCGCAAAAGACCGGATCGGTCTACAACTTCCAGCCGCTGAACCTCGACCAGGCCAGGCCCACCCCGGCCGGCGTCTGGAACGACTACGAGGTCCGGGTGACCGGCCAGCACTACACGATCATCCGGAACGGTGTGGTGATCAACGAGTTCGACAACACGCCCGGCAAGACCTCCTCGCGCGCCGGCGACCCGCCCACCGACCTGCGGCAGTTCGTGAGCGGCTTCATCGGCCTGCAAAACCACGGCAACAGCGACCTCATCGAGTTCCGCAACGTGCGGATCAGAAACCTGAACACCGCCACGAGCTGACACGAACCCGGCCGCCTCCCGCGCGGCTCGCCGGGTGCGGACGCGCGTCCTACGCACCGCGTGCGTCCGCACCCGGCGTCCTCCAGTCCTCCCGTACCTCTCCCCCAACCTCACCCACCTCGCCATCTCGCCATCTCGCCCACCTCGCCTCACTTGGCCGACCCAGCACGGAGGAAGACCCATGAGAACCAACCGCGAACGCCGGCTGAACCTCAATCGCCGTGGCTTCATCGGCGTCGCCGGCGGCGCCGCCGCGACCGCGCTGCTCGGAGCGTTCGGCGGCCCGGCGGCGGCCGGCGAGCACAAAGACAGGCACCGGCCCACGGGCCGCCCGCTCGTCCCGCCGGGCCAACTGGGCCTCCAGCTGTTCACCGTGCGGGACAAGGTGTCCACCGTCGGCTTCGCCGCGGTCTTCGAAGAGCTGGCCCGCGACGGCTACGCCGAGGTCGAGTTCGCCGGCTACACCCAGGGCTCCGCCGGCCCGATCACCCTCCCCCAGCTCAAGGGACTGCTCGACGACAACGGCCTGCGGGGCATCGGCAGCCACGTCGGCTACTTCTCCGCCGACCCGAACGCCTACACGTTCGCGACCAAGCTCACCCAGGTGCTCGACGACGCCGAGGCCCTCGGCCTGCCCCACATCGGCACCGCCAGCTCGCCCGCCAGGTACGGCAACACGGTCGACGCCTGGAAGCGGGCCGCCGATGAGTTCAACGCCTTCGGCGCCGCCGCGGCGGCCAGGGGCATGAAGTTCTACCAGCACAACCACGCCGAGGAGTTCGGCTTCGCCACCGACCAGCCGAGCGTGCGGCTGTACGACGTGCTCCGTGCGGAGACCGACCCCCGGCTCGTCTACCTGGAGATGGACATCTTCTGGGCGTTCGTCGGCCAGTTCCGGTTCAGCTCGCGGCCCGACCCGGCCAACCCGTCCGGCCCGCCGATCCCGGCGCCGTTCGAGCCGCTCGACTACGTGCTGTCCAGCCCGCACCGCTACCCGCTGTTCCACGTCAAGGACGGAGACTCCGACCCGACGCTGCGGGACGGCTTCCGGATGACCGACGTCGGCGACGGCGACATCGACTACGAGCGGTTCATCGGCGCCGTCGAGCGCTGCGCACGCGGCCGGCACCGCCGGCACAACTACCTGGTGGAACGCGACGACGCCGTCAGCCCGACCGCGAACCCGGCCGGCTCGTTCAGCACCGCCAAGCGCAGCATCGACTACCTGCGCAGCCTGCGGGCGCCGCGACACCACCGCTGAACCACACCCTTGGTGGGAGGCCCCCATGCGTACGCGGATCCGTCTCGTCCGTTTCGTCCGTCTCGTCTGCGCGCTCGCGCTCGTACCGGCACCGGCCGCGGCCGCGGCCGGTGCGGTCGTCCCCGCCGCGGCATCGGCCACCGCGCCGGCCGCCGCGTCGACCACCGCACCGGCCACCGTCGCGCCCACCGCACCGGCGGCGCCCGGCGCACCCGCCGCGACCGGTGCGCGGGCGCGCTTCAAGGTGCTGGTGTTCACCAAGACCGCGGGCGAACGGCGAGCGTCGATCAAGGCCGGGGTCGAGGCCGTCCGCGACCTCGGCCGGCGCCGCGGTTTTTCCGTCGAGGCGACCGATGACGCGAGCCGGTTCACCGACGACGCGCTCCACCGGTTCCGTGCCGTGATCTTCTTGAACACGACGGGCGACGTGCTCGACGACGCCCAGCAGGCCGCCTTCGAGCGGTACTTCACCGACGGCGGCGGTTTCCTCGGCATCCACTCCGCCGCGGAGACCGAGCCGGACTGGGCCTTCTACCAACAGCTGCTCGGCACCAAGGCGACCCGCCTGTCCTCCGTACAGCGGGCGACGGTGAAGGTCGCCGACCGGGCGCACCCGGCGGGCGCCGTGCTGCCCGAGTACTGGGAGTCGGCCGACGCCTTCTACGACTTCGCCGGCAACGTGCGGGGCGTCTCGCACGTGCTCGCCACGGTCGACGAGGGCAGCTACAGCGGCGGCGGCATGGGGTTCGACCACCCGATCATCTGGTGCAAGGACTACCGGGGCGGCCGCTCGTTCTACACCGGTCTCGGCGAGACCTCGGCGCAGTTCCGGAGCGACGCGTTCCGGCGGCACCTGGGTGGCGCCATCGAGTGGGCCGCCGGGCGCGGCACCGGCGACTGCGGCGCGACCGTACTCGCCAACTACCAGCAGACCGTCATCGCCGCGCCGCCCAACATCGGCGAGCCGATCGAGTTCGACGTCTTCCCCGACGGCCGGGTCATCCAGACCACGCGCACCGGCGAGGTCAGGCTGCACGACCCGAAGGCCGGCACGACGAAAGTCATCGCCACCATCCCCGTCTACACCCACGACGAGGACGGGCTGTACGGCGGCGCCATCGACCCGGACTTCACCACGAACCACTGGGTCTACCTCTACTACGCGCCGCCGCTTTCGACGCCGACGACGAACGCGCCGACGGGCAGCACCGACCCGAACGCGTGGGAGGTCTACAAGGGCTACAACCAGCTGTCGCGGTTCAAGTTCGTCGAAACGCCCACCCCGCACCTCGACCTGGACAGCGAGCAGCAGATTCTGCGGGTGAACACCGACCGCGGCGCGTGCTGTCACGTCGCGGGCGAGATCCGGTTCGACTCGCGCGGCAACCTGCTGATGGTCACCGGCGACGACACTCCCGCCGGCGGCGGGAACTCCGGCGGCTTTTCGCCGATGAACGACGAGCTCACCGTGCCGCCGACGGCCACCTGCCCGGCGCCGTGCTTCACCGCGCCGTACGTGGACGCGCGCCGCTCGGCGGGCAACACCAACGACCTGCGCGGCAAGCTGCTGCGGATCCGCGTCCGGGCGGACGGGTCGTACACCGTCCCGCGCGGCAACCTCTTCGCGCCGGGCACGCCGGGCACCCGCCCGGAGATCTACGCGATGGGCTTCCGCAACCCGTTCCGGCTCAACCTCGACAACAAGGACATCGCGTACGTCACCGACTACTCCCCCGACTCCCGAACGCCGCAGCTGTTCCGGGGACCGCCCGGCACCGGCCGGGTGGAGATCGTCCGGCACGCGGCCAACTACGGCTGGCCGTTCTGCGCGGCGCCCCAGCTGCCGTACTACCGGTGGAACTTCACGACGTCGGCACCGCTCGATGATCCGCCGCAGCCGTTCGAGTGCGGCAACCCGAAGCGCGGCCCGCAAAACACGTCGCGGCACAACACCGGGCTCACCGTCACGCCGCCGCTGACCAGGCCCGACGTCTGGTACTCCTACAACGACAACAACCCGCCGGCGCCGCTCGGCACGCCCTGCCCGGCCACCTACACGGTCGACCCGCCGGGCACGTGCCCGCAGTTGTTCCCCGAGTTCGGGCCCGGCGGCGGCGTCGGCCCGCATGGGGCCGCGCCCTATCACTACGACCCGAAGAACCCGAACCCGGCGAAGTTCCCCGCCTACTACGACAAGGCGATCTTCTTCGCCGAGTTCACCCGGGACTTCATGCGCGAGATCCGGCTCGACTCCCGCGGCCGCGTCTTCAAGATCAACGATCTGCTCACCTGCGGCGACGTCGGCGCCGACCGGGCGACCAAGCCGTTCGTCTGCGACGCCCCCATGGACATGCGGTGGGGGCCGGACGGCGAGTTCTACCTGCTGTCGTACGGCGACGGCTTCTTCCGCGCCAACAACGACGCGCTGCTGGTCAAGTTCAGCTACGTCAAGGGCACCCGGGCGCCGGCCGCCAAGGTGGCGGCCACGCCGACCAGCGGCCGGGCCCCGCTCACCGTGAACTTCTCCAGCGACGGATCGGCCGACCCGGACCCCGGCGACTCGATCAGGTTCGCCTGGGACTTCGACGACAACGGGACCGTCGACTCCACCGACCCCAACCCCTCCTTCACCTACACGGCCAACGGCGTCTACACGGCCAGGCTCACCGTGACCGACTCCAGCGGCAAGACCGCGACCGCCAACACGACGATCGAGGTCGGCAACACCGCGCCGGCCGTCGAGCTCACCACCCCGGCCGACGGCGGCTTCTTCGACTGGGGCGACCCGATCCCCTGGTCGGTCACGGTCACCGACCCGGAGGACGCCGCCATCGACTGCGACAAGATCACGGTGTCGTTCGCGCTCGGGCACGACTCCCACGGACACGGCGAGGGCTCGCAGACGGGCTGCTCCGGCGTCTACCAGACCGATCCTGCCGACGCGACCCACGCCGGCGGCTATCTGTACGGCGGCCTCACCGCCTCTTACACCGATCAGGGAGCGAACGGCCAGCCGCCGCTCACCACGATCGATCAGCGCGTCATCCAGCAAAAACGCCAGCAGCCGGAGTACGCCACCGACCAGGCGGGCACGGCGACCGCGTTGACGACCGACCCCGGCGGCGGCGATTCGAACCGGACGAGCATCGACCCCGGGGACTGGATCGCGGTGAACCGCGTGGTCGACCTCGTGAACATGGACTCGGTCACGTTCCGGGTCGCGGGCGGATCCGCCGCGACGGCCGGCACGCCACAGGCGACCGTCCAGCTCCGCCTCGACGCCCCCGACGGACCGGTGCTCACCACCGCGACGATCAACGCCACCACCGGCACGAACGACTATTCGTCGCAGTCGTTCCCGCTCACCGACCCCGGCGGCACGCACCGCCTCTACCTGGTCTTCCAGTCCGTCTCCGGCGGCCCGGCGGCCAACCTGTTCAACCTCAACTGGATCGAGTTCGGCGGCCGGGGCATCGCCGGCTCCGCCCCCACCTGACCGTCCGCCCCGCAGAGCCACTGCATGATCGCGGCGGCCCCACCGCGATCATGCAGTGGTTCTCCTCGAATCCGCCTACGCGACAAGCCGGCATAGGTCGACACCGTCCGTGAGGGCATCGGCGCGCAGCCCGCCGCGCCCGCTCAAGAGCTGGTTTCGAGCGAGCCCTGATCGCCTTCGGCAGCCAAGGCAGAGTCGGCCTCACCGGTCTCGGCCGTCTCGGTCCGGATCCGCATCCAGCCGCCGACGCGGCGGGCAGCGGCGAAGCTCGCCCAGGAGGTCAGCTCGGTCAGCGAGCGATCGTCCGGCCGCTCCGCGCGGAAGCCGCCGAGCACCGACTCATCGACCTGGTAGGAGGCGAGCGCGGTGAGCAGGGCCAGGCGGCCGGCCGCGCGAGCGTCCGCGGGCAACCCGGCGACCGCGTCGTCGACCCAGGCTCGGCTCAGGCCCGGCGGCCGGCCGTCCCACCGCGCCAGGCGCTCCAGCAGCAGCTCGCGAACCTCTGGCGGGACGGAGCGGCGGCCGGCGGCCTCGATGGCGGCCGCGCCCCGCGCGAAGGCGTCGGCGATCGCCGCGTGGCCGGCCGCCCACCGCAGATCCGCGGGCAGCGGCGCATCGGGGAGCAGGTCGAGTGAGGCGCCGGGGCGCGGTCCGCGGCGCTCGGCCGACTTGATCAGCCAGACCAGCACGGGACGCACCACGCCGAGCATTGCCGCCGGCGCGTACGGCGGCAGCGGCAATTCGCCCAGGAAGATGTTGACCATGCGGTTGAGGTACTGCAGGATCACCGCCGTGCCGACCATCTCGGGGGCATGCTCGACGGGGAACGGGACCGGGTGCCCGGCACCGCCGTCGGGGGTGGCGTTCGCCGTGGTCCAGTCGGCGGCCGCGCGCGCCGCCGGGTCCGCGATCGCGCCGTCCCGATAGCCGACCAGATCGCTCAGCATCGACGAATGCATGGTGACGCAGAACGGGCAGCTGTTGCCCTGGGAGACCGCGGTGCAGACCGCCTCCTTGTGGGCCCGCGGCGCCGCCCCCGGCACCAGCAGCGGCTCGCGCAGCATCAGCCAGGTGGCCGCCAGCACCTCCGGCGCGGGCGCGTGCAAGATGACCGGCGGCGCGAGCACGCCGAAGTCCCGCTCGATCTCTCGGTAGATTCGGTCTACGTCGGGGCCGGCGGCGCCGAACTGCACCGCGCGCACGTGCCGCACCTGCACCGTGGAGAGCCTGCGCAGGCCGGCTCGTACCAACGTCGTTCGCATCGAATCGCCCTTCCATTGGCGCGACGGCGCGGCTCGCCTACCCGAGCATCGCAGGCGGGCGGGCGGGTGTCATCTTCGGATTTGCCCGGGCCGCCGCGAGGACGAGACGGCCCAGGTGGCCGCGGTCAAGGACAGGTGGGCCGGTAGGGCAGCGTGGAGACGTAGCGCCCCCAATCCTCCTCGGTAAGGCCGCCCCCGGCGGCGACGCAGGCACGGGCGATCGCCTGGTCGCGCAGCTCGTAGCGGCCGGTGAGATCCCACAGGAGGACCCTCCTGTCGGCGCCGGCGGTCGTCAGGTACCTGCCGTCGGGGGACCACGCCACCGAATGGACGTTGCCGTTGTGTCCGGTGAGGGGCTCGCCGAGCGGACGCGGCCGGCCTCGGTCGGACACATCCCACAGCAGAACCGTGTTGTCGTCGCTTCCCGAGGCGAGCGTCCGGCCGTCCGGCGACCACGCCACCGAGTCGACGTTGCCCTCATGCCCGGTGAGGGGCTCGCCGAGCACACCGGGCCGGTCTCGGTCGGACACATCCCACAGCAGGACCGTGTTGTCGCCGCTTCCCGAGGCCAGCGTCCGGCCGTCCGGCGACCACGCCACCGAGAACACGCCGCCGCTTTGGCCGGGGAGAGCGCCGAGGCCGCGCGGCCGACTCCGATCCGGCACGTCCCACAACACGACCTTGCCGTCATCGCCGCCGCTCGCCAGGCGCCGGCCGTCCGGGGACCACGCCAGCGCGTTCACGTAGCTCGTATGGCCGCTGAGCGGGGCGGCGAGCAGGCGCGGCCGACGCCGGTCGGACACATCCCACACGTGGACCTTGCCGTTGTCGCCGCCGCTCGCCAGGCGCCGGCCGTCCGGGGACCACGCCAGCGCGTTCACGCCGTCGCTCTGGCCATCGAGCCGGGGGCCGAGGCGGCGCGGCCGGTCCCGCTCGGTCAGGTCCCACACGATGATGGTGTCGTCGTTGCCGCCGGTGACCAGGCCGCGGCCGTCCGGGGACCATGCCATGGACCACACCGCCTCGTCATGGTCGGTGAGCGGCGGGCCGAGGCGGCGCGGCCGGTCCCGATCCGACACGTCCCACAACATGACGTCGCTGTCGTCGCCCCCGCTGGTCACCGTGCGTCCATCGGGAGACCACGCCACCACGTTCACGCTGTCCATATGAGCGATGAGCGGAGCGCCGAGGAACCGGCGCGGCCGGCCCTGGTCGTTCAGGCTCCACAACAGGACGGCCTTGTCCTCGCCCGCGCTGGCCAGCGTGCGGCCGTCCGGCGACCACGCCAGCGCGTTCACGCTGTTCTCAGACCCGATGAGGGGGGTGCCGACGCGGCGGGGGCGGCCGCGGTCGGTGAGGTCCCACACGATGACGGTCTTGTCGACGCTGCCGGTGGCGACCGTACGGCCGTCCGGGGACCACACCACCGACCGCACGCTTGTGGCGTGGCCGGTGAGCGGGCCGCCGAGCCGGCGCGGCCGGCGCCGGTCCGACAGGTCCCAGAACAGGACGGTGTTGCCGTCGCTTCCGCCGGCGAGCGTGCGGCCGTCCGGCGACCACGCCACCGTGTTCACGCTTCCGTTATGGCCGGTGAGCGGGCCGCCGAGCCGGCGCGGCCGGCGCGGGTCCGAGACATCCCACAAGGCGGCGGCCTTGTCATCGCAGCCGAGGGCCAGCGTGCGGCCGTCCGGCGACCACGCCAGCGAGTACACGCTGCCTTCGCGAGTGGTATGGGCCGCGCCGCGGCGGGGGTGGCTCCGGTCCGTGATGTCCCACATGATGACGGTCTCGTCATCACTGCCGGTGGCCAGCGTGCGGCCGTCCGGCGACCACGCCACCGCGTTCACGCTGCCGTCATGGCCGGTGAGCGGGCCGCCGAGCCGGCGCGGCCGGCGCGGGTCCGACGCGTCCCACAAAAAGACCGAGCCGTCGGCGCCTCCGGTGGCCAGGGTGCGGCCGTCGGGCGACCACGCCACCGCCTCCACCTCATCGGTGTGACCGGTGAGCCGGCCGCCCAGTCGGCCCGGCCGGCCGCGGTCCGAGACATCCCACAACACGACCGAGCTGTCGGCGCTGCCGGTGGCCAGCGTGCGACCGTCGGGCGACCACGCCACCGCCTCCACGCCGCCGGAGTAGCCGGTGAGGGACGCGACAAGGGCCGTGCTCCTGAGGGTGTTGAACAGCCCGTTTCGCGTGCGTTCGTCAGGGGCGATCCGCTGCGCGGCGAGGCCGACCCGCAGCGCGGTGCGGGGATCGCGGCCGCGCAGGCTGTCGGCTCGGGCCACCAGTTCCTGGGCCACGGCGACCCGGGCCTGCTCACGTGCCGTGCTCCCTTGCTGAAACGCGGCGACGGCAAGCCCGGAGGCGACCAGGGCGAGCACGCAGACCGCGGCGACCCCGGCGCGACGCCGGTACGCCACGTGGCGTTCGTGCCGGAGGGACTCGGCGAGAAACTCCCGGGCGACGGTGCTCAGCTCAGCTTCGCGCGGCGCGGCGGTCCAGCCGCGGGCGTCGTCCAGGCGGCGTCCTCGGTACAGGGCGCCGGGTTCGCGGTCGTTGCGGGCCCAGGCGGCCGCCGCGTCCTCCAGTTCCTGGCGGACCAGGTTGCCGGCCCGCTCGGCGTCGATCCACTCCCGCAGGCGCCCCCAGGCGCGCAACAGAGCCTCATGGGTGATCTCGACGGTGTCGGTTGTCTGGGTGAGCAGACGGCCCGCGGTCAACGTGTCCAACACGGTGCGCATGCCGCTCTGGTCGCCGTCGACGTTCAGCACATCGGCGCGATCCAGGCGGCGCCGGGTGTCCTCGACACCGTCGCCGATCTTGACCAGACGCAGGAGCAACGTACGAGCGGTCCGTTGCCGACCCGGGTTCAGCTCGGCGAAGACCCGATCGGCGGTGGTGGCCACGGCCTGCTGGATGCCGCCCGTGGTGCGGTACCCCGCCACGGTGAGGGTGTGCCCCTCCCGCACCTGCCAGGTGGCCCGCAACGCGTGCGCCAGCAGCGCGAGACGTCCCGCTTCGTATCCGACCGCGCCGTCGCTCGCCGCCTCGCCCTCGGGCGAGGCCAGCTCGCGCAACAGCAGCTCCACCAGGCCCGGCTCGACCTCCAGGCCCACGTCCTGAGCCGGGAACACGATCGCCTCGCGCAGCTCCGCGGGTGACATGGGCCCGACGATCAGCTGGTTGTCCTGCAATGCGGCCAACAGCGAGGGGTAGTCGGCGCACGCGGCGTAGAAGTCCGCCCGCAACCCGTACACGACCAGCGCCACCGCCGGCCCTCCATCGGCGGGAGCGGCCAGGGACGCGAGCAGGTCAACGAATTCATGCCGTTCGCGTTTGTCCTCACACAGCGCGAACAGCTCCTCGAGCTGATCAACGATCATGACGAGCCGCGCCGGCGGATCGTCGCCGTGTGCCCACAGCACATCGCGCAGCCGCGCCCGGCATGTTTCTGGGCCGGCCGCCAGCACGTCGGCCATGCGTTCCGGCGCGATGCCGACGACCGCCGCCAGCCGCCTGCTCAGCTCCCTCATCGGGTGAGCGGTGGGGGTGAGCCACAGGCATCGCCAATATCGCGAATCGGCCACCGGCAGGGCGCTCCGGGCCAGCGCGGGCAGCAGCCCCGCCCGCAGCAACGACGACTTGCCCGCACCTGAGGGCCCGACCACGATCAGCGGACCGCCCCGCTGGACGGCTTCGTCCAGGCGGCGGATCAAATCGGCCGTCAGCCGGTCCCGACCGAAAAACCACTGGCCCTGCTTCTCGCTGAAGGCGGTCAGTCCCGGGTAGGGGCACCTCACCGTCGAGCCGGCTCCGTCGGCGGACTCCTGCGGATCGTCCCGCCTGCCCATGAACCGCACCCAGGCCGGGGCGTGGAGGCCCTTTTCCGCCACCGCGAGGGGGTCGAAGTCATCGGGGTCGATGGGCGGCCGTGCGGGCCTTATCGCGGCCTGATAGACCTCGTCGGAGACGATGACCGCCACCGCGGCGCCATTTGCCCGGAGACGTTCTTTTGCCTTTCGTGAGTCGTTGAGCCGGAACACCAGGGTCACGTCGGTCCCGGTAAGGCCGTGCCCGTCGTAATGCGCGTCCCCGATGTGCAGGGCCACCCGCAGCTGGATCCGGCGGTTCGCGACGACGCCCCTGTTGTAGGTCCGCACCCCAAGTTGCAGATGCTCCAAGAAAGGAGACACGAGCATCCGCGCTTCATAACGGTCGGGGATGGCGATCATGACGCCATCGCCCCGATCCTCCGCATAGCATTCTTCCGGGCGGATCTTGGAGTCGCGGAGACACGTCTCTAACAGACGATAGAGCTGATCGCGCAGGTCCTGCTGTACGGCCAGCTCGTGCACTCTGCCGAATCCGGCGATATCGATGACCAGCAGCGCACAGCGGCCGTGCGGCTCGAAGGACCTGGTCAACAGGGAACCGCCCGTCACGAAACCTCCGTGCCCGCAAGTTATGTTGATCGACAAAGCAGGGCACAACACTACAGCGCCCGGCGACCCTGCGCACAAGAGGCGGGACGCTCGGTAGTTGAGCGGCCGGCCGGTTACCCTCTGGGGGGTCACCCGGCCGGCAGGTGCGTCACTGGAGGGCCTGGAAGACCGCCGCCATCTGGTCGCCGGCGTGCTTGGGGACCACGTACGGGGTCTCGGCGGTGATCTGCGACCAGTTGTCCCTTACGTCCTCGACCGACAGGCCGTCCTTCTTCACATAGCCGGGGCCCTCGGCGACGAAGACGCGTGCGATGCGACCGCCGCCGACCGAGTAGACCTCCCCCGTCGAGTCGCAGTCCTCGTGGACCAGCCAGGCCACCAGCGGGGTGACCAGCTCGACGTTGAACTTCGCCGCGACCTCGTCCGGGATGATGTCCTCGGTCATCCGGGTGGCCGCGACCGGCGCGATGGCGTTGGCCTTGATGTCGTACTTGGCGCCCTCCACGGCCAGCGTCTTGGCCAGCCCGATCAGGCCCATCTTGGCCGAGGCGTAATTGGCCTGGCCGAAGTTGCCGAACAGCCCCGCGGGCGATGAGGTGTTGACGATCCGGCCGTAGCCGCCTTCGCGCAGGTGCGGCCAGGCCGCGCTGCTGACCAGGAACGAGCCGCGCAGGTGGACGGCGATGACCGTGTCGAAGTCGTCGGGCGTCATGTTCTTGAGCGACTTGTCGCGCAGGATGCCGGCGTTGTTGATGACGATGTCGAGCCGGCCGAAGGCGTCGAGCGCGGTGCGCACGATCGCCTGGGCGCCCTCGGGGGTGGCCACGTTGTCGGGGTTGGCGACCGCCGTGCCACCGGCCTTCGTGATCTCCTCGACGACCGCCTCGGCCGGACCGCTGGAGGCCCCGCCGCCATGGACGTCTCCGCCCAGGTCGTTGACCACGACCTTCGCTCCGCGCGCGGCCAGCTCCAGCGCGTGCCGGCGGCCGAGACCGTGTCCTGCACCGGTGACGACCGCGACGCGCCCGTCATACCGCAGTTCCGTCATCGTCTGTCTCCTCGTCGTCCGGATCGTCCTGGTCGTCCTAGTCGTCATGGTCGTCGTGGCGCCAACGGCAAAGCCCATCAAACCCATCAAGTCGTACCACGTGACCGAATCTCGCTCGGATTCGGGCCTCCCGTGACGTGGCACCACCGCTCGGGACGCGTGCCCCAGGACGTGCGGGTCAGGACTCGGGGACGGTCACCGCGTCCTCGGCATCCACGGTCTCGACCGCCGGATCCGCCGACCGGCGGTGCCGGCGTACGGTCCAGACCACGAGCGCCGCGGTGAGGATGACCGCGATGGCGATGGCGACGCCCCGGCCGACGAACTGCGCGGTGCGCTCGAACGCCGCCCCCAGGAAGAAGCCGCCGAGCGTGAAGCCGGCGCCCCAGACGACGCCGCCCAGCACGTTGAATATCAGGAACTTCGGATATGGCATGCGCGAACTGCCCACGAGCGCGGGCATCAGCGCCCGCAGCAGCGCGGTGAACCGGCCGATGAAGACCGCGAACGCGCCCCGCCGCCGGATGAGGTCTTGCGCCCAGCCGACCTTGCGCCGGTGCCTTCGCATCGCCCGGTGGCTCAGCAGGCGCGGCCCGAACCGGCGCCCGACCTCATAGCCGACGCTGTCGCCCGCGCTGGCCGCGATCACCACAATGATGATCAGCAACGGCAGCGAGACGCGATTTTGGGCGGCCAGCACGCCGCCCACCACGATCGCCGTCTCACCGGGGAAGACGAATCCGAAGAACAGGGCCGCCTCGGCGAATACCAGCGCCGCCACAATGGCGTAGATCACTGGGCCGTGCAGGTCCAGCAGGGTCGCGGTGATGTGATGCACCTGATCAACACCCGGAAATGCGTGGGCCCATGCTTAGGTATCGTAGCCATGGAACCACGCGACCATGTCACCCCTGAGGATGAGAATGACGGCGCAAGAGTTCCGAAATGGCCGTTTTGTACGGCAACCCAACCGCTTCCGGGACAAGATCACCGCCGACGGTTCCAGCGGATATCCGGCCGAGTCAGGCCGCTACCGGCTCTATGTGTCATACGCCTGTCCCTGGGCACACCGGACGCTGATCGTCCGGCATCTGCTGCGGCTGCACGATGTGATCGGCGTCACCGTCGTCGACCCGATCCGAGATGAGCGCGGCTGGCGATTCCCCAAGGACGACCCGGCCACCGGCGCGACCTTTCTCTCCCAGCTCTACCTCGCGAGCGACCCCGACTACGAGGGCAGGTACACCGTGCCCTGCGTCTGGGACACCCGGACGGGCCGAATGGTGACCAACGACTATCCGCAGATCACGCTGACCATGGAGACCGAGTTCTCCGCCTACCACGGCGCCGACGCGCCCGGCCTCTATCCCGAGGAGCTGCGCGCGGAGATCGACGAGATCAACGAGGTGGTCTTCCACAACGTCAACAACGGGGTCTACAAGGCCGGGTTCGCGCGCAGCCAGGCGGCCTACGAGGAGGCCTTCGACGCGCTGTTCGCCACCCTCGACGAGCTGGAGCGGCGGCTGGAGACGCGGCGTTATCTCCTCGGCGACCGGCTCACCGAGGCCGACGTCAGGCTGTTCACGACCCTGGTCAGGTTCGACTCGGTCTACTACGGCCACTTCAAGTGCAACCTGCGCCGGCTCGTCGACTATCCCAACCTGTGGGGCTACGCCCGCGACCTCTATCAGCAGCCGTCGTTCCACGAGACCACGCACTTCGACCACATCAAGCGGCACTACTACCTGACGCAGCCGCACATCAACCCGAACGGGATCGTCCCGAAGGGGCCCGCGCTCGACTGGGCCGCGCCGCACGGCCGCGACCGGCTCGCGTCGAACGCGCCCGACGCGGCGACACCCACGGCGAGCCAGGCATGACGCGGCACGCCGACTTCGCGCTGGGCCTGTACGGCGAACTGGCCGGGGAAGTGCCCGCCGCCGGCAACCTCGTCTGGTCGCCCTACAGCGTCGCCTCGGCGCTCGGGGTCGCGGCGGCGGGCGCGCGCGGCAAGACGCACGACGAACTGGCGCGCGCGCTCGGCGGCGAGCTGCCCGGGCTCGGCGGGGAGCTGTCCGCGGCGGCCCGGCCGGGCGACGCCGAGGTGGCGGTCGCCAATGTCCTGTGGACACGGCTGGGGCTGCCCTTCGAAGACGACTACCAGCGGACGGTGCTTGGCTGGCCGGGCGGCGCGCTGCACGCGGCGGACTTCGCCGGCGACCCGGAGGGCGCCCGCGCCAAGATCAACGCCGAGGTCGAGAAGACCACCCGCGGGCTGATCAAGGAACTGCTCGCCCGAGGGGTCATCACTCCGGATACCGCGGCCGTCATCGTCAACGCCCTCTACCTGAAGGTGGCCTGGCGGCAGCCTTTCGAGGAGGGCCTCACCTCGCCCCGGCCGTTCGCCGCGCCGTCGGGACGCCGCAAGGTGCCGGCGATGCGCCAGCTGCGGCGGTTGCCGTACGCCGCCGCCGACGGCTGGCGGATGGTGACGCTGCCGACCGAGAGCGACATCGTCGTCGACGTGCTGCTGCCCGAGGGGGCCGGCGCCGATCTGCCCGGGCTCGACGCCGGCGCGCTGACCCGGCTGTACGACGCCGCCGCGCCGGTTCAGGTCGACCTCGCCCTGCCGAAGTTCCGCGTCGAGACGTCCGTGACGCTCAACGGGCCGCTGGCCGGGCTCGGCGTCGTGACGGCCTTCGACCCCGATCGCGCCGACTTCTCCGGGATCACCCCCGAACAGATCTGCGTGTCCAAGATCGTTCACCAGGCCGTGCTACGTCTCGACGAACAGGGCTTCGAGGGGGCCGCGGCCACCGCCGTGGTGATGCGGCTGGCGAGTGCCTTCTCGGGCGGCCGCGCCGTCGAGTTCCACGTCGACCGGCCGTTCCTGCTGCTCGTACGGCATCCGGGCACGGGGGCGATCTACTTCCTGGCCCGGATCACCGAGCCGTAACAACCGGCCCCTAATTCCCCCTTTACCGGGCGAAACCGAACGTGATTCGCTCGATTTGGTGGCCGGGGACGTACCGCCACCGAGTAGCCTTGACCTCGATCGAGAGCCAATGCACGCGAGCCGCGGAAGAGGGCGATCTCCGCCGTGTCGACAGAGTCTGCCGACCCAAAGACCACCGACTTCGGCGCCAACGAGTGGCTGGTCGACGAGCTGTACCAGAAGTACCTCGAAGACCCCGACTCCGTTGACCGCGCCTGGTGGAACTTCTTCGCCGACTACCAGCCGGACACCCGGCCCGCCCAGACCGCGACCCCGCCGCCGGCCAACGGGACCCACGGCACGGCCCCCTCGCCCCCGCCCGCGCCCGCTCCATCGGCCCAGGAGCCCACTTCGCCGGCCCAGGCGCCCGCCGCCCAGGACGCACGAGCGGCCGGGCGACCCGAAGGCGCGGAGCGCCCCGCGGACGGGCGACGCCCGGCGGCCGCCGGACGCCCCGCCGCCGAGGCGCGCCCGGCCCCCGCCAAGGCCCCCAAGGCCGAGGCCGAGCCCGAGGCCAAGCCGGGGGCCAAGCCCGCCGCCCCCGCCCAGCAGGAGCCGGCGGACGTCCAAGAGATCCGGCTGCGCGGCGTGGCCGCCCGTACGGCCGCCAACATGGAGGCCAGCCTCGCTGTGCCGACGGCGACGAGCGTGCGCGCCGTGCCGGCCAAGCTGCTCATCGACAACCGCATCGTCATCAACAACCACCTCAAGCGCGGCCGTGGCGGCAAGGTCTCCTTCACCCACCTGATCGGCTTCGCCATCGTCCGGGCGCTCGGCTCCATGCCGGAGATGAACGCCAGCTACGCCGCCGGGGACGACGGCAAGCCGGTGCTCGTCCAGCCCACGCACGTCAACCTGGGCCTGGCCATCGACATGCGGCGCCCCGACGGGCAGCGCCAGCTTGTCGTGCCCAACATCAAGGCCGCCGAGACCCTCGACTTCCGCCAGTTCTGGGCCTCCTACGAAGAGGTCATCCGCAAGGCCAGGGGCAACAAGCTCACGCTGGACGACTTCCAGGGCACCACGATCAGCCTCACCAACCCCGGCACGATCGGCACCGTTCACTCGGTGCCGCGGCTGATGCCGGGCCAGGGCGCCATCATCGGGGTCGGCGCCATGGAATACCCGGCCGAGTACGCCGGCGCCTCCCCCGAGACGCTGGCCCGGCTGGCGATCAGCAAGACGATGACGCTGACCTCGACCTACGACCACCGCATCATCCAGGGCGCCCAGTCCGGTGAGTTCCTGCGCCGCATCCACCAGCTGCTGCTCGGCGAGGAAGGCTTCTACGACGAGATCTTCGAGGCGCTGCGGATCCCATACGAGCCGGTCCGCTGGGTGCCCGACATCGTGGCCAGCCACGAAGACGACGTCGCCAAGATCGCCCGGGTGCACGAGCTGATCCACGCCTACCGCGTCCGCGGCCACCTGATGGCCGACACCGACCCGCTGGAGTACAAGCAGCGCCGCCACCCCGACCTCGACGTCCTGCAGCACGGCCTGACGCTGTGGGATCTCGAGCGCGAGTTCGCCACCGGCGGCTTCGGCGGGCAGTCGACCATGCAGCTGCGCGACATCCTCGGCGTGCTGCGCAACTCCTACTGCCGCACGGTCGGCATCGAGTACATGCACATCCAGGACCCCGAGGAGCGGGCCTGGATCCAAGAGCGCGTCGAGCGGCCGCACGAAAAGCCCAGCAGGGAAGAGCAACTGCACATCCTCGGCCGGCTCAACGTGGCCGAGGCGTTCGAGACGTTCCTGCAGACCAAGTACGTCGGGCAAAAGCGCTTCTCGCTCGAGGGCGGCGAATCGCTGATCCCGTTGCTCGACTCGGTCATCAGCGCGGCCGCCACCGCGCACCTCGACGAGGTCGTCATCGGCATGGCGCACCGCGGCCGGCTCAACGTGCTCGCCAACATCGTCGGCAAGTCCTACGCCCAGGTCTTCGGCGAGTTCGAGGGCAACCTCGACCCGCGCAGCGCCCAAGGCTCCGGCGACGTCAAGTACCACCTCGGCGCCGAGGGCGACTTCGTCGCCGCCAACGGCGCGAAGATCCGCACCTCGCTGGTGGCCAACCCCTCCCACCTGGAGGCGGTCAACCCCGTCCTCGAGGGCGTCGTCCGCGCCAAGCAGGACATCCTCGACGTCGGCGAGGGCGGCTTCACCGTGTTGCCGGTGCTGGTCCACGGCGACGCGGCGTTCGCCGGTCAGGGCGTGGTCGCCGAGACGCTCAACCTGTCCCAGCTGCGCGGCTACCGCACCGGCGGCTCCGTGCACATCGTGGTGAACAACCAGGTCGGCTTCACGACCGCCCCCGAGTACTCACGGTCCAGCGTCTACTGCACCGACGTCGCGCGGATGATCCAGGCGCCGATCTTCCACGTCAACGGCGACGACCCCGAGGCCTGCTTCCGGGTCGCCCGGCTGGCCTTCGAATACCGCCAGGAGTTCAAGAAGGACGTCGTCATCGACCTGGTCTGCTACCGGCGGCGCGGCCACAACGAGGCCGACAACCCCTCGTTCACGCAGCCGCTGATGTACGACTTGATCGACGCCAAGCGGTCGGTGCGAAAGCTCTACACCGAGGCGCTGATCGGCCGCGGCGACATCTCGGTCGAGGAGGCCGAGCAGGCGCTGCGCGACTACCAAGACCAGCTCGAACGGGCGTTCACCGAGACGAGGGAGGCGGCCAAGCGGCCGACGGAGCCAGGCTCCGTGGTCAAGCCCGCCCCCGAGGAGGGCACGCCGATCGACCACACCTCGGTGCCATCGGCGATCCCCGAAGAGACGGTGAAGCGGATCATCGAGACCCAGGTGACGCTCCCGCCGGGCTTCACCCCGCATCCGCGGCTGCAGCCGATGTTGCAGCGCCGCACCCAGATGATCGAGGAAGACGCGATCGACTGGGCCACCGGCGAGCTGCTGGCTTTCGGCTCGCTGCTCATCGACGGGCACCCGGTCCGGCTGGTGGGCCAGGACACCCGGCGCGGCACCTTCGGCCAGCGGCACTCCGTGCTCGTCGACCGCAAGACCGGCGAGGAGTACACGCCGCTCAAGCAGTTCGGCAAGGGCACCTCGAAGTTCTACGTGCACGACTCGCTGCTGAGCGAGTTCGCCGCCGTCGGGTTCGAGTACGGCTACTCGCTCACCCGGCCTGACGCGCTGGTGTGCTGGGAGGCCCAGTTCGGCGACTTCGCCAACGGCGCCCAGTCGATCATGGACGAGTTCATCTCCTCGGGCGAGCAGAAGTGGGGCCAGCGGTCCTCGCTCGTGCTGCTGTTGCCGCACGGCTACGAGGGGCAGGGTCCCGACCATTCCTCCGCGCGCATCGAGCGGTACCTGCAGCTGTGCGCGCAGGACAACATGACCGTCGCCTACCCCACGACGCCGGCCAACTACTTCCACCTGCTGCGCTGGCAGGTGCTGTCCGGGCGCGGCAAGCCGCTGATCGTCTTCACCCCCAAGTCGCTGCTGCGGCACAAAGGGGCGACGTCGCCCACCGAGCAGTTCACCGCGGGCGGGTTCCTGCCGGTCATTCCCGACGCCCCCGAGGGGGTGGCCGTCGACCCGGCCGGGGTCACGCGGGTGCTGCTCACCAGCGGCAAGATCCACTACGACACGCTGGCCGCGCGCGAGCGGGCGGGCGCGGCCAACACCGCGATCGTCCAGGTCGAGCGGCTCTACCCGGTGCCGATCGACGAGATCAAGGCTGAGCTGGCGAAGTACCCGTCGGCGAGCCAGATCATCTGGGTACAGGACGAGCCGGCCAACATGGGGGCCTGGCCGACCATGGCGCTGAAGCTGCCGGCTCACCTCGACGGTCGTACGCTTACGCGCGTGTCGCGGCCCGCAAGCTCCTCCCCCGCCGTCGGCTCGGCCAAGCTCCACCAGGACGAGCAGAACGGGCTGCTGGCCCAGCTCTTCGGCACCGGAGCCTAGCGCCGCCGGTGCTCCGCCGCCGCACCGTCCATCCGCCCGCTCACGGCGGCAACGCAGTAGGACCGTAGTACCACCGCGTCCCGTTCCCGCCAAGGGACGCGGCGATGAGAGGCATGGCATGTATTTCACGGATCGGGGGATCGAGGAACTCGTCGCGCGACGCGGCGAGGAGGAGGTGTCCCTCGCGTGGGTGGCCGATCGGCTCCAGGAGTTCGTCGACCTGAACCCGGAGTTCGAGGTGCCGGTGGAACGTCTGGCGACTTGGCTGGCCCGTCTCGACGACGAGGACGACTGACCCCCCTATCGCGATACATCTTGACATCGCCTAGACGCGATATATCGTATTTAGCAGTGGCCTGGGCTACGCCTGCCCACCCGCGAGACGGCGCCGACCCGAACGGCCCCCGACGGAGAGGGAGGGTGCGATGTCGCGTTGGACGATCGACGAACCCACGACGCTCGACTTCGACGGAGTCGTGGCACTCAAGGCCACGCTGGTGTCGGGGAACATCTCCATCCTCGCCTCAGACGAGCGGCCGTCGTTGCACGTCAGCACCGTTGAGGGCCAGCCGCTGCTGGTCACGCACGAGGCGGGCATGCTCAACGTCACGCACGAGAACCTCATGTGGGAAGGCGTGCTGAAATGGCTGCGCAGCATGCGTTGTGACGCCGACATCACCGTGACGGTCCCCAAAGGCTGCCCTGTCACGCTCAACCTCGTCACCGCCGGCGCCGTCATCGCCGGGCTGACGGCACGTACGTCCATCAAGTCGGGGTCGGGCGACATCACGCTCGACGGCGTGACCGGCAAGATCGAGGCGAACACGGTCTCCGGCGTCGTCGAGGCCCAGGGTCTCGACGGCACGGTGAGCTTCAACTCGGTCTCCGGCGACCTGGCCCTCGCCGGCGGTTCGGTGACCGCCCTCAACGCCTCGACGGTGAGCGGCCGGATCGCCGCAGACATCGACCTGGCCCCCGACAGCAAGGTCCGTGTCGGGACGGTGTCCGGCGAGGTGGCACTGCGCCTCCCCGAGTCGACCTCCGCCGAGGTCACCCTGAGCGCCGCGGCGGGCCGCATCGACACCTCGTTCCCCGAGCTGCGCCGACAGGAACGGACCATCACGCAGACGGTCTCCGGCAAGCTCGGCGCCGGAGCCGGCCGGCTGAACGTCAACACCGTCTCCGGCGCCGTGACGCTCCTGCGCCGCCCCCAGGAGGATGCCTCATGAGCCGCGAGCGAACCCGCCGAGTGAGCGGAGTGGAGGGCCGAGGAACGAGGCCGTCCGCGCAGCGAACGAGAAGGGTGAGCGAGCCAATAAGCACGAAGCGAACCCGCCGAGTGAGCGGAGTGGAGGGCCGAGGAACGAGGCCGTCCGCGCAGCGAACGAGAAGGGTGAGCGAGCAATGAGCCCTGTCTTCGGTCACGGCCGACTGCGGCTGTATCTGCTCAAGCTCCTGGAGGAGAGCCCGCGGCACGGCTATGAGGTCATCCGGCTGCTGCAGGACCGCTTCCTCGGCGTGTACTCCCCCTCGCCCGGCACGATCTATCCACGGCTGGCCCGCCTGGAGGAGGAGGGCCTCGTCACCCGCGAGGTCGTCAAGGGAAAGAAGGTCTACTCGCTCACCGACAAGGGGCGCGCCGAGCTGGAACGCCGCATGGACGAGTTGGCGGACCTGGAAGACGAGATCACCGCGTCCGCCCAGGAGTTCGCCCGTGAGGTCCAGGAGGACGTGCGCGATACCGTGCGTTCGCTGCGCGAAGAGCTCACCCAGGCCGCACGGGACATGCGCGAGCAGGGCCGTCCCAACACGCATGCGTGGAAGGAGTCGGCTCGCCGCCACAAGGAGGAGTGGCGCCGGACCACGGAGGGCTGGAAGGAGCACCAGCGCGCGCTCAAGGACGAGTGGCGGCGCACCTGGGAGGACGCGTGGACGGCCGCCACCGGCGACGACGGCGCGCGCGGGCAGATGAGGCTCGACCGACTGCTGCGCAAGTTCACCGACGACGTCCACCACGCGGCGGCCGGGTACGGCGACCGGCTCGACGATGAGTCGCTGGCCGCCGCCAGGGACCTGCTGACCGAGACCGTCGAACGGATGAAGACGGAGATCTTCCGCCGCCCGGACGCGTGATCAGGGCGTAAAGACGATCTTGCCGAAGAGATCTCCTTCGGTCATCGCCGCGAAGCCTTCGCGTGCCTGCGCCAGCGGCAGCACGCGGTCGATCACCGGGCGGGTGCCCGTCGCGACGCAGAACCGCGCCAGGCGCGCCAGTTGGTCACGGGTGCCCATCGTGGACCCGATCACCGACAGCTGCAGGAAGTACACGCGCGTGAGCTCGGCCGCGGGCGCCGGACCGCTGGTGGCGCCGCAGACGACGATCCGGCCGCCCGGCCGCAGGCACTTGACCGAATGCGACCACGTCGCCTCGCCGACGGTCTCCATGACCGCGTCGACGCGTTCGGGCAGCCGTGCCCCGGGCTCGAAGGCCTGGTCGGCACCGAGCTTGACCGCGCGCTCCCGCTTGGCCGCGCTGCGGCTGGTGGCCCACATGCGGTAGCCGGCGGCCGAGCCGAGCGCGATGAGCGCCGTCGCCACCCCGCCGCCCGCGCCCTGCACCAGCACGGTGGCCCCCGGCTGCTGGCCGGACTTCTCGAACAGCATGCGGTAGGCGGTCAGCCAGGCCGTGGGCAGGGCGGCCGCCTCCTCGAAGGACAGCTCGGCCGGCTTGGGCACGAGATTGCGGCGGGGCACGCTCACGCGTGCCGCGAACGTCCCGTCGTAGGTCTCCGACAGCAGGGATCGCTTGGGGTCGAGGGTCTCGTCGCCCCCGCCCCGATCGGGGTCGCCGATCACCGAGTGGACGATGACCTCGTTGCCCTCCTCGTCGACCCCGGCGGCATCGCAGCCCAGCACGATCGGCAGCCGGTCCTCCCGGATGCCCACCCCGCGCAGGGTCCACACGTCGTGATGGTTGAGCGCGGTGGCCCGTACGGTGACGGTGGTCCACCCGTCGCGCGTTTCCGGCTCGGGACGCTCCCCGATCTCGAGCCCGTTCAGCGGATTGTCGGCGTCAATGCGTGCGGCGGTGACAGCGAGCATGGGTAGCACCCTATGCGCCGGGCTCGGGCCATACCCGGACAGGGTCGTCAGTTGAGCGGATGCCGCCAGCGCAGGCCCTTGAAGCGGGCGAAGCCCTTGTCGGTCGTGATCCACTCACAGCCGTGCTCCATGGCGAGAGCCGCATGGTAGGCGTCGGCCACGTCGTTCCCGGTCGCGTTGATGTCGCGACACAACCAACTGAAGATCCGCCAATGGCGCTGTCCGGGACGAAGCGTCCGGCAGTTGGGGCGCGACATGACGTCGTCGGCGGCTTGCATCGCGACGTCGAGGGGCGTCGGATCCGCCGAGGCCCGCCGGTTGGTCACCACGCGAACGAAGCCACTCAGCACCAGCTCCGACATGGCATAGTCTTCGCCCCGCCGCATCATCGCGAGCAGCCATTCTCGGTAGCGCTCATGGTCGGGAGAACGCTCGCGGTGGGCGTAGACGAGCACGTTCACATCAACGAGTAGCATTGCGGCCCGCCTCGCGATACCTCACGTCCTCCTCGCCGTGCAGGACCTCTTTGAGTCCGGCGGCATCAAGCTCGCCGACGTCGGACCCCTCGGCGCCCCCGTCCCCGCCGTAGGTGGTGAAGACGGGCGGCGGCAGGTCCGCCATCCGCGGCTGCTCCAGGAGATCTCGTAGCGCCTCCTCGATCACCGAGTTGAGGCTGCGGTGATGCTGCGCAGCGAACGCCTTGGCATCGGCGAGAAGCTCGTCGTCGATCCGCACTGTGGTCCTCCGCATGTTCCCAGCGTCTGCGTATGACATAAAAATGTCAATGCACGGACTGTAAGGGATTGACTACAGTTTACGCAACTTGATTCGAAAGTTTGCTCGTACATGACCGGGCAACGCCGAACGGCCCGCGACTTCCCCGATGGGGAGCGCGGGCCGCGGGCGGATGGACGGGCTCAGCGGCGGGCGACGCCTTCCTTGCGGGCCTGGTCGGCGACGGCCGCGATGACCGCGGGCGCGACGCGGTCGTCGAACGGGCTCGGGATCACGTAGTCGGCGGCCAGGTCGTCGCCGACCACGCCGGCGAGCGCCTCGGCCGCGGCCAGCTTCATCCCCTCGGTGATCGCGTGCGCGCCCACGTCGAGCGCCCCGCGGAAGATCCCGGGGAAGGCCAGCACGTTGTTGATCTGGTTGGGGAAGTCGCTGCGCCCGGTGGCGACGACCCCGGCGTGCGCGGCGGCGACCTCGGGATGCACCTCCGGCGTCGGGTTGGACAGCGCGAACACGATGGCGTCATCGGCCATGCCGGCGATCGCCTGCTCGGCGAGCGTGCCTCCGGACAGCCCCACGAAGACGTCGGCGCCGCGCATCGCCTCCTCGGCCCCGCCGGTGAGCCGTTCGCGGTTGGTGTCGCGCGCCAGTGCCTGCTTGACGGGGCTGAGCCCGTCACGGCCCTCGTAGATGAGGCCCTTGCTGTCGGCCACGGCGATGTCGCCGATGCCGGCGTTCAGCAGGATGCGGGTGACCGCCACCCCGGACGCGCCGGCGCCGGCCACCACCGCACGCAGCCGCGACAGCGGCCGCCCCGTCAGCCGGGCCGCGTTGCGCAGGGCGGCGAGCACGACGATCGCGGTGCCGTGCTGGTCGTCGTGGAAGACCGGGATGTCCAGCGCCGCGCGCAGCCGCTCCTCGACCTCGAAGCAACGCGGCGCGCTGATGTCCTCAAGGTTGATGCCGCCGAAGCTGGGGGCGAGCCTGATCACCGTCTCGACCAGCGCGTCGACGTCGGTGCAGTCGAGGCAGATCGGCACGGCGTCCACGCCGGCGAACTCCTTGAACAGCAGGGCCTTGCCCTCCATCACGGGCATGGCCGCGGCCGGCCCGATGTCGCCGAGACCGAGGACGGCGGTGCCGTCGGTGACCACGGCCACCACCCTGGACACCCAGGTGTAATCGCGCGCGAGCGCCGGCTCGTCGGCTATCGCGCTGCAAACCCGGGCGACGCCGGGAGTATAGGCGAGGGAAAGATCGTCCTTGTTGCGGACCGGCACGGTCGACCGGACTTCGATCTTGCCTCCGCGGTGCAGCGCGAAAGCGGGATCATCGGCGTGCGAATTGTACGAATCGTAGGAATGAGTGTTTGTGCGAGCTGGCTCTGCGGCCACAGCGACCCCTTGAGGAAACGCGGCAGGTCGGCGAGATCGGCGTCGCTCCACACGCGCCGGCAAAGTTGATCTTGCGATCCCTGCCATAGTCATGGACTTCGGACAAATGCCGCATGATTATGCTGGTCAGGTGGCCCGCAAGGGCGGCCGTCCGGCGAGATACGGGGGTCACCCGTTGTCTGATTGTGTCACACCGGGGGTGGAGATCGTTGCACCCGATGGGTAAGCATGCCCTCCATCCAAGCTGCTCATAGGCGGCAAACCAGCAGGAGGAGGGGAAACGCCGTGCCATCCGGATCTCTGCGTCATCGCGCGGGCGCGTTCAGCATCGCGATCCTGACCGGGGCCCTCGCGCTCACCGCTTGCGGCGAGAAAAGCGACGATCAAGGTGCAGCGGGGGCGCCGGCGACGCCGACGGGCTCTGCGGACGCCAAGCTGGCCGCCATGGTGCCGGCCGCCATCAAGAGCGACGGCAAGCTCACCGTCGGGGTCGACGCGTCGTACGCCCCGAACGAGTTCCTCGACACCGACGGCAAGACCGTGGTCGGCTGGGACCGCGAGCTGTTCGACGCCGTGGCGGCCAAGCTGGGGCTCAAGACCGACTGGATCTCGAGCAAGTTCGACGACATCATCCCCGGCGTCCAGTCGGGCAAGTACGAGGCGGGGGTGTCCTCGTTCACCGTCAACGCCGAGCGGCTCAAGCAGGTCAACATGGTGAGCTACTTCAACGCGGGCACCCAATGGGCCACCAAGAAGGGCAACCCGGCCGGCGTCCAGCCCGACAGCGCCTGCGGTAAGAAGATCTCCGTGCAGCGGGCCACCGTCCAGGTCGAGGACATCGAAAAGAAGTCCAAGTCCTGCACGTCGGGGGGCAACTCTGCGATCAAGGTAGACCAGTACCAGGGTCAGGACGAGGCCACCGCCGCGGTCGTCTCGGGCAAGGACGATGCCGGCCTCGCCGACTCCCCGGTCATGGCGTACGCGGTCAAGCAGACCAACGGCCAGCTCGAGCTGCTCGGCCAGATCTACGACGCGGCGCCGTACGGCTTCGTGATCAAGCAGGACCAGCAGCAGTTCGCCCAGGCCGTGAGCGAGGCCACCAAGGCGGTGATCGCCGACGGCACGTACAACAAGATCCTCCAGAAGTGGGGGGTGCAGGCCGGCGCGATCGAGCAGCCCGCGGTCAACCCGACGCCGTGACCCGGCGATTCTGCGTTCCTGCGGCAGATGATCCGGATATAAACGATATGACGCCATGACACAGACCGACCCGAACTTGGAGCCCGAGCGGGCGCGGCCTGACCCCGTCAGGGCCGTCCCGGTCCGGCACCCAGGCCGGTGGTTCGCCGTCGCCGTGCTCGCCGTGCTCACGGCGATGTTCGTGCACATGCTGATCACGAACAAGGCGTTCCAGTGGTCGTTCATCATCGACAACGCGTTCCGGCCGCCGGTCATCGAAGGCGTCAGGACCACGGTGATGCTCACCGTGTTCGCGATGGTGATCGGCATCGCCCTCGGCATCATGTTCGCGGTGATGCGGTTGTCGCCCAACCCCATCCTGCGCGGCGCCGCCTGGCTCTACACATGGTTCTTCCGCGCCGTGCCGCGCCTGGTACTCGCCATCCTGTTCGGAAATATGGCGATCTTGTACCAGAAGGTGCGGTTCGGCTTTCCCTTCGACCAGCAGCTGTCCGACCTGCTCGGCATCGACATCAACGGCACGATCTTCGACATCGACGCCCGTACCTTCCTCAGCGGCTTCATGGCGGGCCTGCTGGCCCTGGCCCTGTCGGAGGGGGCGTACATGGCCGAGATCGTGCGCGCGGGGATCCTGTCGGTCAATCCCGGGCAAAACGAGGCGGCCCAGGCGCTCGGCATGTCGCGGATGCTGACCATGCGGCGGGTGGTGCTCCCCCAGGCGATGCGGGTGATCGTGCCGCCGACCGGCAACGAGACGATCGCGATGCTCAAGGACACCTCGCTGGTCGCCTTCGTGCCGGTGACGAACGAGCTGTTCTTCCGGCTCGAGGCCATCGGCAGCCGTACGTTCCAGGTCTTCCCGATGCTGGTGGCCGCCTGCATCTGGTACCTGCTCCTCACCAGCGTCCTGCTGGTGGCGCAGTACTTCATCGAGCGTTACTTCGCCCGCGGCACGGCGTCGGGGCCGGCCGGGATGCGCCTGCGAGTGCTGGGCGGAGCAGGAGGGGAGCACTGAACACCGATGGCAACGCCGCGCGCCACGGATCCGTCCGGCCTGGTGGTGAGGGCCGAGCAGGTGCACAAGCAGTTCGGCCGCCTGCACGTGTTGAAAGGCATCGATCTCGCGGTCAAGCCGGGCGAGGTGATGTGCGTGATCGGTCCGTCCGGATCAGGCAAATCCACCTTCCTGCGCTGCATCAACCACCTGGAGAAGATCGACGGCGGCCGGTTGTGGGTCAACGGCCACCTCGTCGGTTACCGGCAAAAGGGCGACCGGCTCTATGAGCTGCGCGATCGCGAGGTCGCCGCCCAGCGCCGGGAGATCGGCATGGTCTTCCAGCAGTTCAACCTCTTCCCGCACATGACGGCCCTGGACAACGTCATGGAGGCGCCCTGTCGCGTCCGCCGCGAGCCGAAGAGCGTGGTACGGGAGCGGGCGCTCAAGCTGCTCGACCGGGTGGGCCTGGCCGACAAGGTCAAGGCCTACCCGGCCCAGCTGTCGGGCGGTCAGCAGCAACGGGTCGCCATCGCCCGCGCGCTGGCCATGCAGCCCTCGCTGATGCTGTTCGACGAGCCCACCTCCGCGCTCGACCCCGAACTCGTCGGCGAGGTGCTGGACGTCATGAGGCAGCTGGCCGTCGACGGCATGACCATGATCGTCGTCACACACGAGATGGGCTTCGCCCGAGAGGTCGGCGACAGCCTCGTCTTCATGGACGACGGCGTCGTCGTCGAGCAGGGCCACCCTCGTGAGGTGCTGACCAACCCGAGCCACGCGCGCACCCAGGACTTCCTTTCCAAGGTGCTATGAGCTAATTTCGGCTGGGTAATAATCCAAGCACCGAGACGACAAATGTGAGACCTCGACGCTGCCGGAAGCGCGGGAGTACGGAGCACCGCCCGCAAAAATTCCGTCGAAAATATGCATGAGTCGCCAAAGTTGCGCCAGTGAACCGCCGGCGACGAAGAGCATCCAGGTTCCCCTTCGCGGAACGCATAGTTATGCGTACGGAACGTGTAATATCGAACGAGCGGAATGACTCTCACGTCGGGTCGACCGTAAGGAGCGCACGTGGATCTCGCCTCTTACGCGGACCTGGTGGTGGAGCTGGTGAATACCGGCCGTCCGGCCGACCCGGAGCAAGACTCGCTCCGGGACCTGGAGGCCCTGCGGGAGCTGCTCACGATCCGTCCGCATCTGGGCGGCCGCGTCACCCGCCAAGATCTCGACGCGATGCGCGAACTGCGCGCCGAGCTGCGCAAGATCTTCGATTCGGTGGCCGACGGCGACGAGGACGACGCCATCGAGCGGCTCAACTCGCTGTTGATCCAGCACCCCATCCACCCGCAGATCTCCGGCCATGACGGCCAGCGCTGGCATCTGCACCTCACCGAGAGCGGCTCGGTCCCGGATCGCTATGCCGCCGGCGCCGCCATGGGGCTGGCCGTCTACATCTCCGACCACGGGATCGGCCGCCTGCGCATCTGCCAGGTGCCGTCCTGCGGCAACGTCTTCTTCGACAACTCCGCGAACCGATCCCGCCAGTACTGCGCCGTGCACTGCTCCGACCGCGGCGGCGAGACGGCCGGCCAGGGCACTTATCGCGACCGCGGTGACGGCCGGGCCGCCGGCGACAGCGACACCCGCGAGGGCGGCCAGTAGCGCCCGACGACGCGGCCGGAGATGTCCCGGTCCGGCACAGCGCCGAAGTCCCAACTGTCGCGACGGCCCGGTGCGCCCTGGTTGTCGCTTTCGAGCCACCATCCCTCTGAGGTACGCCGAAACGCCCGTTTGACGATCAGCAGCCCGTCGGCCGGCAGCTCGCCGGCCGGCGGGCGCGGGTGCCTGGCCACGACGATGTCCCCGGCCCGTACGGGGACGCCGAGCCGCACGAGCAGGCGGTCTCCGGGGCGCAGCGCGGGCAGCATCGACTCCCCGGTGACGAGTACGGTCATCAACCGCCGCATTGACTACCTCTCCGTTCAACGGGCATGGCCATCGGAGTAATGTCGGAGCCGGAGCTTGATCCGATGCCGAAGGAAGGGGACATCCAGTTGCTGCGCCCTAAGACGATCGTCTCAGCACACTGTGACCTGCCCTGTGGGGTCTACGACCCGGCGCAGGCCCGCATTGAGGCCGAGTCCGTCAAGGCCATCATGGAGAAGTACCAGCAAAACGACGACCCCGTGTTCCGGGCTCGCGCGCTGGTGATCAAGGAAGAGCGGGCACAGCTGGTCAAGGAGCACCTGTGGGTGCTGTGGACCGACTACTTCAAGCCGCCGCACTTCGAGAAGTACCCGCATCTTCACCAGCTGTTCAACGAGGCCACCAAGGCGGCCGGGGCCGCCGGCGCCAAGGGCACCGTGGACGTGAAGGCCGGCGACGACCTGCTGGCCAAGATCGCGGAGATCGACGCGATCTTCTGGGAGACCAAGAAGGCCGCCTGAGCAGGTAAGCTCTGAGAATCCTCTGTCACGATGGGGGGTCGGCCCGGCGGGCCGGCCCCCATCGTTTTAGTCAAGGCGCGGCGAACACACGGAACGCCCTCATCACGCGGTACGTTCAAAACAGCGGCTAGTTCACACAGGGAGTGACGTGACCGAAGACACCGCAGCCAAGCCGGCCAGCGCCGGAGCGACCTTGCGTGACATGGTGACCGTCCGGTTGCCGGCGGCGAGCGCGTATCTGTCCGTGCTGCGGACGGCGACCGCGGGGCTGGCCGCGCGCCTTGACTTCACCCTGGACGAGATCGAGGACCTCCGCATCGCCGTGGACGAGGCGTGCGCCATGCTCCTGGCCCAGGCCGTTCCGGGCACCGACCTGGAGTGCGAGTTCGAGCTGTCCGGAGACGCGATGCGGATAGCCGTGTCGGTCTTGACGGTCGACGGGCGCGAGCCCAGTCGCGACACCTTCGCCTGGACCGTGCTGTCGTCTCTGGCCGGCGACGTGGACGCCTACGTCGGGGCCGATGACCGGGTGAGCGTTGTCCTGCAAAAGCACCGCGACGCGGCGGGGACGCAGTGACGGAAAAGACCACGCTGGCCGACGGCGCCGGCAGCGAGCGCGCTGAGACCTCGGTCCCCGACCGGGCTCGGGCGCGGGAGCTGTTCGAGCGCCTGACCGCGCTGCCGGACGACGACCCCGAGCGCCAGCGACTGCGCGACCAACTGGTCGAGCTGCACCTGCCGCTGGTGGAGTATCTGGCGCGACGGTTCCGCAACCGCGGCGAGTGGCTCGACGACCTCACCCAGGTGGCCACCATCGGCTTGATCAAGTCGATCGACCGCTTCGACCTGGAGCGCGGTGTGGAGTTCTCCACCTACGCCACGCCCACGATCGTCGGCGAGATCAAGCGGCACTTCCGCGACAAGGGCTGGGCCGTCCGGGTGCCGCGGCGCCTCCAGGAGCTCAAGCTCTCCCTGACGAAGGCGATCAGCGACCTCGCGCAGCGCGAGGGCCGGGCCCCGACCGTGAGCGAGCTCGCGGGGCACCTGCAGATGAGCGAGGAGGAGGTGCTCGAAGGCCTCGAGTCGGCGAACGCCTACTCCACGGTCTCCTTGGACGCGCCGGACTCCGGCGACGAGGACGCCCCCGCGGTCGCCGACTCTCTGGGCATAGTGGACGACGCGCTCGAGGGCGTGGAGTACCGCGAGTCGCTCAAGCCGCTGCTGGAAAAGCTGCCCGCCCGCGAGAAGCGCATCTTGCTGCTCCGCTTCTTCGGCAACATGACCCAGTCACAGATCGCCGCGGAGCTGGGGATCTCCCAGATGCACGTCTCTCGCCTGCTGGCCCGCACCCTCGCCCAACTGCGCGACGGCCTGACCGCCGACGAGTAGGCATCCGATCGCCCCGGGCCGATGTCCCGTACCAGCGCCTACCGCGGGTTTTCGTACAAGGCCTGGGTGCTGGGGCGGCTGAGGAGCAAGACGGCGGCCGCGATGGCACAGGCGGCCAGCGGCAGGCCGTAGCCGAATTGGTCCGATTGGATCAGGTTCCAGGCAACGAAGATCGCCAGCAGCTGGGTGACCAGGGCGGGCGCCCGGCCCCACCGGCGTAGCCGCAGCAGCCCGCGGGCGACGACGAGCATGCCGGCACCGCCGAGGATCCCGAGCACGGCCACGCCGAAGGCGCCGCCGGTCTCGAGGGGCGTGCCGAAGACCGCCTCCCACCCGACGAACAAGCCGAACACCAGTGCGGCGAGGCCCTCGGCCGCCTGGAGCCCGGCGGCGACGGTCAGCGTGCGGGGACGTGCGGACACAATCGGTAAGACTAGCCCCCGGCGCGGCGGTTGAGGTCAATGGACCGCCTTGTACCCAGTGGTAGATAACCTGGCGAGGTGCGTGCCCTGTTGATCGCCAACCCCAAGGCGACCTCGACCTCCCGGCGAGTCCGCGAGATCATGATCCGCTCGTTCGCCGGCGATCTCGACCTGGAGACCGAAGAGACCACCCACCGCGGCCATGCCACCGAGCTGGGGCGGCGGGCGGCGGAGGAGCGCTTCGACGTCGTCGTGACCCTCGGCGGCGACGGGACGATCAACGAGGTGATCAACGGGCTGCTCGCCTCCGGCCCCTCGGCGGAGACGCCGGCGGTGGCGGTGCTGCCGGGCGGTAGCGCCAATGTTTTCGCCCGGTCGCTGGGTCTGCCCAACAACTCGATTGGAGCCTTGCGGCCAATTCTCGACGCCTTGCGGGCGGGGCGCTATCGCACGGTGGGGCTCGGCCGGGCCGACGATCGCTACTTCACTTTTTGCGCGGGAGTGGGCTGGGACGCGGAAGTCGTGAGGGCCGTCGAACAACGGCGCGGCACCGGTACGCGGGCCAATCCGGCGCTGTATGTGAGGACGGCGCTGTGGCAATTCATTTCCGGCACGGATAGGCGCCGGCCGACCATCACACTCGAACGTCCCGGGCTGCCGCCGGTCCGCGGGCTGTTTTTGGCGATCGTGTCGAACACCTCGCCCTGGACCTATCTCGGCCCGCGTCCGGTCAATCCGAGCCCGGAGGCCGACATCAACTTGGGCTTGGACGTGTTCGGCCTGCGCCGGCTCGACCTGGTGCCGACGCTCGGCGTGGTGGCCCAGATCATGCTGCCGGCCTCCGGATCGGTTCGGGGGCGGCACGTGGTCAACGTGCACGACGCGGCCGAGGTGACGATCCGCGCGCGGCGGCCAATCGCCTTTCAACTGGACGGCGATTACATCGGCGAACGCGAGGTCATCACGTTCCGTGCCGTCCCTAAGGCGGTACGCATTGTCATCTGAGTTCGCGATGTGGCAGTTCGGTGGCAACGGAAGTGACGTGTTTCATGTGTGTGACGCATCCAACACTCATACTTTGAGAAAGTTTTCTCAAAGTACTTGCCTCCCGCCACCCGGCCCTGACAGGCTCAAAGAGCGCCAGGGCAGTGTCCCTTAGATCTCGTCCAGTCCGGCAAGGACATAGACCTGAGCGAGACGCCCTAAAAGCGATGGGCCGGCCCGGCCCTGGTAATAGTCCCCAATCGACCGCCGCAGAACGTTCCCCGCGGGACCAGATCCGAGTCGGCCCGTGTGTTCGCGACATCGTGAATCCGTTCACAAGTGGAGTAGCCGCTCCACGTTCGACGAAGGAGTGGACCGCATGGACTGGCGCCATCGCGCTGCCTGCCGTGACGTGGACCCCGAGCTGTTCTTTCCGATCGGCAACTCCGGCCCGGCCCTGCTGCAGATCGAAGAGGCCAAGCAGGTCTGCCGTCAGTGCACCGTCTCCGAGGCCTGCCTGCGCTGGGCGCTCGATTCCGGTCAGGACTCCGGCGTCTGGGGCGGCATGAGCGAAGACGAGCGGCGTGCCCTCAAGCGGCGCCGGTCGCGGGCCGCTCGCGCCCGCGCGCACGTCTGAAGCCGAATCCCCGCCTCGTCATCATCTCATCACGGCCCGCCGCCGCCTTGGTGCCGTCGGCTCGGGCGGCCGTCGCGCGCGCTCTCGCGCGTGCCGTCCCGCACCGGGCCGCCGCCACCCGGCCGGGTCTCCTGATCGAGCGGAACGTCGAGCAGCACCTCCGTGCCGCCGCCCACGCGCGAGCGGAAGTCGAGGCGCCCGCCGAGCTCGCCCACGATCAGCGTGCGCACGATCTGCAGGCCGAGGCCGGTGGCGTCGACGTCGAAGTTGCCCGGCAGGCCGGCTCCGTCGTCGGCGACCACCACACTGAGCCGATCTTCGCCGCGCTCCGCCACCACCTCGAGCAGCCCGGTGCGGTTGGGCAGGCCGTGCTCCAGGGCGTTTTGCAGCAGCTCGGTGAGCACCATGGCGAGCGGCATCGCGACCGCCGCCGTCAGCACCCCGAAGCTGCCGGTGCGCTTGGGCGTCACCCGGGTCTCCGGCGACGACACCTCCCCCGCCATCATGATCACGCGATCGGCGATGTCGTTGAAGTCGACCAGCTCTTCCGGCGTGTGCGACAGCGTCTCGTGGACGATCGCGATCGAGCCCACCCGGCGTACCGCCTCGTCGAGCGCGACCCGTCCCTCGGGGACCCGCAGCCGCCGCGCCTGCAGCCGCAGCAGCGCGGCGACGGTCTGCAGGTTGTTCTTCACCCGGTGGTGGATCTCGCGGATCGTCGCGTCCTTGGTCATCAGCTCGCGGTCGCGCCAGCGCAGCTCGGAGACGTCGCGCAGCAGTACGACCGCGCCGATCCTGGATCCGCCGACGACGAGCGGGATGGTCCGCAGCTGCACCACGGCGCCGTTCGACTCGATCTCCACCTCGCGGGCGGCGCGGCCGCTGACCACCGCCGCAAGCGGCTCGTCGACCGGCTCGGCCGTCTGGCACAGCCGCGCGGTCGTCTCGCCCAGATGCCTGCCGGCCAGGTCGCTCGCCAGACCCAGCCGCCGGTACGCGGACTGTGCGTTGGGACTGGCGTAGGTCACCCGGCCGTGCTGGTCGAGCCGCAACAGCCCGTCGCCGACCCGCGGCGAGCGCACCAGGTTGGGCTCCTCCCCCGGCACGGGGAACCGGCCCTCGGAGATCATCTGCGCGAGGTCGCTGGCGCTTTGGAGATACGTCAGCTCCAAGCGGGACGGCGTCCGCGCCGAGCTCAGGTTGGTGCTCCGCTGGATGACGCCGAGCATCTTGCCGCCCCGCCGGACCGGAATCGACTCCTCGCGCACCGGGATCCCGCTGCCCCACTCCGGGTCGCCCTCACGGCAGATCCGCTGCTCTCGCCACGCGACGTCGATGAGGCCGCGCCGTCCGCTGGCCTCGATCGTGCCCACGAGGTCGTTGGGGTAGGCCGTGGGGCCGGTGGTGGGCCGCATCTGCGCGAGGGCCACCCAGCTGACGGGCGCCGCGTCGGCACCGGCCTCGGCGCCCGCATCATCGGCGCTGGAGGCACTGGCGGCATCGGCGGCATCGGCGGCGTCGGCGGCGTCGTTCACGCCCGCCGCCCGGACGGGGATCCACAAGATCAGGTCGGCGAAGGAGAGGTCGGCGAGCAGTTGCCAGTCCGACACGAGCGAGTGGAGCCACTCGAGGTCGTCATCATCGAGTGCCGTGTGGCTCCGCGCGAGATCGGTCAGGGTGGGCACAGTGGAAGTCTATGCAGCACGTGGTCGCCGGCGGAGCCGCCGGAAGGCCACCCGGAGGATAGGCGATCATGCGGACGCCTGGCATTATCACGGGTAACTGTCGGTGAGAGTCCCGGGTAGTCGTGCTCGGGAGCGCCGGCGGAGCGGAGGCGGCTACGTCAACGGCGAGCGGGTCTCGGTCGCACCGGGGCCCCGCGATGGAGCGAGCGATGGGCACTGATCCGCTGGCGCGGCTGCGCGCGGCGACCGGCCGGCGCGCGACCGCGCACCTGCGGCGTCGCCTGCGTCCCCGGACCGGCGACCACGACGGGCTGCTCGACCTCGCGTCCAACGACTACCTCGGGCTCGCCACCGATCCGCGGCTCGTCGGCGCCGCGGTCCGGGCCGCCCGCGAGTGGGGGGCAGGCTCGACCGGGTCGCGGCTGGTCACCGGCACCACCGAGTTGCACGCCCGGCTCGACGAACGGCTCGCCGCGTTCGCCGGGACGTCCGCCGGGCTGGTGTTCTCCTCCGGATATCTGGCCAACCTCGCCGCCGTGACCGCGCTGAGCGGCCCCGGCTCGCTGATCGTCTCCGACCGCGGCAACCACGCCTCGATCATCGACGCGTGCCGGCTGTCCCGGGCCCGCGTGGTGGTCACCCCGCACCGCGACGTCGCGGCCGTCGAACGGGCGCTGGCGGCCCGCGACGAAGAGGCCGCCGTCGTGGTCACCGACGCCGTGTTCTCCGTCGACGGGGACGGCGCGCCGCTCGCGGACCTGCACCGGGCGGCACGGCGGCACGGCGCGCTGCTCGTCATCGACGAAGCCCACGCGCTCGGCGTCGTCGGGCCGGGCGGCAGGGGCGCGGCCGCGGCAGCGGGCATCGGCGGCGCCCCCGACGTGGTGCTGACGGTCACCTTGTCCAAGGCACTGGGCGCGCAGGGCGGCGCGGTCCTGGGGGCGCCCGAGGTGATCGAGACGCTGGTCGACACGGCACGCCCGTTCATCTTCGACACCGGGCTGGCACCGGCGAGCGTGGGCGCAGCGCTGGCCGCGCTCGACGTGCTCGCGGCCGAGCCCGCGCTGCCCGGCCGGGCACGCGACCGGGCGATGCGGATCTGGCGCCGCGCCGACGAGCTAGGGCTGCGCGCGACGGTCCCCGTCGCCGCCGTGGTGGCCGTCATCTTGGGCGAGGCGCGCGACGCGCTGCGGGCCGCGGAGATCTGTGCCGCGCACGGCGTACGGGTCGGCTGCTTCCGGCCGCCGTCGGTGCCGGCGGGCCGCGCCTGCCTGCGGATCACCGCGCCGGCGTCGCTCACCGAAGCAGACCTCACCGTGCTGGGCAAGGCGCTGGGGCAGATCGCCGACGACTTCGCCCCGTACGTTCGTTCCGAGCGGGAGAACCGGGAGGAGAGGCCGTGACGGCTGAGCGGGTCCCCATGGGGGAGTTCGGATCGTCCTCCCCCGCACTCACGCCCAAGATCCCTAAGTACTACAAGCTGAAAGAGCTGCTCGTCGAGCTCACGCAGTCGCTGCCGCCGGGCAGCCCGCTGCCGCCCGAGCGCACGCTGGCGGAACGGTACGGCACGTCGCGCACGACCGTGCGCCAGGCGCTGGCCGAGCTCGTCGTCGAGGGCCGGCTGCAGCGCATCCAGGGCAAGGGCACCTTCGTCGCCAAGCCCAAGGTCTCCCAAGAGCTCCAGCTGGTCAGCTACACCGAGGACATGCGGCACCACGGCCTCAAACCGGAAACCCGCATCCTCGACATCGATTATGTCGTCGCCGACGAGCGACTCGGGGAACTGCTCGCCACCCGGCCCGGCGGCCGCCTGCTGCGCATCCACCGCCTCCGCCTGGCCGACGGCGAGCCGATGTCGATCGACACCTCGCACCTGCCGGCGCGCCGCTTCCCGGGCCTGCGCCGTGAGCTGGGCCGGCACCGGTCGTTGTACGAGACGCTCGCCAGCGCGTACGAGGTCCACCTGGCGGAGGCGGAGGAGACGATCGAGACCGTGCTGGCCACGCCGCACGACGCGCAGCTGCTCGGCGTCGACGTCGGACTGCCGCTGCTGTTGCTGTCGCGGCACGCCTTCGACGAGAACGGCGAGCCGGTCGAATGGGCGCAGTCGCTCTACCGCGGCGACCGCTACAAGTTCATCACCCGGCTGCGTCGCTTCCCCGGCACTCCCTGAGCCCGCCCCGCGGGCCGGACCGGACCGGGCCGGGGCCGGGGTCGGGGCCGGGGCCTGACCTGACCTGTCCGGCGCTCGTGGTGCCGCTAGTGTCTGGCCGGTGAGCGTTCTGATCGTCACCGGCACCGACACCGGCGTGGGCAAGACGGTGGTGACCGCGGCGCTGGCGACGCTGGCGCTGGCCCGGGGGGCGTCGGTCGCCGTCGTCAAGCCCGGCCAGACCGGCGTCGCCCCCGGCGATCCCGGCGATCTCGACGACGTCCGGCGGCTGGCCGGGCTCGACGACCTGCACGAGCCGGCGCGCTTCCCCGATCCGCTGTCGCCCGCCGCGGCGGCCAGGGTCGGCGGCACGGCGCCGGTCGCGCTGCGGGCGGTCGCCGAGCGCGTCCACGCGCTCGCCGCGACCCGCCGGCTCGTGATCGTCGAGGGCGCGGGCGGACTGCTCGTCCGCTACGACGAGGACGGCGCCACGATCGCCGACCTGGCCCGGCTGCTGGCGGCGCCGGTGCTCGTCGTGGTCCGGCCCGGCCTCGGCACGCTGAACCACACCGCGCTGACCTTGGAGGCGCTGGCGCACCGCGGGCTCGACCTCGCCGGTGTCGTGATCGGAGCGTGGCCGGCCGAGCCCGACCTGGCTATGCGGTGCAACATCCGCGATCTGGAGACGATCGCGGCGCGGCCGCTCGACGGGGCGCTGCCGGCCGGCGCCGGCGCGCTGGACCCGGCCGAGTTCCTGCTCGCGGCCCGCGCCGGGCTGTCCCCCTCGCTCGGCGGTGGCTTCGACGCTGGTACCTTCCGGGAAACGTACCGAATCAGCGGGGAGCAGGGGTGACAGACACAAAAACGGACATCTTGGACGAGGCGCGCCGCCAAGTGCTCGACGATGGCCGGGGCCTGTCCGCGGCGCAGGCGCTACGGTGCCTCACGCTGCCCGATGACCGGCTGGAAGAGCTCCTGGCGCTGTCCCACGAGGTGCGCATGCGCTGGTGCGGCCCGGAGGTCGAGGTCGAGGGCATCGTCTCGGTGAAGACCGGCGGCTGCCCGGAGGACTGCCACTTCTGCTCCCAGTCCGGCCGCTTCGACTCTCCCGTACGGGCGGCCCGGCTTGACATCCCCTCGCTCGTCGCGGCGGCGCGCGAGACGGCCGAGACCGGCGCCACCGAGTTCTGCATCGTCGCCGCCGTACGCGGCCCGGACGAACGGCTGATGGCGCAGGTCCGCGAGGGCATCGCGGCGATCAACGACGCCGTGGACATCAACATCGCCTGCTCGCTCGGCATGCTCTCCCCCGCCCAGGTCGACGAGCTGGCCGAGATGGGGGTGCATCGCTACAACCACAACCTCGAGACCGCCCGCTCCCACTTTCCGAATGTGGTCACGACGCACACCTGGCAGGAACGCTGGGAGACCTGCACCCTGGTCAGACAGGCAGGCATGGAGCTGTGCTGCGGCGGCATCATCGGCATGGGGGAGTCCGTCGAGCAGCGCGCGGAGTTCGCCGGACAGCTCGCCGAGCTGATGCCCGACGAGGTGCCGCTGAACTTCCTCAACCCGCGGCCGGGCACGCCGTTCGCCGGATATCCGCTGGTGGCGGGCACGGAAGCGCTCAAGACGATCGCCACGTTCCGGCTGGCGCTGCCTCGCACGATCTTGCGGTACGCGGGCGGGCGCGAGCTCACCCTCGGCGACCTCGGGACCCGGGCGGGCATACTCGGCGGCATCAACGCGGTGATCGTCGGCAACTACCTGACCACGCTCGGCCGATCCGCCCAGGAGGATCTCGACCTGCTCAACGAGCTGCGCATGCCCATCAGGGCCTTGTCGCAGACCCTATGACCAGCACAATCGGTGCATACTTCTCAACCTAAGAGATCGAAGAAACCGAGGAAGCCATGACGCGCATACAGGGACACGGGGGCGCGCACGCCGTCGCGGTGGCGCGCGGTTACGGCGTGGAGACCATGTTCACGCTCTCCGGCGGGCACGTCTTCCCGCTGTACGACGGCGCGGTCAAGGCCGATCCCCCGATGCGCATCCTGGACGTCCGGCACGAGCAGACCGCGGTCTTCGCCGCCGAGGCGACCGCCAAGCTGACCCGTACGCCGGGTTTCGCCGTGCTCACGGCCGGGCCCGGCGTCACCAACGGGCTGAGCGCGGTGGCCTCCGCGCACTTCAACGGATCGCCCATCGTCGTGTTCGGCGGCCGGGCCCCCCTGTCCAACTGGGGCAAGGGCGCGCTTCAGGAGATCGACCAGCCCCCGCTGCTCGCGCCGATCACGAAGTGGGCCCGTACGGCGCCCGACACGGCGGGCATCGCGGCCGCCGTCGACGAGGCCTTCCGTGTCGCGACCTCGCCGCACCGCGGGCCCGTCTTCCTCGACGCGTACATGGACCATCTGTTCGACCAGGCCGAGGTGGAGATCCCCGTGCCCGGGGCCGCGGGCGCGGCGGCGGGCGGGTCCGCCCGCTCATCGGGCGGGGCGGAGAACGTGGCGCGGCTGCTGGCCGCGGCGGAACGCCCCGTGCTGGTGGTGGGCTCCGATGTTTGGACCGACGGCGCCGAGGTGGCCGCCCGGTCGGCGGCGGAGGAGCTGCGGCTTCCCGTCATCACCAACGGCATGGGCAGGGGCGTGCTGCCGCGCGGGCACGAGCTTCTGGTCACCCGGGCCAGGTCGATGGCCTTCGCGCAGGCCGATCTCGTCATCGTGGCCGGCACCCCCCTCGACTTCCGGCTCGGCTACGGGCACTTCGCGGGCGGCGCGGCGAAGGTGGCGCACGTGGTCGACGCGCCCGAGCAGGTGGCGACCCATCTGGACCTCGGCGGGTCGTACGCCGGCGATCTGACCGCGTTCTTCACCGCGTTGGCGAGCAGCGGCGGCGGAGGCAAGTGGGACGAGTGGCTGGCCGCGCTGGCCGGCACCGCGGCCGCGGCCGCGGCCAAGGACGGCGAGCTGCTGGCCGCCGACGCCGACCCGATCCATCCGATGCGGATCTACGGCGAGCTGAACCGGCTGCTCGCCGACGACGCCGTGGTGATCGGCGACGGCGGCGACTTCGTGTCCTACGCCGGCAAGTACGTCGAACCCGTCCGCCCCGGCCGCTGGCTCGACCCCGGCCCGTACGGCTGCCTCGGCACCGGGCTCGGGTACGCGATAGCGGCCCGGCTCGCCGACCCGTCGGCTCAGGTGGTGCTGCTGATGGGCGACGGCGCGGCCGGGTTCTCGCTGATGGACGCCGACACGCTGGTACGGCATGGCCTGCCGGTGGTGATGATCTGCGGCAACAACGGCATCTGGGGCCTGGAGAAACATCCCATGCGCTTCCTCTACGGCTACGACGTCGCCGCCGACCTGCAGCCGCAGTGCCGCTACGACGAGGTCGTGCGCGCGCTCGGCGGCGCCGGCGAACTCGTCACGCGGCCCGGCGACATCGGCCCGGCGCTGCGGCGGGCCTTCGACGCCGGCGTGCCGTACCTCGTCAACATCGCCACCGACCCCGCCGTCGCCTACCCGCGCGCCACCACCGGCATCTGACGCGGCTCGCCGCCCGTCGCGCTAGCGGTTGAGCTCGTCGAGGAACCGCTGGCGGTCGACGACGAAACGCTCCACCCGGGCGGCGCCGATCTGCTTGTCGCCCTCGTTCGCCTCGACGTTGAACACGAGCCGCCGCCGGTCGACCTCGGTGAGCTGGGCGAGGGTGACGATCTCGGCGCCGATGGGACTGGCCGCCGTGTGCTCGAGCAGCACTGACGTGCCGACCGAGGTCATGCCCGGGTCCAAATGATCGCGGATGGCGGCGACGGTCGCGGCCTCGGCGAGCGCGAGCAGCCGGGGAGTGGCCAGCACCGGCACGTCCCCGCTGCCGATGGCGCTGGCGGTATCGGCCTCGGCGACCACGATGCGGACCTCGGCCCGCAAGCCTGGCGTGAGCGGCATGGTGCCACCCTATGGGGTAAACACCTACGGGGTCGGCCGGGCAGCGTACGCTGCCGCCTGTGGATGATGCGGATGTGAGCGCGGCCGGGGCCCGTGTGCCCGGCCAGGCGGCATCTCGCGACGGTTACTGCGATCACTGCGGCCGGCCGCTCGGCGTCGGGGGCCACGCGGACTGCCGCGCCGCCAGGCGGCTGGAGCCACCGCGCTACTGCGCGACGTGCCGGCGCCGCCTCGTCGTCCAGGTCACGCCGCGGGGCTGGTCGGCGCGCTGCTCGCGGCACGGCACGGTGGACTCGGCCGCGTGACGGCCGGTCCGCTGGACGGTCAGTACGGTCAGTTCGCTCTGCCCGGGGTCGCGCCCGCTATTCGATGACCGCGATGAGGTGCCCCTCCTGCACGACGTCGCCCTCTGCCACCTTGAGCTGCGCGACCGTGCCGGCGTCCTCGGCGACGACGGGGATCTCCATCTTCATCGACTCGAGGATCACCAGGGTGTCGCCCTCCTCCACCTGGGCGCCCTCGTCGACGACGACCTTCCAGACGTTCGCCACCATCTCCGCACGCACTTCCGCCACCGCGGCTCCTCTCTTCGCGTCGCCGGCACCCCGCCCGGCGACCTCTTCGGCCAGGTCACAGGTCATACGTCAGGACGCACGGAGGCGACCATCCACCAGCCCCGTGTCATAAGTTCCCCGGGTGAACTCGGGATTGTCCAGCAGCTCGACAAAGAATGGCAGGTTCGTCTTCACGCCCGCCACCTTGAACTCCTCCACCGCGACCCGCGCCCGCTCCAGGGCCGCGTCGCGGTCCGCGTCGTACACGCACAGCTTGGCCAGCAACGGATCGTAGAACGGCGTGACGGTGTTGCCCGCCGTATAGCCGGAGTCCACCCGGATGCCCTCGCCCGTGGGCTCCTCCCACACCGTGATCTGCCCGGGGCTGGGCAGGAACCGCTTGGGGTCCTCGGCGTAGACGCGGAACTCGATCGCGTGCCCGCGCGGCGATGCCCCGGAGATCGTGACCGGCTCTCCCGCCGCGATCAGCAGCTGCTGTTCGACGAGGTCGACGCCGGTGACGAGCTCCGTCACCGGATGCTCGACCTGCAGCCGGGTGTTCATCTCGAGAAAGACAAAGTCTTGGGTGCCGGGGTCGACAAGGCACTCGACCGTACCCGCGCCACGATAGTCGACCGCCGCGCCCGCCCGTACGGCGGCCTCCAGCATGCGGGAGCGCAGCTCAACGCCGACGACCGGCGAGGGCGTCTCCTCGACGATCTTTTGGTGCCGCCGCTGGATGGAGCAGTCGCGCTCGCCCAGCGCGATCACGGCGCCGTCGGCCAGCCCGAGGATCTGCACCTCGACGTGGCGGGCATGCTCGATGAACCGCTCCAGCAGGATGTCGGCGCTGCCGAAGAACCGCTCGGCACGGGTGCGCGCGGTCTCGTAGGCCTTGCGCAGCTCGGCCTCGTCGCGGGCGGCGCTCATGCCGATGCCGCCGCCCCCGCCGGCCGCCTTGACCATGACCGGATAGCCGATGCGGGCGGCCTCGCGGACCGCGCTGTCGGCGTCGTGGACGGGCTCGCGGGTGCCGGCCGACACAGGTACGCCCGCCTCCTCCATGAGGTTGCGCGCGTTGATCTTGTCGCCCATGACGGCGATCGCCTGCGGCGGCGGCCCCACCCAGGCCAGCCCTTCGTCGATGACGCGCTCGGCGAAGCCGGCGTTCTCGGCCAGGAAGCCGTATCCGGGGTGGACGGCCTGCGCGTTGGTGCGCCGCGCCGCCTCGAGGATCGCCTCGACGTCGAGATAGCTGTCGGCCGGCTTGGCCGGTCCGATGAGCACGGCCTCGTCGGCCTCGGCGACATAGGGCAGGTCCGCGTCCGCCTCGGAGTAGACCGCGACGGCCTTCAGACCCATTCCGCGCACGGTACGGATCACTCGCCGGGCGATCTCCGCGCGGTTCGCCACGAGTACGGACTCGAACACTTCACGGACCCCTTTCATGCGGTCGGACGTGGTGAGCCTAGTAGGGGCGAGTCGCCGACGCCGTTTGCGGGGCCGACAAAACGCCGGGCCGGGAATTTGTCCCGGCGTTCGGTGGCGGGCGCCGCCGCACGTGAGGGGCCTACTGGTCCCTAGTAGTCGAGGGGGGTCGCGCGGTCGACGACGCGTCCGAGCGCCTCGACGACGGCGGGATCGTACTCCGAGGTGGAGTCGAGCCGGAGTCGCTCCAGCACCGCGGCCGAGCGGTCGCGGTCGGTGGAGTCGCCGACCAGGTCGTCGTAGGCGTTGGCGACCTTGATGATGCGGCTGGCGAGCGGCGGCGCGGTGTGCGCGTCGCGGGCGACGCGGTAGGGGTCGCATTGGCGCCGGACGATCTCGGCCACCCGGTCGAGCACCCCCGTCTGCTTGATGACGTCGGCGCCGAGCTCGGCGATGCGGCGCTGCTCGGCGGGCGAGGCGAGCACGGTGGCGCCGCCGGGGATGGGGTCGCGCAGCGACAGCTGGCCGATGTCGTGCATGAGCGCGGCGTACTCGAGCTCGAGCAGCTCAGGCTCGGCCTCGCCGAGCTCGCGGCCCATGGCGATCGACAGCCGGGCCACCCGCCGGGCGTGCCCGGTCTCGACGTAGCCGCCCACCTCGGCGACCCGCGACAGGGCGCGTACGGTCTGCAGGTAGGTGGCATGGACGACGGCGTACTTACGGAAGGCGACCTGGGCGACGAGGATCGGCGCGGTGAACACCACCAGGGCGGTCAGGCCCATGGTCGAGGTGGACACGGCGATGAGCATGCCGGTGGCGCCGATCGCCGCGCACAGGCGCATCTTCGCCCGTATCTCGTCGACGAGCGCGATGCCGAAGCGGATGCGCACGGTCTCGGCTCTGATCACCGCCGCGATCGCCATTTCGAGCGCGGACGAGCAGATCACCAGCGCGGCCATCGCCGCGAGCATCACGCCCCACATGTCGTGCAGCCAGGAGTCGGCGATGGGCCGGAAGCAAAAGGCCACCACCGACACCGACAGCAGCCGGCGCGCCATCGCGTCGATGCGCGGGGACCGGCCGACGGCGATGTGCGGCAGCGAGCCGATCGCCATGCCGACGGCGGTGACCGCGACCACCTGCAGCGGGGAGTACGTGACCCGCTCATCGCCCACCGTGACCAGCAGCGCGTAGCCCAGCGCCGCCGCGCCGGCGATCGGGGCGACCTCGCGGCCGCCGGGCATCTCCATCCGGACCAGTTCGCCGACCGCGACCAGCGCGCCGAACACGACGGCGACGCGGGCGTGATCGCCGAGTCCGACCGTGGCCACCTGGGTGATGGCGACCACGATGAGGAGCGAGACGCTCGAGATGAGCAGCAGCTGTGCCGAGTCGAGGGTCTGCCACGCCGCCCGCTGCCGTCTCGCGGCGCCCTGCTGGTGGACGGTCATGAGCGCGCACCATCGCCGACGATCTTGAGCGGCGCGGTCGGATCGTCGTGATCTTGTTCGGTGGTCTCGATGACGTCGCTGTCGGGTAGCGGCACTCGCTTGGGGCTCGGCCAGCCATCGCGTTCGAGCGCCCGCAGGAAGGCATCGACGACGTCGGGATCGAAGTGGCCGCCGGAGCTGCGGCGCAGCTCGGCGATCGCCTCCTCGAGCGCGCGACGCCCTCGGTAGGACCGATCGGAGGTCATGCAGTCGAACGCGTCGGCCACCGCGATGATGCGGGCGAATACCGGGATCTCGTCGCCGGCCAGCCCCATCGGGTAGCCGCGGCCGTCCATCTTCTCGTGGTGGTGCATGATGCCGGCGAGCGCCTCGTCGAGGAAGCCGATCTCGCGGACGATCTCGAGACCGCGCATGGGGTGCAGCTGGATGGCGGCGAGTTCCTCCTCGGTGAGCCCGCCGGGCTTTTGCAGGACCTTGGTGGGCACGCCGAGCTTGCCGACGTCATGCAACATGCCGGCGTAGCGGATGGCCTTGACCCGCTCCGGCCGCATGCCGATCTCCTGCGCGATCATGACGGAGCCGCGGCTGACCCGCTCGCTGTGGCCGCGGGTGTAGAAGTCCTTGGTCTCGACGGCCTGGCAGAGTGTCGCGATGGTGGCCTCGTACGCCTCCTGCTGCGCGCGGGTCTGCGCGAACGCCCAGCGGGTGATGAACAGCGGGAGCACCGCGAGGACCGCCGAGTAGGGGACCTTCCACAGCCCGGCGATGAGCAGCCCGACCATGCCGAAACCCAGGCAGGACACGGTGAGCTGGCCGACCGCCCGCCAGCGCAGGTCGCCGGCCGTGGCGTGCCCGCTGAGCACGAGGATGCAGCCCATGAGCACGAGGTTGAGGGTGACGTAGGTGACCACGGCGGCGATGTAGGGCCCGATGGTGCTGGGGAAGGTGTCGGCGTCGGGGAGCCCGACCTGCCCGCCGAGGGAGGCGTACACCTGGCCGGCCAGGAAGCAGCACATCGTGTGCTGCGCGCCGTTGTAGAGCCGCTTCACCGGCGAGATGCCGCGGTGCAGGCTGAACATGGCGACGGCCCCGACGAGGGCGGCACCGTCGGGGCCGACCAGGACGACCGAGGCCAGCCCGACGCTGAAGCTCAGCGAGACCACGGCGCGCTGGATGTTGAGCAGCGCCGGCACCGATTCGCAGGCGAGGAACAAGGCGCCCAGCACGGCGAGTTTGAGCCACGGCAGGCTGGACGAGAGCGCCGTCGAGACGATGACGCCCGCAGACGCGATCACGCCGCAGACGTACGCCCAGGCGGCGAGGGGTAGTCCACGCATCGCCCCTCCGAGGTCGACGATGAGCGGGCCGCCGCCCTGAAGGGGCGGTCGTGGAGCACCACCCGGACCCAGGACACACGCCCTTTGGACACCGACAGCGGCGAGCCGACCCCGGAGTGAGTCGGCACGAGCTCTCGCCGGAATGGGCCCGGCTGCTGTTCCCCTGTCCCCCGCCGCTGACGTGTTGCGCTCAGCCTAACGCGATGCGTCGGCGTGCCACAGGCGAGCCGCGAATCGTGAGCGAAGCGTAAGGAGATTATCACCTAGTGCGCTGTCCACGGTTCGTGACCGGGTCACCGCGGCCTTCGCCCTCGCCGTACGCCCGGCGCACCCGTCAGCGGGAGTGCGCCCAGGCCACCGTGGCGTCGAGCCCGGTGCGCAGGTCGGTGCGCGGCGCCCAGCCCAGCTCGGCGCGGGCGGGGTCCGGGTCGATCGCCATGGCCGGCAGGTCGCCGAGCCGTGGCGGGGCGAAACTCGGCTCGTCGGGCGCTCCCGCGGCCGCCGCGACCAGCGTGTGCAGCTCGCGGTCGCTGGTCTGCACGCCGGTGCCGACGTTGAAGCGGCGGCCGCCGCCCCGCTCACCGCAGGCGCGGGCGAAGGCGTCGACGACGTCGAGTACGTAGACATAGTCGCGGGTGTTCTTGCCGTCGCCGTAGACCTGGGTCGGCTTCCGTGCGATGAGCGCGTCGGCGAAGATCGAGATGACCCCGGCCTCGCCCTCCGGGCGCTGCCGCGGGCCGTAGACGTTGGCGAGGACGAGCGTCGTGTAGTCGAGTCCGTGCAGCGCCTTGTACATCTCCACGTAGATCTCGCCGCTGACCTTGGACGCCGCGTACGGCGACCGCGGGCGCAGCGGGGCGGCGGCGGGGACGGGCAGCGCGTCCGGAACCCCGTAGACGGCGCACGACGAGGTGAACACGATCTTGCGGGCACCGGCTGCGCGGGCCGCCTCCAGGGCGGTCGCCGTACCGAGGACGTTGACGCGGGCGTCGTGGGCAGGGTCGGCGACGCTGGCCCGCACGCTCACTTGCGCGGCGAGGTGACAGATCACTTCGGGACGGAAGTCGGCGGCCAGCGTCACCAGCGCCGGGTCGGCCACGTCCATGCGGCGCAGCTCGGCCGCGCCTGGGACGTTGTGGCCCGTGGACATGTTGTCGACGCCGATGGTCTCGTGGCCATCGGCCACCAGCCGGTCGATGAGGTGAGATCCGATGAAGCCGGCCGCGCCGGTGACGAGTATGCGCACGCCGGGTAGCCTATGCCGAGCTCTGCCCGCGCGCTCACTCGGTCGAGCCGATCACCTTCTGGATGCGGGCGAGGACCTTGTCGCGCAGATCCTCGGGCACGGGATCGCACCCGCACGATTTGTGTACGAGCTTCTTGACCGCCTCTTCGAGGCCGTACTCGCGCAGGCACGGGCCGCACTCGTCGAGATGCTCTCTGACCCGGGCATAGCCGCCTTCGTCGATCTCACCGTCGAGGTAGTTGTAGACCCGGGCGAGGACCTCGTTGCACGGCGTCGCGTGCGGGTTACCGCAACTCATCGCGCAGCCGCCCCCTCTCGCTCCAGATCCGCCCGCGCTCGCGGCTCATGCCGAGTCCTCTCTCGCACGGGTCAGACCTCGCTCTCGTGCGTAGTCCTCCAGCATCCCGCGCAGCTGCCGTCGGCCGCGGTGCAGGCGTGACATCACCGTACCGATCGGGGTGCCCATGATGTCGGCGATCTCCTTATAAGCAAATCCCTCGACATCGGCCAGATACACCGCGATCCGGAACTCCTCCGGCAGGTCCTGCAACGCCCGCTTCACATCAGAATCCGGCAGATGCTCCAGCGCCTCCGCCTCGGCCGACTTCAACCCACTCGAGGTATGCGACTCAGCCCGCGCCAACTGCCAGTCCTCGACCTCCTCCGTCACCGACTGCCGCGGCTCGCGCTGACGCTTGCGATAGGAGTTGATGAACGTATTGGTCAAGATCCGATACAGCCACGCCTTGAGATTCGTCCCCTCCCGGAACTGA
>DASTYC010000042.1:0-2185 GCA_035765195.1 Streptosporangiaceae bacterium
ACCCCGCCGTTGCCGATCGCGATGCGCGCCTGGGTGGTGTTGTAGCCGGCGCCGCGCGGGTCGAGCGTGGGGTCCATGAACGCCAGGAACCGGTCGAGCTGGTAGTCCTCGAGCACGCCGACCCGGATGCCCACGAACGCCGCCGTGACCGCGCCACCTGCCAGCCCCACCAGCCAGGTGCGGCGGGCCCCGGAGACGGCGATGACGCCGAAGACCGTCGCGGACAGCACGAGCATCGTCCCGAGGTCGGGCTGCATCAGGATCAGCGCGGCGGGCACACCCGCGATGGCGAGCATGCCGACGACATCGAGACCGCCGACCTCGCGGCTGCGCAGCGAGCCCTCGGTGCGCTCGGCGACGAGCAGCGCCATGCCGATCACCACGGCGAGCTTCGCGAACTCGGCCGGTTGCACGGACAACCCGCCGAGCTGGATCCAGGACCGCGACCCGTTGATCGTGGAGCCCATCAGCAGCACGAGCAGCAGGCCGACGAGCGAGGCGACGTAGACCAGTGGCGCCAGGATGCGCACCCAGCGGTGGTCGGTCGCGGTCACCATCACCGCCAGGACGGCGCCGATGGCGATGTTGACCAGCTGCTTCTTCAGGTAGGCCTGGGGGTCGCCGTCGGTGAGGCTGTCTCGGTGCGAGGTGGCCGACCAGACCAGCAGCGCGCCGAAGGCCAGCAGCCCGGCGACGGCGAGCAGCAGGATCCAGTCGACCCGCACGATGCGGACCCGGGTGGTGGTCTCCAGCCGGGGCAGCCGCGGCCGCGAGGTGGCGGTGACGCTAATCGGCGGGCCTTCCGGGAGGAGGTGGCCCGCTTCTCGGCGTGGGCCATCGGCGGCAGGATCTCGCCGTCCTCGGCGAAGACCGGGAGGCCGCTCGGAGGTCGCGCGCCCGGTAGGGCGGCGTTGCGCGTGCGGACACGCATCCCGTCGACGCCGTACAGCGTCTCCCAGATCTTGCGTACGGCGGGCCCGGACGTGCCGGAGCCGGTGCCGCCCTGGGCGACCATCATGACGACGACGTAGCGCTTGTCGTAGGACGCGACCCACGAGGTGCTCTGCTTGCCGTAGACCTCCGCCGAACCCGTCTTGGACCGGATCCGGACCTTGTCGAGGGGGAAGTCGATCAGCCGCCAGGCCATCGTGCCGACGCGCGACGTGCCCTGGAGCGCACGGTCGATGAAGCGCAGGTTGCGCGGGGCGACCTTGACGCGCGACGCCCTCTTGGGGTGGATCCGCTTCACCACGTTTCCGTCGGCGTCGACCACCGCCTTGGCCACACGCGGCTCCCACAGGGTGCCGCCGTTGGACAGTGCGGCGTAGGCGCGCGCGAGCTGGAGCGGGGTGACGATCGTGTCGCCCTGGCCGATGGCGAAGTTGACCGCGTCCCCGGCCCGGTAGGCGTAGCCCTCGATGCAGAACTCCCGCGCGAAGCGGTGCAGGAAGTCCATGCCGGGCCGCTTGCCGATCTTGCAGTAGTAGTCCTTGTTGCTCTCCCAGTACGCGCGCTTCCACCGGCGGTCGGCGATCCGGCCGCTGGCCTCGCCGGGGATGTCGATGCCGGTCTCGCTGCCGAAGCCGAACATCTTGGCCGTGTGCACCAGCGGGTCGCGTGCGTTCACGTCGGCGACGTCGGTGCCGTACTTCTGCCAGAAGTGGTAGCCGACCCGGTAGAAGAAGGTGTTGCAGGAGACCTGGAGGGCCTTGTCGAAGCCGATGAACCCGTAGGCGCCGGACTCGTAGTTCTTGAAGGCCCGGTTGCCGACCTGGAAGGCCGAGGAGCAGTTGAGCCGGGTGTCCTGGCCGAAGCCGTGCGACAGCGCCCCCGCGGTCATGACCGGCTTCCACGTCGAGCCGGGTGCGAACTGGCCCTGGGTGGCGCGGAACAGCAGCGGGGTCCCGGCCTTCTCGGAGTAGAGCCGGGCGAGGGCCCGGGAGCTGATCCCGCCGACCCAGACGCTGGGGTCGTACGTCGGCTGCCCGGCCATCGCCACGATCCGTCCGTTGCGGGCGTCCATGACGACCGCGGCGCCGGAGTCGGCGACGTAGTTCTTCCCGGTCACGTGGTCGAACGTCTTCCTGGCGGTGCGGATGGTCTGCTCGAGCTGCTGCTCGACGACCGCCTGCACCCGGGCGTCGATCGAGGTGACCAGGGTGTCGCCGACCGCGCCCTCGGTCTC
>DASTYC010000043.1:0-125362 GCA_035765195.1 Streptosporangiaceae bacterium
CCGCATCGGACGCATGGTCCAGCGCAGTTCGTTCGGTGACTGCTGGCGTGAGGCGGTCGAGCGCGCGGGCCTGCCGAAGGGCACCCGGTTTCATGATCTCCGGCACTTCTACGCCTCCGGATTGATCAAGGCGAACTGCAACCCGAAGGTCGTCCAGTCCCGGCTAGGGCACGCCACGATGACCGAGACGTGGGACACGTACGGGCATCTGTTCCCGGATGACGAAGAGGTCGGCCGCGGCGCGATCGAGGCGCTCCTTGCCGACGCTCTGACGGAACAGCAGCGGAACACGGCCGGATCATGAACGAGTCTTCGCAGGTAAACGGCCGGGCGGCGGACGAGCCGGCCTGTAGGCCGGGTTCTGTGGTCCACATGGGACCGGCGGCCATCCATCTCGGGCCGCCGTTGCCGGCGGCCTCCAGCGGTCTACCCGCAGGCTCGGGCGGGCCGCCCTCTGACGCCTGCGCGGGTCCGCCGAAGCGGATCCTTCTTGACCTTGCTCCGGGTGGGGTTTACCGAGCCGCCCGAGTCACCTCGGGCGCTGGTGAGCTCTTACCTCACCGTTTCACCCTTACCCCTCGCGAGGAGGGGCGGTCTGCTTTCTGTGGCACTTTCCCGCGGGTCACCCCGGGTCGGCGTTACCGACCACCCTGCCCTGTGGAGCCCGGACCTTCCTCGGCGGAGGGACCCGGTTTCCACCCAGGTCCTCCGACGCGACCGCCCGGCCGGCTCGTCCGCCGTACCTCAAGGCTACTCAGCGGGCGCACGGCCGGTGTCGGTATGTGGCGACCTCGACGAGGTCGCCGTCCGGGTCGCGCGCCGGCGAGCCTACGGCCGGCCGCCCAGCCGCGAGTAGCGCGTCCAGGAAGGCGCTCCAGATTTCGGACGCAGCCGCCCTCGGTCGGGCGCGTCGAGGCCGACTGAACGCACCCAGAGCCGTACATCGGCGGGGTGGGCCCGCTCGACGGCGCGTCCGCCGAGAGCGGCGGCCCACCGGGCACGGATTCGGCGTCGGCCGCCCATCGCCAGGCGACGGCCATGTAGCGATAGGTCCACTGCTCGGCGAGCGGGCGGGTGTCGCAGAACACGATCGGCACGTCCGGCCAGCGCACTTGGAGCTCGGCGAGCCCGTCGGCGACGGTGCCGGGACGTACGTAGGCGCTCTTGAAGACCTCGGCGTAGCGATCCTCCACCACCATCGCGGCCCGGGGCAGGGCCGCCAAGTCACCGAGCGCGTACTTGAGCTTCCCCGCGGTCAGGCTCGAGACGAGGTCGGCCAGCGACTTGCGCTCCACCACGCCTTCTTGCTCGTCCGTACGGGCAGATCGGCGAAACGGTACGCGTACCGCTCGTAGACGTCGACCACGATCTCCAACTCGGGGATGCCACCGGCCCGCGCCGCGGATGGACGCACCCCGGGACGTGCCTGCTTGCGGGTCCGCTGCGACTGCCAGAAGACCGCCCGCCGACATGGCTGGGGTGCTGAGGGCACGGTTGAGCGACCCGAGACGCGAGCTGATCAGAAGGGTGGGATCTCGTCGCCCGGGTCGGGCCGCGTCGTCGGGTTCGACGGGGGCGCGGGCTCGAGTCTGGTGGGCTCGTGCCAGATGGGGGCGTCGTCCGCGGGGTCCGGGTCGCTTTGGCCGGCATCGTGGCGGGGCGCCTGCTGTCGGTAGAGGGGTCGGGGCATCGGATCGGGCAAATCCTGGATGATCAGCGGCGGACGTACGTCGTAGCGGACGCCGAGCCGCGACGTCCAGATCAGGTGACCCGGGCGGGGCTGGGTGACGATCCAGCCGCCCTCGTGCCGCAGCCGATGATCATGGCGGCAGGCCGAGCCGATGTTGGCGTCGCGGGTCGCGCCGCCGCGCGCCCACTCGTGGATGTGGTCGCCATCGGTGCCGTGCGCCGGGGTGCGGCAGCGTGGATGCGTGCAGGTACGGTCCCTGATCTCGGTACGACGGCGCATCGGCCTGCCGGGCCTGCGCGGGCCGCGCTCATCGATCTCGCCGCGTCGCCCGCCGTTGTCGTCATGGAGGTGCTCGGAGCCGCCCTCGTGCCGGTCGGCTTGTGCGTGGCGATCGGCTTGGCGGGTCAGGTCGGCGATCACCTTGGCCCAGCCGCCGAGCCGTGCGGGCCGGGTGGCCAGCCGGCGGAGCGCGGACAGGGAGATCTGCAACTCGACGATGCCGGCGCGAGCGGGCGCCGTCGCCCTCGGCGGGTAGCCTTGCGGGCGATAACGGGTGATGCCTTCGTACCGCAAGCGCCCGTCATCGTCGGTGATGGCGTAGCGCCACTCCGCGCCGGTCTGGTCGGCGACGAGGCCGCGTGCGACGTCGGCGTGCACATGACCCCAGCCCGGGATCTCGGCCGGATGGTCGTCGAGGCCGAGCAACGTGGTGATCTCTACGCGGATCTCCACCCCCGCCCGCCGTGCCGGACCGCCCTGCCCGCCCGGGCGGGAGTCCTGGGGCAACTCATCGGCGGAAGCCTGGTCAGCCCGGCCGCGCGAATCCTGATCGTCTTTGCCGTCGTCGCCGTGGTGACCGCGCGGGCGGGTGGATCGATCCGCCGTACCGATGCGCTCGTGGTCTGCCGAGCCGTCGCCGTGATCGTCGTCGCGGTGGTCCGCGACTTCGGTTTCGGCGGTCGCACGGATGTGGGCGATGATGTCGGTCTCCGTCCACCCGGCGTAGGAGCCGTCCAGCATTCCCAGGTACAGATCGGCCCTGATGTGGTTGATCGGGCGGCCATCGCCGGCCAGTTTGGCCTTTCTCGCCAGAGCGTCGATATGGGCGCAGGCCGCGGCCGCCCGGTCGACGGGCAACTGGTATCCGCACAGGTTGCCGGTGCCGTCTTCGTTGCGGTAGCCGACCACCTTCCGCTCCCGCACGGCTTCCGCGTAGCGTCGGCGCGCCCACTCGGGGTCGAGCGCTATCGCCATCCGCTTCACCCGGTCGATCAGCTGCCCGGTCGTCAACTCGGGCGCCTCGGGCAAGAGCGCCTCGCAGATCGCGTGGGCCTGGTCGTCGGTAAGCCCGCCGGTCCATTCGGAGAAGACTCTGGCCTTGGGCTCGTCGATGACGCCGCGATCGAGCGAGGTGAACACGGGCGGCAGCCGATGGATCAAGTCCCACGCCAGTCGCAGGCGGCCGTCGGCGGCCGATCTGGTCAACGACAGCGCGCCGCGAATCTCGTCGGCGGCGAACTCATCAGGGCGGTCCATCCGGGGCAGTTGCTCGTCAGGGCCGATCCCGCACAGTGCCACCTCGACCATGGCGGCCATCAAACGTGCCTGTTCGTGATTGGCCTGCCGGTGTCGGGCTCGCATCACCTCGACGCAGTCCAAAGCACTCAATCGGGACAGATCAATTGAGTCAAGCGCGGCAGTCAAAGCGGACCCGGGCGGCATATCTGCCAGGCCCTCGGGGAGCGACTGCCGTGTCTTTAACACGAAGCCAACACTACGCATGCCCACTGACAAAACAGCGCCGCCAAAGCTCCCGTCGAACACAGATTTGCAATAAAGCGAAAATGTCTACTTTCTATGCATTTCAAAGTACGAGAAAGCGGCAACCACACAGTACGCGTCAGTAGGTGGCGACCTCGACGAGGTTGCCGTCGGGGTCGCGGAAGTACACCGAGGTCATCGGGCCCTGCGCGCCGGTACGGGCGACGGGGCCCAGCTCGATGGAGACGCCGCACCGATCGAGGTGAGCCGCGACCTCCTCGATCGGGGTGGCGCTGATCAGGCAGAAGTCCGCCGACCCCGGCGCCGGGCGGGCGGCCTTGGGCTCGAACTCGTGGCCGGCCCGATGCAGGTTGATCTTCTGTGCGCCGAAACGCAGCGCGCGGCGACCGTCGTCGAAGGTCACCGCACGCATGCCGAGCACCCGCGTGTAGAAGTCCACCGTGGCCGCGACGTCGGCCACGGTGAGGACGATGTGATCCAGCCGCTCCAGCGAGATCTCGCTCATGGTGCGGCAGACTACGCGCCGCCCGGTCGTCAGGGCAGCCGGGTGAGGGCGGCGTCGATGCGCTCCTGGCTGAGCTCGAGGTCGTCCATCTGGCCGGACAGGTAGCGGTCGTAGGCGGCCATGTCGAAGTGACCGTGCCCGCACAACGCGGTGAGGATCACCTTGGACTCGCCGGTGTCGGCGCAGCGGCGGGCCTCCTCGATCGCGACCGCCAGCGCGTGCGTCGGCTCCGGCGCCGGGACGATGCCCTCCGTACGGGCGAACAGCACCCCCGCCTCGAAGCACTCCCGCTGCTGTTTGGCCACGGCGTCGAAGACGCCCTCCTCGTACAGGTGGGACAGCAGCGGCGCCATGCCGTGGTAGCGCAGGCCGCCCGCGTGGATCGGGTCGGGGACGAAGTCGTGTCCGAGCGTGTGCATCTTCAGCAGCGGCGTGAAGCCCGCGGTGTCCCCGTAGTCGTAGGCGTAGTGGCCCCGGGTGAAGGTCGGGCAGGCGGCCGGCTCGACCGCCAGGATCCGCGGGTCGATGCGCCCCGCCAGCTTCTCGCGGAGGAAGGGCAGGAACAGGCCGGCGAAGTTGGACCCGCCGCCCGTGCATCCCACGATCAGGTCGGGCGTCTCCTCGACCAGCGCGAGCTGCTCCAGCGCCTCCTGCCCGATGACGGTCTGGTGCATGAGCACGTGGTTGAGCACGCTGCCGAGCGCGTACCGGGTGTCGTCGGCGCCACCGGCGACCTCGACCGCCTCGCTGATCGCGATGCCGAGCGAGCCGGTCGACGCCGGGTCGGCGGCGAGGACCTTCAACCCCGCCGAGGTGACTTCGGAGGGGCTGGCGTGCACCCGGGCGCCGTAGGTCTCCATCATCGAACGGCGGTACGGCTTTTGGTCGTAGGACGCCCGCACCATCCAGATCTCGCAGTCGAGGCCGTACTGCGCGCACGCGAAGGCGAGCGCGCTGCCCCACTGGCCGGCGCCGGTCTCCGTGGTCAGCCGCCGGATCCCCTGGACGGCGTTGTAGTACGCCTGCGGCACCGCGGTGTTGGGCTTGTGCGAACCGACCGGGGAGACGCCTTCGTACTTGTAGTAGATGCGGGCCGGGGTGCCCAGCGCCTTTTCCAGCCGCCGGGCGCGAATCAGCGGGGTGGGCCGCCACAGCCGGTAGACGTCGAGGACGTCCTCGGGGATGTCGATGTACCGCTCGGTGCTGACCTCCTGCGCGATGAGGTCCATCGGGAACAGCGGCGCCAGATCGTCGGGGCCGACCGGCTCCCGGGTCGCCGGGTGCAGCGGCGGGGGCGGCGGCGTCGGCAGATCGGCGAGCACGTTGTACCACTGGCGCGGAATCCGCGTCTCGGGCAGCAAGATCTTGGTCGGCCCTGCGGCGGGTGTGGTCATGGCGCCACCTCCGGGAGTCGAACGTGGAAAACGGTCCCTCCGGAACAGTACGCCTTACTGCCTCAAATGGTGGACATCGTTCATGCCGCGGACGACGGCAGGCCCGTCGTCGTACCAGTCGATGGTCGACAGCGACGCGACGTCGAGGTGGATCCGGTACAGCGTCTCCGGCGGCGCGAGCAGCGCGTGGCGCAGCAGCAGCTTGATCGGCGTCACATGCGACACGACCAGGACGGTCTGGTGCCGGTACCGGACCATCAGCTTGTCGAGGGCCGTCGCCACCCGGCGGCCCGTATCGGCGAAGCTCTCACCGTCGGGCGGCGCGACCGCGGGGTCGGCCAGCCAGGCGGACAGCTCCTTCGGCCAGCGCTCCCGCGCCTCGCCGAAGGTCAGTCCCTCCCACGCGCCGAAGTCGGTCTCGCGAAAACCGTCCTCCTCTCGTACGGAGCAGCCCACAACGGCGGCGATCTCTTTGGCGGTGTCGCGGCAGCGCCGCAGCGGCGAGGAGACGATCGCGTCGATGCCGGCCGCGGCGAGCGCCGTGGCGGCGGCGCGCGCCTGCGCGATGCCCGTGTCGGTCAGCGGGATGTCCCCCACGCCGGCGAACCGCCGCTCCACCGACCACGGCGTCTGTCCGTGGCGGAGCAGCAGCGTGGTCGTCGGGGCGGTGGTCGGCGCCATCCAGCCGAGCCGCTGGGCGGGCCGCGTCGCGGGCTCCTGCCGGCCGGCCTCACGGTCGGCCGGGCGATCGCCGGTCCCAACGTCGGCGGTGCTGTCGGCGGCGGTGCTGTCGGCCGTGTGGCTGTCCGCGGCCCGGCTGTCCGCGCGGTCGGCGCGGTCGGCGCGGTCGGCGGCGGTGCTATCGGACGCGCGGTCTGGGTCGGGGTCGTCGTCGCCGTCACTCGTCCGGCGGCGCCATTTCTTGCCCTGTGCCGCCGCGTCCATGGCCTCGTTGGCCAGGCGGTCGGCGCGGGCGTTGCGGGCCCGCGGCACCCAGGTGTAGCGCACCGAGCCGAAGGCGGAGGCGACGTCGCGCGCCTCGCGGGCGAGCGGGATCATGTCCGGGTGCTTGATCTTCCAGCGGCCGGACATCTGCTCCACGACCAGCTTGGAGTCCATCCTGACCTCCACCGAGGCCGTGGTGGACAGCCCCGCCGCGGCCCGCAGCCCGGCGATCAGGCCGCGGTATTCGGCGACGTTGTTCGTGGTACGGCCGAGCGCCTCGGCCACCTCGGCCAGGACCTGGCCGGTGGCCGCGTCGCGGACGAGCGCGCCGTACCCGGCCGGTCCTGGGTTGCCGCGCGACCCGCCGTCGGCCTCGACGACGAACTTGGCCCGCCGAGCGTTCATCGGTTTCCGTGCCTGCCTTTCGACGCCGGTCACAGACCGGATTCGGCCGTCCTGAGCAAGATTCTGCGGCATTCCTCGCAGCGCACGACCTCGTCCGGCGCCGCGCTCCGGATGCGGTTCAGGTCGACGGTGTTCAGGGCGAGATGGCACCCCTGGCACTGACCGCGAAGCAGGACGGCGGCGCCCACCCCGTCGAGCTGGTTGCGGAGCCGCTCGTACAGCTGGAGCAGATCGTCGGGTATGTCCTTGGCGACGGCCGTCCGGGCGGTGCTCGACAGCCCGGCCTCGTCATCGATCTCGCGCAGCGCGTTGTCACGGCGCTCGGCGACCTCGGCCAGCTTCGCCTGCTGCTCCTCTTGGCTGCGGCGCAGCTCGGCCAGCTTGGTCTCCGCCGCCTCGCGCCGCTCCATGATTTCCAGGACGACCTCTTCGAGGTCTGACTGGCGGCGCTGCAGCGAGGCGATCTCCGACTGCAGGTTCTCCAGGTCACGGACCGAGCCGACCTGGCCGGAGTCGAGCCGGTTCCGGTCGCGATCGGCGCGCTGACGGACAGAGTCGACGTCCCTTTCCGCCTTTGTCTGCTCGCGGTCGAGGTCCGACACCTCGGTCTCCGCGGCCACGATCGCGTCTCGCAGCTCGTCGCTGCGTCGTTCGAGTTCTTCGTACTCGGCGAGCTCGGGGAGCGTACGGCGCCGGTGCGCCAGCCGACCCAGCGTGCTGTCGAGTTGCTGCAGGTCGAGCAGGCGCAACTGCGCTTCCGGTGCGGCTTTCACTTTGCTCCTTCAGACATCGTCCATGCGTCGGTGACCAGCGTGGAGACGCGCGTCCGCACGTCGAGCGCGCCGGCCAGCAGCCGCTCGGCGTCGGCCAGCCACGGCCACTCCGTCGCCCAGTGGCCCGCGTCGATCAGCGCGGGCCCGTCGTACTCTCCGAACTCCGACGCCGGGTGGTGGCGCAGGTCGGCGGTGAGAAAGACGTCGACCGCGGCGGCGCGTGCGGCCGCCAGCAGCGAATCGCCCGCTCCCCCCGACACCGCGACGGTGCGGATCATGCGATCCGGATCGCCCGCGACACGGATGCCCGCGGCGGTGGCGGGCAGCCCGGCGACGGCCTGAGCCGCGAACTCGCGCAGCGACAACGGCCGGCTCAATGATCCTACGCGTCCCAGGCCCCGCCGCGGCTCGTCGGCGGCCGGGGCGAGCGGCCGGAGCGGACCGGCCAGGCCGACGGCGCGGGCGAGCGCGTCGGAGACGCCGGGATCAGCGACGTCGGCGTTGGTGTGCGCGGTGTAGAGCGCGACGCCCGCGGTGATCAGCCGGTGGACCAGCCGTCCCTTCGGGGTCGTGGCGGCCACGCTGTTGACCGGCTTGAGCAGCAGTGGGTGGTGCACGACCAGCAGATCGGCGCCCCAATCGACGGCTTCGGCGACCACGGCGGCGACCGGGTCGACGGCGAACATGACCCGTTCGACCGGTTGGTCGGGATCGCCGCAGACAAGCCCGACGGCGTCCCACGGCTCGGCCCACGCCGGGTCGTAGTGACGTTCGATCGTCGCGATGACGTCGGACAGCGGCGCGGCTTGAGGCACGTCACGCAGGCTACCGTCCGCCCTCGCCCGCGCGCGGCGCGGTTCGTACCGCACGGCGCGTGCGACGATGGAGGTATGCGACCCGCGCACGCCCACCCGCCGACCCGCGCGGGTCGCGTGGTCACCACCGAGAGCCGCGTCGATCGGGTGGCGATCGAGAGGACCGCCCAGGTGATCGTCGACATGAAAACGATCAAGCGGTTCCGCGCTCTGACGAATGAGAATTACCAGACGTCGTATACCGTCGATTTTCTGGACCCCGCGGTGAACGCGACGGTCGCAGGCCAGCCACGATGGGTGTTCGGGCTTCGTCAGGACGATTTCTCCGGCTCACCCACCCGCTGGGTGTTCGACGATGGCGGGGGATCAATACCGGCCGCCCAGACGTTGGAGTGAGAGTGAAGTCACCGTTTCGCCGCCGGCGGCGCAGGCGTTCCGGCGCCCGCCAGGCTCGACCGGCCCAGACCGAGGCGCAGCAGCCCGAGGTCGTGGACTGGCCCAAGGACGGGGTCGGGCGATCGCTGATGTCCACCCTGCGCGGCGACGCGGAGACGGGGACGGGGTTCGGGGCCGGCATCTTCGAGGATCTGCACGCCATGTTCAGCGGCGGCAAGCGCATCCAGATCGAGGAGCAAGAGGCGGAGAAGATGCGCCGCCACGACGATCACCAGCAGGCGGGCAACCCCAATCGGCCGGATCTGGACTCCGGCGTCATCCGCATTCGGCGGTCTTCGTTCGAAAAAGAGTGACATAACTCTATCGAACACAGTTTCGATTCGGCGGGTTATGTTGGAGTTGTGAGCAAGCCGCTGACGTGGGCGGGCACCACCCGATCGCCATCGCGCGACCGCGTCGTGAGGGCGCGTCACCACGGCCGGCGGCACGCCGACGCCGAGCGAGGACCACGGTGAGCACGTACGTTCCGCCCGGCTGGCCACCGGAGGTGCACCCGCCCGGCGCCGAGCGCTTCGAAGACACGGCGACCGCCTGGCTGCTCGACCTGGTGCCGCCTGAGTACCGCCGCTACGGCGTGCTGCGCCGCTACCCCGTCGCGCTGGCGCGCATGGCCAAACACCACGTCGCGGCGTCCGTCGAGGCCGCGAGGCAGGGGTTTCGCACCGCGCGCACGGACCTGAGCGAGATCGTGCCCCCGCACGGCATCGACGTGGTCCTCGACGTCTACCGGCGCGAAGGCACCCGGCTCGTCCGGCTGGCCCAGGCGGTCGAGCTCGTCGAGCTGGCGATGCGCGGCACGTTCACGCCCGAAGACCCCGAATACCGCCGCCGCTTCACCCCCAAACTCTGACAGCGCTCGCCGTCGCCGCCACGACCGCACGACCCGCTCGGCGCGAGAACGCGACGGTGGACGCACTCCGTGGACGCACTCCGTGGACGCGCATCGGACACTCGGCGGCGGACCGGCGAACTTGGCCTGCTGGGCCACCGTGGCCAGGTAGGTTCACCTTTACGGTCCGCGCCGATCACGGCGTGCGAGCTGGATCATGCGGAGGATTCTGTGCGAGCTTTCGTCCTCGCGACGCTTGGGCTCGTCGCCGGCGCCGCCCTTTTGGCGGGGACGGAGGCGTCCGCGAGCGCCGCGCCAGCGTCAACCGCACCGGAGCACCGGCAGGCCGCGCCGGCGCATCATGTCGTACTGGTCGGCGTACCGGCCTTGACGTGGGACGACATCGATGAGCAGCGCACGCCGAACCTGTGGCGGCTGGCGCGCGAGGGCGCCGCGGGAGCGCTGTCGGTGCGCACCCAGGGCTCGGTTGCCTGCCCGCAGGACGGCTGGCTCACCGTCTCCGCCGGGACGCGGGCGGCCCGTGCGGGCGGCCCGTGCGCCACCCCGCCTCCGGTCCCCGCCCAAGCGGGTGCCGGCGCGGTCGTGCCCCAGTTCCCGTGGATCCGCCAGACCAATCTCGACTCGAAGTTCCAGGCACCGGTCGGGTTGCTCGGCGAAACGGTCAGGCGCGCGGGCGGCTGCACCCTGGCCGCGGGCCCGGGCGCCGCGCTCGCCGCGGCCGACGCGCAGGGCAGGGTCGATGTCTATGCCGCCTCGGCCACCGCGTTGAGCCCTGCCGCGCTGGCCCGCTGCGCCGTCGGGGTGGTAGCCGTCGACGACGTGCTGAAGCGCCACGACGTACGCGCGGCCGACGCGGTCGTCGGTCGCGTCAAGGCCGCCCTGCCGCCGGGCGCGACCATGTTGGTGGCCGGCCTGACCGACAGCCCGGGCAGCCCGGGCAGCCCGGGCAGCCCGGGCGGCCCAGGCGGCCCCGGCGCGGCTCGCCCGGCCGGCCAGGCGAACCCGGGAGACCCCGGCAACCCGGGAAACCCCGCCACCTCCGACGATCCTGCCACCGCGCCCGCTCCGCCCGGGTTGGCGGGCGCTCCCCCGGCGAACCCGGCCGGGCCGCATCTGCGCGTCGCGATCGCCGTGGGCCCCGACTACCGGCCGGGCAGTCTGCTGACCTCCGACTCCACGCGCCGGCCCAACATCGTGCTCACCCCCGACGTGACGGCCACCATGCTGAGCGCGGCCGGACTGCCCATCCCCGCCGACACGCTCGGCGAGCCATGGCGCAGCGGCGGCGCCCAGCCCGGCGAGGTGACGACGGCACTGGCCGATGAGGACGTGGCCGCCCAGACGGTCCGCTGGCTGTTGCCCCGCTTCTTCACCGGGCTTGTGCTCTCACAGGTGCTGTTCTACGGCGCGGCCGCCATCGCGCTGCGCCGCCGCTGGGGGGCCACCAGGCGGCGCCGGGTGCTCGCGGCGACCCGGGTGACCGCGCTGGCCTGCGCCGCGGTCCCGGTCTCGACCTACCTGGCCAATCTCGTGCCGTGGTGGAGCGCCGGGCGTCCGCTGTTCGCGCTCGCCGTCAGCCTCGCCGCCGCCGACGCCCTCGTCGTCGCCCTCGCGCTCGCCGGGCCCTGGCGGCGCACCCTGCTCGGGCCGGGCACGGTCGTCGCCGCGGCGACCGCGATCACCATCGGACTCGACCTGCTGACCGGCACGCCGCTGCAGCTCAACAGCCTGATGGGCTACTCGCCGCTGGTCGGCGGCCGCTACTACGGGCTCGGCAACATCGCGTTCTCGGTGTTCGCCACCTCCACGCTGCTGGCCTCGGTGGGCGTGGCGCAATGGCTGATCCGGCGCGGCGAGGGCAACGCACGCGCCTGGGCGCTCGCGGTGGTGCTCGGCCTCGGGCTGACCGCCATGGCCCTGGACGGCCTGCCGCTGTGGGGCGCCGACTTCGGCGGCGTGATCGCCTTCGTGCCGGGTCTGGCCGTCAGCGTCCTCGTCGTCGCAGGCAAGCGCATCTCGCTGATGCGGCTCGCGGCGTTCTGCGCGGCGGGGGGCGTGGCCGTCCTCGTCATCGCCTTCCTCGACCACCGGCGGCCGGCGGGCTCGCAGACCCACCTCGGGCGGTTCTTCGGCGACCTGTTGCAGGGCTCGGCGGGGCCGGTCGTGGAACGCAAGTTCAGCGCGATGCTGCACACGTTCGGCAACATGACCCTCACCCCCATCGTCGTCGCCGGCCTGGTCCTGCTGTTCGTCTTGCTGCGCCGCCCCGACCGGCTGCGCGCCGGGGCGCTCGACCTCGCCTTCGCGCAGGCGCCGCTGCTGCGCGCCGGGCTGATGGGCGCCCTGCTGACCGCCATCGTCGGCACGCTCGTCAACGACTCCGGCGTCGCGGTGCTCGCGCTCGGCCTCGTCGTCGGGGTGCCGATCGCGCTCGCCGCCGGGGTCCGCGCCATGGAGAACGGGCAGCCGGTACCGGTCGGCGGGCCGGCCGACCCGGGCGATCCGGTGGGCGCCGCTCGCGACGACGATGATGCCGCCGCAGACCTGGCCTCGCCCACGCCCGGGGCGATCGATTCCGTCGATTCCACCGCCCGCATCAACTGAGCAGGAGCCCAGCGAGCACATGCGGATCTCCGGCGCGACCGTCCTCATCACCGGCGCCTCGTCCGGCATCGGGGCGGCGACCGCGCACGCCGTGGCGGCCGCCGGCGGGCGCCCGGTGCTGACCGGCCGCAACGCCGAGCGGCTCGCGGCCGTGGCGGCCCAGACCGGCGGGGTGTCGTTCGTCGCCGACGTCACCGAGCGGGTCGATGTCGACACCGAGGTCGCCGGGCCGGTCGACGTGCTCGTCAACAACGCCGGGGTGGGCTGGGCCGGACCGTTCGGGGAGATGACCGAGGCCGACATCGAGCGGCTCATCGCGGTCAACCTGACCGCGCCGATCCGGCTTACCCGCGCGCTGGTGCCGGGGATGGTCGAACGCGGCCGGGGGCACATCGTGTTCGTCGCCTCGATCGCCGGCGCCACCGGCGTACGCCATGAGGCCGTCTACTCCGCCACCAAGGCGGGGTTGATCTACTTCGCGGACAGTCTGCGCTACGAGCTCGCCGGCAGCGGCGTGGGCGTCTCGGTGGTCCTGCCCGGCGTCGTCGACACCCCGTTCTTCGACCGGCGGGGCCGGCCGTACGAACGCCGTCGCCCCGCCCCGATCCCGGCCGGGCGCGTCGCCCGTACGATCGTGGCCGCCATCGAACGGGACCGCGCCGAGGCCTACCAGCCCGGCTGGATGCGCATCCCGGCGCGGCTGCGCGGCGGTGCACCGACCCTGTTCCGGCGCCTCGCCGGCAGGTTCGGCTGAGCACCGCACGGGCCCGGCGTGCCTGGCCGTTGGGTCAACGCCCGTTGGGCCGGCCCCCGAGGGGTTAGTCTTGCGCCGTGGCCCTGGCGCGCATCGGACTGACCGTACTCGACTGCGCCGACCCGGCTACCCTGGCCGCCTTCTGGGCGGCGCTGCTCGGCGGCGAGACGACTCAGATCAGTGACGATCTCGTCTTGGTGAAAACCGGCCACGGCTCGCTGGCGGCGATGCGGGTGCCGCACTACCGGCCGCCGACCTGGCCCGATGGCAACGTGCCCAAGCAGATGCACCTCGACCTCGCCGTCGACGACCTGGACGCGGCGGAGGCCGAGGCGGTTCGGCTAGGGGCACGCCGGGCCGAGACCCAGCCGGCGCCCACGCGATGGCGCGTCATGCTGGATCCCGCCGGTCACCCCTTCTGTCTGTGCGATTGGGGCAAGCCCGCACAAGGCTGACCGCGGGCTCGGCGTTCGCGCGCCGCCGAGGTGCGCAACCTGGCCCACGCCGAGGTGCGCGTTCTCACGCCGGGGGTGGCGGCGGCGGGGCCGTGCTGTGCGGCGGAGCTGCGGCGCTTGAGCCTGGTGCGGTCCCCCACGTTGAGCCGGCGGCGGAACCAGGGGCCAGGCCGGCGGCCGGGCGGCGCACCGCGCCCGCCGACGCGGCCACGCCGATCGCCAGCAGCACGGGGATGCCGAGCGCCACGGGCAGCCCCACCACGCTCGCCGCGCCGCCGATCAGGGCGGGCCCGCTGACCAGGCCGAGATAGCCCAACCCGGCGACGCGGGCCAGGTTGCGACCGGCCCGTGCCGGGTCGGCGTTGCCGGCGGCCGAGAACACCTGGGGAACGATGCACGACAGCCCGGCGCCCAGCGCGGCGAACCCGGCGAGCCCGCCGATCGGCTGGTCCGCGAGCAACCCGCCGGCGAGCCCCACCGCTGCCAGCAGCCCGCAGCCGCGGACCAGCCGTACCGGGCCGAACCGCAGCGCCAGGCGGTCACCGGCCAGCCGTCCGATCGTCATCGTGATCGAGAAGGCGGCGAAGCCAAGGGCGGCGAATCCCTGCGATGTACCGAGCTCATCGTGGAGGTAGACGGCGCTCCAGTTGTCCGCCGCGCCCTCCCCGACCAGGCAACAGAACGCGACCACGCCCAGCAGCGCGACCACCACTCCCGGCCGGCGCGGGCGTCCCGCGGACGCCGTGTCGGCGGCAGCGCGGGCCGCGGCGGCGTCAACGGACCCGGCGGTGGCGTCAACGGACCCCACGGCGTCGTCGATGCCGGCGCCCGCGGCGCCCGCGGGGTCCGGCGAGGGCAGCAACAGGCGCCCGGCGACGACGCCGACCACGGACATCGGCAGGCCCGCGGCCAGGAACGTCACGGCCGGCGACACCCCGAGAGCGGCGAACAGCCCGCCGAACAGGGCACCCGCGAGCCCGCCGACGCTGAAGACCGCGTGAAACGATGCCATGATCGGCCGTCCGTACCCGCGCTCGACCCGTACGGCGTGCGCGTTCATCGCCACGTCGAGCAGGCCGGAGACGAGGCCGAACACCAGCAGCCCGGCGACCAGCGAAACGAGGTTGCCGGCCAGCCCGAGCGGCGGCAGGGCCAGCGCGAACGCGACGGCGGCCGGCCGCGTGACGCGGCCGCTGCCGAACCGATCGACCAGCCTGCCGCAGATCGGCATGACGAGCACCAGGCCCACCGGCATGGCGAGCAGCGCGACACCGAGGGAGCCGTCGGTCAGCTCCAGACGGTGCTTGATCGCCGGGATCCGGGCCACCCAGACCGCGCTGACCATGCCGAGGAGAAAGAAGTAGGCCAGCACCGCGACGCGCGCTCGCCGCATCTCCGCCATATGCTCCACGCCGATCTCGGGGGCCGGGGTCCGTTCAATTGTGACCCAGGCCCCCGACAAGATCACGGCCCGGCGTAGGCCCGCCGGACTCGGCTGCATCCCCCGCGCCGCCTCCTCCGTAGATGTTGTGTAAGTAATGTGCCGGCGATCGCGCCACTCGGGCGACATGTACCGAGCGCATGGCGGATAATGCCAGCTACACGCCGTAACAGACTGGGTGGCCAGGCGGGTATCACGCGATGACAACCTCCAAGCCCGCGGGCGCGGGCCCGCTCCCCCGGCCGGGGTCCCGGCCGGGGTCCCGGCCGGCGCGGCACCGCGCCTGGACCGGCCGGCTGCCGTCCATCCGACCGCTGCCGGCCGAGCAGCCGGCGGTCGAGCCGCTCATCGCCGCCCACCGGGCCGTTTGTCCCAACGCGGACTTCGCCGAGCTGCGCCGCGCCTACACCGTGGCCGAGCGCCAGCACCGCGGCGTCCTCCGCAAGTCGGGGACGCCGTACATCACCCATCCGCTGGCGGTCGCGCTGATCCTCGCCGCGCTCGGCATGGACACCACCACGCTCGTCGCGGCGCTGCTCCACGACACCGTGGAGGACACCCCGTACACCCTCGGCGAGGTGCGCGCCGACTTCGGCGAGGACGTCGCCGTGCTCGTCGACGGGGTGACCAAGCTCGACGGCGAACGGTGGGGCGACCGGGCCGAGGCGGAGACCTTCCGCAAGATGGTCCTCGCGGCCGCCGCCGACCTGCGGGTGCTGGTGATCAAGCTCGCCGACCGCCTGCACAACCTGCGTACGCTCGGCTTCCAGCCGCCGCACAAGCGGGAGCGGATCGCCGTCAGGACGCTCGAACTGCTGGTCCCGTTCGCCGAACGACTCGGGATCTACGTGCTCAAGCGCGAGATGGACGATCTCGCCTTCGCCGCGCTGAACCCCGAGGCGTACGCCCGCACTCACGCGGCGGCCGAGGCCGCCATGGCGATCCGGCCCGGCCTCGAGCCGGCCCTCGACCGGATGCGTTCCTGCCTCGCCGAGCACGACGTGACAGCGCAGGTGATGACGCGGCCGCGGCACCTGTACGCCGTGCACGTCGAACGCGGCGGTCACATCGACGGGCTCCGGCCCACCGACGTGGCCCGCGTCCTGGTGCTGGTGGACGGCTCCGAGCAGGACTGCTACGTCGCGCTCGGCGCGGTGCATTCGGCGTTCCACCCGGTCGCCGGGCGGGTGAAGGACTTCATCGCGCTGCCGAAGTTCAACCTCTACCGGTCGCTGCACACGGTGGTGATCGGCCCGGCGGGCGACATGGTCGATGTGATCATCCGCAGCAGGGCGATGCACCCCGTGGCCGAGTACGGCATCATCGCGCACATCCGCGAAACCGGCGACGACGCGGTGACCGGCCGGAGGGATCTCGGCTGGCTGGGCCGGTTGCTGGCATGGCAGTCGGGCGTCCCCTCCGCCGACTTCCTCGACAACCTGCGCGCCGATCTGCGCGGCGGCAACGTCGCCGCCTTCACGCCGTCCGGGGAGGTCATCGCGCTGCCCCAGGGCGCGACCGCGATCGACTTCGCGTACGCGCTCGGCTCCGAGATCGGCGACCACTGCATCGGGGTCGTGATCAACGGTCGGCTCGCCGCCCTGTCCGCCGAGGTGCGCAGCGGGTACGTGGTCGAGATCCTCACGGCGCCGGAGGCGGGGCCGTCCGCGGAGTGGCTGGAGTTCGCCAAGGCGGCCCAGACGCGGGCGCACATCCAGCAGTGGCTGGCCCGGCGGCAGGCCGACGAGGCCGCGGCGGCCGGGCGGCGCCGGCTGGTGCAGGCGCTCGCCGCCCAGGGCATCGATCTGCTGGCGGCCGAGAGCAGCGGCGGCTCGCTGTCGATCGCCCGGGGGCTCGGCTACGCGGAGATCGACGAGATGTACGCCGCGCTCGCCGCGGGGACGCTGTCGCTGGAGGAACTGCTCCCCCGGTTCGGCAAACCATGACTCCGCCGGGATGGTTCCTCCGATGTCCTATGTTGCTAACTAGTAGATGAATTGTGGGGACGCTAGGAAGCAGGGACGTCGGTGCCGAAACCTGAGGACCTCTACCAGCTCGACGGCGAGCCGCCGCGGCTGACCCGGCCGGTGCTGCTGCACGGACTCGAAGGCTTCATCGACGCCGGCTCGGCCGGCCGGCTGGTGCGCGACCACATCCTCGATTCGCTCGATCACCGTGTCATCGCCCGCTTCGACGTGGACCAACTGATCGACTACCGCGCGCGCCGGCCCGTCATGACCTACGACAAGGATCACTGGGCCGCCTATGAGGCCCCGGAGATCGCGCTCCGCCTCGTTCACGACGCAGCCGACGTCCCCTTCCTCTTCCTGACCGGCCCCGAGCCCGACCGGATGTGGGAGGGCTTCGTCGCCGCGGTCCGCTCCCTGATCGAACGGCTCGACGTCTCCCTCACCGTCTACAGCCACGGCATCCCGATGGGCGTCCCGCACACCCGCCCGCTCGGCGTGACGTCCCACGCCACCCGCCCCGAGCTTGTCGCCGAACGCCCGCACTGGTTCGGCCGGGTCGAAGTGCCGGGCAGCATCGCCGGCCTCATCGAGTTGCGGCTCGGCGAGTCCGGCCACGACGCGGTCGGCTTCGCCGTGCACGTCCCGCACTACCTGTCGCAGACCACCTACCCGGCGGCCGCGGTCACCGCCCTCGAGTCCATCGTCGGCCTCACCGGCCTGGCGATCCCGGGCGACAAGCTCCGCGAAGCCGCCTCCCGGGCCGACGCCGACATCGCCGAGCAGGTCGCCGACTCCGAGGAGGTCATGAAGGTCGTCAAGGCGCTGGAGCAGCAGTACGACGCGTTCGCCGGTTCGATGGAACGCGACACCCTGCTCGCCCAAGAGCAGGACATGCCGACCGCCGAGGAACTGGCCGCCCAGTTCGAACGCTTCCTCGCCGAACAAGACGGCCCCTCCGACCCCTAGTCCGTCAGGTGCAGTACGCTTTCCCGGTCGCCGGACGGACCACCCGCCGCGACTTCCAGGGCGCATAGCTCAGTGGTAGAGCTCTCGGCTTACAACCGAGCGGTCACAGGTTCGAACCCTGTTGCGCCCACCCGTCCAGGTAGCCCGTCGAGGCAGTTCGCGAACCTTCCCCGTTCCCATGCCATAGACCCATGTCCGGCCGGCGTGACGGAGGCTACGCCCGAATCCGTGGCGCGGGGTAGCGTGTTGGGCCCTAGCGGTCGGACGATCAAGATGGTGGGGGTGCCCATGGGGGCCAGGGCCGGTTCGGTGCGAGCAGGCAAGACGCGACGCCCACGTGCCCGGAAGACCGGTGCGCCCCGCCGCAAGCGGCGGGGCGCCGCCAGGCGGCCGCCCTGGTACGTCGTCGCGCTGCGTGTGATCGCGGTGGCCACCGCGGTGGTCGCGCTCGGGCTTTTCTCCTACTGGGCGTACCGGCTGACGCTCACGCCGATCCACGACCGGGGCCAGGCAACCGGCAACACCCACCCCGGACGCACTTTGCGTTTCTACCTCGACCGGCCGAGCGTCAAGGAGGCTCTCATCCAGATCGGCGGGAACCTGATGTTGCTGGCCCCGCTGGGCATCTTGCTCCCCGTCATCTTCGCCGGGCTGCGCACCGTGATCCGCATCACCGCCGCGGCCGCGACGATATCTTTGGCGATCGAGGTGTCACAAGGCGTCCTGATCGCCGGGCGGGCCTTCGACGCCGACGATGTCATCCTCAACACCACCGGCGTCCTGCTCGCCTACCTCATCGTCGGGCGCCGAGTCTCCCGTCTCCTTCGGGGCGCGAAATAGCCGGACCCCCATGACCGCGTGCGGTCACAGGCGGGTAGGGGTCACCCGAGCCGCGGGCGGGTTTCGTACATGCGCAGGGCGGCGATCAGGCCGGAGGCGGCGGTGAGGGCGGCGACGGTCCAGACGGCGGCGGGGATGCCGAAGACGTCGGCGACGGCGCCGGAGACGAGGGCGCCGACGGCGAAGCCGCCATCGCGCCAGAGCCGGTAGACCCCGACCGCCCGCGCCCGCCACGCGGGATGGGCGACGTCGCCGATCGCGGCGAGCAGGGTGGGGTAGACCATGGCGGTCCCCACGCCGAGGAGGGTGAGCGCCACCGCCCAGGCGGCGAAGCCGGTACCGGCGGCGACGAGCGCAAGCGCGGCGGCCTGCAGCAGCATCCCGGCCACGATGAAGGGCTTGCGGCCGTAACGGTCGGAGGCGGCCCCGGTCGCCAGCTGCCCGGCGCCCCACACCGCGGGATAGAGCGCGGCCAGCAGCCCGATCTGCCCGATGGACAGGCCGTGCGCGGCGAAGAGCAGGGGGAACAGCCCCCAGGCGAGACCGTCGTTGAGGTTGTTGACCATCCCCGCCTGGCACGCCGACGACAAGGCCGGCTCGGTGAGGCTGGTACGGACGAAGATCCTCCGCGTCGCCGGCGGGTCATCGGCGCCGGCCGTCGCGGCGGCCTCGTGGTGAGCGTGGCCTCGGGTCTCCCGCACCTTCAGGGTGGACAAGCCCAGGCCGAGAGCGGCATAGGCCACGCCGAGCAGGAACGGCGCGGGCCGCAGCCCGTACGCGGCGGCGAGGTGCCCGGTGGCCATGGCGGTGGCGGCGACGGCCAGATACCCGGCGGCCTCGTTGAGGCCCATGGCCAGGCCGCGGCGTTCGGGACCGACCAGGTCGATCTTCATGATGACAGTGGTGGACCACGTCAGGCCCTGGTTGACGCCGAGGAGGACGTTGGCGGCCACCACCCAGCCCCAGCTCGGCGCCCAGATGAGCAGCAGCGGCACCGGCAGGCCGATCAGCCACCCGGCCACCAGCACGGGTTTGCGGCCGTAACGGTCGGACCAGGTGCCGGCGAAGAAGTTCGCGGCGGCCTTGGTGACGCCGAACGCGAGGATGTAGGTGAGCGCGGCGGTGTACGCGGCCAGGTGGAAGCTTTGTTCGGCGAGCGGCGACAGCACGGTGCGTTCCTGGCCGAGCATCCCGCCGACCAGCGCGTTGACCGCGACCAGCAGGCTGAACTGCGCCAGGTTGGCGCGCAGCCCCAGCGCGGTGGGCCGCGTCGCACGGGTGGCGACGCGGGCCGGCCGCCCCCCGGTCACCGGCCCTCGACCAGCGGCCGGCCGGTGGCCTCGGCCCAGTCCTCCGGACCGCCGGCCACGACGGCGACGTCGGCGACGTCGCCACGGCCTCGTCGCAGCAGCAGGCTCGCGGCGGTCGTGGCGCGCTCCCCGTGCCCGCACATCACCGTGTACGGCTCGGGGCCGACGGGCGCACCCGACAGGTCGCCGAGCTCGACGTTGACGGCCCCCGGCAGGTGTCCGGCCGCGTATTCGTTCTCCTGCCGTACGTCCAGCACCTGGCGGCCGGTGAGCTGATCGGGCCGCAGCAGCGGCAAGGTGGCGAGCGGCCCGTCCCACGCCTCGACGGTGGTGTGCCCGAGCGGCGCCGGGTGCCCGATCTTCAGCGCCTGCCAGACGGCGTCGCCGGCGTCCTGCCCCGGGTCGGTGACGAGGACCCAGGGCGTGTCGGGCTCGGTGAGCCAGCCCAGCCAGGTGGCGAACTGCGGGCGCAGCGCGATGGACAGCGAGCCGGGGATGTGGCCGGCGGCGAAGCGGGCGATCGGGCGAACGTCGACCGGCGTCGCGCCGCCGGCCAGCGCCGCCGACACCTCGGCGGCCCCGAGGAACGCCGGGCGGGGCTCGCCGGTCAGCACGGCTGGGCCCGCCCGGTTCACGTCGGCGAGCCGCAGGAAGTACGGCGGGAAGCTGCCAAGACCGGCGATGAGCCGGTCGGCGAAGGCGTCGCCGTCGGGGGCGCGCAGCAGCGGGTTGCGCGCCCTTTCCGTGCCGATGGTGCTGATCCGGTCGTCATCCGGCGGAGCGGAGCAGAACGATCCCGCGCCGTGGGTCGGCCAGACCGCCACCTCGGCGGGGAGGGCGGCCAGCCGCTGGATCGACTCGTACTGTGCGCGGGCGAGCCGGCGGGTCCGGCCGGGGTCCACGAGATCGGTGCGCGCCGCGGCGCCGACGATCAACGATCCGCCGGTGAAGACGCCCAGCGGCCGGTCGCCGTCCAGCAGCAGGAACGACAGGTGCTCCTCCGTATGCCCGGGCGTGGCCAGCGCTCGCATGGTGAGCCCACCGAGATCTACTTCGTCCTCGTCGGCGAGCGCGACGTGCTCGAAGCGGCGCCCGCCGGCGGCCGAGGCCAGGATCTTCGCGCCGTCGGTGGCCGCGAGTTGCCGCGCGCCCGATACGAAGTCGGCGTGCAGGTGGGTCTCGGCGGCGAAGCCGATGACCAGCCCGCGCCGATCGGCCGCGGCGCGGACCGCGCGGAGATCGTAGGGAGCGTCGACCGCCAGCGCTCTGCCGTCGCCGAGATCGACGAGATAGGCGGAGTTGCCCAGCCCCTCGTCGACCAGGGGAATGAGATGCGTCTCGTCGAATCCCACGAGGCCCTCCCGTAAGTCCGCTTGGCGCCGCCGGCCCGCACCGAGGGGTCGCCTCTGCGCGCCGGCCGCTCAGCGCATCTATAATATTCTAAAGACATTTAGAACATCCTGGTGGGGGGCCAATATTTCCAAGACCGCGCTGTACGAGCAGTTCGCCCGAGTGGGCAAGGCGCTGGCCAGCCCCGTCCGGCTGGAGTTGCTGGACCTGCTGGCTCAAGGCGAGCGCAGCGTCGAAGAGCTGGCCGCGGCGGCCGGGATGCGCCTTGGCAACACCTCGGCGCAGCTCCGGATCCTGGCCGCCGCCGGCCTACTGGTCAGCCGCAGGTCCGGCGCTCGGGTCTTCTATCGGCAGGCAGACGAGCAGGTCGGCGGGTTCGTGGAGCAGTTGAAGGACCTCGCCCACGCCCGGCTGGCCGAGGCCGAACGCGCGGCCCGCGACTACCTCGGCGACGTCGCGGCGCTCGAACCGATCGCGCACGATGAGTTGGCGCGCCGGCTGGACGACGCCACCGTCGTCGTGGTCGACGTCCGGCCCACGGCCGAGTACACCGCCGGGCACATCCCTGGCGCGATCAACCTCCCGCACGACCTGCTCGCGGCGCGGCTCGCCCAACTGCCAGGCCCGCCCGACGGAATCGATGTCGTCGCTTACTGCCGGGGCCGCTACTGCGTGTACGCGCCCCAGGCGGTACGGCTGCTGCGCGAGCACGGATACTCCGCACGGCCGCTGGACGGCGGGCTGCCGGAATGGCGGCGCGCCGGGCTCCCCGTCCAGACCGGCGCCACCGCTTGACGCGCCCGCGTGGGGCGGGGTGGCCGGTGCTCGGGTGTCAGGTGGTCTCGCGGACGGCGGGCGCCGCGACCTCGCGGTGCGCCCGCACCACGACGCGGGCCCTGCGGGCGGGCACGAACGTGACGTGCTTCATCTTCGGGGGTTCGGGGCGCGCGTCGGGCGCGGCGAGTTCCACCCGTGACAGCACCTCGGCGATGATGACGCGCATTTCGAGCAGCGCGAGCTGGGCGCCGACGCAGTAGCGGCGCCCGCCGCCGAACGGCATCCACGCCCGGCCGGCCAGTGCGGCCCGCTCCCCGTCCTGCCCGTCCGCGTCCTGCCCGTCCGCGCCGAGGAACCGTTCCGGGCGGAACTCCTCAGGCCGGGGGAACGCGGCCGGGTCGCGGTGGATGAGACTGATCAGCGGCGCCGCGAACCAGCCCGCCGGGACCTGGTGATCGCCGAGGCGAAGCGGGGCGTCGAGCAGACGTGGGGCGTCGTAGACGACGGGACGGGCCCGCAGCGCCTCCTTCGTCACCGCCTCCAGGTACCGTTCGTCGCCCGCCGCCAGCTCGCGCCGCAGGCGGGCCAGCACCCTCTCGTCGCGGAGCAGCCGCTCGAACGCCCACGCCAGCGCGGTGGCGGTGGTCTCGTGGCCGGCCACCAGCATGGTGATGAGCTCGTCTCGCAGCTCCTGGTCGCTCATCGGCCGCCCGTCTTCGTCGCGGGCGGCGAGCAGCCGCGCCAGCACGTCGGTGGCCGCGGGGTCGGGGGCCGACCGGCGCTGCGCGATCTCCTCGTACAAGATCGCGTCTATCTCGGCGCGCCGGGCGAAGAACCGGGTCGTCGGCAGGAACGGCAACCGGCGCGGGAGCGGCGATCGCTCCATCCAGGCCCGCAGCCGGGGCGGTAGCAGCAACACCGCTGTCGACGCACCCGTGTCGATCAGCCGCGGGATCAGCGTCCGCAGCCGCTCCAGCCGCGCGCTGTCGCGGATGCCGAAGACCAGCCGCAAGATCACCTCCAGGGTGATGTCCTGCATCCGATCCCGCAGCGCGAACGGCACACCCGCCGGCCAGCGGCCGATATGGTCGGCGGCGATCCGCGCGATCTCCTCCCGGTAGGCGGCGATCGCCCGGCCGTGCAGCGGCGGGCTCAACAGCTTGCGGTGCCGGCGCCACGGCTCGCCGTCCAGGCTGAGCAGGGAGTGCCGGCCGACCACCGGCTCCAGCACCTGGCGGCGCACCTCCCCGGCCCGTCCGCGGCCCGCGTCCACGGCATAGACCCGCTCGGCCAGCTCGGCGGTCGTCACGAACACCTCGGGCGGCATGCCCGCGAGCCGCAACCGGAATACCGGGCCGTACCGCCGATGCGCCGACGCCAAGACCGCGTCGGGCCGCGCGAGGAAGAGCAGCGTCTGCGCCCACGCGGGAAGTCGAGGACCGGGCGGCTCGGGCAGGGTCGGTTCGGCGGCCGGTTCGGCGGCCGGTTCGGCGGCCGGTTCGGCAGGCCCGGAAGGCGCCGCGGGAGCGGAGGATGAAGCGGGCGGATCAGAGGGCATCGTCTCTCCTCGGATCGAACGAGGCGATCAGGGCACGCGATTTATACGTTTGTATACATGAGATTTACACGTTTGTATACCATCGTCGTATGTCTCCCGACCGCCCCGCCCGCGGCCATCGTGACCGGCTTCTCGCCGCGGCGCTTATCTGCCTGCGCGACAAGGGCTATGCCCACACCACCGCCCGCGACCTCGTCGCCGCGTCCGGCACGAACCTGCGCTCGATCGGCTACCACTTCGGCGGCAAGGAGGCGCTGCTGGACGAGGCGCTGGGCGAGTGCTTCCGCACCTGGACGGCCCGCGTCGAGCAAGCGGTCTTCGGGGCGGATGCCGGCGGTCCGCGGGAACGGCTGGAGGCGGCGCTGGTCGCGCTCATCGACTCCTTCGCCGACCTGCGTCCTCAGGTGGCCGCGTGCGTCGAGGCCATCGCCCCGGCGATGCGTTCCGACACGCTGCGCGCCAAGATCGCCGCCGGGTACGCCGAATCGCGCGAGGCCGGCGCGGCGATGATCACCAGGGTCTGCGCCGACCTGGGCGTGGCCGCGCCGGAGAACGCCGAGGCCATCGCGTCTGTGCTGATCGCCATCAGCGACGGGCTGATGCTGCAGTGGCTCGCCGCACCCGATGCCGCACCCGACGCCCGGCAGACCATGGACGCCCTTGCCCGGTTGGCGCCCTTTCTCGCCGACGAGTCCGGACGGACGAGAGGCGACGCCGAGAGCCCGTCACAGGCGTCCACTCCTGTCGAATTGGCCTAAGTCGGCCAATTCGCAGCAACTGTGTCTCACATCACCTTTTTATCACGAACCCCCGGCGTGAGCAGGATATTTGTCGGGCGACAGCACCGTATTCCTTGATCATATATGGCTTATCGCCATTACCGGAATTTGCCTCAATCACTCGTGTCTGGTTGCGTATCCGACGCGGCGACATCGCCGCGGCGCGCCCAAGTCCAGGCCGTACACGTACGGCCCGCGCGCGCTCACCCGCCGAATCCACGCAGCCAGGAGGCGTGGAACCGGGGACAACGGCCGGGATGAGCTTTCCCTAATGGGTTAATTCAGCACCCGCCATGCTCCGGTAGGCATTCACAAGTGACGATTGGAGTCGTCCTGAACAGCCCCCTTATTTCCCGTACCGCAACGCTGCTTCTCAGCGGTGGCGCGCTCGGCTCGATGACGATTGTGGGATTCGCGCCGGCGCGGGCCGCGACCCCACCGGACAAGGTCATGACGAGCACGGTCGCACCGGCGGCCGCGTCGACGACCACGTCTCGGCAGCAACGGCGCGCCGCCACCGCGGTGCGTTATGCGAAGGCACAGATCGGCGACCGCTACAGGTACGGCGGTAACGGGCCGAACGTGTGGGATTGTTCCGGTCTCGTCCGGGCGTCCTGGCGGAAGGCCGGAGTGAAGCTGCCTCGCGTCACCACGGCGCAGTACCGAGCGGTCGGGAAGAAGGTTTCCTGGAGCCGTCTTCGCTCCGGGGACCTTGTGTTCTTCTACAACAAGGGCCACGTAGGGATCTACGTGGGCAAGGGCTACATGGTCCACGCCCCGAGTTCGGGCAAGCGGGTCAAGAAGGTCAAGCTGGGGTCGTACTACCGCGGCGTCTTCGCCGGGGCGGTGCGCCCCGGTACCTGACACCGGTGAGAGCGCGTGCCGGGCGCCGGATGACGAGGACGCCCGGCACGCACGCCGGTGGTGGGGCCGATCGGCGAATCAGGTGAATTCGACGAGCGGGAACGCGCGGTTCCGGCGCGGCGGGCACAGGAAGTTCTGCCGCCGGGTCGCGGTAATGAACCGCTCGAGCCCGTTCTCCTCCTCATCCACATCGAATTGTTGTTGCAGATCGAGCGACGCCTGGTTGCGGCGCATCGAGGCGAAGAAGTCCGCCGTCGGCACGAACACCGTGAATTGCAGCTTCGGCTGGTTGCTCCCGCCTGGGACGTCCATGTTGTCGAAGCCGGGGCCGTCCATTCTGATGTGAATCGGCGTTCCGTCCGGGGCACGGGACGAGCGCTGCAGCGTCGACAAATGGCCCATCCGGTGCTCGTTCTCCTCGGTGCCGATGCCCTGTGCGGTCTGCCGGGCGTAATTCGGGCCGCGGTTCTGGTTGGGCAGGATCGACGGGCCGCCGCCGTCGGTGAGCTGGTCGCCGAAGCCGGGATGAATCGCCGGCGAGTGATACATGTATTGGACGCGCTCGGTGAAGACGCCGTCGTCGCCCGGCGGCGAGCTCGCGTCCTCCATGTCGAACCACTGGAGCAGGTCCAAGATGACGTGGGACAGATGCTGGATAGACCCGTTGTCGAAATAGCTGCCCGGGGTCGCGTTGGTGAGCCGAGCGGAGGAGTTCCCGGCGAACGTCACGATCGGCGCCGGCCCGGCGGCGTTCGTCTGCTGGTCGAGGAAGCCCATCCACATGGGCGACTGGTGCTGGATGAAGTTGCGGAACGGCAGGTTGTTCTGCTGGGCCACCGCCTGCGGCAGGCCGGCCTGCTGGAACATGTGCCGACTCGACGTGAAGCCGATCAGGCCGCCCCACGCCGGCGAACGCACCGACTGCCCGCGCAGCGTGTTGTTCCCGTTGAACCAGTTGAGGACCTCGGTGAGGAACTGCGGGTTGTCGCTGCGCAGCGTGAACAGCAGGTCGTTGCGCTCGATGACGACCGGCACGTTGAACCGCATCTTGCTGATGCCCGAGTTCTGCGGGGCCACGTCGGTCGGGCTCGGCACCGCCTCCTCCAGCGCGAACCTGCTGTTGTTGGACAGCAGCCTCGGCATGCGGCTCGAGACGAGGGATCCGGTCATCCCGCCCGGGAGCCGGTTGAAGTACGGGATGCCGTACGACACGAACGTCACCAGATGGGTGGCGCCCCACGGATAGCTGGCCTCGAGCTGGCTCAGGACCCGGTTCATCTCCGCTTGGTCGGCCCGGGTGGGCGTCCGCAGCAGCCGCGCGGTGAGGAAGATCGTGTGCACCGGTCCCATCTGGAACGTCACGCCGTCGGTGGTCTGCGGGCCCGTGGCGAGGAACGCCCCGATGTCGAATTGGATGTCGGAGGGTGCGGCGGCGGCGTACGCCCGGGTGGGCGAGAAGCCGAGCGGACCGGTGAGCTCGAGCGCGGCAAGAGCCGTCGCCAAGGCGCCGGCGCTCTGCAGCGCCCGGCGGCGGCTGATCGCGGGAGTTGTGTCAACGGTGTCCACTGGTGGCCTCCCGGTGGCGGGGGAAGGAACAGCGTTGACGGTAGGATCGTTTGCAATAAGGGGAAATTCGTCCGATCTGGCGGAAAACCCTTACGAGGACGTAAATCCCCTAATGGTTTCATGAAAACCAGGGTTCCCATTCCGCCCGAAAACACGACGTCATCAAAAAAGCGAGGGCATCGGCTGGGCAATGGCCGCCCCCGAGCCGCCCGGAACCCTTGGCTCCCGGCCGTCGTGGCCGAATGTGGCCAGACGTCGTCACATCCGTCCCGGTCGCCGCGTGGCACCTCGCCACTTGTCCGTCCGCCCGGCGTCGGCCGACTCGACCTGATCGGCCCCGGCTTGGACGCTGTCCTCATCCTCTCCTCCGGCGCTCGACCGAGGAGCGCCGGAGCCGAGCCGATGAGGACCGAAGGGCGGCGACGTGGCGACCATGCGAAGCACGCGGAGAACGATCACCATCGCGATCGTGGCGGCGGGGGCATTAGCCCTCGGGAACCTGGCAGGCCCGGCGGGCGCGGCGACGGGCACGCCGGCCACGAACGCGCCGACCCCGCCGTCCCCGCAGACCACGCAGACCACGCAGACCACGTCGTCGGCGCCGCGCGCGGTGTCGGGCCGCACTCCGTTCTCCGGCTGTACGGCGGGCGGCACGCCCAGCAGCACGCTGTTCGCCGGCGCCGAGGTGGAACCGTGGATCGCCGTCAATCCCCGCGATCCACGCAACATCGTCGCGTACTACCAGCAGGACCGCTGGAGCGACGGCGGGGCCCGCGGCCTGGTGGCCTCGGTCACCCGCGACGGCGGGGCGCACTGGAAGCAGGTCGTGGTGCCCGGCCTGTCGCAGTGCTCCGGCGGCACCTTCGAGCGCGCATCCGACCCGGGGCTGAGCTTCGCGCCCAACGGCGACCTCTACGAGATCTCGCTGTCGTTCAATGTGAGCGACTTCGGCAACGCGATCCTCGCCTCGAAGTCGACCGACGGCGGCCTGCACTGGAGCCGCCCCGCCATACTCAAGAGCGACACCGCCGAGGCGCTGCAAAACGACAAGGAGCTCATCACCGCCGATCCGACGAGTTCCCAACGGGTCTACGCGGTGTGGGACCGGACGAACGAAGAGGGCGGCCAGCCCGTATGGTTCGCCCGCACGATCAACGGCGGCCGCGGCTGGGAGCCCGCAAAGATCATTTATGATCCGACGCCGCGCTTCACCATCTCCAACCAGATCGTCGTGCAGCCCGACGGCACGCTCATCGACGTGTTCTTCGAGGGTCCGGCCGGGGCCGCTGAGGAGCCGGAGCATCCGTTCGCCCGCCCGCACCCGACGGCGACGCCGCTCCAGGGCGACGAGGACAACCTGATCCGGATCATCCGCTCGACCGATCACGGCAGGACATGGTCCGCGCCGATCACGGTCGCCCGGATCGACCCGGCCGACATCGTCGAGCCCGACGGGCGCCGGCCGCTGCGCACCGCCGACATCGTGCCCGACATCGCCGTCGACCGGCACACCGGCCGCCTGTACATCGTCTGGCAGGACGGACGCTTCACCCAGAGCGGCGCGGCGATCATGCTCACCTCGTCCGGGGACGGCGGGCGCACGTGGACCGCCCCGGTGCGCGTGAGCAAGACGCCCGACTCCGCGCCCCAGGGCAACGGCCAGGCGTTCACCCCAATGGTCGACGTGGCGGAGCGCGGCAGGATCGGCGTCACCTACTACGACTTCCGGCGCGACACCGCCGCGCCCGGCGCGCTGACCGACTACTGGATCGTCACCTGCGACGGCCCTCGCTGCATCCGCGACGGCGCCCCATGGCGGGAGCGTCACGTCGGCGGCTCCTTCGACGTGACGCTGGCGCCGGACGCCGGGGGCCTGTTCCTGGGCGACTACATGGGCCTTGACCACGCGGGCTCCACGTTCCGATCGGTCTTCAGCATGACCCGGCCGATCGAGGCGAACCAGCAGGACGAGTTCGTGGCCGCGATCAGATAGGCATGCGGAACGAATCATTCCGTTCTGCTAGGCTGGCCGGGTGACCAGCGACGTACTCGGCCGCCGCGCGCTCAACCGGGCCCTGCTCGCGCGACAGCTGCTGCTCGAGCGGCGGCGGATGCCGGCCGTCGCCGCCATCGAGCACCTGGCCGGCATGCAGGCGCAGCACCCCACCGCGCCGTACGTCGGCCTGTGGACGCGACTGGCCGGCTTCGAACACGCCGAGCTGGCGCGGCTGCTCACCGAGCGGGCGGTGGTACGCATCGCGCTGATGCGGTCGACCATCCATCTGGTCAGCGCCCGCGACTGCCTGGCCCTGCGCCCCGTCATCCAGCCCGGCCTCGACCGCGCCCTCAAGGGCACCTTCGGCAGGAGCCTCGACGGCGTGGACATGGCGGACCTGGCCGCCACCGGGCGGGCCCTCGTCGAGGAGCGGCCCCGCACGTTCAACGAGCTCGGCGAGTCGCTGGCCGAACGCTGGCCGGGGCGCGACCCGCTCGCGCTCGCCATGGCCGTCCGCACGTCGGTGCCGCTGGCGCAGCTGCCGCCGCGCGGCGTGTGGGACGCCGGCGGGGTCGCCGTGCACACCACCACCGAGTCGTGGCTCGGCCGGCCGCTCGCCGGCGACACCGCGCCCGACGAGATGGTGCTGCGGTTCCTGGCCGCGTTCGGCCCGGCGACCGTCATGGACGCGCAGACCTGGTCGGGCCTGACCCGGCTGCGCGAGGTGATCGACCGGCTCCGCCCGCGCCTGCGGGTCTTCGTGACCGAGGACGGCAAAGAGCTGTTCGACCTGCCCACGGCGCCCCGGCCGGAGCCCGGCGTGCCCGCGCCGGTGCGTCTCCTCCCCGAGTACGACAACCTGCTGCTGTCCCATGCCGATCGCACGCGCGTGATGTGCGACGCGCACCGCGGGCGTTACATGGCCGAGCGCGGGCCGATGCGCGGCTCGGTGCTGGTCGACGGCTTCTTTCGCGGGCTGTGGAAGATCGAGCGCGGCCGCGGGAGGGCCACCGTGGTCGTGGAGCCGTACGAACGGCTCACCGCCGCCGACGCCGAGGCCGTCACCGCCGAGGCCGCGGCCCTGCTCACCTTCGCCGCCGCCGGAGCACGGGAACACGACGTACGATTCCTGCCGGTCCGCTAGCTCGCGCTCGCCCCGCGGGCCACGCTCCTGATACCGGGGAGGGTGCGCGGAGTTGGCCCCGCAGGGGCAGGCCCGGGCGGCCCTGCCCCGCATAGGCTCGGAGCACATGAACGACCAGCGCGTACTCAGCGGCACCCTGCGCGACGCGATCTATGACGCGGCGCTGCGTGCGCCTGCCGAGGCGCCACGCACGTGGCTGTGGCCGCCGCGTCGCTGGTGGGCGTGGCTCGCTGTCGTCCTCGTGTGGGGGATGGGCATCGGCTACACGGCCGGCACGATCGCGATCTACCTCGAGGTGCTGCACGCCGAGCCGACGCTCGGCCTGCTCGCCGGAATCGCCCAGGGGGCGCCGCTGTTCGTCGCGCCGCGCTGGCCGTTGATCGCCTGGCGGATCATGGCGGCGGGCCAGTTCATCGGCGTGTTCTCGCTGTCCGGCAAGCACCTGATCTGGCCGTGGCCAGTCACCGGCTTCCTCGGCCTTTGCGTCACGCTCATCCTGCTCGCGATCTCCTACCGGCGGCGGATCTCCGGAGCGGCGGGGCTGATCACCATCGCGGCGATGGTCCCGCCGTCCGTGCTGCTCACGCGCACGCCGTTTTGGCCCGGCGTGATCGTGGCCGGCGTCATCGCGGTCGCGCTGATCTTCGGCGACGCGCTGGGCGGCCGGTACGCGGCCGAGACGAGCCTCGCCGAGCATGCCGAGCTGCGCCGCCAGGACCTGGCCCGGCAGGCGGTGCTCGAAGAGCGCGCTCGCATCGCCCGCGAGCTGCACGACGTCGTGGCGCATCACATGTCGGTGGTCGCCCTGCAGGCCGAGGCGGCCCCGTACAAGATCGAGGGGCTGCCGCCGGCGGCGCTCGAGACGTTCTCGGTGATCCGTGGGGCGGCCCGCGAGGCGCTGGCCGAGACCCGGCGCGTGGTCGGGCTGCTGCGCGGCGACAGCGAGGCGGCCGAGCGCGTGCCGCAGCCGGGCCTCGCCCGGCTCGACGACCTCATCGCCTGGGCCGAGCGCGCCGGGCTCTCCGTCAAGCCGGCGATCGTGGGCATGCCGCGGCAGCTGTCGGCCGGCGTCGACCTGTCGGCGTACCGGATCGTGCAGGAGGCGCTCAGCAACGCGGCCAAGTACGCGCCGGGCGCCGACATACAGGTCGAGATCCGCTACGGCACCGACCGGCTGTGCGTGACCATCACCGACGACGGCCCGCGCGGCAGGCGGCCCGAGGCGTCCGGCGGCGGGCACGGTCTGGTGGGCATGCGGGAGCGGGTGGCCATGCTCGGCGGGTCGCTGACGGCCGGACCGCGAGAGGCGGGCGGCTTCGAAGTGCGCGCGGAGCTGCCGTACGACACGATCTAAGCTGGCACCGCGGCCGTGCCCTCCGGGCGCCGAGGTCCGGCGTCGTCCACGCGGCCGCCCAGGTTGAGGCAGGGGACCCTCGATGACGATTCGCGTGCTGATCGCCGACGACCAGGTGATGATCCGGGACGGGCTCGCCGCACTGCTGGCGTCCGCGCCGGACATCGAGGTGGTCGGGCAGGCCGGCGACGGCCAGGAGGCGGTCGCGATGGCACGTGAGCTGCGTCCCGACGTGATCGTCATGGACATCCGCATGCCGACGATGGACGGGCTGGCCGCGACCGAGAAGATCGTGGGCGGCGCCCGAGACGCGGCCGGAGCCGAAGGCACCGGCGGCGCCGAGGCGCCGGCGCCCAAGGTATTGGTGCTGACGACGTTCGACCTCGACGAGTACGTCTATGAGGCGCTCGGGGCCGGGGCCAGCGGCTTCCTGCTCAAGGACGCCTCGGCGGCCGACCTCATCACCGGGGTACGGGTCGTCGCGGGCGGCGACGCGCTGCTGGCGCCCTCGATCACCCGCCGCCTGATCAGTGATTTCGCCCGCCGACGCCGGCACGAGCGGCCCCGGCCGGACGCGACGGCCGCGCTCACGCCGCGCGAGCTCGACGTGCTGCGCTTGATCGCCCGCGGCCTGTCCAACAGCGAGATCGCCGGGGAACTGTTCCTCGCCGAGCAGACGGTGAAGACCCACGTCGGCCACGTCCTCACGAAGCTGAGCCTGCGCGACCGTACTCAGGCGGTGGTCTTCGCCTACGAAAACGGTCTCGCCGGCTGACCCTCCTCGGGGCGTCGGCGGGGAGATCGCCTATGCCCCCGTGAGCGTCGACGCGGGGCCGCGGTCATACCGACGAGCCACCGCGGAACAGGCGTTTCGCGGGCGATGTGGAACCGGTCCCACGATCCGTAGCGTCCGGCAACGTGAAGACATTGACCACAATCGCCCTCAGCGGCCTGGTCTCGGCCGGCGTGGCGGCGGGCACCTGGCTGAACGGATCAGATCCGCACCGCGCCGTCACGGACCTGCCGGGCGCCGCCGGCTGGCCGGCCGCGGTCCGCGCCGGTGCTCCCGGCGTCGCCGCTCCCGATCTCGATGCGTTGACGCCGGCGCGGGCCCGGCGGTTCTTCGCCGGCCTGTCCCCCGCCGCGCGGACCGCGCTGGCGCGGCGGGCCCCCGGCGTCGTCGGCAACCTCGACGGCGCCCCCCTCCGGTTGCGGTACGCCGCCAACGAGCGGACGGCGCGGGCGGATGGCGCGGTCACCGCGTCTCCCGGGCCGTCGAGAGGCCGGCTGCTGGCGTACGACCCGCGCGGCGACGGCAAGATCGCCGAGGTCTTCGGCGACCTGGCGACCGCGCGACAGATCGTTGTGATCATTCCCGGTTGCGGCTGGACCTTGTCCAAGATCCTCGCGAGCGGGCGCCCGGATCCGGCGACGGCCGCGGTCAACGCCGCGGGCAAGGTGGCAGACAAGGTGGCCGGCAACGCTCCGGGCAAGGTGGCGGGCGACGTGGCCGGTGCGGCCAATCCGATCGCCGGAGCCCGCGCGTTGCTCGCCGAGATCCGCGGCCGGGAACCGGCCGCACAGGTGGCCGTCGTGGTGTGGCTGGGCTATGACGCGCCGGAGAGCATCGACCAGCAGGCCGCGCGGTCGGAGCGGGCGGTCACCGGGGCGCGCGCCCTCACCCGCTTCCTCGCCGGGCTGCCCGGTGACGGCCCGGTGACCCTGGCGAGCCACAGCTACGGCAGCATCGTCGCCGGGCGGGCCGCCCGGCACAACCCGCGGGTGACCGATGTGGTCGCGCTCGCCTCCCCCGGCATGGACACCGGGTCGGTCTCCGGACTGCGCACGCGGGCACGGGTGTGGGCGGCACGCGCGCCCGGTGACCCGATCGCGTTCGCCCCGAACGTCCGGATCTGGCGGTACGGCCACGGCGTCGACCCCGTTGATCCCGGCTTCGGCGCCCTGGTCTTTCGTACCGGCTCGGCCCGCGGCCATGGCGGCTACTACCTGCCGGGCACCGAGTCGCTGCGCAACCTCGCCCGCATCGCGCTGGGCCGCACCCGGGAGGTGACCCTCGTTGCGCACGCCCGTTGAACCACTCGCGAACCCGCCGGTGCTCCCGCCGAGACGACCGGCGCCGTCCGCGCCCGTACGGCGACCAAGCGGCCGCTGGGCCGGGTTCGCCGCCAGGATCGAGGCGGCCACCCCGCCGGACCGTGCTCGCGCGATCGACGGGCTGCGCGCCCTGGCCATCCTCGGGGTCATCGTCGGTCACTTCCTCGTGCTGGCCCTCACCGTGGACCCCGGCCGGGCCCTGAGGGTCACCAGCCCGCTCATCAGCCTGCCCGCGTTCGCGCCGCTGAGCTGGGTGCTGCAGATGCTCGGATTGTTCTTCCTGGTCGGCGGCTACGCGGCGGCCAAGAGCCGGGAGCGGGGCGGCGGTTACCGCGCCTGGGTGAGCCGGCGGATGCGGCGGCTGATCCGGCCGGTCGTGGTCGTGGCCACGGCGCTGGGCGCGGCGCTCCCGCTCCTCGCGCTGGCGGGCGTGCCGGCGGGGACACTGCGGACGACGGTCGTCCTGGTCGTGCAGCCGCTGTGGTTCATCGGCATCTACGCCCTGATCACGGCGCTGACGCCGGTCGCGATCGCGTTGACGCGGCGGCTCGGCGCGTGGGCGGCGCTCCTCGGGTTCGTGATCGTGGCCGGCGTCGACCTGCTTCGCTACGGCCCCTGGCACGACGCCGTCCCCGGCTGGATCGGCCTGGTGAACCTGCTGCCCGGGTGGTCGTTCGCCTACCTGCTCGGCGTGGCGTGGGCGCACGGCCGGATCGGCCGCCGCGGCGCGGTGCTGCTCGCGGTCGCCGGCGGCGTCGTCATGGTGCTGCTCGTGCGGTACCTGGGCTATCCGGCGAGCATGGTCGGCGTGCCCGGGACCGGACGTACCAACGCGCACCCGCCGTCGTTGCTCGTGCTCGCGCTCGCCGCCGTCCAGTGCGGGCTGGCCATTGTGCTGCACGATCGGCTGGCGGCCCTGCTGGCGCGGCGCCCCGGGCTGTGGGCCGTCGTGGCGGTGGCCAACCTCAGCGCGATGACGATCTTCTGCTGGCACCAGGTCGCGCTGATGACGCTGTCCGGCGGTGCCCTCGCGGTCGCCGCCGGGGGCCTGCCGGGGTTGCACGACGCGCCGGTCGACCTCGCCTGGGTGGCGCACCGGCTGGCCTGGCTGCCGGTGTACGGCGCCGTGCTCGCCGCGTACGTCGTCGCGGCTCGGCGCTTCGAGATGCCCAGGTCAGGGCGCGGCGCCGCCCGCGGCGGGTGATCGGGGCAGGCCGGAGGAAGCCGTCACCCGGGACGACGACCTCAGGCGCGGTGGCTTTGGCCTCAGGCGCGCTGGCTTTTCAGCACGCGAGCGAGCGCCTGGGCGACGTCTTCGGACAGGCCCGGAGCGGCCGAAGGCACCAGTCCTTCGGATTCGCGCTCGACGGCCCGTACGTGACCGCAGGCTCGGCACTCGACCTCGCCGAGCCGGCAGATCAGCGCGGTCGCGCCGCAGGCGGCACACTGATCGAGATCGGCCGCCCAGTCGGATACGGCCTGGCAGTCCGGACAGACAAGAACCTGACGGTCTCCGCGCACCCCGCGCTTCCACGGACTCGCACCCCGTACGGGATCAGTCTGCCGCGCCCCGCACTTGAAGCAGGGCATGCCCCCTCCAGCATTCCGGAGCCGGGTTCCGCCCCACCGCCCCGCGGTGGGGCCGGAACCCGGCCACGCCGGCTAAATCTCGGCGAGCACCTTTTGGTACTCGTCCAGGTCGCGGGCGTCCGGGATGGCGTTGACCACCTTCCAGCGGACGATCCCCTCCGGATCGATGATGAACGTGCCGCGGGTCGCGATGCCCTTGGCCTCGTCGAACACCCCGTACTCCCGCGACACCTGGCCATGCGGCCAGAAGTCGGACAGCAACGGGAACTCATACCCCTGCTGCTCGGCCCACGCGCGGTGCGAGAACATCGAATCGACCGACACCGTCAGGACCTGGGCGTCGGCGTCCCCGAAAGTCGGCAGCTCGTCGCGGATCTCGCACAGCTCCCCCTGGCAGACCCCGCTGAACGCGAGCGGGTAGAAGACGAGCACGACCTTCTTCCCGCGGAAGTCCGACAGCTTCACCGGTGCCCCATGCTGATCCGTCAGCTCGAAGTCCGGGGCGCTGTCGCCGACCTCAACCGCCATGGCACTCCCTTTCCCGCAGTCTGGAGACGTCTTTCCCACAGCCAGAAAACATCGGCCTCCAGTCTGCCATCCCCCGTCGCCCTGGCGTATGCGGGCGCCGGTGTCAGCGGCGTGCCTTGGGCGCCACCAGACGAGTGCCCGACCATTCCTTGGCCGCGCTCACACTGCTCGTCTGGGTGAGCCCGGCGGTCTGCGCCGCCTCGTCGATATCGCTCGGCTCGACGTGTCCCTCCCTGCCGGCCTTCGGTGTCAGCAACCAGATGTGGCCACCGTCGGCCAGCGTTGTCCGCGCGTCGACGAGGCCATCGACGAGATCGCCGTCGTCCTCGCGCCACCAGAGCAGGACGACATCGACCACGTCATCGAGGTCCTCGCCGACCAGCTCGCTCCCCGTGACGGCCTCGACGGAGGCACGCAGCTCTTCCGCGCAGTCATCGTCGTAGCCGATCTCCTGCACCACCTGGCTCGACTTGAAGCCGAGCCGTTCGGCCAGGCTGCGCTCCGACTGCGCCTGACCTGCGGTCGCGCTCACGAACGTCCTCCCTGTGTAGTGGTCCGCGCGTGCTGCCAGAGCCCGAGCGGAGACTCCTCCCCCTCACGATGGCAGCGGCCGCGCGGTGCGGCATTGCCGGACAGTTCACACAAGTGACCGGCCCTCGCGCAAGTGTCTCGACAGCATGTGAATGAACCTGGCCACGCGAGTCACGTTCCCGCAAGGAACGACAGCCTCACCTGCCGGTCCGGATTATCAACATTGAGATCGATCAAGGCGACCGATTGCCACGTCCCCAACGCCATTTGGCCGCCAATGACCGGAATTGTCGCGTACGGCGCTACAAAAGCAGGCATGACATGAGATCTGCCGTGTCCGCGCGAGCCGTGCGCGTGCTCCCACCGGTCGTCCGCCGGCAACAGGCCGGAAAGCGCTGACAACAGGTCGCGATCGCTGCCGGCGCCCAGCTCGATCAGGGCGACCCCCGCGGTGGCGTGCGGAACGAAGACGTGCAACAGCCCGTCGGCGCCGCCGGCCTCCTGGAGGAACTTGTGACACTCGGCCGTGATGTCGTGGACGGTGTCGTCACGACCGGTGGTCACCCGGATCACAGTGGTCCGCATAGTCCCTGTCTACCGTGTGATCCGCGATCGCAACAGGGCCGCCGGGCGGGTGCCCGCCCAGGCAGCCCCGCGGGGACCGCCGCCAGACCGCCCCCAGACCGCCCGCGGACGCCGCGCAGACCGCCGCGCGGACGCCGCCGCGGGGCCGCGCCACAGGTCGCTTTCACACCTCCGTTCACGCGGCCGGCCGATCGGTTCGGGCCCCATCAAGAGGCATGAGGAAGGCCCGTTCGCGCGCGGCGACGAGATCCGCTCACCGGCCGCCCATCAGGCCTCAGAGCGAGCCCGACGCGTCCTCGGCGGGACGGGGCTCGACCACCGCGTCGGGGCCGGGGAACACCAATCTGGTGTGGCCGTCGTCGAATCGCACGAGATACGGCGGTCCCCCGGTACGTCCGCGGACCTCGACGATCTCGCCCATCCGGTCGGGATGGCCCACGGCGTTCCCGTGGACCAGGAGCCTGTCTCCCACGCTTGCCTGCATGGCCGTGTCACCTCCGGTCAGCGGGTATGCCCTTCCCTACAGAGTGGTACGAGATGCGCTTCTCGCCAAGTGTGTTACCCGGCGGTAGAGATGCGATGGGCGTCGGAACGTACCACGATGGAAAGGAACAGGGAGCGATCGCCGAGGAGTTGTACAAGGCGGCCGGCCGGTCACGGTCACGTGCCGCCGCTCGTTCGCCGTGGGTAAGCTACGCGCGGTCGCGACCACAACAGACCACAAAGACGGCAAAGACGACAAACAGTCGGCAAAGACGACTCGGCAAGCATAAGAGGGGACCCCGTGGCTTCCGGACGCCAACGCTTTTCGATCATCAGCGATGGGCTGCCGAGCCAGCTCCCGGACATCGACTCCGATGAGACCAGGGAGTGGCTGGAATCACTCGACACGGTCATCAAGACCGAGGGCCGCACCAGAGCGCGCTACCTGATGCTGCGGCTGCTCGAGCGGGCCCGTGAGCAGCGCGTCGGGGTCCCCGGGCTGCGCAGCACCGACTACATCAACACCATCCCGCCCGAGCGCGAGCCCTGGTTCCCCGGCGACGAGTACATCGAGCGCCGCATCAGGGCCTACATCCGGTGGAACGCCGCGATCATGGTGTCCCGGGCGAACCGGCCCGAGCTGGCGGTCGGCGGCCATATCGCCACCTACGCGTCGGCGGCGTCACTGTACGAGGTCGGCTTCAACCACTTCTTCCGCGGCAAGGACCACGGCGAGTCCGGCGACCAGGTCTTCATCCAGGGCCACGCGGCACCCGGAATCTACGCGCGGGCGTTCCTCGAGGGCCGGTTGCCGCAATCGGCGCTCGACGGGTTCCGGCAGGAGATCTCCCACCCGGGCGGCGGCCTTTCGTCGTACCCGCACCCCCGGCTCATGCCGGACTTCTGGGAGTTCCCGACCGTCTCGATGGGTCTGACCCCGATCAACTCCATCTATCAGGCCCGGTTCAACCGCTACCTCTACAACCGGCAGATCAAGGACACCTCGCGCTCGCACGTGTGGGCCTTCCTGGGCGACGGCGAGATGGGCGAGCCGGAGTCGCTCGGCGCCATCGGCCTCGCCGCCCGCGAGGAGCTCGACAACCTCACCTTCGTCGTCAACTGCAACCTGCAGCAGCTCGACGGCCCGGTCCGCGGCAACGGCAAGATCATCCAGGAGCTCGAATCCTTCTTCCGCGGCGCCGGCTGGAACGTCATCAAGGTCATCTGGGGCCGCGACTGGGACCCGCTGCTGGCCAAGGACATGGACGGCGTGCTCGTCAACAAGATGAACACCACGCCGGACGGCCAGTTCCAGACCTACACCGTGGAGACCGGGGCCTACATCCGCGATCACTTCTTCGGCGACGACCCGCGGCTGCGCAAGATGGTCGAGCACCTGTCCGACGACGAGCTGCGCCGGCTGTCGCGCGGCGGGCACGACTACCGCAAGGTGTACGCGGCGTTCAAGGCCGCCCGTGAGCACGTGGGCCAGCCGACCGTGATCCTCACCCACACGATCAAGGGCTGGACGCTCGGGCCCGACTTCGAGGCGCGCAACGCCACGCACCAGATGAAGAAGCTCACCAAGGCCGAGCTGAAGGAGTTCCGCGACCGGCTGTTCCTGGACATCCCCGACTCGGCGCTCGAAGCGGACCTGCCGCCCTACTACCACCCCGGCGAGAACTCCGACGAGATCCAGTACATGCGCGAGCGGCGCGCCGCGCTCGGCGGCTACCTGCCCAAGCGCGTCGTGCGCGCCAAGCCGCTGAAGCTGCCCGGCGACGCGGTGTACGCCGAGCTCAAGAAGGGCTCGGGCAAGCAGTCGGTGGCGACCACGATGGCGTTCGTCCGGCAGCTGAAGGACCTGATCAAGGACGAGAACATCGGCGCGAGGTTCGTGCCGATCGCGCCCGACGAATACCGCACGTTCGGCATGGACTCGCTCTTCCCGTCCTCCAAGATCTACTCTCCGCAGGGGCAGACGTACGAGGGCGTCGACCGCAAGCTGCTGCTGGCCTACAGGGAGTCCGAGCAGGGGCAGATGCTGCACGAGGGCATCAGCGAGGCCGGGGCGGTCGGATCGACGATCGCGGCCGGCAGCTCCTACGCCACGCACGGCGAGCACATGATCCCGATCTACATCTTCTATTCGATGTTCGGGTTCCAGCGCACCGGCGACAGCATCTGGGCGATGGCCGACCAGATGGGCCGGGGGTTCCTGCTCGGCGCCACGGCCGGTCGCACCACACTGACCGGCGAGGGCCTGCAGCACAACGACGGGCATTCGCCGCTGCTCGCCTCGACCAACCCCGCGTGCGTCTACTACGACCCGGCCTGGGCGTACGAGCTGTCGTACATCCTTCAGGACGCGCTGCGCCGCATGTACGGCTCGTCCGAGCGGCACCCGAACGGCGAGGACATCTTCTACTACCTCACCGTCTACAACGAGCCCTACGTGCAGCCGGCCGCGCCGGCGGACCTCGATGTGAAGGGCCTGCTAAAGGGGCTCTACCGGTTCGCGGCCGCCCCGTCGGTCGAGGGTTCGCCGGGCGGCCCGCCGCCGCGCGCACAGATCCTCGCCTCGGGCGTCGCGGTGCGCTGGGCGATGGAGGCACAGCGACTGCTGGCCGAGGACTGGGGCGTCGCGGCCGACGTGTGGTCGGCGACCTCATGGACCGAGCTGCGGCGTGAGGCGATCAACTGCGACACCTGGAACCTGCTGCATCCCGAGGGCGACGAGCTCACGCCGTACGTCACCCGTGCGCTGGAGGGCGCGCCGGGCCCGATCGTGGCGGTGAGCGACTTCATGCGCGCGGTCCCCGACCAGATCTCGCGCTGGGTGCCCGGCGGCGACTTCACCTCGCTCGGCACCGACGGGTTCGGCTTCTCCGACACCCGTGCGGCCGCCCGGCGGTTCTTCCACGTCGACGCCGCCTCGATCACCTTGCAGGTGCTCACCCGGCTGGCCCGGCGCGGTGAGATCGAGCCGGCGACCCTGCAGAAGGCCATCGAGCAGTACCACCTCGGCGTCGAGGACGGCATCGCGATCGCGCCCGAGGAGGCCGGCGAGTCCAGCACCGACACCATGGACGTCGGCTAACGCCCACCGCCGTACGGCTGCGTGATCGCCCGTGATCCCGCAGCCGTACGCCGCGTTAGCGGGCCGTCCAGCCGCCGTCGAGCGTGATCGAACCACCGGTCATCATCGCCGCCTGCGGCGAGCACAGGTAGCCGACCAGCTCGGCCACCTCGTCGGGCTCGATCAGCCGCTTGATCGCCGCGGGTGCCAGCATGATCTGCTCGATCACCTCGCCGGGTTCCAGGCCGTGAGTGCGCGCCTGATCGGCGATCTGGTTCTCGACGAGCGGCGTACGGACGTAGGCCGGATTGACGCAGTTGGAGGTGACGCCGTGTCCGGCGCCCTCCATGGCGATCACTTTCGACAGCCCCTCAAGCGCATGCTTCGCCGTGACATACGCCGACTTGTACGGCGAGGCGCGCATTCCGTGTACGGACGAGATGTTGACGACCCGGCCCCACCCCCGCGCGTACATGGTGGGCAGCGCTCGCCGCACGATGCGGAACGGCGCCTCCACCATGATCGTCATCATCCGGCTGAAGATCTCCGGCGGGAACTCCTCGATCGGGGCGACATGCTGCAGGCCGGCGTTGTTGACCACGATGTCGACGGCGCAGTCGAGCGTGTCGACCGCGGCCAGATTCGACAGGTCCACCACCTGCGCCGAGCCGCCGATCTCCTCGGCCGCCTCTTTGGCCGCGTCCGCGGCGATGTCGACGATCACCACCAGCGCGCCCGCCGCGGCCAGCCGGGCGGCGCACGCCCGGCCGATCCCGCTCGCGCCGCCGGTCACCAGAGCACGGCGGCCGGTCAGGTCCAGCCCGGAGCCATGCGGAGAAACGCGTGTCATGGTGGCAGAACCTACCCAGCCGGCGCCATTTCCCCCCAACCGCACGCCCTGCCGGGGCGCCTCGCCAGTTCCGGGCGGGACGCGGAGAGGGTACCGAAAGGTTGACATGACCATTACTGGCGCGGATTGAGCGTTGTCAGACCGGTCAGGGTTCGAGATGTTGTAGGTCTTCGCTCCGGAGATCACGCTCATCGTGCGACGCCAGCGGGGGAGTCCGTCGCCCCATCGCCGCGAGGTGACAGCCGATGACCGGGTGCCCCCACGAAGGGAGCACGGGACAGAAAGGCGCGCAGGCGGACTGGCCGCGGTTCCGCGCCCTGATCCAGCGCGCCGCCGCCGGCCTGCTCGTGCGCGCCCTGACCGAGATGGGCGAGGCCGAACGCATGCGAGGCCGGTACGAGCCGGCCGCCGGCCACTTCGAGCGGGCGCTGCGGACCGCCCGCCGCAGCGGGAACCGGGCCGGCGAACGGCACGCGCTGGCCGGGCTCGGCTACACACACCGGGTCCGAGGGCGGTATGAGGAGGCGGCGGACTACTACGGAGGGCTCCTCGACGTCACGCGCGCCACCGGCGATCGTGAGGGCGAGGCGCACGCGCTGCGCTGCCTCGGCCACCTCCACCGTGTCCAGGGCCGGTACGACCGCGCCGTCGATTACTACGGGCGGTCGCTCGACCTGGCCCTGCTCACCGGCAACCGGGCGGCGGAGCACAACTGCCTGTACGGCCTCGGGCATGTCCAACTCGCGAAGGGCCGGCACGAGCAGGCGCTGGATCACTTCGAGCGCGCCCTGGCCGTCGCCCGCACCACCGGCAACGGCACCGCCCAGTTCGACGCCCTCGACGGCCTAGGTCGTACATATTGCGAAATGGACCGCCATGCGGATGCCCGGGCCCGGCACCGGCGCGCGCTGGCCATCGCCACCGACCTCGGGCATCCCACCAACCAGGCCCGCGCCCACGACGGCATCGCGCACGCCCACCGCGGCGAAGGCGATCGCGAGCCGGCACGGCGGCACTGGCAGGCCGCGCTGGACATCCTCACCGCCCGCGGGCTCGACCGCACCTACGACCCGCGGGTCACCGCCGACGCCATCCGCGCCCACCTCGCCGCACTCGACGACCCCGGTCAGGAAAGCCGGGGCCGCTGACCTCAATGGTCCGGCCACTCAGGAGAAGAAGATGCGCACCGAGGAACTCACCGACTTCGGATTGGGGATCCGCGTCCATGATTTCGATCCGGCCTCGGACGCGGCCGATCAGATGGCCGAACTGCACCGGCTGCTCTACCAGCACGCGCTTCTGCTCATCCGGGGCGTCGCCATGGACAACGACGCCTACGCCGATTTCGCCGCCAGGTTCGGCCCGCTGTGTGAGGTTCTCCCGGTGCACCGTCGCTCCGCCGGGCACCCCTACATCGAACACCTGACCATCACCGGCGACGACGACAACACCGGTTGGCACACCGACCATGTGGAGGTCCCCGGGCAGTCCCCCCTGACCACCTTCCTGTGCGACGAGGCACCGACAGAGGCGGGCGAGACGCTGTTCTGCGACATGCGCGCGGCGATCGACATCCTGCCCGCGGACCAACGGACCGCGCTCGAGGAGCACGAGGGCTACTACCCGATACGCGACAGCATCTCCAAGCGGCTGGAACGGGGAATGCTCCTGCGCAAGGGCTGGTCGGAGGCCGAGCTGTCCAAGCGGATGGCCCACCTTCGCAACTACACGATGCCGCTCGTGCACCGGCACCCGATCAGCGGCCACCGGACGCTCGTGCTCAACGAGTGGCATATGCCGCAGGTCGTCGGCATGGCCGACGACGAGAGCAGCCGGCTGCTCAAGACCGTCTTCACCACCGCCACGAGCGAGGGCAACGTCTACAAGCACACATGGCGGGTCGGCGACCTGCTCATGTGGGACAACACCATGACGATGCACACCGCCGTACCGGTGGGCGCCGGCCGGAAAGTCCACCGGCGCATCATCATGAACGGCCCCTTCTGACACCTCGCTCGGCACCCGATGACCGGGCGGCCGACCAGGCGACCGGGCCGGTATGGCGGGGTCCTCGGCGAGGCCGGGACCCGCCGCGTCATCGAGACGGCGCGCGCTCAGAGAGGGATGTTGCCGTGCGCCCCGCGGGCCGGGGTGGCCTGGGCGATGGCGCGGGCGATGGCGGTGCGCGTGTCCTGGGGCTGGATGACCTGGTCGATGACGCCGAGATCGCGGGCCCGGTCGAGGCCGCCGGTGATCTTTTCGTGGGCGGCGGCGAGCTCGGTTTCGAGCGCGTGCCGGTCTTCCTCGGGAACCGCGGCCAGCTTGCGGCGATGCAGGATGCGGACGGCGGCCACCGGGCCCATGACGGCGATCTCGGCGGTCGGCCAGGCGAACACCTTGGTCGCGCCGAGCGACCGGGAGTTCATCGCGATGTAGGCGCCGCCGTAGGCCTTCCGCGTGACCAGCGTCACCCGCGGCACGGTGGCCTCGGCGAACGCGTGCAGCAGCTTGGCGCCGCGGCGCACGACGCCGTCGTGTTCCTGGCCGACGCCCGGCAGGTAGCCGGGGACGTCCACCACGACGACCAGCGGCACCCCGAACGCGTCGCACATGCGGACGAAGCGGGCGGCCTTCTCGGCCGAGGTCGCGTCCAGGCAACCGCCCAGCCGGAGCGGGTTGTTGGCGATGACGCCGACAGTGCCGCCGCCGAGGCGCCCGAGCGCGGTCACGATGTTCGGCGCCCACTTCGGGTGCAACTCGACCAGGGCCTCCGGGTCGTCCACCAAGTCCTTGATCAAGGGCAGCACACTGTAGGCGCGACGCGCGTTGTCGGGCAGGACGCCGGCCAGGTCCACGTCGGCCACGTCGTCGATGCGGACCCGCCCCTGATGGCCCAGCAACGTGGCCACCCGCCTGGCCTGCACCAGTGCCTCGGTGTCGTCCTTGGCCACCATGTGCACCACGCCGGACCGCTTGGAATGCGGCTCGGGGCCGCCCAGCGACGCCATGTCGACGTCTTCGCCGGTGACCGACCGTACGACGTCGGGACCGGTGACGAAGATGCGGCCGCCCTCCGACAAGATGACGATGTCGGTCAGCGCCGGCCCGTAGGCCGCGCCGCCCGCGGCGGCGCCGAGCACCACCGAGATCTGCGGCACCAGGCCGGACGCCCGGGTCATCGCGGCGAACACTCGCCCGACGCCGTGCAGCGACTCGACGCCCTCGGCCAGCCGGGCGCCGCCGGAGTGCCAGACCCCGATGATGGGCAGCCGCTCCCTGATGGCGTGATCGTAGGCGTGCACGATGTGCCCGCAGCCCTCGCCGCCCATCGCGCCGCCCTGCACGCGCGGGTCGCTGGCGAAGGCCACCACCGGCATGCCCTCGATCCGGCCGACGCCGGCGAGCGCGCCGCTGCTGTCCTCGTCGGTCAGCAGCCGCATGCTGCCCTCGTCGAAGAGCGCCAGCAGTCTCACTCGCGGGTCGCGTGGATCGGCGGCCTGCGCCGCTTCGCCGGCCGGAGCCGAGCTGACCAGCGGGTTCTCGAGCACGGTCACGTCGATTGACTCCTTGCCTAAAGTGCGCGCCTGAAGGCGACGGTCACGTTGTGTCCGCCGAAGCCGAACGAGTTGTTCAGGGCCGCGACGGGTCCGTCGGGGAGCCGCCGCGGCTCGCCGACGGCGATGTCAAGATCGACCGCGTCGTCGAGATCGTCGACGTTGATGGTGGGCGGCACCAGCCCTTCGCGCAGGGCCAGCACGGTGGCGATCGACTCCACGGCGCCGGTGCCGCCGAGCAGGTGCCCCGTCATGGACTTGGTGCCGGTGACCACGACGTCTCCGGCGGTCTTCCCGAGCGCGCGCTTGAGCGCCGCCACCTCGGCGATGTCGCCGACCGGCGTCGACGTCGCGTGCGCGTTGACGTGCACGACGTCTTCGGGCGCCAGGCCGGCGTCGACCAGCGCGCGCTTGATGGCCATGGCCGCGCCGATGCCCTCGGGGTCGGACTGCACGATGTCGTGCGCGTCGGCGGAGTACCCGGCTCCCGCCGCGATCGCGATGACCTCGGCGCCGCGCGCCCGGGCGTGCTCCTCGGACTCCAGCACGATCACGCCGGAGCCCTCGCCCAGCACGAACCCGTCGCGGTTCTTGTCGTACGGCCGGGACGCCCGCTCGGGCTCGTCGTTGCGCGTCGACATGGCGCGCGCGGCCGCGAACGCCGCGATGTTGAGCGGATGGATCGCCGCTTCGGCGCCCCCGGCGATGACGACGTCGGCCCGCCCGACGCGGATCATGTCGATGGCGTAGGCGATGGCCTCGGCGCTGGAGGCGCACGCGCTGATCACCGCGTGCGCGCCGGCGCGCGCGCCGAACTCGATGCTGGCCCAGCCGGCGGCGCCGTTGGGCATCAGCATCGGGACGGTGAACGGCGAGACCCGCTTCCATCCCTTTTCGCGGAAGGTGTCATAGCTGTCCAGCGTGGTGAGGATGCCGCCGATGCCGCTGGAGATCACGACACCGAGACGATCATGATCGACCTGGAACCCCTCACGGTCGCCATGGGCGTACCCGGCGTGCCGCCACGCCTCGTGCGCGGCGATGAGCGCGAACTGCTCGTTGCGATCCAGCTTGCGCAGCCGGTGCCGAGGCAGTACCTCGCTGGGTTCGACCGCGGCGATGCCGGCGATCCGCACCGGCAGTTCGGCCGCCCAGTCCGCTTCGAGGGGCCGGACGCCGGATCGGCCGGCGAGCAGAGCCGACCAGGTCGAGGCGACGTCACCCCCGAGGGGGGTCGTCGCGCCGAGGCCGGTGACGACGACGGTCGCCGGACCTGTGCTCATGGTCGTGCTCTCTCCTCACTGCGTACGGGCCGCTCGCCGCCGGGCGGGCGGCTATCGGCCGGACGGACGGGACATGGGCGGCGCGCCGCGAATGATCTGGGGCGGCGCGCCGCGCGCGCCGTCAGGCCGAGATGCCCTGGGCTTGGACGTACTCGATGACGTGCTTGACGGTCTTCAGGTTCTTGAGCTCGTCGTCGGGGATCTCGACGCCGAACTTGTCCTGCGCGGCCACGGCGATCTCGACCATCGACAGCGAGTCGATGTCGAGGTCGTCGACAAAGGTCTTGTCGGGCGTCACTTCGGCCGCCGGAACGCCGGCGATCTCCTCGATGATCTCGCCGAGGCCGGTCAGGATCTCCTGCTCGGTCATGTGCTTGCTTCTCCTTTCGTCGGGCGCAGACCGATCGGCCTACGGAATCTTGATGACCTGGGCGGCGTACGTTAGTCCGGCCCCGAACCCGAGGATCAGGGCGGGTGCCCCGGACGGCAGCTGATCGCGCTCGGCCATGCGCGAGATGGCCAGCGGGATCGACGCTGCCGACGTGTTACCGGCCGTCACGATATCGTCGGCGATCACCGCGTTGGGCGCGTTGAGCCGGCGCGCGATGGCCTCGACGATGCGCAGGTTGGCCTGGTGCGGCACGAACGCCGCCAGGTCCGCCGGGTCGACGCCGGCGCGCCGGCAGGCCTCGATCGCCACGGGGTGCAGCGTGGTCGTGGCCCAGCGGAAGACCGACTGCCCCTCTTGGTACAGGTGCGAGCCGCGGTCCTTGATGAAGATCTTGTCGGCGTGCCCGCCGGCGCTGCCCCAGACGACGGGACCGATGCCGGGGGCGGCGGCGCCGGTCACGACCGCCGCGCCCGCGCCGTCGGCGAAGATGATGCAGGTCGTACGGTCGGTCCAGTCGACCCACTGGGAGAGCTTCTCCGCGCCGATCACGAGGACGTTGCGCGCCGATCCGCCGCGGATCGCGTCGGATGCCGTGGCGAGCGCGTAGCAAAAGCCCGCGCAGGCGGCGTTGACGTCGAACGCGCCGGGGGCGGCGATGCCGAGCCGATGGGCGACGCTCGCGGAGACGTTGGGGATCGTGGTCTCCGGCGTGCAGGTCGCCACGATGACCAGGTCGACGTCGTCGGGCGAAAGACCGCTGGCCGCCAGCGCCTTGCCGCCGGCCTGCACCGACATGTCGGCCACGGTCTCCTCGGGCGCGGCGATCCGCCGTTCGGCGATGCCCACCCGGCTGCGGATCCATTCGTCGGTGGTGTCGACGTGCTGGGCCAGGTCGTCGTTGGTGACCACCCTGGCCGGCTGATAGTGCCCGAAGGCGACGATGTGGGCGCCCGGTGCCCCCGCGGGCATAGTGAAGGATGTCATGCGCGCCCTCCGCTCCGGAGAAGTTCACGTGCCTGGTCGAGATCGTCGGGAGTTCGCAACGCGACCCGTTCGACGCCGGGGAGCGCGCGTTTGGCGAGGCCGGTGAGCGTGCCTGCCGGGGGCAGCTCGATCAGCCCGGTCACGCCGAGCTCGGCCATGGTGGTCATGCACGCGTCCCAGCGGACCGGCCGGCTGACCTGGTCGACCAGGTGGGCCACGTAGCCCGCGCCCGAGGTGACGACCCCGCCGTCGCCGTTGGACAGCAACCGCGTCCGCGGATCGGCGACGGGCATGCCGGGCACCAGCCGCCGCAGCGCGTCGGCCGCGGGCAGCATGTGCTCGGTGTGGAAGGCCCCGGCGACCTGGAGCGGCCGCAGCCGCGCCCCGGCGGGCGCGTCGTCGGCGAACGCCGCGAGCCGCGGCAACGTGCCCGCGGCGACGATCTGGCCGGCGCCGTTGATGTTGGCGGGCGTCAGATCGTGCTTGTCGATGGCGGCCAGCACGTCGTCGGGCCGGCCGCCGAGCACCGCCGTCATGCCGGTCTCGGTCACCGCGGCGGCGCCGGCCATCGCCCGGCCCCGCTCGCGTACGAAGACGAGCGCGGCCTCGGCGGACAGCACCCCGGCGAGCACGGCCGCGACCAGCTCACCGACGCTGTGCCCGGCCGCCACGTCGGGGGTGACGTCGAGCTCGGCGGCGGCCGCCAGTCCGGCCGCGACGAGCAGCGGCTGAGCCACCGCGGTGTCGCGGATCTCCTCCTCGTCGGCCGTCGTGCCGTAGCGCACGATGTCGAGCCCGGTGACGGCCGACCACCAGGTCAGGCGGTCGGCGACCCCGGGCAGCTCCAGCCATGGCTGGAGGAACCCCGGTTTCTGAGCGCCCTGGCCGGGCGCGGCGATGACAAGCACAAGTCCCACCCTGCCCTGTAGGGGTCCGATATATGGATGCGGTGGTGTACGAAGTTCCCGGCCGGTGGTTTGTAGGTGGGCTATAAGTCTGGGCTCCGGCCTACCTGCCGTCTGGATGTCCCTCGAAGCGACCGAGGACGAGCGCGATCCGCAGCGTGAAGGCGGCCCGCCCGTCCGCCGGGGCGTAGCCGGTGAGTTCCGTGACCCGCCGCAGCCGGTATCGCACCGTGTTGGGGTGCACGAACAGCAGACGCGCGGTCGCCTCGAGCGACGAGCCCTGCTCGAGGTAGGTCGTCAGCGTGTCGAGGAGCGGGGCCCCGGCCGCGCGCAGCGGCGTGTACACCTCCTCGACGAGGAACCGCCGGGCGTGTTCGTCGCCGTCCAGCGCACGCTCAGGCAGCAGGTCGGTGGCCAGCACGGGGCGCGGCGCGTCCGGCCAGCCGCGCGCCGCCCGCAGGCCGGCGAGCGCCGCCTGCGCGGACGCGCTGGAGCCGTAGAGGTCGGCGACCCGCGGGCCCACCACGACCTGCCCGGGCCCGAACTTGCCGGCCAGCTGCCGGGCCGCGGCCAGCGAGTCGTCCTCCATCCCGCCGACGATCACGATGAGCCGGCTGGCCTGGACGCCGGCGAGGACGTCGAGCCGGGCGCGGCGCGCCACGACGCGGATCTCGTCGACGATCGCCTCGGCGTCCTCCTCGGGCGTCTGCCCGACGAGGACCATGACCGGGGTCGCCGCCCAGCCGAGCGCCGCCGCCCACGAGTGCATGCCGTCGTCGACCTGGCCGCGCAGCACGGAGTCGACGATGAGCGCCTCGAGCCTGGCGTCCCAGGCGCCGCGGCTCTCGGCCGCTCGCGCGTAGACCTGGGCGGCGCCGAAGGCCACCTCCCTGGTGTAGCGCAGGACGGCCTCGCGCAGCTGGGTCTCGCCGCCCGGCGCGGCCAGCTCGGGGACCCTCGCCTCGACCACCTCGATGATGACGCGGACCATCTCGACGGTCTGCTGCAGCCGTACGGCCCGCATCAGCTCACGTGGGGCGGTGCCGAACACCTCGCCGGCGATGGCCGGCCGCGGCTTTTCCTCGTTCTTGAACCACTCGACGAACGCGGCGATGCCCGCCTGGGCGACGAGCCCGATCCACGAGCGGTTCTCCGCGGTCATGCGGCGAAACCACGGCAGCTTGTCCTCCATGCGCGCCATGGCAGCGGTGCCGAGGTCGCCCATGGTCTGCTCGATCCGCTTGGTGGTCTCGGCACGGACGGCCGCGTCGTTCGAGGTCTGCTCCACCCCCCAAGCCTCCCATCTCGGCCTTCCGCGCAGGCGCGCCCCGGCCGGTTACGGCGTCTCCGCGCGATCCGGACCGGTTCCGGCCGACGGGCCGCCCGCCGGCCAGATCGCCGGCTGCCGGGCGGCGCGGATCGCCTCGGGTCGGTACGGTCGGGGCATGGATCCTGTCGAGGCGTTGCGCCGGATCGCCTTTCTGCTCGAGCGAGCACACGAGGCGACCTACCGCGTGCGGACCTTCAGGAAGGCCGCGGACCTCGTGGCGGCGATGCCTCCCGAGACGCTGGCCGAGCATGTCCGCGCCGGCACCTTGACCTCACTGCCCGGTATCGGCAAGGTGACCGCGCTGGTCATTGAAGAGTCTCTGAACGGTGACGTGCCGACCTATCTGCGCCGGTTGGAGGCCACCGCCGGCCAGTCGCTCGATGCGGCCGCGGCCGCGCTGCGCACGGCCCTGCGGGGCGACCTGCACACGCACTCCGACTGGAGCGACGGCGGCTCGCCGATCAAGGAGATGGCCGAGACGGCGCGGTCGCTGGGCCATTCGTACATCGCGCTGACCGATCATTCGCCCCGCCTGACGGTGGCGAACGGGCTGTCCGCCGACCGGCTGCGCGCGCAGCTCGACGTCGTCGCCGAGCTGAACCGGGAGCTGGCGCCCTTCCGCATCCTCACCGGCATCGAGGTCGACATCCTCGAGGACGGCGCGCTCGATCAGGACGCCGAACTGCTCGACCGGCTCGACATCGTGGTGGCGAGCGTGCATTCCAAGCTCAGGATGCCGCTCGTCGACATGACCAAGCGGATGGTGGCCGCGATCGCCAACCCCCGCGTCAACGTGCTCGGGCACTGCACCGGCCGCATCGTGAAGGCCGGCGGCCGCCGCGGCGGGCTGCGGCCGGAGTCGGAGTTCGACGCGGCGCTCGTCTTCGACGCCTGCGCCGCCTACAACGTCGCGGTCGAGATCAACTCGCGTCCCGAACGGCTCGATCCGCCCAAACGGCTGCTGAGGCGGGCGGTGGAGGCCGGGTGCCGGTTCTCGATCGACTCGGACGCGCACGCGCCCGGACAGCTGGACTGGCAGCCGTACGGATGCGAGCGCGCCGCCCAGTGCGGCGTGCCGCCGGACCAGGTCGTCAACACGCTGCCGGCGGACGACCTCCTCGCCTGGGCCGGGAAGCATGCCGGGTGACCCCGGGCGCGACGAACAAGGGACAGTCGCCATGACAGAGATCACGCACCGCTTCGCCGACGTCAACGGCCTGCGCATGCACATCGCCGAGGCGGGCGCCGGCCCGCTGGTGCTGCTGCTGCACGGCTTTCCCGAGTGCTGGTACTCCTGGCGGCACCAGCTGCCGGCCATCGCCGCGGCCGGCTACCACGTGGTGGCGCCCGACCAGCGCGGCTACTGCCGTACCGGCGGCCCGGCCGAGACGTCCGCGTACACGATCCTGCACACGGTCGGCGATGTCGTGGGGCTGATCGCCGCGCTGGGCGAGGAACGCGCGGTCGTGGTGGGCCACGACTGGGGCGCTCCGGTCGCCTGGCACACCGCGTGGTCGCGTCCCGACCTGGTCCGCGGCGTCGTCGCGCTGAGCGTGCCGCATCGGCCGCGTGGTTCGCGACCGCCGGTCGCCAAGATGCGCAAGGCGTTCGGCGAGGGCTTCTACATGGCCTACTTCCAGCGGCCGGACGCGCCGGAGGCGGAGTTCGAGCGCGACCTGGCCGACACCTTCCGGCGGGTGCTGTACGCGGCGTCCGGCGAGGCGGGCGGCGAGCACGGCGGCATCGTGCCCGTCGTCCCCGAGGGCGGCGGCTTCCTCGACTTTTGCCCCGCGCCCGATCGGCTGCCCGGCTGGCTGACCGAGGACGACATCGCCGCCTACGCCGCCGAGTTCGCGCCGACCGGATTCGCGGGCCCGGTGAACTGGTACCGCAACCTCGACCTGAACTGGGAGCTCACCGCCGCCTGGCACGGCGCGCCGATGATCCCGCCCGCGCTCTTCGTCGCCGGCGATCGCGATCTGGTGGTCGCCCCGCCGAAGACGAAGGAGCTGATCGCGGCCATGCACGAGTTCGTCCCGAACCTTCGCGACAGGATCTGGCTCCCGGGCTGCGGCCACTGGACCCAGCAGGAACGCCCCGCCGAGACCACTGCCGCCATCCTCGGCTTCCTCGCCACGCTCTGACGCCACGCTCTGAGGCCACGCGCTGACAGCACAGCGCCCGAAGCGGAACGTTCAGACGGCCGCGTGCAGCCAGCGGACGGGAGCGCCGTCACCGGCGCGGCGGAACGGCTCGAGCTCGTCGTCCCAGGGACGTCCGAGGAGCCGGTCGAGCTCGGTCTCCAAGCTGGTCTTGCCGGCCGCGGCGTCGGCCATGGCCGCGCGCAGCCGGTCCTCCGAGACGAGGATGTCGCCGTTGGCCCCGATCACCGCCATGAAGACGCCGAGCGAGGGCGTGCTGCTGTAGCGGACGCCGTCGGACCCGGGGGCGGCGTCCTCGGTGACCTCGAAGCGGAGCAGCTTCCACGACCGCAGTGCCGAGGCGACGCCCGCCGCGGTGCCGGGCCGGCCCTCCCACGACAGCTCGGCGCGCATCGACCCCGGAGCGGCGGGCTGCGCCGACCAGGGCAGTGAGACGGGAACGCCAAGTACACCTGCGACGGCCCACTCGACATGCGGGCACAACGCAGGCGGCGCAGAGTGGACGTAAAAGACGCCACGTGCGGACACCGGACCCTCCTGTTGCGTACCGAGGCTCGTCTTCCCCTACGGCCTCTTACGCTCACGAGGGACACCGCGTCCCTTATTGTGCCCCATCCTGACCACGGGCACCAGCGTTGGCCCCGCCGTGATGTCGCGGCGCGCCCGGGCCGCCGCACCCTGTCCCGCCCGGGTGCCGGCGTTCGGCCAGGTCCGCCCCAGGCCGCCGCTCGTCCCGCCCATCGCGCCCGTGCCGTTCGTGCCCGCGCGTGAGCGCCGCGCCGCGCCGGCCGCGAACGCCGCCACCGCGATCGCGGTCACCGCGATGCCGAAGTACGGCACGAGATCCCCGTACCTGACGAACGGCGTCGAGCCGTCCGCCACCGCCGGCCACAACGTGACGAGGACCGAGCCGCGGCGCGACGTCCCCATCCAGGCGAGCCGGCGGCCGCGGGCGTCATAGGCCGCCGACACCCCGGTCAGCGCCGCCTGCACCACGGGACGGCCGGTCTCGGCTGCCCGCAGCGCGCCGAGCGCGGCGTGCTGAGCGGGCGCCCAGCTGTCCTGGAAGGTCGAGGTGGCCGACTGGTAGACCAGCACGCGGGCGCCGTGTCGTACGACCGCGCGGCCGAGGTCGGGGAAGGCGGACTCGAAACACACCAGCGGCCCGAACGTCAGGCCGCCATCGGCGGTCAGCACGCGGACCCCCGTGCCGGGCACACGGTTCTGCCCGGCGGCCTCGCTGATCTTCGTCAGCCAGCCGAGAGCCGACCGGAACGGGATGTACTCGCCGAACGGCACCAGGCGCGTCTTGACATACCGGCCGCGCTCGCCGTCCGGCCCGAACAAGATCGAGCTCTTGGAGATCCGGCCGCTGACATCCTGGGCGTCCTCGTTGGCGAGCAGCTCGCCCCGTGCCGCCAGCGCGGTCAGCCGCGCGGAGAGGTCGGTCCTGCGGCTGATGTCGAAGCCGACGCTGCTCTCGCCCCACACGATGAGGTCGACGGGCGGCAGCGCCCGGGTGATCTGCTCGCCGGCGACGAACCGCGCCGCCGGGCTGTGGACGACGCCCGGCTGCACGAGCGCGACGGTGAACGGCCGAGGCGGCCGCGGGGGCTCGCTCCGCAGCCCGTATGCCGCGGGTGCCGCCAGCCCCACCACCAGCGGGACCGCCAGCGGCGGCGCCCATCTGGCCGGGGCGGCGACCCCGGCCGCCCGGAACCCGGCCAGGGCGCCGGCAAGCGCGGTGTTGACCGCGACGATCGCGAAGCTCACCAGCCAGACGCCGCCGAGCGCCGCCAGGCTCAACACGACCGGATGCCGCCACTGCGTGGCCCCCAGCAGCGCCCACGGCCCGCCGAGGGCGTGCCACGATCTGATGTACTCGATCACCAGCCAGATGCTCGGCAGCACGACCGGCGCGGCGGCCGCACGGTCGCGCAGCAGCCAGGCCGCCAGCCCCCAGCCGGCCCACAGCGCGCCGAAGACGACGGCGATGAGCAACAACCCCGGCCCGATGTTGGGCACCGTCCAATAAAGCGCCGCGATGAGGTACCCGGCGCCGAACCACCAGCCGCGTACGGCGCCGGCGCGGGCGTCGGGCGCGGCCCGGATGATCAGTAGTCCCGGGACCAGCGCCACCCACGCGAACCAGTCGAGGCCGACCCGCGGAAACGACAACACCGGCAGCGCCCCGGCCGCCAGCGCGGCCGCGCGGAGGGCATACGCCCGGCGACGGGGTGAGCTCACCTGTCCAGTATCAGCCCCAGCCGTAGACGCGCCCCGCGTGCATGCGGCCGGGGCCGAAGAGCTCCGAGACCGTGACCATCGTGTAACCGCGCTCGATGAGGCCGTCGAGCGTCTCCGGCATGGCCGCGACCGTGGTCTGGCGGATGTCATGGACGAGGATCACGGCGTTGCGTCTGGCCAGCTTGAACACGCTGCGCCGGACGCGGCCGGAGTCGCGGTACAGCCAGTCGCGAGTGTCGCCGTGCCACAGGATCTCCGGCATCCCGACCGCCCGGGAGACCCGCGCGTTGAACGCGCCGTAGGGCGGCCGCATGACCGTGGGCCACCGTCCAGTCGCCTTGTGCACGACCTTTTGGGTGCGCCGGATCTCGTCGCGGATACCCCCGTTGGACAGCGTCATGAGGTCGGCGTGATGGTAGGTGTGATTGCCGATCTCGTGATGTTCGGCCGTCATCCGACGCAACAGCTCGGGGCGTGCGGCGGCGTTGCCGCCGACGACGAAGAACGTCGCCCGCGCCGAGCGCCGCTCGAGCATGTCGAGCAGCCGGCCGGTGTACGGGCCTGGGCCGTCGTCGAAGGTGAGGGCCAGGCACTTGGCCTTGGCACAGTCCACGGGAGGCGGCACGGTCGGCGGCGCGCCCGATGGCCCGGGCGCCGGCGCCCCAGCGGCCGCACCCGAGCCGGGCGCCGACGAAGGCTGAACCGCGAGCGGCGCCGCGGGCGAGGCCGACGATCGCGCCGGGCCCGGTGCCGCCGCCGGGGACGCGGACGGCGAGCCGGCCGCGGCCGGGACACGTGATCCGGCCGATGAGGGAGACGGGCTCGGGGACGGCCGGTGCGATGTCGCGGCGATCCGCTGCTCCGGCCGATCGCCTGCGGAGATCGGCCGGCAGGCGACGAGGAACACTCCGATGATCAAGGCCCAGCGCGTCACTTTAGTGATCACATCTGGTTAAGTCGCCCGAGGCTCATCAACCACACCGGCACCACGAGTAAAGGATCGGTCCAGGAATGGTTACTTATTGTAATTGATAGGGAACGCATCGTCATATGTTCGATCAGGAAGCACGGCTGGAGCGGCTGCTCGCCCGGCACCGCGACGCGCACCTCGTGGAGCCGGTCGCCGGGCGGCCCGCCCTCGTCAGGCGCGATCAGCTTCTGGTCGCCGACCGGGACGTGCCCACGGTGGAGGACCTCGTCCGGCGCTGGTACGACTCGCGGCACGACGAGGCGGGGGTCTCGCTGATCCGGCTGCGGGCCCCGGCCCGCGTGGACGTGTGCGAGCTGGCCGCCGAGCTCTCCGGAGAGGGCCGGCACCGGCGCCTGACGATCGCGCCCAACCACCTGGTGTACGGGCAGCCGATGTGGTGGTCCGGCCCGGCCGACCTGCCCCGTCCGGCGCCGCCGCTGCCGCCGCCCGGGTCCGCCACCCCCGCGGGGTCGGCCGCCCCAGCCGGCTCGACCCGCTCGGGGGCCATGGCGGAGGAGACCCCGGTCACGGTCGCCGTGCTCGACACCGGGCTGTCGCCGCACCCGTGGTACGAGACGACCGACTGGTACACCGAGCAGCGAGACGAGGCCATCGAGGTGCTCGACGCCGACGATGACTACGAGCTCGACGCCCAGGCGGGACACGGCACGTTCATCGCCGGCGTGATCCTGCAGCGCGCGCCGACCGCCCGCATCCGCGCCCGGCGGGTGATCGGCGGCGACGGCGTCGGCGACGAGCTGGCGATCATCAAGGCGCTGACCTGGCTGGCCGGTAGGGGCGAGGCGGATGTGGTGAACCTGTCCCTGGGCTGCCACACCTACGACGACCGCCCGTCCCCGCTCGTCGCTCGGGCGATCGCCGCGCTGGGCCGCACCACGGTCGTCGTGGCCTGCGCGGGGAACGCCGCGACCGACCGTCCGTTCTGGCCGGCCGCGCTCAAGACCGTGATCGCCGTCGCCGCGCTGGACGGCGGTGAGCGGGCCTGGTTTTCCAACTACGGCTGGTGGGTCGACGCCTGTGCGCCCGGCGTGGGGGTGGCGAGCTGCTTCATCCGCTTCGACGGGCCGCGCCCCCCGGCGGGCGGCCTGGACCCCGACGAATTCCAGGGGTACGCGACATGGAGCGGGACGTCGTTCGCGGCGCCGGCGGTGGCCGGCGCGATCGCCGGGCTGGCCGTCCGCGAAGGGCTGCCGGTCATGATCGCCGCGGATCTCGTTCTTGATCCAGCCGTCGCGCGCTCCCTGCCCGACCTCGGCATCGTCGTCACCTGACGCCGCGCGCGGCTTCGCCGCCGAGGCCGGCGCCGAAGCAGGTGAAGCCGAGGACGCCCGGTGAGCGTGGCACGGCGGCGAGCGCGTGCGCCGGCGGCGCGCCCCTGGCCAGGTGCCGGTGCACGGCGACCATGAACCGTCTGGCGGTCTCGTCGCGGACCGGCGTTACGCTGGCGATCACCGTCGCGGTGCCGAAGGCGAGCAGCACGCCCGGCAGGCCCATGAACGCCTCGCCGGCCCGGCCCGCGTCGCAGGCCGACACCACGACGAGGCGCGGCGGGACGCGCAGCGTCTCGAGGTCGTAGGCCGTCAACGGTCCGTCGGCCAGCTCCACCGACGACAGCAGCGCGTTGCCGTCGCGGAAGGTGCCGTGTGCCGCCAGGTGCACGAGCCCGGCGCCGTCGACCGCGGCTCGTACGGCGTCGGCGCGCGCGGCGGCACCTCGCAGCACGGTCGCGCCCGGATGGATCAGGGCCAGCTCGGCCACCTCGCCGTCGCCGTGGGCCAGCCCCGGCCCCGCCACCAGCACGGTGCGGCCGGGACCCGCCGCGCCCGGCCCGTCCGTGTTCGCGTCGTTCTCGGCGACCGGCTCGGCCGCCAGTGCCACGGACGACAACCAGGCGGCGGCGGACGCGACCACCGTCACCGGCCGTCCGGCCAGCGACGGCAGCGCGGACCAGGCCATGCCCCGCAGCCCGTCGGCGGGGGCCAGCACCAGCTCCCGGTCGCCGAGCGTCCGCCGCAACAGCCCGAACAGCTGAGCGTCGACGCGGGCCGCCGCATGCCGCAGACCGGTCAGCGCGGCGGCGCCGCCGCCCTCGCGCGCCTCCCGTTCGGCCAGCCTCGCCAGCTCGAACCGCACGGCCTTGACCTCCCGTACGACCCCGTCGTAGGACCCGAGCGCCCGGCGTCGGCAGCGACCGCCGGCCACCGTCACCGCGTGCAGCTCGCCGCCGATGCCGATCAACTGCACGAAGGCCCGATCCGCCAGCGCGGCGGACAGATCGGTCGCGACGCGCGACTGCCCGCCCGCCCGCGGACGGGCGGCCGCGCCGGGCCGGGTCCGCGCGCAGGCGCGCGCCTGTGCCTCCAGCCGGACGAGGCGTGCCGTCAGATCGTCGACGTCGCCGGTCCCCGCGGCGACGGCTTCCGTATGGGCGCGGCTGACCCGGCGCAGCTCCGCCAGCGTCGCTGCGTGGCCCGGATCGGCCGGGGGCCGGACGGCGGGCGGGCGCGACGCGATGGCCCGTCGGCGTTCCTCGGCGGCGAGCAGCTCCCTGCCGGTGCGGGCGAGCCGCAGCCCGAGAGCGGCCAACTCCTCCGCCAGCCCTGCCGCCCGCGCCCGCAGCTCCATGGCCCCGAGCGCGGCGGCGTGCGCCTCGGCCACCCGCAGCCCCGCCCGCACCGCCGCCATGGCGCCGCGCCGGTCGGCCGCCGCGGCCCGGCCGAGGGCGATGGCGTGCCAGGCGGCCACGCGCGACCCGGCGGGCAGACCCCGCGTGCGGCCGAGGTCCGCGGACAGATCCGCCGTCAGGGCGTGCGCCGGCAGACCCAGCCGATGGGCGAGCCGGGCCGCGATCACCCTGCTGTTCGCCGCGGCCTCTCGCCAGCCTCCGCGCTCCAGGCGGCGGGCGGTGGCGATGGCGGTATGGAGCAGGGCCGGGGAGCGTTCACCGGTCGTCCATCGGGCCTGCAGCGCGACGTGCTCGGCGAGCAGCATCCAGCCGGTCCGCTCCTGTCCGGCGAAGGCGCCGGCCGCCCGGGCGGCCGTGGCGACGGCCCGTTCGGGAGCGCCGTCCGCCAGCTCGGCGCAGGCCAGCAACAGCAGGCCGTCGGCGATGTCGGCTTCGTAACCCGCCGCGGCCACCTCGGCCACGGTGGCGGCGAGCAGCGGCCGCGCCTCCGCGGCCAGGCCGACCGCGATCAGCGTCTCGGCGCGGTCGAGGCGGAGCTGGGCGCAGCGTTCGGCCGCCCCGGCCAGTTCCGGCTCGACCTCGTCGTACAGCTCGAGCGCCCGCGGCACGTCGCCGCGCCGTGCCGCCACGAAGGCGAGATTGCCGCGGGCCAGCGCGCCCTGGTGGCGCAGGCCGGCCCGGTCGGCCAGCTCCGCGGCCTCGGTGAGGTCGGCGGCGGCGCCGGCCAGGTCGCCGTGGAAGGCCCGTAGCAGCCCGATGTTGCCGAGCAGGCCGACGAGGGTGACGAGGGTGGCGACGTCGGCTCGGGCCCGCAGCCCCGGGAGCACGCGGCGGGCGATCGCGAGTGCCTCGGCCATGCGCCCGCTGCGGGCGAGCGCGCAGGCCCGGTTCGCGGCCAGCCGGTCGGCGTCCTCGCCGCGCAGCACCGGCGCCGCCGCGTCCGCCGCGGCCAGCGCGGCCTCGGCGTCGCCGCGGGCGGCGAGCGGGCCGACGAGATTCATGCGCACCTGCGCGGCGGCGTAGCCGAGGCCGGCCGACTCCGCGACGGCGAGGGCGTCCGTCAGGCACCGCAGGCTTTCGTCGAGCCGGCCGAGCTCCTTGCTCGCCAGGCCGAGCGCCCGCAACACGACGATCCGCTCAGCGGGCGCCGCTGTCACGGGCAGCAGCCGCCGCGCCACCGCCCGGGCCCGCTGCGGATCCACGACCGCGAGGCGGAGCAGCTCGCCGGGCCCCGGACCCGCACCCGGGCCCACCGCGGCGTCGGTGGTCACAGGCGCACCCAGCTCGTCACGATCGACGACGCGTCGGTCAGCTCGAAGACCAGGCTGATCGGGCCGGCGGGCACGGCGGGGACGACGAAGTGACCGGCCCGGTCGGCACGTGCGGCCACTTCGCCGTGCCGATGCCGTACCGACACGGCCGCGGGAGCGGGCGGGTCGAGCCGGCCGGCGAGCTCGCGACCGGCGCCGGCGCCGGTCACCTCGACCTCCACCGTGACGCCGGGGCCGGTGAAGATCAGCAGGCGGGCGCCGTGCTCCCTGCGTACGCCGGCGGCGGTCCCGTCCGGGACGCCCTCGGCCGAGTCGGCGGACAGCTCGGCGAGCGCGGCGCCCGGCCGGCGCGAGGCCAACGCCGCCAGCGCCGCGTCGCGCACCTGCGCGGGTACGGGGTCGAGCGCGTCGAACGCCGCCCCGACTCGCTCCAGCAGCGTCTCGTCGTCGGTCACCAGTGGCCGCCTGCGCTCAGGTGCTCCCCCAGGCGCTCCCGCAGCCGCGTCAGGCACCGCCGGCGGGTCGGGCCCACCGTGCCGACGGGAATCCCCAGGGCCGCCGCCGCCTCCGCGTAGGTCAGCGGCGGCGCCTGCGCCAGGACGCGCAGGATCGCACGGCAGCGCTCGGGCAGCGCGGCGAGCAGCTTGTCGACGCTGTAGTCGACCGGCGCGGGCGCCGCCGCCCCCTCGATGGGCCCGGGCCGCTCCCTGCGCCGGTGGTGCAGCGTGCGGCGGCACTCCCGGTGCGCGGTCGCGGCGAGCCAGGCCCCCACGCTGTCGGGCCGGCGGAGCAGGTGCAGCCGCTCGACCAGGCGCAGCCAGGTGGTCTGGATCACGTCGCCGCCGTCGGCCGCGTCGAGGTCGTACGAACGGGCGATCGACCACAGCATGCCCGTGTATCGGTCCACCAGCGCGGCCCAGGCGCCGGCGTCGTCCCGCCTGGCCCGGAGCACCAGCTCCCCTGGCCCGTTCACATGCCTTCACCTGCCATGTTGACTCGTTGTGTAGATACTCGGCGCGACACCTTAGAGGCGCGGACAGGACGCCGGTCACGCCGATCGGGCCGTGGTTATGGCTTCGCGGCCATTTCGTGCTCGCCCGCTGACCAGAGCGCCGGACATATCGGCAATAGCCGGGAATCGTCGAGCGGTCGGCTCGGCGCGACCGAGACGAGGCCCGTCCGCAGGTGGTGCGCGGGGCGAGTGATGATCACGACGGTGCGCCGGAGCGGACGGGCCGGCGGCGGTTCGTAGAGTGGTCTGTCGTGACCGGCAATCGGCCTCTCCCCGAGGGGCGCCCCAGCGTTCAGACTGACGATGTGCACCCCCTCATCGACGTACCGTCGCTCGTCCACGCGTACCGTGGCGCGACGCCGCCCGTCGTGCTGGACGTGCGGTGGCACCTGGCCGGTCCGCCGGGGATCGAGGCCTATCAGCGGGGGCACCTGCCGGGCGCCGTCTTCGTCGACCTGGACGTTGATCTCGCCGGACCGCCCGGCCCGGCGGGGCGCCACCCGCTGCCCGACGCGGACGCCTTCCAGGCGGCGATGCGGCGCGCCGGGGTGTCGCTCGACAGCCTCGTCGTGGTGTACGACGACGCCGACTCGACCGCGGCGGGCCGCGCCTGGTGGACGCTGCGCTATTACGGGCATCGACGGGTGCGGGTGCTCGACGGCGGCTACCGCGCGTGGGTGGAGTCCGGGCAGCCGGTGACGACCGAGACGCCGGTGCCGCCCCCCGGCGACTTCATCGCCCGGCCGGACGGCATGCCCCTGCTCGACGCCGACGGCGCAGCCGCGCTCGCGGGCGAGGGTGTGCTGCTCGACGCCCGCGCCGGAGAGCGCTACCGCGGCGAGGTCGAGCCGATCGATCCCGTCGCCGGGCACATTCCCGGCGCGGTCAGCGCTCCCACCGTCGGCAACGTCGGCGTCGACGGCAGGTTCCTGCCGGCCGAGCTGCTCAGAGAGCGGTTCGCCGAGCTCGGCGCGACCGACGCCTTGGACGTCGGCGTCTACTGCGGTTCAGGGGTGACCGCCGCGCACGAGGTCCTCGCGCTGGCGCTGGCCGGGGTGCCCGCGGCCCTGTACGTGGGGTCGTGGTCGAACTGGGTCGCCGACTCCGCCCGCCCCGTCGCCAAGGACTGACGGCGTCGCGTCGATCATGTGAGGTGGGTCAGCAGCGGGACGAGTTGCTCGGCGGGCACCATCGAGCCGTGCATGCCGATCAGCCGTGACTCCAGCGGCTCGGTCTCGAGGGCGACGATGGCCACGTCGGCGTACGGGACGGCGAGGACGTCGCCGATGCGCGCCCGCATCTCCGGCGGGCCGTCCCCGAACCACCCGGCCGCCACGGCCTCATCGCGCGGCAGCACCCACGCCCGGTCGCCGAGCGTCTCCCGCCAGGCGGCGAGCACGTCGGCGGCGGCCCCCGGCGCGGCGTAGACATGGCGGGCCCGCGGCTCGCCGCCGAGCAGCGCCACGCCCTCGCGCAGCGCCGCCACCGACTCGGCGTCGACGCGCTCGCCGGGGTTGGTCATGCCGTGGTCGGCCGTGACGTACATGACCGCGTCCGGCGGCAGCACCTCGGCGACGCGTTCCGCGAGGGCGTCCACGAACCGCAACTGGTGACGCCATGCCGGCGAGCCGGCGCCGAACGCGTGCCCGGTCGAGTCCAGATCGGGATGGTAGACGGTCACATACGCCCGGTCGCCCGCGCGCAGCGCCGTCTCGGTCTGCGCGACGAGCTGGCCGAGGCCGTCGGCCGGGGTGTAGCGGGCGCCGCGCGTGGTGGCCACGCTGAGCCCGCTCTTGGCGTACTGACGGGACGCGACGTAGGCCACGCCGACCCCGGCCGCGGCCGCGCGTTCGTACGCCGTCGGGTGCGGCTGCCAGACGAGGGGATCCACCTGGTCGCTCCAGCGCAGGTGGTTGAGCAGCCGCCCGGTGCCCGGCACCAGCACCTGGTAGCCGAGCAGCCCGTGCCCGGCGGGGCCCAGACCCGTGCCGAGGCTGGCCAGGCTCGTCGCCGTGGTCGCCGGGAAGCCCGCGGTGAGCTCGCGGCGGGCCAGCGAGGCCAGGAACGGCGCGAGCTCGAGGTGTCCGTGCAGCAGGTCCCAGCCGAGTCCGTCGATGATCAGAACGCAGACGCGCCGCCGCGCCGGCAACCCCAGCACGTTGGCCGCGTCGGCCACCCCGAACGCCGCGAGCACGGACTCGGGCAGGTCTGGCAGGGCCCCCGCCCCGTACCGCGGCACGGGCACGGGAGGCGGCGTCATGAGCTCGTGGTGGCTTCTGACAACGCCTGCGCGAAGGCGAGGACCTGGCCGACGGCGTCGCCGCCGTCGGCGGCCTCGCTGACCCGCAGCTGCAGATCGTCGGCCGCCACGCTGCCCGTGTAGCCGTGATCGGCCTCGCACGACTCGTCGCCGCAGGTCGCGGGCTCCAGGTCGATGTGGGAAATCACGCCCCAGCCGATCGTCAAGACGACCTCGGTGGGCGGGACGCCCGGCGCGTACGACGCCGGCTCTGGCACCACCCGGGTCACCGCCACCGAGTGGATCCGATCGAGCCGTACGGCCTCTGTGGTCGTGGAGGCGTGCGGCTGCGGCATCGTGTCGCTCGGCGGGTGTTCGTCGGTGTGGCAGGCGAGCAGGCGGGTGGGCGACAGCACCAGCACGGTCACGTGCCGTCGCACCTCCATCGCCGGGTCGAAGGTGGCCTCATGATGGACGACGTAGGCGAGCACCGGTTCGGCGCCCAGCGCCGACTCGACCGCGTCCGCGACCAGCGCGGGGTAATACCCGCTCCGTTCGATCGCGGTCCGCAGCCCATGAGCGGCCGCTCGGGTTTCCCTCATGGCACCATCCTGCCCTGCTGGCCGTCCCTTGTGCACCACGACGCCTCATGGGTAGGGGACGGGGATGAAGATGACCGAGCCGCCGCTGCCCGGTCCGCCGGGTCCGCGGCCTGATCCGCCTATTCCATCGCCCGATCCGCCGATGCCGCCGCCGGAGCCCCCGCCGGGACCGACGCCGCAGCCGCCGCCGCAGCCGCCGCGGCCGCCCAGGCCGCCGGACCCCGAGCCGCCGAGCCCCGAGCCGCAGCCCGATCCGGTGCCTCCGCCGCCGGCCTGAGGACCGGGTCGGCGGCGGTGGCCGGGCGAAGATGCCCGGTAACCGGCCCATCGAGAGCCACTAAGACGAAAAATCCCCCTAAAGGTCACGGGGCTAAAGGTCACGGAGCCGGCGCGGGCCGAGGTCGTACCGCGGCCCGTCCGGCTTGGCCAGCGCCAACCTCGCGCTCCGCACGAAGACGCCGCCGGGGGCGACCACCACCGGGTCCAGCACCAGGCGCGCCACCTCTGGAAGATCGTCGCCCAGCAGCGCCACCTGGCACAGCAGCCGTTCGAGGGCCGCCACGTCCACCGGTTCGGCGCCGCGATGCCCGAACAGCAGCGGCGCCGTCCGCACCCCGCGCACCAGCTCACCGGCCTCGACGTCGGTGAGCGGAGCCAGCCGGTAGGCCCGGTCGTCGAGCAGTTCGGCCACCACGTCAGACAGCCCGAACGACACCACGGCCCCGAACGACGGGTCCTCCACGGTGCTGACGCGCGTCGCCACTCCCCCGCCCGCGCCGAGGATCCGCTCCGCCTCGTCCGCGGCCACCGTGATGCCATAGCAGGCGAGCAGCTCGGCCGTCTGCTCCGGCGAGGCGACCACCTCGGAGGCCGCCGACGCTGCCGGCGTGTCCGGGGCGGCCGGCGCGGGCGGCGCGGCCGGCGCGGCCGTGGTCAGCAACCGCCGGATCAGCGCGCGCGCCCGGTCGCGGTCGGCCCCGTCGCGCTCCGGCACCCTGCCCTGCGGGCGACGCCGCCAGGCCGCGTACCCCGCGACGTAGGCCAGTGCACGTACGGCCTCCTCCGGCGACGGATAGGACGGCACCGAACCTGGCCCGGCCTCCCCGTCCGCGCCGCGGACGCGCAGCTCGGCGGGCATCCCCTGGCGGCCGAGAAAGGTCGTCACGACCGGCTTGGTGCCGCCCGCCAGCCGAACGATCTTGTCCGCCACGGCGGCGTCGCCGGTGGCCCGACCGCCCGGCCGCCCGGATCGCGGCTCCTTGCCGAAGACCGGCGGCGTGTAGAGGATCACGACGGCGTCGACCGAGGCGTCGGCGAGGACCTGGGCCAGCGCGTCCCCGAAGTCGTCGGCGTCCGCGCCGGGCCCGAGGTCGACGGCCGGCCGCGGCTCGAGCCCGAACGCCGCCGCGGTGTCCTCGGCGAGCAGCCGCAGCGAGTCGGAGTTGTTGATGATCGCCACCCGGTTGCCGGTGGGCAGCGGCTGGTAGGCCAGCAACTGAGCCACGTCGAACAGCTCCGGCAGGTCCTCCACGCGGATCAGCCCGGCCTGGGCGAACAACGCGCTGACCGCGTGGTCGGGCAGGGTCAGCGCGCGCGCCGCGTGGCCGAGCGGCACGCCCTGCGTCGTCCGGCCCGTCTTGACCGCGACGATCGGCTTGGTCCGCGACAGCCGCCTGACCAGCCGGGTGAACTTGCGCGGGTTGCCGAGCGACTCCAGGTGCAACAGCACGGCGCCGGTCGCCGGATCGGTCTCCCAGTACTGCATCAGGTCGTTGCCGGAGACGTCGGCGCGGTTGCCGGCGGACACGAACGTGGACAGCCCGATGCCGCGCTCGGCCGCGCGCTGCAAGATCGCGATGCCGAGCGCGCCGGACTGGGAGAAGAACCCGAGCGGCCCGCGGCCCGGCATGGTGGGGGCGAGCGTCGCGTTGAGCCGCACGTCCGGGTCGGTGTTCGCGATGCCCAGGCAGTTGGGCCCGACGACCCGCATGCCGTGCGCCCTGGCCAGCCTGACCAGGTCCTCCTGGCGCGCCCTGCCGTCCGGCCCGGTCTCGCCGAAGCCCGCCGACACCACCACCAACCCGCGGACGTTCTTGCGCGCGCACTGGCCCACCACCTCGTGCACCGTGTCCGCAGGGACCGCGATCACCGCGAGGTCGACGTCGTCCGGAATGTCGAGGATGGTGGCGTATGCGCGTACGCCCGCCACGGCCGTCGCGGTCGGATGCACCGGATAGACCGGCCCGGTGAAGTCGCCCCGGAGCAGGTGCCGCAGCACGGCGCGGCCGACGCCGTACTCGCCGCGACCCGCGCCGATCACGGCCACCGACCGCGGGCTGAGCAGGCGCGCGATCGAACGGGACTCGGCGCGCTGTTCCCGCGCCGCCATCACGGCCCGGGAGGTCTCGGTCGGCTCGAGGTTCAGCACCAGCTCGATGGCGCCCTCCTCGTAGCGCTGCTCGGCCTCGTACCCGGCCTCGCGGAACACCTTGATCATCCGGCGGTTGTCGGGCAGGACCTGCGCGACGAACCGGCGTACCCCCCGCTCCCGCGCGGCCGCGGCGATGTGTTCGAGCAGCACCGTGCCCAGACCGCGGCCCTGGTGGGCGTCCTCGACGAGAAAGGCCACCTCCGCCCGCGTCTCGTCCAGCTTGTCGTACCGCACGACGGCGATCATGTCGTCGCCGATCGTGCAGATGAACGCCACCCGATCGTGGTAGTCGACGGTCGTGAAGTGCTCGATCTCGCGGTCGGTCAGCCGGGGCCGCGGCGAGAAGAACCGGTAGTAGATCGACTCGGGCGAGAGCCTGGAGTGGAAGGCGCGGAGCAGGCCGGCGTCGGCGGGCCGGATCGGACGCAGATGCGCCGTGCCGCCGTCGGCGAGGACGACGTCGGCCTCCCAATGATCCGGATAGGTCACCTACCCGAGCCTAGGTGAGCGCCCCGCGGGCGCGCGTTCGACGAGGAGTTCCCGTTTCGCTGCGCGTTCGAGACCTACGACCCCGCCGGGAGCTGTTACGGTCATCCTCACGCCCTGGAATGCTGGGACCCGGGCCGCGCGGATCGAGGTGGTGACGTCACATGACGCGCGTTGTCGTTATTGGCGATCTCATGACCGACGCCGTCGCGCGGGCGGCTTACCCGCTGGCGAAGGGCAGCGACACCCCCGCCAGCGTGACCATGCACGGCGGCGGTTCCGGCGCCAACGTCGCCTCCTGGCTCGCGGTCGAGGGGATCGAGGTCGCCTTCGCCGGGCGGCGCGGGTCCGACATCGCGGGCCGCAACCGCGACATGGAGCTGATGGGGTACGGCGTGGACGCCCGCCTCGTCATGGACCCCGAGCGGCCGACGGGCACGTGCGTCGTGCTCGTCACGCACAAGGGCGACCGCACCATGCTGTCCGATCCCGGCGCCAGCGCCGCGCTGCTGCCCGAGGACATCCCGCCCGACCTGTTCTCCGCCGGGTCGCACCTGCACCTGTCCGGCTACACCTTGCTCAACGAGGGCTCGCGGCAGGCCGCCCGGCACTCGCTGCACATGGCCCAGCAGACGAAGATGTCGGTGTCCATCGACGCCGGGTCGTCCTCGCCGCTCAAGCGCGTCGGCGCCGAGCCGTTCCTGGAGTGGACCCAGGGCGTCCGCCTGATGTTCCTCAACACCGACCAGGCCGAGGTGCTGACCGGCCGCGAGGAGCCCGAGCAGGCCGCCAAGGTGCTCACCGCGTGGTACCCGCAGGTCGTCATCAAGATGGGCGCCGAGGGCGCGCTGTGGTACATGAACGGCCGCCCAGAGCCGATCATCGTGCCGGCCGAGCCGGTCGAGAAGATCGTCGACGGCACCGGCGCGGGTGACGCCTTCGTCGCCGGCTTCCTGCCCGCCTGGCTCGACGGCAAGCCTCCGGCCGAGGCGCTCGCCGGTGGCTGCCACCTCGCCGCCCAGGCCATGAAGCACATCGGCGCCCGCCCCGCCCTCTGAAGCTCGGTCACCACGGGTCGCGACCACCGCCCCGTAGCCCCGGCGCCCCGCCATACCGGCTAGATCACGACAAATGCCGAAAATCGGGGGGCATTCGCCTCTTACGCGCGCCGGCGATCGGTCCTAGCTTCCGCATGACGGCCGTGGGGGTGACCTGGCCTCGCCAGGGACACGGCCAATGGGAGGCAACGCCATGCGCCACCTACGGGGCCGAACCTTACTGCGCGCGGCGACACTGGGCATCGCCTCGGTGCTGCTCGCCGCGCCCGCCGCACTCGCCGCCTCCCCCGTGGCGGCGGCGGGGGCGGGCTACCGCGTCATCGATCTGGGCACCCTGCTCCCGGGCGGCCGATCCTTTGCCACCGCGATCAACGAACGCGGCGACGTCGTCGGAGCGAGCGACGGTCACGCGGTGCTCTGGCGGGACGGTCAGATCATCGACCTCGGCGTGCTGCCTGAAGGCTCGACCGCCGTCGCGACGGATCTGAACGAGCGCGACGAGGTCGTCGGATACGGCTCGAACGACTACTCGACGAGCGCGTTCGTCTGGCGGAACGGTCAGATGAGCGCGCTGGAACTGCTGCCCGGGGCGGACAACTGCCTCGCCGACGGCATCAACGACAAGGGGCAGATCGTCGGACGGCGAACGGCCCCGTCCGGCCACGGCACGCGCGCCGTCACCTGGCTGGCCAACGGCCGCGCGGTCGACCTCGACCCCACCGGGTCGTCGTCGCTCGCCCGGGACATCGCCAACAATGGCTGGATCGTCGGAGAGATGGTGATCACTGAGGACCCCTGGTACGGAGGCTCCGCGGTGTGGCGGCACGGAGTTCCGACCGTCATTCACCCGGGGACCGCGATGGCGGTGAACGAGCGGCGGCAGATCGTCGGCATCGGGGGCGGAAGCTACCTGTGGAGCCGCGGCGTCGTCACCGACCTCGGCCGGCCCGCGGGCGCGACGTCCTTCGAGCCGGTGGACATCAACAACCGCACCCAGGTCGTGGGCAACTCGGACGGCGCCTTCGTCTGGCGACGCGGCGTCTTCACGGCGCTCCCCTCGCTGGCCGGCGACCCGGCGACCGCGGCGGCGGCCGGCATCAACGACCGCGGCCAGATCGTCGGCTACGCCGAAGCCGCGGACGGGCTCACCGCTCACGCGGTGCTGTGGACGCGCTGACCGATCAGCCGTTGTCGTCCGGGGCGAAGTGCCGCACGCCTCGCCGCGGAGGTGACGGTCCACACCGAGGACTCGCGGTCAGTCGACGCAGAGGCAGAACGGGTGCCCGGCCGGGTCGAAGAAGACCCGGAAGCTGTCGTTCTCGCTCGGCTGGACGTCGGCCTTGACCGCGCCGAGGGCTAGCACCTGCTTTTCTCCCGCGTCCATGTCGTCGACGGTCACGTCGATGTGGATCTGCTGGGGACGTTCGGGGTCGGGCCAGCGAGGCGGGCGGTAGTCGGCGACCCGCTGGAAGCACAGCCGAGGCTCACCGTCGTGCGACAACGTGACCCATCCGTCCTCCGCGTCGTAGTCGGCGTACACGATCTCCCAGCCGACCAGGGCACGGTAGAACTCGGCGAGCACCCGGGTATCGGGACAGTCGAGCACGATCGAGCGCATGCGCGCGATGCCGGCCATTGCCACCTCCGCGGTCGATCGCCCGGCGGGGTGTCCGGGCCCTACGAAGTGGCCTACCCTAGCCGGGTTCGTTGCCCGGCTTCCACTTGATGTTGCAGCCGAGGCTCGGCGCGTGCGGCTCGGGCACGGGCCGGCCGGCGAGCACGTCGTCGAGCGCGGCGCGCAGCGTCGCCCCGTCGGCCGGAACGTCGTTGCCGGGGCGCGCGCCGTCGAATTGACCTCGGTACGCCAGCCTGCGATCGGCGTCGTACAGGAAGAAGTCGGGCGTGCACGCCGCCCGGTAGGCCGCCGCGACCTCCTGCGTCTCGTCGATGAGGTACGGGAAGGCGAACCCCGCCCGGGCGGCCTGCTCGGTCAGATGGGCGGCATCGTCGTCAGGGTGGTTCGCCACGTCGTTGCTGCAAATGCCCACCGTCGCCACCCCGCGCCCCGCGTACGCGGCCGTGACCGAGCCGATCCCGGCCTCGACCCTCCGCACATATGGGCAGTGGTTCGACAGGAAGATCACCAGCAACGCCGGCGCGCCGGCGAAGTCCGCGAGCGACACCTTCGACCCGCTGATCGACGGAAGCGAGAAGTCGGGGGCGGGCGTGCCGATGGGAACCATGAACGAGTTGACCGCGACCATGGGCCCATTCTCTCCCGCCACGGCGGTCGCCGCCACGGCGCGGCGGGATCGTGTCAGTCGAGCGGAAGCTGATCGGCCGCCGCGCCGCCGTCGGCAGCGCTGCCGGCATCGGCGGGTGGTTCGGTGGAGCCGATGGGGCCGCCGATGGCGGCGACGGCGGAGCGCAGGCGCTCGCCAGAGCCGTCACGCCGGCCGAGGTCTTCGGGCAGCGGCACGGGCTTGCCGGTGGTGCCGGCGGCGCGGGCCGGCGCCGGCCCGGCCCATCCGAGCAGCAGCAGGTCTTCGCCCTTGAGGAAGCGGTGCGCCCGCACGCCGCCGGTGGCGCGGCCCTTCGTGGGGAAATCGGCGTAGTTGGCAACCTTGGCGGCGCCGAGTTGCGTGCCCGGCAGCGCGTGCGACGAGCCGGCGATCGTCACGACGAGCGAGTAGTAGGCGGGGTCGACCGCACCGAACCAGATCACCCGGGCCCCGGAGGACAGCCTGATGCCGGCCATGCCCCCGGCGGGGCGGCCCTGCGGGCGTACGCCGCCGGCCCGGAAGCGCAGCAACTGCGCGTCACTCGTGATGAACACGAGGTCTTGCTCGGTGGATTCGAGCTGCACGGCGCCCACCACCCGGTCGCCGTCGTCGAGCCCGATCACCTCGAACTCGTCGCGGTTGGCCGGGAAGTCAGGTTTGACCCGTTTGACCACGCCTTGTTCGGTGCCGAGCGCCAGACCCGGACCGGCGACGTCGAACGCGCCGAGCCCCACGATCGACTCGCCGGAGTCGAGGACGACGAACTCGCTCACCGGGGCGCCGCCCGCCAGCGACGGCGGCGTCGCCGCCGGCGGCAGCGCGGGCAGATCGAGGACGTCGACCCGGATCATCCGCCCGGCCGATGTCACCGCGCCGACCTGACCGCGCGCGGTGGCCCACACCGCGGACACCAGGACGTCGTGCGGCGCGCGCGGGCCCTCGGCCGGGAGCGGCTCCGCGCCGCTGGTGCGCGCCAGCAACCCGGTGGAGGACAGCAGCACTAGGCACGGCTCGTCGGCGACCTCCAGCGGCACCGCCGCCGTCTTGGTCTGCCCGGACGACTCCAGCAGGACCGTGCGGCGCGGCGTGGCGAACTCGGCCGCGACCTCGCCCAGCTCGTCGGAGACCACTTGGCGCAGCCGCTCCTCGGACTCGAGGATCTCGGTCAGCTCGGCGATCTCGCGGACCAGCGTGTCCTTTTCCTTGTCCAGCTCCAGCCGGTCGTAGCGGGTCAGCCGGCGCAGCGGAGTGTCGAGGATGTACTGCGCCTGCACTTCGGACAGCTCGAAGATCTCCATCAGCCGCTGCTTGGCCTGCGCGGAGTCGTCGCTGCTCCGGATGACCTGGATGACCTCGTCGATGTTGAGCAGCGCGATCAGCAGGCCCTCGACCAGGTGCAGCCGATCTTCGCGTTTCCTGCGCCGGTGGGCGCTGCGCCGCCGGACGACGTCGATGCGGTGGTCGACGTACACCCGCAGCATGTCGCGGAGGCCGAGCGTGCGCGGCTGCCCGTCGACCAGCGCCACGTTGTTGATGCCGAACGACTCTTCGAGCGGCGTCAGCCGGTAGAGCTCCTCCAGCACCGCCTCCGGGTGGAAGCCGCTTTTGATCTCGATGACGAGCCGCAGGCCGACGTTGCGGTCGGTGAGGTCCTTCAGGTCGGCGATGCCGGCGATCTTCTTGGCGTTGACGAGATCCTTGATCTTGGCCTTGACGCGCTCGGGGCCCACCGAGTACGGAAGCTCGGTGACCACGATGCCCTTGCGGCGCGGCGTGATGTTCTCTACGTGCGCGGTGGCCCGGGTGCGGAACGTGCCGCGGCCCGTTTCGTAGGCCTCGCGGATGCCTTCCAGGCCCACGATCCTGCCGCCGGTGGGCAGGTCGGGGCCGGGGACGAAGCGCATGAGGTCGTCGAGCGTGGCGTCCGGGTCGCCGATGAGATGCCGCGCCGCCGCGATGACCTCGCCGAGGTTGTGCGGCGCCATGTTGGTGGCCATGCCGACCGCGATGCCGGACGCCCCGTTGACCAGCAGGTTGGGGAACGCCGACGGCAGCACGTCGGGCTCGTTCTCCTGGCCGTCGTAGTTGGGCCGGAAGTCGACCGTGTCCTCGTCGATGCTGGCGACCATGAGCATCGCCGCGCGGGACATCCGCGCCTCGGTGTACCGCATCGCGGCGGGGGCGTCGTCGCCGCCCAGCGAGCCGAAGTTGCCGTGGCCGTCGACGAGCGGCATCCGCATCGACCACCACTGCGCCATGCGCACCAGCGCGTCGTAGATGGCGCTGTCGCCGTGCGGGTGCAGCTTGCCCATGACCTCGCCGACGACGCGGGCGCACTTGACGTGCCCGCGGTCTGGTCGCAGGCCCATCTCGTTCATCGAGTACAAGATGCGCCGCTGCACGGGCTTGAGCCCGTCGCGCGCGTCGGGGAGCGCCCGCTGGTAGATCACCGAGTAGGCGTATTCGAGGTAACTGCCCCGCATCTCCTCGGAGACGCTGACGTCGACGATGTTCTCTTCGAAGTCGGGCGGGGGAGGGGTCTGCGAGCCACGTCGTGCCATGCCTGCCATTGTGTCGCGCCGCGCGGACAACTCGTGCCGTCCGCCCCCGGCGCGCCGCTCGCCGTCACATGACATTTGGGGATCCGCGGGGTACGTTGCCACCTCTCCGCGACATTCGGAGGAGCGGATGCCGGTCATCGACGCCCATCAGCACTTCTGGAACCTGGAGAAGGTCTCCTATCCGTGGCTGACGCCCGACCTCGCGCCGATCCGCCGGACCTTCGAACCGCCCGATCTCGAGCCGCTGCTGCTTGCCGCCGGCGTCGACCAGACCGTCCTGGTGCAGGCGGCCGACTCCTATGACGACACCGACGCGATGCTCGAACGGGCCGCCGCCCGTCCCTGGATCGCCGCCGTCGTCGGCTGGGTGCCGCTGGACCGGCCGGACGAGGCGGCCGCGGCCGTTGAACGCTATCGCGCGCATCAGGCGTTCGCGGGAGTCCGCCACCTCATCCACGACGACCCGGACCCCGACTGGGTGGTGCGCGACTCCGTCGTCGAGGGCCTCGGCGTCCTCGCGGCCGCCGGTCTCGCCTTCGACCTTGTCGGGGTGCTGCCGCGCCACCTGGAGCACGTGCTCACGCTGACCGAGCGGGTGCCCGGGCTGCGCATCGTCATCGACCATCTGAACAAACCACCGATCAAGGAGCGGGGCTGGGAGCCGTGGGCGACGCTGCTCGCTCGCGCGGCCGAGTCCCCCGCCGTCTACGCGAAGATCTCCGGGCTCAACACGGCCGCGGACCCGCTGCGCTGGACGGCCGCCGACCTGCGCCCGTACGTGGAGCACGCGCTCGAGGTGTTCGGGCCGCGGCGGCTGATGTTCGGCAGCGACTGGCCGGTCGCCAACCTGGCCGGCGACTACGCGAAGGTGTGGCGGGAGACCAACGCCGTGCTCGCCGGCCTCCCCGACGCGGATCGGGCGGCCGTCTTCGGCGAGACCGCCCGCGACTTCTACCGCATCGCCGCCTGATCCCCGCCGGCGTTGTCCACGGCGGCCGGTTCGGGTTCCGAGTGGTGGCGCCGACTGATAACAAGGGCGCATGAGCCACCCTCCGAGCCGGCACGACCTGACCCGGCCGCACGATCTCGACGATCCCGGCGATCCCGGCGACGGCGCCGGCTCCGGCTCCGGCTCCGGCGACCTGTTCGACGCGGCGCAGCGATGCCTGCGCGCGCTGGCGGGCGAGCGGGCGCGGCTGCGCGATGATCAGTGGACGGCGATCCGCGCGCTCGTCGTCGAGCGGCGCCGGGCGCTGGTCGTGCAGCGCACCGGGTGGGGCAAGTCGGCGGTCTATTTCGTCGCGACAGCGCTGCTGCGGTCGCGCGGCGCGGGCCCGACGGTCATCGTGTCGCCGCTGCTGGCGCTCATGCGCAACCAGATCGAGGCGGCCGGGCGGGCCGGCATCCACGCCCGCACGATCAACTCCGCCAACACCGAAGAGTGGGAGCGGATCTACGCCGAGGTCGAGAGCGGCGCCGTCGACGTGCTCCTCGTCAGCCCGGAACGGCTCAACAACCCCGACTTTCGCGATCTGGTGCTGCCGAAGCTCGCCGCCGGCGCGGGCCTCGTCGTCGTCGACGAGGCACACTGCATCTCCGACTGGGGGCACGACTTCCGGCCCGACTACCGGCGGCTGCGCACGCTGTTCGCCGAGCTGCCGGCCGGCGTGCCGGTGCTCGCCACGACGGCGACGGCCAACGCCCGCGTCACCCGCGACGTCGCCGACCAGCTCGGCGAGGGCACGCTGGTGCTGCGCGGGCCGCTCGACCGTGAGTCGCTGCGGCTGGCGGTCGTCCGGTTGCGCACCGCCGAGCAGCGGCTCGGCTGGCTGGCCGACCACCTCGAAGACCTGCCGGGGTCCGGCATCATCTACACGCTGACCGTCGCGGCGGCGCACGAGGTGGCGGGGCTGCTGCGCGACCGCGGCTACGCGGTGGCGGCGTACTCGGGGCAGACCGACCCGGCGGAGCGGCTGCAGGCCGAGCAAGACCTGCTCGACAACAAGTTGAAGGCGCTCGTCGCCACCAGCGCGCTCGGCATGGGGTTCGACAAACCCGACCTCGGCTTCATCGTGCACGTGGGCGCGCCGCAGTCGCCGGTGGCCTACTACCAGCAGATCGGCCGGGCCGGGCGCGGCGTGGACCGGGCCGAGGTGATCCTGCTGCCCGGCCTGGAAGACCGCGACATCTGGGCCTATTTCGCCAGCCTGGCCTTCCCGCCCGAGCCGGTCGTGCGGGCCACGCTGGCGGCGCTGGGTGATGCGCCGATGTCGACCGGCGCGCTGGAGAGCCAGGTCGACCTCAGCCGGAGCCGGCTGGAGATGATGCTCAAGGTCCTCGACGTCGACGGTGCCGTACGCCGGGTGAAGGGCGGCTGGGTGGCCACCGGTCAAGGCTGGGCCTACGACCGGGAGCGCTACGAGCGGGTCGCCGCCGAGCGGGCGCGTGAGCGGGAGGCGATGCTCGACTACATCGCCGCCGAGTCCTGCCGCATGGAGTTTCTGCGCCGCCGGCTCGACGACCCCGCGGCGCGGCCGTGCGAACGGTGCGACAACTGCACCGGGCGGCACTGGCCCGCCGAGGTCTCCGCGGCCGGGGCCGCCGAGGCGCGCGATCGGCTGCGCAGGCCCGGCGTCGAGGTGACCCCCCGCAAGATGTGGCCGGCCGGGCTCAAGGAGCTGGGCGTCTCCGGCCGGATCGCCGCCGGCGTCATGGCCGAGCCCGGGCGCGCGCTCGGCCGCCTCACCGACATCGGCTGGGGCAACCGGCTGCGCCGGTTGTTCGCCGCGGACTCCCCCGACGCGCCCGTGCCCGACGACATCGTCGACGCCGTCGTCAAGGTGCTCGCCGCCTGGGACTGGGCCGCCCGACCCACCGGCGTGGTCACCATCGGCTCCCGGACGCGGCCCCAGCTGGTCGGCGACCTGGGCCGCCGCATCGCCCAGCTCGGCCGCCTGCCCTACCTCGGTGAGATCGTCCCGGTCGGCCCGCCGCTGCCGCGTCAGCACAACAGCGCCCAGCGGCTGCGCTCCCTGTGGACCGCCCTCGCGGTGCCCGACGACCTGCGCGCCGAGGTCCCGCGATCGCCCGGCCCGATCCTGCTGATCGACGACCGCGTCGAGACCGGCTGGACGATGACCGTGGCCGCCAAGCTCCTCCGCGAGGCGGGCGCCCCCGCCGTCCTCCCCCTCACCTTGGCCACCCAGTCCTAGGCGTTTGTCCCGAGCGGTTACGAACCCGCCCGCCGGGTGATGCCGTCAGCGGGCGAGTGCCGTCGGGAGCGCTCGGAGGGTCAGCGCGATGCGAGCCAGGCTGGCGGCGATGGCGGCCGCCATGGGCCAGGCGAGCGCCGGTGCGATGAGCACGGCCGCGGCGAGCATGGCGGCGTCGAGGACGAGCAGGCCGAGCGCGCCCGCGGCGGCAAGACGGGTGCGGCCCAGGCTGTAACGGCTGGTGGCCGCGGCGACGAGCACGGCCACGACGGCCAGCAGCGTCACGGCGAAGGCGGCTTTGGCGGCGGCGGTGACCGGCCAGTCCCAGGCGTGTGCGGCGATGAGGGCCGATCCCCAGCAGACGGCCATGACGGGCCCGGTGGCCAACAGGGTCCGCGCCAGCCGGCGGCCGGGCGAGTGGGCGACGAACGCGGCGATCGTCTGGCCGGGGGTGCCGAAGTCGGCGATGGCGGCGTCGGCGGCCGCGGCCGGGGACAGGCCAAGCTCGCGGTAGTGCCGCCAGGTGTCGGCGAGCCCGTCGCCGAGCTCCTCGACGACGTCAGCGGGCAGGGGCCCGCTCAGTTCGGCCAGGTAGCGGGCCAGCGGGGCGGGGTGGCCGCCGCTCAGCCGGTGGCCGGCCATGGCTTGCCCTCCAACAGGGTGCTGATGGTGGCGGCGAACTCGCGCCAGTGGCCGCGGTCGGTCCGCAGCCGCAGGTGACCGGCGGGGGTGAGCTGGTAGGTGCGGCGGCGGCGGCCGTCGACGCGCGACCACGTCCCGGTGATGAGCCCCTCGCGTTCCAGCCGGTACAGCGCCGGGTAGACGGTGCCGGTGGGCAGGTCGAACCGGCCGTCGCTGCCCTCGCGGAGTGCTTCCTTGACCGCGTAGCCGTGCCGCGGACCGTCCTCGAGCACGGCCAGCAACAGCACGTCGAGATGGCCCTTGAGGGCCTGGGCGTCGGCGTTGGAGGGCCGGCTTCCGGATTCTCCGCCGTTCATAGGTAGCTATGCTACTCTCATCCGCAATAGGTAGTTAAGCAACTTATCGTCGGGAGGAGCCGTGGCGGCACAACCCGCCATCGAGGCCGAGGGCCTGGTCAAACGGTTCGGCGAGGTGACCGCCCTCGGCGGCGTCGCCGTGCGGGCTCCGGTCGGGAGCGTGCTCGCCGTGCTCGGCCCGAACGGGGCCGGCAAGACCACCTTGGTGCGGATCTTGGCCACGCTGCTCGCGCCCGACGAGGGGCGCGCCGCGGTGCTGGGCCTCGACGTGGCACGACAGGCGCGCGCGGTGCGTCGGCTGGTAGGGCTGTCCGGCCAGTACGCCGCGGTCGACGGCTACCTGACCGGCCGGGAGAACCTGCACATGCTCGGCCGGTTGTCGGGGCTGGGCCGGGCCGCCGCCCGGCGGCGGGCCGCGGGGTTGCTGGAGCTGTTCGAACTCGGGGGCGGCGCCGACCGCACCGTCCGCACGTACTCGGGCGGGATGCGCCGGCGCCTGGACGTCGCCGCCGCCTTGGTGGCCGCACCGCGCGTGGTGTTCCTCGACGAGCCCACCACGGGGCTCGACCCGCGGGGACGCCTCGGGCTATGGGCGCTGCTTGAGGAGCTGACGGCCGCGGGCACCACCATCCTGCTCACCACGCAGTACCTGGAGGAGGCCGACCGGCTGGCCGACATGATCGTCGTCCTCGACCATGGACGAGTCATCGCCACCGGCACCGTCCAGGAGCTGAAGACGCGGGTGGGCGGCGACCGGCTCGAGCTCCAGGCTCCGCCCGGCACCGATCCCCGCCCGCTCGCGGCGGCGATGACCGGGCTCGGCACCGCCGCGCCCGCGATCGACGCGGACATCGGCCGCGTCATCGTCCCGGTCAGCGACGGACCCGCCGTCCTGCCCGCCGTCGCCGCCCGCCTCGCCGACGCGGACCTGACCGTCTCCGACCTCGCGCTGCGCCGTCCCACCCTCGACGACGTCTTTCTCACCCTCACCGGCCGGCCCCCCACGCCGGACCACACGCCGGACCACACGCCGGCCGCCACCGATGCGGGGAGGCCCCGATGACCACGCCGATCGCGTCGCCGGCGAGTGTGCGGGCGGCCGTGACCGTCGCCCCGCCGCGGGTCCGGATGAGCGGCGTGGGCTGGCTGCTCGCCAATACCGCCACCGTCACCGTCCGGAACCTGCACCGCCTCGTCCGGGTGCCCACTCTGATCGCCTTCGCCACCGCGCAGCCGGTCATGTTCGTGCTGCTGTTCACCTACGCCTGGGGCGGCGCCATCGACCCGCCGGGCGTGCAGCGCTACATCGACTACGCGCTGCCCGGGATCTACGTCCTCGCGATCGCGTTCGGCGCCTCCCAAACCGGCGTCGCCATCGCCGACGACCTGACCACCGGCATGATCGACCGGTTCCGGGCGCTGCCGATGACACGCTCAGCCGTCCTCGCCGGCCGCACGGTCGCCGACGCGATCCGCAACCTGTTCGTCATCGCGCTGATGACCGGGGTCGCCCATGCCATCGGGTTCCGTTTCCACGCCGGTCCGGCGGCGGCGCTCGCCGCCTTCGGGCTGGCCATCGCCATCGGGATGACGTTCTCGTGGATCTTCGCGCTGCTCGGGCTGGTCGTGCGCGACCCCGAGTCCGCCGGCATCGGCGGGCTGCTCGCCGTCATCCCGCTCATCTTCACCAGCTCCACCTTCGTCCCGGTGGCCACCTTCCCCGCATGGCTGGAGGCCTTCGCCCACGTCAACCCGATCACCGGCACGGTCGACGCGCTGCGGGTGCTGTGCCTCGGCGGCCCCACCGCCGCCCCCGTCTGGCAGGCCACCGCCTGGATCGTCGGCCTGCTCGCCGTCACCGTCCCGGTCGCCGTGCTCCGCTACCGGAGCGCCGCGGGCGCCTAGCGCGTCTCGCCTTAGCGCATGACTCGCCCTAGGTGTCGATGCGGTCGGCGTCGAGCTCGGCGGCGCCGGCGGTGATGAACTCGCGCCGCGGGGCGACCTCGCTGCCCATCAGCAGGTCGAAGATCTGCGCGGCCTCTTCGGCGTCCTCGATGCGGATCCGGCGCAGCATCCGGCGCTGCGGGTCCATCGTGGTCTCGGCCAGCTGGTCGGCGTCCATCTCACCGAGGCCCTTGTAGCGCTGCACCGGCTCCTTCCAGGCGTGTCCGCGCCGTTCGAGCTCGACCAGCCGCCGGCGCAGCTCGCTGTCGGAGTAGGTGTAGATGTACTTGTCCTGCCCCTTCTTCGGCCGGCTGAGCTCGATCCGGTGCAGCGGGGGCACCGCCGAGAAGACCCGGCCCGCCTCGAGCATCGGCAGCATGTAGCGGTAGAAGAGGGTGAGCAACAGGCAGCGGATGTGCGCGCCGTCGACGTCGGCGTCGGCCAGGATGATCACCCGGCCGTAGCGGGTCTGGTCGATGTCGAACGTGCGCCCGGACCCGGCGCCGAGCACCTGGATGATGGCCGCGCACTCGACGTTCTTGAGCATGTCGGCCATCGAGGCCTTCTGCACGTTGAGGATCTTGCCGCGGATCGGCAGCAGCGCCTGGAACTCGGAGTTGCGGGCCAGCTTGGCGGTGCCCAGCGCGGAGTCGCCCTCGACGATGAACAGCTCGCTGCGGTCGTCGGTCGTGCGGCAGTCGACCAGCTTGGCGGGCAGCGCGGAGTTTTCCAGGGCGTTCTTGCGGCGCTGGTTGTCGCGCTGGGTGCGGGCGGCGATGCGGGTCTTGGCCGCGGCGACGACCTTCTCGAGCACCGCCCGCATGGCCTGGCGCTGGCCGCGCTTGGGGTTTTCGAACGCCTCGCGCAGCTCCTTGCCGACGACCTGCGAGACGATGCGGGTGGCGGCGGAGGTGCCGAGGACCTCCTTGGTCTGCCCCTCGAACTGCGGCTCCGGCAGCCGCACGGCGACCACGGCGGTGAGCCCCTCGAGCACATCGTCTTTCAGCACCGGCTCATCGCCGTTCTTGAGCAGCCTGGTGGCGCGCAGCTGCTCGTTGACGGTGCGGACCAGCGCGCGGTCGAAGCCGGCGACGTGGGTGCCGTGCTTCGGGGTGGCGATGACGTTGACGAACGACCTGGTGATCGTGTCGTAGCCGGTGCCCCAGCGCAGCGCGACGTCCACCTCGAGGTCGCGCTCGACGTCGGTCGGCGTCAGGTGGCCCTGGTCGTCGAGGACCGGCACGGTCTCGGTGAAGTGCCCGCGACCCTGGATGCGCAGCACATCGCAGACGGCGTCGTCGGGGGCGAGATACTCGCAGAACTCGCTGATGCCGCCGTCGAACCGGAACGTCTCTTCGAACGGCTCGTCGCCGCGCTCGTCGCGTACGGAGATCGACAACCCGGGAACGAGGAAGGCGGTCTGCCGCATCCGGTCGAGCACCAGATCCTGGGCGATCGTGGCGTCGCGGAGGAAGATCTGCCGATCGGGCCAGAACCGCACCCGGGTGCCGACGACCTTCTTGGCGACGCGCTTGACCTGGCGCATGCCGGACTTCTTCTTGAACTTCGCGTCGGGCCCGGGCCCGGCGAACTCGCCGGGCAGCCCGCGCTTGAAGCTCATCGCGTGAGTGTGGCCGTCGCGGTCGACCTCGACATCGAGCCGGGACGACAACGCGTTCACCACCGAGGCGCCGACGCCGTGCAGACCGCCGGAGGCGGTATAGGAGATGCCGCCGAACTTGCCGCCGGCGTGCAGCCGGGTCATCACCAGCTCGACGCCGGTCAGCCCCGTCTTGGGCTCCACGTCGACCGGGATGCCGCGCCCGTCGTCGCCGACCTCGATCGAGCCGTCGGCGTGCAGCACCACCTCGACGCGGGTGCAGTGGCCACCCAGCGCCTCGTCGACGGAGTTGTCGACGATCTCCCAGAGCAGGTGCACGAGGCCGCGACTGTCGGTGGAGCCGATGTACATGCCGGGCCGCTTGCGAACGGCCTCCAGCCCTTCCAGCACCGACAGGTGCCGGGCCGAGTAGCCGTGCGGATCGTCGGCTGCGCTACCGGACACAGTGGTCGTCGCGGCGGTCAAGGACGGGGGCTCCTCACACGTGGGCGGGATGGTGGGCGGCGGGCCGCCCGGGGCGTCGAGAGAGGTCGGAAGACATCAGGACGTTGACACCTCGGGACATCGAAGGCAGGGTACCCCCGCCCGGCGACAAATCACCCGCAGGCTCGCCGCCCGGCCTGGACCAGGTGAACTCCGCGGGGCGCGCTCCGCCCGGCGGAGGACGGCGAAATGCCACCAGAGTAGGGTGATCCAGCCGATTACCCGCCCCTAGGGTATCCGCATGGCAGAGACCATCGTGGTGAGCGGCCTGCGCAAGACGTACGGGGACGTGCACGCGGTCGACGGCGTGTCGCTGGCGGTGTCGCAGGGCGAGTTCTTCGGCATCCTCGGTCCCAACGGCGCGGGAAAGACCACCACCCTCGAGATCATCGAAGGGCTGCGCGAAGCCGACGAGGGCGAGGTGAAGGTCTTCGGCATGTCGCCCTGGCCGCGACGCCATGAGCTGTTGCGCAAGATCGGCGTCCAGCTGCAGGCCTCGTCGTTCTTCGAGCGGCTGACCGCGCGCGAGCAGCTCCAGACGTTCGGCGCGCTGTACGGGGTGGCGCCGCGGCGCGCGGACCGGATGCTCGAGATGGTCGGGCTGACCGACAAGGCCGACACCAGGGTGGAGCAGTTGTCCGGCGGGCAGGCGCAGCGGCTGTCGATCGCCTGCTCGCTGGTGCACGACCCGGAGCTGGTCTTCCTCGACGAGCCGACCGCCGGACTCGACCCGCAGGCCCGGCGGAACCTGTGGGACGTGCTGCGCGACATCAACACCGAAGGCCGGACCATCGTGCTCACCACGCACTACATGGACGAGGCCGAGACGCTGTGCGACCGTGTGGCGATCATGGACCACGGGCGGATCCTGCGCATGGGCGCACCGGCCGCCCTCGTCCGAGACCTGGACGCGCCCGTGCGGATCAGCGTGGACAGCGGCGCGCTCGCCGCCGATCAGGCCCACGGGCTGCCGGCCGTGGAGAAGGTCACTGACGACGGCGTGTCGCTCGTCATCGCGACCCGCGACGCCTCGGCCGTGGTCGCCGCGCTGGCCGGCAAGGGCGCGTTGACCGGCGTGCAGGTCAGGGGCGCCACCCTCGAGGACGTCTTTCTCGACCTGACCGGACGGGAGTACCGCGCGTGAACCTGATCGCCTTCCGGAGCCTGGTCCGGGCGATGTTCCTCGGCTTCGTCAGGGACCGCCGGGCCCTGGTGTTCACCGTCTTGTTCCCGTTGTTCTTCTTGCTGCTGTTCGGCGGGCTGTTCAAGAACCAGTCGACGAGCAAGGCCCGGGTGCTCGAGGTGGGCGCCGTCGCCGCCATCGACCAGGCCGCGCCGCAGCAGCGCGCCGCGCTGGACGCCGTTCTGAAGATCACCAAGGTGTCGGACGCCGCGGCCGCGGCCGACAAGGTGAAGAAGGGCGACGCGGCCGCGGCGATCAGCCGGCAGGGCGACCGCGTGGTCGTCGACTACTCCGCGGCCGACCCCGTCAAGGCACGGCTGGTGCTGAACGCCATGCGGGAACTGTCGCGCGGCGGCGCGCCGCCGGCCTTCCAGATCTCCGGCCGTCAGGTGGAGGACGAGTCGCTCAAGCCGATCCAGTTCTACACGCCGGGCCTGCTCGGCTGGGCGATCGCCTCGGCCGCGATGTTCGGCGCGTCCGCGACGCTGGTGACCTGGCGGACCAAAGGCACGCTGCGCCGGATCCGGCTGGCCCCGGTGGCCACCACCGGGGTCTTCGGCGCGCGGATCGCGGTGAGCCTCGGCATCGCGCTGGTGCAGACGGCGCTGTTCATCGTGGTGGCGACGAACTCGTTCTTCGGTCTCGAGCTGTCGGACTCCTGGTGGATGGCGGTCCCGTTGGTGCTGTGCGGCACGCTGGCGTTCCTGTCCATCGGGCTGCTGATCGGCGCCTGGGCGACCACCGAGGAGTCGGCGCAGACGATCACACAGCTGGTCGTGTTGCCGATGGCCTTCCTCGGCGGATCCTTCTTCCCGCTCGACATCACCCCGACGTGGCTGCAGGTGATCGCGAACGTCTTCCCGCTCAAGCACCTCAACTCGGCCATGCTGGATGTGATGGTGCGCGGCGAGGGACCGGCCGGCGTGCTGCCGCAGATCGGGATCCTGCTGGCCTTCGCCTTGGTGGCCTCGCTGCTGGCCGCTCGGCTGTTCCGCTGGGACGTCGGCCCCAACTGAACGGAGTCCGGCCGAACTACGGCTCGCGGAATCGGAGCCGGCCGGGTCAAGGCCGGCTGAACAAAGATCCGGCCGCGCCGAGCCCGCGGCGCGGCTCAAGCCGCTGAAGTGGGGTTGAACCAGCGCGTGCGCTATGACGTCTGTCACTATGCGGGTCATTCCGCTGAGGGCGTAGCCGGATGCCGCTTGGGAAGGACGGCGTCGGGTTAGATGTTGTCCTAAGTACCGACCCCGAGATGAGGAAGGTGCCGTGACTGGAGCTCTTGCCCCGACCAAGCCGCTGTCGGCCGCGGATCGCTGCGACCGCTGCGGCGCCCAGGCCTATTTCCGCGTCATGCTCGCGGGCGGCGGTGAGCTGCTGTTCTGTGCCCACCACGGGCGCAAGTACGGCGATGCTCTCCGCGAGGCAGGGGCCGAGATCTTGGATGAGACCAACCGGCTGCGCGAAATCCCGGCCAGCGCCTCTGACGAAGAGCGCTGAGGCGGGGTCGTCCGCACGGCATTCGTACGTCCGTGCGGGCTTCGTAGGCGGTCGTGCGGCAGCAGGTCCCGACATATGCCCCTGAGATAACTCTTGCCCCCGAATAACAGCAGTGAGGACGGCCACCTTAGATGGTGGCCGTCGCCATTTCCTCGCCATTTCCGGGGCCGGCCGGCGCCGCGCTACCGCACGCGGTAGTGGTACCGGCCGGCCACCTGGAAACCCTCCCGCTCGTACAGCCGGCGGGCCGGGGCGTTGCGCTCGACCACGACGAGGTACGCGCGGCGCGCGCCCCGCAGCCGCGCCCGCGCGAGCAGCGTCCGCAGCACCGCGCGGCCGAGGCCGCGCCGGCGGGCCCCCGGCGCCACGGCCATGCAGTAGATCCCGTACCACTCCCCCTGCGCCACCCCGCGCCCCACCGCCTGCCCGGCGCCGAGCCGGACGTACGAGGCCGGCACGCCGGTGAGGATCCGCGTGGCCGCGTCGAGCCCGCCGGAGTAACGGCCGTCCACCGACCACCACAGGTCCAGCCACTCCGATGACGGTACGTCATCAATCGATGCCGCAAAGTGAGCGCCGGTGATCGGCGGAGCGGGCCGATCGGCCAGATCCAAGGTCATGACCAGGGTGGGATCGACGACCTCGTATCCCCGGGCGCCCAGAACGTCGTCAAGGCCCGGCCAGGCCCCATCGCCGATCGAGAACACGGTCGGCAGGCCGCGGGCGGCATAGAAGCTCTCAGCGCCCTCGATGGCGGCTCGCGGCTCTCCCGGGTCGCCCAGCGGCAGCACGGAGTTGGCGCGCTTGGTGACGCCGGCCGCGTACCGGAGCCGCCAGCCGGCCAGCCGCTCGGTGTAGTGGGCGGGCCAGGCGGCCGCCACCAACTCGTCGAACCGCCCCCTCATGCGCGCCGATCCGCCGCCCGCCGCCCCATCATGATCATGCAACGGTGCCCGCGTCCTGTCGGGAACCGTTGCGTGATCACGAACGAGAGCGTGGTGCGAGTCTCGCGAACGATCAGTCGAGGTAGTCGCGCAGGACCTGGGATCGCGACGGGTGGCGCAGCTTGGACATGGTCTTGGACTCGATCTGGCGGATGCGCTCGCGGGTCACCCCGTACACCTTGCCGATCTCATCCAGCGTCTTCGGCTGCCCGTCGGTGAGGCCGAACCGCATCGACACCACCCCCGCCTCGCGCTCGCTCAGCGTGTCGAGCACCGAGTGCAGCTGCTCTTGCAGCAGCGTGAAGCTGACCGCGTCGGCCGGCACGATGGCCTCGGAGTCCTCGATGAGGTCGCCGAACTCGCTGTCGCCGTCCTCTCCGAGCGGCGTGTGCAGCGAGATGGGCTCACGGCCGTACTTTTGGACCTCGACGACCTTCTCGGGCGTCATGTCGAGCTCCTTGGCCAGCTCCTCGGGGGTCGGCTCGCGGCCGAGGTCCTGGAGCATCTGCCGCTGCACCCTGGCCAGCTTGTTGATCACCTCGACCATGTGCACCGGGATGCGGATCGTCCGAGCCTGGTCGGCCATCGCGCGCGTGATCGCCTGCCGGATCCACCAGGTGGCGTAGGTGGAGAACTTGTAGCCCTTGGTGTAGTCGAACTTCTCGACCGCGCGGATCAGACCGAGGTTGCCCTCCTGGATCAGGTCGAGGAACAGCATGCCGCGGCCGGTGTAGCGCTTGGCGAGCGAGACCACCAGCCGAAGGTTCGCCTCCAGCAGGTGATTTTTGGCGCGCCGGCCGTCCTCGGCGATCCATTCGAAGTCGAACCTGTCCTCGTCCGACATCGTGGCGCCGGCCTCGGCGAGCTTTTCCTCGGCGAACAGGCCGGCCTCGATGCGCTTGGCGAGCTCGACCTCCTGCTCGGCGTTGAGCAGCGGCACCTTGCCGATCTGCTTGAGATAGTCCTTGACCGGGTCGGCGGTCGCGCCGGCGGCCGCGATCTGCTGGGCCGGGGCGTCCTCGTCGTCGTCGCCGAGCACGAACGCCTCGTCTTCGGCGGTGGGCGCCGTGCCGCCCGCCTGCGGCGCCGCGGCCGCCGGTGCGACAACCGCCCCGTCGTCCGCCTCCCCCGCAGCGTCGATCTCGGGCTCGGCGTCGATCTCGGGCTCGGCGTCGGCGATGGAGTCGGCGTCGGCCGCCGCTTCGTCGCCGCCGTCGACCGCGTCGTCGCCCACGTCGTCGACATCCTCGACGTCGAGGTCAACCGGCGCCTCGAGGTCGCTGAGGTCGGCGTCGCTCAGGTCTTGATCGGCCGGATCGCGGTCGAGGTCGACGTCCTCGATCTCCTCGTCGGGAACCACCGGGACCGCGCCCCCCCGGACCGGCTCGGCCTCCTTCGGCGGGCCCGCGTCCTTCTTTCTGGGCTTGGCCCCCGCCGGGGCCGCCGGAGCGGCCTTCTTCGGCTTGGCGGCCTTCTTCTTCGACTTCGGCTTGGCCGGTCTCGTGGCGGCCGTGGATCCGCCGTCGACCACGGCGGTCACCGTGTCGGGCTGCTCTTTGGCGGCCGAGACGCTCTTCCCGGCTCCGTTGCGGTGGCCGGTCGCGCCGGCTCCGCCCGTGTCATCGGGTCCGGCGTCAGCGCGGGCGGCTGTGCCCGCGTCCGCCCCGGACTTCCGCGCCGCCGACGTCGCGCGTTTGCGCGAACGCTTGGGCGCCGCGGAGTCGGCAGCGCTCACCATGACGGTCACACCCTCCTTGCTGAGACTCCGCAAGATAGTCGAGGCCTTGGACACCGGTATGTCGGCGTCCTCGAACGCGCGGCGCACGTCGTCGGCTTCGAGGTAGCCCTGGGTCCGTCCACGCTCGATCAACTGCTGAATGACGTGCTCGTGCAGCTCGGACGGCTTCGAGGTCGAACTGGCAGGCGACACAAATACCTCTCGAACGAACATGTGGCAAGGTTGCCCTGTGCCCTGTCGGACGTGGCCTCGCTCCGGACGGGGCCGAACAACTCCACACGGATCGCAGCGTACCCAGTCCTCACTATGGGTCAGCATTCTGGCACGGCCGCGCATTCCGCACGGCGAAGTTCTGCCCGGTCACACACCACCTTAGGGGGAGCTGAGCGGTCCTTCGTACGGACTACGCCGGCTTCGGCGGAACGTGCAGGGCCAGTACGGTCACATCGTCGTCTTGCTCATACCCCGCGAGCATGCGGTCGACCAGGTAGTCGACAAGCCTCTCGGGATCTCCCACCACCTCCGGTGCGGCGTCCGCCGCGACCCCGACCAGCTCGTCGAGCCCCGCGTCCACCCCTCGCCTACGGTTCTCCACAAGTCCATCGGAATAGAACACGACAGTGTTGCCGGGTGCGATGGAAAAGTTTGTCTGCTGCCGCTGACTCGGCCAGCCGAGCGGCGTGCCCGGCTCCCTCGTGCTGACCCGCGCCGACTCGGTCTCGGACACGATCAGCGGCGGCGGATGCCCCGCGTTGCTGAAGACGCCGGCGCCGGTGTCGGGGGCGATCACCGCGTAGGCCACCGTCGTGAACTGCTCCTCGTCCTCCGTCGCGCTGAACAGCCGGTCGAGCCCGGACAGCACCGCGGCCGGGCGCGGGTCGTTGAGCGCCAGCGCGCGCAGCGCGTTGCGCACCCGTCCCATGCCCGCCGCGGCCAGCACGCCCTTGCCCATGACGTCGCCGACCGCGATCGCCAGCCGGTCGTCGGGCAGCCGGAACGCGTCGTACCAGTCGCCGCCGACCTGTACGTGCCGGGTCGCGGGATGGTAGCGGGCGGCCAGGTGAATGCCGGGCAGCTGCGGCAGCGAGTCGGGCAGCAGGCTGCGCTGCAGCGTCTCGGCCGTACGGTGTTCGCGCTCGAACAGCAGCGCCCGCTCCACGGCCAGCGCGCACTGGCCGGCCAGCGCCTCGAGGAACACCCGCTCCTCTTCAGTGATCTCTCGCGGCCGGGTGAACGAGAAGCGCAGCGCGCCGATCGGGGCGCCGGCCGCCAGCAGCGGCAGCCCCACCCAGGCCCGCTCGTCGGTGTGCCGCAGGAACACGTCCATCTCGCCGCGGCCGAGCTGCAGCCGCAGGCTGTCGGGGTTCTCGGCGAGGAAGGGGCGGCTCTCGCGCACCGCGACCGACAGCACGGTCGGGTCGCTGACCGCGATGTCCTCGCGGACCAGGCCGGAGGCGTCACCGCTCGGGGTGACGATGCGCAACCGCAGCTTGGCGTCGTCGAGCAGCGCCACCGCGGACCGGTCGGCGCCGATCGCGGACCGGCCGACCTCGGTGATCACCTGCACGACCTGGCTGACCGTGAGCGCCTCGGCCAGCATCGACGTCGCCTGCTGCAGCCGCGCCGTGCGCAGCGCCGCCGCCGACAGCTGCTCGGTGAGCCGGCCCCGCATCTCTTCGGCTTCGCGCTGGCCGGTGACGTCGGCGTTGGCGCCGACCCACTCGATGACCTCGTCACCGCGCCAGATCGGCACCGCGCGCACCTCGAACTGCCGGTGCGTGCCCGTCTTGGTGCGGACGCGATAGTGATCTTGGAAGGTCCGCCTGGCGGCCACGCACTCGCGCCAGACGCCCTCGATGCGCGCCCGGTCCTCGGGATGGACGACGGCGAGCCAGCCGCCCGCGAGGTAGTCGTCGATCGTCTGGCCGGTGATCGACCGCCATTCGGGCGCGTCCTCGGTCACCCGGCCGCGCGCGTCGGTCACCCACACGACCTGGGAGCTGGCCTCCACGAGGGAGCGGTAGCGCTCCTCCTTGCGGCGGACGGTGTCCTCGGCGCGCCGCCGGTCGGTGACGTCGACGGCGAACAGCGCGACGCCGGTGACCACGCCGTCGTCGTCGTGGACGGGGAACCACCACGACGACCAGTGGCGTTCCTGCGTGTCGTCGCCGGACGCCGCCGGCTCGTCAGCGGGCCCGGCCCGGACGCCGCCGCGGGAGTCGATGCTCAGGTCGGCGTCGACGAGCGGCCGGTCGTTGGCGAGGACGGTCCGCAGGGAGTCTTCGATGAACTGCCCCAGAGGGTCTGGCAGCGCCTCCGACGGCCGGCGCCCGATGAGCTCCGCGCCGGTGGGGACGCCGACGACCGCGGCGAATCCCTCGTTGACGCGGGCGCAGCGCAGCTGCCCGTCGAAGTACGCGAAGCCGATAGGAGCCTCCTTGATCAAACCGGCGAACAATGCGACGTCGGCGGCCGCCAGCCCGGACAGCGCGGGCTGAGGAACGGAAGTATCGGTGCTCATTATCGAGACCTCCGCCCTGCGCACGGCTCCACCACGAGACACATGCTCATTACTATGAGTGAAATGGGAGCCCGCTTGCGCCCCCGCCTCCAACACAACACCGCTCAGAGTCTGGTCTTTATCATCTCGATCGTTCGGCGCCGACGGTAGTCCCGTTCGCCAGAAACGAGATGATAGGCCGCCGAGCGCGGGCCCGTGGGCCAACCGAACATCTTCGCGCCCCCCGGGGCCGCCCGGCGGCCCTGGCCGCCGCTGACCGCATCCGGCCAGGTTTCGGCCTCGGGCCCCGGGCCGTCGGTCTCCTGCTAGCTCCGGGTCACTCGTGTGTCGCTCCGGGCAACTCCTGTGTCATGCACGTGTCATGCCCGGCTACCCCTTGGCCTTGGCCGCGGCCTTCATCTCCTTCTTGAAGTCGCGCACCTTGGCGAGGGAGTCTTCGTCTTCGACGTCCGCCACCGAACGGTGGGAGTCGTCCGCGCCATAGGAGCCGGCCGCCTCGCGCCAGCCGGGTGGCCGCACGTCGAACCGCTTGCCCAGCAGCGCCACGAAGATCTGAGCCTTCTGCTTGCCGTAGCCGGGCAGCTCGGTGAGCCGGCCGAGCAGTTCCTTGCCCGACCCGGCATCCCGCCAGACCGCGCCGCCGTCGCCGTCGTAGCGCTCCACGAGGTACTGACACAGCGCCTGGACCCGCTTGGCCATCGAGCCCGGGTAACGGTGCACCGCGGGCTTTTCCGACAGCACCGCGGCGAACCGCTCCGGGTCGTACCCGGCGATCTCGTGCGCGTCGAGATCGTCACGACCCATCCGCCGCGCGATCGTGTACGGCCCCTGGAACGCCCACTCCATGGCCACTTGTTGATCGAGCAACATGGCCGTCAGCAGCGCCACCGGGCTTCGGTTCAGCAGCTCGTTCGCCGCGGGCTCGATCGGTAGTGAAAGTGCCATCGGTCCCTCCTGACACACCACATCATTCCTCATGCTCACGAGATGCTCACGAGATCTATGACCGATCGCTTACGAGGTGGCGGAGACCGTGGTCATCCGGGCGGGGCGGTGCTCGAATGGAAACGTGACCAAAGAGGCGGAACCCGGGCCCGGCGCGGGCACACCCGTAGGGCGGCGGGTGGTCGTGGGGATGCTCGGCCTGGCCGCGGCCGGCGTCGTGGGCGGGGCGACGATCCAGCGGGCGGTCGATCGCGCGCTGGCGCCGGTCGGCGAACGCGTCTCGGGCATCGTGCCCGCGGCCGGCGGCGGGTTTCGGTTCTACTCGGTCGTGGACCAGGTAGAGCCGCGCCCGCCGGCCGCCTACGCCCTCAGCGTGACCGGGCTGGTCAAGGCCCCGCGCACCTTCACGTTCGCCGACCTGCAGGCCCTCGCGGTGACCCGGATGACCGCGGAGTTCCATTGCGTGACCGGCTGGACGGTGCCGAACGTCCAATGGCAGGGCGTGGTCCTCGCCGACCTGCTCGACCGCGTCGGGCTCGACCCGGCGGCCAAGGCGCTGCGGTTCCGCTCGTTCGACGGGGAGTACACCGAGTCGCTCACCCTCGACCAGGCGCGCAGACGCGACGTGCTTGTCGCCACCGGCATGCTGGGCGGGCCCATCAGTCACGACCACGGCGGCCCGGTCCGGCTGTACGTCGCCCCGATGTACGGCTACAAATCCCTGAAGTGGCTGTCGGGCATCGAGGCCGTCGACAAGGTCGTCCCCGGCTACTGGGAGGTGCGCGGCTACGACGTGGACGCCTGGATCAACGCGTCCAACGGATACGGGTGACGTGACCGTGATCGACAGGTTCACCAGGGCGGAGCGCGCCGTCCATCACCTCACCGCGCTGCTGTTGTTCGCCTGCCTGGTCACCGCGGCCCTGCTCTACATCCCCGAGCTCGCCGCCGCGGTGGGACGACGGAGCCTCATCAAGCCGATCCACATCTGGACCGGCGTGGCGCTGCCCGTCCCCGCGCTGCTCGGCTGGCTGTCCAAGGCGTTCCGCGATGACGTACGGCTGCTCAACCGCTTCCGCCCGCACGATTGGGAATGGCTGCGGCGGCGCGACCGCCGGGCCGTGCGGCGCGGCCGCGGGGTCGTCGCCGTCGGGAAGTTCAACGCCGGGCAGAAGCTGAACGCGGCGTTCGTGGGCGGGGCGATCCTCGTCATGCTCGGCACCGGTCTGATGCTCACGTTCCCCGAGCCGTTCTCCGTGCGGCTGCGCACCGGCGCCACCTTCGTGCACGACTGGCTGACCCCGGTCATTTTCGTGGTGACGCTGGGCCATATGTGGTACGCACTGCGCGATACCGGCGCGCTGACCGGGATGTTGACCGGCAAGGTGACCCCGGAGTGGGCCGCCCGGCACCACGCCGGCTGGTTCGATGAGCAGAATCCTGACCCGAACAGCTCTTGACACCCCCGGCGGAACAACGGATGAAATGAGCAAGGGTGTAGATGGCCGCTCCGTCGCGTCCATCCGCCCAGTCCCGAACCCCGTGGCGCGAGGGGTGAACGAATGTTTCCCGCACTTGCGGGTCTCCAAAGCGAGATCCGACACACGATCACTCAACGGCTCAGTGCCGAGTTCTTGGCGTTTCCCCCGACCATCGTCGGCCGTTGTGTCTCCGATGCCTGGGCGTGCGCCGAGCATCTCGGGCTCGAGGTCACACCTGGCCTGGTCGAACGCATCGCCTGGGAACACCTGACGGCCATGGTGAAGTCCGAGCCGCCGTCCGGCCGGTTCCCGGCGCCGAGTCCGTAGCGACGGGCCAGTCGACCAGGCAAAACGCGAGGGGGCGAGTCGGCGGCGGCGGACGGCTTCCCGTGTGACGGCAGGTGCGGCCGGGAATTCGGCACGGTCTCGCGCGACGGTCCTCGGAGAATCTGCGAAAGTGGAACCGTGAGCGAGCGGGAGGCGGCGGTGGGCGTGCCGCAGGGACCCCCTGAGAGGGGGACGCCGTGAGCCCCCGCAGCCGCCGCCGTCCACCGCCCGCGGGAGATCCCAAGCCGCCGTCCGACGAGGTCTTCGCGATATTCGACGACATGCTCGTGCACGCGCGCGAGTTGCTCGCCGTCCGCAGCCCGCTCGACGCCGAACTGATCGTCAGCGAGATCCTCGGCGCGTGGTGGGGGCGCCGGCTCGACGACGCGGACGTCGAAGAGGTCATCGGCGAGGCGCTGGTCGACCACGCCGCCCGCAAGGGCACGCCCGCGGCGCTGGCGCTGCTGGTCGGCATCGCCTATCTCGGCACCTCCCGGCAGGCCGCCAAGGCCGAGCTGGCCGCGCTGGAGCTGATGCACCGCGGGGTGCCGCGGCCGGGGTGGGCCGACCGGGTCGGCATGGTCGCGCCCGCCGAGTGCTTCGCCTCCCGCGACGTCTACGGCGATCAGGACTCCGTCGTCTGCGTCTACACCTACGGCGGCGAGGAGCGGCACGCGCTGGTCGTGCTCGTCGACCACAACCACGGCGCGCACCCGCAGGCCGTCGACCCCCGCGGCCGCCCCGCGCTCGGCGGCATGGTGCGCGACGCGTGGGTCTCCTCCCAGGTCGACAAGCTGCTCGATCACTGCCGCAGGGAGGGCAGGGACAACCCGCTCATGCGGTTCGAGCAACTGGAGCCCGGCCGCACCCGCGACCTGCTGGAGGCGGCCCTCGAGGTCACCGACGACCTCGTGTACGGCGCGCGCCCGCAGGGCTGGGACATGCCGCCTGCCGACTCGCCGGTCAGCGACACCTTCGGCTCTTACCACGCGTTCGTCCGGGCCAGGGTGCGGGCGCTGCCGCCTGGCCAGGGCAGGCCGCAGCCGCCGACGTTCGGCCGCGACCGCAGGGCCACGATGGCGGCGCGGTTCCTGGCCTCCGATGAGGCCGAGGAACTGTCGGACCGGTCGGCGGCCAGCCGGTGCGTCGACGTCATCATCGACTACGGGTGCGCGCGCGACTTCGGCCGGCCGTTGCGGGTCAGCCCCATCAAGTGCCAGCGATTCCTGCTCGACTGGCTGCCGCGCAAGGTGATGCTCTCGGCCGCCGAGCAGGAGGCGATGCCGCACGTGCTCGCGGCCTGGGTGCGCTGGGCCGGCCGGCGCACCAAGCTGCCCGAGGAGGGGGTCAGGGCCACGCTCGACGCGGTCTGGGACGCCACGGTGAAGTTCGCCGAGGCCTACCGCGACCCGACGACGTTCGGGTTGCGCCGCGAGCTCGTCGAGCGGCTGTTGCCGGACGGCGACCTCGAGGCGCTGGCCCGACGGGCGTTCGCCTTCCCCTTCCTCAGCGGCACGCACAACTCACTCGACCTGGCCACGCTCAACCCCGCCGATCCCGCGCACCGGCGGCGCCTGCTCGAGTTCGAGCATCCCGGCGCCGCCGCCGAGCACCTGGACGCGCACGAACGGCTGGCCGCGCGGCTTTGGGAAGGTGACCCTCCCCAGCTGTGGGAGACCGCACAAGGAATGCTCGACGCGGGCCACGAACGGCACGCGATCTTGCATCTGCTGATCGAGGCGCTCGACCGGGCGGGCGACGACGCGTTGGCGCTGCGCAACGCGTTGCGGACCCTCCGTCACGAGCCGCCGGCTGGCTGACAACCGGGTTTGCGACCCAGGCCCGGGGCGGGCGATTATCGGCTCTCATGCCGACCGCGACGGGGCGGGGTGGCGGGGTCGGACGCATGAGGGAGTGATCTTGGTGGAGTGGTCTGAGTTCGCCGTGTGCTTCGCCCGTGAGCTGGCGGGTCTCGATCGCGACACCATCCTTATCGTGCGCGAACACGACGAAAGCCGGCACTACGTCCAGGCCATGCGCGAGACCGAACGGCTGTACGCGGAGGCGGTCAGCAACAACTTTCTCGACGGCCCGCTGGCGCTCACCCCCGCCGACGAGGAGGTGCTGGCCGAGGCCGGCTGGCAGCCGCCCACCACCGACTGGTCGCCGGCCAACTGGTGGACCGAGCTGGCCCTCGACTCGCCGCCGCCCGCGTACGCCGAGCTGGCCGACATGATGGTCACCGCGCTGCGCGACGTGCAGGGGGTGCGCCGCCCGGCCGACCTGGTGTACGAGTCGTTCCACCGCGACGGCTACGGGCTCATCGAGCTGATGGACTTCGGCATCGCCCCCGCCGATCCCGACCGGATCACCGAGCGGCGGCGGAGCAGGGCGGCCGAAGCAGACGGGCCGGCAGGTGAGGGAGACCGGCAGGCGGGCAAGGACGACCGGCCCGCGGACGAGGCGGAACTGGCGGAACACATCCTGGCGGCCCCGCCGCCCGAGGTCTCGCCGCCGGCGCCCTACCAGCCGAGCGAACAAGAGAGCCGGCTGGTCGACACGCTGCGGATCGGGGACGCCGCCGCCTGCTACGAGCAGTTCCTCACCGCGGAGCTCGTCTTGCCGGCGACCGGCCAGGCCGTCGAGGACCCAAGCCTGGCCGAGTTCACGACCACGGTCGTCGACGGAGAGACCCGGGTGCCGGCCTTCACCTCGCCGGGGGCGATGGCCCGGGCCATGGGCGAGCGGGCGGCCCTGTACCGCAAGACCACCTTTCCCGAGCTCGCCGCCGCCTGGCCCGACCCGGGCTGGTCGCTGGTCATCAATGGCGGGCTGCCCAGCGAGGTGCGCGTGGACGCGGTGACCGTCGCCCGCCTCGACGAGATGCGGCGCACGGCGGAGCAGGCGTCCACCGTGGACGCGCTCGTGCACCGCCCCGACCCTCGGCCGATCACGCTGGGCATCGCGCCGGGCGCCGTGTCGGGCGCCGTGCCTGGCGCCGTGCCTGGCGCCGTGCCGGACCGCCGCGACGAGACGCCGGCCGCGCTGTCCCCGTCCTCCCCTTCGGCCACGTCTCCGTCGGCCGCGGCGACCGCGCTTTCCGCCGCGGCGGCGGGCCACGCCGACAGGCCGCCGTCCCTCGTCCGCCCGCTGCCCGTGCCGCACGGCGCGCAGCTGTGGCGGCTGATCGACGCCGAGCCGTACGCGATCCCGCTGGCGAAGTACGACGCCGCGGCCGGCCGCTGGATCGCCACGGAGAGCCTGCCTCAGCTGCGGACCTGATCCACCGGCCGGTCGGCGGGCGGGCCGCTCGACTACGGTGGGGCCATCATCGACATTCTCGACTCCGACCGTGTTGGGGAGAGCCGAGTGGACTGGAACGACTTCGCGCGGCGGCTGGCGGCGGAACTGGTCAGGCTGCCCGTGGACGCATACGTCATCGTGCAGGGCACGGGCGGTTTTCCGTACGTTCAGGCCGCGCGGCATCCCAACGGGCTGGCGGGCGAGGCGGTCAGCGACACGTTCCTGAGCGAGCGGCTGCGGCTGAACTCGGCCCAGACCAGCCGCATGATCGCGCTGGGCTGGCGCGAGCCCGACGGCCACGGCCGGGTGAACTGGTGGCGCGATCTGGTGATCCCGGCCGCCACCGAGCTGGCCACGCCCGAGCAGCTCGCCGAGTGCGACCGGCTGGCGGATCGGATGGCCGCCGCGTTGCGCGAGGTCTACGGCGTACGCTCCCCGGATGAGCTGGAGTACCGCGCGGTCCAAAACGGCCGCGGCGGCGGGCCGCTCCCGTTGCCCGGCCTCGGCCTGCGGCCCGCCGACCCGGTGCCGCTCCCCGCGCCGCAGTCGCCCGGTGATCCGGCAGGTCCCGGCGATCCGCCCGAGCCCGGGCCACTCCACTGGCCGGAGTTCACCGAACGGCTCGCCGGCGAGCTGGCCGGCCTCGACGACGGCATGGTCCTCGTCGTGCACCGGGCCAACGAGGACGCCTACTACGTCCAAGCCCATCGCGACCCTCGCCGGCTCCGCGGCGAGGCGGTCGGCAACGAGCTGCTCGACGAGTCGCTGCGCTTCGCCGAGGCCGACGAGAAGCGGCTGACGGACGCCGGCTGGAGCGCCCCCGGCCCCAACTGGTGGATCGAGCTGCCGCCGACGCCGTCGCCGGCGGAGTGCCGGCGGCTCGCCGCGATGATGGTCACCGCCCTGCGCGACGTGCAGAAGGCGCGCGATCCTGCGGACTTGCGGTACGAGGCGTTCCGCGGCGACACCGGCATCGAGCTGACCGGCTTCGGCATCGAGCTCGCCGACCCCGCGTCGGTGTCGGAACGGCGACCGGCGCGGCCGCCGGCGGCCGAGGCGGCCGAGGCTGCGTGGACGGCCGAGGCTGCGGAGGCGGCCGCCGCCCCGGAGCGCACCCTCGATCCGGCCGAGGTCGAGGGGCGCCTGGTCGAGGCCAAGCGATCCGGCGATCAGACGGCCTACCTCGCGCTGATCGGCCAGATCGGGCTGATCGTGCCGTCGACGGGCACGTCGCCGGGAGTGGAGTTCGCGACGACGCAGCTCACGGACGGGACCTACGTGCTGACCTTCACCTCCCCCGAGGCGATGCACCGGGTGCTGCGCGACCAGGCGCGGCACCACCGGCACGTCACGATGCCCCGGCTGGCCGCGGAGTGGCCGAACCCGGAGTGGCGGCTGTCGATCGACCTGGGGCTCCCCAGCGAGGCGTACTTCGACGCGAGCGTCGTCGCCGGCCCCGTCCCGTCCGGTGCCGTCCCGTCCGGTGCCGTCCCGCCCGCCGAGCCCGGGCCAGGGGCCGATTCGGCGCTCGCCGCGGCTCCGGTGGTGGCGGCCCCCGGCCTCGACGCGGCCGCCGGCGCCGCCCTGCCGCCGGCGATCATGCAGAAGGTCGTGCCGCACCAGCTCGTCGTCCACTACCTGGAGGGCGGGTACGACCGGGTCGCCGGGTACGTGCACCGAGCGCAGGACGTCGCCGACCTCACCACACCCGAGCGGCTGGTGCGCGGACTCGGCCTGACCTACGAGAACTCGCCGTTTTCTCCCGACGACGCGGTCATCCACGTCATCCGCTGGCCGGCCTACAAACCGGCGCTGTTCAAGACGCCGCTCGGCGGCGTGGACGAGGCGGCCATGCGGTCGGTGCCCGACGGCTGGGTCATCGAACGGCCGCCGTTCGCGGGCACCGGGTTCGCGCCCGGCGACGGCCCGCCGATCCCCGAATTCAAGATCGCCAGCCAGCGGCTGCCGCACGGCGCCGAGATGCACCGCGTCGAGCACACCGGCGAGGCGACGCTTGTCGCCGTCTTCGACGCCGACCTCGGCCAGTGGCTGGCGAGCGAGCCCTAGGCGGTGAGGACGGATCATGCGTGACGGATTCTTCGCCAGCTGGCACGGCGCCGAATACGAAGCCCGGCCCGACGGCGACCGCGTCCGGCTGTACGCGACCGAGCCGGCCGACGGGTTCGACGAGGTCGCGCCCGGCCGACACCGGCGCGTCGTCCGGGCCGGCGAGCTCGACCATCTCAGCTATGTGATCACTTTGTGCACGTGGCGCGGCGAGCCCTTCCAGGTGCTCGGCGAGTACGGCGGGTGGGCGCGCGTCGAGTACGCCGGCGGTCAGGCGCCCGTCGCGGAGCGCCTGGGGCTGGATCTGTTCGACCGCGGGGTGTACCAGGCATGGGCGCCGCGGCACGAGCTCGAGGACATCCGCGAGGAACGCTTCTGACGGGCGCCGCCCTCGCGCTCGCAACGTCCCCTTCCGGCGATGTGGTACGGTCGTGCCAAATAACTGGTACTGCCGTACCAATCTGAGGGGGGAACCATGGCCTGGCTGCTGCTCGCCGGCGCGATCGCCACCGAGGTGATGGCCACGGCGACGCTCAAGGCGTCCGACGGCCTGACCCGGCTGATCCCTTCCATCGTGGTCGGCGTCGGCTACGTGACGTCCTTCGTGCTCTTGGCCTGGGCGCTCAAGCTGCAACTGCAGGTGAGCATCGCCTACGCGATCTGGTCGGGCGCCGGCACCGCCGCCATCGCGGTGATCGGCATGGTCTGGCTGAACGAGCCGCTCACCGTCCCCAAGACGCTCGGCATCCTGCTGATCATCATGGGCACGATCGTGCTCAACCTGGCGAGCCCGGTCTGACCGCCGGGCGAACCCCGATGAGGCAGCCGGCACAAGAGCGCGGGCGGCGGCGGCGCGACACGCTCCTCGACGCGGCCGTGGAACTGCTCGGCGAAGGCGGCTTCGACGCGGTGAGCCATCGCGCGGTGGCCGACCGGGCGCGGCTGCCGCTCGCCGCGACGACGTACTACTTCCGGTCCCGCGACGACCTGATCGCCGCCGCGTTCGAGCTAATGGTCGACCGCGACCTCGCGGTCACCCGCGAACGCTTCACCGCACGAATCCGGCGGCTCGGCGCCGCGGCCGGCGACCGTCCCGCTCCGGCCGGCGGCGCCGCGGCGCCGCGCATGTCGGCGCGCGCCGCGGCCGAGGCGCTCGCGGCCGCGCTGCTGCCGCGCGACGAGACCGAGCGACTGCGCCACCTCGCGCTGTGGGAGCTGTATCTGCGGGCGGGCCGCGACCCGGCACTGCGTCCGCTCGCCCGCGCCTGGACCGACCGATGCCGCGCGACGACGGCCGAGCTGCTGCGCATCGCCGGCTACCCGGCCGGGCCGGCCGCCGTCACGCTCCTCGGCGCGGCCGCCGACGGGCTGACGATCGAGGCCGTCGTGGAGGCGAGACCGAATGCCGTTCAGTCTATGGTGGAGATCATGTCTCACGCGCTCGACCGGATCCGCATGACCGAGGGGGCCTGACGGTGGCCGACAGCCTCTACGTCCCGCTCGGCGCGGGACGCTTCGCCTCCACCGAGCTGACCCAGGGGCCGTGGCATCCCGCGCAGCAGCACGGCAGCCCGCCGGCCGCGCTGCTCGCGTACGCGATGGAACGGGCCGAGCCGCGGCCGGAGATGGAGTTCACGCAGTTCGCCGTGGACCTGCTCCGCCCGGTGCCCGTCGGCGAGGTCGAGGTCCAGGCGCGGGTCGCCCGCCCGGGCCGGCGCGTGCAGTTCCTGACCGCCGAACTGATCGCGGACGGCGAGCCGGTTGCCCGGGCGCGCGGCTGGCGGATACGGCGCGCCGACACCTCCGACATCGCCGCGCCCGAATCGCCACCGCCGCACGCGCTGCCCGACAAGGCGGACGAACGCCCGTTCATCGACTTCGGCTACTTCCACGCCCTGGAGTGGCGTTACGTGTCCGGCGCCGTCACCACGCCCGGCCCGGCCGTGATGTGGACCCGGCTCAAGGTGCCCGTCGTTCCCGGCGAGAAGCCGTCGCCGCTGCAGCGCGTGGCCGGGGTCGCCGACACCTCGAGCGGCATCAGCGCGGCGCTGAGCTTCGACACCCACATCTTCACCAACGTCGACTTCACGCTGCACCTGCTGCGCGCGCTGTCCGGGGAGTGGGTCTGCCTGGACGCCGCGACGACGATCGGCCCCGAGGGCACCGGCCTGTGCCGTACCCGGCTCTACGACGAGCGCGGCGACTTCGGCAGCGTCGCGCAGACCCTCTTCGTCGCCCCACGCTGACCGGCCCGGGCGGCGAACGCGGGCCAACACGGGCCAACGGGGGCCGGCGGCGGCCGGCGGCCGGCGGCTCGTCAGTCGCGGTATTCGGCCGGGACCGGGGCGTTGAGGGTCGATTCGAGGGCGGCGGCGCGCTCGATGTTCTCCTTGGCGTCCGGGCCATGGCCGCGGGCCGCGTGCAGCCCGGCGATGCGGCGGAGGGTGACGGCCTCGCCGTGCCGGTCGCCCACCTCTCGTTTGACGCTCAGCGATCGATGCAGGCAGCGGAACGCCTCGTCCAACTCCCCCATGTTTACATAAATCTGACTGAGAGTCGCCAACGTGGTACTCAACCCGAAATTGTCATCAATTTCGGTTTCTATGGCCAATGCTTCATTCGCCAGGGAGAGCGCTGAATCGTACCGGCCCATCTGGCGATGGATTCTGCAGAGCGTATCCATTGTCTGGCCCTGGGCGCGGCGGTCGCCGATGTCGCGAAAGCACGCCAGGGCGCGCTCGGCGTACCCGAGCGCGACGTCGAGGCGGCCCAGCTTGTAGTGCGCGAGGGCCAGCGCGTCCAGCGCCGATCCCTCGTTGAACCGATTGCCGATCTTCAGGCTGACCGCCAGCGCCCGCTCGGCGTCCGTGACGGCGCGTTCGTCCAGTCCGATGCGCCGCTGCACGCGAGCCAGCGCGATCAGCGTCTCGGCCTCCCCGTGCGGGTCGCCGAGCTCGGTGAAGACGTCGAGTGCCTCGAGCGCCGCGCGCATCGCGTCGGCATAGCGGCCCAGCCGCCGGTCGATGCCGGACAGGTGCCCGAGCGCCTTCCCCTCTCCGTGCGGATCGGCGATCTTCCGGAAGATCCGCAGCGCGTCCTCGACGTACCGCTGCCCCAGCGGGAGCCGGCCCACCGACAGATGCAACGAGCCCAGCAGCGCGAGGGTCTCGGCCTCGCCGTGCCGGTCGCGCAGCGTACGGCGGATCCCCAGCGCCCGCTCCGCGCAGGCCAGCGCCTTCCGGTGCCGGCCCCAGCCCTGGTAGATGCGGGCGAGGTTGTCGAGGGTCTCCCCTTCGCCGCGCCGATCGCCGAGCTCGCGGTGGATGGGCAGCGCCGCGTCGGCGTGGTTCCACGCCTCCTGGTACTGGCTGAGCCGCATGTGCACGATCGACAGGGTGTCGAGCGTGGTGGCCTCGCCGTGCCGGTCGCCGATGTCGCGGCGGATGCGCAGCGCCTCCTGCGCGGCTCGCAGGGCCTCCTTGTACTCCCCGATCGGGTAATGGATGCGGGCGAAGTCGGCCAGGGCGCACGCCTCGCCGTACCGATCCTCGATGCGCTTGCTGATCTCGTACGCGCACTGGGCCTCGGCGAAGGCCAGCCGGTACTGGCCGAGCTCGCGATAGCTCAACGCGATGTGGTGGTACATGAAGAACTGAGCGAGATGGTGGCGTTCGCGCTGCGCGGCCTGCAACCCGAGCCGATGCGCTTCGAGGTTGTCGGCGGAGTGGCGGCGCAGTTCCAGGAAGTCGTACACCGCGTCGGCGAGTTCCCACGTGAGCTGATCCCACCGGCATCGCGACGCCTGCCGGATCACCGCCATCAGGTTGGCCCGCTCCAGCGCGAACCAGTTCAGGTGCCGGTCGCGTTCCACCGGGTCCACGTTGTCGGGCGGCTCGGTCAGCTCTTGGCGGATCGTTCGCCGGTAGCGGTCGAGGAACCGGCCGGCCTCCTGCGCCGCGGACAGGTACCACGTGGCCAGGCGCAGCAGCGCCGCCTCCTGCACGAGCGGGTCGTCGGCGTCGGCCAAGAGCCGCCGCGCGTACTCCCGCAACAACTCGTGCAGCCGGTAGCGGTCGTGGCGCACGGCCTGCAGCAGGTTGGCCGTGTGCAGCCGGTGCAGCAGCTGGTCGGCGGCCTCCGGGGTGACCGCGAGCAGCGCGCCGGTGGCCGCCGAGGTGAACGTCGGGCCCTCGATCAGCCCGAGCAGCCGGAAGGCGCGGCGCAGCTCGTCGCTGAGCCCGCGATAGGACAGGTCGAAGGTGGCGCCGACCGCGCCGCCGAGGTCTTCGCCGATGGCCAGCCGCGACAGCCGGTCGCCCGCCGACAGCGCACGTACGGTGTCGGCCACCGTCTGCTGCGGCCGGATGGCGAGGTTGGCGGCCGCGATACGCAGTGCGAGCGGCAGCCGCGCGCACAGCTGGATCAACTCCGCGGTCGCCTCCGGCTCGGCCTCGGTGCGGGCCCGGCCGGCGACCGCGCCCACCAGGTCGAGCGCCTCCTCGGCCGGCAGCACGTCGAGCGGCACCGTGCGCGCGCCGGCGCTCGCCACCAGCCCTTCCAGGTGGTTGCGGCTGGTGACGACGACAAGGCACGACGAGGTGCCAGGGATGAGCGGGCGGACCTGCAGCGAGCTCGCCGCGTCGTCGAGCACCACGAGCATCTGGCGGGCCGCGAGCTGGGTCCGGTACAGGGCGGCGAGCTCGTCGGTGTCCGCCGGAATCCGGCGGCTCGGCACGCCCAGCGCCCGCAGCGCCTGCCCGAGCGCCTCCTGCGGCGACAGCGCGGCGCGCTCGGAATAGCCGCGCAAATCGATGAAGAGATGACCGTCGGGAAAACGGCCGGCCATCCGGTGCGCCCAGCGAATGGCGAGGGCGGTCTTGCCTACGCCGGGCATCCCCGTGATGGTCACAATGGCCGGCGAGCGATCGTGGTCGTCGCCGTCCACCAGCGCGTCCAGCGTGGCCAGCGCCTCGCCGCGGCCGGTGAAGTCGGGGACGTCGAGCGGCAGTTGGCGGGGCGGCTCGGCGAGCGAGGTGGCGGCCAGTTGGATGATCTTGTTTCCCGCGACGGCGTCTCCGGCGAATTCGGCGCCGCCCATGAAGGTCGTCACGGCTGCTCCGTTCGCGGACCTCAGTAACCCCGTGACATGACCGTAGCTCCGATTTCAACAATGCACTACGACCGGGGGCATGCGAACAGAAGAGGAAACGCGGATCAGTTCCCCCGGTGGGCATAACCCCGATATGACATTGCCGGATCAGCCATTGCTGTTGACGCCTCAGCAGGCCCGGGCGCGGTTTCGTACCGGCCTGACCCCGCCGACGACGAGCGGGTGGTGCGGTGGTTTCGCGCAGGCCAACCTGCTGGCCGTGCCGCGCGAGCTGGCCTTCGACGCGCTGTTGTTCGCGCGGCGCAACGCACGGCCGTGTCCGCTGCTGGACGTGACCGACCCGGGCGATCCGGTGCCGCGCGAGGTGGCGCCGGGCGCCGACCTGCGCACCGACCTGCCCGGCTACCGCGTCTACGAGGACGGCGTGCCGATCGCCGAGGTGGCCGACGCGACCGCGTACTGGCGCGATGACATGGTGGCCTTCCTGTTCGGCTGCAGCTTCACCTTCGAAGGCGCGCTGCGCGCCGCGGGCGTGCCGATCCGGCACATCGAGCAGGGCCGCAACGTGCCGATGTACGTGACGACGCGGGAATGCGCGCCGGCCGGCCGGCTCGCCGGGCCGCTTGTGGTGTCGATGCGCCCGATCCCGGACGCGCTCGTCGGGCTGGCGGGCGAGGTGACGGCGCGCTACCCGGCGATGCACGGCGACCCTGTGTACGCCGGCGACCCGGCGGGGCTCGGCATCGAGGACCTGGACAAGCCCGACTTCGGCGACCGGGTCGACATGCGACCCGGGGACGTGCCGGTGTTCTGGGCCTGTGGGGTGACCCCGCAGGCGGTGGTCATGGCGAGCCGACCGCCGTACGCGATCACCCACGCGCCGGGCCAGATGTTCATCACCGACCGCACGGACGCCTCGTTCCGCTCGGGGTGAGGCCCGCGTCCCGAGGAAAGGGCTCTGTGTCTAGCGCAGCCCGACGCGGGCCAGCGTCGCGCGGCCGAGCGGGCTCGCCGGTTCGCCGAGGTCGAACGGCAGGTCGAAGTGGTTGCGCGGCGCCACGACGAGGTCGGTCACCGGCGCGCCCGCGGTCTTGAGCGCCTGGACGAAGCGGTCGTGCTGGTCGGCGAACGCGGTCGTCTCGTTGTCCCCGCGCGCGACGATCACGGACGGGAGCGGCCCGCGCAGCCGGCGGATCGGGCTGTTGCGGTCCGCCTCCGCCGCGGTCAGGCCGATCGCCTCCCCGACGTACGTCCGGCGCAGCGGCTCGAGCTCGTACACCCCGCTGAGCAGCACCGCTCCACGGACCACGTCGAGGGACCGCAGCGGGGCCGGCAGCCAGCCGTCGAGCAGGCACATCGCCACGAGGTGGGCGCCGGCCGAGCTGCCGCTGAGGAAGATCCGGCCCGGATCGACGCCCAGCGCGGCCGCGTTGTCATACAGCCACCGCACACCACGGCGGACCATCGCGACGATCTCGTCGAGCCGGTGGGCGGGCGCCAGACCGTAGCCGATCGCCGCGAAGGCGGCTCCCCTGCCGACGAAGTCCGGCGCGGCGAAACAGGACTCCTCCTTGCTCAGTTCCTGCCAGTAGCCGCCGTGAACGTAGCCCAGCAGCGGCGCCCGCGGCCTGGCGGCGGGGAAGAACAGCAGGCGCTCGGCCGGGCCGGGGCCGTAGGCGTGGTCCGTCCAGTCCAGCGTCGCCCGCGCGCCGGCCGATCGGGCGGCGTACTCGCGCAGGTAGGCGTGCATGTCGGCGACGCGGCTGCTGGGGGAGTACTCCCTGTCCAGCCACGCCCGGTCGCCCTGCGGGCCGGCCATCAGTCGGCCGCGGTCATGGTCTCGTGTTCGGCACCGCCGAGCAGCCCCGGGTGCGCGCCCAGGCCCATGGACGCGTCGATCACCGCACCGTGCAGCGCCCGGGCGTCGTCGCCGCACAGCCACCAGACGAGGTTGGCGATCTCTTCGGGACGCAGCAGCCGGCCCATCGGCAGCCGCGCCTCGAGCGCGCGCCGCCGGTCGGGAGTGAGCCGGGCGAGGGTGCTGGCCGCGAGCATCTCCGTGTCGACGGCGCCCGGACATATCGCGAAGACGTCGACCGGAACGTGCGCGGTCTCGGCCGCCACATGCCGGGTGAGGTAGGTGAGCGCGGCCTTGCTCATGCCGTCGGCGACGCGGAAGGAGGGGAACATCGCCATGCCGCCGTTGACGCTCGAGACGTTGACGATCTTGCCGTACCCGCGGTCGATCATCGTGGGCAGCAGGCGGCGAATCAACCAGAGGGGGCCGACGCTGTTGATCTGGAAGAACGCCTCGTCTTGCCGATGGCTGTCGGCCGCGTATCGCTCCACCGTCTTCGAGCCGACGGCGGCGTTGTTGACGAGCACGTCGACGGGACCGGGCAGCGCCGCCATCAGGCGCTCATGGCTCGCCCAATCGCCCTGCTCGAACTCGAAGGCGACAGGCGGCGGCCGCCCGTCGGCGCTGAGCTCGGCGACAAGGGCCTCCGCGCGCTCGCGGCCGAGATGGTAGGTGAACCAGACGTGGTCGCCGGCGCGCGCGAACCGGGTGACCGCCGCGCGGCCGATGCCGCCCGAGCCGCCGGTGATGAGGACATTACGGGGCCGCGGATGGCGCGGACTCGTGGTCGCCGGCTCCGAGGACGTCTGCTCGTGCCGCATGCCATCTCTCCTCGTGTCGTTGGGCCGACGGGCTCATTGGCCGTGCCGCGGATGTGCCGCGCGTGCCGCAGATGTGCCGCGCCCATTATCCGCCGACGCGACAAAAGGCCGTGATCAACGAATCCACGGCGTCGGAGTGGGCCCGGCCGCCGGACGCCCGGGGTGCGATCCGTCGAATTCGAGGTCGCGCCGCACGTAGCGCCGACGTTTGATCTTGTGCTGGTGGGGACAGTCACCACGTTCGGCCATGACGGCACGCCGGGCGCCCGCCGGGACGTCGAACGCATGTACGAGCTGCGACGATGCCCGCCACCACGCCGTCTCCGGCGGCGGAGCCCAAATTGTCCGTTCATTTCGCAGAGTTTTCGGGGAGGCGCGATGGGACTGCCTGACTTCTTCGTCATCGGCGTACCGAAGGCGGGCACCACGGCGTTGCACGCGGCCCTGGCCCGGCATCCCGATCTGTTCATGTCGCGCGTCAAGGAGCCCAAGTTCTTCCTCACCGACGGGCCGCCGCCCACGCGCGGCGGCGGCCCTGGCGACGCGCAGACCTACCGCGAGCACGTCTGGCGGCGCGCCGACTACGAGGCGCTGTTCCACGCCGCCCCCGCCGGCCGACTGCGCGGCGAAAGCACACCCTTTTATCTGCACGACTCCGAGGCCCAGCGCCGCATCCAGCGCCTGGTGCCCGAGTCGCGCCTGATCGCCGTGCTCCGGGATCCGGTGGAACGGGCGCATTCCAACTGGACGCATCTGTGGTCGGCCGGGTTGGAGCCGATCGGCGACCCGGTCGCGGCATGCGCCGCCGAGCCCGAGCGGATCGCCTCCGGGTGGGCGGCCTTTTGGCGCTACGTCGAGCTGGGCAGGTACGGCGAGCAGCTGAAGCGGCTGTATGAGCTCTTCCCCCGGGAGCAGGTCCTGGTGCTGCACTACCGGGAGCTGCGGTTCGAGGCGGCCGCCACCTTGGACCGCATCTGCGGTTTTCTCGGCGTTCGGACCGGACTCATCGACACGGTCCCGCGAGAGAACGTGACCACGCACGTCGCCGACTCACGCGGCGCGCGGATGTTGCAGCGGGTGCTGCGGGGCGGGGCGATATTCGGCCGGTACGCGCCGGCGTCCGTACGCGAGGTCATCCGCCGTCCGTTCCTCGCCGCCCTGCAGCGCGACCGGCGCCCTCGCCAGCCGCTGACCTGGACCGAACGCGAGCGGCTGATCCCGTACTTCGCCGACGACATCGCCCTGCTGCAGGAGATCACCGGCTACGACTACTCCGCCTGGCTCAAGCCCGCCTGACGGCCGCTCAGATCCGGTGCAACTCGGTGCGCAACTCGTGCGCCCCGTCGGCCCTGGTCGCCTCGTAGTACAGCCGCCGGCCGACGCCCTCCACCGGCACCACGCACAGATAGCGCAGCCCGCCGCCGCCGTACGGGGACACGGCCACGGGCTCGTCGCCCTGCGCCAGCAGCGTGCCGAACCCCTCCCCGATGGCGACCCCCGTGCGCTCCTCGAAGTTCTCCGCGGCGCTCGCCCGGCCGTCGTAGTACGCCAGCGTCCGGCCCTCGTACGGCACCACCGCCGAGACCCGGACGCCGCGGGCGTCCCAGGCGCCGGGACGCCCGGTGAGGACGGTGCCCTGCCAGGTCCAGTCGAGGCCGTCCGCGCTGGTGGCGTAGTCGGTGACCATCCGGTCGGCCGCCTCGAGGTCGCCCAGCGGATGGCACGACGCCCACAGATGCCATTTTCCGTCGTGCCGGAGGATCACCGGATCCTTCACGCCGACGCTCTCGCTGCCCGGCAGCACGACGCTGGTGGCGGCAGGGTCGAACGAGACCGGGTCGGCCGCCTCCAGCACCTCGACCCGCCAGTGCTTGGTCCCCACGGTGGCGCAGCTGACATACAGCCGGAAAGCGCCCTCCTCGGTCACGATCAGCGCGGGCCGCTCCAGCGACTCGGCGGCCAGCTGATCCTTGCCGATGACCGTGAGCGTCTCGAACCGCTCACCGTCCGCCGACCTGGCGACCACGACCGCGTACCCTCGGCCGCGCCCGATCGGGCGGCGCAGCCGGTACGCCAGGTAGATCACCCCGTCGACCACGCAGGCGCTGGGCGCGCCCGCCCAGTAGCCGGGACCGCCTCGCGGCGGCGAGACGACCAGGCGGGATCGTTCGAGACGGGGAACGGGAAAGGGCGGCACGAGATCTCCATTGATCATGTGGGCAGAGACGTGGACGATGACGCTTCACCCCTTGCGCGCGACGCCGACGAGTATGTGCGACTTGGACGGATCCGCGACCTCGGGGAACTGCGAGTCGGGCCGCCACTGCGACGCGTACACCACGCCGGGCTCCAGCAGGTCGAACTCGTCGAAGAAGCGCACCACCTCGACGCGGTCGCGCGGGGTCAACATGGCGGTCGCCTGGCTGTAGACCGCGGCGACGCGGTTGCTGTTGCCCCGGTGCGGCTCGGCGGTCGCATGAGAGATCGCCAGGTAGCTGCCCGGCGCCAGCCGATCGCGGACGCGGGCGACGATGCCGTACGGGTCCTCGAAGTCGGCGATGAAGTGCAGGATGCCCACCATCAACACCGCGACCGGCTCGTTGAAGTCGATGAAGGAGCGTAGCTCCGGGTGCTCGAGGATCTTCTTCGGCTCGCGCAGGTCCGCCTCGATGATGGTGGTCGTGGCGACGCTGTGCAACAACGCCTGGCCGTGCACCCGGATGATCGGGTCGTTGTCGACATAGACCACCCGCGCGGCCGGGTCCACCTGATGGGCGACCTCGTGCACGTTGGCCTGCGTCGGCAGCCCCGCACCGAGATCGATGAACTGACGGATACCCGCCCGCGCCAGGAACCGCACCGCGCGGCCCAGGAACTCGCGGTTGACGTGAGCGCCCTCGCGCGCCTCCGGGATGATGGCCAAGATGCGCTCGGCCGCCTCGCGATCGGCGGCGAAGTTGTCCTTGCCGCCAAGGAAGTAGTCGTAGATCCGCGCCACGTTCGGCCTGGCCACGTCCACTTCCGCGGGCACGGGTTCCGGCTCGGCGGCGCCGTCCGCCGTGACCTCGGCCGTGAGCCAGGCGCTCGTGTCGCCGTTCAACCGCGCGAGAATCTGGTGCGGCGCCGGCCGGAGCCGCGGATTCTTGTGCAGGCAGGAGGCGACCACCTCCCGCAGGTCGTCGGTCAACCCGCCGAGATCGGGGTCTCGATTCAAGATCCGATTGATGATCGCCGGGACGTGGCCGCTGCCGAACGGCGGGAAACCGTTCGCCGCGAACGCCACCGTGCACCCGAAAGCGAACACATCGACCGCCGGGCTCAGCCGGTCGCCGGAGAACTGCTCGGGCGCCATGTACGGCGGCGTCCCCAGCATCTGGCTGTTCGACGAACCCACCGTGTCCACGAGCCGCGCGATCCCAAAGTCGATCAACCGCGGACCATCGGTGCTCAGCAACACGTTGCTCGGCTTGAAATCGCGATGCACCACGCCGGCCTTGCGGAACGCCAACAGCGCCGTCGCCATCGCGATCGCCAGCCATTGCAGCCGCTCGCCCGACCATGGCCCCCACAACTTCACCGACGTCTGCAGCGACGGACCCTTGATGTACTCGCTGACGATGTACGCCACATCGCCATCGACCTTCGCGTCCAAGATCCGCGCCGTACACGGTGAGTCCACCCGGCGCGCGGCCTCAAGCTCCCGCGCGAACCGCTTACGCGCCCGCTCATCGTCGATCAAGGTCGCATGCAGCATCTTGATCGCCACCTGCCGGCCATCGAGGCCGCGGCCCAGGTACACCACACCCTGGCCGCCCTCACCCAACCGCGAAACCAGCTTGTATCCGGCCCACTCCGACGGGTCGGTCGACCGCAGCGGACGAGACATCGCCTCCTCAACTCCCCGGCGACACGCCAGAACAATGCGGCCGCCGGCCACCTTGAGCCCTTCTTCACCTGACGTACGCAGTCCGTCCGCGCGGGCGCCCAGTTCTCCGGCGCCGGCCTGCCCGGACCACGCTGCACGGCGCTCCCGCGCCGCGGCCTGCCCGCGCCGCCGGGCAGGGGTCGGCGAGCGACAAGGCGGGATCGGCGCTCGGGCCGAACGCGCGGCCACGGGTGCGCCTGATCAGCTTGTCATCCGAGACGCGTAGTTGGACATACATTGGCGGCAAACGACGCCGAGAGATCGGCGGCGATGCCGGGCAGGATGCCGGTAACGTGGCCGGGTGTCAGATGTGATCGTGCGCCCGGCCCGCCAGAGCGAGCTCGGCGCGGTCGGTGAGCTGCGGGTCGACGCCTACAACGCGCAGAACCTGCTGTCCCTCAACCCTCCCTACGCCGACACGCTGCGGACGCTGGGCACGGACGGGCGCGGCGAGGTCCTGGTCGCCGTCGACGGGGCCGGACTCCTGGGCACCATCATGCTCGACCCGTGGCACCCGAACAGCGAGGTCGCCCGTGGACCTGAGGAGGCCGAGATCAGGGGGCTCGCGGTGGCGCCCGCGGCGCAGGGCCGCGGCGTCGGCGCCCGCTTGGTCCGGGCGGTCATCGACCGGGCGACCGAGCGCGGGGCGCGGCTGCTGCTGCTGTCGACGCTGCCGATCATGGCCGCCGCCCAGCGCCTGTACGTCGCCTCCGGGTTCACCCGGCTGCCCGACCGAGACTGGTCGCCGCGGCCGGGGGTGACGCTGCTCGCCTTCTGCCGGACCTTGGACGAGTAAGGCTCAGATCGGCTCGGCCCGTTCGCGTACTCCGGCCAGCGCCGCCCGGGCCTCCCGGCTGATCGCGGGCAGATCGAACGCGGTCAGTTCGCCTCCCCGCTTGAGCACGCGGCCGTCCACGATGACGGTGTCCACGTTCGCCGGCTGGGCGGCGGTCACCAGCAGGTGCGCCGGGTCGGTGAACACGGCGAGGTTGGGGGCGTCGGTGGAGACCGCGATGACGTCGGCCCGCTTTCCGGGCCGCAGCGAGCCGATCACCTCGCCCATGCCCATCGAGCGGGCGCCTTCGATGGTGGCCAGCTCCAGCACCCGGCGGGCGGACAACGCGAACTCGTCGTAGGCCCGGGCGTTCTCCACCCCTTGGGTCACCTTCATGACCGCGAACATGTCCGCGTTGCCGCACAGCACCGTCGTGTCGATCGACAGGCCGGTCGGCACGCCGGCGGCGAGCAGCTCCCCCACCAGCGGGAACCCGTAGCCGATGCGCAGCTCGCTCATCGGCGACACCGTGACCGACACCCCGGCATCGGCCAGAGCGGCGATCTCCTCGCCGGTCGCGTTGTTGGCGTGCACGACCTGCATGTCCGGACCGAGCAGGTCCGCCCGCGCGAGCTCGGCGATCTGCCCGGCCGCCGACCGCGGCCCGCTGGCGTGCACCGTCACCGGCAACCCCAGCCCCCGCGCGGTACGCAGCTCCTCCAGGTAGACCTCGGGCGGGGTGACCACCGCCGGGTTGCTGCTGGCCGGCCCGCGCCAGGCCAGCCCGAGCGACAACAGCCCCGGTTTCCACTCCCGGTGGAGCCGTTCGAGGTGGTCCAGGTCCACCGTCCGGTCGTTGGCATGGCCGGCCGCCCACCCGTAGGAGAACCGGCCGCGCAGCCCGGACTCCGTCAGCGCCCGCAGCGACGCCTCGGCGTACTCCGGCGCCCGTACGTTGTGGCACCAGTCGTGCGCGAACGTGATGCCCGAGTAGATCGCCTCGGCGGCGGCCAGCCGCGTGCCCTGATAGACGTCCTCCGCCCGGAACGCCCGCCCCAGCCCGATCGACGTACGGAAGTAACCGGCCGGGTCCGACATGCTTCGCAGCAGCGTGTTCCACATGTGCCAGTGCGTCTCGACCAGCCCGGGCAGCACGATCATCCCCCGCGCGTCGACGCTCTCCGCCCCCGGGGCCGCGATCCCCCGCCCCACCTCGACGATGACCCCGTCGGCGATGTGCACGTCGCCGTCCGGCACGTCCCCCCGCGCGTCCATGGTCATCACATGGCCACCGCGCAACACCAGTTCGCTCATGCCCCTCATCATCCCGGCCACCGCAAGGGGATGGCGGCCGAGACCTACAAGCGGTCGGCCAGCACTATCCGGCCGGAACGGTCGCAGGTCATGTTGGCCAGGGTGATCACGGAATCGGTCGTCGACGCGGCTCCTCACGCCGACCTTCGCCGCGCGACACGGCATCGCCCGGTTCACCTTTGGTCGTGCGTATGCCGTGCTCCCGCATGTCGTCCTTGGGCCGGAAGGGCCGGGCGCAGGCGACAAGCCATCCCTTTCGAGCTGATTTCTCATCAATCTACGAATTGCCGATGAGCGCCAGATATGAATCGGAATCCGACGGTGTGACGAACGAAGTCGAGGGAGGTTCCCCGGCAACTCGGATACATATGCGTACGCGCAAGGCTAGGGTGGGCCGCGATCGGACCATACGCAGCACTTCGCAATTCGGGAGTTTGATGAGCGAGATAGACCCGGAAGAAGTTGTTCGAATGTACGAAAGCGAGTTACTGAGCATCCGGGAAATCGTCAAGCGTGTCGGCGGATCATACGGGGTTGTCCACCACATCATCTCTACCCGATCTACTCCTAGATCAACTGGCTACCGGGCGCGGAACGGCGGAGAGACCCCGCCCTGTGGCACCAAGCGCGCCTATCAAAGACACCTAGATCGAGGCGAAGAACCGGACGAAACATGCAAGCAGGCCAATCGGGATTACACTAACGAAATCAACCGCCGAACCGGTGCCAGCCGTGCACGTAACCGCGCCTATAGACGCTTGGCGAAGTGCTTTCCCGACGTCTTCGATGCTCTGCTGCTGGACGAAAGAGCCAAAGCACAAGAAAAAAATGAAGGTGTTAGCCGGCGGACGTGGCGCACGCGCGTGAGAGAGCGCGCACACAGGCGGCTTGCCCGACTCTATCCCGATACCTTCCAGCTAATGTTCGCGGAGGAAAAGAGAATTGTGCAGAATGAATTGAAGAATGTGGAGTCGAATGACTATCCACCCCTGCCATGATTTCCTCCTTTCGACTGCCACCGATCACCACCGGCCCCGTAGCGGGTCAGTTCCAGCCATAGAGCCCAACCCCATCCGATAGATCATCGTCACAAGTGCACCGCGACTCGCGCCGCTGAAATAAAGGAAGTTCAAGAATTAGCCATGGAATCATCGCCGACTTCTTGCCTTGACTATGCTGCCTAGGTTACATTTAAAGATTCCGTGTGCATTGATATCGCTAGACGGGAATTGAGTGGCGACAATGGATGGCAGCTATGTTCCTGGTGAGGGCAAGGGTGCTTCTTGGGCAAATGAGATCAGTGGGACAGTCGTTGGCCAAAGTGTACAGGCAGGCTCGATCCATGGCGGGATTCAGTTCAATATCGCATCAGGAGTCCCGCTACCAACCCCCGCCCAACTGCCGGTTCCAGGATTCTTCGTTGGTCGCGAGCAGGAACTGGCAGATCTACGGCGGTTGACGCAGCAAGGCTCAGATCAAGATCGCACCCGCCTTGTGGTGATCAGCGGCCCGGGGGGAGTCGGCAAGACTACATTGGCACTCTATTGGCTACATCAAATACGAGACAATTACCCCGACGGACAACTATTTGTTGACCTACGCGGGTTCTCCGGTGATGGACGTCCCATGCCAACGAGCGAGCCGCTGGAACGGTTTCTCAGAGCGCTCGGGATCGGCCGAGACGGTATGCCTGTGAACCTCGACGAGCAGGCCGCGCTGTTCCGATCGCTCACGACCGGCCGGCGCCTTGTCATGCTGCTCGACAACGCGGCATCCGCAGCCCAGATTCGGCCTCTCCTACCCGGGCCTGGCCCGGCTCTCGTGGTAGTGACGACACGGCAGCGTCTATCCGGACTGGCCATGGAAGGGGCACGTTTCTTCGGCCTTACACCCATGGACGAACTCGGTGCCGTGGAGTTGTTGAATCGCATGGTCGGATCGGACCGGATTCAACCAGAGTTGAACCAAGCGCTGTTCCTGGTGTCATTGTGCGGAGGGTTGCCGCTCGCGGTATGTGCCTCAGGCGCCCGACTCGTCGCTCGGAGCCGCTGGACAGTCGCACGCGTCGTCGAGGAATTGACCGACGAGACTCACCGACTGTCCACGCTCAGCGCCGAGGATGACGTTTCTGTCAAGGCTGTTTTTGATCTTTCGTATCGCGCTTTGCCAACCGACGCGGCACGCCTCTACCGGCTACTCGGCATGCACCCAGGACCAGACTTCAATGTCGCCACGGCTGCTGCGATGGCCGAGATCACCCATGCGGAATCAGCGCGACTAATCGATTACCTCGTTGGGGCAAATTTGCTTGAAGAGGGAGCAGGAGACCGATTCCGCTTTCATGATCTCCTGCGACTCCATGCCCGTGAAAAATTGATGGAGACTGAAAGCCGGACGGCCCGTAAAGATACCTTCGCCCAGCTGGTCGATTACTATCTGGGCATGGCGGCTGCGGCCGACCGCGCCATCCTGCCCGGGCGATGGCGCCTGGGCGGATACTTCGATGGTCCTCCTCGTACGTCATTCGATAGCGGCGCGACGGCGTTGGAGTGGCTGGAGTTGGAGCGTGCCAATATCACCGCCACCTTGCGGCAGGCGCATCAAGAGGAAATGCACGAAGCGGTGTGGCAAATCTGTGAAGCGCTATGGGGCCTTTTCCTGATACACAAACACTACCGGCTCTGGATCGAATGCCATGAGCTCGGCGTCGCCGCCGCGCGGGCATGTGCTAATACGCTGGCACATGCCCGCATGCTGGAAGCACTTGCCTATGCATATATCAATCTCCAGGATTTCGCCCCGGCAGTGGAGTATTGTCGGCAGGCGCTGCGACTCGAGCGGGATTCCGACCATCCTCTCGGCGAGGCCTCAGCCTTGGAATACCTCGGGGTCGCCGAACTCGGCAGCAGCCGAAACGAGTGCGCCATCGATCTTTTCACTATGGCCAGAGATATCCATCAGCGACTCGGGCGGCCGCGAGGAGTCGCGCTCATGACGAGGCATATTGGGGAAGCACTGCGTCAGGCCGGGCGATACAACGATGCGATCGAGCACTTCACCGACGCTCTGAATTTCTTCTCGGCAAATAGCGAGCGCTATCACGTCGCCCGTACGCTTACCCGCCTGGGAAAGACATATTTACTCGCCAGTCGACTCGACGACGCGGAAAGGACGTTGCACAGTGCCCTGGAAACCGCACTCGAGATCGACGCCCGGCACGAAGCGGCAAACGTGCACGTGGTTCTTGCCCAGTTGTCGGCGGCCATCGACGAGCCCGCAAAGGAGCGATCTCACTTGGAACGGGCCTTAACGATCTACGCCGAGCTGGGAGCCCCCCAGGCCGAGGAGATCAACAACCAGCTCGCCAGGCGACCTCCCCGTCCATCGAGCCCGGACTCCGACTCATCGATCTGACTCGGACGACGCAATGTCGCGCCGCACCCCGGGGTGGCGAGACGGTCAGCCGGGCCGCGTGTAGTCCGGCAAGGGGCCGGGCGGCCGCCAGCCATGCGTGCACGACCGAGGCGCAACATAGAATGCCGGCCTCAGAGCCCGATCCCCTTCGCTTCACCGCGCGATCGATCGGCCGAGTTTCCGGCAGCGAAGCGAACTGCAGCCGATGACCAGGGTCACCCGCCCATACACATGTTCTGTCGCGGCCTATGACAGCCGCCACGAGGCAACCTGGATATCGAGCGCGTATGTCGGGCAGTGAGTGAGGTCCCGGATGCCCACCGCCGGCGCGACGAACGATCACATCGGCTGCCGACATCATCGTCGGGTCCGCCTCGTCCGGACCTGCCCTCAGGTGCTCATCGGCACCAACCGCCGGCCTTGGAAGACCGGAGTCCGCGGTCGTAGGTTCCAGCAGGCTCCGCCGCTTCACTACTGCCGTCACCGCGGCCGTATGGGGTCCGCGGACAACCACGATCAGATCTTCGTCAGCGCAATGGGCAGGCATCTCCCTTCTCACAGGTGCCATGCAAACCCGTATCAATGACGTATGCGCATTCATCCCCCGCCGCATCCCTTTTCGTTGTATATCCATACATCGGTGCTAGGCCGCCAGCGTCCCGCCATCTTGAATGGTGTACGGGGGCGGCACGGGACCCAGTTCCACCGGATGCTCCGGCAGAGCCAAGCGCATCAGCCGGTACATTTCTCGCCGCAGAATACTAGCCGACATTCCGGGCCGCGAACTGGCATCCCCTCGAAAGGCAGCGTAGTTGTCCGGGGTATATGCATAGATCGCGTCGTCCACCTGGGCCCGCAGTGATTCGTTCCAGTCGAGGCGCGGCGCGACGGCACCCAAGCGTGCGACATGCGATTCGACGACGACATCATCCTCGGGAAATGCCCCTAACAGAACCGGCACACCCATGGCCGCCGCATAGAAGGTCACGGATCCGTGATCTCCAATGACGCGATCCGCCGCGATCAGGGCGGCACGCCAACCCTCCTCGGGCGGCAGCAACCGCACCCCCAGCCGCATGCAGTCGGCGTGCCACGAGACTACCTGGCGACGGCCCGACCAACCCCAGATGTTGGGATGCAGAGCAGCGACGACGCAGTACTTTTCCCTTGGCAGTTCGGCGGCGATGCGAAGCAACAGATCGGGGTGTTGTCCGAGCAATGATCCCGGACTCCATGTCGACGATACGAATACGAGCCGCTGGTCGGGACCCACGCCGAGAGCGTGACGATAGACGTTCCGCAGGTGCACGCTCGACATCAACCGATCGAAGCACGGATCGCCGGCCACGACCACGACCGGAAGTGCTTCCGGACATTCGCGTGCGAGCACGCTGCGATGATCTTCGTGGCCCACAATTATCGTCGATGGGACCACTCTGCCGTTGACAATAATGCGTTCTCTGATCACGCCCGTAATCGGACGGCCTGCGGGCGGTCCCAGGCCCGGCTGCCGAACGAGAAGTTTGCTCGGTCCCGCGCCATGCGGCATTGTCAAGATCGGCGCATGGAGATTCTCCAGCATCCCATGGCTGGCGGCGATAGCGAGGTCGAACTTGACCTGGGTCGCCTGGTGCCAAGGCAGGACAAGACCACCAAGTCTTTCCAAGAACTCGGTCGCCGCCCGCGAGAACGGCGATGCCGGGGCCGCACTGTAGACGACCTGAATCCTGCGATCACTCTCGAGAAGAGGCAGTACATCTGCCAGACGTGTCCCGGCGGTGAGGTGATGTGCGACCACAAGCGCCGTTCGCTGGCCCCTTATGGTGGCGCCCCTTATCGCGTCGGGACCGAATGGCCCCCGTATCCATTCGTAACCTGACATGTGATCACCTTCTAAGCGGCCCAGGACAGCGCGGCGGCCGACCCCGGACGTACGGTCACATCGGCCCGAGCGGCCACCGAGAAGTGACATCGGCGGGGCGACCAGCCCACGTGGTAGTAGCCGGCGGCGACCACGGCGTTGTGGAGTATGCCTATCGGCATGCCCGCGGCCAGCCAGCAATGAAGGACCGAGCCGTATACGGCAAGCCAGCCTGGTGACTCACACGCCAAGAGCGCGGCGGGGCCTCTGATTTCCACTGACTTGCCGTCACGTAGTTGCAGCACGCACCCAGTGGCCGTGTGACCGGCCGTGACGTCGCAATCCGCACCAGGGTTCGACGCGGGGAGAATTCGATCATCCGAGCCGCGGCAACGGTTCGGAGCGCTGTGCACCAGGACGTCGGCGAGTTGACCAACACCTCCATCGTCGATGTCGTCGGTCCACGAGACCGTATGGGGATCTGTCATCACGAACACCGGGGCGTCCTGAGTGGATGATTCGTGAAGATCTTTCAGCGTTACCAGATGTGGCTCTCGTGGCTCCCCACCCCGCGGTATAACGAGGACCGCCGGCGTCGAGTTTTTGGACCGCCGGGGTGCCTTCATTCTTGTTCCAGGCTGATGGGTCAACGAAAGGGCATGGTCGACCCGCAGCAGCCGCGCTGCGATGACGTGGCGTCGCACATTGTCTCCTCAACTAATCGATGCGGAATGGTGGGGACACCGGATCGGTGGTTGGAATTGTGGCGGGCTGTGGCAGGCCAAGCGTCCGATACAGCAGGCGCCGTAGGATGCGGTTGCATCGCTCTGGCTCAGACGTGATCCTCCCGATCACGCGCTGATGGTGATCCGATCGATATTTCCTAGCGGCTCTTCGAAGCTGAGTGCGTGTCGAACGGCGCGCGCTCAAGCGCGGTGCCACCTTCGCCAGCTCTCCGAGGCTGGAGTTCGCGTCGAAATCGTCGCTCGGCCGTCCGTACAAGAGCACTGGAGTTCCGGCGACGGCGCCGTACGGCGCCACCGGCCCATAGTCGCTGATAATCCAGTCCGCCGCGACCAGCGGCGCACGCCAGTCGGCCTCTGGCGGCATGAGACTGAGCCCGTGCCGAAGACTCGCCGATAGGCCGCTACGTCGGCTTGGTGTCATGTCGGCAGGGAAGAGTGCCAGCACGTGGTACTCCCTGGCGGGCAGGTCCGCGACGACCCGACGCAGCAGTGCGTACGCCCGAGCGGATGACGCGCGGAGACCCGATGTCGATGCCACCACCACGAGTTTCCGCCCTGCGCCGACACCAAGGGCACGCCGATAGAAGTCACGTAATGGCAGGCTGGCGACCAGCCGGTCGTATGAGGAATCCCCGGTAACGGTGGCAAGCGGCAGGAGATCTGGGTGGGCACGGGCCAATCGGGTGCGCTCCGCCTCATGGGTGAGGAGGATCGCCGCAGGCATGGCCCGGCTGTCGCGCATCAGCCGTTGTTGATCCAGGCCGTAGACGACACCACCGCCGGCCACCCGCACCGCTCGGCGAGTCATCCGATTCAAGCTCGCTTCGTGCGGCATGACCAGCAACGGCGCTCGCACCTCGTGCACCGCAGCGTAATCCGCGGCCAGCGCGGCATCGAACGTCAGCGGGGTAACTAGTTGCCACGGCATTACGACTCCGCCGTTGGCGATCAGCAATTCTTCCAGCCCGGTGTTCACCACGCCCGGCGCCATGGTGAAAACCACCTGAAGCCGGGCATCGGACTCCAACAGTCGAACGGCGTCGAGCATGCGCCACGCCGAGATGGCGGTGTGGACGATCACCAGCACCGTCTGACAATCCACGCGTGTCATCGATCGATGTACGTCATGTCCGATCGGACCTTGACGCCACTCGAATCTGGACATCGCAGTCTGCGAACCCCCTTGTGCCCGCGGATCATGAGATCCACCCCCGGTGTTCCTCGGAGCCGAGGTCGTCGACTCCTGACCGAGAGTCCACGATGCACCTTGACGAAAACTTGCTACCCGTCTCACGCCTCGTGGGCCGCTTTGTCCCGTTCCGGTAACCCTCCTGTGTCGAACGGTTACAGCGGGCAGGGACTCATAGAGGAATGACACGTAGGGCAATCCGTATAAGGGGCACTCGTGGAGTTCCATCTCCTCGGTCCCGTTGAGCTGTGGGCCGACGGTCAACGTCGGGAGCTGGGTACGGCCAAAGAGCGCCTGGTGCTCGCCAACCTGCTGCTCAGCCCAGGACAGCCGGTCAGCGCCGAGACACTGATTGATCATCTATGGGGCGCGGACCCACCGGCAAAGCCGCGTCAAAGTCTCTACAGCTACATCGCCAGGCTGCGGGACCGGCTCGCACAGGCCGGCGAGGTCGAGCTGCGGTCGAGACCTGGCGGGTACGTACTCGAGATCGACGAGACGACCATCGATGTACACCGCTTCCATCTGCTCCGCGCGCAGGCGCGCGCCATCGCCCAGAGCGGAGATGAAGAACACGCCATCGATCTGTACCGCAAGGCGGCTCGGCTGTGGCGCGCGGAGCCGCTGGCCGATCTATCGGGCGAGTGGGTGATTCGCGCCCGTACGTCGATAGAGGATCAGTTGCTGGCGGCCACGCTGGAACGCGTTGACATCGAGCTGCGGCATGGACACCACTCCGATCTGGTCGGCGAACTCTCCGACCTCGGTGCTCGCTATCCCTACCACGAGCACCTGGCCGATCGGCTCATGAGGGCGCTGTATTGCAGCGGTCGACAGGCGGAAGCACTGGAGGTCTACCGGCGCACCCGCGCCAGGCTCGTAGACGAGATCGGCACGGAGGCGAATCCCGCCCTTCGCGAACTGCATCAGCGCATCCTCGAGGGCGACCCTTCACTGCTCTACGTGCCGCCGACACGACTTGACGCCGCCCGGCCGCCTAATACGTTGCCTCGCGACATCCAGATCACCGGTCGCCGGTTCGACATGCTGCGGTTGCTCGAAGACCTCCCGCATCAGCGAAGCCCAGGCGCCACGACCGGCTCTGCCGTCAACGTCGTCACCATCGATGGAATGGCGGGAGTAGGCAAGACGGCGCTAGCCGTTCGGCTCGCTCACGAGCTCGCCCCGCGCTACCCGGACGCCCAACTCTTCCTCAACTTGCATGCCCATGACCATGGCAGAGAGGCGCTGGATCCGACGACTGCACTGGGCACCTTGCTGCGCAGCCTCGGGGTCCCGCACGGCCGCATCCCCCACGCGCTGGATGACCGCACCGCGCTCTGGCGGACCCAACTCGCGCGAAGCCACGCTCTGCTCGTCCTAGACGACGCGGTCGACGGCGATCAAGTGCTGCCTCTGCTTCCCGGGGCACCGGGATGCTTAACGATCGTGACAAGCCGTCGCAGGCTGGTCGGCTTGGATCACGTTCGCTCTCACTCCCTCGACGTCCTCCCGCCGTCGGATGCGATGGCCCTGTTTACAAGCGTCGTGGGGGCAGTTCCGCCCACGAACGACAAGGATCTAGCCGCCGTGGTGGAGCGATGCGGCCGCCTGCCGCTGGGCATCAGCATCGCCGGCAGCAAACTGCGACATCACCCGGCCTGGACGGTCTCCGACCTTCTCGCGCGGCTGGAACACGACAATCGTCGCCTCGACGAACTTCGCGCCGCGGATCGCACGGTGGCCTCAGTTTTTGAAATGTCCTACCGTGAGCTGTCAGCACGGCAAAGGGAGGCTTTCCGCCTCTTTGGCCTGCATCCTGGGCCGACACTCACACCGCATGCCGCGGCAGCGCTCATCGGCACTGAAGTGAGCAACGCCGAGCGCATGCTCGACGACTTGCACGAGCGTCATCTCATCAACGAGCCCGACCGCGGTCGCTTCTCCTTCCACGACCTGCTGCACGATTACGCTTTGCGTCTCGCGGTGAGCGAGACCTCGGACGGTGACCGAAGCGATGCGATCCGTCGCATACTCGACTTCTATATCTGTGGTGCTGACCGAGCAGACCGATTGCTTTACCCGCGGAGACGACGTATCGACATCACGAACTCGCACTCGACACCGTACCTCCCGGACATAGAAACAAAGCCGCTCGCCCAACGCTGGTTCACTACTGAGTTCGACAACCTTCTCCGCGCCGCCGACTACGCCGGCCGACACGGTTGGTCAACGCATGTTGCCCATTTCGGCCAGGTGCTTGCCGGGCATCTCGAATCTCGCGGGTATTGGGCAGAGGCCGCGACTTTGCACGCCCGCGCCGTCACGGCATGGTACAAGATTGATGATAAGGACGGGACGGCACGAGCGCTGGCGGATCTGAGCCTCGTGCGCTTCCGCTCAGGCCAGTACGACGAGGCGTTTGCGCATGCGGAAGATGCGTTGACCATCTACAGGTCCGTGGCCGACCGCGCGGGACAAGCCGAAATACTGGATCATATCGGGGTCATTCGCTGGCACCAGTCCAGGTTTGTGGACGCGCTGGCAAACTGCCGCGCGGCACTACGCATCTGGCGATCACTAAAGGATCAGTGCGGGATCGCCAAAGGCCTGGATCACTCAGCCATCTATCTCGAATACATTGGGCGTTATCGCGAGGCGGGAAGCAACCGGCAGCGCGCCCTGGATATCTATGCCAAGGTCGGTGACCTGCACGGACGGCAGATGGCACTCAACAATATGGGTGATCTGCGCTTGCGGGTCGGCGACGTCGAAGCTGCCTCTGACTATTATGAACAAGCGGCAGCGGTTACCGCCGAAATGGGACGGCAACACAGGGCTATATGGCTTGGCAACATGGGAAATATATACCAGCATACCGGCCGATACGATGACGCCCTGGACAGCTATCGCAAGGCCCTTCCGATCCATCGGGAGATCGGCGATCGGCGCAGCGAGATCGAAGCGTTGATAGGGATCGGCTCCACGTTCCAGCGTATGGGCAAACAAAATGAAGCGCTAGTCCATTACGAAAAGGCTCTGGCCGTTGCACGCGAGATCTCAGAACGCTATGAAGAAACTAAAGCACTTCGACATATAGGCGCTGCCCTAGTTGACTCCGGCCGCTACGATGCGGCTTTAACCAACTTCCGAAGGGCGCTCGATCTCGCGGATCGAATTGGTGAGCTGTTCGAGACGGCCAAGACGCTCGAAGGCATGGGCTCGGCCCTCTTTCAGTTGAGAGACCGAATCAATGCAAAGAAATACTGGAAACGCGCACTAACGTTGTACAATAGGCTCGGCGTGCCAGACGGGCATGCCATTCAGAACCGGCTCAAGGACCTAGCCATCAGAAAAGCCGAACAAGCTTGAGGGACACAAAAAAGGGCCGGTCCCGGTCGCCGGCCCCTGTTGTGCGACCCCTTTTAAGGCTTCGCTCCCGTCATATGGGTATCCGGTGAGCGCGTCATATGTGTCCCAGTCTCAGCTGCCGCGGGGACAGCCGTACCGAGCACCATCGGCATCACAATCGCAACACCGAAAGAAATTAGCTTTCGCATGCCCAACTTTCTTTGTAACTGTCATGTACAAATGCCGAAATGATCTACGTTGCAGGGAGAGCTTAGCGCCCGTGATCGACACTTCGCCACCGCAGGGCAAAGTTCGGCTCAACTAACCGTCTCGGCTACCCAGACGCGCATGGGCATCACAGTCCGCGCACAGTCCTCTACGCCTGCGTAGCGCAGGCGCACCAAAAGGTTCTCATGTCCCACAAGGCGAGAACGGTACCATCTACACGAACCCGCCCACGACCGAAATGTCGAGATCCGGGTGGCTCGTGTAGGCCTGGCGCAGGTCGCGAGTGGCTTCGATCCAGTCGGCGTCCTCGTCGAGGATGATGCCGCCGGAGCGCTGGCGGTAGGACTCCGGCTGGTCCACGCCCGGCGGCGGCGTGCCGTGCTCGGCGAGGGCGCGGGCACTGGCGATCAGGCGGCGGCGGACCCGGATCACCATGGCGTCGCTGCTGCCGAGGTGTTCCTGGCTGCGGTCGTAGATCGGGCCCATGCTCTCGGTGATCGCCTGATCCTGGGTGTGGATGCCGTCGATGCCGGAGTACTCCTCGCCCCGTTCCTGCCGATCGCGGTCGAGGAGATAGTCGTTGTCCTCGTTCGCCTCGAGGCGGAAGCGGCCGAGCCAGTCGGTGGTGTTCGGCAGCAGCTTCGGCGGCCGTACGTGCTGCTGGATGAACTCCTCCTGCTCGGGCGTGGGCTTCGGGCGCATGAAGAACATCATCATGTGCTCGTCGTCCATGGGGACCCAGGCGCGAGTGATGACCTGCCGGCCGAGCAGGCCGGTGGGGGTCATGGTGAAGAACGGGAAGAGGAACTGCGCGATGCGCCAGTAGTACTGTCCGGGGCCGGCCGGGCGGTAGGCGCCGTACATCGAGCCGTACTCGGTGTCCAGCACGGCGTAGCGGGGAGCGCGGTCCTTGAGCGTGTAGTAGCGGAACGTGCCCGGCGGGGCGTCGTCCGCCTCTTCTGAGCCGAAGTGCAAAAAGCCGATGTGGGCCGTGTCGATGTCGCCTTCGAGGCCCTGGAGCCAGTTGCAGTCGCGGGAGTAGGCGATCGCGGTGCTCTGCCCGCCGGGCAGTTGGTTGGCCTCCAGGTCGGGCAGCGGGGGCGGCACCTCGCGCGGGCCCATGTAGGTCCAGATCACGCCGCCGCGCTCCTCGCAGGGGTAGGCCGTGGCGCGGACCTTGTCCTTGAACGTGCTGTCCGGCGGCTCGCTCGGCATGTCGACGCAGCGGCCGGTCACGTCGAACTTCCAGCCGTGGTAGACGCAGCGCAGACCGCAGTCGTCGTTGCGCGCGTAGAACAGCGACGCGCCGCGGTGCGGACAGTGGTTGCCGAGCAGGCCGACCTTGCCGTTGGTGTCCCGGAACCCGATGAGCCGTTCGCCGAGCAGGAGCACGCGCACCGGCGGGCAGTCGGGCCTGGGCAGCTCCGAGGACAGCATCGCCGGGATCCAGTACTCGCGCATCAAGGCGCCCATCGGGGTCCCCGGGCCGACCCGGGTGACGTACTCGTTCTGCTCCTTGCTGAGCATCTCCTCGCCTCCAGGGCCGATTCTCCGCCCGCCTCCGTGTAACCAACAAATAGCTAAATGTCCTGACATAATGAGACAGATGACTCACGAGGAATACCTGAGGATTCCGTACATCCTGGTCGTCGAGTCTGTCGAGAGGCCGGACGGGCAGTGGCTGCGCCGCGCCTCCTACCCCGAGTTGAGCGGGGCCCACGCCGAGGCCGAGTCGGTGATCGAGGCCATGGACGAGGCCGACGACCTGCGGATGGAGATCATCCGCGATCGCCTCGACCGCGGCATCCCGGTGCCCGTTCCCCGCCCTCCGCTCTAGCCGTCTCCGGGCGGGCCCTTGCCGCCCGCGGTTGCGTTCGCGGGCGGGCGGACCGGGGATGTTACCTTCCGAACGTTCGGTCGGTTGGACTCTGGAGGCGTGATGGCGCTGCTCCGCAGCTATGTCAACGGCGACTGGCACACCGCGGAGGACGAAGGCGTACCGCTGCGAGACGCGGTGACCGGCGAGGTGGTCGCGCACATCTCCTCGGCCGGCATCGACATGGCGGCGGCCCTGGACTACGGGCGGCGGGTCGGCGGACCCGCCCTTCGCGAGCTGACCTTCCACCAGCGCGCCGCCCTGCTCAAGGCGCTGGCCTCCTACCTGCGCGAACACCGCGACGAGCTGTACGCGCTGTCCGCCCGCGCCGGCGCCACCCTGGGCGACGCGAAATTCGACGTCGACGGCGGCATCGGCGTGTTGTTCGCCTACTCCGGCAAGGGGCGGCGCGAGCTGCCCAACGACACCGTCTACGTCGAAGGCGACGTCGAGCCGCTGGGCAAGGGCGGCACCTTCGTCGGCCAGCACATCGCCACCCCGCTGCACGGCGTCGCCGTCCAGATCAACGCCTTCAACTTCCCGGTCTGGGGGCCGCTGGAGAAGTTCGCGCCCGCGTTCCTCGCCGGCGTGCCGAGCCTGGTCAAACCAGCCAGCCAGACCGCCTACCTCACCGAAAAGCTCGTCGAGCTGATCGTCGCCTCCGGGTTGCTGCCGGCGGGCGTCCTGCAGCTCGTCTGCGGCGGCGTCGGGGACCTGTTCGACCATCTGACCGGGCAGGACCTGGTTTCGTTCACCGGTTCGGCCGCCACCGCCCAGCGGCTGCGCACCCACCCGGAGATCGTGCGGAACGCCGTCCGGTTCAACGCCGAGGCCGACTCGCTGAACTGCTCGATCCTCGGCCCGGACGCCGTGTCCGGTACGCCCGAGTTCGAGTTGTTCGTCAAGCAGCTGGTCGCCGAGATGACGGTGAAGGCCGGTCAGAAGTGCACCGCGATCCGCCGCGCGCTGGTGCCCGCCGGGCAGTTGGACGCCGTCGCCACGGCCGCCGCCGACCGCCTCGCCAAGGTGACGGTGGGCAACCCGGCCAACCCGGACGTGCGGATGGGCGCGCTGGCCAGCCTCGGGCAGCGCGAAGAGGTACGGCGTTCGCTCAAGTCGCTGCTCGGCGCGTCGACCGTCGTGTTCGGCGATCCCGAGCGCGTCGACGTGGTCGACGCCGACCCCGAGCGGGGCGCGTTCATCTCGCCGCTGCTGCTGCGCGCCGACGACGCCGAACGGCCCGAGCCGCACGAGGTCGAGGCGTTCGGCCCGGTGTCGACGTTGCTGCCGTACACCTCGGCGGAGCAGGTCGCCGGGCTGGCCGCACGCGGGCTCGGCAGCCTCGCCGGTTCGGTGGTGACCGCGGACGCCGAGTTCGCCGGCGAGGTCGTACGGCGGATCGCGCCCTGGCACGGCCGGCTGCTGGTGCTCGACGCGGACGACGCACAGGAGTCGACCGGGCATGGTTCGCCGCTGCCCGGCCTGGTGCACGGCGGTCCGGGGCGCGCGGGGGGCGGCGAGGAGATGGGCGGCATCCGCGGCGTGCTGCACCACATGCAGCGCACGGCGGTGCAGGGCAGTCCCAAAGCGCTCACCGCGGTGACCGGCCGCTGGGTGCCCGGCGCGCCGCGGACCGAAGGCGTGCATCCGTTCCGCAAGTCGCTGGCGGAGCTGCGGATCGGTGACACGGTGGTGGCCGGCCCGCGCACCGTGACGCACGAGGACATCGACCACTTCGCCGAGTTCACCGGGGACACCTTCTACGCCCACACCGATCCCGACGCCGCGGCGGCCAACCCCCTGTTCGGCGGGATCGTGGCGCACGGCTACCTGGTGGTCTCCTTCGCCGCCGGCCTGTTCGTCGCGCCGGAGCCGGGTCCGGTGCTGGCCAACTACGGCCTGGAGAACCTGCGGTTCCTCAAGCCGGTCCGGCCGGGTGACGAGCTGACCGTGACGTTGACCGCCAAGCAGATCACACCGCGCGAGAACGCCGACCACGGCGAGGTGCGCTGGGACACCGACGTGACCAACCAGGACGGCGAGTCGGTGGCCAAGTACGACGTGCTGACCCTGGTGGCCAAGGAGCGACCCCGGTAACCCGGTCGGCCGTGGCTATTGGTCGACGGCCATCTCTCCCAACGCCGACCAGTCGTCCTGCGGAATCGTGACGTTGATGATTTTGGGGGTCTCGGCGAGATGGCGCGGGAGCGTTTGCCGAGCGGTCTTGAAATGCGCGGACCCTACGTGCGCCGCACCGGCCTCATCGTCGCGGAACGCCTCGACCAGCACATACTCCGTCGGGTCCGCCACGCTTCTGGACCAGTCGAACCACAGGCAACCGGGCTCGCCGCGCGTGGCCGCGGTGAAATCGGCCGTGATCTGCGGCCATTGGTCGGCGTACTCGGGGCGAACCTTGAACTTGGCGGTGATGAAGATCAACGAGACTCCTCGGGTCCTGGCTCCGCGGCGTGCGGCCGACAGGGACGGGGGCAGGGACGGGGGCAGGGACGGGGACGGGACCGCGTACGGCACGCGCGGCATATGAGACATCTTGCTCGACCGGATCCGCGAAAGTACGCCGGACCCGGCGGCGGATGCCATCGGCAGGCGATCAGGTCGTGGCGGTGAGGAGTTCGCCGAGGAGCGCCCGGACGCGGGTCTCGATGTCGTCGCGGATGTGGCGGACGCGTTCGAGGTCTTGGCCGGCCGGGTCGTCGACGTCCCAGTCTCGGTAGTCCTTGCCGGGGAAGATCGGGCAGGCGTCGCCGCAGCCCATGGTGATGACGATGTCGGCGGCCTGGACGACTTCATCGGTCCACGGCTTGGGGAACTCACCGGAGATGTCGATGCCCCGTTCGGCCATGGCCGCGATGGCCGCCGGATTGACCTCGATGCCGGGTTCGGAGCCGCCGGACCAGGCGATCGCATGGTCGCCGGCGAGGTGCGTGAAGAAGCCGAGCGCCATCTGGCTGCGGCCCGCGTTGTGGGTGCACAAGAACAGCACGACCGGCCGTCCGTCGCGGCGGCGGCCTTCGACTTTGGCGAGGGCGT
>DASTYC010000044.1:0-2138 GCA_035765195.1 Streptosporangiaceae bacterium
GACCTTCCTGCGCATGAACGACGCCGGCATCCCGGTGGCGCGGATCCTGGACGGGATCGCCGCCGCCCAGGAGGCGGGCCTCGGACCGATCAAGGTCAACGCCGTCATCCGCCGCGGCATCAACGAGCACGCCATCTGCGACCTGGCCGGGCACTTCCGCGGCACGGGCGTGACGGTCCGCTTCATCGAGTTCATGGACGTGGGGCACACCAACGGCTGGCGGTTGAACGACGTGGTGCCGGCGACGGAGGTCATCGACCGATTGGAGACCCGGTGGCTGCTGGAGCCGGCGGAGCCGACCCACCCCGGCGAGGTCGCGCGACGCTTCCGTTACCGCGACGGCGCCGGCGAGGTTGGCGTGATCTCGAGCGTCACCCAGCCGTTCTGCGGCGACTGCTCCCGCGCCCGCCTCTCGGCCGACGGGTCGCTGTACACGTGCCTCTTCGCCACCTTCGGCCACGACCTCCGCGGCCTGCTGCGCTCCGGCGTCTCGGACGAGGGCCTGGCCGATGCGCTGCGCGGCATCTGGGTCGGCCGCACGGACCGCTACTCGGAGCTGCGCACCCTCGAGACCGTGGATTTGCCCAAGGTGGAGATGAGCTTCATCGGGGGCTAGGCCTCTCGGTTCGGGGGGACCGGCGCATCGCCAGCCGCCCCGCTGCCCCGTTGGCCCGTTGGCCCGCTGCCCGATGCATCCCAGTGATCACCGTGCACGGGAAGCGGTCTGGCCGTGTCGCCCGATGCCCCCGGCTGATCGCCCGACGCGGGACGAGGTCATCGCGTGCGCTGTGATCAACCCCATGCATCGGCCCCCCACCGGCCCGGATAGAAGCAAGGCAGCGGCGTCAGCCGTGGATCGGGCCGGATCGCTCCCGCAGCGCGCCGCCCCCACGGCCGTGCCAGACCGCCAGGATCTCGGCAACGATCGCCGTCGCGACCTGCTCTGCCCCGTCCGCGCCGATGTCCAGCCCGGCCGGTGCGTGGAGCGCGACCGCATCGGCGGCTGAGAGGTCGGCCGACAGCTCGGTCAGGAGCCGCTCCGTCCGATCGCGCGGACCGAGCACACCCAGGTAGGCGACCCCGCGTCCGATGAAGCCGCCAAGGAAGGCGGCGTCGCGGAGGTAGTCGTGGCTCATCAGCACGACGGCCGACCACTCCCCGGCGCCGGTCGCCTCGGCCGCAGCCGCCGGCTCCGCGTCCAGCAGCCGCACGCCCGGGAAGCGCTCGGCGCGCAGGAACGGACGGCGTGGATCGACGACGTCCACGCGCCAACCGAGCCGCAGGCCGGCGGCGGCGAGGGGCGCCGCATCGGGGCCCGCGCCGCAGATGACGAGATGGAGCGGCGGGAGGATCGGATCCAGGACGGCATCGCCCAGCAGGACCGGGCGCCCATGGGCCACCGCCGAGGCGGCGCGCTCGCCCAGGCCGCTCGCCTCACCGGCGGTCAGGCGCCGGCGCTCACCGTCCAGCGCGGTGAGCAGATAGGCGGGGACCCCCTCGCGCGCGGCGCGCAGGGCATCCAGCGTGTCGAGCGCCATGGACGGTGGCTCAGCCAGCAGGTCGATCACGCCCCGGCACCCGAGGCCCAGCCCCCACAGCTCGTCGCCCTCGCCGGAGTGGTCGATGGTGACGAGCATCGGCGCGTCCTCGTCCAGCGCCCGGCGGGCGAGCCGCGCGGCCTCGTCCTCCAGGCAGCCGCCGCTGATGAGGCCGATCGGCGCCGCATCGCGGGGCACCAGCAGCCGGGCGCCGGGGCGACGGTACGAGGAACCCCGAACCTGGACCACCGTCGCGAGCGCGAATGGCTCACCGGCGTCGCGCAGCAACGACGCAGCCTCCAGGATGCGGTCGAGCTCGCTCGTCACGTCACGTCACCCGACCGAGCCGAGGAAGTCTCGGAGCAGCGCCGTGAAGCGTTCCGGCTGCTCCAGGTTGAGCATGTGCGCGGCGCCGTCGAAGACCTCGAGCCGCGCGCCCGGAACGGACCGCGCCAGGTGTCGACAGGCGTCCTGCGTGCCGGGGTCGTCGAGGGTGCCGAGCACCACCATCAGCGGCGCGCGCAACTCAGCCAAGCGTCCGACGGCCGGCGGGTCGAGCGGCTGCGGCTCCCCCTCCTCCTTCTCGGCGCGGTAGGTGGT
>DASTYC010000045.1:0-50531 GCA_035765195.1 Streptosporangiaceae bacterium
CGCTCAAAAACCGGGCTAACGTGACCGGCAAGACACCAGGGTGGAAGGCCGCGCTGAACGCGCTGTCCCTCTACTACGGCGACCGCATCACCCTCCACTAGAAGCGATCACCGGCCCGCCCACAAAGATCCGGACACTCCCAACCAAGGAGGCCGTGGCAGGTGTCTGCTCGGGCTTGTTTGGCTCGTATGGCGGCCGCTTGGGCTGCTTGTCGGGCCGCTATTTCTGCGTAGTCGACTGTTGCCGTGGTGTCGATGTGGCGGACTTTGGGGTAGGTGCCGAAGCCGTGGCCGGGGTTGTCTGTGGTGGGTGGGGTGTAGCGGGGTCGGGTTCCGGGTCGGAAGCCGCTTCCTTTGTTCTTGTAGTCGTTGTAGTTCCAGGTGTCGTGGATGGAGTCGCCGACCGGCCGTTCGCCGTCGGGGTCGGACAGGGTGGGGGTGTTGTTGGCGTAGGCGTTGAATTGCTGCGGGTCGTTGAGGTCGATGAGGGGGTCGACGGAGAGGAATCGACCGGTTTCGGGGTCGTAGTCGCGGGCGCCCAGGTGGGTGAGTCCGGTGGGGTCTTGGGTGCCGCCGACGAATCCGTTGTCGCCTGGCCAGGTGCCGGTGCCGGAGCTCCAGCGCGCCGTCGCCGTACAGGGTGGTGCCGATCGGGTCGCGGCGCAGCAGCCGGTCACCGTCGGCGTCGTGGATGTAGGAGGTGACCTTGTTTCCCTCGGTGACCTTGGATAGTTCGCCTTCGGAGTCCCACTCAAGGGTTTGGGAGATGTCCCCGACGTTCCGGGCGGTGGTGTTGCCGGCGTCGTCGTAGGAGAAGGTGTCGGTGCGGCCTCCGCCGCCGCCGGTTTGGGTGATCGAGGACAGGGCGTGCGGCCGCACCGAGCCCGGCGCCGGGTAGGTGTAGGTGCGGGTGGTGTCGGCGGTGCCGCCGATGCCGTGGTTGATCTCGCTGGTGCGGTTGCCGGCGGTGTCGTAGCGGTAGGACTCCCAGTACGGGGCCGGACCGCCGATTACCGCGGAGTCCGGGGCCTGGGCGCAGGTGGCGCTTGACTGGGCCCAGGCCTCGTTCATGCGTCGCAGGTAGTCGTAGCGGAAGCATTGGGTGTCGGTGCCGGATCGGGACACGTCAGAGATCTTGGTGATGCTGCCGGCGTCGTCGTATTCATAGGTGGCGTCCCGGTCGACGCCGGGATGTCCTCGCGGTCGGTGCGGGATTCGGCCAGCCGTTGCGTGCCGTACTCATAGTTGTTGGTTCTTGCCGCCGTTGGACAGCTCGTACTGCATCGGCTTGCCGGTGTTGGAATACAGCGTGTCGGTGACGTACGGCTGGGACCCCGACCCGGTGGTCGTGATGGGACGATGGACGTCGTCGTAGCCGTAGGTGACCGACTCGGCCGTCATCCCGCCGGCGGCGGGGTAGCTGGTTCCCTGCATCGTGCCGTCGAGGTTGTAGGTGGTGTTGAACTGGTAGCTGCCCGCCAGGCCTGTTTCGTCGGTCACCGACGGGATGGTCACGGTGTGGCGGGCGACCCGGTACAGGTTGTCGTAGGCGTTGATGGTGTCGGTGTAGGCGACGCCGCCGGACTGCCGAGTGGAGCTGGTCGGTCTGCGCTTCGTGGCGGCCGGGACCGTGGTGGAGGCCGAACGGTCCGAACGGTCCCAGGCCCGCTAACCGCACTCGGTCACCAGTTCGGCGGCCCGGCCGACGGTCCGCGCGGCGGCCAGTTCCTCGTCGGTCACCTCGACGCCGAACTCGCGCGTCAAGATCATCGCCAGTTCGGTGAGGGCCAGGGAGTCGAACTCGATGGTCTCGAACTCTGTGTTGGTCGTGATCTGCTCAGGGGCCACCTCGAAATGGGCGGCGATGACGTCGATGATGCGGCTGACGGCGGTATCGGGCATGCCGTGTCCTCCTCCGTATGCGTGCGTACGGTTGTGTGGCCGTACGGTGTGCGGCCGTACAGGTGCTTCCGTACGGGCTGAACTCTTCTGGCTCGTCGAGGTCGTCAGACTGTGGTGATGTCGGGCCAGGTCAGGGCCGTAGAGCCCCACGTGGCCCCGCCGCCGAAGGCGCTGAGCAGGACGCGATGACCGGCCGTCAGCCGACCGGTCCCCGCCGCGTGGCACAGGGCCAGCGGGATGGAGGCGGCCGAGGTGTTGCCGACGCGGTCGACGTCGACCACGGCGCGGTCCCGGTCGATGCCGAGGTGGTCGGCGACGCCGTGCAGGATGCGGACGTTGGCCTGGTGGCCGACGAACCGGTCCACCGACGCGGGCGCCCAGCCGACGCGGGCCAGGAGGGCCTGCGCGGATCCGGCCATGCGCGTGATCGCGTGCCGGAAGACCGGCCGGCCCTGCATGGTGAAATAGCCGCTCGCCGACGCGGTGTCGCCGTCCTGTGCGGTCCGCTGCCGCGAGCCGCCGCCCGGAGTGACCATGAGATCCTTCAGCGAGCCGTCGCTGCCGAGGTCGAACCCGACGAACGCGCCCGGATCCGATGCCCGCCCCGCCCGCAGGACGGCGGCGCCCGCGCCGTCGCCGAAGATCACCGCGGTGGCGCGATCGTCGGGGTCGAGCATGGTGGAGTAGGTCTCCGCACCGATGACGAGCGCACTCCCGATATGTCCGGCTTCGAGCTGCGCGGCCGCTGTGGCCAGGCCGTAGACGAATCCGCTGCAGACCGCCGCGATGTCGAACGCCGCCACCGCCCCGAGGCCCAGCTGAGCGGCGACGTCGGGTGCGGTGGCCGGGCAGGGATGATCCGGCGTCGTGGTCGCGAGCACCAGCGCGTCGACCGCGTCAATGCCGGCGGACTTCAAGGCGTCCCGGCCGGCGGCCACCGCGAGATCGCTGGTGGCCATGCCGGTGCTCCAGTAGCGCTGCCGGATCCCGGTCCTGGTCCTGATCCACTCGTCGGTGGTGTCGAGCCGCAGCGACAACTCCGCGTTGGTTACCCTGCGGGGCGGGAGCGTCGCGCCCAGACCGGCGAGGACCGCTGCCCTGGTCATGCCGCGGTGACCTTGGCGCGTTCGGACTCGCTCCGCAGATCGATCTTCGCGTAGTCCTCCTCGGCGCGGGCGATGGCCTCGGCGATGCTCATCTGTGGGCGGAAACCGAAGATGTCGACGATCTTCTGCAGCCGCTCGGCGACGGAGCCGCCGACGATGTGCACCGGGATCTCGAGCTCGTCGAGGACCTTCAGCAGCATTTCGTCGGCGAGGGAACGGAACCGCTCGTTCACCGGGCGGTGGCCGTCCACGACGAGTGGGAACTCGATGGGGAGATGGACGAACGCGTCGTACGATTCCTTGGCGTGCTGGCGGGCCGGAACGCCGATCTGCTCCATCACATCTGCGTAGAAACGCAGCTCGTCCGTCAATTCCACGGACTCGAGATGCGCCGACTCGTTCGGGTTGATGCCGACGAGAACGCGGACGGTGCCATAACACCACTCGTGCAGCGACGAGCCGTCGGAGACGAAGCCGTCCGGCAGGTGGCTCTCGTTCACCGCACGTCCTTGGTTACGCCGAGTGATCAACATGATGATCTCGGCGGCGGTACATTCTTCGAGGGTCTTTCCGGGTACCGAGATGGGCAGCAGTTCGCGCATTGTCTTGGCCGCGCTGCGCGGCAGTCCGGTGAGATGCGACACAGCCATGGTGGTGAGCGTTTTGCCGACCGAATACGTGCCGGAGATCGCCAGTTTCATGTGTTTCTCCTTTGTCGGTGCCTCGTTGGCCAGGTGGAGCGAACGGGTTTTCTCGGGCCTTTTCTCATGGCTTTCGCTATGGCAGACGATGGGCCACGGAACAGCGCAGGCGGATTCCCTGGAACTCGCCGACGATGTCGGCGCAGCGCCATTTCTCGCCCTTGCTGTTCTCGAGCAACCTGGGCTGGTCGAGGACGGCGGTCGTGGGGGCGAGGGCGGGCAGTGGTCGGCGCCGGAGGTCGAGGTCGATGACGGTCTCGCGCATCCACAGCGTGTTGCTCCGCGCCCGGGGGACGCGGTCGAGCTCGTAGAGCAGCAGTTGCCCGAGCTGAAGCCCGATCACGAAGCCGTCGATCGGCGACGCCGCCGCGCGGTGCGTCGCCTCGAGTCCTTCGCCGGGTGCCGCCGCGAGTCCATCCCCAGGGTCCGCACGACCGGTCGGTCGCCGGGTGGCGAGCATGCGTACGCAGGCCCGCGCCGCGTGCCCGGCGGAGTCGACGTCGATGTTCTCGATCAGCTGCCGCCCCGCCTTGTAGCCGGCGCCGAACAGCCGCAGCCGGGCGTCGCCGAGCAACTCGTCCGGCGATCCGAAAAAGCCCGGCGCCGGGTTGGTACGGCCCATCTCGTGCCGGATCTCCAGCCTGACGCGGAGCGTGCCGACGGTGCATTCGGTGATGGTGGTGTACAGGTCGATGGCCGCGTCGCCGCCGGCGCCGTCGATGGTGTCGGCGGCGGTGTTGGCGGTGTCAGCGGCGGCGCGGACCGGGCGGGTGCCGATGACCCGGGCGGCGGCCGGAAAGTCCGACAGATCATCCTCGACCGGCCTCGTCCCGGCCTTGACATGGATCCGCCGAAGCACCATCCGCCGGCGCCGCGCACGGTCGACGCCGTAGGCATGGGCCAGGAGCATCTCGCTGAGCTGCGCGCCGATAACGATGACGTCGATGGTGCTCAGGTGCGGACGCTGATCGATGCCGGCCTTGCGCGACCAGTCCGCGGGATAGCCGACCGCGGCGCGCGCCGCGACACTGCCGAGACGGTCCACACCGTCGGCGCCGGTGATCTGAACGGCCGTCAGGCTGTGTTCCGCCCGCTTGAATCCGGCCCCGAAGAATCGTTCCTCTCCGGGTCCGAGTACGTCGTCGATGGAGGAAATTGAGGAGTAAGTAGCCTTCTCGGCGGCCTCGGCCGTCTTGTCAGTAGCCACACCGAGATGATCCAAATTTCGGCGGTTCAGTGGGCTGTGTCCCCACCTGGAAGTTCCCCCGCTAACCGGAAGCATGAGGGAAACATAAACAGCGGGCCACGGTTTGAAGAAGTGTCAACTTCTCCTATGAGCGCGGCCACCACTTATCGCACAAAATCCATCATTGGCGGCAAAATACCTGCGATGGGCCGTGATCGATGTTTAGGATCGGGCTGAGGGTCAACAGCACGTCGATCGCTCCCACCGAGTCGCGCACCGATGTCGTCCGACTCGTCCGACTTGTGCGGCAAAGCGGCAGGTCGCCGGGAAGGGGTGGCGACGCGTGTCGTTTTGGCAGGAGATACGCGATGACAACCGTCCGGCCCGGCATGGAGGACATAACCGCCACCCCTGTCCGTAAGGCATCCGCGGGGGTGAAAATAATCGCACTGGCCACCGGATTCGTCATGGCCAGCCTCGATATCACCGTGGTCAACGTGGCCGGCGCGACGATTCAGGAGCGATTGCACACCTCGCTCACTCAGCTCACGTGGATCGTGGACGGCTACGTCCTCGCGTTCGCCTCGTTGCTCCTGCTCGGCGGGGGGCTGGCCAACCGAAGGGGTGCGAAGGTCGTCTACATGTGGGGCATGGCGATCTTCGTTGCCGCGTCGCTGGCGTGCGCCCTCTCGCCGAACGGAGTCGCGCTTGTCGCGGCTCGCTTCGTTCAGGGCGCGGGAGCCGCGCTCTTCATGCCCAGTTCGCTGTCGCTGCTCGTGTTCGCCTTTCCCGGCCGGCGGGAGCGGACCCGGATGCTGGGTCTGTGGTCGGCGACCGTGGCCGTGTCGGCTGGGCTCGGGCCGACGCTCGGCGGATTAACGGTCAGCTCGTTCGGCTGGCAGAGCATCTTCCTCCTCAACCTGCCGGTAGGCGTCATCGGGATGGCCCTGACCGCCCGCTACATCGGCGCCGCCGCCGCCGGGGGGCGCCCCACGAAGCTCGCCCTGACGGGTCACGTGATCTGGATCACCGCGCTCGCCGCGCTGAGCTTCGTCCTCATCGAGGGCCCGCGGATGGGGTGGTCGGCCGGCCCGGTGCTCGTGGCGTACGGCACCGTCACGCTCGCGAGCCTGCTGCTGATCGGGCGCGAACGCCGTACCGGCAACCCGGTCATGCCGTGGACGCTGTTCCGCAGCCGCGGCTTCGCCGGCGCCAACGCCGTCGGCTTCCTGTTCAACTTCGCGATCTTCGGCTGCATGTTCATGCTCGGCCTCTACCTGCAGAACGCACGCGGGGCCAGCCCGGTCCGGGCCGGGCTGGAACTGCTGCCCATGACCAGTTTCTTCCCTATCGCCAACGTGGTGTATTCGCGGATCTCGGGCAGGTTCGCCAACGGCCCGCTGTTGACCACGTTCCTGCTAGTGGCGGCCGTCGCGTCGGTCTCCATGGTCACCGTGTCGGCGTCGACGCCCTATTGGATGCTCGCCGTCGCCGTCGGCATCGCCAACATCGGGGCCGGCATCATCGCCCCCGGGATGACCGCCGCCCTGGTGGACGCCGCGGGGCCCGAGAACGCCAACATCGCCGGCTCGGTTCTCAACACCAATCGTCAGATCGGTTCGCTGGTCGGCATCGCCGCGCTCGGCGCCGTGCTCCATTTCGCGCCCAACTGGAACGAAGGAGCGGCCCGCGGGTTCGGTCTGATCGGGCTGGCCTATTTCGCTGCGGCCCTATGCGCGTGGCGGTGCATCATCGGATCCGAGCGGAACGAGGCGGCGGCCCGGTCCACCTGACGCCCGCCCGCGCGCGGGGTGGACCCGGGTGGACCGGGGCGAACGAGGCGGACCGGGGCGCGGACCTGGCGCCGGGTGAACCTGGGCGGCCGGCGTGTGGTCAGGCCCGGGCCTGGCTCACGAGCTGTTCGAATCGGCCGTCCGAGCTACCGCTCATCGCGAGCGGCGAATAGAGCATCAGCCTCAGCTCGGGGCTTTCGGCGAGCCCCAGGGTCAGGTGCTCGAACAGCAAGAGGCCGGCGGTGGGGTGGCGGACCTCGATGCTGGTCATCGCGGAGTCTCTTATCTCGTGCTGTGCCCACAGCTCGGCGAACCTCGGGCTGGCCGACGACAACCGCCTGGCCATCCGGTCGAACGATCCGTCATCTGGGAAACGGGCCGCCTGCACGCGAAACTGTCCGACCAACCGCCGCGCCATTTCCTCCCACCGCGGATAGCGGTCTTTGGACGATGGATCGATAAAGAAGGCCAAGAGGTAATTGCTGTCCTTGACGCCGACGCCCAGGATCGAGCGGGCGAGCTCGTTGGTGGCGAGGGCGTTCCAGTAGCGATCGACGACATAGGCCGGTGCCGGCAGCAGCTCCTCGACGACCCGTTGCAGGCGGGCGAGCTCGGCGGGAGTCGCTTTGGCCGTCTGGGGCGGTGGGTTGGTGCCGGCCAGCCGATAGAGGTGTTCCCGTTCTGTCTCGTTCAGTCTCAGTGCATTGCTGATGGCGTCGAGGACCCCGTCGGAGACCTTGATATCGCGGCCCTGCTCGAGCCACGTGTACCACGAGGCGCTCACGCCGGCGAGTACGGCCACCTCTTCACGACGCAGCCCGGGTGTATGTCGCCGCCCGGCCGACGCCAATCCCACGTCTACGGGTGAGAGCCGGGCCCGCCGGGACCTCAGGAAGTGCCGCAGCACCTCGCGTTGCCTTTCGAGACCCTGCCTTTCGTGTTCGCCCGTTGCCTTCGATCCCCCGATATCTCTGGCTGCCATGCGGCCAAACGTAGGTCAGCGGATGGAGGGTGTCAAACATTCTGTGACAGCAATTTCTTGGCGGCGCACTTGCGTTGTGAGGAATGCCCGCGTGCCCGGTTCGTGTCCTTCTGATGCGCGGCATCCTTTTAGCCGTGAGGGTGATCAACTCGCAATAGGAGTGCGCCATCTCGATCTTATGGAGTCGATTATAGCGACAACAGAAGAAAGGAGCGCGATGTCGGGTTAGGCGGCCGCTGGAGAGGTGGGCGCGGAGTCGGCCGTTTGCATAGTTCGACGTCAACTACCTGACCGCCCTCGTCCGCCGGCCCGTGCAGCCGTCGAAGCGTCGTCCGTGACCACTATTCCGCCTAATGGAACACGTGTGGGGCGGGGGATCGCAGAGGTGGTGGTCGGACCACCACTCGTGGAGCTGCCAGGAGAAATTGACACTGGAATCTGAGCTGATCTTGCACTGAAGATCAGCTCATGTACCTGAGCTGTTTCGGCTCGCCGCCCAACCCTGTGCTCTTTCTCGAGGAGGCTCCTCATGGTCGATCAACTGCTGCGTGACCGTTTCGAGATTGTCGAGCTATGCGCCCGAATGGGCTGGCATCTCGACCACTGCGAATGGGATGAACTACTGGTGCTGTTCACCGATGAGATATCCCTCGACTACACCAGCCTGAACGGCGGGGAAATATTGCGACTACCCAGTAAGGAGGTAATCGACAAATGGCGCGCCAATCGAGAAGGGCTGACCGCGACCCAGCATTTGATCGCCAATCAGATCGTCGACATCGACGGCGACACGGCGACCGCGACGGCCATGTTCCAGGCGACGCACCTCCTGCCCAATCCCTACGGCGCGCCGACATGGACGTTGGGCGGCCGCTATCGATACGGGCTGACCAGGACGGACGTCGGCTGGCGGATCAGCTCCGTCGCCATGAGCATCATCTGGGCCGACGGCAACCGCCACATCAGAGACCTCGCGCTCGAGTCCCGTTGACCCAGCGAAGGAGCGGCATCGACATGACTGACACTGACACCGACACCACCCCGCCCACGACGCCGCGGCGGATCGGCATCCTCGGCGCCGGCAAGGTGGGCCGCGCCGTCGGCCGACACTGGACGACGGCCGGGCACACGGTCACCTTCGGTTCGCGATCTCCGGAGGGGCTGGCGTCCTTCACCCGGGAGTTGGGGGTTCGGGCCCGGGCGGCGGCGCCTGCCGCGGCCGCGGCGGCCGGCGACATCGTCCTGCTGTCCGTTCCCCATCCCGTCGTGGAGGAAGTCCTCGACGCGGCCTACGGCCACCTGACGGGGAAGATCGTCATCGACGCCACCAATCCGATGGGCCTGTCGCCGGACGGCCGCATCATCTCCACCCTGGACGCCGGTCTCACCCAGGGGCGCCGCACCGCCAAGTTTCTCCCCGACAGCACGGTCATCCGGGCGTTCACCCACGTCATGGACGAACTTCTGTGCTCGCGCGGCACGCGGCAGCCACATTTTTGGGGGATGGCCCTCGCCGGCGACGACCCCGACGCCAAGGCCGTGGTGGCGGGTTTGATCCATGATGCCGGGTTCACTCCGGTCGACCTCGGGGGCCTCGACGACTCGTCCGCGCTCGATCCCGGCGGCCCGATCTTCCCGCACCTGTTCACTCCGGCCGACCTGCGCTCCGCCGCCGGTCTCGGAGGCTGACCCGCGTGTCCGAGCCTTCCATGCCCGAGACCCCTACGCCCGAGACCCAGTGCCGAGGAGGAAACCGCCGATGACCGTCGCGCCCCCTGGCCCGTCCAGCCCCTCCGCCGCGCCGTCCGCCGCAGCTGCCCCGTTGTTCGCTCCGCTCGCGGTGGGCTCCCTCGCGGTGCCGAATCGGATCGTCATGGCTCCCATGACCAGGGAGCTGTCTCCGGGCGGCGTGCCGGGACGGGCTGTCGCCCGCTACTACGCCCGCCGCGCCGAGCACGCCGGTCTGGTCATCACCGAGGGCACCGTCATCGATCATCCGGCGTCGTCCACCTCCACAGCGGTGCCTCGGTTCCATGGCCAGGACGCCATCGATGGATGGGCCGACGTGGTCCGCGCGGTCCACAAGGCCGGCGGCCGGATCGCCCCGCAGCTGTGGCACGTGGGTCTGGACCCGCTGCTGTGGGGCACGTCGCCGGCGCGGTCCTCGCGCGCGATGCCGAGCGGCGTGGCGCCGGTCAGCCCCTCCGGCGTCGATCCGAGCGCCCAGGACGGCCTGCGCGACGCGGCCGACGGGGCCGACGGGGGCGCTCAGGGTGGTGTCGTGGGCCACCGCCTGACCGAGTCCGAGATCGCCGATCTCATCGGCTCGTTCGCCCGCGCCGCCGCGGTCGCCCGGCGCATCGGATTCGACGCCGTCGAGCTGCACGCCGCACACGGCTACCTCGTCGACCAGTTCTTCTGGGAGGTGACCAATCGCCGCACCGACCGCTACGGCGGCGACCTGGCCGGGCGCACCCGCTTCGCGGCCGAGATCGTACGGGCCTGTCGCCGTGCCGTGGGCCCCGGGTTCCCGATCATCCTCCGCTTCTCCCAGTGGAAGGTCGGCCACTACAAGGCCCGGCTGGCGCGCGACCCGAACCTGCTGGCGGCCTTCCTCGAGCCGCTGGCGGACGCCGGAGTCGACGTCTTCCACTGCTCGACCAGGCGCTTCTGGGAGCCGGAGTTCCCCGGGTCGCGGCTCAACCTCGCCGGCTGGACGAAGAAGCTGACCGGCCGGCCCACCATCACGGTCGGCTCCGTCGGCCTGCGGGACAGCGACTTCCTGACCTATCTGGAGGGTAAGGGCGCCGTGCCCGATGCCATCGACGCCGTCGCCGAACGCCTCGAACGAGGGGAGTTCGACCTTGTCGCCGTCGGTCGCGCCCTCATCGCGGACCCGGCATGGCCGGCCAAGATCCGTACGGGCCGGCACGAGGAGCTTGTCGCCTTCGAGGCCGACATGCTGAAGACGCTCGACTGATCCGCTGATCCGCTGATCCGCTGACCCTTATCTCCTCTCCTCGTCGCATCCCCTTCGCACCCGCCGCGGCGAAAGCTGGGACCGTCGGAAGCGCGAAATCGCCGCCGGCCGGTCGAACGGCCGGCCATGGGCCATGGACTCCGACGCGGGAGGGTGAAGGCAGTGCCGGATCCGATTGAAGTACGCAAGGTGCCGATCTCGCGGTCGTCGGCAAGACCGAGGGCAACGGCGGCGTGAACGACTACACCCGGATCCTCGCCGACCGCGCGTTCAGCGAGGTGCTCGTCGCGAAGGGCACCAGGCCGGCCGAGGAGGTGGCGCAGGTGCCGCTTGCGCCTGGTCCGAGCCAGCGCCGGATTGGTGATATTCGACGCCACCCAGTGGCGTTTGTCGAAGTGCCGTGTCGACATGGGTGGCGTGGACGTGCTCTGGCGGACTCGGATATCACAACTGTCTGAATGTCCTTCGATCAGCGCTGGTTGGCGGTCAGTTCCATCGGCGGAAGCCGCCTTCGGCGTTGATGGTTTGTCCAGTGATCCAAGCGGCTTCGTCGGTGGTCAGCCAGGCGATGAGGCGGGCTGGGTCGTCGGGGGTTCCCCAGCGTTGTTGGGGGAAGCGGCGGCGGACGGCTTCGTGGAGCTCGGGTGAGGCGTAGCCGGTGTCGACGGGGCCAGGGTTGATGGCGTTCACGGTGATCGCTTGATCGGCGAGATGGTCGGCCAGGGTGGGTGTGATGGAGGCGAGGGCGCCTTTGCTGGTGGCGTAGGCGACTTCGTCGCGCATGGGCCCGAGGTCTTGGCCGGAGGTCATGACGATGATCCGGCCTCCGGGACGGCCATCGTGTTGAGCGGCGAAGGCTTGGGCCAGCAGGATCGTCGACCGGGTGTTGATCGCCCAGTGCGCGTCCAGCATGGTCGCGTCCAGGGTGCCCAGCGGACCGTCGCTGCCGCTGAGGGCGTGGTTGGCGATGAGGATGTCCAGGTGGCCGAGGGCGTTGGTGGCGGCGTCGATCAATTGGTTGGGTGCATCGGGGTCGGAGAGATCAAGTTCGGTGTGCAGGAGTCTGGCGGCGTGATCGGCGCGGGCTCGCCTCACGCCATCGATCACCGCTTGGAGGCCCCCCGGGTCAGCGCCCCAGGGCTGGTCGCGGTCGTGTGGCGTGTAGTGGTGCAGGAACAGGTTGGCGCCAAGGGCCGCCAGCCGTCGGGCGATGGCATAGCCGATTCCGGTTCGCCGGCTGACGCCGGTGATCACGGCCGCCCGGCCGCGCAGTGGCAGCAGGTCGCGTTCCAGCCGGTGCGGCTCGGGTTCGTTGAGGTTCATGATCTCCAACTTCGGCGCCGGGGCGGGTGCGGTGCCACGGGTTCAGCGGCGGGGTTCTTCCTCACGGCGGCGACGGCCGATGTCGGCGGCGTAGGTGGTCCAGTCACCTTCCGGAGGCGCGTTGCCAGGCGACAGCGACCGCGATGTGGATGCCAAGCATCCGGGCGAGCACCGCGGCGGGCAGCTCGGTCGCGAGGTGGAACAGGGCGGCGGAGCGGGCGCGGCCGGCCACGCATCCAAACGACCGGCCATGAATGCCCACGGATCACACAACGGAAGGTCCTCGGCGGCCTGATCAATGAATATTCGCAGGCAGCATAACCAAACCAAGGTTTGAGCCCCACACGATAATCACGGACCACCGGACGAGCGGGCGGACATCGGCCGCGACGAAGCGGACGAAGCCCTCGGGATCGGGATCGTCGGCGGTCGGCTGCAGGATCACCGCGATGTTGATCCCAGTGCGGAGGCTTCACTCCCGGGACCGACGGTGCGGCCACGAGTTCGTCGTGGATCAGATCGGGCAGCCGTTCGGAAGCACGCCGGACCGGGCGAGCTGCCCAGCCCGCTTGGGGCAGAAGGTCTCGGCGAAGTCGTGCCCGCCGAGGATCAGCTCACCGAGCGCGGGCAGGGCGGCGCCCGGCCCGGAGCGCGGACGGCCGCCGCTCCCCCGATCACCGTGGTGGCGACCGAGCCGAGCGCCCCGATCTACCAAACTCCCCCGCTCATGCGCACTCCTTTCGGAGACATGCGAGCGCCCGCACGCCGCGGGCCGGCTCGTCGCGGATCTTGGTGGATCGCGTCACGAACTCGCCCTCCTCAAGGTCGCTCAGGGATCGCGGTGGGTCGGGTCGCCGCCGACCCAGCCGGTGTTCTCGAGCGCCTTGATCTGGCTTGTGCGCAGCCCGGTCGGCGTGCCGCCGAGCCGGACGATCATCGCGTTGGCGTCACGGACGAGCGTGTCCCCGACATCGGCGTCGGAGACGATCGCCGGGTTCTTGGCGAGCGTCTTGAACTTCTCCAGCTCCTTGATGGCCTTGGTGTCGTTGCCGGTCGCCTCGGCCAGCCGAGCCTTGGTGAGCTGGTTTTGCAGCGTCGTCGCATTGGCCTGATTCAGCCGTCCGGTGGCGCGGAACCGGTCGATGAGGTTCGCGATGTCCCGGAGCGAGCTGACCGTGTAGAACTCCACCGGCACGCGCGCCGTGTTCCCCGCGTTGTCGGTGGCGGTCACCTCGACCCTGTGCCGGCCCAGGGACAGCTCGTACAGGGCCTGCAGCGTGCCGGACAGGAACGGCCGGCCGTCGAGCGTGCCGCCCACGCTCGCGAGACCGGATGTGGCGTCGGTGGCCTGCCAGCCGATCCGAACGTCCTGACTGTCGCCGTAGAGCTGACCGTCGGCCACGCCCGAGACGAGCACCGTCGGACCGGAGGCGTCGATCTTGACGGTCGCCGCCTTGTCGGTCTCCACGTTGCCGGCCTTGTCCGCGGAACGGTAGAGCAGCGTGTGGTCCCCGTCGCCGGACACGTTCACCGGCTCGATGTAGGCGGTCCAGGCGCCGCCGTCGAGCTTGTACTCGGTGCCGTTGACCCCGGACGTCGCGTCGGCCGCCGACAGCGTCACGGGCACGGCGCCGGCGTGCCAGCCGTCGTCGTTGCCGGGCGCGAACGCCGCCGTCGTCAGCGGCGCGACGCCGTCGATCTTGACGGCCAGCGTCTTGTCGGTCTCGACGTTGCCTGCCTTGTCCGCCGACCGGTATCGCAGCTCGTGCGCGCCGTCGCCGGACACCGTGACAGGAGCGGCGTAGGCCGTCCAGGCGCCGCCGTCGAGCTGGTACTCCGTACGGGCCACGCCGCTGCCGCCGCCGTCTTGGGCGGCGAGAGTGACGGAGACCGGGCCGGTGAACCAGCCGTCGGCGCCGTTGGGCTCGGCCGGGTCGGTCGTCGCCGTCGTGCTCGGCGCCGCCGTGTCGCTATTGATGTGGAAATAATCGAACTTGGCCGTGGCGGACGCCGTCTGGTCCGCGCCGAACGCGAACACCCCGGCCTTGGCGCCGCTCGCGACCGCCGGGTTCCGCACCGGCGCCGGCGTGCCGCCGCCGACCTCGGTCCAGGTCTGACCGTCCGCGGAGTAGAACCCGTGGAAGGTGTCGCCCTCCTTCGTCAGCCGCAGCCGCCACCCGCCCTGCGTCAGGTCGGCGGCCTGCGGCTGCGGGTCCTGCACGGCGTCGCCGACCTCACTGCGCAACTCGATCCGGCGGCCGGTCGCGCTGTCTGTGATGTAGTCGAATTTGACGTAGTTCCCGTCGTCGGCGTACACGATCAAACCGCCCTGATGATGGCCCTGGCTGAACGCGCTGCCATCGATCGCGGTCTCGATGGCCCAGTCGCCGTCGGGGGCCTTCTGCAGCACGAAATTCTTCGGCCCGCTGTTATCGCCGCCGAAGATGTCGCCCGACGAGGTGTCGATCTCCAGGTTGCCGCCGGTCACGCGGATGGCCGTCGGGTCGGGCCGGACGATCGAGTCCCATCGACAGCCGTCGAGCACATTGCCGTCGAACTCGTCGTTCGGCGTCGGCCTGGTCGCGGTGTCATCCGGGACGATGGAGAACCAGTCGAAGGACGCATCGATCACCGGCCGACTGCCCGTGCTCGCCTCGGCGAACAACCCGATCTTCGGGTTGGTGATCCCCTCGAGCGACTTCGTTTCCGGCATCGCCGTGAACGTGGTGCCGTCCGCCGAGTAGTAGGCGTTCAGGCGAGTGCCGTCGACGACGAACCGCACGAAAACGGTGTCGGGGTACGCCGCGCCCAGCGACGCGGTGTTGCTGGCCGCGACCTCATTCGGCGCCCCGTTCTCCTCCCTGATGAACTGGAAGACGCGCTCGTCGGCCGAGCCCGTGCCGCGCGCCTCGATGACCATCTTCGCGTAATTGTCGTCGTCTCCGTACAGGAGCAGGCCCGCCTGCTGGTAGGCGTCCCTGGCCGGCAGCGTCACCTTCGTGGTGGCCTGCCACGCGCCCGACGGCACGGGCTGCAGCACGAGGTTCGGCGTCGTGCCCGTCCCCGACCCGTATATATCGCCGGTCGCGGTCGGCAGCACGAGGCCGCCGTCCTCGACCTTGAGGTTCTGGTCCTCCCTGACCACGGTGGTCCAGCGCGACCGGTCGAGCGAGGTGCCGCCGAAATCATCGGACCGGCCGGAGAAGCAGCCGGGCGGCGGCGAGTCCACCTTGACGGTCAGCGGCCTCGTCGTGATCGCGCCCTTGGCGTCGGTGACGGTCACCGTCGCGGTGTAGGTGCCGGCGGTGACGTAGGTGTACGAGGCGTCGGGAGTCGTGGGCTGCGGCGCGCCGGCCACGCCGAAGTCCCACTTGTATGTCAGTGGAGTGTCACCCTCGGGGTCGGTGGCCGTGGCGCTGAAGTCCACCTTCAGCGGAACCATGCCCGCTGCCGGGGTCGCCGTCGCGGACACGGCCGGACGCTGGTTGTCGGTCAGGCCTTTGCCGACGAAGTCCACCCAGTTGACGTTGAGCAGGCCGCCGGACTCGGTGCTGCCGGCGGGCCTCCGCACGACGAAGTACAGCTTCCCGCTCTGGCCCGGCGGCTGCCCGACGTTCATCGTGACGTCCTGGTAGGTCTGCCAACCTCCGGTGTTCGGCACGTCGGCCGAGCCGACCAGCGGGCCGTCGGGCGCGTTCCACCGCGCCTGGATCGTGCCGCCGGTCGACCCCGAAGCGGCGCGGAAGCGGAGGGCGTCGATGCCGGTGAGGTCGACCGGGTCGAACGTCCACCAGTCGCCGTCCTCGATGAACCCAATGTCCTGGCCGCCGCCCTGGTCGTCGCCGGCGGTCTCGGTCTGCACGCCGGGCGTGCCGCTGCCGGCCCCGTCTGCCGTCCGGCCCGTCGAGGTGAAGAACTCGGCCTGCTTGTGCTTGGGCTGCAAGATCACCTGCGCGCGGCCGGTCAGCGGATTGGATCCGCCGGCGCCGCCCGTGTCGGCGTAGCTGGCCTCCAGCACGTAGAAGACGTTGTCGCCCTCACTGTGCGCGCTGGACAGCGTGGTCTGGATCGTCCCCTCGCAGCCGTGGTACTGGTCGAGCGGGTGGCCGTGGCTGTCGTGACCGAGGATCGCCTGGATCTGTACGGTGTCGCAGTCGATCGTGCCGTCCTCGGGGTCGGTGACGGTCACCTTGTATTTGATCTGGTCGCCCCAATCGAAGAACCCGCCGGTCGGCGGCCCGTCGAAGGCGACCGTCGGCTTGGTGTTGCCGACCGTGAGGGCCACGCTGGCCGTGCCGGTCTTCCCTGTCCCGTCGGTGACGGTAAGGGCGGCGGCGTAGTTACCCGGGTTTGTGTAGGTGTGGGCCGGGTTCGCGTCGGTCGAGTCGGTGGTGCCATCGCCGTCGAGGTCCCAGGCGTACGTGATCGCGGTGCCGTCCGGGTCGCGCGAGCCCTCGCTCGAGAACTGTACGGACAGCGGCGCCGGACCGTCCGTCTTGTCGGCGGCGGCCTTGGCGATCGGCGCGCGGTTGCCCTGCACGTAGTCGATCCGATAGATCCCGGAGTCGGTATTGTCGCCACCGAACCCCGACCCCCATTCGATGAGATAGAGCGCGCCGTCCGGCCCGAACTTCAGGTCCATGGGCTTGAGGAAGCCAAAACTTGAAAAGATCTGGTTGATGTCGAGCAGCTGAGCGGCGTCGTCGCTCAACTGGAACGAGTAGAGCTTGTTCTGATTCCACTCGCCGAAAATCGCCTTGCCGTCCCAGTACGCCGGCCACTTGTGCTCGGACTTCAGGTCGGGGTCGTACCGATAGACGGGGCCGGCCATCGGGGCGCCGCCGCCACCGAGCTCGGGGAAGGCCGGGTCGGCGTCGTAGTGGTAATAGACCATCGCCGGAATCGCCGGCGGCAAGGCGGTCAGGCCGGTGTTGTTCGGCGAGTCGTTGACGGGCGCGGCGCAGTTGAAGGCAGCGCCGGACTGGCCGGTGGCGAAGTCGTAGTCGACGTAGGGCTTGTTGTCGCCGACGCAGTACGGCCAGCCGTAGTTGCCCGGCTTGTTGAGGATGTCCCACTCGACGGTGTTCTCCGGGCCGCGGGTCGGGCTCGCCGTTCCGGCGTCCGGCCCGTAATTGGCGACCATCACTTTGCCGGTCTTCGGGTCGATGCCGATGCGGAACGGGTTGCGGAGGCCCATGCCATAGATCTCGGGCCGGGTCTGCGCGGTGCCCGGCGCGAACAGGTTGCCGTCCGGGATTGTGTACGAGCCGTCCGCCTCAGGGTGGATGCGCAGCACCTTGCCGGACAGGCTGTTGGTGTTGCCCGCGCTGCGCTGGGCGTCCCACGCCGCGCGTCCTGGCCGCTCGTCGATCGGGGTGTAACCGTCGGAGGCGAACGGGTTGGTGTTGTCGCCGGCGGCGAGCCACAGGTCGCCGCTCTTTTTGTCGAAGACCATGCCGCCGCCGTGATGGCAGCACTCGGCGCGCTGCACCGGCACCTCCAGCACGACCTTCTCGCTGTTCAGGTCGAGCGTGTCGCCGCTGACCGTGAAGCGGCTCAGTCGGTCGACGTCCTTGCCGGCGGGCGAGTAATAGACGTAGGCGTAATGGTTCGCGTCGAAGTCCGGGTCGAGCGCGATGCCGAGCCCACCGCTCTCGTTCGCGGTGAACACGTCGAGATGACCGGCCAACACGGTCCCGCCCGTGGGCTTGACGACCTTCACGTCGCCGAGCCGGTCGATGTAGAACACCCGGCCGTCGCCCGCGACGTCGAGCATCATCGGGTTGGACGTGCTGTCGTCGAGGGTGACCTTCTGGAAACTGGAGTCGAGCGAGGCGGAGCAGTCGGCCTTCACCACGCCCGCCGCGGTCTGCAGGCCGCCGAGCAACGACTTCAGGAATTCGGGCTCGGTGTAGCTCTCCTTGGTGTGGCCCAGCCCGGTGTACCAGGAGCGCCCGCCGTCGTAGTCCTGACACCAGGTGATGGGGTGGTCCGGCCCCATGCCGTCGCTGCCCACGTCGTACGACTTCTCGTCCAGAGTCGCGAGCACATGGACCGTTCCGCGCGGGTTCGTGCGGTAGTTGTACCACTCGTCGGTGCGGGTCCAGCGCAGCGGCAGTTCCTGCATAGACGGGTGCGCCGGGTCCTCGACCTTGACCGTGGCCGGCTGGATCGCCGGGTGCGACCTGAAGTACGCGCCGACGAGCCCGCCGTACCACGGCCAGTCGTAGCCGCTGTCCGCGGCAGCGTGGATGCCGACGAAGCCGCCGCCGCGTTCGATATAGCGCTGGAAGGCGTCCTTTTCCGCCTGGGTGCCGAGCGGGTCGCCGGTCGTGGAAACGAACACGACGACGTCGTATTGAGCAAGGTTCTCGTCGGTGAAGAACGCGTCGTCCTCGGTGGCGTCGACCGAGAAGCCGTTGTCCTGGCCGAGCTTTTGGATCGCGGCGACGCCGTCGGGGATCGAGTCGTGCCGGAACGCGGTCGTCTTGGAGAACACCAGCGCCTTGAACGCGGGCGCCGCCGCGGCGGCGGGCGCGGGCCGCGCACGTCGCGCCGGGTCGGATCGTGCCGGAACGGATCGCGTTGCCGCGACCTGCGTTGCCGCGGCCTTCGTTGATGCGGGTCGCGTTGCCGCGGCGGTTGCGGTGGCGGGCGAGACCGCTCCGACGACGGGGATGCAGAGCAGCGAAACAACGGCCAATGCGACGATTCGGCGTAGTCCGCGCGTGGGGAGGTCCACGAGTGCTCCTGGGGATGGCGGGGACAAGGTCGAGGTCATGGGGGTACCGGCCATACGTCCACCGGGTGCCGAACCCCGATGGACGTCCGAGCGCTGGTCGATGGCTGTGACGATCAATTCGGCCGGCCGCCCGCCGCCACGACCCAGGGCCCGGTCCTCAGGCCGGGTACGAAATTCCCTCGGGCGTACAGGGGTTCTCGGCGTACGGATGCTGTCATGGACCCGCCACGTCGGTCCAGCCGCTGCCGCTCGTCGCGCTTCGTTCGACGCGGCCAGTACGCGTTGCGCCGGCAGCCCGTCGGCGAAGGACGGGGCCGGGTCGGCCCCGGTCGCGACCACGTCGATCAGGTCGCGGACCTCGCGGGTGAAGGTGTTCTCGTAGCCGATCAGGTGACCGGGCGGCCATGTACGGATGGAACGGTTCTGTGACGAGGATGCGCCGGAAGCCGGCGTCTCCCGCGTCCAGCGTGTGGTCGTAGAAGGACAGCTCGTTCATCGACTCGAAGTCGAAGGCGAGACTGCCCAAAGACCCGTTCACCTCGATGCGCAGCGCGTTCTTGCGGCCCGTCGCGAACCGGGTGGCCTCGAAGGAGGCCGGCGGCCCCGCCCGCGGTGCGGCCGATGAAAGCGCCGCGTCGTCCACCGTCATCTCGCCGGTCCCGGCGCGAGGCCGGAAGAGGCCTCGCGACGGGCCGCTCTTATGAAAGTTTCATGAGCGCGGCCCCTCCGACGATCGAGTCGCCCGTAATGAGCTGCGCCGTGTCGATGATGTTCGCGGCCTATACGAGGTCCTGTCGAGGGGAGTGCGAGGCAGGGAGCAAGGACCCCGTCACCGGGCCGACGTCACTGGGCTCTACCGGTATGAGATGGCCTACGACAGTCGGATCGATGATTACAAGGAGCGCCTGGTCGTGGACTGGGGTGCGGGCACCAGGTCCTGGGTTCAGCTCGCGTCGCGCCAGCCGAAGCCGGCGGACTAGCTGCGGGCGATCGTCCGGCTGGCGTGCGAACGGGAGGATCTGAGCCCGGGGTTCCGGGACTGGCGGCGGGGCCTTCATGGCCACGAATCACGCGGTGTGAGCAGGGCGCTCGTCCCGCCTGATCGGTTGCGGCCGCCGGCCGGCACGCCACCATCGCTGGGACAGGCCGGCGATCAAAGCCCCGACAGCCACCGCGATCGAGGCCGTTCCGAACGCGAGCCGCGGCCCGCCGTAGTCGACGACGAAACCGGCGAGCGCCATGCCGGCGGCCAACCCACTGGTCAGGGCGGTGAGCAGCCATCCCTGCGCCTCACTTCGGCGATCTGGCGAAGCATAGGCGTCTACGAGGGCCTGCTGGACGATGATGGCCGGCGATTGCCACATGCCCGCCAGCGCCAACATGGAGAACAGCACCGCCAACGGCGCGCCGGCATCCACCACGAGCATGAGGGCGGAAAGTCCGACAGCAAAGCCGGCCAGCGTAACGGGCAGATGCAAACGTTCAGGGCGACGCCACGTGCGGCCTCCGTACCAAAGCCCACCCAATATGCTGCCGGTCGCCGCACACGCGAAGAACAGTCCCAGCAAGCTCTCGCTGTGGTAAATCCGTTCGGCGGAGGCCGTCATCGCCACATCCAGCTGCCCCCATCCGACGGCGAGGCCGAGACCCACGAGCATGGTGAGCCAAACACCGCGGGTCGCCAGCGGGGACCGGCCACGTCCGCCGTGCGCGCCGCCGGTTTTCGCGGGCCGCCAGGACCGGGCGGCGAACGTACAACTATATATAAGGCCGCCAAATGCCATAAGGCACGCCGTCACCACGAGAGGTACCGCTGGAGGAGCGAAAAGCAGGACGCTGAGCAGAATAGGTCCGCCGACGAAAATGGTTTCCACGGCGACCGCGTCCATGGCATAGGCGGTTCGGCGCTCCGAGATATCGGGCAGAACTGTTTCCCAGGCCACCCTGATGGCGGGCGAGACCGGCGGAAAGCTCAGGCCCGCGCCGGCGGCCAGCACCAGCAGCACCGGAATGGATGCGCCGTCCACCGCGAGAATAGCCATTCCCGCCAGGAAAGCCGAAGAAACAATCGCGGTGACGCCGATGACGCGCGGCTGGCCGATCCGGTCCATCACGCTTCCCCACAGTGGAGGAGAGACCGCCGTGAACCAGGCGAAAGCGCCGGTGACAAGGCCGGCGCTGGAATACGAGCCGCGAAGCCCCTCAATGAGCACTACAATACCGAGCGGCGCCATCGCCAGTGGAAACCGGGCGATGACCGCGGACGCGAAGGGTAAAAGCACTTTCCGCCGACGAAGCAGCCGCAGATACTGACCGATCACCGCATCACCCCCGAAGCTGTTCGCAACAGCCCACGAACCGATCCTATGCGGATCCGCGACTCCGCATCTCATCGAAGCCTACGAGCCGGAGCCGGCCGCGCTCGGCTCCTCGATCAACGGCAGGCCGGTCGTCAGCACACGATGATGCGCGCGCTGCGGCTCAGGACCGGGCGCCAGGCCGAGTTCCTCGTTGAGGATGAAAACGCACCTCCTGGTAGGCCGGCAATGCCTCGCTGCGCCGGGAAGCTCGGCATGAACCCGCAGCTCAAGGAGGTGCAAGCGGTGTTCAACATCGGCGTCCAGCTGTCCTGGTCTCAGCCGTGGCAGGTTGCCGGTCTGCTTTGTCACCAACAGTTCCGCACAGGGGTCTTCGAGTCCGTCCCTGGCGATGAGCTTTCGCAGTAGCAGCATTTTGACCAGCCACAAAGGGTTAGAATAGTTTGTGGCAGCCAAACCATTTCGTATAGTCGCCTACGGACTCCGTCTTTCGATATCCCCATGGCCCATCGGGCTAGTCGCAGGCTACTTTTTCTGGAGTTGGACGCCCGTTCTCGCCCGGTTCGATGACGACCTTGATCACGCCGGCCGCGCGGCCGGCTGCGACGCGGGCGACACGTCCGGAAGATCGACGATCAGGGCCGCACTGCTGCTTCACCCCGCGATCGACAGCAGGCCCAGAGTTGACGGCGGGCCAGGCGGTCAACGACAGGGCGTATCGCGAGCGGAAACCGGCCGATCTTCGAGATGGCGACCACGAGAGATGTCGCTCGCTCCACCGCTCATCGCGTCACCGGTCCGATGGGTGTCGTTCCCGGCGGACCGTGGCCTTCCTGCCCTTGATCGTGCTGCCCCGAAGGGCCGCGATCACATGGTCGGCGGCGGCTTCGGGCACCTCTACCAGGGAGAAGCGATCGGCGATCTGGATCGCGCCGATGTCGCGGCCGCTCAGCCCCGATTCGCCGGCTATGGCGCCGACCAGATCCTGCGGCCGAATGCCGGCGCCGCGCCCGAGGTTGAAGAACAGACGTGCCATGCCGCTGGGTGATGACCCACCGCGCCGGGGCGGACGCCCGCCACGGCGCGGTCGGGGCGGCTGCTCGCGCCTGGGGGCGATCTGCGGGATCTCCTCCTCGTCGGTCACGGCTCCGCTGGACTCGTAGGCCAGCTTCACCGCGGCCAGCGCCAGCTCCATGACATCGAATTCCTCGGCGAGCGGCTCGGCCACGACCCGGAAGTGGTCCAGGTCGTCTTCCATGAGGCTCTCCTGCAGCGCGGCGCGGAGCATCTCCAGACGCCGGGTGCGCAGGTCGGCGACCGTGGGCACCTGCCGCACCGGGATCTGCTGGTTGGTCGCCCGCTCAATCGCCTTGATCATTCGGTGCTCGCGCGGCTCCGCCAGGGTGATGGCCACGCCCTCGCGGCCCGCTCGGCCGACCCTGCCCACCCGGTGCACGTAGGTGTCGGGCGCGGAGGGTGCGTTGTAGTTGACGACGTGGGTGAGCTGCTCGATGTCGAGCCCGCGCGCGGCCACATCGGTGGCGATAAGCAGCTCCGCCGTCCCGCTGCGCAGCCGTCCCATGACTCGGTCGCGCTGCTCTTGGCTCATGCCGCCGTGCAGCGCCTCGGCCCGGTAGCCGCGTCCGTTGAGCGTCTCGGTGAGCTCGTCGACCTCATTGCGAGTACGGCAGAAGACAATCGCGGCCGCGGGCGCCTCCACGTCGAGCACCCGTCCGAGCGCCGCCGCCTTGTGCGGACGGGCGACCATGTACGCGCTCTGCCGCACCAGTGGGGTCTCCCCCGGGGGCGCCGCTTCGCGGCCCATCTGGATCCGTACCGGATCGCGCAGGTGGCGGCCCGCGAGTCCCTCGATGCGCGGCGGCAACGTCGCCGAGAACAACACTGTCTGGCGCTCCCCAGGAGTCGCTTGGAGGATCGCCTCGATGTCGTCGATGAACCCCATGTCGAGCATCTCGTCGGCCTCGTCCAGCACGACCGCCTCCACGCCTTCCAGGCGGAGCGACTCCCGGGCGAGATGGTCCAGTGCCCGCCCAGGCGTGGCGACCACGACGTCGACTCCTCTCCTGAGCGCCTGCAACTGCCGGCCGATCGGCTGCCCGCCATAGATGGGCAGCACGCGTACGCCAAGCTCGCGGCCGTAGCGATGGAACGCCTGCGAGACCTGCATGGCCAACTCTCGCGTGGGCACCAGGACCAGGGCCGCCGGGCCGGTACCTCGATCGCCGTCGGGCATCCGCTGCAGCACCGGCAGCGCGAACGCCGCCGTCTTCCCGGTTCCCGTGGCGGCCTGTCCCATCAGGTCGCGCCGCTGCAACAACGGCGGGATCGCCTCACGCTGAATAGGCGTCGGCTCCTCATAGCCCAGCCCGGACAGCGCCTGCAGCAACTCGGGTCGCAGCCCCAGGTCGGCGAATCCCGACACAGCGCCGTCCGCGCTCAACACCATCCTCGGCGTCCCCTCCGCTATGAGCCCTCACAGGCCTAACCCAGCAAACGTCCCAAAGACTCTATTGCGAGCGCGGCCCCGCCCGGAGGTCGTGGCCATCGGCGGCGCCTCACCCTGAGGATCAGGTGCCCCGCCGGGCGAAGGGCTGTTGACGTGACGCTTGCTTGGCAATGGGGCTGTAGGTGATCCCGGACTCGGTCACGGCCGAAGACGACTATAAATCTGTGGCAATAAGATCTGATAATTAGTTAAAAATGGTCACTCGTTTAACCCCATAGATGTCGATAATGGGATGATCATGCGGACATGCGGCATGTCTATGGGGCGTAAGAGCCCACCAAAAGCCCACATTTGACAGAGCCGCCTTCGTGGCCTGACGCTAAGAGAGCAACCCTCACAAACGGTCGGTTTCCCCGGGGGAGCTTGTGGCCGGCGGTGAGGTCGAGGGGCCTCGCCGGCAAGTTCCGGGCGGTGCGCCAGGCGTGCACCACCCAGATGCTCTCGATCCCGCCCCTCGGAGGTGTTGTCATCATGTTCCGCCAAGCCTTTCCAAGGCCACAGCCGCTCGCCACGCTCGGCCGCGGGCATGGGCCGCCGTGGCGCGCCTGGACGGCCCGTCCCCGTGAGCGCCCGGCGCGGCCCTTGAGATGCCTCCAGGTGATCGCGACGGTGGTGGCGACGACGGTGCCGCCGTTCAGCGGGGTCGACGTGTCGTCCGCGGCGGTGTCGCCGCGATCTGCGGGCTGGACGCTCGTTTGGGGCGACAATTTCGACGGCCCTGCCGGCAGCGGCGTCAACCGCACCAACTGGATCTATGACCTGGGCCACGGGTACCCGGGCGGCCCGGCCAACTGGGGTACGGGTGAGGTCGAGAGCATGACCGGCAGCACCAGGAACGTCCGGCTGGACGGCGCGGGCCACCTCGCCATCACGCCGATCCGCGACGCGGCGGGCAACTGGACATCCGGCCGGATCGAGACCCGGCGCACCGACTTCGCCGCGCCGCCCGGCGGCACCTTGAGGGTCGAGGGCCGGCTTCAGCAGCCGAGAGTCAGCGGCGCGGGCGCGGCCGGGTACTGGCCGGCGTTCTGGATGATGGGGGACGCCGTCAGGCGGGGCGACGGCGCGGATTGGCCGAGCATGGGTGAGATCGACATCATGGAGAACGTCAACGGCCGCGGTTCGGTTTTCGCCGCCCTGCACTGCGGCGAGCCCGTCGGCGGCCCGTGCAACGAGACGACCGGCTTCGTCAGTGGCGAACGGCCCTGCCCGGGCTGTCAGACCGGCTTCCACACCTTCACGATGGAATACGACCGCAGCGTCTCGCCGGAACAACTCCGCTGGTATCTCGACGGCGCGAACTTCTTCACGGTCAACGCCGCACAAATGGACGCGACCACTTGGAAGAACGCCACGCACCACGGATTTTTCATCATCATCAACGTGGCGATGGGCGGCGGCCTCCCGGCCGCGTTCGGCGGCGGGCCCACGGCGGCGACGGTGTCGGGCGTCCCGATGCTCGTGGACTACGTAGCGGTCTCCACGAGGCCCGGCAGGTCGACGGCACCGCCGTAGTCCCCGCACGCACCACCAGGCTGATGGTCGTCGCCCACCGGATCGCCCGAAGCGGTCGCGGCCGGTAGTGAGCTCGTGCGGCGTGAACGTCAAAGGTCCAAGCACGCCGAGGGCCGGCACCCTCAGCCGTTCCCGTACATCCTCGGCAGCCGGGCGTCCACGTTGACCCAGATCGCCTTTGGTTCGGTGTATTCGTACATGGCCTCGAAGCCCATCTCCCGGCCGTACCCCGACCGGCCGACGCCGCCGAACGGCGAGCCGGGGTTGACCCGCTTGTAGGCGTTCACCCAGACCATGCCGGCGCGCAGGTCACGGGCGACCCGGTGGGCGCGGGACAGGTCGCGGGTCCACAGCCCGCCGCCCAGTCCGTAGTCGGCCGCGTCCGCGATCCGCATGGCCTCCTCGTCGGTGCCGAAACGGTGCACGGTCACCACCGGGCCGAACACCTCTTCGCGGGCCACGCGGTGCGCCGGGTCCGCGGCGATCACGGTCGGCTCCACATAGCAGCCGCGGGCGAACCCCGGTCCGTCCGGCGGCCGGCCGCCGGTGATGATCTCGTCGCCCTCGTCCCGCGCGACCCGCATGTAGGCCAGCACGCGGTCACGGTGGCCGGGTGAGGTGAGCGGCCCCATCTGCGTGCTCGGGTCCTTCGGGTCGCCAATCCTCACCGACCGCGCGAGGGAGACAAACCGGTCGAGGAATTCGTCGGCGATCGCCTCGTGCAGGATCAGCCTGCTGCCCGCGATGCAGGCCTGGCCCTGGTTGTGGAAGATGGCGAAGGCCGAACCGTGGACGGCGGCGTCGATGTCGGCGTCGTCGTAGACGATGTTGGCGCCCTTGCCGCCCAGCTCGAGGTGGACGCGCTTGAGGGTGGCGGCGGCATCCCTGGCGATGCCCTGCCCGACGAGCGTCGAGCCGGTGAAGGAGATCTTCGCGATGCCAGGGTGCGCCACGATGCGCGCCCCCGCTGTCGCGCCGTACCCAGGGACGATGTTGACGACGCCGGGCGGGAACCCGACCTCGGCCACCAGCTCGGCGACCCGCAACGTGGACAGCGGGGTGAGCTCGGAGGGCTTGAGCACGACGACGTTGCCGGCGGCCAACGCCGGGCCGAGCTTCCAGCTCGTGAACATCAGCGGGAAGTTCCACGGCACGATCTGGCCGATCACCCCGATGGGCTCGCGTACCACGTAGTCGAGGAACCCCTGCTCGACCGGCACGACCGTACCCTGGAGCTTGTCGGCCATGCCCCCGAAATAGCGGAACGTGGCCGCGGTGCGCGGCACGTCGAGACCGCGGGTGTCCCGGATGGGGTGGCCGGTGTCGCGGCTCTCCAGCCACGCCAGTTCCTCGGCTTGCGCCTCGATCGCGTCGGCGAGCCGCAGCAGCAGCCGGCCGCGCCGCTCGGCCGGCCAGTGCCGCCACTCCTCGTACGCCTTGGTCGCGGCCTCGACGCCCCGGTCCACGTCAGCCGCGCGGGCCTCGGCGACCTGAGCGAGAAGGGTGCCGTCGTGCGGGTCGCACACCTCGATGGTGGCGCCGTCGACGCCGTCGACGAACTCGCCGCCGATGAACAGCTTGGTCTGCACAGTGGTCTCCGGGCCCGACGCGGGCCGCGTCGCGATCTCGGTCAGAAGGTCTTGTGAGAAGACGGTCAGAAGTCGATCGGGTAGGTCGGCGTCTTGCCGCTGGCGATCAGGTCGGGCAGATCCGGGTTCGCGTTCTCCCAGACCAGCAGCATCGACCGTTTCGGGGCATAGCCCTGGTGCCGGATATCGGCGGGCATCGCGCACACGTCGCCCGGCTTCATCACGACCCGGGCCCGGACGGTACCGGTGTCGCGGTCCTCGACCTCCCAGGTGATCTCGTCGGAGAGCTGAACGAACCATTCGACTCGGTCGTTGCCGTGGATGATCGGCAGGATGTACTCCTCCGTGGTCGGGCAGAAGAGCGAGTCCTTGCAGGCGCTGGCCACCGAGGGGTTCCAGGTGACGTCGGACCTCGACAGGTAGGCGAACAGGTTGAACGACGACACCTCGCCCTCGAAGCCCGGCTCGGCCTCGACCAGCGGCTCGTCCTGGGCGACGTCGGCGAACATCCGGTTGACCGGATGGGTGTCGTCGCCGCGCAGTGGGGCGTCGCCCGGCAACCCGACCATCCGTTTCGCCGTCACGCGCTCCCGGCGTACGGCCCGGGTGTTGGCGCCGTTCTTCACCCCGAACGCCGAGCCGGTCTCGTGCGGCGAGGCGAACGGGTCGAACGTCTCGTTGGTCCAGTCCTCGAGGATCGAGGTGAAGGTCTCCCGGATGAGCGGGGTCTCGACGTTCTCGCTGTAGTCCAGTTCGGCCTTCCGGTACGCCTCGTTGTAGCGCCCGGCGAAGATGTCGACGGTGCCGTAGTGGTTGACGGTCCCGAAGACGCCGTCGAAGTTGACGGTGCCGTAGAAGAAGTCCCACGCCACATCGCGCTGGAGCGCCCTCAGGAACGCGTCCACGCTCATCATGTGGCTGCCGGTCGGCCAAGTGATGTAGGCGAAATACTCGTCCCGCCGGAACCGGAACTCCCCCAGCGTGTAGTCGCGGTAGCCAAGGGCGTTGGGTTCGGAGGCGGAGACGGTGTGCTGCGCGGCAACGGTCATGTTCGGTGGCTCCTAGGTGAACACGTTCGATCAGAGTGACTGGGCGATCTCGGCCCACCGGTACTGCGTGTCCGGGCCGGCGATGGTCTGCATGAGGATCACGCTCGGCCGGGCGGCGGAGAAGCGGTACGCGGCGCCGCCGGGCAGCAGGGTCATGTGGCCGCGCCGGGCGACGACCCGGCCCATGCGGCGGCCCGCCGGCTCACCGTCCAGGGCCACCGACCCGGCCGCGTCGCCCGACAGCGGGCTTTCGTCCAGCCGGAAGAGGCTGATCTCGACCTCGCCGTCCATGACGAGCGCGAACTCGTCATGGGCCGCGGTACGCCACTCGCTCACGCCCTCGGCGCGGATCGCCTCCAAGACGTACTCCATGTTCTTGCCGACGGCGATCTTCTCGTACGGCCTGGCGTGGCGGGCCACCTCGAACACGTTGGAGAAGGCGTAGTGTCGGGGATCGTCGTTGACGATTTCGACTCCGCCCTTCTCGTAGTCGTCGAGCGAGCCCAGCCGCGTCACGTACGACGCCTGTTCCTTGCCCTTGAGGGGCGGGGCGGGAGCACTCATGCGCACCTCCGTGTAGTGCCGCGTGTGGATGTTCGGATCGTCGGGGCTCGGGGTCCGGTTCGGCCCTCAACCGGCGCTCGCCAGCCACGGGTACCGCTCGGTGTCACGTCCGGCGTAGTCGGGATCGAGGTAGATGAAGACGCGCTGGATCTGCCAGTCGCGGATCTCGAAGACGTCGCACCAGCGGCCGGCTCCCCACTCCGGTACCCCGGCCCGCCACGGACCGTCCTGGTGTTCGCCATGGCTGGTTCCTTCGCACACGATCACGTCGGCGCCGGAGAAGATCCAGTTGAAGTGCGAGTAGTGGTGCTCGATGTTCTTGAGCGTGCCGCCGATGTCGCCGAAGAGGCGGCCGATCGCCTCCTTGCCGGCGGCCAGGCCCCATTTGGGGAAGTACACCTGGGCGTCCACGGCGAACAGATCAAGGATGCTGCCTCCGGTGGAGGTGACCCCTCCGTTGTCGAAGGCCTTCAGGTACTCCAGGGCGACCGACTTGCGCTGCTCGTCGGTCATGGTCTCCTTGGCGAGGGCCATGTCGGATGCTCCTCTTGGCGGTCAGGCCGGTTTGACCGGCTCGTGGTGGGCCGCGTGTGCGGCGCGGTAGGCGAAGGAGATGATCGGCCCGAGGGTGGCGCCGCCGGCCCAGTACGCCTGCGCCGACGCGGAGGCCACGCAATTGCCCACGCCGTACAGCCCCGGGATGGGCCGGTCCATGTCGTCGACGATCTGACCGTCCGGGGTCGCTTTCGGCCCGCCCTTCGTGTCGAGCGTGCCGCCGGTGACGAGCGCCGCGTAGTACGGCCCGGTGTCGCCGATCGGCCACATCGTCGGGTTGGTACGGCCGGGCTCGTCCTTGACGACACCGTTGAACAGCAGCTGGACCGCCCGCTCGCCGCGGTTGAAGTCGTGATCCACGCCGTCGCGGGCCATCTCGTTGAACCGGCCGATCGTGTCCTTGAGCGTGGCGAGGAAGCCGTCGGCGAGGCGGAGTCCGCCGGTGATGCCGCTGTAGCGCGCCAGCCGTTCGTCGATCCGCCGGGCCAGCTCGTCGAGCGTGTCGCCCTTGATCACGTGGGCGTCGTCGGCTCCGGGCGGGACTATCAGCCGGCCGTATTCGTCGCTCGCCGAGTGGTCCTGGGCGCGCTGGTCCCAGATCTGCATGAGCACGAGGTTGGGATACTCGGCGGCGTAGGGGTCCCAGGTGAAGAACGCCTGGGCCAGCTCGTTGTACGGCAGCTTCTCGTTGACCACACGCCGCCCGTGCTTGTCGACGAAGATCATCGAGTCGCCGGCCACGGAGAACATGCCGGACAGGTCGGGATCCCCGGCCACCGCCTTCTCCAACGGCACGGGACACATCCACGCGTAGTTCATGTTCCGCAACTGCGCTCCGGCGGCGGCGGCGATGGCCACGAAGTCGCCCTCGTTCGTGCGCGCCGCGCAGCCGCCGTAGACGGGGGAGCCGAGGAAGTTGCGCCGCAGCTCCTCGTTGTGCGTGAACCCGCCGGTCGCGAAGATCACCGCCTTGCGGGCCCGGATGCGAAGCTCGGCCCCGTCCGAGGTCGAGGCCACCACCCCCACGATGGTGCCCTCGTCGAGCACGAGGCGTTGCACGCGGTGTCCGGTGCGGATGTCCACGCCGTCCCGCCGCGCCGCGGCGCTCATCGTGCGGACCGCGACCTTGCCGCCGTCCGACATGGACTCGGACGCCTCGCTCGGCACCAGCACGCGTCCCTTCGGCGCCTTGTCCTCCGGCAGCTCGGCCCAGTAGTCGGGTACCTCGGCGCAGTGCCGGTAGACCAGCGCGTCCCGCTCACGCAGCAGTTCGACGGCGGTCGACGCGGTGGCGTAGATCGACCGGCACAGGTCGTACTCCCACTGCGGCAGGCCCAGCGTCGGGTGCTCCGGGTCGTACCGCGACGGGCGGGACAGCCGGGCCATGTAGCGCAGGCAGTCGTCCTCGCGGTCCTCAATGCCCAGCGCGCGCATCGGTTCGTTGTTCGGCACCCAGTACCAGAAGGCGGCCTTGCGGGCGGTTCCGCCCAGCTCGGGGGCCTTTTCGAGGAGGATCACCTCGTTGCCGAGCCAGCGCGAGAACAGCGCCGAGGGCAGCCCGCCGCCGCCTCCGCCGACCACGACGATGTCCGTCTCGGCGTCGAAGCCGGACGGTGTGACGGCCCCGGCCGCGGCCCGCGCGGCGATCTCCTCAGCGGCTGCCATCCTGGTCCCTCCTGGGCGTCGGGGCGTCAACGCTCCGCCCTGCGGTGTGAGCAGACCCACGATGCGACGCGTGCCGCGCGCGCCGGTGTCGCAAACTGAGACGGCGGTGTCCGACTCCGAATCGGCGGTACACCCCCGCTTACCAGCCCCTTTACGACGTCCGTAACTCGAACTATCGTCCGCCATACGCGTAACCACGCCCCGTCATGGCCGGTGAGCTGCCGGAATACCGCGAAAGTAGGTCGCGATGGCAGGCGATCTCGTCCCCAGGAAAGCGGAGCTCGACGTAGCTCGCGAGGCTTTCCTCAGCGGGCGTGACCCGGCCGGCGCCGTCCGGTCGGAGATCTTGACGTCGTGGCGGCGCTCGGCGCGAGCCGGGGCCAGCCCCGAGACACCCGTGCTGCCTTACATTCCCGAGCTCGACGCCGACGCCGCGCTGTACGTCGCGGCCCGGCCCGTGCTCGACCGGCTGGCCGACCGGCTCGACAGCACCCGGACGGCGATGCTGCTGGCCGACCGAGAGGCCCGGATCATCGGCCGATGGGTCGGTGACCCGAGCCTGCTGGCCAAGATGGACCGGTCGGACTCCACGCCCGGCTTCGCCCTCCGTGAGGAGGTCTGCGGCACCAACGGGCTGGGCAGCGTTATCGAGGAGGGCCACACCTTCTCCGTGGTGGGCGCCGAGCACTTCGCCGAACGCTTCGTGCAGTACGCCTGCCACGGCGCGCCGATCCGCCATCCGGTGACCGGCAGGATCGAGGGCGTGTTGACCTTCATGTGCCGGGCGGAGGAGTCCGGCCCGCTGATGCCGGCGTTCGCCGAGGAGGCGGCGACCGGCATCGAGCAGCGCATCCTGGACGGCGCGTCTCGGCGCGAGCGGCTGCTCCTGGACGCGTTCATCACGGCGGGACGCCGGGCGCGCCGTGCCGTACTGGCCATCAACGAGCAGACGATCATCGCCTCGCCCGGGGCGTCGCGGCTGCTGGAGGGCATCGACCACGCCTCCCTGTGGGAGGCCCTGGGCAACACGGTCCTGACCAGGGCCGCCAGCAGCGGAGTGCTCACTGGCGACCAGGACCGCCGCCTGTCCGTCACGGCGCGGCCGGTCTTCGACGGCGAACGCGTCGTCGGCGCGGTCGCCGAGGTGTCGCGCGTCGCGAGCGCCGAGGAGGAAGGGCCCGCGGCCCTCGTCCGCGGCCCGCACCCCCAGCAGCGACTGCTGCGCCATCTGGGTGGACACAGTCGCGCCTGGACGCATGCCATGACGATCGCGGGACGAGCGCTGGGCAGCTCGCACCCCGCGCTCATCGTCGGTGAGCCCGGCGTGGGCAAGCTGGAGGTCGCGCTGGCGCTGCACGAGCTTGCCGGGCCGGGCGGCGAGCCGCACGTGCTCAACGCCGCGCTGGCGCCCGTCGACGGCTTCGCTGTCTGGCTGGGGCGGCTCCGCGCCCGGTTCGGCACGCCGGGGACGCTGATCCTCACCCACCTGGAGACGCTGACCGGGCCGGAGGCGCTGGCGGTGGCGGCGCTGCTCGACGGGCACGAAGGCGCGACACCCCGTCTGATCGGCACGGTGACCAGGCGTCCGGGCGACCTGCCGCCCACCGGGCCCCACCTCGACCGGCTCGCCGTCCACCGCATCGAGCTGCCGCCGCTGCGCGAGCGCGGCGAGGACGTGCCCGAACTCGTGCACCGGATGCTGCGGCGGCGCGGTGACGAGCGGCTGCGGCTGGCGTCTGAGGCGATGCAGGCGTTCGTCCGCGCCTCGTGGCCCGGCAACGTGCGACAGCTCGACCTGGTGCTGCGCGGCCTGGCCGTCGACCACGGGCCGGGCGAGGTCGGGCTCTACGATCTGCCGGTCGAGGTGGTGGACAGCCCGCGACGCGCCCGCACGCATCTGGAGCGCCTGGAGCTGGAGGCCATCGTCGCGGCGATGCGCAAGGCCGGCGGCGACAAGACCCTCGCCGCCGCCGACCTGGGCCTGTCCCGGTCGACGCTCTACCGCAAGCTGCGGGAGTTCCACATCGACCTCGACCGCACCGCGTTCTGAGGCCAAGGCGGACGCTTGTCAGGACCCGCCGGCCGGCCTCGTCACGGTGTGGCCCGGCGCCGCCGTACCAGCGCCGCGATCGCGCCGCCTTGGAACAGGGCGAGGGCGAGCAGCGTGATCGCTCCCCTGCTGATGTCCCCGACCGCGCTGCTCCAGCCGAGCATCGGCAGCGCGTTGACGATCAGAGTGAGGAAGAGCGCGCCGAGCACGGCGCCGGCGAACGAGCCCCGGCCGCCGGACAGGCCCGCGCCGCCGAGCACTGCCGCCGCGATGCTCGCCAGCGCCAACGTCCCGCCGATCCGCGCGTCGCCCACCCCGACCTGAGCGGCCAGGAAGAGGCCGGCCGCCCCGGCGAAGACCGCGGAGCCGAGCAGCGCGACGACCCGCGCCCGGCCCGCGCGCAGACCGATCCGGACGGCCGAGCCCGGATCGTAGCCGCAGGCGCGCACGATCAGCCCGCCGCGGGTGTGCCGTAGCCAGAAGTCCAGGCCCACGGCGAGCAGCGCGGTTCCGGCGAACGCGTAAGGCACGATCCCGGCGCTTCGGCTCAGCAGGTCGCTGAGCCCGATGTCGATGACGCCGCCGGGGGTGGGGCGCAGGGTGAGCGCGACGCCCTGCAGCACGCTCAGCGTCGCCACCGTGGCGATGATCGAGGGGATGCCGAGCAGCCGGGTGAGCCCCGCGTTGACCCCGCCGGTGGCGACACACAGCCCGAACAGCGCGAGGAGACCGGCCCCGATGACCGGCGCCGGGCCGCCGTCCAGCAGGAAGGAGGCCGCCACGACGACGAAGCCGGCCAGGGCTCCGACCGAGAGGTCGAACTCCCCGACCACCAGCGCGTGCGATTGGCCCATGGCCAGCAGCGCCAGCGGCAGCGCGGACAGCAGCAGCGAGTTCAGGTTGAACTCGGAAAGGAAGGCATCGGCCCGGGTCGCGGTGAAGGCGCCCGCCAGCACGGTGAGCACCGCGAGCACCACCGCCGGGAACCACCAGGAGCCGCCGTCGGCCCGCCGTCCGGGCTCGGCCGCCAGGTCGCCGTTCTCGCCTCGGGCGACGTCGCGGGTCTGGACGAACGCGCCGACGATCCGCTCCTCGCTGAGTTCGGCGGCCGGGATCTGCTCGGTGATCCGCCCGCGCGACACGACGGCGACGCGGTCGCACAGCCCGGCGAGCTCCACCGGGTCGCTGGACTTCACCAGCACGGCCAGCCCGAGATCGGCCATTCCCCGCAACGCCTCGTAGATCTCGAAGCGGGACCGTACGTCCACACCCTGGGTGGGCTCGTCCACGACGAGGACAGCCACGTCGCGCAGGAACAGCCGCGACAACACGACCTTTTGCTGGTTGCCTCCGGACAGGAACCGCACCGGCTGCTCGATCGACGGGGTGCGCACCTTGAGCTCGGCGGCCACAGCGGTGACGGCGCGAGACTCCTCGCGCCGGCTGACGAATGCGAGCCGGGCGAACCTGCCGAGCACCGACACCGTCGCGTTGGCCCGTACGCTCGCCACCGGGAACAGCGACTCGCGCAGCCGTTCACCGCTCAGGAACATCACGCCGCCGGCCAGCGCGCGCCGGGGGCTGCGCCGGTCCAGCGGGACGCCGGCGCAGGCGACCTCGCCGGTGGCCGGCACCACGCCGGCCACGGCGCGCAACAGTTCGGTCTGCCCGTTCCCGTCGGCCCCGGCCACACCCACGATCTCGCCGCGCCGGACCTCGAGCGCGATCGGCCCGAATCCAGGGCCGCGCAGGTCACGGACGAGCAGCGCGGCGGCGGAGGAGTCCGCGTCGGACCGGCCCTCGGTCGACCCGCCCGCGGCGGGCTCGTCAGCGGCGGTGGGGCTCGTGGTGGACGCACGCGGCGGAAAGGCCAGCTCGACCGGACGACCGATCATCAACGCGAGCAGGTCGGACTCGCCGACGTCCGCGGCGTCGTACGTTCCCTCCGAGCGGCCGTCCCGCAGGACCGTCACCCGGTGCGCGATGCCGAGAACCTCCGGCAGCCGGTGACTGACGTACAGGAAGCCGACGCCATGTTCGGCCTGGGCGAGCACCAGTTCGTGCAGGCGGGCCACCTCCTCGGGGCCGAAGGCCGTGGTCGGCTCGTCGAGCAGGACGACCCGCGGCCGGTCGAGCAGGGCCTTGGCCACCTCCAGGAACTGCCGGTCGGCGAGGGAGAGTCCGGCTACACGGGCGGACACGTCGATGTCCAGACCGAGACGGGCGAGTTCGCCGGCCGCCCAGCGCTCGACCCGGGCACGCCTGAGCACCCTGCCGTGGCGCCCTGCCGCGAGGACCAGGTTCTCCGCGACGGTGAGCGCCCCGACGTGCGAGTACGTCTGGTAGGCCATGGCGAGACCCAGCGCACGGGCGCGGCGTGGGTGCCCGCCGCGCAGGTGCCGCCCGGCGACGGTGACCGAGCCGCTGTCCGGGACGACCACGCCGCTGGCGACGCCGAGCAGGGTCGACTTGCCGGATCCGTTCTCACCGACGATGGCGTGGACCTCGCCCGCCCGGCACTCGATGCCGACGCCGCCCAGCGCCTGGACGGCGCCGAACCGCTTGAACACGCCCGCGAGACGGAGCGCGGGTTCGGCCCGCTCCATGCGGACCGGCGCGCCGGCGGGCTCGGCCGCGATCGTGCGGGAATCCTCGTGTGCGCTCATCTCGGCTCCTCACGTCTCCGCACGGGTGGCCCGCACTGTCGTGCGATGTCCGGCGACGGCCGCGATGCGATCGCCCGATACGACCATCCCGGCCGCGATGACGCAGCCGAAGACGACGTACTGCAGGGCCGAAGGCAGGCCGAACACCTGGAGCATCTGGGTGAGCAGCGCCAGCGCGGCCGCTGCCGCCCACGTGGACAGCGCGCTGGCCTGCCCGCCCGCCAGCGACGCCCCGGCGATGACGACTGCGGCGATCGGGCCCAACAGGTACGGTGCGCCTGCCTCAAGCGTCGGCGTCCGGATGAACGCCGCCAGCAGCAGTCCGGCGACGCCGTACAGCAGCCCGGCGAGCACATATCCGCAGGCTGTGTGGCGGCGCACGTCGATGCCTGCGATCCAAGCGGCCTCCCGGTTCGCGCCGACGGCCTGGAAGCGGCGGCCGGTGGTGGTCCGCCCGAGCAGCACCGCGACGAGGACGGTCAGCACGGCGCCGAGCCAGAACACCAGACTCGCCCCGAGAACCCGGTCACCGGCCAGCGATGACATGAGGGGCGGCACCGCGGTCTCGTTCGCCAGGTGCGAGCGGAGGCTGGTGGTCACGCCGAGGACGATTTGGCCGGTCGACAACGTCACGACGAGCGGGTTGAGCCCGGCGTACCCGACGAGAAGACCGTTGACCAGCCCGACCGCCGCGGCCAGTGCCAGGCACCCGCCGACTCCGACCAGCACGCGGTCGTCCGTGCCGCCCGAGACGCCGAGCAGCACCGTTCCGACCATGGTCATCACGCCGGGGACGGACAGGTCGATGCCGCCGGTCATGACGACGAGCATCTGCCCGAGCGCGGCGATGGCCAGGAAGGTCATGAGCGGCAGCTGGGATCCCAGCGAGGTCGCCGACAGCGTGCCCTGCGCGAGCACGGCCGCGGCCAGGACGAGCACGGCGAGCAGCAGCCACACGGGCAGGAAGCCCGCGGCGGCGAGCACGCGGGCCGTGGGCAGGGACAACGGCGCCGGTCCGGTGCGGCGGCTGTGCTGGGACATGCGTGGTCGTCCTCCCTTCGGCCCGGCGGCCGCGCGGCCGATCGCGGCGCGGTCGCCGGGCGGAATCGGGTCGGTGCGGTGACGCTCTGCCGCTAGGACGGATACATGGCGGTCAGCACGCCGTCGGGCACCAGCGTCGAGACCGGTGCCTGGGCGGGCAGTGTGGACTTGCAGGTGGCGGCGTCCACCTGACGCATCGTGGCGGGCACGACGATGGTCGCCGGGACGCTCTGGCCGGACAGCTTCATCATCGCGGCGGTGAGCGCTATGCGTGAGTCGAAGCCGCCGCCGGACGAGTAGAAGATCTTGAAGTTCGGGTTGTTGATCTTCTTCCATTCGCAGAACAACCCGACCTCGTCGGTTCGCAGAGTCAACACGAGGTCCAGCGCCTTGTTCGCGGCCGTGTAGGCCCGCACCCCGCCGAGGAAGCCGTCCGCGTACTCGTAGCTGATCCCCTTCAGGTCGGGGTGCCTGCCGAGCAGACCGGAGACCGCCTTCAGCGTGCCCTCCCGCGTCCAGCTGGTGTCCGCGCTGCCGACCACGCTGAGGCCGTTGCCCAGCGCCGGACGCTCGCACGACTGCCATGCCTTGGACAGCGGGTTGCCAGGTGTCCCGCCGAGAAAGGCGACCGGCCCGCCGCCCGGCAGTTCCTTGTTGAGCACGCCGGCGAAGTTCTTGCCGAGTCGGCACAGGTCCTCAGCGACGTACGTCAGGTAGTCCTTGCCCGGCGTGCCGCCGAGCCCGGCGATGTACGGCACCACGACGATCCCTCGCCGGGTCGCCTGGCGCGCGACCGGCAGCAGCGCCTCGCCGGCGTCGGGGAAGGTGGTGATGATGTCCACCCCCTGCGCGATCAGGCTGCGGAAGTCCGATATCGCCTTCTGCGTGTCACCCTGCGCGCTGGTATAGATGATCTTGCCGATCTGCCGGTAGGTCAGCGCCTGGAGCACAAGCTCCATGTGCGTCACCTCGCGCCAGACGTTCTCCCCGAACCCGTCGGCGAGCGCCACCGTCAGCTTGCCGCCCGTCCCGGTGTCGCACGTCTTCTGCTTCCAGCAGCGCAGGGCGAGGGCGAGCTGGTCCGGTGCCACCTGGTTCCCGGCGCGCCGGACCGCGGCCAGCACGGGCCGCGGGACCCCGGCGGTCTGTCCGCTGCCCAGGGCCCGCTCCAGCAGTTGCGGTGAGGCGTCGAACCGTTCCGTGGCGGCGACGGACCCGCCGCCGGTCGGTTTCGCCGCTCCGGCGTCGCCGTCCGACCCGCACGCGGTGAGCAGTCCGGCGAGCGACCCTGAAACGGCGACCCACGCGGCGGTACGGCTCAACCACCCGTGTGTGCGAGCCATGGTTCCTCCTCGACTCCGCCGGCCGCACCGCCGGCAGCGATCTCTCCCGGCGGGGGGCCGGGAGTCGCTCGACGGTAAAGACCGCAGGTCGGGAGGAGGTGTCGCACTTCGGGCCGGACGCGTCGCATTCCCGGACGCCGCCGGGGCCGAAGTGCCTGGTCGTGGGGCCGATCAAGGGTGCGGATCGGCCCGGACGGGGCTGTGCTCAGTCGCCGCGGGCGTGCAGGACGGCCGTCGGGCCGACAGCCACGGCGCGCAACTGGGCGAGCAGATCGGCGGCGTCCCGCTCGTCGGCGAGCGTCGCGCGGACCGCGTCCGCGCCGGCTCCGGCCAGTGCGAGGGCCTGTTCCTGAGCGTGCTCCAACGTGCCGAACAGCCCCGCGCGGCGCGGGTGGCGCGCGCCGGACAGGGCCGGGTCGCGCAGCGCCCGCGCCTCGGCCTCGCTCATCGTCCGGCCGATCGACACGGTCAGCGCCACGGAGATGGGGAACTGGAGATGGTCGGCGCCGGCGGCGCGCCGCCGGGCCACCCCGTCCGCCAGAGCCGCCCGGACTCCCACCTGGTCGCCGATGTCCTCGGCGAGCACGACAAGTCCGGCGGCCTCCGGGTCGTACCAGGGCACGATGGCCCGGCGCCGCCAGCCCTCCGGACCGCCCGTGGCGGCGACGAGCCGGTCCCGTGCCGCCGGCGGAGCGTGGATCTCCAGGAGCACGTCGCCGGCCGGGCCCCTCGTCCCGCGGGCGCCGCCGGCCGCAAGCGTCTCGATCCGCTCGGCCGTCTCCGCCGGATCCCCGGTGAGCACCAGGCCCACCCGCGCCGGCCTGGCCTGCTCGGCCAGCGTCGCGATGGACGCGCTCGACAGCCCTGGGCCTACCGGGACCCACACATACTGGAAGCCCAGCCGGGCCGCGAGTCCCGCCATCTGAAGCCGCCGCGCCGTGTCGTGCTCGGCCCGAAGGGCCACCCCGAGATCCAGAAGCATGTTTGGCAGGCTCATGGCCGGACTCCTAGCATGTTCGCCATGCGTACTCGTGTTCGTGGAAAGTACAACCTGTCCACGGACGCGTCCATGGTGGTGGGGGTGGTCGGCGCACTGGCGGGTGGGTTGCGCGCTGCGGGGGTCCCGGTGTCGACGAGCGAAACGATCGACGCGGTCGCCGCCCTCGCCGAGCTCGACGTCACCCGCCGGAGCCAGGTGCGCGCGGCCCTGCGGGCCACACTGCTGAAGGACGACGCGCACGACCACGTGTTCGACCGTCTGTTCGCGACGCTGCTCCCCGTACCCCGTCGGGAGCGGTCCCGGTCGGCCCCGGACCAGGCCCCGGAGCAGGCCCCGGGACACGCCGCGGGATCGACCGGGCCGCCGGCCGCGACCGAGCGCGACTTGGGAGACGAGCTGGCCGATGCGCTTCGCCGGGGGGACGCCGACGCGATCGGCGGCGCGCTGGAGGAGGCGGTCGACCGATGGGCCGGGATCACCGATACCCCGGGTACCGAGCACCATCACCTGCGGCGGGTACTCCGCCGCCTCGACCTCGCGCGAGTGCTGCAGCGGCTCGCCCGCGACACCGGCGAGCGCTCGGCGCTGGAGCGCCGGCTGGACGCCGCGCGTGCGGCCGACCAGGTGGAGGAGGTGCTGCGGCGGCTCGAAGAGCTCATCCGTGAGCACCTGCGCGCGGCCGGCGGCGACCGGCCGGACCGCGATGGCCGCCCTGACCGTCAGGACGGCCGGGGCCACCAGCACGGCCGGGACGGCGACGGCCGGCCGGGCGAACTGTCCGATGTGCCGGTACTACGGGCCGCTCCGGACGAACTGACCGCGCTCCGAGCCGCCGTCCGGCCGCTCGCTCGCCGGATCGCCACCCGCCTGGGCCGCCGGCGCCGCCGGGCCCGCGGTCATCTCGACATGCGGCGCACCATTCGCTCCAGCATGAGCTCGGGGGGAGTCCCGCTCACCCCTCGTCTGCGGGGTCGGCATCCGACCAAGCCGGACCTCGTCGTGCTGTGTGACGTGTCCGGGTCGGTGGCCCGCTTCGCCCCGTTCATGCTCTCCCTCCTGCACGCGCTCACCGAAGAGTTCGGCCGGGTGCGCTCGTGGGTGTTCATCGACGGCATCGTCGAGGTCACCGACGCGCTGGAGGCGGCGCCGACCGCGCTCGGCGGTATCGACGCCTACCACCTGCTGGCCCGGCGCGGCCTCGTGGCCGGCGACGGGCGCAGCGACTATCGGCGCGCGTACGCGGAGTTCCTACGACGGTGGCCGGCCGCGGTGACCGGTAAGACGACCGTCTTGGTCGTCGGCGACGCCCGCGGCCATGACCGGGCGCCCGCCCTCGCCGAGACCAAAGAGATGCGCCGGCTGGCCAGACGGCTGTACTGGTTCAACCCCGAGCCGCGGGCGGAGTGGGACACCGGGGACTCCGCCATGGGGCTGTACGCCGCGCACTGCACCCGTGTCTTCGAGGTGTCCAGCCTGCGGCAACTCGGCGACGCCGTCGCCGAGATCGCATGACACCACGGGATGACACCACGGGCGCGGACCACGGCGAGCCGGACGTAGGCCCCGCTCCTCACCCCGGCGGGCCGTCGGCCAGGGCCAGTTCGCGCACCACCCGTTCCTGGTCGGCGACGTGCTTGAGCACGGCGCCCAACGTGCCCCGTGCGGTCGCGGCGTCCAGTTCGTCCTTCCCCAAGGCGATGAGCGTGCGCGCCCAGTCGATGGTCTCGGCGATCGACGGCGGCTTGCGCAGTTCGAGCCCGCGCATCGCGGCGACCGCGCGGACGACCTGCTCGACGAGCCGTTCGGCCGCCTCCGGCGCCTGGGCCAGCACGATCTCCTTCTCACGTTGTCGCGTCGGGTAGCCGAGGTGGAGGTACAGGCAGCGCCGTTTGAGCGCCTCGGACAGCTCCCGGGTGGCATTCGAGGTGAGCACCACGAACGGGCGGCGCCGCGCCGTGATCGTGCCCAGCTCCGGGATGGTGACCTGGAAGTCCGACAAGACCTCCAGCAGCAGGCCCTCGACCTCGACGTCGGCCTTGTCGGTCTCGTCGATCAGCAGCACGGTCGCCTCGTCCCGCCGAATGGCCGTCAGCAGTGGTCGATCCAGCAGGAACTCCGCGCTGAAGACGTCGTCATGGACCTCGTCCCAGGCCGCGTCGTCCGCGGACGCCTGGATGCGCAGCAGTTGTTTCTTGTAGTTCCACTCGTAGAGCGCCCTGGCCTCGTCGAGCCCCTCATAGCACTGCAGCCGGACGAGACCCGCGCCGGTGGCCCGCGCCACGGCCTTGGCGAGCTCGGTCTTGCCGACCCCGGCGGGCCCCTCGACCAGCAGCGGCTTGCCGAGCCGATCGGCGAGGAACACCGTGGTCGCGATCGCCTCATCCGCGAGGTAACCGGTCGCCGCGAGCCGCTCGCCGACGTCGGAGACCGAGGAGAACTCAACCATGGAGAAGCCGCCGTTCGTATAGCGCACCAACGTGCGTGGACCGTACTTCGTTCCGAAGCGTTCCGTCCAGCGGGGCCTCTTGGGGCGTGTCCCCCATACGTGCGAATGGTGAAACTTTCACATCCGCGCGGGTAGCGAGACGCGATCCCCACGGAGGCGGATGTCCAGGCCGGGGAGCATGTCGGGGGCAATGCCCAGGTCAGTGAGCGCTGGAGATTCGTTGACACAAATCGGGTAGTCGGATGTAATCCGCGACAAAGCAACCACGGGAGCAGGCCATGGAGCCGAAAGCGAGATGTTAGCGCTAACATCCCGGCGTCCCGGCCAGGTGAAGGCCGTGGCCGAGGCCGGGGCTGCGGCCGGGGCCGGTGGCGGCAACGACCGACGGTTACCTGACATCCTCCGAGGAGTTCCCCGATGTCCCTGCGTCGTCACGTTCGGTCGCCGCTGAGACGATGGCTCGCCGCCCTCTCGTCACTGCTTCTTATCGGCGCGTTCCTCACGGCCCAGGCGTCGTCCGCGAACGCCGCGAGCGGCTCCACCTATACCAACCCGGTCGTCTGGCAGGATTTCGCCGACGGCGACATCATCCGGGTCGGGGACGCCTATTACTACTCGGCCTCGACCATGCACTACTCGCCGGGCGCGCCGATCCTGCGCTCCTACAACCTGGTCGACTGGGAGTACGCGGGGCACTCGGTCCCGAGGCTGGACTTTGATTCAGCCGCCTACGACCTCAACGGCGGCCGGGCGTATGTGAAGGGCATTTGGGCCTCGACGCTGAACTACCGCCCCAGCAACAGCACCTACTACTGGATCGGCTGCGTCGAGTTCAACCGCACCTACGTCTACACCGCCTCGGCCGTGGACGGCACGTGGACCAAGCGCTCCCGGATCAACAACTGCTACTACGACGCCGGTCTGCTGATCGACAGCGACGACGCCATGTACGTCGCCTACGGAAACGGCACGATCAGCGTGGCCCGGCTCTCAGCCGACGGACTCAGCCAGGTGCGCGCCCAGCAGGTGTTCCAGACCCCTTCGAGCGTCGGCACGCTGGAGGGCGCCCGCTTCTACAAGCGCAACGGCTACTACTACATCTGGCTCACCCGCCCCGCCAACGGCCAGTACGTGCTGCGATCCACCTCCCCATGGGGCCCGTACGAGATGCGTCAGGTCCTGCTCGACATGCCGGGCCCGATCGCCGGCGGCGGCGTGCCCCACCAGGGCGGCCTCGTGCAGACTCAGAACGGCGACTGGTACTACATGTCGTTCGTCGATGCCTTCCCCGGCGGCCGCGTGCCCGCGCTGGCACCGATCACGTGGACCGGCGACTGGCCGACCGTGCAGACGGTCAACGGCGGCTGGGGCGTCACCTACCCGAAGCCGAACATTCAGACCAACCGGACCGTGGCATCGATGATCGGCCCGGACTCCTTCACCTCGGGCGCTCTCGGACACCGGTGGGAGTGGAACCACAACCCCGACAACTCCCGCTGGTCCACAGGCAGCGGCCTGAGCCTGCGGACCGCGACCGTCACGAATGACCTGTACAACTCCCGCAACACGCTGACCCACCGCATCCAGGGCCCATCGTCGACGGCGACGATCGAGTTGGACTACGCGCGGATGGCCAACGGTGACCGCGCCGGGCTGGCGATGCTGCGTGACCAGTCCGCCTGGATCGGCGTCAAACGGGACAACGGCGCATACCGAGTCGTGATGACCGACGGGCTGACCATGAACAGCAGTTGGCAGACCACCGGCGTCGGCACGGAACGGGCGGGCGCGAACATCTCCGGCGGCCGGATCTGGCTGCGGGTCAACGCCGACATCCGTCCGGGTGCGGGCCGGCAGGCCCGCTTCTCCTACAGCACCGACGGGACGAACTTCGTCGGTCTCGGCCCGGCCTTCACGTTGAACAACGCCTGGCAGTTCTTCATGGGCTACCGATTCGGGATCTTCAACTACGCCACTCAATCCCTCGGCGGCGCGGTGACCGTGCGCCGCTTCGACCTGACAGCCCCCTGACCTGGGAGACGAAGTGAGACACAAATCCCTGGCCGTCATCGCGACTGTGGCCACGCTGCTGGCGGGCCTGTTCGTGGCCGTCCAGTCCGCGAACGCGGCCACCGTCGACACCAATGCCTGGTACGTGCTGGTCAACCGCAACAGCGGCAAGGCCCTGGACGTCTACAACCTGGCGACCAACGACGGCGCCCGCATCACCCAGTGGACCAGAAACGACCAGAACCAGCAGCAGTGGCAGTTCGTCGACTCCGGCGGCGGTAACTACCGCATCAAGTCCCGCCACTCCGGCAAGGTGCTGGACGTCTTCAACTTCTCCACCGCCAACGGCGGCTCGATCGTCCAGTGGGCCGACCTCAACGGCACCAACCAGCAGTGGCGGCTGGCCGACAGCCCGGACGGCTACGTGAGGTTCATCTCGCGCCACAGCAACAAGGCCCTCGAAGTCCAAGGCGCCGCCACCGCCGACAACGCGAACATCGTCCAGTACGACGACTGGGGCGGCGCCAACCAGCAGTGGCAGCTCGTCAAGGTCGGCACCCCGACCGGCTCGTGCGATCTTCCGTCGACGTACCGCTGGACATCAACAGGAGCGCTCGCGCAGCCCAAGCCGGGATGGGTCTCGCTCAAGGACTTCACCGTCGCCCCCTTCAACGGCAGGCATCTGGTCTACGGGACGACGCACGACACGGGGACGAGATGGGGCTCGATGAACTTCGGCCTGTTCACCAACTGGTCGGAGATGGCTTCGGCCAGCCAGAACACGATGTCGTCTTCCACGGTCGCGCCCACGCTCTTCTTCTTCGCGCCGAGGAACATCTGGGTGCTCGCCTACCAGTGGGGCGGAACCGCATTCTCCTACCGGACGTCGAACGACCCCACCAACCCCAATGGCTGGTCAGCGGAGCAGGTGCTCTTTTCCGGAAGCATCAGCGGCTCCGGGACAGGACCGATCGACCAGACCGTCATCGCTGACAGCACGAACATGTACCTGTTCTTCGCCGGCGACAACGGCAGGATCTACCGGGCCAGCATGCCGATCGGGAACTTCCCGGGCAGTTTCGGCGCGAGCTCGACAGTGATCATGAGTGATTCCACGAACAACCTGTTCGAAGCCGTTCAGGTCTACAAGCTCCAGGGCCAGAACCGCTACCTCATGCTCGTCGAGGCGATCGGCTCGCAGGGCCGTTACTTCCGCTCGTTCACGGCCACCAGTCTGAACGGTTCATGGACTCCTCAGGCCGCGACCGAGAGCAACCCCTTCGCCGGCAAGGCCAACAGCGGCGCCACCTGGACCAACGACATCAGCCATGGCGAACTGATCCGTACCAGCGCCGATCAGACCTTCACCGTCGATCCCTGCAACCTGCAGTTGCTCTACCAGGGCCGCAGCACCACCTCCGGCGGAGAATACGGCCTCCTGCCCTACCGGCCGGGTCTGCTGACACTGCAGCGCTAACTGCGTGACACGGCCCCACTGCCACCGGGCTCCCGGGGCGGCTCAGCCCGCCCCGGGGGCCCCAGCCTCGATCCGCCAAGGAGCGATCTCCATGAGCAGGAAACGAATCCGCGCGCTGCTGACGATGGTGGTCCTGGCCGTGGCGCTCGCCCCCGTCACCCGGGCTCAAGGGCTGGACAACGGCGTGGGCCGCACCCCGCCGATGGGGTGGAACACCTGGAACACGTTCGGTTGCAACATCAACGAGACACTGATCCGGCAGACCGCCGACGCGCTCGTCAGCTCCGGCATGCGCGACCTCGGATATCAGTACGTCGTGGTCGACGACTGCTGGTTCGACCCCAACCGCGACTCGGCCGGCAACCTGCGGGGCAATCCGTCGAGATTCCCGAGCGGCATGAAGGCGCTCGGCGACTACCTGCACGCCCGGGGCCTGAAGTTCGGTCTCTACCAAGTACCCCTGGACCGTACCTGCGCTCAGTTCTTCGGCTCCTATCCGGGCGCCACCGGCAGTCTCAACCACGAGGTCCAGGACGCCCGGCAGTTCGCCGCCTGGGGCGTCGACTACCTCAAGTACGACTGGTGCTCCCCCACCGGCACCATCGACGACCAGGTGCGCACCTTCGCGAAGATGCGCGACGCCCTGGCGGCCACCGGACGGCCGATCCTCTACAGCATCAACCCGAACAGCATCCACGAGAAGACCGGCCCGCAGCGGAACTGGGGTGACGTCGCCAACATCTGGCGCACGACCGAGGACATCACCAACGTCTGGAACTCCGGTCAGACCAACGGCTTCCCGATGGGCATCCAGAACATCGTCAACGTCAACGCGCCCCTGTCGGGCTTCGCCAAGCCGGGGCAGTTCAACGACCCCGACATGATGGTGGTCGGCCGGGGCGGCATGACCGACACCGAGATGCGCAGCCACTTCGCCCTCTGGGCGATCATGGCCGCGCCGCTGATCGCGGGCAACGACATGCGGAACGTGGACGCCGCCACCGCCACGATCTTGAAGAACCAGAACCTGATCGCCATCAACCAGGACCCGCTCGGCCTTCAAGCGACCCAGATCGGCAACGACGGCACCCGCCGCGTCCTGGCCAAACGGCTGAGCAACGGCGACGTCGCGGTCGCGCTGTTCAACCAGGGCGGCAGCACGACGACGATCAGCACCACGACCTCGGCGATCGGTCTGTCCGGCAACTCCTTCAGCCTGCGTGAGGCCTGGACGAACGCCGTCACCTCGACCACCGGGGCCATCTCGGCGAACGTGCCGTCCCATGGCACCGTCGTGTTCCGGGTCAGCGGTGGAACACCCAGCCCCATGTCCATGATCCAGGGCGTGGGGTCGGGAAGATGCCTCGACGTCACCGGAGCCTCCCAGGCCAACGGAACGCGGGTGGAGATCTGGGACTGCCACGGTCAGGGCAACCAGCTGTGGACCTCCACGGCGGCGAGTGAACTGCGGGTCTACGGAAACAAGTGCCTCGACGTGGACAACAACGGCACCGCCGACGGAACCAGCGTGATTATTTGGGACTGCAACGGCCAGAACAACCAGAAGTGGCGCCTCAACACCGACGGAAGCATCACCGCCCTGGGCGCGAACAAGTGCCTGGACGTAGCCGGCAACTCCACGGCCAACGGTGTCTCCGTACAGATCTGGACCTGCAACGGTGCCGCCAACCAACGGTGGACCCGCATCTGAGGGGACTGGCGCCCGGAGGACAGGGTCGGCGTGGCCGTCGCATCCGCACCGTTGTCGAGGCGTACGGCCTGATTGCTCCCAGCCTGATCGGTCTTGTGCTGTTCCTGGTGGCACCGATCTTCGGTGTCTTCGCGCTCAGCCTGTTCGATTGGGATCTCATCGGCACGCCCGAGTTCGCAGGGCTCGCCAACTACCGTGAGCTGGCCGGTGACGACGAGGCGCGCCGGGCGGTGGTGACCACGATCTATTTCGTGCTGCTCAACATCCCGGCGCAGACGGTGCTGGCGTTGCTGCTCGCGGTGGCGCTGAACCGCAGGTTGCGCGGCGGCAAGGTGCTGCGGGTGCTGTACGTGCTGCCGTGGATGGCAATGCCGGTGGCGCTCGGCATCATCTGGACCTGGCTCTTCGACCCGAGGTATGGGGCGATCAACCGGCTGCTGGGCCTGGTCGGCGTCGGCGGCCCGGAATGGCTGTCGTCGTCCACGTGGGCGCTGCCGGTGCTGGCGTCGGTGAACATCTGGCAGTACACCGGCTACACGATGCTGATCTTGCTGGCCGGGCTGCAGGCCGTCCCTCGGCAACTTCAGGACGCCGCGGAGATCGACGGCGCGACCCCGATACAGCGGTTCTTCAAGATCACTTTGCCGCTGCTGCGGCCGTCGATGTTCTTCGTTCTGGTCACCAACACGATCGGTTCGTTCCAGATGTTCGACACGGTGTTCGTGATGACCCAAGGCGGCCCGGCGGGGTCGACCAACACCCTCAATTTCCACATTTATCGGCAGGCATTCCGTCTTTTCCGGGCCGGGTACGCCTCGTCGCTCGCGGTGGTGTTGTTCGTGCTGATCTTGCTGGTGAGTGTGGCGCAGGTGCTCTATTTCCGCAGGCGCACGGTCTACGACTTCTCGTGAGGATGCTGACGACGCCATGAAGAGGGTCGCGTTGTTTGTGGTGCTCCTCGCGGGTGCCGTGGTCTCGATCGGCCCGTACGTGATGACGCTGAACTCGGCGGCCAAGACGCCGCGGGACGTGCTCACCACCGACGCGTGGCAGCCGGCCATGCCGCCCACTTTCGCGAATTTCGCCACGGTCTGGTCCGAATACGACATGTCCGGGTTCTTGCTGCACACGCTGATCTACGCGGGTGCGGTGACGGCCGGGCAGGTGGTCTTCGCCACCATGGCCGCCTACGCGTTCGCCCGGATGGCGTTCCCGGGCCGGGACCTGCTGTTCTGGAGCTACCTGGCCACGATGATGGTGCCGCAGCTTGTCACCATGGTCCCGCTGTTTTTGATCATGCGGGAGCTCGGGCTGATCGACACCTACGCGGGCCTGATCCTGCCCAGCATCTTCGTCATGCCGTTCGGCATGCCGTATGGCATCTTCCTGGTCCGGCAGTACTTCCGGACCATCCCGCGCGATCTCGAGGCCGCCGCGCGGGTTGACGGGGCGGGCACCTGGGCCGTCCTCGTCCGGATCATGATCCCGCTGAGCCGGCCGATTTTGGCGACGCTGGCCACCATCACCTTCATCCAGGCCTGGAACAACCTGATCTGGCCGCTGGTCATCACCAACAGCCGGCGCACCCAGGTCCTCACCGTGGGCATCGCGGCGCTGCAGGGCCAGTTCGCCTCGCAGTACCACATCGTGCTCGCCGCCGCGGCACTGGCGCTGCTCCCCCTGGTCGTGGTGTTCCTGCTGTTCCAACGGCACATTGTCCGGTCGATCGCCCTCACCGGACTCAAGTAACCCCATGGAAGGGCAATCCCCATGAAGCCCATGAGGACCACCACGGTGCTGATCGCCGCCGTCGTCGTGGCGCTCGCCGCCGGCTGTGGCGGCTCGGACGACTCGGGGGGCTCGTCGTCCGGCGGCACCGTCACCCTGCGGTACGCGATGTGGGACGAGGTACAAAAGCCGCCGATCGAAAGGTCGCTGGCCGAGTTCGCCAAGCGGCATCCCAGCATCAAGGTCTCGATCGAGTTGAACGCCTGGGAGAACTACTGGAGCAAGCTGCAGACCCAGCTCGCCGGAGGCAAGGCGCCCGACGTGTTCTGGAACCACGTGTCCTACTTCCCGCGGTTCAGCGAGCAGAACGTGCTCACCGACCTGACCCCGGACATCAACGCCGACAAGCTCGACACCTCGATCTACGACCCCAAGCTCGCCAACGTCTGGAAGGTCGAGGGCAAGACCTACGGACTGCCCAAGGACTGGGACACCATCGGATTGTTCTACAGCACCAAGGCGCTCCAGGACACCGGCATGACCCCCGCCGACCTCGCCGACCTCAGCTGGAATCCCGTCGACGGCGGCACTTTCGTCAAGGCGCTGCAGAGGCTGACGGTGGACGCACACGGTAACCACCCGACCGAGGCCGGGTTCGACGCCAAGAAGGTCAAGCGGTACGGCATCGCCCTGCAGGCTCCCACCGGCCAGCAGCACTGGTGGAACTTCGCCCTGCAGAACGGGTGCAGGCTGCAGGACCGCGCCTTCGGCAGGTGGACCATCGACCAGCCCGCCTGCGTGCAGGCCATCCAGTTCGTCCAGGACCTGTTCCAGAAATACCAGGTCGCGGTGCCCGCGTCGGTGACCAACCCGCCGAACGGCCCGTCCCTGGACCAAGTGGTCGGCCGCGGCCAGGCCGCGACGGCGATGGAGGGCAGCTGGATGCTGCGCGCGTTCAACACCGCACTGCCGAAGGGCGGCTTCGGCGTTGCCGACCTGCCCGCCGGCCCCGTCGGCAAGGGCAGCGTGTACAACGGCCTGTCCGAAGCCATCTACGCCGGGACCAAGCACAAGAAGGAAGCCTGGGAACTGGTCAAATGGCTCGCCTCGCCCGAATCACAACGGATCATCACTGAGGCCGGTACGGTCTGGCCGGGCATCTCCGGCCTGAACGACACCTTTGTGCGGGCGTGGAAGGCCAAGGGGGTGGACGTCACCGGCTTCCAGAAGGCCGCGGCGGGGACCACAATGAGCTTCCCGCTGACCAAGTCGTCATCGGTTTATGTGGAGAAGTCGCTGGACATCTTCAACCAGGTCTGGCTTGGGAAGCTCACCCCGCGACAGGCCGCGACGAGGATCAATACTGAGTCCAACAACGCGATCCAGTAGTTGTCGGCCATTGAGGTGAGAGGTTACCGGTCACATGCCGACTGAAGATGCCCCCGCTGAGGTTCGCGCAGCACCCCCTGCGGCTCGTCCGCGGCCCGCAAGGGGGTCCGGCAGCGGGTCCGCGAGGCGCCCGGTGAGCATCTGGGATGTCGCCCGGGTGGCCGGTGTCTCCCACCAGACCGTGTCACGTGTGATCAACGGCCGGACGCGGGTCAGTGAGACGACCCGCGCCAAGGTTCTGCACGCGATCGCCGAGCTCGGCTACCGGCCCAACCGGCTCGCGCAGGCGCTGGCCGGCGGCCCCGTCCGCGCGGTGACGGTGCTGACCTCCGACACCGCGCTGTACGGAGCGGCCGCCACGCTGCGCGGCATGGAAGAGGCGGCCCGGGCGGCGGGGTTCTCGGTCGGGATCAGCGTGCTCGAACCGGCAATGACCATGCGTGATGTGGCGTGGCGGCTGAGCCGCCCGGGAGAGGCGGTCATGGTGATCGCCTTCGACGCACCCGGCACCCGGGCGCTGGCTGCGCTGCCGCCCGACGTGGCGGTGACCGCCGCGGTGGAACGGCAGCCCGAGACCACGGGAGACCGTAGCCGGCAGGTCTGGCTCGACGACAGGAAAGCCGCCCGGCAGGCCACCCAGTACCTGCTCAGCCTGGGCCACCGCGGCGTGCACTACTTGGCCATCCCCTCGTCGACCAGCAGGGTCGCACAGCGTACCCACGGCTGGATGGACGCGCTCGAGGACGCGGGCCTGCCGATCCCCGAGCCGTTGCAGGGCGGCTGGACTCCGCGCTCGGGATATCTGGCCGCCCGTTCCCTGCTGGCGGACCCGTCGGTCACCGCCCTGCTGTGCGGCAACGACGACCTCGCCCTGGGGGCCATGCGGGCCGCCCGGGAACTGGGCCGGGACATCCCTCGTGACCTGTCCGTGGTGGGCTTCGACGACACCCCCGCCGCGGCCTTCCTCAACCCGTCGCTGACCACCGTCCGGCTGGACTTCGAAGGTCTCGGCCGGGCCTGCTTCGGCCTGCTGCACCAGATGCTGGAACCGGACACCGCCCCGCCGGTCGCTGAGTGGGCCGAACCGGCGCTCATCCTGCGGGAAAGCACCGGCCCCGCGCCCCAGACCGCGACCAACACTGACCGCTCCCCTGCCACTCCCCCAGAAGGAGAA
>DASTYC010000046.1:0-278116 GCA_035765195.1 Streptosporangiaceae bacterium
GCCTGCGCTACTCGCGGCCACGGGCATCGGATGGCTCGCCGTGGCCACCGCGTTGGTCGCCCTCGTCGGTCTGGCCCTGCACGAGCACGCGTACGTGCAGGCCGGCCAGTCGGTCCCGCTCGCGTAGGAGGCTGAACCACAGTGCGCACCGTTGACGAGATCGCAGCCCGGGTCAGCGCGGCGCGCGCCGAGACCGCCGCCAGGGGCGAGACGTTCTATCCCGGGGCGAGCAGGGTGCATCTGGCCGCGTTCCCGCCCAAGGAGCGCTGGGACGACTGGGTCGAGCTGGACTCGCGCGCCTGGCCGCGGCGCACCGAGCGGCACTACATGCTGGTGCCGACCACCTGCTTCAACTGCGAGTCCGCCTGCGGTCTACTCGCCTACGTCGACCGCGACACCGCTCAGGTGCGCAAGTTCGAGGGCAACCCGGAGCACCCCGGCTCTCGCGGCCGCAACTGCGCCAAGGGGCCGGCGACGATCAACCAGGTCACCGACCCCGACCGGATCCTGCAGCCGCTCAAGCGGGTCGGCGCACGCGGTGCCGGCCGGTGGGAGCCGGTGAGCTGGGACGCGGCGCTCGACGACATCGCCGGCCGGATCCGCACGGCGATCGTCGAGGATCGGCGCAACGAGATCATGTACCACGTGGGCCGCCCCGGGGAGGACGGCTTCACCGAGCGGGTGCTGGCCAGCTGGGGCGTCGACGGGCACAACTCGCACACCAACGTCTGCTCCTCCGGCGCACGCGCCGGATACCACTTCTGGACCGGCATCGACCGGCCCAGCCCCGACCACGCCAACGCCGACGTCATCCTGCTGATCAGCTCGCACCTGGAGACCGGGCACTACTTCAACCCGCATGCCCAGCGGATCATGGAGGGCAAGCAGGCCGGGGCGAAGCTGATCGTCGTCGATCCGCGGATGTCGAACACGGCCTCCCACGCCGACCACTGGCTGTCGCCACACCCCGGCTCGGAACCGGCGATCCTGCTCGCCATCGCGGCGTACGTGCTGCGCACCGGCCGGCACGACCGGGAGTTCATGCGTCGCTGGTGGAACTGGGCGGAGTACCTGGCCGCGGAGCACCCCGACCGGCCAGGTACCTTCGAGGAGTTCGAGGCGATGCTCGGCGAGCTGTACGCGGCGTACACCTTCGAGTTCGCTGCGCAGGAATCCGGTGTGAGCGCGGAGACAATAGCGCGGATCGCCGAGCTCGTTGCCGGTGCGGGCACCCGGCTGTCGACCCACACGTGGCGGTCGGCAAGTGCCGGCAACCTCGGTGGCTGGCAGGTCGCGCGCACGCTGTTCCTGCTCAACGCGCTGCTCGGCGCGGTGGCCACCGAGGGCGGCACCTACCCCAACGCCTGGCACAAGTTCGTCCCGCGCCCCATCCACACGCCGGGTCATCCGACGACCTGGAACGAGCTGACCTGGCCGCTGGAGTATCCACTCGCGCTCAACGAGCTGTCGTTCCTGCTCCCCCACTTCCTGAAAGAGGGCCGCGGCCGGCTGGAGGTGTACTTCACACGGGTCTACAACCCCGTGTGGACCAACCCCGACGGGCTCAGCTGGGTCGAGGTCCTCACCGATCCCGGCCTGGTAGGGCTGCACGTCGCGCTCACGCCGACCTGGAACGAGACCGCGTACTTCGCCGACTACGTGCTCCCCATGGGCGTCGGCGCCGAACGCCACGACGTGCACTCCTACGAGCAATACGACGGGCAGTGGATCGGCTTCCGGCAGCCGGTGCTGCGCGCGGCCCGGGAACGGCTGGGCGCGCCGGTCACCGACACCCGGCAGGTCAACCCGGGCGAGGTGTGGGAGGAGAACGAGTTCTGGACCGAGCTGTCGTGGCGGATCGACCCCGACGGCTCCCTCGGCATCCGGTGCCACCACGAGTCCCTCGCCCGTCCCGGCGAGAAGCTCACCATCGACGAGTACTACGCCCACATGTTCGAGCACTCGGTGCCCGGCCTGCCCGAGACGGCGGCCGCCGAGGGGCTCACCCCGCTGGCGTACATGCGGCGGTACGGGGCGTACGAGATCCGCTCCGGCGTGGGCAGACCGCACGAAGAGGAGGTGCCGAGCGACGAGCTCGCCGGTGCCGTGGACGGTTCATTTGGACGGGTCTACACGCCCGTCGCCCCGGGAGCCGTCCAGAACATCGTGCCGGTCGCCACGCCGGAGCCCGACGTAGCGGGCCGCCGCCCGGTGGGCGTGCGCGTCGACGACGCAGGCGGCGTCGTCCGGCGCGGCTTCCCCACCCCGAGCGGGCGGCTGGAGTTCTACTCGGCCACCCTGGCGGCCTGGGGCTGGCCGGAACACGCGTTGCCCGGCTACATCCGCAGCCACGTGCACCCCGACTCCCTCGCGCCCGGTCAGATGGTGCTCATCTCGACCTTCCGGCTGCCGACCCAGATCCACACCCGGGGCGGCAACGCCAAGTGGCTGAACGAACTCGCCCACACCAACCCGCTGTGGATCCACCCGCGCGACGCCGCTCCGCTGGGCGTGGCGGCGGGCGATCTCGTACGGGTGGAGACCGAGATCGGCTACTTCGTGGTCAAGGCCTGGGTGACCGAGGGCATCCGGCCGGGCGTGGTCGCGTGCAGCCACCACATGGGCAGGTGGAAGCTCGCCGGCGACCGCGCGGGCCACGGCCACGACGGCCACGACGCCGGCGGGCCGCGGCAGGTGGCCGCGACCGTGGACCTGGCCAAGGCCGGTGAACGGTGGAGCATGAGCCGGCGGAGCGGGGTGCGGCCATATGAGTCCGCCGACCCCGACACCCGCCGGATCTGGTGGGGGGACGTCGGCGTCCACCAGAACCTGACCTTTCCCGTCCACCCCGACCCGATCTCCGGCCAGCACTGCTGGCACCAGGCGGTCAGGGTGCGCCCGGCCGATCCCGGTGACGCCTACGGCGACATCGGCGTCGACACCGAAAAGGCGCACGCGGCCTACCAAAGGTGGCTGGAGATGACGCGCGACGCCGCCCGCCACGCCCCCGACGGCACCCGGCGCCCCTACTGGCTGATGCGGCCGCTCAAGCCGTCCCGCGACACCTACCGGCTGCCCGCCCCGCGGTCGGCCCAGCCTTCCTCCACGGAGCCGGCCGATGTCCCTCGCGCCTGACCTGTTCCGGGCCCTGGGCGCACTGTGCGAGCCCCCGGACCGCGCGCACCCCCGCCTGGCGGCGGCGCTCGGGCTGCCCGGCGCTGCCGACGCCGAGAGCCACACCGAGGCGTTCGTCCTCCAGCTCGTCCCCTACGCATCCGTCTACCTCGGCCCCGAGGGCATGCTCGGCGGCGCGGCCCGGGACAGGATCGCCGGATTCTGGCGCGCGCTGCGGCTGACACCGCCCGCCGAACCCGACCACCTGGCCGCGCTGCTCGGCCTGTACGCATCGCTCGTCGAGCGCGAGCGCGACGAGTCCGAGCCGGCCAGGAGCCGGATGTGGCGCCACGCACGACGCACCCTGCTGGCCGAACACCTGATCACCTGGGTGCCGGCCTACGCGTCCGCCATGGTCTCGCTCGGCTCGACGTACCACGCCGGCTGGGCGAAGCTGCTGAACGAGGCGCTCGCGTCCGAGGCAGGCGACCTCGGGGCCCTCGACGGCACCGCGCACCTGCGAGACATCCCCGCGCTGCCGAGTCCCGAGACCGACGGCTTCGTCCGCGCCCTACTCGCCCCCGCCCGCAGTGGGTTGATCATCACCCGGGACGACCTGGCCCGCTGCGCGCGGATGACCGGGCTCGGGCTGCGCGTCGGCGAACGGGCGTTCGCCCTGCGCTCGCTCATCGACCAGGATCCCGTCGCCGCGTACGACTGGCTCGCCGGGGCGGCCGCGACGAGCCGACGGGAGTATCACGCGACGACCTGGCCCGTGCCGGCCGCGGCCGCCCGGCACTGGCTGTCTCGGGCCCGCGCCACCCACGCCGCCCTCACCACCGTCCTCACCCGCCTGCGAGGCACCGCACCGGAGGTCGCCCATGCGACAGGAAGCTGACATTCAACCGACCGGCACGACCGGCGCCGTCGCCCCGGCGGCCCCGGTCGGCGAAGAAGACGTCCGCCGGATCGTCCGCGAGGAGATCGAGCGGGCGTTCAAGAAGGACCCGGCGGCGCGGAAGGCCGCCCTGGTGGCATCCAAGGGCACGCTCGACTGGGCCTACCCGCCGCTCATCCTGGCCGGCTCCGCCGCCGCGATCGGCATGGACACCTCGATCTTCTTCACCTTCTACGGCCTCAACAGCGTTCACCGCGACGCGGCCAGGAAGCTCAAGATCGACCCGGTCGGCAACCCGGCCATGCCGATGCCCGTGCCGATCCCCGACATCGTCTCGGCGCTGCCCGGCATGGTGCCGATGGCCTCGGCGATGATGCGATCCAAGTTCGCCAAGAACAACGTCGCCACCATCTCCGAGCTGCTGGACACCGCCAAGGAGGCCGGCGTGCGGCTGGTCGCGTGCCAGATGACCGTCGATGTGTTCGGCTACGCGCCGGACGACTTCATCGACGGCGTCGAGTTCGCCGGCGCGACCGCCTTCATGGCCGAGGCCCGCCGCGCCCACGTCACCATGTTCATCTAGGACAGTCCGGGAGAAACCGTGGAAATCACCGAAGACCGGCTCGTCGACGCCCGCGACCTCATGTGCCCGATGCCCGTCATGGCCGCCACCAAGGCCATGCGCCGCCTCGAACCGGGCCAGGTGCTCAAGGTGCTCGCCACCGACCGCGGCTCACTCGGCGACATCCCGGCCTGGGCCGAGGCCAACGACGACGAGCTCCTCGAGTCCGGTGAACGGGACGGCGTGTTCTTCTTCTACGTGCGAAAGGCCGCCGTCGAGTGATCCCGAGCTCACCCGGCGGCACCCGCAGGCGCGAGGAGGTCGCCGCAGAACCCGTCGTCGCAGAACCCGTCGCCGACAGCGAACCAGACGCCCGGTTCACCTTCGCCAACGAGCGGACCTTCCTCGCCTGGAACCGCACCGCGCTCGCCCTCGTCGTCGCCGGGCTGGCCATCATCCAGTTGCTGCCCCCGTTCGACGGGCTGCCCTGGGGCCGGCACCTGCTCGCCGTGCCGCTCATCGTGTTCGGGGCCGTCCTGTCCATCGGCAGCTTCCTCGAGTGGCGGCGCAACCAGCGCGCGCTCCGCCGCGGCGAACCGCTGCCGCGCTCGCCCCTCCCCCGCGTCCTGGCCGCGTTCATCGCCGCCACCGCCGTCGTGGCGGCACTCCTCATCTTGCTGTCGGCGGCGCTGGGCTGACGGAGGCCGGCCGACCTCTGCGGATCAACGACCTTGGACAGCTGAGATGGCCCCACCCGACGACCCGCCTGCCGACGAGCCGCCCGAGGACATGGAAGAGATGGACCCCGGTCTCGCCCGGGAACGCACCGAACTGGCCTGGACCAGGACCAGCATCTCCTTCGCCGCCCTCGGCGCGGCCGCCCTCAAGGAGGCGCCCGCGCCCGGCGCCCTCATCCTGGCGATGAGTCTGCTGATCTTCGTGCTGGCGCGCCGTGCCCGGCCCGGCCGCCGGGCCGGCGGGCACGACCGGCGACACCCCCTCCTGCTGCTGGTCACCGTCGCGGTGACCGGCATTTCCATGATCGCGCTGGCGTTGACCCTGTTCGCCGCCCGCGGCCCGCTCCGGCCCGCTCACCCGACGCCGCCGGGAACTTCATCTACATCGCCCTGGCCGACCTGGTGCCCGAACTCACCACCCCGCCGGCCGCCCACCACAAGGCCGTCGACAGCATCGGCATGACCGCGGGTCTCCTGCTGCTGTTGGGCTTCGCCGCCGTTCGATGACGCCGTCAGTTCACTGCCGGCGCCGAGGCGCGGCGCGCCGGACGGGCGAAATGCCGGAGGCCGGTATAACGTCGGACGGCTGGTCCCCAACAGTGGCCACATGAATGACAAGGCCCTCGATGCCGAACAGAATATTCTTGATATTATCCGGTGAAATATACGCGGTGTCTGCCAATAGCGAGAGCCCATTTCCGATCGGCAGCCAGGAGTCCACGAGAAGCTTGATCGCTTCGTTCTCCCTTTTTACCTCCCATGCGAACTCGCTGCGCGGACGCAGTTCGTTGAGCTCGGCCAGCAGTTCGTCCGCGGAAGACGGGTACGCACGTGGAGCCTCGGCCGTGACCTGAACCGTATTGATGATCGAATCTATGGTGGTCCTCGTCCCGCGTTCCTCGTCGATCTGATCCCTCAGCCGCCATACCTTCGGCGGAGAGTACCGGCCATAAGGAATGGATCGAAGCACTTCGTTCTGCACCGATCGGACGGTGGATTCGAAGGAGTCCTGGTCGATCCCGAAGACGACGGGAACCTCCTGTGTGAAATATCCGACCGCCTGGTTGATATCGCCACCCCGGTTGTTCACGCGAACCATGAGGGCGCAACTGTCCCGACCCGTAAGGTAGCCGATGTGGAGCGCGAGCGCGGCGAGCACGACCGAATTGGAGGAAACTCGATAGCGCCTCATCAGCGCCATGGTGCCGAGTCCGAGGGCAGGAGACGACAATGTGCCCCGCCAGTACCGTGGCGCGGCGGGCGGCATCGCCGGGACGTCGAACATCGTGCGCGGGAACTGGCGCAAGCGAGAATTCCAGTGTTCCAGAGACTCCAGCTCCACCTGGCGCCCCGACTCGGACTGCTCGTATTCGACCTGCTCGAGCGGTGTGCGGCCAGGAAAGGGAAGATTATCGGAGTCTTTCCCACTCAGCAGATTCTGCAGGTCGCGCCGCAAAATGCGCAATCCCCAGGCATCCGAGACAATATGGGACAGCGCCAGGACAACAACGCGAGGTTGTTCGCCTTCGATGCATACACCCAGGCGAACCGGTATGCCGCTCGCCAGATCAAAGGAACGGCCGACCAGGGACTCGATCAGCTCGCCCGTGCACCGCGTCGGATCCGCGCTCGATGTCCGCCGCACATGGAGTTGCAGCCGCCCGTCCTGAATTTCAACCTGGTAGGGCTCCGCGTCATCACCGGCATAATATCGAGTGCGCAAGACGGCGTGTCGCTCGATGAGGCGGGCGAGCGCCCGGCTGAGGCCCGTCATCGATAGTCCGGCGGGGACGGGTACCGTCACTTCCAGATTGATGTGCTCATCATGAGGAGCCAGGGCCGCGATGATGTCCCACATGAATCGCTGCCCCCAGGTCAACGGCCCGACCGGGGATTCGCCGTTATCTGCCACAAATGGGATCGAGATTACCGTATCGTCCGGCATATCATCCTCAATCTCTGGATCGCGAATAGTGCGTACCAATGGTCCGCGGTGGGTCAATTCCGGTCCGGCCAGATGATCCTGTCGCCGAGCATCCGCAGGTAGGCCGGATCCAGCGGTACCGGCGGGCGCTCGTACCGCGGATACCCGTGGAAGTCGCGGCCGGTGGTGGCCGGTTTGCCGGTCCGCAGGCACAGCGCCTGCAGTGCGGCGGTCTGGGCGGCGTCGTGCCGCGGGGTGAGCACCTCGACCGCGTCGAAGAGGGGCAGCCGGCCGCGCATCGCCGCGGCGTCCCGCGAGAGCGCCGGGTGGGCCCAGACCAGCAGTCCACCGGCGCCGTGCACCGCCTCGGCGACGGTGACCGGGTCGGGCATCGCCGCGTACACCTTGGCCGGCAACCGCGCCAGCGCGATCTTGATCTCCGCCCAGACCGCGTCATGCCGGGCAAGACGCGCGCGAATCGCCGCGCGGGCGAGGGTGTGTGGCATCACCACGGCGTCCGGGTCGTCGTAGACCGGGTCATCGGGAAGCGCCATCCCCGCGCGGCGCAGATGGGCCTGCACCGCGAGCGCCTCGGCGCGGCGGACCCGGCGGTTGCCGGCCAGCAGGTCGGCGAGGGCCGGGTCGTCCGGTCGCGGACCGTGGGCAAGCAGATGGTGCATGTGCCCAGGGGCGCCCACGGTGATCTCTACTCCGACGACGAAGGCGAGGCCCCGTTCGACCGCGCGGTCGCGGGCCCGCGCCACGCCGGCGAACGTGTCGTGATCGGTCAGCGCGACCAGCCCGACGCCATGGGCGGCCTGCATGTCGACCACCTCGGCCGGTCCGTACCAGCCGTCGGACATCAGCGAGTGCGCGTGCAGGTCGGCGTACATCCGGTTCACCCGCGAGTGACGGCGGATGTGGTGTAGAGCTTGGTGATGACGTCTTCGATGTCGGGCTCCAGGATGGAGATGTCGCGTACCGTGCCGGCCTCGGCCAGGTGGGCGATCAGCTCCCCGACCCGCGGTCCGTTCAGTGAGAAGGTCAGCCGTCTTCCGTCCGCCTCGACCGACTCGACCTCGACATCCGGCAGCGACGGCACGACGGGTAGCGCGTCGTCGAGCTGGACCACCATCCGGCGCCGGGAGCCGTAGCGGGCGTGCAGCGCCGCGATCGTGCCGTCGTGCACGATATGGCCGTGGTCGATGACGACCAGCCGCCGGCACATACGCTGGATGTCGGCCAGGTCGTGGGTGGTGAGGATCAGGGCGGTGTCGCCGGCGGCGATCAGCTCGACGAGGAACGAACGCACCGCTTGTTTGCTCAGCACGTCCAGGCCGATGGTGGGTTCGTCCAGGAACAGCACTCGCGGACCGTGCAGCAAGGCGGCCGTCAGCTCGCCGCGCATGCGCTGACCGAGGGACAACTGCCGGACCGGGGTGTCGAGAAACCCGTCGAGGTCGAGCATGCTCCGCAGGCGGCGCAGCCGGGCGCCGTGTTCGCCGGCCGGGACACGGTAGACGTACCGGAGCAGGTCGAACGATTCGCTGAGCGGAAGGTCCCACCACAGCTGTGAGCGATGGCCGAAGACCACGCCGATGTGCCGGGCCAGCCGGGTGCGCTGGGATACCGGGGTCAGCCCGCACACCCGCACCAGGCCGGCGGTGGGAGCGAGTATGCCGGTGAGCATTTTGAGAGTCGTGGACTTGCCGGCGCCGTTCGGGCCGATGTAGCCCACGGACTCGCCGTGCTCCACGGTGAGATCGATTCCGTCCACCGCGTCGACCACCCGCTTGTCTCGACGCGGCCACCGGCGCGTCGCGCCGGTTCGGCCGGCCGGCACACGTAGCGTGAACTGTCTGCGCAGGCCGCGCGCTTCGACGATGGTCATGACCCGGTGCTCCTATAGTGTCTGAGTCCTTGTCGCCAGCAGGTGGCGGCGATGGTGGCCGCGATCGCCGCGACGGCGGGCGAGGCCCACCCGGCCCAGGGCGGCGCACCGAGCGGGTCGGTGCGGCCGAGCAGCACGAGCGCGGGGTAGTAGGCGACCGAGGCGAATCCCAGGCCGTAGGCGAAGGCGCGCCTGAACCACCCGTTGTAGATGGTGATCGGATAGGTCGTGAAGTCGCGCCCGCCGTAGGTGACGGCGTTGCCGATCTCCGTGGTCTCGGTCCACCAGAACGCCAGGCAGGCGCTGGCCACGAAGACCGACCCGAAGAACACCGTGCCGGCCAGCGGGGCGAGCACGACCAGCAGCACCCGGGCCGGGGTCCAGTCCAGGTCCGCGGTGACCAGCGCGACGGCGAGGACGGCGGCGCCGAACACGGCGCGAGACATCCGGCGCAGCGGCAGCTCCATGGCCAGCATCTGGGGCAGGGCCGCCAGCGGCCGGGCGAGCACTGTGTCCAGCAGGCCGGTGCGGACGTAGTGCTGGAGCCGGTCGATGTTGCCGAAGAGCAGGTCCGCGGTGGCGAAGGAACACGCGGAGAGCCCCACGATCAGCATGGACTCGGAGAGGCTGAAGCCGCCAAGCTCACGGGTGATGCCGAACAGCACCAGCACGGTGAGCACGTCGAACACGGTGGCCCATACGTTGCTGATCAGGTCGACCACGAACGAGGCCCGATAGGACGCCTGGGAACGGGCCTGCCCGCGGATCAGATGGAGCCAGGAGGCCGCCGCCGAGGGCCGGACGTCAGCCACCTTGGATCACCATGCGCCGCTCGGCCCTGCGCTGCACGGCGTGGCAGGTCGCCAGGATGGCCGCTGCCCAGGCGAGCTGGCCGGCGATCAGGCCGGCCTGACCGGCGGGCGGATCCCGCTCGACCAGCACGTCCAGCGGAGCCTGCACGATGCTCGGCAGCGGCGTGCCGACCCAGAACACCAGTTGCAGCCAGTCGGGCAGGAATCGGATGGGGAAGTAGAGACCGGACAGCACACCGGAGCCCAGGGTCCAGACGGTCATCGGCCCGCGCACGTCGCCCAGCCAGTACGCGCTGGCGTTGACGAGCCAGCGGCAGCCGAAGCAGATCACCACCGCCAGCAGGACCGAGGCGGCGAACAGCGGGACGGTCTGCCAGCGGTGCGGTACATAGACGTCGAACAAGAGCACACCGACCAGCATGGGCGGTACGAACCGGGTGAGCATGGCGTGCCCGGCCCGTCCGAGGTCCGCGGCCAGGTAGCTGGTCACCGGGCCGACCGGGCGCAGCAGGTCGGTGGCGACCTCGCCGGTGCGGATCCGCTCGGCCAGGTCGGTCCATCCCCACAGCATCGTCACGGCCAGCAGGCCTTGGCCGGCCCAGACGAACATCGCCAACTGGGGGCGGTCGTAGCCGGCGGCCAGGCCACCCGCGCCGGCGGCCACTGCCAGCATCACGTAACAGCGCATGAAGCCGAACACCGTGTTGGTGAACGCCCCGGCCAAGGTGGCCTGGCGGTAGGTGGAGTACCGCCGGAACCCCGACCGGGCCAGCGCGGTGAACATCCGGGACGACCGCACCGCGTCCGCCCGCCGGTCTTGGGCGACGGCGGTCACTATCGGCTGCCCGAGACGGCATCGACCGCTTCGCCCGGGAGCGTGTATCCCTCATCGCGATAGGCGATCGCCTGTTCTGGGATGAGCGGCTGCCAGCCGTACGCGGAGAAATGGACGCGGTTGCGGTGCATGCCGCGTTCAGCGGTCTCGCGCAGTCCTGGGTGCTCAGCCAACCGGCCCGCAATGATGTCGCGCACCTCGCCCGCCGCCGCGGCCTCGCGGATGTCGTACCGTGCGGCCAGTTCCAGGTCGGACAGGTAGAGATAGAGGTAGAGGTCCGGCAGCGCGTGCGGGTTCAGTTCGCGGCGCCGGGCGGCGGCGCGATCCGCCGGGATATGGGAGAACGGTTCGTGCGCACGCGGCAGCGGACCGTCGGCGTCGTAGTCGGCGAAGTTGCGCAGCACGACCCGGGCGCCGTTGATGTAAGCGACCCGGACCTGCCGGCGCAGGCAGAAGTTGAGCGCCTCGCCTATCGTGTCGATGATCGGCTCCCCCTTGTCGTTGAGTGAGGTGTTGCACAGCATGGGGACGCCGGTGCGCCGGTCGAACGCGGTCAGCAGGCGGTGCAACAGCGGGTTCTGCTCGTTGTTCAACGACTGGATCCGGGCCGAGAAGTCCAGGTGCGCCACCGCCGGGATCCGGCTCCGCCGCTCGGGCCGGATGGTGAAGGTCTCGAGCATGTAGGGTGACGGCCGGCCGTCCTCGAACCACTCGGCCAGCCGGTCCTCGAGCACGACCGGTGCGACCGGCCGCCACCACTCCCGCCGCTTCATCGTGTTCAGCGCGTCCTTGGTGGCAACGGAGGTCGGGTCGCCGAGCAGGCTGCGGTTGCCCAAGGCCCGCGGGCCGATCTCCGATCCGCCGTTGAACCAGGCGACGGGCCCTTCCAGGAGGTCGTCCACCGCGACCTCGTCGTCGTACTCGCCGACCTCGGCCACGAAGCCGGCGAACTCCCGCAACGTACCGTCCAGGTCTCCGTCGGCGCGCCCCAGGTAGGGGCCGGGATAGCGGAACTCGAATCGGCCCCCCAGCTTCTTGTGGAACGCCGCCAGCCCGATCCCCATCGCCTGACCGTCGTCCCCGACACAGGGCGGTGCCAGGAAACCGCGGAAGTGATACTTCGCCATCAAGTGGCTGTTGGTGGGGCAGTTGAGCGCATACCCGCCGGCCACGGCCAGGTACGCCTGCGTCGGGTCGATCCGGTACCGCTCCAGGATGCCCTCAACATTGCGTTCCATGATCATGACGGAGACCGCCTGCACCTCCTTCATGACCGCGCTGATCAGGCTCTCCTCTTCGGTGAAGGCGGGATCGGCGATGTAGGACTCACGGACCTGGCGCACGATGCCGCCCAGCACCGCTCTGGACCGCTCTACCACGTCGGTCTGGTCGAACCGGTGCTCCGCCATGATCTGCTCGCGGTCGCACCGCCCCGCCGCACGAGTCGCCGTGGCCAGCGCCATCAGGCTTCCTTCGCGGCGGCGGAAGAGGTCCCGCGCCTCGCAGTACAGCGACCCCGGCGACTCCACGGGAAAGAAGTCGACAGCGCCCTCGCGCACCACACAGCCGGCGAACCAGACGTCCTTGAGACGGCCGTCGAGCAATCGGTCGGGACGCCGGTCCACGGCGATACCGACGATGGTGCCGTCGAAGAAGACGTCGCTGTCCATGAGGACGGCGCTGTAGAGGTGCGCCACGCTGTGGAACGCGATGTCCGGCAGCTCTCTCACCAGGTGGTAGTCGTCGGTGGTGGCCAGGTCCGGCGTGCCCCACACCTCCACCATGTCGCCGAACGTCAGGCCCATCGGCGCCAGCAGGCGATTCAGGAAGCCGATCTCATCGGCCCGATCGAGGAACGGCGTGCGGTGCATCTTCTGCCCGGAGACCCGCTCCAGCTCCCAGTGCCGGACCAGCTTCACCCGGGAGCCGCGCTTCTCCCACAGCGACACGTTGTTGTCGTGCCGCAGCCGGACGTGGACCAGCCGGTGCAACCCGGCGGGATTCAGGTAGGCGGACAGGTAGAAGCCGTCCTTCATGATCCGTCCTTATGCTCCGGTCCGCGCGACCACCAGACGTGCCAGAGAGTCGACGTCCGGGGCGTCGAACACCTCGGTGACGTCGATCGCGACGGCACATTCCTGGTTCACCAGTTCAGCGATCTGCAGCAGGGCCAGCGAGCTCGCGCCGAGGGCGAACAGGTCGATCGCCGGGTCGAAGGGGCCGATCTGCAGGACCCGCTGCACGATGCCACAAACCCGCTCATACAGGTCAGAGCTCATCCTCACCTCCGGCCGATGGGACCAACAGCGTCCGGCGCAAGGCGGCGACCGTCTCCGGCGCCGCGGCCGGAGCCGCCGTCAGGGCGGCCCGGCACAGACTCGCCCTGACCTGGTGGAAGTCGCGCGCACCTTCCCGCCAACGGGCCGGCAGCAGCCGCCGCTGGGCGGCCAGGCACCCGTTGCTGGACTCGAAGTCGGCGCCGATGTCGGCCAAGGACACGCCGAGCCTGTGCAGCAGCAGCGCGACCACCATGCCGGTTCGATCCTTACCGAGCGAACAGCCGAGCACGACCGGCCGGCTGCCGTGCTCGATCAGCCCGCGGGCGAGCACGTCGACGACCTCCGAGTACCGGGCCATGTTGGCGCGGTATCGGGACAGCGGGTCGCCGTCGTCGAACTCGATCTCCCGCACCGGTATGCGGTGCCAGGTCCAGCCCCGGACCACCAGCGCCTCGGCACCACCGTCCCGCTCGACCTCCGGGTCGGTGCGCAGATCGAAGTACCAGGCCTGGCCGACCAGGCCGGTCAGCGCGTCCAAGCCGGCCGGTGCGAGGTGCCCCAGGGCGGCGGTGCGCAGCAGCCGCCCCGGCCGCACCGCTCGCCCGTCCTCCGTGCGAATGCCGCCGAGGTCGCGGAAGTTCGCCACCAGGTCGGGAAGCAGCACCCGGGTGGCGGCCATCATGAACCGGTCACCGCGGTCACGGTCGGCCGGCCTGCTGACGGATCGGTGACCCGCGGGATGCGCGCGGTCGCCGGCGTGACGTAGTCGTCCGCGCCGAACAGCAGCTCCAGGAACTCGGCCGGCTCGAACCCGGCGAGGCGGACCCGTTCCTCGTCGACGAACAGGTGCCGGTTGAAGCCGCTGAGCTGCCGCTCGGTCATGTCGTCACGCATCAGGTGGTAGGGCGTGTACAGAGTGGGCCGCACCCGGGCACCGGCCTCCCTGACGGTCTCCATCGTCCGGCGGGTCCCCTCCGGGGTGGTGCCCGGCAGACCGACGATCACAAAGCAGTTCAGCTCGATGCCGTGCCGGTCGCACCAGCCCACCACGGTGCGGAACCGGTCGAGCGCCGACTGCTTGATCCGAGGCAGGCCCTGCCCGCCCGCGGTCTCGAAGGTCTCCACTCCCACGCTGATCCGGACACAACCGGCCCGTGCCATCTCCGCGACCAGTTCCTCGTCCAGATGATGCAAGGTGGTGGCACATTTCCAGCGGTAGCGCCGCGGCGCGCCGGTCAGCTCGGCACACAGCCCCCGGACCCACGGCCGGTCCAGCGTGAAGGTGGGCGCGTAGAACGCGACGTACTCGAAGGGATGCTCGGCGAAGCAGGTGCGGATGTAGTCGACCGCGCGCCGCACGCTGATCCGTCGCTCGCGTAAGCCCTGCATGGCCGGCACGTCGCAAAAGTCGCAGCCGACCGGGCAGCCCCGGGCGACCGGCACCACCAGCTCGCGGCGCTCGGGGATGCCGCAGAACTTGTCCTGGTCGCGCCGGTACAGGTTGTCGTAGGCGGCATACGGGATGTCCCGTACGTCCGGCAGCACCCAGTCCCGCGCGGGCAGCCAGGTGCCACGGCGGGCGGGCGGCCGCCAGCCGGCCGCGGTGCGCAGCGCGACTCCCGCGAGGCCGGCGTCCTCCGGCCGCCCCGCGCCGATCCAGCGCACCACCTCGGCCACGCCCGCCTCGTAGTCGCCGCTCTCCACCACCGCGTCCAGGTCGAGCGAGCGGAAGTAGCCCGGATTCTGCTGACTCAGCCGGCCCACGGTCAGCACGGTCACGCCCGGCACCAGCGCCCGGACGTAGTCCGCCGCCCGGCGGACGCCTTCGACCACGTCGAAGTCGTTGACCAATGCGACCACCTGGTACCCGCCCTGGTAGACGCGGTCGGCGAACTGTTTCCATGAGTAATTGAGCGCGCCGGCGTCGAGTCCGTCCACCATGTGGCCCTGCTGGCGCAGGTAGGCGGTGACCGAGAAGACCGGCAGATGATGGCCGGCGTTGAAGTAACTCGGCACGTGCGGTGGCCAGCACACGAGGATCTTCATGAGCCGTTCCTCCAGTCCCGGATCATGCTGGCGGCCACTGGCAGCGGCACGACCAGCGCTGTCACGCGCCGACGGCATAGTCGTCGGCGCACGGACGGCAGCCTCGACCCGAGCGGTCCCGGGCCGACCGCCACCACCAGCGTCGCGCCCCTGGCCGCGCACGCCTGGTCGACGACCTGCCACCAGTCGCGGCGCCGGAAGCGCAGGACCAGGCGGAGCAGGGCCGGGAAGTCCCGGGTGGCGCGGACCCGATGGCCCGCCCTCGCCGCGGCGCGCACCTGGCCCGGCAGGTCGTCGTAGCGCCCCCGGTGGATGCGCCAGGCGCGCCGCATCACCCGGCCGAGGCAGACCGCGGTTGCCGCGTCCACCATGACGACGACCTGGGCATGAGAGACCCGGCGGTGGAGCGTGGGCAGGTAGTTGCCGTCGATGATCCACTGATCGGCCCGGGTGAGCGCGTCCTGCCGCCGTTCCCATGCCGCCGGGTCCGTGCGGACCCAGCCCGGCTGCCAGTACTCGTCATCGAGGTGGTGCACGGGCAGGGCGGCGGCGCTGCCGAGCAGCCGGGCGAAGGTGGTCTTGCCCGCCCCGGGGCAGCCGACGACGACGATCCGGTTCGCTTCGCGCGGCCGCGTCCCCACCAGCGGATCCACGGTCAGCGCAGCCCATGCACGAGCAGCGACACGCGGCTCTCGGTCACTGTTTCGCAGACCCTGGTGACCTGGTGCCAGGAGTGCTCCTCCCGGGCCAGCAGCGCCGAGGCGCCCAGCCGGGGCACCACCCGGCCGACCACCGACGTCGGGTCCGCGCTGGTGAGAATCTCCAGGCAGCCGCCCCACTCCTCGCGCCAGCCGGAGTTGAAGTACAGGATGTGGCTGAACAGCTTGTCGTCGCGGTCGGTGTGCGGACCCAGCCAGTCGCCGGGCGCGTGGCGCACCAGCCGCATCTCGATCCCGGTGGCGGGCGGCTGTTCGAGCAGGCGTGACACCTGCTCCCGGTAGTCCGGGGACAGCACGTCCGACACCAGCTCACGCCAGGGTTCCGGCAGGCCGTGGTCGTCCCGCCGGCCGGGCCGCACAAGCTCACGGGAAAAGTTGCGGTACCGCTTGCCCGTGCGGCGCCCGCCTTCGTCGCGCCGCACATAGCCGTCCAGCGGCACGGCGTCCAGCAGCGCCATGGCCATCGCCGGCGCGAACAGCTCACCTGGCTCTGGTGCTCAGCCAGCGATAAGGGTGCCGGTGCGAGCGGCCCCGGCCCCAATGGTCGCTCAGCATCAGCACGAGCCGGCTCCCGGCGATCCGTTCGGCCGAGATTCCGTCGCGCGCTCCCGGTGGCCGGCGGGCAGGCCGGCGAAGCGCGTCCGGGCATAGGCGAGATCGAACCCGGTCACCGCGACCAACCGGACGCTGTGCAGGTCCACGCCGATCCGGTCGGGCAGCCGGAACCGGAACTCGATCGTCTGGTCCTCGGCCGGCACGGTCCGCGCCTCCTCGTGTACGCACCGGTCGTTCGCCTTGTCGAAGAAGCGCAGGTACACCTGCACGCTGTCGACCAGCCGGGGCGCGCCGGCGGGCAGCCGCAACTCGGCGCTCAGCCGGAACTCCTCGCCGCCGGCGCCGACGTGGGGGCACCGGCTGACTTTCAGGCCCAGGCCACCGCTCCGGCGCTCGGCCACGGGACCGCACACCCAGCACATCTCGGCGAGGCGCTGGTCCGCGGCCGGCTCGCCGCGGCCGTAGACATGGGTCTCGGTCGGTGTGGCGCACCGCGCGCATCCGGCGCCGTCGCGGACCTCGGCCAGCACCTGGTCGTAGTGACCGATGTCGAAGGCGTCCACGGTCTCCCGCGACTCCAGCAGCAGCCGGCTCACCGCGCGATCCCATTGGGTGACGCCGAACCGGATCACAGCCGCCGAGCGCAGGAGCCGCTGCCGGGACTCACCGGACGGGCTGATCTCGGCCCATTTCATCGTGTTGAGGATCAGCCGCTCGATCTTTTCGAAACGGTCGATGAGCGGCGCCGGCGCGGTGTCGTCGCCGAGCCAGGCACGGAGCGCGCGCAGCAGACGCCGGCCCCGCTCTGCCTGGCGCAGAGCCGTCACCAGCCAGTCGCGAAGCTCCACAAGACGGTCGTCGACTGCGACCACCGCCGGCCCGTCACCAGATCCGTCCGTCGCCGGCAACCGCAGGCACGGGTCGCCGTGCAGAACGAAGGCGTCCCGCTGGCCGATCCGCGCGCTCATCGCGTTCAGCCGGGCCACGATGGATCCCAATGGCCGCCCGGCGGCGAGCCCGCGGTACAGCACGTCGACCATCTCGTCCGGGGCGACCAGCGGCCGGATCGGGGCGATCAGCGCGCCGGCCCATCCCTCGATGAAGGACAGGGCCATGGACACCGGGGACGGATAGAGCTGCTCGGCCACGTTGAAGCCGTTGCAGCAGACAAAGCAGACGACCGGCGCGGCCAGTTCGTCGGCGAAGACGACATCGGAGCGGGTGGCCTCGGCCCGCTTGCATCTTCTGGGCTCCCGCGCGCACCCCTCGTCCGGGGTGTCCGGGAACTCCGCCGGGTCGGGGAGTCCGCACACCACGACGCCGGGCAGCTTCGCGTGGCCGCCCTCACCGTGGCTGCGCAGGATCTTGGCCAGCGAGGGGCGGGTCAGCCGTTGGCGAAAGTCGGCCGGCAGCCGGCGGCTGTTCTCCTCTTGCCGGTGCAGCGGCGCGTCCAGCAGGTCGAGCCCGGTCAGCTCGGGCCGCGGCCGGCGCAGGGCCTTGGCCACCGAGAACGACAGTCCGGCCTCGCTCCGGCCGGACAGGAAACCGAGCGACCGCCCCGCCTCCCGGCAGGCGGCCGAGATGCGCGCGATCGAGGCCACGGTGAGCCGGCCGGTGAAGGCGACGACCACGACGGCTTCTCGGCCGTCGCCTCCGGCTATCGCGCGGAGGACGTCGTCGATGGTGGCGCAGGACACCAGGCGCGAGCGCGAGGCCGCCGCGTAATGCCGTGCCGCGCCGCGCGTGCCGGCCCCCCAGGACAGGACCAGCCGCTCGCCGAACGCCTCGGGGGCGGCCGGTCCGAAACCCGTCTCCAGCACCTCGCGCCAGACCGCCGACTTCTCCGTGGACGCGCACCACCGCACCGGTGCGTTCACCATGCCGCTACTCGCCCCAGAACCAGACCTGGAGAAGCTTGCGTGACCGGGTGCTGCCACGGGGAATCGGGGTGACCGAGTGCCAGGCATTGTCGGTGCGCCGCAGCACAATCGAGTTGTTGGGCACCGGCGGGATCTCGGTGTGCACGTCGTCCGGCTCGCCGGAGCCGAGCACCCGGAAACACCCGCCCATCTCCCTGCTCCATCCGTCGGTCAGGTACATCAGATGGGTGACGATCTTGTGCGGCTTGTCGACGTGCGGCTGGAACCTGGAGCCCTCGCCGAAGCGCCAGAAGTGCGCTTGCATCCGCAGCCCGCGCACGTCATACCCGGTCAGGTCGCTGAGCCGTTCGCGATATTCGGGAGAGGTCAGATCCTCGGCCACTCCCAGCCACACATCGGCCAGCCCCGCGGGCTCGTGCGGATCCCGCTCGCCGAGCTCCAGCAGCGCCCGGGTGGACACGTTGTGCTGGTACCAGGCGTCGCTCCCCCTCTTGCCGATCGCCTCCAGGATCCGCCGTTGCGAATGCCACTCAAACCCGGTGTCCGGAAAGGCATCGATCAGGGTCCGCGGCTCGCGAAAGGCGCCTTCGTAGTAGGCCCACGGGAAAGGCTCCGTCCGGAAAACAGCGGCACCGAGCGCGTCCAGATCGATGGTATTGCTCACCAGCCGACCCGCATCTGCTGGACGTGCCGCTCGGCCAGCCCTTCTTGCATGAGCGCGTCGATATCACCTTCGAGCAATGCCTTGAGCTGGGTTTTGGTCAGGTCATAATCCTTCGCCACATCCGCGGGGTTTAATTCCCACTGACGCTGCAAGTCGGGATCAGAAATGAGCTGGTCAAGAAGGGTGTTGACATCGGGCAAGGGCATCCTTTTGACCCCCAGAACCGGCTTAAACGGTCACACCAACACAAAACACCCTAACGCCTCCTCGGTGATCCTCGTCAAGGCAAGGGCAGATCTTAATCGGCCAGCGCCGCCCGCAGCGCGGCCAGCGCCGCCCGGGTGGTGGACAGGTCACCGACCGTGAAGCGCAGGCAGCCGCCCAGGCCGTCCAGCGGCGAGAGGTCACGGACCCGGTAGCCGGTGAGCGACAGCCGCCGCGCGGCCCGCTTCGCCCGCGCCGGCGAGCCGACGCGAACAGTGACGAAGTTGCCCCCGGAGGGCATCGGGGACAGCCCGAGAATCCGCAGGGCCCCCGCGGCTTCGGTGCGAGCCGCCTTGACGTCGGCCCAGATCTGCGCCAGCACCCGCGGCTGGTCCAGGACGGCGCCCGCCACCAGCATCGTCGCGCCCGACACGGCGTGTTCCAAGCGACCCTCGGCCAGCACCCGAACCCGCTCCGGCGCGCCGGCGAGCAGCGCCATCCGGGCGCCGGCCAGCCCGTGCGACTTGGACAGCGACTGGACCACCAGAACCCGGTCGCCGCGTCGGCGCAGGTGCCTGGTGAGTTCCCCGTCGAACGCCTGGTAACAGGCGTCGATGACGAGCAGGTGCCCGCGCTCCCCGGCCACCTCGCACAACTCGTCGAGTCGGTGGGAGGGCAGCGACCACCCCACTGGGCCGTTGGGAGTGCTGACGGCGATCAACGCCCCGGCCCGCGACCGGGCGGCGGCCAGCAGCAGTTCCGCCTGCTCCGCGCCGTCCCCTGCGGGGCTGCGCACCCGCTGCACCGGCAGCCCGCACTCGGCGGCGACCTGCTCCCAGGCGTCGTAGTTGGGGTACTGCAACAGCAGGCGGCCGCCCGTGCCGTGCGCGGCCACATAGCCGCGGCAAATGCTCCTTAACGCCGAATCCGATCCCGGGGTGACGATGAATTCGTCGGTGTTCAGCCCGAACCGGTCACCAATGATGCCGATCGTCTCCGTCGTGGCCGGATATCGTCGCACCGCTTCGGCGGTTACCTTGGAAAGCGCGGCTGTCAAAAGCTCGTCGATGCGAGGATGCAGCAGTTCGTTGCTGCTCAGGTTGATCCGCGGATCCACCGCACGGCGCTTGAACGCGGCCGAGACGGTGGCTGCATCTGGAGCCATCTGTTCCCTGTCTTCGCGCCCTTGATAATCGCCCACTATAGGTTAGGCTGCGCTATCGATGGGCGACCCCGTGATTCTCAAGTACCTGCCCAATGACTTCCTTGTCCGAGAGAACCTGATCGTTGACCTCACTTCCGCCGCCGAAGCCAGTCAGCAGTACTTACTGCTGCGTAAGTATGGCTTTACTACGATGGAAGCCATTCGGCTGGTCGCGGACAGATTGGGGTTGACCTGGGCCGATGTCACCTACGGCGGGCTCAAGGACGAGGACGCGGTGACCGAGCAGCTGGTCGCGGTGCCGATGGACGCGCCGGTCGACACGCTGCCCGCGGCCGACAACCTGTCCAGTTGGCCGCTCGTCAGGGAACCGGACCGGTGGCTGGAGCTGAGGCACTACGGCTACGGCACCGAACCGCTGCAGATCGGCCGGCTGGAGGGCAACGCCTTCCGGATCGTGGTACGGAACGTGGAAGGTCGCACCGCCGCGCGATTCGCCCTCGAACGCAAGATGACGTCGTTCTTTCTCAACTTCTACGACACCCAGCGCTTCGGGGTTCCGAATGGACCGAAGCGCACGCACCTGGTCGGCTCGGCCATCCTGGAGGGCCGGTGGGACGACGCCCTCACCGAGCTGATCGGCCTGCGCGCCCCAGAGAGCCGCGACGCCGAGGACTGGACCGGGCCGGCACCGGAGTTCTTCGCCCGGCTCGATCCGCGGACCGTCTCGTTCTACCTGGCCGCGCACGCCTCGCACCGGTGGAACGGCTCTTTGTCGGCCCTGGTCGAGGAAACCTGCCCGGACGAGCACTTCCCGATAGCGGTCGACGGGGTCGCCTACCGGTACGTGACCTCGCCGCGGGCGGCGACGAAGGTCCTGGCCAAAGCCACCATGCTGCCGTACATGAAGTACACGTTCGTCGACGGCGCACCGACCGAGCAGCGGTCCCAGCGCACCACGGTGGTGCAGACATCGATGACCGTGGAGACGGTCACCGACGACAGGGAGATCGTTGGAAGGTCCAGCGTCTGCCTGCGCTTCTTTCTGCCCTCGGGCAGCTACGCCACCGCGGCCGTCCGCCAGGTGATGTCGTACGGAGGATCGACGTGACGGAATCCGCGATGCTCATGAGCCGGCTCTCCGCGCGGTTGCCGGCCGCCATGGCGCGGGCCGCCCTGGACCCTTCACCCTGGCCGCACGCCTACCTCGCCGACGTCCTGCCGGCCGATGTCGCGCTGCGGCTGTCCCGGTCGTTCGGCCGGTTCGACATGGACTCCTGTGAGGAGACGCGCCGGGCCAAGTCCTACCGGTTCCGGACCACGCGGCTGGATCGGGCCGATCCCGCCCAGGTGGCCGGCACCGCCTGGATGCCGGTCATCGAGGTCCTCTCCGCCCCGGAGTACCGGAGCGCGATCAGCACACTGACCGGGGTGCGCCTCGACGACGCCGACGTCACACTGAGCCTGTGGGAATACCAGGCCGGTGACTGGCTGGCGCCCCACGTGGACAAGCCCGACAAGCTCGTCACACAAATCTTCTACCTCACCGAAGGGTGGCGGGAGGGCGACGGGGGGCGCCTACTGATCATGAAAACGGCCGACCCGTCATCGGTGGTGCGGGTTCTGCCCCCGCGCCTGGGCAGCAGCGCGGTCCTGGTGACCTCAGGCACCTCCTGGCACGCGGTCGAGGCGCCTCGGCCGGGGGCCGCCGGACGGCGGTCGATCACGGTGACGTTCTGGCGCACCTGACAGGTCCTACAATTGGGCGGATCGGCGGACGAGAGCACTCGGGGATCGGACAGGGATGGCGGAAACGGGCATGGTACCGAGGCGCATCGTCGTGATCGGCACCAGTGGCTCCGGCAAGTCGACCATGGCAGGGGCGCTCGCCTCGCTCTCGGGCGCGCCCCACATCGAGCTCGATTCGCTGTATCACGGTCCGAACTGGACACCGGCGGCGCCAGAGGTGTTCGCCGGCCGGGTCGGCGAACTGGCCGAGCGGCCCCGTTGGGTATTCGACGGCAATTACATCGACCGGGTGGGCCATAGCCTCTGGCCGCGCGCCGACCTCATCGTCTGGATGGATCTGCCGCTCACCGTCATCTTGCCCCGGCTGGTCAGGCGCAGCCTGCGCCGCATCCTGCACCGTACCGAGCTGTGGCATGGCAACAGGGAGGGGTGGTCGGCGCTGTTCGGCCGGTACTCCGTGCTCGGCTGGGCGGTCCGGTCACACCGGCGCCACCGGCGTGAGCTGCCCGTGCTGTTGGCCGACCTGGCCCGCGGCGGGGTCCGCGTGGTCCGGCTGCGCTCGGCCGCGCAGGCCCGCGACTGGCTGGCCGCCGAAGTCCGCGCCGACACGCCGCCGGTTCAATCCTGAGAGCGGCGCGGTGCGCTACGTCTGTCTGGGGCGGTCCGGTCTGCGCATCTCCGCGCTCGGGCTCGGCTGCGGCGGCCTCGGCACCCGGGTGACGGGCGCGGCGGCCGAGCATCTCGTCAAGTCCGCATTGGACCTCGGCGTCAACCTCTTCGACACCGCCGACGTGTACGGAAAAGGCGCAGGCGAGGAGGCCCTCGGCCGCGCTCTGGGCGGCGATCGCGACCATGCGGTGGTGGCGACCAAGGTGCGTTGGGCGGTCGGCGACGGCCCGAACGACCGAGGCGCGTCCCGGATCCATATCAGGGCCGCGGTGGAGGCGAGCCTGCGCCGGCTGGGCACCGACCGCATCGACCTCTATCAGGTGCACGCTCCGGACCCCGGCACACCGATCGACGAGACGATCTCCGCGCTCGACGGTCTGGTCACCAGCGGCAAGGTGCTCTACATCGGGTTGTCGAACTTCGCCGGCTGGCAGCTCGTCGACGCGCACTGGCAGACGGTGCTGGCCGGGCGTACCCGCTTTGTCAGCACGCAGGCGCCCTACAGCCTGCTCGCCCGCGGCGCCGAGCACGAGTTGCTGCCGGCGGCGCGGCACTGTGGGGTCGGATTCCTGGCCTGCCTCGTGCTGGCCCGCGGCTACCTGGCCGGCGGCTTCGATGACGACACCGACCCGGCGACGCTGACGGCCCGGCAGCGTGCCTATCTGACCCCGGTCAACCGCCGCAGGCGCGACCTGATCGCCGGGTTCGCCGCCGCGCGGGGCCGCACGCTCGCTGAGGTGGCCCTCGCCGCCGCCGCGGGCCGGCCCGGGGTGACCGGCCTGCTGGTCGGGGCCAGTTCCGCCGAGCAGCTCACGGCCAACGCCAAGGTGTTCGAGCACGGGTTGACCGACGAGGACGTCGCCGAGTTGCTCGCCGAACTCGACCGGCTGGAAGTCAGCGGGTGACCGTGATGTCTGCGCCGACCGCGGTGAGCTTGCCGAACAGGTCGTCGTAGCCGCGGGCGAGGTGCTCCACGCCGTGGATCGTGGTCACCCCGTCAACGCCCAACGCGGCGAGCACCAGTACCGCGGCCCCCCGCACGTCCCGGGCGGTCAGCGTGGCGCCGGTCCGGGTCGGCCGGCGCGGGTGCACCCGCGCCTCGCCGGACGCCACCGAAATGTCCGCGCCCAGCCGGACCAGCTCGGCGGCGTACTGAAAGCGGCTCTCCCAGACCGTGTCGCGCACCGTGGCCGGACCGTCGGCGCCCGTCAGCAGCAAGGTGAGGAACGGCTGAGCGTCGCTGAACACGCCACGGGAGGCGACAACGAGGTCACGGGCCCGCAACGGCGACGCGGTCGCCGTCGCCGTCAGCTCCCCGTCCGGTGTCCAGTCCAGCAGGACGCCCATGGCCTCCAGGACCTTCCGCTCGGCCGCCATCCCGGCGAGGTCGGCGGCCGCGACGCCGGACAGCCGCAGCCGGCCGGAGACGTGCAGGGCCGCGGTCAGGAACGTGAGCGCCTCCAGCACGTCGGCGGGCAGCCGGTGCCGGTAACGGGCGCGACGCCGGCCGGTGCCGTGGATGGTGAGAGCATCCGGCCCGCGGTCCGCCCGCAGCCCGGCGGCGGCCAGCGAGGCGATCAGCTCCGTTACGTCGGGCTTGGGATAGGGGTGCCGCAGCACGCTGCGCCCCTCGGCGCCGGCGGCGGCCAGGATCGCCGTCTTGGTGGCTCCGGAATAAAGCGGTCCGGTCATCGCCACGGGATCCGACATGAACTCACGCAGGTCGATGTCCGTACCGACCAGCGTGTCGGCGGTGGCCACCAGTTCGTCACCGTCCAGGCGGACCCGGGCGCCAAAGCGCTCCAGCACCTCGGCCACGTGGTGCAGGGGCCGCTCGCCGCCGGCCGCCGCGGCGCCGATCCGGCATCCGCCGAACCCGGCGGCGCGCACTCGCCCGCATCGGGCCAGCAGACCGGGCACCAGGTACAGGGAACCATGCACCCGGCCGGACAGCTCCGGAGGAAGCTCGGCTCCGGTCATGCCGGCTAAATCCAAGTCGAGTACGCCATCGCCGCGATCGTGGCGGGCGTGGCCGCCACACCGCCGAATCGCCTCGACCAGTACGCGGGTGTCCTCCACGTCGGGCACGTTGGCCAGCCGCACCCTGTCTCCGACGGCGACCGCGCCCGCGAGGACGGACACGAGCGCGTGTTTGAAACCGGCGATGCGGACCGTACCGTACAGCGGACGGCCGCCGCGGACCTGACAACTCAACGCACCGTTCGCGGTCACGCGACCCCCTCACGGGATCGAAAGCGACGTGCCGTCGGCGATATTAATATACGGAGAGAGGTACAGATGGGCCGGCTGACAACGGTCGAACAGCGGGTCACCGCACTCGCCACCGCGCACCCGCACCGCGAGGCCATCATCTTCCTGGCCCATGACGGTGCCCCGACCTCCATCACCTATCGCGGCCTCGACCGCCGGGTGAATCACTGCGCCCGCGTGCTGGCCTCCCACGGCGTTGGCGTCCGCCATGTGGTGGCAATCGCGTTACCCAACGGCATCGATCACGTTGTGGCCGCCCTCGCCGCCTGGCGGCTCGGCGCCACCGTCCTCGCGCTCGATCCACGCTCCCCGGCCCGAGAGACCGAGGAGGCGGCGGACGCGGCCCGGCCGGCGCTGTTCGTGGGGACGCCGCGCAAGGAGGTGTCGTGCCCCGTCATCACCGCCGCGGCGTGGGGCGACGGCGAGGACGCCGAGCCCCTTCCCTCGCCCGGTGTGCCGCCGCGCAGTGCGCTTGCCACCGGCGGATCGAGCGGCCGCCCCCGGGTGATTCTGCGCCGCCGCAGCTGGGAATACGCCGAGGACGACCTGCCGTCCGCGCACGACCGGGCGATGGGCCTGCGACTCGACCAGGTGCAGCTCATCACGCTGCCGCTGTTCCATGGCGGCTTCGGCGCCATGCACCAGGCGCTGGTGCTGGGCCACACCGTCGTGCTGACCCCGATGTTCATCCCCCGCCTTGTGGCCACCGCGATCGAGCGGTACGCGGTCGACATGCTGCGGCTCGTGCCCACCATGATGACGCTGCTGCTGAAACCCGGCGGCGTGGTCGACCGGGACCTGTCCTCAGTCGTCGCGATGCACCACGGCACCGGGCCCTGCCCGCCCGAGGTCAAACGGGCCTGGATGAAGCTGCTCGGCCCCGAGCGGGTCTTCGAGACCTACGGTTCGCAGGAGCAACTCGGGTTCGTCTGGATCCGTGGAGACGAGTGGCTGGCGCATCCCGGCAGCGTCGGCCGGCCGGCCCCCGGGACCTTGGTCATCGTCGACCAGAGCGGACGGGAAGCCCCGCCAGGGACGGTCGGCGAGGTCTTCCAGCGCCCGGCGACCGGCGGCCGGCCGGAATATCTCGGCGACGGGCCGGCCCTGCGCACCTGGCGGCAGGAGTATTTCAGCGTCGGCGACCTGGGCCTGCTGGACGCCGACGGCTACCTGCACCTCAAGGGGCGGGTCCAGGAGACCATCAACGTGGGCGGGGCCAAGGTGTTCCCGGCCGAGGTGGAAGGAGTTCTCGTTGAGTACCCGTCCGTGGTGGACGCCTGTGTCCTCGCCCGCGACCATCCGGTGCAGGGCCAGGTGCCCTACGCCATCGTGGTCTCCACCGACCCGCGGATCTCCCTGCCCGACCTCGACCGCCATTGCCGGCAGCGGCTCTCGGCGCACAAGGTACCGGTCGATTACGAAGTGCGGGACTCGCTGCCGCGCAGCGACGCCGGCAAGCTGCGGCGCCCGGCGATCCGGCCCGACACATGAAACCGGAACCTCCGGCATGACGGCCGCGTTGCCCCCGAGTCCTCCCATAGGACGATGTCGCGCGCAATCGCGACAAGGTACCGTACTTGCTGTCAGGACCCTCGTGGTTGCCACTGGGAATTCTTGAATGACCGCGCCACCGGCGCAGGATCAGATCGCCACCCGGGTGATCGCGCTTCCCACCGATGGAGGCAGTGGTGCGCAGGTTTTGCTGGCGGTGGGCTCCCCTCGCTTGCGGCGTGGTCGCGGCCATCTGCCTCGGGAAGGTCGCGCCGATTGCCGCGTCCGTGCAGGACGCTTTCGGATTGACCGCCACGTGGCTGGGCGCGGCGATCTCGGCGATCACTTTCGTCACGGCGGCGTTCGGCGCCCCGGTGGGCGAGTGGCTTCGGCACCGTGATCCCGCCCGCTGGCTGGCCACGGGACTGATCGTGATGGCCGCCGCGGGGGCGGCGATGACCGTGTCCACCAGACCGGCCGTGCTGATCTGCCTGCGACTGGTCGAGGGCGCCGGCTATCTGCTGGTCATGGTCGGTGGCCCGGTGCTGCTCGTCACGCGGGTGGCCGAGCGTCAGCGGTCATTGGCTCTCGCCTTATGGGGAGGATGCATCCCGACCGGGCTCGCGCTCGGTGCGACCGCCGGTGGTGTGATCGGATCTCGATGGGGCTGGCAGTGGTGGTTCGCCGTCGTCGCGCTCACCTGTCTGGGGCTCGCATTGGTCACGTCGCTCGTTCGGTCCGCGCCGGACGCTCAGCCGGTTCGCCGGCCGCCGGAGCGAACGCACGGCCTACGGGGCGCGTGGGCCGGGCCGCTGCTGCTCGCCGGCGGGTTCAGCGCGGTGGCGCTGGTGAGCGTCGCCGTGCTGTCGATGTTGCCGGAGTACCTGCGCTCGGAACTGGGCATGTCGACCGCGCGGGCCGGGGTGACCACGTCGGTCGCGGCCGTGGCCGGCATCCCCGGCACTGTGCTCGCGGGTGTGCTCTTACGCCGCGGCGTGCGGGCACAGGTGCTGACCTCGGCCGGGTTGCTGTCCGCGGCGCCGACCGCCCTCACGTTCGGTCTCAAACCCCCCGTGGGCGTCACGATCGGCGCCGCCGTTCTGCTGTTATTCACCGTCGGCGTCGCCGTGGCCGCGGCCTACGGGTCGCTTCCCATGGTCGTGCGCTCCCCCGCTGATCTGCCCTTGGCCAACGGGATCCTCGTCCAACTCGGCAGCGCCGGCACGCTCATCGGGCCACCGGTGTTCGCCACCGTCACCGGGTTGCAGCGGTGGTACCTCATCCCCTATCTGGTCCTGCTCGCCGCCGGCGTCGGTGTGTTCCTTGTGATCCGCGCCGTCTCCATCGTCGGGCGGACGCAGGTGCGCCTCCGGGCGTCCGTGCCGCCGTGACCGCCGCGACCGCCGCGATCCGCGCATCCGGCCCGTGCCCCGCAGACCGCGACGCCGCCCACCTGGGTGCGCGACAAAAGAGAGGGAAAGACCATAATGCGGCTACCCGGCGTTCCTGAGTTGTTCGCGAACCCCATCAGTGCGCGCGCCGGCCTCATCGAGCGATGCCGCTGGAATCCCGGCGCCCTGCCGTCCACCGGATCCAGCTTCTTCATTCACTTGAGCGAGCTGTGCCCGGTCGCCTGCGAACACTGCATGTACTCCTCGGACCTGGAACGCAAATCGGCCAAGGACTCGCTCGATCCCGACGAGCTGGAGACGGCGATCGAGTTCATCAACTCCTCACAATCGGAGAAGCTGAACATCACCGGAGGCGGCGAGCCGTTCCTCAAGCTTTCCAGCATTCTGCGACTTCTGGAGACCGTTCAGGTCCCCCGCATTGAGATCGTCACCGCCGGATACTGGGCCAAGACCGAAGAGGCCGCTCGGCGTATGATCACACGCTTGTCCGCCGCCCGGCGCCGCAATCGGCTCGGCCCCGAACTGCTGCTCCGGCTGAGCATCGATCGCTACCACGTGAACGCGCCGAAGCCCGTGCTCATCGAGCATTACGGAAACGTCGTCAAGGCATGGAGCGGTGAGCCCGGAGACATGGCGCTCGGCTTCCGCAGCATCCAGCCGGATCGCGACTACGTCGACCGCCTCCTCGCCGAGGAGGTGGGGGGCGAGCTCATAACGGTAGATGACTGGAACCGGCGCCTGCTCCTGCCCGACGGACGGTCGGCGCCCATCACGTTCAACGTGTTCCGAGCCAGCGGCAAGGCCGGCAGGCTCACCGAGCGATCCGAACTCAGCTCGCGATCCAAGTCGATCCGCGAGTACTACGGTCCGTTCGAGAACCGCCAAGGTCAACTGGTCCTCGCCACCGCGGTCAACGACGCGATCCGGGGCCGCTACACCAATACCGGTGGCCTGGCGGTCACCATGAACAGCGACGGACGGTTCTGGATCTTCTGCGGAACCGCGCCGGATCGGCACCTGGTGCTGGGACAAAAGACGTTCTCCGCGGCGATCGAGTACTTCTTCGAAGATCCTCTCACCCGGCTGCTCGTCGACGACGGGGTGTGGGCATTGGCCGACATCGTGGCCGACCTCGATCCCAGAACATGCCGAACGGCGATCGCGAAAAACGATGTCGCCTCCCTCGTTGACGACCTGCTGTTCCGGCCCGAGGTGCGACTGGCCGCCACGATCATCGCCATCGGACGATTCGCGGCCGAAGGCCGCCTGCGATTGGACGGTGTTCCGCGGGCCCACCCGGTATTCGCCGCCGAGGACAGGCTCCTCGATTGGTGCCGCGACGCGCTCACCGCGAAAGTGGCAGCCCAATGACGATCATCCGTCAGGTCGTCCCCGATCCCGACAATCTGTACGGCGCGATGAGCTCCGCATCCCAGCCCACCGCACTCATGCGCCACAACATCAACCGGCTGGGGCAGTCGCTCGCCCAGGCCGTGCACGGCAGTCCCGGCGTCGCCGGGCCCGGCCCCGGCCCCGGCGGCGGCCGCGGCGAGATGCTGTGCGTGATCATCCTTCGCGGCGGCGCGTTGCTCTATCCCAGCTTCGCCGCCGAGTTCGGCGGCGCGGACTTCTGCATGCTCGGCCTGCGCAGGGACGGCACCAAGGTGGTGTGCGACTACCGCACCACCATCCCCCGCACGGCCTACGAGATCGTCCTTTACGTGGACTGCGTCGCCGGCACCGGCGCCACCATCCTCGCGGCCCACCACGCGATCACCACGGTCATCGACGCCGCGCAGGAGATCGCCGCCGTGATCTGCAGTGCGGTACCCGCGACCCGCGCACTGCACCACGCGAACATCGGGCTGATCGGCTTCAAGCTCGACGAGATCGAGACCGGCGGGCTCGTCCTGCCGGATCTCGGCAAGCTCGACGCCGGGGACCTGTTCACCAGCATCGGCGCCCAGCCACTGCCGGACGTCCCGGCTCCGAGCGCCGGCACCTGACGCCGATCACTGATGAACCCGCCACCCGGACTCGAGCCCTCGTTGCTGCTCGGCAACGCCACCTTGCCCGATGGAATCCCCGCCGATGTCACGATCGTCGGCGACCGTATCGCCGCCATCACCCCACACGGGCCGCGTCCGGCGGACGCGACGCAGGCGGGTGAGGCGGCTGAGGCGGCGGAACACATCGACCTCACCGGGTTCCTCTTGCTGCCGGCTCCCGCGGAACCCCACACGCACCTTGACAAGATTCTCACCGCCGACATCCTGACCAACCCCACAGGCGACCTGGACAGCGCGGTCCACGCCTGGTATCGCTACCGCACCACGGCCGGCCACGACGGCATCGTGACCAGGGCCATGTCCGCCGGCCGGGCCATGCTGCGCCATGGCAGTACCGCCATCCGCACCCACGTCGACGTCGGAACCCAGACCGGGCTGCACCTGCTGCACGCGGCGGTCGAGGTCCGCGAACGTCTCCGCGGAGAACTCGACATCGACATCGTCGCGTTCGTCGACATCCCGGTGACCGGCCCCGACGGGGCCGACAACCGCGCCCACCTGCGAGAGGCCATGCGTGGCGGCGCCGACGTCGTCGGCGGCGCACCCTATCGGGATCCCGATCCGCTCCGCTGCCAGGAGACCCTGCTGGCCATCGCGGCCGAGCACGCCGCACCGGTAGATCTGCACACCGACGAGACCCTCACCGCCACGACCAGCTGCCTGGAGCATCTCGCCGACCACGTGCTGCGATCTCAGTTTCCCCACCGCGTCACCGCCAGCCACTGTGTGAGCCTCGGCACGCGACCGAGCGGCCGTGCCCGGCAGGTCGCCGCGGACCTCGCCGCCGCCGGCATCGCCGTGGTCTGCTGCCCGGCCACCAACCTCTACCTTCAGGGCCGCCGGCATGACATGCCCGTCCCACGCGGGTTGACCGCCCTCCGCCACCTCCTCGACGCCGGCGTCACCGTCGCCGGAGGCGGGGACAACGTGCAGGACCCGTTCAATCCCCTTGGCCGCGGGGACGCCTTCGACACCGCATGCCTGCTCGTCCTCGCCGGACACCTGACGATCGAGGAGGCCTTCAGCGCGATCAGCGAGCACGCCCGTTCCGTGATGGGCCTGTCCACCCCGCGCCTGACGGCCGGGGCGCCCGCCGAACTGCTGGCCGTCCCGGCGGACAACGTCAGGCACGCACTCGCCGAGCGCCCCGCCCAACGCATCGTGATCCATCGTGGTCGAATCGTCAGCCCGGCATTCCTACGCTCCGAGAACGGCGACCCTTCGGAGCCAGCGGCTTGATTCGAGGGTGGGGGCGAGGATCAACGGTGGCCGATTGGGCTCAGCGAGACCGAACGCCGCACCACTGCCTGTGACATCCCGGCCCCCGGCCTCGCGATACAACAACAGACCGGCAGCGTGATCCCACACGTTCATCCACCCGAACACGGCCGCATCATGCAGACCCCGCACGAGTTCGAGATAGACGACACCAACTCCATCGCAGTCACGCAGGAGCACGCTCTCACGCTTCAGCCGCGCTATCTGCGCGCGGTCTTCGTCAGTTCGGTAGGCCGGGTCGGTGACGACCACCCTCAACGGCGATGCTCCCGAGCGCATGAGCCTCATCGGCGTCCCATTGATATACGCGCCGTCACCCGCCCACGCCATTCCGGTCAACCGCACAGCGGGCGCCACCAGCCACGAACCGAGCAGGGAGCCGGACGACATGAGCGCCACCATCAGACAGAACCGGTCTCTGCCCCGAACGAAGTTCGACGTACCATCGAGCGGGTCGACGATCCACACGGGGCGATCTTCGGCCAACGCCGCGGGCAGATCGACATCGCCCGCGGCGACGCCTTCCTCACCGACGAATCCCGATCCGGGCAATAACCGGGTAAGGTCCCGGGCCAGCCGTCGCTCCGCTGCGATGTCAGCCGTCGTGACCACGTCACCCGCCGATTTCTCCCATACGTCACCTGATCTCAGCCGGCGAAAGCGCGTCAACAGCTCCCGTTGAGCGACATCGGCGACAAGCGCGGACACGTCAAGGGGACGCAGGTGCGGCATCCCCTCAGTATCCCTGTGGCCGTGCAGGGCCTGGCGGCCTCCCTCCCGGCGTCATCGGACCGTCTGCCGGCACGTCGAAGCGATGGCCCGCAGCGCCTCGGTGAACTCACGTGCGAGCGCTTCCATGGAGGTCATGTCGTACCGGTCCGGCCGGTAATACAGGGCGAACCCCAGCCGGCCGTCCTGGACCGCGCCGACCACTTCGAGCGCGTGCGCGCTCCGCTCGGCCGGGTCCCGCTCCTGTCCCAGCGGCGGATGGAATCCGACGAAGAGACCCGCGTCGGCAGACTCCGATGACCGGGCGTCCCACTGGCCGAGGTAGTTGAACACCACCTGCGGCCCGGCTCCCGACAGCCGTTCGCGCACCCGGGGCGGGCCGAGGTAGCGCAGCGCGCCGAAGCCGAACCCGTTTCCCGGTACGGCGCGCACCTGTCTGCGCACCGACTTGACCAAGGCCGTCCAGTCGGGAGGGCCGGCGGCGCCATCTGGCAGCTCCAGGGCGACCGGGTAGACGGTGGTGAACCAGCCGACCGTACGCGACAGGTCGACGCCCTCGATGATCTCCTCCCGGCCGTGCCCCTCCAGGTCCACCGACACCCTGTCGTAGCCGCTCACCCGGGACAGCGCCCAGCCGAGCGCGGCGAGCAGGACCTCGTTGATCCGGGTGCGGAACGCGGTCGGCGCCGTACGCAAGAGCGCGTCGGTGTCCTCGGCGCCGAGCGCCACCCCGAGCGTGCCGAGCGGCCGGGGGGCTTCGTCTTGGGGCGGCGGCCGGCCGTCCAGCGTCGCGGCCCAGTGCGCCACCTCGTGGTCCAGGCCGCCCGCGGCCACGTGCCCGGCCAGCCGGTGCGCCCAGTCCCGGAACGACGTCGTCTTGGCGGCGAGGCGCACGGGTTCGCCGCGGGCGAGCTGATGGTAGGCCGTTTCCAGATCGTCGAGCAGGATGCGCCACGAGACGCCGTCCACCACCAGGTGATGCGCCACCAAAAGCAGGCACGGCTGCCGTCCCTCGCCCCGGATGAACAGCACCCCGCGCAGCAGCGGGCCGCGGCCCAGATCGAAGCCGACGTGCACCTCGTCGGCGGTCTTCTCCATCGCGGCGAGCTGTTCGTCGGGGGCCATGCCCGACAGGTCGCGCCTGCCGAGGACGAAGGTGCCCGGCATGGGCGGGGCGTTGTGCTGCCGCCATTGGCCGCCGGTCGGTTCGAAGCGCATGCGCAAGGCGTCGTGGTGGACCACGAGCGCGTCGAGCGCCCGCTCCACCATCTGCTCGTCGACGTCCGCCGTGAGCTCGACCACTGTGGACTGGTTGAAGTGCCGCGGGTTGACCACATGCGTGCCGAAGAACCACCGCTGGATCGGGGTGAGCGGGACGTCACCGGTCACGGGCCGGTCGGCGTCGTGATCGCCGACCGGGGCGACGACCGGGGCCAGCGCGGCGACGGTCTGATGCACGAACAGGTCCTTGGCGGTCAGCCGCAGCCCCGCCTGCCGGGCCCGGGCGACGACCTGGATGCTGAGGATGGAGTCGCCGCCGATGGCGAAGAAGTTGTCCTCGACGCCGACCCGGTCGAGGCCCAGCACGTCGGCCCAGATGCGGGCCAGCCGCTCTTCGAGCGGGCCACGCGGCGCCACGTACGGCGCGCCGGCGGCGGGCTGCCGGGGCGGCGCGGGCAACGCGCGGCGGTCGATCTTCCCGCTCGGCGTGCGCGGGAGCGCGTCGAGCGCGACGAAGACCGTGGGCACCATGTAGTCGGGCAGGCTCTGTTTGAGCCAGGACCGCAGGTTCTCCGGGACATCCGTCTCGGGCGCCGCGGGCACCAGGTAGGCGACGAGGCGCGTTGTCCCCGGCTGGTCCGCACGGGCGACCACGACCGCCTCACCCACGCCGGGATGGGCGACCAGCGCCGCCTCGACCTCCCCGGGCTCGACGCGGAACCCGCGGATCTTCACCTGATCATCCACGCGGCCGAGAAACTCCAGCACACCGCCCTCGGGAGGCCGGTCGGGGCCGGTTGGTCGGGGCGTCGCGATCCAGCGCGCCCGATCGCCGGTGCGATACATCCGGGCGCCGGGATCGCCGTAGGGGTCGGCCACGAACCGCTCGGCGGACAACCCGGGCCGGTTCAGATACCCCCGCGCCACCTGCGCTCCGGACAAGAACAGCTCACCGGGCACTCCGATGGGCACCGGACGCAACCCATCGTCCAGCACGTACGCCCTGACATTGGGCAGCGGCCGGCCCACCATCGGCCGGTCGGTACCGCCGATCGGAGACACCAGCGCGTCCACCGTGCACTCGGTGAGGCCGTAGATGTTGTAGCCCGCCGTGTCCTCGGCCCGCGCGAGGTCGCGCCACAGCGCCTCGTCCATCGCCTCCCCGCCCAGCACCACCGCTTTGGGGCGGTGCCGCCCCTCGTCCAATAGTCCGGCCGCGATCAGCTGCCGCGCATACGTCGGCGTGACGTCCAAGAGGTCGATGCGGCGCTCGGCCACGTGGCCGGCCAGCGCGGCCGGGTCCAGCCGGACGTCTTCGTCGATCAGATGCACCTCGTGCCCGACCGCCATCAACAGCGGCCCCCACATGGAGGTGTCGAAGGAGAAGGTCGCGGTTTGCGCCGCCCGGATCGGCTTCGGCGGCAGCCATCGCGCCTGATGGCCGACCAGCAGGTTGGCCAGGCCGGCATGGGTGACCACGACGCCCTTCGGTGTCCCGGTCGATCCGGAGGTGTAGATCACGTAGGCGGCGTGCTCCAGTTCGGCAGGCACGTCGAGATCGTCGTCCGGGTACGCCGCCAAGGTCTCCGCCGGCACGGGCGCGTCCAGCACCAGCACCGGATCGGCGTCGCGCAGCATCATGGCCACTCGGTCGGCGGGCAGTGCGGGATCGACGGGCAGATAGACACCGGCCGCCTTCCACACCGCCCAAAGCGCGACGATCGCGTCCGCGGACCGCGGCAGCGACACCGCCACCACCCGCTCCGGTCGCACGCCCCGCGCGCGGAGATGGCGCGCCAGGCGGTTCGACCGGGAGTTCAGCTCGGCGAAGGTGAGCCGCACATCGCCGCACACCAGGGCGGTCGCCCCCGATGTCCGCCGTACCCGCGCCGTGAACACCTCCGGCAGCGTCGCCTCCGGCACGACCAGGTCCGTGTCGTTCCACTCCACCAGCACCTGGTTCCGCTCCGCCGCGCTCAGCACCGGAACCTCGGCGAGCCGCAGTGCGGGACGGGCGGACACGGCGTCCAGCACGACCAGCAGATGTCCGACCATCCGCCGGATGGTGGCCGCGTCGAACAGGTCGGAGCTGTACTGCACCACACCGGCGATGCGGTCGCCGCGCTCGGCGAAGTCGAAGCTGAGGTCGAAACTGGTGGTCAGCACCGGAGGCACGAGCTTCTCGACGACAAGGCCGGGCAGCGCGGGCAGCCGGTCGCCGAGGTTCTGCAGCACCAACATGACCTGGAAGAGCGGGGTGCGGCTGGTGTCGCGGACCGGCTGGATCTCGTCGACCACCCGGTCGAACGGGACCTCGTGATGGGCGAAGGCGTCCAGCACGGTGCCCCGGACATCGGCCAGGAACTCACCGAACGTCTTGTCGCCCGCCACATGGGACCGCAGCACCAGGGTGTTCACGAAGAGGCCGACGATGTGCTCAAGCTCGGCCTGCTCTCGGCCGGAGACGGCCGTCCCCACCGCCACGTCGTCCTGACCGGACCATCGGTGGAACAGCAACTGGCACGCCGCGACCAACGTCATGAACAAGGTGCAGTCGTGGCGCCGGCCCAGTTCCTTGAGCCGCGCGCTCACCTCGGCCGGCACCTCGAATTCATGCAGCGCGCCGTTGCTGGTCCGCATGGCGGGCCGGGGGCGGTCGGTGGGGAGCTCCAGCGTCGGCACGCAGGCGAGCTGCCTGCGCCAGTACGCCAGGTGCTCGTCGAGCGCGTTGTTCTCGCCGAGCGCGCCGCCGGCCAGCCGGTCGCGCTGCCAGGCGGCGTAGTCGGCGTACTGGCGGGACAGCGGCGGCAGCCGCGGCCGCGCACCGGTGCGCAACGCCTCGTACGCGATGCTCAGCTCGTCGATGAGGATGCGCACCGACCACCCGTCGGTGATGATGTGATGCTGGGCGAGCGTGAGCGCGTGCTCGTCGTCGGCCAGCCGGACCAGCCGCGTCCGCAGCAGCGGCCCGGTCCGCAGGTCGAACGGGCGGCCGCTCTCCTCGGCGCCGATCCGATCCAGCTCGGCCTGTCGCTCCTCGGCGGGCAGCTCGGACAGGTCGCGTATCGGCAACGCCACCTCGTGCGGTGGGTGCACCACCTGGACCGGGCGTCCGTCCACCGAATCGAACGTCGTCCGGAGGGATTCGTGCCTGGCGACGAGCTCGGTGAGCGCGCCGCGCAGCGCGGCCACGTCCAGGCGCCCGCGCAGCCGCACGGCGATGTAGGTGATGTATTCGGAACTGTTCGGCTCGAACTCGTGCAGGAACCACAGCCGTTGCTGGGCGAAGGACAGCGGCAGGTCGCCATCGCGGGCGGCGAGAGGCAGCACCGGCGGCACCGGCTGCACCGGGTCGGACGCGCCCGCCGGCGACGCGTCCGCGGATGCCGTGTCCTGCCGCGCGTCCGGAGCCGGCAGCGCCCGCCGGTCCACCTTGCGGTTGGGGCTGAGCGGCAGCCTGTCCAGCGTCACGAAGGTCTGCGGGACCATGTAGTCCGGCAGCAGCCCGGCCAGATACTCCCGCGGCGCCGGGCCGCCGGCGTCCGCGGAGCCCGGTTCCGGCACCAGATAGGCGACAAGGTGTTTGCGGCCCGACCGGTCCTGCCGGACGACCACGACGCACTCGGACACCTGGGGATGGCGGACGAGCACCGCCTCGATCTCGCCCGGCTCGATCCGGAACCCCCGGATCTTCACCTGGTCATCGACCCGGCCGATGAAGTCCAGGATCCCATCGGCGCGCCAGCGCACCAGGTCGCCGGTGCGGTACATGCGCGTGCCCGGCGCGCCGTGCGGGTCGGCGACGAACCGTTCCGCCGTCAGCCCCGGCCGGCCGAGGTAGCCGCGGGCCAGTCCGGCCCCGGCGATGTAGAGCTCGCCGGGCACCCCTACGGGCACCGGCCGCAGCCGGCCGTCGAGGACGTAGACCCGCATATTGTCCAAGGGCCGCCCGATCGGGACCGCCGCGGGGACGGCGGCGGCGTCCGCCATCGAGTACGTGGTGGCGAACGTGGTCGTCTCGGTGGGGCCGTAACCGTCGACCACGGCCAGCCCAGGGCACGCCTCCAGCACCGCGCGGACGGCCGCGGCGGGCACGGCCTCGCCGCCGCTCCACACCTCGCCCGCCCCCGCCAGGCAGTGCGGCGCCTCGACGGAGATCATCCGGAACAGCCCGGCGGTCAGGTACATTCCGGTCGCACCGTGTTCGGTGATCGCCTGCCGCAGGACGGCGGGGTCGATGTCGCCCGGCGGGGCCACCACCACCTGGCCGCCGCGCAGCAACGGCACCCACAGCTCATACGTCGAGGCGTCGAACCCGAGCGGCGAGTGCAGCAACACCCGATCGTGCGCGGGGCCGGCGAAGAGCCGGTCGAACGCCAGCGCGACCACGTCACGATGGCGCACCGCCACGCCCTTGGGGACGCCGGTCGACCCCGAGGTGTACATGACGTACAGCAGCTGCTCCGGGTCGATCCGGCGAGCACTGTCGTCGTCGGCCGCCTCGCCGCGACCCGCCTCGCCCGGGACGGTCTCGTCGCGAACCCGCTCCCCCAGCACCACGTGCCCGGAGCAGATCCGCCGGGCCGTGGGCTCCCATACGCGGTCGGTCACCAGCACCGAGGCGCCGGCCTCGGTCAGCATGAGCCGCAGTCGTTCGTCCGGGGCCCATTCGTCGAGCGGCAGGTAGGCGCCCCCCGCCTTGACGATCGCCAGCAGCGCGACCACCGTCTCGACCGAACGGTCCATCAGCACCCCAACCCGATCCTCGGCCCGGACGCCGAGTCCGGTCAGCCGACGGGCCAGCCGCCCGGCGCGCTCGTCCAGCTCCCGGTAGGTCAGGGCGTCGGTCCCCTGGCGGACCGCCACGACCGCGGGGGTGCGGCTGGCCTGGGCCTCGAACAGACCGGCCACCGAACCCTCGGGTACGGCGACGAAGGTGTCGTTCCATTCGGACAGCACCTGGTCGCGCTCGGCGACGCTCAGCATGGGCACCTCGCCCATCGGCCGGTGCGCCTCGGCCGCCACCGCGGCGAGCAACGTTCGCAGCTGCCGGGCCATCCGCTCGATGGTGGCCGCGTCGAACAGGTCGCCGCTGTATTGGAGGGAGCAGCCCAGCTCGCCGCCGCGCTCGGGGAACTCGGCGAACTCCACCAGGAGGTCGAGCGCGGCGGCGGGGGGCGGCACCGCCACGTTCTCGACCCGCAGCCCGGGGAACGCGGGCGGCCGGGGCGACGTGCCCTGCCACCCCACCATCACGTCGAAGAGCGGGTCGCGGCTGAGCTCACGTTCGGCGTCGACGGCGTCAATGGGGTCAACGGCGTCGACGGCGTCGACCAGGCGCTCGAACGGCACCTCGCCGTGCGCGAGCGCGTCTCGGGCGGTGTCCCCGACCGCGCTCACGAACTCGGTGAAGGACAGCGACAGGTCCACCGTCGATCGCACCACCACCGTGTCGGCGAAGCAGCCGACCGTTCGCTCCAGCTCCGGGCGGCGCCGCGCGGCGACGGCCATGCCGATCGCGACGTCGTCCTGGCCGGCATAGCGGGCGCACCACAGCTGGCACGCCGCCACCAACGCGGTGAACAGCGTGGTTCCCTGGTCGCGGGCGAGCTCGGCGAGCCGCGCGGCGACGTCCGCCGGCACGGTCGACCGGTGCACTTCCCTCGCGCAGGCCCGGGCGGCGGACCGCGGCCGGTCGGTGATGAGGTCGAGCGGCGTGACGCCCGCGAGCCGCCGCCTCCAGTAGTCGACGTGCTCGGACTGTACGTCGGCCGGCTGCTCGCGTTGCGCCGCCGCGAAGTCGGCGTACCGAACCCGCGGGGGCGGCGGCAGCCGTGTACCGCCCTTCAATCGGGCGGTGTAGTCCGCGGCGATCTCTTCGAGCAGGAGGCCCATCGACCAGCCGTCGGCGACGATCTGGTGGGCGGTGAGCAGCAGGACGTGCTCGGAGTCGGCGACGCGCGCGAGCAGCGCGCGAAACAGCGGCCCGCGGCGCAAGTCGAAGGGGCGGGCGGACTCCTCGGCCAGCACCCGGTCCAGATCGTCCGGCGCCGTCAGCGTCACCTCGGCGACGAGCCGGGCATCCGCCGCCGGGGGCGGTTGCACGACCTGCGCCGCCCCGCCGTCGACGCCCTCGACACCCTCGACACCCTCGACGCCGTCGGCCTCGCCGAAGGTGGTGCGCAGCGACTCGTGCCTGGCGACCACCTCTCGGACGGCTCCGGACAGCGCCGGGACGTCCAGGGGGCCGGCCAGCCGCAGCGCCCGCGCGCTGTGGTGTTCGGCGGTGCCCGGCCACAGCTGTTCGAGAAGCCAGAGCCGCCGCTGGGCGAAGGAGAGCGGAATCGCGCCGGTGCGGCCGGCCGGTGGGACGCGGCTTTGGTGCGATGAGGGCTGCGATGAGGGCATCGTCTGTCTCTCCTCATGGTTCTCGGTCAAAGCGCCGCCGGCGGATGTTGAGGATCGGGTGTGCGCCGGCCGGCGACGCGGCCGCCGACCATGATCCCGTTGACCGCTCCGGTGACCGGGTCTCGCAGGAACCGCCCGCCGGGCAGCCGCTGGCCAGAAGTGCGGTCCAGCAGCGTGAAGGTGAGATCGTCGGTACCCATCAGCAAGGCGAGATCCGCGCCGTTGGCGGTGAGGGACCAGCGTCCGTCCGAGCAGCCGATCACGTACTCGTGGTCGCCATTGGCGTACGTCCCGGCACGGTCCGGCGAGGAGCGTCCCGGTCGATGGTCGCCGGCGACATCGCCGTACGTGGTGGAAGGCAGGGGGATTCCGGCGTCGGACAGTACGGCGCGCACCTCCCGCCACATGCCGATTCCGGTGTTGGTGTTGGCGGTGAGGGCGACCACCCGGCCGCCGGCCGGATCGACGCGCAGGTAGCACGCGGTCCCGTCCGCGTTGCCGTCATGGCCGACCCAGTCGGCCCCGGCGCCGCGGAACACGGCCAGGCCGAGCCCCCATCCGTCGGCCAGCCCAACGGGCGCCGCGGCGGGCACCGGCCTGCGCATGACCTCGGCGTGTTCCGGCGGGAGTATCTCGGGCGCACCCGGCTCGACATGGAGCCGGCCGAGGGCCAGCAGGTCCAGGGCGCTCACGGCCAGCCCGCCGGCCGGGGCTTCGGCCGCCGGGATCGACTGGCGGACGGGCTGGGTGCGGCCGAGCGACACGTTGACCGAGTGGCCGGTGGCCACGGAACGCGCGGCCGGTGCCCGTGACTCCGCCGAGGAGGCGAACGAGGACGCGAACGCGGGGACGAACGCGGGGACGATGCCCAGCGGCCGGAGCAGGATCGACTCCATCGCCTCCGCCCAGCTCATCCCGGTAACAGCCTCGATCAGCCGGCCGACGACGACATACCCGATGTTGGAATAGGAAAAGCCGGTGCCGGGTGGCAGCACGACATTTCGCCGGTGGCAGTGGTCCGCCACATAACGACGCAATGAGCTGACAGCTGCGCCCGCCGATCCTGATTCGCCGGCGAGTCCACCCGTGTGACTGAGCAAATGCCGGAGCGTCAGCCGGTCAGCGAGCTCATCCAGCTCGGGCAGGAGAGTTCGCAACGGCATATCGAGATCAAGATCGCCGTCCGCGACGAGGACCATTGCCAAGGTGGCCGTAAATGACTTGGTGACCGAGCCGATCGGAAATGCGGTATCGCGCGAAATTGGCCGACGGCTGCGATGTTCGAGATCACCGACCTCAATCGTTATCAACTCGTCGTCACACAAAATGGCCAGTTGCGCCCCGCACACACCGTGTCGCTTGGCCAACGCGGAGAGCCTGGCTTCGAGGAACGCCGAGGCATCGACCCCGGTCAAGAAGCCACGCACTGAGACACACCTCTACGTCTGGCCTGGAATGACTCGATGAGAAGTGGCGAAATCGGCAAGGATGTCCGGTTCTGCGGACAGGTCCGCCCGTCGAGACCAAGGTCACTCGCAGGGCGACACCAAGCGGGCCGGCACCCTGACCACGGGATAAGTGGACGCGACCGGCATGCCATCTCCGTCCTTGAATACCGCGGAGACCAAGCACTATGCAGGCATAAACAACGTACAACGAGCGGCATCTGTACAGCCGTATCTTTGAGACGGCCGTGACCGTTTGTCAAGGCCCGGGCCGAACTTTGCGGCCGATCAAATACCTGTCTCCCCAGCGTAGGACATGTTGGCCATATCCGGCCACCAATCGAATTGAGCTCGCGGTTTACTATCACGCTCAAGTGGTATCTGATCGACGAAGACCACGGATTGCGAGAGCAATACCAGACCGCCCTGACCGAGTTGTCGTAGTGTCCGCGCTCAACCGGGTGACGGTTCACAAGACTCGCGTCATGAGCGCGGTGCTCTCCCCAATTGCCGGGCTCTGCCCGGGCACAATCGGGACATGATTTGTCCACGCCCGCCCGCCACGGAGATAGCACCACGCCAATGAAGGATATGTGCTCGGCCTCGAGCGAAGCCTGCGTCCGAATGTGAGGAACGCATGGACCTCAGCGTGATGTTCTTCGGTTCTGACGACGCGAGCGGACCTGGCCGCCACTCGGCGAAGTACGAGGACATCCTGGCGATCGCCGCGGAGGCCGACCGGCTGGGTTTCGTCGCCGTGTGGACGCCGGAGCGACACTTTCAGCAATTCGGGCAGGTCTTTCCGAACCCCGGCCTCCTCGGCGCCGCGCTCGCCGTCGCCACCGAGCGCATCGGCATCCGCGCCGGCAGCCTGGTCCTCCCGCTGCACCATCCGCTTCGGGTCGTCGAGGACTGGGCGATCGTGGACAACCTCTCCGGCGGCGGCCGGATCGGCATCTCGCTGGCCACCGGCTGGCACTCCGCCGACTTCGTGCTCGCTCCCGATCACTACGCCGACCGGCGGGACCGCACGGTGCGCGACATCCCGTTGCTGCGCAGCCTATGGGCCGGCGAGGCGGCCGAGTTCGTCGACGGCACCGGACAGATCGTCGCGGTCCGGCCCCAGCCCAGGCCGGTGTCGCCCGCGCTTCCGCTGTGGCTGACCACGTCGGGCCGGGCCGAGACGTGGGAGACCGCGGGCCGGCTGAGGACCAACGTCCTGGGCGCCGCCATCGCCTACACCCGTGAGCAGCTGGCCGAACGGATCGGCCGGTACCGGAGGGCGTACGACCAGGCCGCGCCGGGGGCCGGAGCCCCCGAGCGCGGCAACGTCACGCTGATGGCGCATACCTATCTGGGCGTCTCCGACGATGAGGTACGGCGCAAGGTCCGGTCGCCGCTCATGGCCTACCTCAAGTCCTACGTCGCCCAGACCGCCTCCAACCGAGAGGCCGACGACCGGGTCACCGCGCTGACCGAGGGCCAGCGCGAGACGCTCGCGGAGTTCGCGTTCGAGCGCTACCTGGCCTGGGGCGGCCTGCTCGGCACGGAGCCGACGTGCCGGAAGACCCTCCTCGACCTGCAAGAACTCGGCGTCGACGAGGTGGCGTGCTTCGTCGACTTCGGGCTCGACCGGGAGGACGTGCTCGCCGGGCTGCGGCGGTTGGCCGTGATTCGAAGGGACATCGCGATATGAGCATCTCGCCGACGAGCCGCTTCGCCGCGCTCGGCTCCGCCGAGCGGGTACGGCTGCTGCGCCGTCTCGTCGAGGCCGGCCGGCTCGACGCGATCCCCGATATCGTGCCGCCACGCGATCAATCAGAGCCGGCACGGTTGAGTCCCGCCCAACGTGACCTGTGGGTATACCAGTCGCTTTATCCCGGAAACGCGTCGCTCAACCTGTGCTCCGCCTACCACTTCGACGGCCCGGTCGATCCCGCCGACGTGGAGAGGGCGTTGACGATCGTTCAGGACAACCACGACGTCCTCCGCACCCGGATCCGCGAGCACGGGCGAGACCACCCGCACGACGCACCGGACCCGTACGACGTGGCCGTGGATTTCCCGCCGGCGGAGCGCTTCCCGCTGGCTCGCCTGGACCTGCGCGGCACGTCGGCATCGTTGCGCGAGGTGCTGGAGGAATTCGCGCGCCGGCCCTTCGACCTCGGCCGGGACCGGCTCGCCCGCGGCATGTTCGTCAGGGTGGACGACGAGCGCTCGACGCTGGCGCTGGCGCTGCACCACATCGTCAGCGACTGGTGGTCCTCCGACGTGCTGCACGCCGAGTTCACGGAGATCTACCGGGCGGTCCGCGACGGGCTGGCGCCGCCGCTCCGCCGCCCGGCGATCCAGTACGCCGATTTCGCCGCCTTCCAGCGAGAGTTGGAAGCCGCGGGCGTGTTCGACGCGCGGCTCGGCTTCTGGCGCGACTACCTGCCCTCCTCACCTCGCCCGCTGACCGTCGGCCCGCTGACCGTCGGCCCGCTCACCGTCGGCCCGCCGGTCGTCGACCCGCCGACGGCGGCGGCGGCCGACGATGCCGCGTTCGACATCATCCAAGTGCCCTTCCGCATCGCCGCGGCGACCGAGACGGCCGTCCGTGCCTTCGCCCGCGAACGCGGCGCGAGCGTGTACGGGGTCGTCTTCACCGCCTTCGCGGTGTTCGCGCACCGGCTGACCGGCGAGGACGACTTCGTCATCGGAACCCCTACGGCCAACCGTTCGGCGCAAGGTCTGGACCGAGTGATCGGGTACGTCATGAACGTGGCGCCGGTCCGCTGGCGCATCGGCCGCGACACCGGCTTCGGGGAACTGCTCGGCCGCTTCACCGCCGAGTTTTCCGGCATCATGGCGAGCGCCGACGTACCGGTGGGACGCATCGTCGGGGCAGTCGACCCGGTGCGGGTGGCCGGTCGCTCTCCCCTCTTCCAATGGGTCTTCATGTACCTGCCCCGCCAGGCGAGCGAGCGAGCGCTGCGGGGGCTCGTCGAGCCGGAACGGATCCACACCGGCGGCGAGTACGACCTGATCGGCGTCATCCAGGACGCGGACGACGGGCTCGAGGCGAGCCTGGACATCCGTACCGACGTGTACTCCCCCGAGGTGGTGCGGGCCTGGGCCGATTCCTTCGGCACGCTGCTCACCGCGCTCATCGCCGATCCGGACGCGCCGGTCGGTCGCGCCCCCCTGGTGCCCGCCACCGCCGAACGAGACCTGCCGCCCGGCGCCGCCCACGACACCGCCCCCGGCCTTCCGGTGGAAGGCATCGCCGGTCCGGTCGCGCGGGCGGCCATCGAGACGCCGGACGCGATCGCCGTGGAATCCGCCGAGCTGACCCTGACCTACGCGGAGCTGATCGAGCGGGCCGACGTGGTCGCCGACCTGCTGCGCCGATGCGGGGTCGGGGAGGAACGGGTCGTGGCGCTGGCGCTCGGCCGCTCGGTCGCGATGGTCGTTGCCGTCCTCGCCGTGCAGCGGATCGGCGCCGCCTTCCTGCCCATCGACCCAGACCATCCGGCCGACCGGGTCGCGTCCGTGCTGCGCGACGCCGCCCCCGTGCTCCTCGTCGTCGACACGGCGACCACCGACAAGGTGCCGGAGACCGGCATCAGCCGCCTGATGCTGACCAGCCGTCATCTCCGCCCGGGCCGCGAACGCCGGCGCGGGCAAGAGCGCCAACGCCAGGCCGGCCTTCATCCGGCGGCGACGGCGTACATCCACTACCCCGCCGACGCCGCCGATCCCGCCGGCCGCCCGTTGGGGGTCGTGGTCGGATGCGCGGGCCTGGCCGGCCTCGGCAAGGACGTCGTCCGCCGCTTCGAGCCGGATCGCACCAGCCGCGTCGCGCAGTTGGCCGAACCGGGCGACGAGAGCTGGCTCGCCGAAGTGTGCCTGGCCTTCGGAGCCGGTGGCACGCTGGTCGTCCCGCCCGCCGACGTCCGCGCGGGAGCGGAGCTCGGCGCGTTCTTGCGTGACCGGGAGGCCACCTGCGCGCTGCTGCCGCCGCCCCTCTTGGCGACCGTACCGACCGGCGACTACCCCCGGTTGCGGACGGTGTGCGCCACGGCGGACGTGTGCCCGCCAGAGCTGGTGGCGGCGTGGAGCACGGGCGGGCGCCGGTTCGTCCACGCGAACCGGACATCCGGCAAGCGAGCCTACGTCCTCGACGCGGGCCTGCGTCCGCTGCCCGCGGGCGTGCCGGGAGAGCTGTACGTCGCCGGCGCCGGCCTCGCCCGCGGCTATCTGAATCGGCCCGGTCTGACCGCCGAGCGGTTCGTCGCCGACCCCTGCGCGCCCGGTGAGCGCATGTACCGCACCGGTCACCTGGCACGGTGGCGCCCCGACGGCCGGCTTCACCTCCTCGGCCGCACGGACGACCAACTACGGGTGCGCGGCATCTGGGTCGACCCCGGCGAGATCGAGGCCGTACTTGCCGCGCACCCGTCGGTCGCGCAGGCGGCGGTGATCATGCGTGCGGGCCGGCTCGTCGGCTATGTCGTGCCATCGGCGGGAGCGGACCCAAAGAACGTGCCGGCAGACGAGTTGCTCGCCCACGCGGCGGCCGCACTGCCCGCGCCCATGGTGCCGGAGGCGTTGGCCGGCGTGAAGGAACTGCCGACCACCTCGCAGGGCGGCCTCGACCGGGCCGCGCTGCCCGACCCTCCCGCCGGGCGGCCGGCGGGGCCGCGGCCACCGGCGACCCGGCAGGAGGCGACGCTGTGCTCGCTCCTCGCCGAGTTGCTCGACCTGCCCGACGTCGGACCGGACGACGACTTCTTCGCCCTCGGCGGTGACAGCATCGTCGCGATCCAGCTCGTCATCCGGGCGCGTACCCGGCGAATCGAGCTCACCAGCCGCGAGGTGCTCACCGGACGGACCCCGGCCCGGCTGGCCGCCATGGCCCGCGAGGTGGGCCATCACCTCCCGGACTCGGAGGCCGGGCGGTTCCCGGCCACCCCGAACATTCGCTGGTGGCAGGAGCACGGCGGCCCGCTCGATGCGTTCACCCAGTCGATGCTGCTGCCGGTGGCCGCCGGCCTGGACCTCGCCCAGATCTCCGCGGCACTGCGGACGCTGATCAACCGGCACGGAACTCTGCGGATGCGCCTGTCGCGTCGTCCCGACGGCGACTGGGAGCTGGACATCCCCGCGCCGGGCACGGCGGAGGTGGATGTCGTCCGCGTGGACGCCGCCGCGATGAGCGACGGCGCGCTGCGCGAAGCGGCTCGGCGCGCGACAGGCGGTGCTCGGCTCGACCCGGAGGCCGGCCGCATGCTCAGCGCGGTCTGGTTCGACACCGGCCGTGGCGGCCGGTTGTTGGTGACCGCACATCACCTGGCGGTGGACGGAGCGTCCTGGCAGATCCTGCGGTCGGAGCTGGCCGCGCTGTTGACCGGCGCCGAGATCCCCGCACCGTACGGCACCTCTTTCCTCCGCTGGGCGCGCTGGCTGGCGGAGGAGGCGGTCCGGCCGCGGCGCGTGGCGACGGAGCTTCCGTTGTGGGAGCGAGAGCTCGCGGGCGAGGACGCCCGGCTGGTCCCGCGGGCGCGGCCCGGCGGCCGCCGCACCACCATCACCTTGACGCTCCCGCCGGAACGGACCGAGCCGGTGCTCACCGCCGCCCCCGCGGTCTTCGGGTGCGACCCGGCCGACATCTTGCTGACCGCGCTGGCCGAGGCCGCCGTACGCCGGCGCGGCCGGGGGGCCGACGTGCTCGTCGCCATCGAGGCACACGGTCGCGGCAACCCATCGGCGGAGCTGGACCTGGCCGGCACGGTCGGCTGGCTGACCACTTTGTACCCGGTGCGGCTGCGGGCGACCGGCGACCTGTTCTGGCGGCCGGGCCACCGGGCCGAGATCGACACCGCGGTCAAGCGCACCGCCGAGCATGTGCGGGCCGCCCCCCAGGAGGGGCTGGGTTACGGGCTGCTGCGATACCTGAACCCGGCGACCGCGCCGCGGCTCGCGGGCCTTCCCGGGCCCGATCTGTGGTTCAACTACGGCGGCCGGCAGATCGACTCCGGTGACGTCGAGCTGCTCGCCATGGCGGCCGATGCGACACCGATGATGTATCCCGTAGAGCTGGACGCGCTGACCGAGGTCCGCTCCGACGGCGCGCACCTGGTGGCGCATTGGTCGTACGCGGAGACCGTCGCGGAGGAGCACGTGCGCACGCTGGCCGGGCTCTGGTTCGAGGCCCTCAGCGTCATCGCCGCCCACGTCGAGCAGCGGGAGCCGTGACCGAATGGACGCCCGTGAGTTCCCTGTGTCACCCGTACAGGCCAGGCTCCTGCTCCTGGACCGGATGCGTCCGGGCAGCGCCCACTACAACGAGCCGGTCGCCTTCGCGGTGCACGGCCCGTTCGACGCCGACGCCTTCCAGGCGAGCCTGGACACGGTCATCGCGCGCCACGACGCTCTGCGTACGGTGTTCCGCCTCGGCGGCGACGGATACCGGCAGGTGATCGCCGACCCCGCGAGCGTGCGGGCCTCCGCGGCCGGATACCTGCGGGTGGAGCGGGACGTCTCGGCGGCCGGTGTGGACAAGCTCATCCGCGCCGAGGCGGCCAGGCCCTTCGACGTGGAGCGCGGGCCGCTGCTGCGCTGCGTGATCTACGCGGTCGACGATGGCGGCCACCGCGTCCAGTTCACCGTCCACCATCTGGTGTGCGACGGCTGGTCGATGCGGCTGCTGCTGGACGAGCTGGCGGCCGGATACCGGGCGGCCCGCGAGGGGTCGCCGTACACCCCGGAGCCGGTGCCCATCCAGTATCCGGAGTACGCCGCCGGACAGTCGCACCGCCTCGCCTCCGGCGGCTACGCGGAGTCCATCGCGCATTGGGCGGATTCGCTGCGCGGCGCGCCGCAGCTGCTCGCCCTCCCGGCGGACCTGCCGCGGCCCGCCGTCCAGACCACCGCCGGCGCGATCGAGACCGTCGTCCTGCCGGCCACCACGCACCACAGGTTCATCCAGCTCACCCGGCAGTACGGCGTCACGCCGTTCATGGCCGCCTTCGCCTCGTTCGCCGTCTTCCTCGGCCGGATCTGCCGCCAGCGCGATCTCATCGTGGGGGTCCCCGTCTCGGGCCGCGAAGACACGGACCTGCACGGCACGGTCGGCATGCTGACCAACACGCTGCCGCTGCGGGTCGACCTGTCCGGGGAGCCGACCTTCGGCGACGTGCTCGCTCAGGTGCGCGACCGGCTGCTGGCCTCCTGGCCGTACCAGGACGCGCCGTTCGAAGGCATCGTCGACGCGGTCGCGGCGGAGCGGACGCTGAGCCACGATCCGCTGGTTCAGGCGATGTTCTCCTACGACACCACGCCGATCGCGCTCGACCTGGCCGGGGCCCGCACCGAGCGGGTCGCCTTGCTGGTCGACGCGGCCAAGTTCGACGTGGTGCTGTACATGGAGAGGTGGGGAGATGAGCTGATCGCCCAGTTCAGCTATCGCACCGACCTGTTCGCGGCCGAGACCGTGCGCCATTGGGCGCGGGCGTTCCGGACCCTGCTCGACGGCCTGCTCGACCGCCCGGACGTCCCGGTCGCCGATGTTGACCTGCTGCCGCCCGGCGCCTGGCCGGTGATCGTCCGTGGTGCGGCGAGCGCCGCGCCGGAGCGACTGGTGCCCGATCTGATCGCGGAGCGGGCCGCGGCGCGACCCGATGCGACGGCGGTCGCGTCCGGGGACGCCGTCCTCACCTATGGCGAGCTGGCGGGCCGCGCGGACCGGTTGGCGGCGACGTTGCGCCGAGCGGGCGTCGGGCCCGAGGCGGCGGTGGGGCTGTGTCTGCCGCGGTCCGTCGAGATGGCGGTGGCCGTGCTGGCCGTGCTGCGGGCCGGTGGCGCGTACGTTCCGCTGGACCCGGCGAACCCGCCCGCCCGGCTGGCCTTCATGGCGTCGGACGCCGGGGCGCGGTTGGTGATCTCGGATCAGCCGAGAGACCTCGGCGTCCCGGTGGCCGTGCTGGCCCCCGGAGCCGCCGATCTCGTCGTACCGGACGGCGTCGCGACCGCGCCCTCCGGGGCGGGGGCCGGGCCCGGCAATGCCGCGTACATCATGTACACCTCCGGGTCCACCGGGACCCCGAAGGGGGTCGTGGTCGAGCATCGGGCGTTGGCCAACCTGGCGACCGCCGTGCGTGGGCGCTTCGGGGTCGCGGCCGGGGACCGGGTGTTGCAGTACGGGCCTGTCGGGTTCGACGTGAGCGTCTCGGACATGTTCTTCGCCTTCGCGGCGGGCGCTGAGCTGCATCTCGTGGGCGAGCGAGAGCGGCTCGGCGAGGAGCTGTACGCGCGGCTTCGCGATTCGCGGATCACCTATGTGCTGTTGCCGCCGGCGGCGGCGATGTCGCTGCCGCACCCGCCCGGCGCCCTGCCAGACCTGCGCACGTTCGTCGTGGGCGGGGAGGCGTGCCCGGCCGAGTTCGCCGCGCGCTGGGCGACGCCGGGCCGCCGGGTGGTGAACGCCTACGGCCCCACCGAGACCACGGTGATCGCCACCGCCGCCGAGGTGCGCGCCGGCCGGCCGGTGACGATCGGCGAGCCGGTGCCGGGGATGCGGGCGTATGTCCTGGACGAGCGGCTGCGGCCGGTGCCGGTCGGCGTGACCGGGGAGATCTACCTCGCGGGCGCCGGGCTGGGCCGTGGCTATGCCGGCCGGCCGGGACTGACCGCAGAGCGGTTCGTCGCCGACCCGTTCGGGCCGCCGGGCGCCCGGATGTACCGGACCGGGGACCTCGGCCGGCAGAACGATGACGGCGTGCTCGGGTACCTCGGCCGGGTCGACTCGCAGGTCAAGGTGCGGGGCTTTCGGATCGAGCTCGGCGAGATCGAGACGGTCCTGGCCGGGCATCCCGCGGTGGCGGTGGCCGCCGCCGCGGTCCGGGGCGGCGACGCCGACCGGGGGCTGGTGGCCTACGTCGTCCCGGGGGCGGGCCCCGGTCCGCACGCCGGTCCGCACGCAGCGCCGGGCGCGCCGCCGGGCGCCGCGGAGCTGCGGGCCTGGCTCGGTGAGCGGCTGCCCGGCTACATGGTGCCGGACCACGTGGTCGTGGTGCCCGCGCTGCCGGTGACCCCGTCGGGGAAGGTGGACCGGGCCCGGCTGCCCGAGCCGCCCGCCACCCGGCCTGAGCTGGGCCGGCCGTACGTTCCGCCGGCCACGCCCACCGAGCGGCGGGTCGCCGCGATCTGGGCCGGGGTGCTGGGTCTGGACCAGATCGGGGCGCACGACAACTTCTTCGATCTCGGCGGTACCTCGACGCGGCTGCTCACCGTCCTCGACGCGCTGCGCGGGAACACGGACGGCGACGGCGACGGCGATCTCACGCTCGTCGACCTGTTCCGGCTGCCGACCGTCGCCGCCATCGCGAGCCGGCTGGACGGCTCCCCCGCGCCGCCCGGCGGCGGGTCGACGGCCGCGGCGACGGACCGGCGCCGGGACCGGCGCGAGGACGTCATGGCCCGGCGACGGGCGCGACGACATGGAGGCGGTGAGTGATGGCGGACGCGTCGGCGGTGGCCGTGGTGGGGATGAGCGGGCGCTTCCCCGGGGCCGGTGATCTGGCCGGATACTGGCGGAACCTGCGCGACGGAGTTTGCTCCATCACCGATTTCACCGAGGCCGAGTTGGCGGCGGCGGGAGTGGACCCGGGCCTGGCAGGCCATCCCGCCTACGTTCGGGCGAAAGGGTTCCTGCCGGAGGCCGACCGGTTCGAGGCGGAGCTGTTCGGGTTCGGCCGCACGGAGGCGGCGGTGCTCGATCCCCAGCACCGGTTGCTGCTGGAGACGGCCTGGGGCGCGCTGGAGGACGCCGGCTACGACCCGTACCACGCGCCCGGGCGCACGGGCGTGTACGTCGGCGGCAGCACGAGCGAGCACATGATCGCCGCGCACGCCGATCCGCGGTTGACCGCCCGGCTCGGCCCGCTGCACACCCGCATGCTCACCGATCGCGACTTTCTGGCGCCGTGGATCTCCTACCGGCTCGGGCTGACCGGGCCGAGCATGACCGTGCAGACGGCGTGTTCCACATCGTTGACCGCGGTGCATGTGGCGGTGCAGGCGTTGCTGCTGGATGAGTGCGACACGGCGCTGGCCGGCGGGGTCGCGGTGGACACCGTGGCCAAACGCGGCTACCTGTACCAGTCCGGCGGGATCCTCTCCCCCGACGGGCGGTGCCGCCCGTTCGACGCCGCGGCGGCGGGCACGGTCGGCGGCAACGGTGTCGGGCTGGTGGTGCTGCGGCGCCTGGCCGACGCCCTCGCCGACGGCGACCCGATCCGCGCCGTCGTCCTCGGGTCCGCGGTCACCAACGACGGTGCGATCAAGGTGGGGTTCACCTCACCCGGAGTCGACCAGCAGACCAGGGCGATCCGCGAGGCCTGGGCGGTGGCCGGGCTCGACCCCACGGCCGCCCAGTACCTCGAAGCCCACGGCACGGGCACCTCGGTCGGCGACCGCATCGAGCTGGCCGCCGCGAACGCCGCGTTCGGCGGTCCCACCCGCTGCGTGATCGGATCGGTCAAATCCAACATCGGTCACCTCGACTCCGCCGCCGGCGTGGCCGGGCTCATCAAAGTCGTGCTGATGCTGGGTCACCGGACGATGGCGCCCACCGCGAACATCACCCGCCCCCACGCCGATCTCGACGCCACCTCGCTGCGCCTGCTCACCCACGCCGAACCATGGCAACGGCCGGAGGCCGGCTCCCGGCTGGCGGGCATCTCGTCCCTCGGCATCGGCGGTACCAACGTCCACATCGTCGTGGCCGAGGCTCCGGAGGCCGAGCGTGCGGCGCCGGCGGGCTGCGCCGATCCCGCCGTACCGGCGCCGCTCGCGCTGCCGATCTCGGCCCGCACCGACGCGCAACTGGCCGACGTGGCGGCGCGGCTGGCCGCCACGCTGCGCGGGCCGGACGCGCCCGCCCTCGTCGATGCCGCCGCCACCCTCCGCACCGGACGCGCCGCGCTGGCGGCCCGCGCCTGCGTGCTCGCCCGCTCCGCCGCGGAGGCGGCCACGGCGCTGGACGCTGTCGCCGCCGGCGGCGACCGCCTCGGCGCGGCGTCCGATGCGCCCGCGGCGGACCGGTCACTCGCCGAACGCTGGGTCCGCGGCGATGACGTCAGCTGGCCTGCCCTGCCCGGACGGCGGGTACACCTGCCCACCTATCCCTTCGCCGGGGACGCCTACGGTGAGCTGTCCTTGGCCACCGCCGGCGCCGCCCCGCCGATCGAGCCGGGCCACCAGACCGACCACGACGCACACGGCGAACACGGCGAACACGGCGCAGACGACGCACACGGCGCACCGGCCGGACCGGACGACCCGATCGAGACGGCGGTCACCAAGATGTTCATGGCCGCGCTCGAATTGACGGACGAGGCCGCCTTGACCAAGACGTACTTCGCCGCCGGCGGGGACTCGCTCACCGCCGTCCACCTCGTCGGTGAGCTGCGCGACAAACTCGGCCTCGACGTCCCCATCAAGCTCTTCCTCGAAGAACTCCCCGTCCGCGACATCATCGCGGCCGTGCTGGCGCCGCCAGACGACACCCTCCTGCAGTCCCTCCTCGACGATGTCGACAACTGATCGTGATGCGGAGCGGCGGCCTGCGTCACCTGCCGCACGTTTGGATCGCCCGTTCACGGACAGGTGTCAACGACACAGAAGAGAAGGGTGCGTTTGATGAGTATGCGGGTGATCGTCGAGGTGGCGGGGTTCGCCCGGTCCAATGGCTCCGCGGCCGGCTACGGGGTCGTGGCGCAAGACGGATCCAGTGGGGAGTTGCTGGCCGAGGCCGCGGAGGGGATCGGCCCGGCGGGCATGGCCGCCGCCGTGTATCGCGGGATGCGCACGGGGCTGGCCACGGTGGCCTCGATCGACGCGAACGCCATGATCGACGTCCGGACCGACTGCCGTCCGGTGGTGGAGCAGTTGTCCAACCGCCAGGACGTCGACGATGAACAGGCCGGCAAGGAGGCCGCGAAGGAGTTGGCGGCGTTGCGGGCCGAGGTGATGAGCGCGGCGGCCTCGTTCGGCCCCGATGCAGTCGTCTTCGCGTGGGTGCCGCGGGACCGTAACGATCGCGCCGCGCAGATGGCCCGCCAAGCCTGTGACGAGGACGCCTGGCAGCGTCCGCTCATCCGCACGACCGGGGTGGCCGCCCCCCAGCCGGAACCCGAAGCGCGGCACCGCGGCGAGCCGGCGGATGCTCCGGCGCCGCCGATGCCGGCCACGACGCTGCTGCTGGCCCGTACCGCCGAGACGCCCATGACGTTGGCGCGTCGCTTTACCGCACAGACCGACACCGAGCTGACCGAATCCGGGCAGGCCCAGGCCAGGGCGCTGGCCACCCACCTGTTCTGGCGCGGCGATGTCGACGTTATCGCCTCCGCGCCGGCCCTGCCCGCCGCCCAGATGGCCGCGATCGCCGGTGAGGTGCTGGGCCTTGCCCCGCTCATCGTGGACGACCTCGCCGAACCGCACTACGGGGAGTGGGAAGGGCTGACCTTCGCCGAAGTCCAGGCCGGCTGGCCAGAGGAGCTGGCCGCATGGCTGGCGGACCCCTACGCCGCCGCCCCGCCCGGCGGCGAGAACCTCAACGACGCCCAGACCCGCGTCCATCAGGCGATCGACGCCTTGACCGGGCAGTTCCCGCACCGCACGATCGGCATCTTCGCCGATCCCACCCCGATCAAGTTGCTCGCCCAGCGGGCCCTGCACGCCGCGCCCGTCGCCGTGCACCGCATGCACCTGGACGCGGCCGGCCTGACCGAGGTGGACCTCTACGCCGATGCCTCACTCGTCCGATACATCAACGACACCGGTCACCTCTCCCCCCTCGCGCACGCGGCGGCCCCGGCGGCGGACCCGCAGGACCTGAATCTCGGCGCGCGGCCATAGCGTCCCAAGCGTCCGTCCGGGCGCGCCCGTCACTCCACGTCGATGATCGGCGGCGGGTAGCCGAGGCCACGCCGGCGCGCGGCGGGCAGGGTCCAGGGGCGGTGCACGATCGAGCCGTCGACGTCGGCGAGTTCCGCGATGTACCGGCGTACGTAGTCGCCCCGGGGGTCGAAGCGGGACGCCTGCCGCAGCAGGTTCAGCACCCGGCCGGGCCGGGTGTTGTTGCCGGTGCCGGCCACCCATTGCCAGTTCCCGGCGTTGTCGGCGATGTCGCCGTCGGTCAGCCAGTCGTTGAAATGGCGCAGACCCTCGCGCCAGTGGATGCCGAGGTTCCGGGTCAGGAACGACGCGGTGATCAATCGGGCGCGGTTGTGCATGAATCCCTCGCGGCGAAGTTGCCGCATCCCGGCGTCGACGATGGGGACTCCGGTCCTGCCGTCGCGCCAGGCGTCGAGGGCGCCGGGGTCCCGCTTCCACCGCTGCCCGCGCGGGCGGTAGTCCCGCACGGCCAGGGCGGGGAAGGCCGCGGCGACCTGGTGGTGGAAGTCGCGCCAGGCGAGCTGGCGGCGAAACGCCTCCGGCCCCGCCTTCGCCACCTCCAGCGGAGACAGGCAACCGAACTTCAGATAGGCGCTGAGCCGGGACGTTCGATCGGCGGCCAGATCATCGTGGACCTGCTCATAGTCGTCGGCGGACGAGCGCAGCCAGGCCGTCATGCGCTCGCGTCCCGCCTGCTCGCCGCCGCGGTCGCGGTCCGGGGAGGGCGGGCCCGCCACCAGGGCCGCCGGGCGCGGCAGCGGACCGGGGCGCACCCCGGACGGCAGCCGGACCGCCGCCGGCACATCCGCGACAGGACGCGGGCGGGTCGCCGCCCAGACCCGCCAGTAGGGAGTGAAGACCCGGTAGTGATCGCCGTCGGCGGGAGTGAGCTCACCGGGCGGTACCACCGTGACGCCGGGGCACGGGAGCACTTCGAGGCCGGCGCCGCGAAGTCCGTCCAGCCGCCGTGTCGCGTATCCGGACCGCTCATCGGCCAAGAACAGCGAACGGGCGCCCGTGCGGCGGGCCAGGCGGGCGACCTCGGCGACCGGATCGCCGCGGCGCACCACCAGGTCGCCGCCCAGCCCGCGCAGCGACGCACGGAGATCGGCGAGACAGTCCAGCAGAAACCAGACCCGGTTGGGCGCCCCGAACGATCCGGTCAAGATCGCGTCGTCGAAGACGAACAGCGGAACCACCCGGTCGGCCCGGCATGCCGCCGCCAACGCGGGGTTGTCGCCGACCCGCAGGTCACGAGTGAACAACATGATCGAGGTGTTCGTCATCGGTCCCCCGGATGCGGGCCCCTCGAACAGGTGAAGCCGTACATTCAAACGGTATCGTGCCACCGGTCACGCCCCGCGCCCGGGCGCACACAGTCGGCCACCCGGCCCTGGCGCTTCGCCGACCGCCGGGCCGGGTTCCTCCGAGCCGGGGGTCAGCCCTTCTGCTTGCCGACGGCTTTACGGATCACGTCCCGGGTGCGGTCCATCATCGCCGCGAAGGGGCCGACCAGCAGGTTGGCGGATACCGATTCCACGCCGGGGTGCGGATGGGTGGGGGCCATGGCCTCGGCCGCCTTGACCGCCGCCGCCATGCCGCGCAACTGCTCCTCGGTGGCGTGCTGACGGATGCGGGGGAACTCCTCTTCCTCCTCGTGCTGAGCGTGATCGAGAACCGCTGCGCGCAACTCGCCGAGCAGGTGGGCGAAGCCGGCGTCGTCGGTTCCCATCTTTTCCAGCTTCGACAGCATTTGTTTGGCGTTGTTCTCCTCCGCCAGCCTCGCATCGACCACCTTGTGGCCGTTCTTGACGGTGCTGCGGGCGTAAGGATGAACGATCTCCTCCTCGGCCGTTTCGTGCACCGCGAGCAGGCGGCGCAATCGGTCGAACGCCGCGGTGCGCTCGGCGCCGTCGGCGGCCGCGACCTCGTCGAACAGGCGACGGATCTCCGCGTGCTGGCGCAGCAGCAGATCGATGACATCGGTCTCGGGCATGGATTCGGGACGCTCGCTCATTTCGGGTCTCCTGGGATTATTCGGGTGGAGGGGACGACCGCGCTCTGATCACGCGGTCATCGCACCGTTGACCCTGCCCGGTACCGCCTGCTGAAACGTCGCGCCCCCCCTTTTGACCCCGGGAATTCACGTCGCCGGGTCTCGGCGACATCGGTCGCGGCGATCAGGACCCGTCGCCGCGCGCCGGCACGGCGGCTCGGGGTTCCATCAGCTCACGGATGGGCCGCGGCAACTGCGCGAACACCTCGTCGACCGTTCCCGCCGAGGTGTGCCGGCGGACGACCGCGGTGACCACGCTCGCCGCCGTATTCACGTCGGCGAGCCGCATCCGGGCGTCGCCGGCGAAGCGCGCCACGAACTCGGCGCGGTCATACTTCATCGGCACCCGGCCCGGACTCCACCCGTCGTAGAAGACCCCGCGCAGCAACTCGGGCAGCTGCGCCGCGAAATGGGCCGCCGTCGTGACACCGACGCGATCGCGCACCGCGTGGCACCAGGCCCGCAGCGCCCGGTACGCCACCCGCCGATCCTCGGTGCCGAACCCCTCGGCGATGTCGGCCAGCCACACGTTGGTCTTGTCGATGCTCCGATCAAGACTGCTCACCCCGGTGAAGGACATCACGACCTCCTCGCGTACGTTCGCCGCCCGCCACCTTCATTGCCACCCTCCGTAAGGGGTCCCGCCCAGAGCCAAAGGTCCCTTACGGTTTCGGGCGGCGAGACCGAAGGTCACTGGGACGGGACCAAAGTCCTCATCCCGGGGTCCGGAGCAGTTGCCTGCGCATCGTGTCGGAGAGCAGTTCGAGGTGGTCGCTGGGGCAGGCCCGCGGCGCCAGCGGCCGGCGGATGTCGCGCGCCGCGCGCGGGAGTGCCGCCAGGTCCTCCCGGAGCCGGCGGCGGGCGGCATCGAGGGTGCCGGCCGGACCGGTCCGGCGGCCGTCGCTCATGACCGGCGCGAGCAGCGGTTCGCCGTCGGACGCCGGCGGTTCGTCGCGAGCGGCGATGCGGTCGGCAAAGCCCGGTCGCCGGAACACCTGTTTGGCGCCGGGCAGGGTCGCCTTGCCCGCCGACAGCTTCATCACCGGGCGGCCGTCGTAGTCGACCAGCTTGTAGGCGGTGTCGAGGTAGGGGGCGTCGGCGCTGGTGCCCATCTTGGTGCCGACCGCGAACACGTCGATGGGCGCCCTCGCCCGGACCAGGTCGTCGATGGCGTACTCGTCGAGGCCGCCGCTGGCGACGATCCGGACATCGGACAGTCCCGTCGCGTCGAGTATCCGCCGGGAGGCCGCGGCCAGGCTGCCCAGCTCGCCGCTGTCAAGCCGGATCGCGCCGCCGGGACGGCCGATCGCCTCCAGCACCCGCGCGGCGACCCGCACCCCCTCCAACGTGTTGTACGTGTCGACCAACAGCGTCACCGGCCCCGGCGTGGACCGCGCGAACGCATGGAACGCCGCCTCCTCATCACCGAACGCCTCGATGTAGGAATGCGCCATCGTGCCCGTGGCCTTCAGCCCGTACATCGCGGCCGCGGCGACATCGCTCGTGGCCGCGAAGCCGGCCAGCGCACTCGCGCGGGCCGCCGCCAAGCCCGCCTCCACCCCATGAGTGCGCCGCAACGAGAAGTCCACGACCGGCTTCCCGCGCGCGGCCAGCACACAGCGAGCGGCCTTCGACGCGATCGACGTCTGGTAGGTCACCTGGTTCAGCAGGAACGTCTCGACCAACTGGGCCTCCGGCAGCGGCGCGCGGACCTCGATCAACGGCTCCCCCGCCAACACGATCCGGCCCTCCGGCACCGCCCGCACCTCACCGGTGAAACGCAACCCCCGCAACGGCTCGATCTCACGCCGATCCCGGCCGAGCAATCCGGCCAGCGCGTCGACGTCATCGTCATCGATCTCCAGATCCGCCAGATAGTCCAGACACGACTCGATGCCCGCCGCGACCAAGAACCCCCGATCCGCCGGGAGCCTGCGCGCGAACAAACTGAAGGTGGCCGGCCCCGTCATGCCCTCCCGCGCATACGACAGCGCCATGGTCACCTCATACAAATCAGTCACCAGGGCACTCGACACCACCTCACCCCCTCGGCCACGAGACCATGCCAACGGCACTACCAGCCTTCCTCCGGCCCGCTCCGCCACACGCGAGGACGAAAGTCCCGCCGCCGCCGCCGAGAGACCGATTCACCAGGCATGACGGCACCCTCCGGGCCTGATCACTGCGACCCGGGGGTGGTTCACCCGCGCCGGTCCTCAGCCGGTTCGCGCCCGCCAGGGGGCAGCGGCGGAGACTGGCCGTCGTCCATGATCGCCGCCTGGATCCGCGCGCCCGTCTCGTCGTAGACGACCGCGTCCGCGGCGGCGAGGGCGGCCCTGGCGAGCCTGTGGTGGTGGGCGCACAGCAGCAGATCCATCGGGTACGGCCGGGCGGCGGTCGGCGGCATGACGGCCACCACGACCGGTTTGGCCGCGCAACAGCAGGCGCGGTCGGCGAAGGCCAAGGGCCACGCCCAGTCGCCCTCGGCCGGCGCGCCGGCCGATGCGGGGCGGGGCGGGTCACTCCGAAACCGCGACCTGAACGTCATCTTGGCCTCCCTGCCACCATCGCCGCGAGAAGGGACGTGGTGCCTGGCTCGGCGGGGCCGGCCGCCCGGCCCGCGCACCCTCCGAGCCGGCGCCCGGTTACGGAATCCGCGGGGCGACCAGCCAGGTCAAGGTGACCGATAGCGGCACCGACGGGGCGCCGACGCTGATCGAGTAACTCGCGGCGCCCAGTTCCTTCGCCGCGTGCCCGAGCGGTGGGCGGAGTTGATCGGCCATCTGCCTGAGCAGGTTCGCCGCGGCCGGCGCGCAGCCGACATGCTTCGGCGGCCGCGGTCCGCACTCGCTGTAGAACCTGGTGACGGTCTCGGACGCGACCGATGCCCACGACTCCACCGCGGTCAGGAGGCCGCGGGGGTCTTCCGTCTGCAGTTTTTGGTGGTCGATGTCGGATTCGATCCCTTGCGCGATATCCGTGAGCAGTTCCTCGAGCAGCTTCTCGTCTCCGCTGAGGATCACCTCGTGCAGCCGATCGGCGATCCGATGGCGCACCGTGGCTCCTGGCCCGTACATGACTTCCTCCCAGGATTGAGCCCCAATCTCATCCTGGGGGGACGTACGGGCGTTTCCGCTACGGGCTAGTGGCCCCGATCGACAGGCCTTACGGTCCTCCGCAAGCGCCCGATGGACATCCGCACGGCCCGTCCCCGCGCCGACCGACGCCGGGAAGCGCGTCGCCGCCGCCCGGTCGGCCGGCATGCCGGCCGCCTAGCGTGCGACGGTCTCCAGGCTGCGGCCGGTGCTGCGCGGGCCGAGCAGTCCGACGTCCAGGCACAAGATGCCGAGGACCAGCGCCGAGGCGGTGAACACCGCGCCGGCGCCGAACTCGTCCAGCAGCGTCAGCGCCACGAACGGCAGCACCGCGGAGGTGACCCGCGACAGCGAGTACGCCAGGCCGACCGCGCTGCCGCGCACCCGGGTCGGGAAGATCTCCGCCTGATAGGTGTGGAAGCCATTGGAGAACACGTTGGACACGCACGTCAGCAGGAACCCGGCCCCCACGATCAGCGCGGTCTCCCGCGAGTACCCGAACACCATGCCCAGCACGGCCATGGCCGCCGCCGACCCGACGATGAGGAACTTGCGCTCGAACCGGTCCATCAGCGGGATCGACAACGCCGACCCGATCGGATAGCCGAGGAAGGTCAGTGCGGCGAAGCCCAGCGACTCGACCACGTCGTACCCCTTGGCGTGCAGGACCACCGGGGCGAGCGAGCCGAAGCCGTAGTAGCCGACCGTCTGCAGGATCTGGAAGATCCACAGCATCACCGTGCGGCGCCGGTACTCGCCGCCGAACATCTGCCGGATCGTCAGCCGGGTCGTCGGCTCGGCCGGTTGCGGCTCCGGAGCCGGCAGCTCCGCTCCGGTCTGCGCGCGGACCTTGTCCTCGATGTCGGTGACAACCCGATCCGCCTCGACGGCACGCCCATGCGCGATCAGCCAGCGCGGCGACTCCGGCAGTCTGCTGCGCAACGCCCACACGATGAGCGCGCCCAGCGCTCCGAAGATCAGCAGCCATCGCCAGCCGTCGATGAGCAGGTGCTCGTCGGCGACGAACCGGCCGCCGAGGAACGCGGCGACCGGCACACCGAAGAAGCCGACCGTGTACGCCCACGCGACGTAGCGGCCGCGGCCCCGCCTGGGCATGAACTCGCTGATGTAGGTGTCCACGAGCGCAAGCTCGGCACCGAGCGCCAGCCCGCCCAGGATGCGCAGCGCAACGAACGTCTCGAGGTTCGGCGCGAAGGCGGTGAGCAGCGAGAACAGCGAGTACAGCCCGAGGTTGAACAGGAACATGCGGCGCCGGCCGAACCGGTCGGCGGCGAGGCCGAGCACGATCGCGCCGACGAACATGCCCATGAACGCCGAGGAGATGACCAGTGCCCTGCCTGAGGTGCCGAGCCCCCACTGCTCGGTGAGGACGGCACCGAGCACTCCGCCGAGGAAGATCTCGTAAAGGTCGAAGAAGGTGCCGAGCCCGACGACCACGATCAGCGCCCAGTGCCAGCGACTGACCGGCAGCCGATCCAACCGGGCAGCCGGCGACGTGGCCGTGTCTGTTTGTGCCCTGGCATCCATAATGACTCTCGGCATGTAACCACGCGTGTCCGCCGCTTGACCAGAAACCGTTCACATACTGAGATCGGACGGTCTGTGCGGGCGTGCCGCCGTTGCGTGACCGCGGTGTTACGAGATCGCCCGGAGGCGGTCCTGTGGCCTGCCGCGAAGCTGGTCGATCACCTGGGCAGACTCATCGTCGGCCGGGAGGAAGACGACCAGTTGCTGCACGTCGGTGGACAGTTCGAGCGTCTCGCGAAGCAGCTGGAGCCGGTGCCCCGCCGGGTGCTCGATCCGGAGGACACCACGGCGCGGAACCATGTGACGGTTCAGGCGGCGCGTGAACTCAGATCCGGCGACGTCGGTGAGCTGCGCGATGAGCCATTCGGCGTTCTCGATGGACGGTGCGAGCCACAGGTCGAAGGCCTGTTCGTCGGCGACGTCGTCCCAGTCGGCGAAGAACGTCCTCGCGCGGGGATCGGTGAAGACGTAGCGGGTGAGGTTCGGGGTGTCGCCGTCGAGCAACCCGCTGTCGCCCATCACCAGCTCATAGCCGCTGGTGCGGGCGAGGATGTCGCCCAGCCGGTTCGTCACCGCCGCGATGCCCGGTTCGAGGAGGCGAAGCGTCCGCAGCACGGACGGCCGGACGTCGCGGCGCGATGGTGCGGGTGCGGCGCCCGCGACACATTCGCCGCCGGTGAGCTTCGCGAGGTAGCGCAGGTGGTTGCGCTCGGCGGGGTCGAGGCTGAGCGCGTCGGCGAGCGCGTTCACCACCGAGACCGACGGGTTGCGGTCGCGGCCCTGTTCGATGCGGGTGAGGTACTCGACGCTGATGCCGGCGCGCGCGGCCAGATCGGAGCGTCGCAGTCCGGGCGACCGGCGGCGCCCATGATCGGCCAGACCCAGCGATTCGGGCTGGATGCTGTCGCGCTTGGCCCGAATGAAGTCCCCCAACGGCGTGCCCATGATTGGAGCATATGGCGCAGCGCCGCGATCGCGGAGTGCCGAAGGTGGCCCTGTTGGGGCCAGCCTGAGCACGGTCTGGTTGCGGCCACGGCGACGACCCGATCGTGGGGGGCATGGAGAACAGGCACAAGCTTTTGATCATCATTGGAAGCGTCCGGGAAGGACGGTTCGGCCCGCAGGCGGCCGCGTGGATCGCCGACCAGGCCCGTACGCACGGCGGATTCGACGTGGACGTCGTCGACCTGGCCGAGATCGACATCCCGTTGGCGCTGCCCGCGGTACCGCCGAAGTTCGCCGGCGACGGCTACCCGCGTCCGGCGGCGATGGCGCCGCTGACGGCGGCGCTGGAGGACGCCGACGCGTTCATCGTCGTCACACCGGAGTACAACCACAGCTATCCGGCCGCGTTGAAGGCGGCCATCGACTGGCACTTCACCCAGTGGACGGCCAAGCCCGTCGCCTTCCTCAGCTACGGCGGGTCGGCGGGTGGCCGGCACGCGGCGCTGCACCTGGAGAACGTGCTGACCGAGCTGCACGCGGTGCCGATCCGTGACGGTCTGTCCTTCGTGAACTACTTCACCTCGTGGCAGGACGGACGCCCGCTGGACCCCGATACCCCCGGGTACGCCAAGACGATGCTCGACCATCTGGCCTGGTGGGCCGGTGCGCTCCGGCCGGCGCGGGAGCGTGTCCCCTACCCGGCATGACCACACGGCGCCGGACGAAGTCGCCGCCGGTTTCGTCACCCAGGTGCCGCTCGGCCCGGCGGTGTCGGCGCTCGCTCGCCGCTCCGCCGGCCGGGCCGCCTCGGTAAAGAGCGTGGGCAATCAACGTGCGATTTGCGCCAAACCATCCGCACCAGAAAGGGAACTGAGGCACCCACGGATACGGTCGGACGCCTGCCCTACGCCATCACGGCGTCGAATGATCGGAGGTGTTCGATGCCGGAGTCCGGCTCGGCGGACAGGACCCGTAGGGATATCTTCAAGGTCGCGTCCGGCGCGCTTTTGATGGGTCCGCTGGGCGCGTGCACGGCGGGTCATTCCCCACCGGCCCGCGACCGCGCCCCGGCGCTCGCGTACGCGAGCGAAATGGTCCGCGGGTTCAAGACCTCAGGCTTCGCGCCGAAGGCCGTGCCCGTCCCGCTGCGCCCCTACCGGGTGGGCGCGTCGCGGAAGGACAATGGCGCGCACGATGCCGCGGGAGTGCGGATTATGAAGCTGGACGGGCGGCGCTGGGATCACCCGGTGCTCCAGGCGGCGTACGGCCTGCAGAACATGTGGTCGTGGGAGACGACCCACGACCCGTACTACCTGGCCCGGGCCCGTGCTCAGGCCGACCGGCTGGTGGCGCGCCGCGCAGAGGCTCGCGGGGCGTGGTTCTTCCCCTATCCCTTCGCGTTCCCCGCCCCGGACCACCACATGGTGATGAAGCCCCCGTGGTACTCCGCGATGGCCCAAGGCGAGGCGCTGAGCCTGTTCAGCAGACTTGCCGACACGGCCGCGCTGCCGCCGCGAGCACGCAACGGCTATCGGCGAGCCGCCGACCGTGTCTTCGCCGCGCTGTGCCTGGGGCCGCGGCGGCGACCGTGGGTGACGCGGCTGGACGGTCATGGCTACCTGTGCTTCGAGGAGTACCCGCAAAGTCCGGCCCGCAGATCGGATTTCACGTTCAACGGCCACAACTACGTGGCCTTCGGGCTCTGGGACTATCACGCCGTCACCGGCAGCCAACACGCCGCACAACTCTTCGACGGGGCGCTGACGGCGACGGTTCGCTACGCCAGAATTCTGCGCCGGCCCGGCGATTACTCCTCGTACTGCCTGCGCCATGACATTCGGAGCGGCAAATATCATCACGTCGTCATCCGCCAATTGCGCGTGCTCTATGACATCAGCGGAAACTCGGTATTCGCCGGTATCGCCACCAAATACACCCGAGATGCTGCGAAAGCGGGCCGGTGACCCGGGGCGCACTGTTCGCCCGGTTAGTGATCCTGAGCGGGCCGCAGCGGGAAGGTGCCGGCGCTCGACCATGGCCGGGTGGCCGCCCACCGGACGGCGGCCCGGAACGTCGGCCTGCTCTGCCGGGCCGACCCGGTCCAGACATCCCGTGCTGCCGCCGAAGCCGCGCGGGCGCCGCCGTCCGGCCAAGACCCGCTTCACGCGCGCGCTACCGATAGTGTCCTAAGCCGGATACGGAGAGCCGGCCTTGGTGAGCACGCGGCCGAGCCCGGAGCGCGTGGTCAAGATGATCAGCCGGTCTTCGGGGGCGAGACAGTAGTCCTCGTCCAGGCTCCAGTCGAGGTCATGCTCCCCGCGGCGGGCCATCGCCACCGCCCGTGCCTCGCCCGGCTCGTGCACGTCCCGCACGGGGCGCCCGGCGAGCGTGGAACCCGCTTCGATCGGTACGTCGGCGATGAATATCACCTGCTGACCGATGGGGATGGTGCCGATGATCTTGCGTTCCGTCATCGCCGCGGCGAAGGCCGGCGCGGCCAGCTGCGGCACGCTCCGCGAGACCGGGATGTTGAAGTTGCGCTGGACGCGGATCGCCAGATCACCGTCGAACAGCCGGAGCACGACGTGGAGATCCTCGCGGAACGTGCGGCCGTGCAGCGCGGCCTCGAGATTGGTGATGTCGTCGCTGGTCACGGTGACCAGCGCGCGGCTGTTGCCGACCCATGCCGTGCGCAAGGTCTCCTCCCGTGTGGCATCGCCGAACACGATGGGCACGCCGAGGCCGCGGGTCTGGGCCACTCCGGCCGCGTTCTCGTCGTGTTCGATGCACACCACCGGGATGCCCAGGTCGTGGAGCTGGCGGGCGATGCGAGTGCCGACCTCCCCGAGCCCGACGACCACCACGTGATCGCTGATGGGAGCCAGCAGCCGGCCGCGCGAATCGGCCAGCCGGATCCGGACGATCGAATCGACGATCGTCGCGGTGATGACGGGGATGAGCGCGATGCCGGACAGCGTCACCAGCAGCTGGGTGAGCTTGGCGACGGCCGGGAGCCCGATGTCCGGGTCGGCCGTGCCCGAGACCTCGAAGAGCGTCAGGTAGATGGAGTCGAGCAGGCTGTAGCCGCCGACCGTGGCCTGCAGCCCGACGCCGACGATGAGGAGGGCGACCAGGACGGCGATCGCCAGCCGCAGCCACCGGTTCACCACCGAGTGCAGGTTGCCGAGCAATCCGGCGAGCGGCAGCCGCCGGCGGCGGTACTGTGCCACCGGATCTCGCGGCGTTCCGTCGGCGAGCGCGAGGACGAGCCCGGCGCCCTGTTTGCCTGGCGGCAACAGCAGCGGCGTGTCCGCGGCGGGATCGTCCGCCAGCCCGCACAGCACATGCTGGTCCCCGGCGCCGCGCTCCGTCACGTAGACCGTGCGGCCGCCGATCCGGACGTGGTTCGGCGCGACCTGCCCGAACGCGGCGGCCACGAACTCCGGCGCGGCCATGCCCGCGTCGGACAGCACCGCGCAGTCGGCGAACAGCTTCCGGATGCGATGCCCGAGGACGGTATTGGACATCCTGATGACCAGCCGGAGGCGGGAGTTGATCTCTTGGGCCCGCAGCGCGGCGTGGATGTTGCCGACGTCGTCGGGACCGACCAACGCCACGGCCCTGGCCATGTCGACCCGCGCGGTCAAGAACGCCTCGTCGGTGAGTTGCTGCGCCTCGACGATCCGCACCTTCGGCAGGCGGGAGATCTGCGGGCCGTGATGCTGCCGCTTCGACGGCAGGATCACCGTCACCTCCTGGCCGAACCTCGTGACCAGGGCCTCGGCCAGCCGGTGCGCGAGAGCGGTGTCGCCACATACGACCAGGTGGCCGCGGAGCGTTATTCTGCGCAGTGGGACGGCAGGCACGCCGCGAATGATAATCCTCTTCGGCCCCGCTTTCGGCCCCATTGTCCGGCCGCCCGCACCAAGCGCGGAGCCGTAGGGCCGTAGGGCCGTAGCCGCCGCGACGTTCGGCTCTGCCGGAGCCGGACGGGTGTCGATGATGCTCGACAGCGAACCCACCGGCGGGAGGTCGCTGTGAACATCCTGGTCGTCATCAACGATTCCGCGTACGGCAGCGAGCGGTCGTACAACGCGTTGCGGCTGGCCGGTGTCCTGGCCATGCGGGAGGGGACGGACGTCCGTGTCTTCTTGCTGGGCGACGGGGTCACCTGTGCGCGGGCCGGGCAGACGGTGCCCAACGGCTTCTACCACCTGGACCGGATGCTCACCTCGTTCGTCCGGCACGGAGGAAAGGTCGGGTGCTGCGGCACCTGTCTGGACGCCCGCGGCATCGACGAGGACACGCTGGTGCACGCCGCGACCCGCTCGACCATGGACGAGCTGGCCGACTGGACGCTCGACGCCGACCAGGTCCTGGTCTTTTGACCGAGCCGGCGCCGCGGGTCAGCCGTCTGCCGGGGGTGCGGAGCCGCTCGGGCGCGGGCGCTGCCCGCCGATGCGCTTGGTGGCCCGCTCGGCCGCGGCGGCGACCTCCTCGCCGACGCGCGCCATCTCGCGGCCGCTGAGCTGGCTGGTGGTTCCCACGACGACGAGCAGCAGTTCCGGATGCGCGTCTCGGCCGAAGACCGCCGCGGCCACGGCGTTGTGGTCCGGATAGTACTCGCCGCGGCTGGTCGAATAGCCGCGCTGCCTGGTGAGCAGCAACTCGCGGACGAACTCGTCCGCGTCGACGACCGAGTGCGGCGTCCGGCCGGGCAGAGGGTGCCGTTTCAGCAGGTCGCTCACCTCGGCGGGCGGCTCCCAGGCGAACCACGCCTTCGCCGCGACCGCACCGGTCGGCGGGAACACCGCCCCGATGTCGATGGTGACCCTGATCGGCCGCCTGCTTTCCACGCGGTCGCGCACCACGAACATCTCTCGCTCGTCGCGGGTCATCAGGAAGCAGCCGAGCCCGGTCCGCTCGGTGACCCGCCGCGCCTCCTCCAGGGCGATCTTCAGGCTCTGGCCGAGCCGGTCGACAAGCGATCCGAGCTCGGCCAGATACAGCCCGAGACGGTACGTCTTCGTCGCCGGGTCGGCCGCGATCACTCGGCCGCCCTCCAGCGTCTTGAGCAGGTTGAAGCAGGTGGAGACGTTGATCGAGGTAGCCCGCGCGATCTCGCTCAACGTCGCGGGCTCGTTGCCGCGAACGCGGAAGAACTCCAGGATCGCCAGCGCGTTCCGGATCGCCGGCACGCTCTTTCCGGCCTGCTCGGCCACCTCTCACATCCCCGGCGCGGGATACGTCACGCCTCGTGACCGGCGGCAGGCGCCCGCCGGGTCACGTCTGCGAAGCGTGCACGATGTGCGGCGCCGACTCCACGTCCTCATGACTCTCCGTGGCGCTCCACGACGCCGCGCGTTCCCGCACGAGGTGCTGGGTGTTCTCGTCACCGATCGGCTCCTGCCAAAAAAGCGCCCTGGCCTGGGCGAGCAGGGGGAGATCATGGATCGCGATCATAGTCGCGTCGCCCTCGCCGTCGTTGACGAACGAGTGGTCGTGCCAGGCGGGGCACGTGAAGAAGTCGCCGGCCTGGAACCTGATCTCCTTGCCGTCGACCGTGGCGTACCCGCTGCCCTCGATCCAGTAGTAGATCGCCACCGAGTTGTGCCGGTGACCGGGGATGCTCTCGCCAGGGTGGATGCGCTGGACCCCGACGAAGATCAGCGGCGAGGCACCCGGCGCGCCCTCCCACTGCTGGTTCACCAACGCGGCGAAGCGCCGGTATGCCGGGTAGCGCTTCGGGTGCTCGCTCATCTCGTCGAGGACCGCCTTGATGTCCTGCCACCGCCACACGCCGGGGTCGGTGTCGGCCGGGATCATCGACTTGAAGTACGCGTCCGGGTTCATGATCACGGATCCGCTGCCCACCGCAGTCTGGTCGTCGCTCATCTGGCCGATCTCCTTTCTTTAGAGAGAAAGTACTCCTCTCAGGAGAAAAAGCCAGGGTCTGGCGGCGCTCGCTTCCCGCGGCGCTCAGTCGGCCAGGTCGAGCGCGGCCGCGACGATGGCGTCGGCGTCGATGCCGTGATGCCGGTAGACGTCCTCCAGCGCGCCGGACTGGCCGAACTCCGTGACGCCGAGCGGCAGGCAGGCGACGTTGTTGACGCCGGCGAGGAAGGCGAGGGTGTGGGGGTGCCCGTCGAGCACCGTGACCAGCGGCGTGGCCCGGGACCTCGGGAAGGCCTGGTCGAGGATCCAGTCGGGGTCGCTCCCCCTGCCCTGCCTCGCGCGCAGTGCGCGGAACAGCAGCCCCGGGCTGGTGACGCACACGACGTCGGCGCCGATCCCCATGGCGTCGAGCCGGTCGGCGGCGGCCACCGCCTCGGGGACGACCGCGCCCATCGCGGCGACGGTGACGCGCGGCCGCTCGGCACGGCGGAGCGGGTAGGCGCCGGCGACCACGAGCCGGCGCCGGCGGTCGCGCGCGGCGGGATCGGACGGCACGCCGGCGAGCCGCTGGTCGACCGGACGGGTCGACAGCCGCAGGTACGTCGACGAGCCGCCCGGACGGCCGAGCCGCGCGAGCCCGGCGAGCAGCGTCCACTCGGCCTCGATCGCGAACGCCGGCTCGTAGGCGACGCAGCCGGGCTGCTCGACGCCGATCGAGGGCGTCGTGATCGACTGGTGCGCGCCGCCCTCGGGCGCGAGCGCGACGCCGGACGGGGTGCCGACCAGGATCGACTGGCCCCCGGCGTAGATGCCGAACGACCATGGTTCGAGCGCCCGTTCCACGAACGGGTCGTACAGCACGCCGATCGGCAGCAGCGGCCGGCCCCACCGGCTCCAGGTCGCGCCGAGCTCGCCGATCAGTCCGACGAGGTTGGTCTCGGCGATGCCGAGCTCGATGTGCTGACCGGTCGGCCGCTCGCGCCAATGCAAGATCGTGTCGGCGTCGTCCGCGAACCAGTCGACGCGTTCGCGCACCGACCACACGCCGACCTTGTTCACCCACCCGCCGAGGTTCGTCGATGAGCTGACGTCCGGACTGACGGTGACGACGCGAGCCGCGGCGTCGGGAGAGTTTCTGGTGAGGTCGAGCAGCGCCCGGCCGAGCGCCGCCTGCGTCGTGGCGGTGCCCGCGGGCGGCGGCCGGCCGAAGTCGGCGGGCACCCGCGGCGGCGCGGCGGCGGGCGCGCTCTCGCGGCGCAGCCGTCGCGCCGTCTCGGCGCACAGCGACGCGGCGGGACCGTCCGCGGGGAACCCCGCCCACGGGCGGGCGATGTCGGCGCCGAGCTCCGTCGCGAGCCGCTCCATCTGCTCGTCGGTCAGCAACGCCGAATGGTTTTGCGGATGCCCCTGGATGGGCAGCCCGTAGCCCTTGACGGTGTAGGCGAAGATGACGGTGGGACGCGTGTCGTCGATCGCGGCGAACGCCCGATCGAGCGCGGCGAGGTCGTGCCCGCCGAGGTTGGCGACGGCGGCGGTGAGGTGCGCGTCGTCGAGCTCGGCGAGCAGGCCGGCGATCCGCGTGCCCGCCGGGCCGGGGCCGGGCAGGCGCTCTCGCATCTCGGCGGCCGAGCAGCGCAGCAGGCGCTGATATTCGGGGTTGCTCATCTCGTCGATCCGCGCGCGCAGCGCCTCGCCGCCCGTGCGGGTGAACAGCTCATCGAGCAGTTCGCCGTACTTGACGGTGAGCACCTGCCAGCCGGCCGCCTCGAACATGCCCCGCAGCCTGGCGACGGCGATGTTGGGCACCACGCGGTCGAGCGACTGCCGGTTGACGTCGACGATCCAGACCAGCTCGCCGAGCTCGACGACACCGGGATCCAGCACGGCCTCCCACACCGCGCCCTCGTCCAGCTCGGCGTCGCCGACGAGCGCGTACTGCCGGCCGGGCGCCGGCGCGCCCGACCTGCTCTGCAGGAAGCGGTGCGCGACCGCACCCCAGATCGTCGCCGTCGCGCCGATCCCCACCGATCCGGTCGAGTAGTCGACCGGATCGGGGTCCTTGGTCCGGCTCGGGTAGCTTTGCAGGCCGCCGAACGCGCGCAGCGTCGTCAGGTACGACTCGTCGAGTTCGCCGAGCAGGTAGTTGATCGCGTGCAGCACCGGCGACGCGTGCGGCTTGACCGACACCCGGTCGACCGGCCGCAGGTGCCGAAACCACAGCGAGGTCATCAGCGACACCATGGAGGCGGACGACGCCTGGTGCCCGCCCACCTTGAGGCCCGTCGGGTTCGGCCGCACCCGGTTGGCGTGGTGCACGATGGCCGTCGACAGCCAGAGCACCCGCCGCTCCACCTCGCGCAGCACGTCCAAGTCGCGGTCGGCGCCGGTTGTGCGTTGTGTCCCGTTCGTGGCGTTCGTGGTGTTCGTGGCGTTCGTACCGGGCGCGTGCGTCATGGCTCGATCGCTCTCGTCGATGTAGTCAGATCATATTTCTCCCCATGTGTCGGCTCGGCGGCCCGTCCCCCTCACGGTGGTCCGTACCGCGTCCACAGCACCCGGGACAGCAGCGCGTCGAGGTCGGCGAGGTCGGGCGCGGTCGGCTCGGCCACCCCCGCGACCGCGTGCGCACCGTTCGGGACGGCGTACGCGTCAGCGAGGTGACCGGCGGCGGCTCGCCAGCCGCCGCGCAGCGCCGTGGTCAGCCGCTGTACGTCCGGGTCGGCGTCGTGGGCGGCCAGCCACTCGCGGCCGGCCATGTCGGCCGCGGCGACCAGCACGTCGGCGATGGCGTCGTCGGGCTTGCGGTCGCCGGTCGCGAGCGCGCGGTCGCAGTCTTGCAGTGCGGAGAACAACCGGCGGACCCGCGCGTAGCGGGTGGCGTCGCCATCACCGTGCAGCAGGAGATAGCCGGCTGCGGTACGCGTCTTGCGGAACGGGTCGTTCATCGGTCGGCTCACCCCCTTGAACGTGATGGGCTCGCGTCGGCGCGGGGCAGGGGCCGGGGCGACGCGCCGCACCGGGCCCGCTCAGCCCCGGCGAGCCTCGCCCTCCGGCGGCGGCCGGCCCGGGGACGGTCGCGAGGATGCCGCGGCCCCGCCGCGGCGGTCGTGCTCGGTCAGCAGCGCGCGCAACTCGTCGCGTTCGCGCGTGATCTGCGCGAGCTCGTATTCCAGTTCGATGATGCGGCGGATCGCGGGCAGGCTCATGCCTTCGCCCATCATGTGCACCACCTGCTGAACCTGCCCGATCTCGTGCCGGCTGTAGCGGCGCTGCCCGCCCGGGGAACGCCTCGGGGACACCACGTTGTGCTCGTCGATCCGCCGCAGGAATGCCTGTCGCACCTCCAGCATCGAGGCGACCTGGCCGACGGTGTACAGCGGCGCGTGCTCGTCATCCAGCGGTGACAGCGTCATCGGTCTCCCCTCGTCTCCGCCGGCCGGCCCCGGCGCCGCCCGGCGCGCCCGCGCCCGCGCGCCCCGTGGGCCGGGGCCGATCCGATCCGGGCCTCAGCTGTTGATCGCCTTGGCCCCGCTCCGCCGCACCTCGACCTTGCGCGGCCTGGCCTTTTCCAGGACCGGAATCCGCACGGCCAGCACGCCGTTGTTGTACGCGGCCTCGATGCCCTCGGCGTCGAGGTGCTCGGACAGGTAGACCCGGCGCGTGAAGGTGCCCATCACCCGTTCGCGGACGAAGTGGCGCTCGTTGTCGCCGTGCTCTTCCTCGCGGCGGGCGGACACCGACAGCACACCGCGGTCAACGGTGACCTCGATCGAGTCCGGGTCGATGCCGGGCAGGTCGAACCTCAGGACCACGTCGTCGTCGCGACGCAACCCGTCCATCGGCATCACCGCGCCGTTCGTCGGGGCGGTCGCCTGACCCAGCGCGTTGCGGGTCAGCCGGTCGAACTGACGCTCGAACTCCTGCACGAAGGGGTCGATCGACGTCAGCAACATCATCATCACCTCCGAAGATCCAGGAGCTGCCTCCCCCGGCTTCCCAGAGGAGGAAACCTCTATCCAGAGTTATAGGTTTCCTGTGACGAGAAGTCAAGGCTTTCGGTCGGGCCGGTCGTCGCGCCGGGGGGCTCGTGGCGGGAGCCGAGCTGGCCGCGCAGACGCGCGATGAGGGCGCGCGCGGCGGCGAGTTCGTCCTCGAGCGAAAGGATGCGCAACGCCGAGGTCAGAGTGTGCCCCTGGTCGAACAGTTCGCGGACGCGCTGGGCGAACAACAGCTGACGGCGGCTGTAGCGGCGGTGCCCGCCGGCCGAGCGCTGCGGCCGCACCGCGCGGGCGGCGTCGAGACTGCGCAGGAAGGCCTGCCGCACCCCGAGGGCCGCGGCGGCCTGCCCGGTGGTGTAGGCGGGGTAGTCGGGATCGTCCAGCCTGCTCGTCAGATCACCGGCGGCGTCGGGGACGTCCGCGGCGTCGGTAGAGGACATGGGTGAGGAGCTCCTCCCGGTCGCCGGGCGGTTGCCTGCGAAGAGGGTTGACAACTTTCTGCAGTCTGGACTATAGAAAAAGTCTATCGGTCGTTGACCTGGCGGCGCCGGCACGGGCTTACCGGGGAGTGATCGAGATGAGCAATCAGACGGCCATGCCACAGGTGGGCGCGAGGTTCGCCGAGCTGATCTGCGCCGACCGCGACTGGCTCAACGCCGAGTTCGACGCGCTGGTCGCGGCCAACTATGGCGCGCCGCCTGGGCGGCCGTCCCCACCCGCGCCGCCCCACGTGCCGCCGTCCGGTGTTCCCGGGCGGCGCGGCCGGCGCCGCCCGGCCTCGGTCCCCGCGCCCTTCCGTGAGCGGACACCGCGCACACGTGCCGCCCTGCGACACCAGCGTGCTCCTCCGCCGCATCCCGGCACGTGATCCCGCCCGCCTGGGGTGCCGCGGCACCCCAGGCGGGCTTGCCTATCGGGGCGCCGGCCCAGAGATGATCGGCCACATGCGGACGAATGGCGGCGGCCGCGCATTCCCTTCGTCCCGTACTTTCGTACGAGATGAATGCCAGTAGAAGGAAGGGATTGGGCCATGGCCGACCGGACGAGTTCCAGCATTGTCATCAACGCCGGCAAACATGAGGTGATGGCGGTCGTCGCCGACTTCCCCGCCTATCCAAAGTGGACATCGAGCATCAAGCGGGCAGAGATCCTCTCGACCGATGCCGGCGATCGCCCCGAACGCGTCCGGTTCAATCTCGAGGCCGGGCCCATCAAGGACATATATGTGCTCGCCTATGAGTGGGACGGCGACGACGCCGTGCGGTGGCACATGGACGAGCGCGGGACGAAGATCTCGAACATATCGGGGTCATATCGTCTCACCGACTCCGGTGGCGGCACCGAGGTGACTCATGAGCTTGCCGTCGAGGCTCCCATTTTGAAAGTGGCATTCGTCCGGCGCCAAACGGAAAAGATGATCATTGATATGGCGCTCAACGACCTCAAACGGCGGGTCGAACAATAACGCGCACAGGTCATCGACCGCGGCACGCCGAGACGGCGGCCGCGGCCGATGACCGATCGGCCCGCGCCGGTGCTAGTGGCTCTGGTGGTAGGCCGTTATGGCGCTGACGAAGAATCGCTGGGCCAGCGACCGGCTCAGCTTCCTTTCGGCAACGAGGTCGCCGAGGGCCCGCTGGACACAGCCGGTGTACTTCCTGATCGACTGCGAGGTGTCGTAGCTGCACGGGATCTCGGGGAAGGTGATCCGCTCCCCGGCGCGCACGCCGAAGAGCTTGTTGCGGACTCCGCCGGGCCACAGGATCTCCGCGGTCCCGACATGGCGCCGGCCCATCCCGAAGGTGCCTTCGAGAGCGTCTTGCGACGCGAAGCTGGAGCCGGCGACCACCGGACGGACCTCGGCCGGGCCGCCCTGCGGACGGAACGAGACCACGGCGCCGATGCCGTCGCGGTTGACCTGTCCGCCCGGGGTGAGTCCCTTACTGCCCAGCGTGCGAATGGACGCCGAGCGGTTGGAGTTGCCGCTGTTCAGGGCGACCGACAGATTTCCGTCGACCGTGGTCGCGCTGGTCGGGCGCAGCGTGATGGTGGGAATCGCCGGACCGCCTCCCGTGCGCTGGTAGGTCTTGAGGAAGGAGGCGTCCCTGTCGAAAGGCGAACCAAAGTCGAAGTTCGCCTCATCGGAATAGGAGGTGAGATTCCCGGACTTGCGCGACTGCGCCACGCTCACGATGTCGTCGAAGCCGTCCTTGTTGAGGTCTCCGACGGCCACGCCGGTGACCGTCCGCTTGCGCTGGTCGAGCCCGGAGTTCGTGAACGCGCGGTCGTAATCGAACGACGGGTAGAACCCGTTGCGCAGCCCCTGCGGACCCTTGTTCTTCAACAGAGCCCCCGGGTTGTCGCCGGTCACCCAGAACATCCCGTCGAGCGATCCGTGGTAGAAGATGTCGGTGTAACCGTCGTTGTTGTAGTCCAGCGTCGAGGTGCCCCAGCCCCACGGCGTGGCGCCCAGCCCGCCGAGTGAGGGGTCGGCGCCTTCCTGCGTCGGGTTCCGCAGGTTCGCGCTGCGCGGATCGACGAAGGTGTGGTCGCGACGCTGCAGCATCCAGCGGCTGCTCAAGTCGCCCTGCCCGAAGCCCATCTCGGGCAGCGGGAGGAACATGTAGTCGCCGGCGTTGGAGTCGAAGAAATCGATGGTTCCGTCGAAGTTGAAGTCACCGAACGACAGGCCCATCCAGCCGCCGGGAGAGTCGGTCCCCACCCGGTGCGTGGCATCGGTGAAATGGCCCTTGCCGTCGTTGTCGAACACGCGCGTAAGGCCCCGGTTGTGGCCTCCGAACTTGGCCATCGGATAGGCGGCCTGGTCGCTGGCGGTGATGATGTCCTGGTCGCCGTCCTGGTCATAGTCGACCGCGCCGATCGCCCACGTCATGTCGGCGAACGGCGGGTTCTCGCCGGGAAGCGGGTTCTTCACGTCGAGGTCGGTGAACCCGGAGCTGTCGCTGACGTCGGTGAAGCTCAGCCCGTTCACATTGCGCAGCAACTGGTTGGGGTGATTGAGGCCGTACGGTTCGGCGAAGATCGCCAGGGCCTGCTTCATGTCGAAGGAGTTGGCGATGGCGATGTCGATCAGCCCGTTGCCGTCGAAGTCGGCCATGGTGCAGCTGACATGACTGAACGTGCCGGCCCCGGTGCCGCTCGCCGTCGTGACGTCCTGGAACGTGCCGTTACCGCGGTTCTTCAACAAATGATTGGACGAGTTTCTGCCCAGGACGTAAAGGTCCTGGTCCCCGTCGTTGTCGATGTCTCCGGCGCAGGCGCCATTGGCGTCCACACTGGTCAGCGACACGCCGGCACGCCCGGCCACATCGGCGAACCGCAGATTTCCGCGCCTGCCCAACTGGTTCTCATAAAGGCTGTTCGGCCGGCCGGGCCCGTTGGTGACAAAAATATCCAGGTTGCCGTCGCCGTTGTAGTCGAAGGTCACGACCCCGGCGATGCCGCGGTCATGGACCGGTTCTCCGACATATGCGGCGAAGGTCAATTCCGGGCGCTGCTTGTTCGCCACCCGGATCGCGCGCTCCGGCGACGGCCCGCGGCGATACTCGGCCAGGTCGGTGCCGGGCAGCGCGATCTCCCTGAACCGGACCGTCCCGTCTCGTCCGCCCGACCGTTCCGGCGAGGCCCCTGCCGGCGATATCGCCAGCGCGGCGGCCACCGTCGAGACCGCCGCCAGCCCGGCCGCCAAGCCAAACCGACGCGTTCGTCTCTTGTGCATCATTGCGCCTCCATTCCTGCTTCATCGAAATAGCGCTTGACAATGTCATCTATGAGAAACGGTGCACGGCGTGGACACACTCACGCGTGACCGTGGTGGCCGTCGTCAGCGCAGGCCGGCGAGGCCCGCGAAATACCTGGTGGCCTTGGCCCAGGCGACGTCGCCCGCCCGGCGCCCCACCCACTGACCATCGAGATTGGCGTCTTGGAAGTGCAATCCGCCGTACAGGCGCGATATACCGTTTTCCTCCACCGCCGAGGTGAACGTCGGCCAAGAAAGCCTGACATCGGTTCGCGGAGAAATACCGGGCTCGACCCGTGACGATCCCGCAGGCATGGTGAAGGACTCTCCGTACCGGTCGCTGCCGGTGAACAGCTTCAGCACCTGACCCCCGGCGCCGCCGAACGCGGCGTGGCCGGAGGGATATTCGGCGAAGCCCGGGGTGGCGAAGAAGGTGGGCTGGTACGGCCACCAGTCGGCGCCGTCGATCATTTCCGGACCGGTGCCGGCGTGCGAGTAGGACGGAATCCGCTTGCCCCAGTTGAGGTACCGGATCGCCGTGACCGGCCGCACGGAGTCGTACTTCAGCTTCGTTCCCCAGACAACGATGCTCGCATCGAAGATCGCGTTGGTCATCGCGAAGAACATCTTCGCGTCGTCGTCCACGCCGTTGCGGTCGCGACGCGAGACGAACTGGGCGATCCGCGACCAGGTGCCGGGCGGGCCGACGAAGCCCGGGCCTTCGTCGGCCCAGTACTCCGAGATCACCTTCTGCCGATCCGTGAGGTGGGCGGCGATCCTGACCAGATCCCGCGACTGCTTCACGTACTCGCGGGTGCCGTAACGGGCCGGCGACGGCAGCCTGAACTGGTCCCAGGAGCGCAGCGCGAACGGCTTCACATGGACCCAGTGCGGGCCGCTGAACGCCTGCGTCTGCCGCTCCCCTGCCGCGTTGGTGAAGATGAGCGGCTGCCACCGATCCGGGTCCGCCACCGAGTCCTGCGGCATGGGCGCGTCGATGTCCATCGGCGCGTTCACCGGCTGATAGCCGGTGTAGTCCGAATACGCCCCCGGCGCGAGGTCCCCCAGTTGGTTCGACCCGTCGCGGTGGCGGTAGTCGAGCACGGCCTGGCAGGCGCGGGTCCCGACGGCGCTCGCCCGCGTCCGGCCCTGGACGGGGTAGCCCAGATCGGCCATCACCGCGTCGAACCTCGGGGTCAGCTCCGGCCAGATGTCGACGGCCGCGGTGTAGGCGGCATAGCTGATCGCCTGGTTCTTGTTGCGCTGCGTGCGCTCCCAGGGCGGTTGCCGCAGGTGGGTCCCGAAGCGGGTGCCCGCGGCGCGCCGGTCATAGGCCGCCCAGGCGTCGTAGATGCAGGTGTGCAACACCGCCATCGCGCGGGCGACCATGGGCGGGCCCAGCCGCGAGTTGATGATGGCGTCGAGCCCTGCCTGGTTCCAGACCAGCACGACGTTGTCCCCGCCGCGATCACGATGATCGTCGGTGTGTGCGAGCGCCACGGACGACGTGGTGCCGAGCGACAAGGTGGTGGCCGCGGCTAACGCGATCCACAGAGTACGAGGCTTTTTAGCTATCATTTTTAAAGTACCTTCAACTGGGCGACGCCCTGCCGGCGGTCGATCGGGCCGGTAGTGTGCCGCGCGTGACGAGATAGTGTCGCTGATCCCCGGAGTTCAAACGTCACTCACTATATAGATATTAAGTCTTTGGGCATAGCCTTGACTATAGATAAGTAAAGTGGTAGGTCAGCATGCCCTGGGCGCGGCGGGACGCGACGGGACGGCCGCCCACGATCGCGCCGCGGAGTCGAGCGCCGCGGTGGGGGCCGGCCGAGAAGGCGGAGTCGGGTGCGGAGCCGAGTGCGGGAGCGCGGGCTCAGGCCATCAGGCCGAGCAGGCGCGAACAGCGGAGGATGGCGTCCTCTTCGCCCTCCATCACCACGCGCTTGGTGAGCATCGCCTCGAGCGGGTTCAGCCGCCCGGCGCCGATCTCGACGAACGTCACGGCATCGGTGTGTACGACGAGGGCGGGCTCCTTGGGCGCCTCTCCGTAGGCGACCTTGACCTTGCCGGCCTCGACGCTGACGTTGAAGACCCCGTCGTCGAGCCGGAACTCGTACTGCTCGTCGGGTCCGGTGACCTCGCGGGCGTCGATCATCGCCTCGACGGCGAGCGCGCCCCAGCGCGGCCGCACGAACTCCTCGGCCGCGGGCGATCCGAGCATGCCAAGGCCCCACCGCGCCAGCGCGAGCACCGCTTCGCGCAGGCCCTCGCCCTGCTCGGTGAGCTCGTAGGTGCGGGCCCGAGAGCCCTCCTGCGGTCGCTGCCGTACCACGCCCACCTCGGTGAGGAACTTCAAGCGGTCGGCGAGCAGGTTGGTGCCGATCCCCGGCAGGTTGGCGAGCATCTCGTTGTAGCGGCACGGGCCGGTGAGGAGCTCACGCACGATCAGCAAGGTCCAGCGCTCGCCGACGATGTCCAGCGCGGCGGCCAGGCCGCAGTACTGCCCGTAGTTACGACGCTGATGCTTCACGAAACGTGCCCCTCTCCGGAGGGTGAATGCTTGACAAGTATATTCTCCGCACCCAGGGTAGCCGAACAGAGCCGTCTGACTTCACTTCGTTGTAGCGGCTCGTGGGGCGCGGTGCCGCGCATCGCGGCGGCCGGCGGCGGGCGGCGTGGGCGTGGGCGTGGGCGTGGGGGGCAGCCGGGAAGCCCGAGCGGCGTCAGCGCAGGATGATGCGGCCCGTTCCGGGTCGCGCCTCGCCGATGACCGTCGCCGGCACCCCCGCGTCGGTCAGCTCGGCCACGGCTTCGGCCGCCGGCTCGGCCGCCGCGCCGAAGACCAGCCCGCCGGAGGTCTGCGCGTCCGCGAGGATCAATGCGGTGACCTCATCGACGCCGTTCGGCTCCATCCGGGGACGCGTCCACTCCAGGTTGCGTCGCGTGCCGCCGGCGACCGCGTCGCGCTCCACCAGTTCGCGCACTCCCGGTAGCACCGGCACGCTCGGCGTGTCGATCACGACGTCCACCCCGGACGCCAGCGCCATCTGGCCGAGATGGCCGAGCAGGCCGAAACCGGTGACGTCGGTGCACCCGGTCGCGCCCGCGCGCACCGCGGCGGCGGCCGCGCGCGCGTTGGTGCCGCTCATGGATTCGACCGCGGCGGCCATTACGTCCTCCGCCGCCAGCCCGGACTTGATCGCCGTGGCCACCACGCCGGTGCCCAGCCTCTTGGTGAGAACCAGGGCGTCGCCGGCGCGCAACGCGGAGTTGGTGAGGATGCGGTCGGGCGCCACCTCGCCGGTCACGGCGAGGCCGAACTTCGGGACCTCATCATCGATGGTGTGCCCGCCGATCGTGACGTAACCGCACTCGGCGGCGGTCTCGGCCGCACCGGCAAGCACCTCGAGGAGCAGGTCGTTGGGCAATTCCGAACTGTTCCACGCCACGAGATTCAGCGCGAACAGCGGACGACCGCCCATGGCGTACACGTCGGAGACCGAATTGGCCGCGGCGATCCGGCCCCAGCGACGCGGGTCGTCGACGATCGGCGTGATGAAGTCCGCGGTCGCCACCAACGCGCGGTCGTCGTCGATGCGCCACACCGCGGCGTCGTCACCGGTCTGGGTGCCGACGAGCAGATCAGGATGGCTCGCCGGAGTCAAAGAGCGCAGAACCTGCGCCAACTCGCTCGGCGCGAGCTTGCAGGCTCAACCGGCGCCGTGGCTGAATTGGCTTAGCCGACGCTTGGGTTCCACTTCCGCCCGTCACCTCCCCGGTCCTGTCCGTCGCGTAAGAAGGCCAGCCAGCCGGCGAAATCCGGAAACCTGGCGTTTAAGCGCGGAGCATCGAGAACAGGCCGACGACTTCGTCGCATACCAAATGAATCGCCGAGACGACTCTCCGTATTCTAGCAGCCGTCGCCCCTAGCCGAAATACACCCGGCGGAATATCGTACGGAATTGGACGCGAATGATTCGGCGATTCGGCAGGGGAGGCGCCATGAGGCCGGCCGCGGCGGACCCGGAGAAACTGGCTGGATGGGTCATCGACGCATCCGAGCGTGCGCTGCAACTCGTCGCGGATCTCACCGATGAGCAAATGGTCGGACCTCTGCTGCCGACCGTCAATCCGCTGATCTGGGAGATCGGGCACCTCGCCTGGTTCCAGGAGAAGTTCGTCCTGCGCGCGGCCTGCGGCCACGAGCCCATTCTGCCGTTCGCGGACGCGGTGTACGACTCCGGTGCGATCCCCCACGACACGCGGTGGCGGCTCGACCTGCCGACGCGGGCGCGGACCGTCGAGTACGTGCGGACCGTCGCCGAGCGCGTCGCCGAACAGGTCCTGCGGCCGGACGCGCTCGATGTCGTCCATCACTTCGCCCGGTACACGGTCCATCACTACGACACCCACACCGAGGCGCTGACCTACACCCGGCAAAGCCTCGGCCATTCCCCGCCGGTGCTCCCCGGCCTGACCGACGCCGAGCCGCCGGAGGTGACGAGCACCGGTCCGGCCGGCGGCACCGCGGGCGGCGATGTCGAGATCGCCGGTGGATCGTTCCCGCTCGGCGCCCGCATGTCCGATCCGTTTGTCTACGACAACGAGAAATGGGCCCACCTCGTCGAGATCGCGCCGTTCGCCATCGCCAGGACGCCGGTCACGCAGGCGGAGTTCGCCGGCTTCGTCGAGGCGGGCGGCTACACCGACCCCAGGCTGTGGTCCGACCAGGGCGCCTGGCTCGCCGCGACCGGGGCCACCCGGCCGTTGTACTGGCGCGGCGGACCGGGCGAATGGCAGCGGCGGCATTTCGACACCTGGGTCGACCTGGAGCCGAACGTGGCCATGAGTCATGTGTCGTGGTGGGAGGCCGACGCGTACTGTCGCTGGGCCGGGCGCCGGCTGCCCACCGAGGCCGAGTGGGAATGCGCCGCCACGGGCGGGAGCCGGGCCAAGCCCACCTATCCGTGGGGCGAGGACGAGCCGACCGCCAAGACGGCGGCGACCGACTGGCGCTCGATCGGCCCGGTCGACGTCGGGGCGTGCCAGGCGGGCGAGAGCCCCGCCGGCTGCCGGCATATGATCGGCAACGTCTGGGAATGGACCGCGAGTGACTTCGTCGCCTATCCCAACTTCGAGCGCGACGCCTATTTCGAGAATTCCGAGCAATTCTTCGGCAGTCGAAAGGTTTTGCGCGGCGGCGCCTGGGCGACTCGTGGACGTTACGTCCGGTCCATCATGCGCAACTACTTCACCCCGGACAGGAGGGACGTGCTGGGCGGCTTCCGCACCTGCGCGGTGGCCGAGTGATTCTTGTCGTCACGCCGGCGCCGGTCGACAGCTTCACCGGAAATGGTGTGACGGCCCGCCGCTGGGCGGGTATCTTGCGCGAGCTGGGCCACCAGGTCGAGCTGCGCAACGATTACGAGGGCGGTGATTTCACCGCCCTCCTCGCCTTGCACGCAAGCAAGAGCGCCGGTTCCATCCGCGCCTTCCACGCCGACCATCCGCGCGCCCCGATCGTGATCGCGATGACCGGGACCGACCTGTACCCGGACCTCGCGGCGACCGGGGTGGATCCCGGCGTGCTGTCGCTCGCGACCCGCCTGGTGGTCCTGCAGCCGCACGGGCTGACGCAACTCGACCCCGAACTCGCCCGGCGGACTGACGTGATCATGCAGTCGGTGCCGTCGATCCCGCCACGACCGCCGCGCACGGACCGCTTCGAGGTCGCCTTCCTCGCCCACTTGCGACCGGTCAAGGATCCGCTGCGGCTGGCCGCGGCGGTGCGGCTGCTGCCGGCCGACTCTCGCGTTCACGTCCTCCACGTCGGCGCGGCGCACGACCGCGAACTCGCCGCCGCGGCCGCGGCCGAGTCGGCCCGCAACCCTCGCTATGACTGGCTCGGCCCGGTGCCGCGCGCCACGGCGCTGGCCACGCTCGCGGGCAGCCGATTGATGGCTCTCACCTCGCTGCACGAAGGCGGCGCGAACGTCATCTCCGAAGCCCTCGCCGCGCGGGTTCCGGTGATCGCCTCGGCCATCCCGGGCTCGATCGGCCTGCTCGGGGACGACTATCCCGGCTACTTCCCCGCCGGCGACGCCGCGGCGCTGGCGGCGCTGCTGTCGGCCGCGGAACGGGACCGCGACGGTCTCTACCGGGCGCTGCGGGAGCGCTGCCTGGCCTTGCGTCCGCTGGTCGATCCCGCCCGCGAGCGGCGGGCCTTCGCCGAGTTGCTGCGCGGGCTCGGACTCGCGGAGGGCCCGGCGCGGCCATCGGGTCCGACCGCGCCGGGCGACTGACCGTCTTCGCGCCGCCGCCGGGGCCGCGGCGGCGGCGGCGCCACCCCGCCGGTCAGGTGTAGAAGCTGGGCTCGGGGAACTCCCCGAGCAGCGCGTACCGGCCGACCTCGCGCTGCTTGTAGGCCACCGGGTCGTGCAGGCTGTGCGTGCGCAGGTCTCGCCAGAACCGGTCGAAGCCGTAGCGCGACGCGGTGGCCCGGGCGCCCATCACGTCGAAGACGCGGGAGCAGATCTCGAGCCCGTCCTTGATGATCCGCTGTTTCGCGGCGGCGATGCGCACCGCGCTCTCGCCGCGCTCTTGGATGGTGACGGCCTCGCGCGGACCATGGAGCAACCCGGACAACTCGTCGTTGACCCTGTCGATCAGCGCCTCCGTGGCCCACAGCTTCGCGCGGAAGTCGCCGTAGGCCTCGAGGATGTACCACTCGTCGGTGGCCGACTCCTTGTTGTCCCCGCCGTACGGCCAGGGCCGCGTCGTCGTGCGGGTGTACTCGGCGGCCGCCTCCACGGCGCCCTCGGCGATCCCCTGGTACATGTTCGTCATGATCAGCTGCAGCGTGAGCAGCGAAAGGCTGTTATAGACCAGCGGCCTGATCTGCTTGTCGGCGTAACCGATGGCGGCCGACCACGGGACGACCAGGTCGGTGAGCGTGACGCTGCCCGACTCGGTCAGCCGCTGCCCCATGTTGTCCCAGTCGTAGTTGTAGGCGAGACCGGGCGCGTTGGAGTCGACGATCATGAAGGCCGGACGGCCGTCATCGAGGGTGCCGAGCAGGCAGGTCAGATCGGAAACGACGCTGCCGGAGGCGAAGGACTTGCGGCCGTTCAAGCGCAGCGTGTCGCCCTCGTCGGTGACGGTCACCTCTCTGTCGCGGGGGTTGATGGCGCCGCCGTAGAAATAGCGGTTTCGCGTATAGAGGGCTTCGTACTCGGCGATCTGCTCGGGCGTGCCGAAAAATCGCACGGCCCAGGCCCACAGGTAGTGATAGCCAAGTAATTGCCCGATGGAGGCATCGGCTTTCGACACCTCCCGGCACACCCGCAGCGCGGTGGTCCACGACTCGCCCGCGCCGCCATGGGCCCGCGGACCGAGGAGCGTGACCAGCCCGGCATCCTTGAGCAGCCGGATCTCCGCATGGGGAGGCTGGGCCTTGCGCTCCCGCTGGGGCGCGTCGACGGCGAGCGCGTGTCGCACCTGCCGGGCACGGTCGAGCCAGCCCGCCTGGTCGGCCGGACGCGACTCGAAGTCGGCGGCAGGCTGTTGCATGGTCGTCATGGTCCCAACCCGTTTCTGTGGGGCAACCCACGGGAAATTGCTATAAAAAGGGATAGCATGACGATGGCATGGCCCAAGTAAGTCCGTCAAGCGACCTATGATGCTATATCTTTCGCAATCGATCTGCTACATGAAGTTGCGTGTGTGCAGCGACGACAGCTCGGCGGCTTCGTCGGCGGGGAAGCCGAGCCGGATCAGCCGGTGCTGGCGGCCCTCGTCCATGTCCTGCTGCAGCGCCTGCACGCGTTGGTAACCGCGCCGGATCGCCGCCGGCGTCCACTCCCCCGCGGCCAAGACGATCAAGGCGTCGAACACGTCCTGGTTGAGCCCCGCGGTGTCCACCAGCGCGTCGTGGCGGCGTTCGACCGCGGCCCGCAGCCGCCCGCGCAACGCGGGATCGACCTTGCCCTGGTGCTGCAGGTGGGCGACCCCGAAGGCGACGTGCCGCGCCTCGTCTTGGCGCGCCAGCCTGGTGACCTGCCGGGTCACCGGGTCGGGTGCGTGCTGGTCCAGGAAGCTCAACAGGTTGAGGAAGCTCCCCTCGCCCAGCACGGACAGCAGGAAGGACGCCAGCGAGAAGTCGGGCTCGGTGACCAGCGTGGCGAGCGACTCCCGGCCGCTCACCGACGAGGTGCCCAGCTCGCCGCCGCCCAGCAGCGCCCGGCGGGTGAAGACGTCCATGTGCCGGGCCTCGTCGGCGGCCTGCACCGCCAGCAGCTGCTGAACCTCGTGGAAGTGGGGATGGATGCGGCTGAGCAGGCGGGCCGGGACGACCAGCGCGGCCTGCTCGTTTTCGACGAGGTACGTCATCACCTGGACGACGGCCTGCTCGACCTCGGCGGGCAGGACGAACTCGGCGTCCCACGCGATGGCCTCGTCGGGCTTCCACTGCGCCGCGACCGCGTTCGCGTACAGGGTGGGGGCGATCTCCGCCCAGACGAGGTCACGTTCGACGAGGTCGAAGGGCAGCGCGGGCCCGCCCGGTTCGACCAGCGCCCCGCGCGCCGCGAGCCCCCAGCGCGGGTCGGCCCTGGCCACGATGCCCTCGGGGCGGGGGCCGCCGGCGCGCTCCGCGTCGGCCCAGCGGTCCAGATCCGCGCGGCCCCGCGTCACCCACGAGTGGACGCCGACCGCAGGATCTTCGGCGCGCCGCACCCGATGCCCCTTGTTCCGGCACCAGGAGTCGAGGTGGACCAGCAGCTCGCGGCCGCCGCCCGCCACCCCCAGCTCGGCTCCCGGCGGCAGGTCGCGCAGCGCGCGCTGCACCAGCAGGTGGGCGCCCTCGTCGAAGCCGATCTCCTCGAGATCGAGGATCGGGTTCGGAGTGTTCACGGCGAGTATTCCCCGGCGGTGACGGCGCCCTCCGCGTCGTAGAAGCCGACCTGATCGACGGCCTCCCGCAACGCGGCGTAGCCGCTCGTCCGGCCGGGCCGCCATGCCGTGAGGCCCTCGAGATCGAAGAGCGGCCGTACCCGCGGGTCGGCGTACGACATCGACAGCAGCAGGTCGCCGAAACGGTCGACGTCGGCCTGCCGCGCCGCGCCGATCGTCATGTTGCAGTGATCGTAGGCCGAGGTGCGCGCGATCACCCGTGTGCTCCCGGCGGGCAGCGTGCCCTCCTGGCCGAACATCAGGTGGTTGCCGTCGATCATGCACGCGGCCGCGACCTCTCCGGCGATCAGCGCGCGCGCCGCGTCGCGCTCCCCGCCGACGTGGTCGCCGTGCAGGCCCACGCCGACGTCGAACCGCCGGATGCGGACATCCGATTCGGGACGGAGCCCGGCCGCGCGCAGGTGGGCGCAGGGAATGAGCGTGGCCTGGGGCGAGTCCACCGCCCCGACGCCGATCGTCTCGCCCTTCAGGTCGGCCACGTCCTTGTGCGGCGAGTCGCTCCGCACCACCACCACGGACGTGAGGTCCTGGTCTGTATCTCGCATGACCAGCGGCGTGAGCTCGCGGCCGGCCGACCGGGCGAGCCGCTCCGCCCTGACCCACGCGAGCGGGGAGTTCCACGCGGCGTCGATCCGGCCCGCGACGAGGTCTTCGACCTGCCGCTCATAGTGCGAATACAGGACGAAGTCGAAGTCGAAGTCCTGGTCGTGCAGCCACGACCGGAACCCGCCCCAGATGGTGACGACCTTGGGGTCGTAGGCGACGGCGCCCATTACCAGAGTCACTGATTGGCCTCCGCTGATCTTTCGCATCTCCGGCGCCCGACTTGCGGCCAAGGCGCCCCTACAGCAACGGCATGCCGAGACTGACCCGGCCGACGAACTCTCTGAGCGCCTCGGTGGTGGGCGCCATGACCCGCGCGGCCAGGGCGTCGCGGAAGAGCCGTTCGACGCCGAACTCCTTGCGGAAGGCCGAACCGCCGCACAGCCGCATGACCCCGTCGGCGACCTCCGACGCCGCCTCGCCGGCCACCGCCTTGACCTGCAGCACGCGCAGCGTGGCGTCGTCGCGGCCGGTCCCGAGCGCGGTGAGGGTGTCGGTCAGGAAGGCGCGCACCTCGTCGGTGCGGATGCGCAACTCGGCGAAGCGGCCGCGCAGGTCCGGCCGCTCGGCCATCGACTGTCCCAGGTGTTCGAGCCGGGTGCCGGTCAGGTGCGCTCGCGCGCGGGCCACCAGCGCCTCCATCAGCCCGAGGGAGAAGGCGGCGTTCAGCACGAGGAAGTACGGCAGCGCCGTCTGCAGCGCGATGTCGAGCCCGGCGCCGTCGGCGCCGAGCATCGCGCTGCGGGGCACCCGGACGCCCTCTCCGCGCACCGGACTGGACGCGTTGCCGCGCAGGCCGAGCCCGTCGAAGCCGCCGTGGATCCCGAGGCCCGACGCGTCGCTGGGCACCAGCCAGAGGGTCATCGGGCCGTCGGCGGCGAGCGGCCTGCTGGACCACACGTAGCTGTCGGCCTCGCCGGCGGAGGTGACCCAGCTCTTTCGGGCGTCCAGGACGATGTGGCCGTTGGCGGAGGACGCGGTGCTCAGCGGCGCCCAGAAATGGCTGCGAGAGCCGGCCTCGGAGAAGGCGAGCGTGACCAGATGGCGGTCACTGGCGATGGCCCGGCGGATGTCGTCGTCGCCGTGCGCCTCGATGGGCGCCGTCGCCGCGTAGTGCATCAGCAGGATCATGGCGGTCGACCCGCAGGCGCCGCTGAGACGTTCGATGACGTCAGCGGCGGCCGCCAAGTCGGCGCCGCGGCCGCCGACCTCCTTGGCACTGATCAGCCCGAGCAGCCCGTGCCCGGCGAGCGCGTCGATATTCGCCCGCGGAAACGTGCCGGTCCTGTCTATCTCGACGGCCTGCGGGGCCACTGTGTCTTCGATGACGGCGCTCAGCGAAGCGGAGTGGGCAAACGCCATTACCGGGTCCCCCTCGACGTGACCGGTCGACCGCAAGAAAACGTTGTGCTCGCTCGCACGATCGCATCGATCGCGTTCCAGCACAAGGGGGCAGTGAAGGCTTACGAAAGTTGACGCTAACGAAAGCTCCGGCCTACACTTGGTGTCATCCCCCGGCCATCTGGCAGAGGAGCTGATCATGGGCCGCGCGATCGCTTGGTTCGCCGTCGCCCCCGGTCCGGCCACCTCGCACCCGCCCAAGACGCACGTGGGCGACCCGGAGATCAACCGCGTCGGCGAGATGAATTGCGGCATGCTCGACGAAAACCGCCATTGCCACGACATCAATCCGGCGGGCCTGACGGCGTTGCGGTCGGGTCCGAAGGGCACCCGGGCCGGCCTTTTGGCGGCGTTGACCAAGCGACTGCTAACCTTATAGCGATGTCACCTCAACGATCGGGCCTCGACGCTGACGTCGTCTTCCGCGCTCTCGCGGAGCCACGGCGGCGGGCCATCTTGAGCCTGGTGGCATCGGTCGAACTGCCGGCCGGGCAAATCGCCGAGCATTTCGACGTCTCCCGTTCGGCGGTTTCGCAGCACCTTCAGGTGCTCAAGGACGCCGGTCTGATCACCGAGCGCCGAGAGGGCACCCGGCGGCTCTACCGGGCCAGCGAAATCACCCTGGTCGAGCTGCGCGCCTACCTTGAGGGCCTGTGGCGGCAGAGTTTCGAGCTGGCCAGGGACGTCCTGGAGGAGGGCGGCGGCGAGGGCGGCGCCGTGGCCGCGGGCTGAGACCAGCGTGATCTGCGCGACCAGGACGGCGGGCTAGGCTTGCGTCCCCGGGAGATCTGGCACACTGGCAGTGCCGCTGTTGATGCCACGGGGTAGGACGCGCATAGTGAAACCGCACGAGCCGATTCGGCAAGCCCTCATGATCGAAGCGGATCAGGAGCGGACGTTCCACACTTTTGTCCGGCGGCTGGGCGCTTGGTGGCCAATGGAGACGCGCCCTGTCACCCCGGGGAAAAGGCCGGACGTACGCGTCGAGGAATGGCTGGGCGGACGGGTTTACGAAGTCCGTGATGTCGGCGGCGAGCGGCACCGCGGTCATATTACGTCGTGGAATCCTCCCAAGATGTTCTCCTTCACCTGGGAGGGCACGCAGGGGGCCGAGCAGATCGCGGTCGACCTTCATTTTCAAATGCTCGGCCCGGCGCTGACCCGGGTCGTAGTCGTCCATCATGGCTGGGAGTGCCTGAGCACCGCATTGCTCGATCGGTACGCCAACTTCGCCGGCGGGTGGGTGATGGCGCTCCGCAGGTTCGCGGCGATGTTCGAGAACGGCTCTCCGCCGCTGCCGTCGGTGTCGGACGACTCCGACCCTCGCGGCTGAGCCCCGGCTGAGCCCCGGCTGAGCCGCGCGCTCTCTCCGACGTCCCGTTCGGCCCGCCCCGCGCGACCCTTTGGCCGACGCGTCAGCGTGCACTGTCGGTCACGGGATACATCACTCTCACCCCCGCCGTGGCGTCGATACCGCCAATGGGCCGTGCTCCGCTCTCGCTCCCCCGCCCCGCGAGCGATCTCGTGATCTTGGTCTTGCCTTGCCTCCAGTCCGAGGCTATTGACTATAGAAATTTGAAGTGCTCTACTACTCATGGCACACCGGCCGGAGACGCTCCGGCGAGTTGGTCGGAAGCCGCACATCTCACCTCTACGTGCGTCTGGAGGATCACATGACAGCCTTGCACCCACAGCCGTCGGCTACGACCTCGCCAGATGTCGCTCAGCTGGCCGGCGAGTTCCGCGCCACCGTGCTCCCAGCGGCTAAGGACTTTCTGAAGCGAGAGATCTCCGCGAACACCCTGCGGGACCGTTGGGGGCCGTACTACTACGACATTTTCCACCCATTCGACCTGAACGTCGAGCAGGCCTGGCGGAGCGCCACCGACACCGACGGCAAGCTCGAGTCGGGTCCGCCCGCGGCCGACCCCAACCACGAACTCCCCCTCAAGCTCTTCCCCGTCAGCATCGCGCACAACAACCTCGACCGGCTGATCGAAGTCCTCGCCGGCGAGCTGGGCGATGGCACCGCAGAGGCGACCAAGGTCCCCGAGCGAATTGTGGACTTCGCGCATGTCGTCGACGCGCTCAATGAACTGTTGACGTCGCTGGCCGAGTAGGTCGCGGCGGCGACCGTCACACCTCCCTGAAGGGACAAGCATGGACAGTCAGAACATCCTCCAACAGCTGGTCGATCGCGGCATCGCGCCCGGGATCGACGGCGCGACCCTGTCGTCCGCGGACGTCGTCAAGGGTCACGAGTCGGCCTGGGGCGGGGCCGGCAACCTCTACCCAATCCGTCCCTACACCTTGACGCCTGCAGCGCTCGAGGCCTTCACCGTCCGCGAGCGCATCCACGTGCGCATCGACGGTCTGGGTGAGGACATCGTCGACCTGCACGGCCTCGGGGTCTACCGGCGGCACGACCCCATCGCCGCCGATGGCCGCGAGCTCGACTGGGCGGGTGCCACGGTGACCGCGCAGTTCCTGTCGCTTCAGGTGACGGGCCACAGCGAGGTCTTCGGTCAGGTCAAGGTTTCCAACACTCCGGCGAAGCCGGAGGGTGCCCGAGTGAAGCCGAGCCCGGCGCCGGGTCACGGCAAGGTGATGCCGATCAAGGACTGTGTCACCTCGCTGTACCCCCGGTTCGAGATCGAGGAGCTCGGGACGGTCGTCGACACCGGCGACCTGGTGGTGCGGCTGGAGTCGCGTATCGCGATGGTTCCGCCCGTCGGAGACGTCTCCCGCACCTCTCGCAAGTACCCGCTCTACGACAGCGACGGGCGCCAGCTTGGCGAACTGATCGCGGCTGACATCGAGATCGGTGCCCTCCTGCACCACGTTCCGATCGCCAGCGTTGTCGTGCCGGAAGCGCTCGCTGAGGTAGTGGCCTAAGCTGCGCTTCGGTCGGCGACTTGCGTGAGGCCGGGCCGGCCCGTACGAACCACCGTACGGGCCGGCCCGCGTTTTCGCATGCCCGGCCCGTTTCCCGGGCGTGGTGCCACGCGGGTTCCGAACCTGTCGAACCGGCGGTCGCATCCAGTCGCCCCCATCGCATCCAGTCGCCCCCATCGCATCGGGGCGGCAGGTGCGCGGCCGGGAGCGTACGGGAGGGGATGAGCCGATTGGGCGCGGGCCGGTCGTCACGGCGAGGTCGCGAGGCCGGCCGCGCGGGGGCTCTCAGCGCCCCACGGGGGAGGTCCGCCCGGGGCTACGTCGGGCGGACCGGTCCCGTCGCGTCACGCCGAGTCGTGCTGAACCTCGGCGAACGCCTTCGTGGGAGCGACATAGGGGCGGATCATCAGCGCCGGGACGACCCCGAGCAAGGTGACGACCGCCAGCACGATCACGGCCGGGCCGAAGCCGTCGACGAAGGCGTCGGGCGAGCTGAAGTTGCCGGTGCTCGAGAACACCGCCACCGCCACCGCCACGCCGAAGACGGCGCCGACCTGCCGGACCGTGTTGCCCACACCGGACGCCATGCCGAAACGGTCCGGCTCGACGGACCTCATCACGGCGGATACGACCGTGACGTACGACATGGCCACACCGATCCCGGCGACGAACAACGGGATGATGAGCGTGCCGTAGGTGGCGCCAGAAAGCGAGAGCGGGCCGATGACGAAGAACGCCGCGGCGAACAGCACGAATCCCGTGATCACCAGCGGCCGCTCACCGATCTTGTCGGTGAGCTGACCCGCCAGCGGCGCGACGAATGGCGCCAGGGACACCCACGGCAGCAGCCGAATACCGACCCCGAGGGCGTCGTGTCCCTCGGCCAGCTGGAGGTACTGCGCGAACATGAAGGCGTTGCCGTAAAGGGCGGCCCCCAGCGTAAAGCTCGCGCCCACTCCCCCGGCGAAACTTTTGTTGCTGAACATCGACAACGGCATCATCGGGGCGGGGCTCCGGTGTTCCCAGACCAGGAACGCGACCAGCGCGGCCACACCTCCGATGATCCCGAACAGCACCGACGGCGCGGTCCAGCCGGCATCTCCACCGCGCAGCAGCGCCTGGGCGACCGCGACGACACCCGCGGTGGACAAGATCAGACCCATGACGTCGATGGGCAGCACGGCGCCCCGCGACTCGGTGATCTGGCTCAGGCTCAGGAAGATCAACACGATGCCGATGGGCACGTTGAGCCAGAAGATCCACTCCCAGGCCAGCACCTGGATGACCGCGCCGCCGACAAGCGGGCCGAGCGCCACGGCCATGCCGGTGACCGCACCCCAGATGCCGAACGCCGCGCCTCGTTTCTCCGGCGGCGTCGCGGCGCTGATGACCGCGAGCGCGAGGGCGGTCGCGATGCCGCCGCCCATTCCCTGGAAGGCGCGCGCGGCGATCAGCATTTCGATGCTCGAGCTGAGCGCCGCCCACACGGAACAGATCGTGAAGATCCCTACTCCGACGACGAACAGCAATCGCCGGCCGTAGCGGTCGCCGAGCGCCGAGCCCGTGAGGATAAGGGCGGCAAAGCCGATCTCATAGGCGTTGATGGTCCAGCCCAGCCCGGTCGCGTCGGCTCCCAGCTCGATCCTCAGGGTCGGCAGCGCGGTCATGACGACCAGCACATCGAGGCCGACCATGAACGACGCGACCGAAACGATGAGGATCGTCCATCGCTGCCGTTGCACCGAATAGGTCTCTTGATCGTTGCGGGCCATGGATGCTCCAGCTGATGAGCTTTGCGCGACCTCGGCGCCCGAGGATGCGGGTCGGTCGGTGACAGTCAGCGGTCGAGGACCCTACCGGGCCCGGTGAAACGTTAGCGGACGCTTTCGAAAGCGTCAACCGTCGCTTGTTCATGACCGAAGGGGGCGACCACCGGACATGGACCTTGACGTGCGCTGCTCACGGCTGCCAGCATTTAAGTAAAAAATTCTGTAGTGCCTGGAAGCTCACTCGCCGAACGCGGCGATGCACGCCTTGCGATGAACATGACCGTAAGCTTAGCCTTACGGTCGTGGTCACTTACGGAGACGCCGGTCTGGGTCTGCTCGGTGATCCCACCCGTCGGGCCATCTTCGAGCTGCTGGCGCACGGGCCATGCTCCGTAGGCGAACTCGCCAAGCAACTGCCCATCAGCAGGCCCGCCGTCTCACAGCATCTCCGGATGCTCAAAGAAGGCGGTCTCGTGCGTTGCCGGCCCGAAGGAACTCGACATATTTATCAGCTTGATCCGGCCGGTCTCAGCGCCTTGCGCGACTATCTCGACCGCACCTGCCGACGGGCGGCGGCGGCGGCCCTGGATGGCGAGCCGGATATCGGGTAGCGGCCGACTCCCCGCCGCGCGCGATCCGCATTCGCGCGATTCTGCCGCCACTCGAACAATGCCATTTCGACCGGTCCGGGCTATGGTGCGAGAAATTTGCTCTCACTCCCGCTAGCGAGGTGGCCTGATGTCGGAGTCCTTGGGTGACCTGTACGATCCCTTCGGCACGCACATGGATGATCCGTGGCCGTTCTACACCCGTGCCCAGCGCGAGACGCCCATTTTCTTCTCGCCCGTCCTCAAGGCATGGGTCCTGACGCGCCTGGATGACGTAAGAAAGGTGCTACGCGACGGGAAGACATATTCGTCGGCCAATGTGCTGAGGCCGCTCGCGCCGTTCAGCCCGCGCGTTTTCCCGGTATTGGCGTCGGGATATCCCATGGTGCCGCCGCTGCTCATGCTGGACGGAGAGCAGCATCGCAGGCAGCGGGCACCTTATGCCGATGCCCTGTCCGCCGACCACGTGCACGACTTGGAGCCGTATATCACCAAGCAGGCCGCCGCCCTGATCGACAAATTCACGGCCGGCGGACCTACCGCGGACCTGGTGGCGGACTACGCCAACCCGCTGCCCACGTCGATCATCTGCCACCTGATGGGTTTCGCGCCCGAAGATCACGACACGCTCGGCGACGACACGCGCCTCGCGGCCGGGCTCGCCATGGGCCATCGATTCGATTCCGAAGACGAGCAGGTCGAGGCGGCTCATGCCTGGGTGCGATCGCAGCGGATGATCGGCCGCTACGCGGTCGAACGGCGCGCCAAGCCGGAAGGCGATCTGCTCAGCCATGTGGTCGCGGCCTGGGCGCCCGGCGAAGATCCGCTGACCCCGCAGCAGGAGGCGGGGATCGCGGGCGAACTGTTCGGGGTCATCATCGCCGGCCACAACACACCTTCGGCGGCGATCGCCGACGGCCTGCTGAGGCTGCTGGAGGATCCCGAGCGGTGGCGGCTGCTGTGCGACCGGCCGGATCTGATCCCGAACGCGGTCGAGGAGATCGCGCGCTTCAGCACCCCCTTCCACATCTTCCTGCGCAAGACCACCGAGGACACCACGCTGGCCGGCCGGGAACTGCCCGCCGGTGCGGAGATCGCGGTGTGGCTCGCCGCGGCCAACCGGGACGAGAGCGTCTTCGAGCGGGCCAACGAGTTCGACATCACGAGGCCGATCACGGGCAGCCATCTCGGCTTCGGTGTCGGCGCCCACTTCTGCGTCGGCGCCGGTCTCGCACGTCGCGAGCTCGAGATCACCCTGCGACTGCTCACCGAGCGCCTTCCCGGGTTGCGGCTGGTTCCCGATCAGCGCATCTCGTTCTGTCCGTCGATCAGCCAGCGCGGGCCGCTCTCGCTGCCCGTCACCTGGTAGGCGGCGGCCGGCCGGGCAACGAAAAAGGCCTCCGGCGCGACGGGAGACTCGGCGTCTCCATCGCGGCGGAGGCCTTCGCTCGCCAGGAGCGGAGGGAAGCCATCCGGTCCGGGCCGGTTCAGCCGCCCATCATCTCGGCCATGCGCTTCATGAGCTCTTCCTCGGTCACGTCCTCGACGTGCGACGCGACGGTCCAGCCGTGGCCGAACGGGTCGATGATGAAAGCGTCGCGGTCGCCGTAGAACTGGTCCTCCGGCGGGCGCTTGACCGTGGCGCCGAGCTTCGCGGCCCGCTCGACGACCGCGTCCACGTTGTCGACGTAGATGAAGAGGAACACCGGCGAGCCGTCGAGACCATCCTTGGGCGGCGCCTTGGTCCCCCGGTCGGGGAATTCGTCCTCGAGCATGACGACCGCGTCGCCGATCTCGAGCTCGGCGTGGATGATCGTCCCTCCGGGGCCCGGGTAACGCATGCGCTCGGTCGCCTCAAAGACCTCGGAATAGAACTCAATCGCCTTGGCCCCGCCCTGAACAATGAGCGTGGGCGTGACACGGCGATACGAATCTGGGATCGGGTTGGGCTTGGTTGCCATGGTCGGTCCTTTGGTCAGCGCGATGGAGACGATCGACCCGGCGGCCGCCGACGGGCCGCGGACGATGACGCCGGCGTTTCCGGGTCGGTGAGCCAGTAGAGCTGAAACGTTAGCCGATGCTTTCGAAAGCGTCAACCGTCACTCCTGGCCCTAGAGTCGATGTAGCTGCAATAACACGGGCGAAATCTTGCGTAAGCGGAGCCTTGCGGTCAGGGATCTACAGGGAACGAGACCCGCGACCGGCCGGTCGCGTCCATGACCGGCGAAGCACGGCTTCGCCGCCGGCACCTGGCGAGCGCCGTCCCCCGCGCGGGACTCGAACCCGCATTTACCCGATTTTAAGTCGGATGCCTCTTCCCATTGGGCTACCGGGGGTTGAGCCGGGGCAAAATTCACATGACCGCGGCAACGGGCAAAATGGCCGTTGGCGGGCATGCCAATGACGGATTTGCGGCGATAGAGTCTTTTTCCGGCCCCGGTGGACGCCATTCGGCCGTGGTCCGTCCACCGGGGGCGGTCGGGCGGGCGGTCTCAGGCGACGATCGCCACGATCTCCAGGTAGTCGGCGCCCGCGACCAAGGTCCCGTCGGTGGCCCGGTTGGCCCCGGCGATCTCCGCGATGGCGGCCTGTGCCAGCCGCTCACGACCCTCGGGCGGCAGCTTCTCTTCGGCGGCCCGCCAGGGGGCGAGATGACGGCGGAGCAGGTCGACCTGGTCCTCGGCCGAGGCGGCGCACCATTCGTCCGTACGGGGCACGGCGGTGAGCGACGTCACTCCGGAGCCGAACAGCCGCCGGCAATGCTCCTCGTCGCCCCACAGCACCGGAGGCGTCGGGCGCGGCGCCGACGCCGGCGGGGGCGGCATGTGCGCGGCGATGATCTTCTGCAGCCGCGCCACCAGTCCGCCGGGCGTCCAGTTGGCCATCCCGATCCGCCCGCCCGGCCGGCAGACCCGCATCAGTTCGTGCGCCGTGCGCTGCTGGTCGGCGGCGTACATGGCGCCGAAGCTGGACAACACCACGTCGAAGCTGTCGTCTTCGAAGGGCAGGTCCTGGGCGTCCGCGACCTCGACCCGCAGGTCCAGACCTTCCGCGACCGCCCGCCGGGACGCCGTCTCCAGCATCGCGGGCACGAAGTCCGTCGCGGTGACCCGGGCGCCCCGCCGAGCGGCGGCGAGGGCCGAGTTCCCGGTGCCCGTCGCCACGTCCAGGACGCGGTGGCCGCTGTGCACATCGGCGGCGAACGCGAGCAGCTCGCTCACCAAGACGTCCTGCACGGCGATCGGCTGGTAATCGGCGGCACCCCACACAGCGCGCATGCGCTCGCTTTGAGCTTGGATCTGCGGTGCTGTTGTCATCGCATCCCCTTTAATTGGCCGGCCACGACGACCGGCACTATTTAATTTAATAGTCCGATGTTCCCGGCCCATATCACGGCCGTCAACCCGCGCCGGTTGTTCATGCCCGTGGACCCCGCTTCGGCCAAGAGGTAGCCTCCACACAGGCACGACGGCTCGAGGAAAGGGCCGAAGAAAATGGGGAACAACACGATGGCGGATGTCATCGACGAGGTAATCAAGGACATCTACGCCCGTTTCAGCGAGCCGATCACAATCGATGATATGGCGCGGGTCGCGATATACAGCAGATTCCACTTCTCGCGAATGTTTCGCAGCGCGGTCGGCGTCCCGCCGGGCCAGTTCCTCACCGCGGTGCGCATCCACGAGGCGAAGCGGCTGCTCCTGTCCACCTCGTTGACGGTGAAGGAGATCACCGCGCGCGTCGGCTACACCAGCGTCGGAACCTTCAGCGCCAGGTTCAAGAACGTCGTCGGGCTGTCCCCCACCGCCTACCGCGACTGCGGCCTGCGCGCCATCGAGGCGAGGGGGGCCGGCGATGCGCCGGCACAGGCGGACGCCGTCGTGGCCGCCGCGGACGCGATCGTGGCCGCCGCGGACGGTGTTGTCGTCGCGGTCGGCGCCCGATGACAGGGTGATGATCGCGACGGTCGCCGGGACTGACGCGGGCGGTTCGGCCGACGGCCGCCCGCCCGCGTCCGCACGTGGACCGGTCGTCAGGCGCGAGGTCGCAGCCCGCGGAAACGGCCTCGCACGAAGAGCAGGCCGTCCACGTCCGTGGCGTGGTCGAGCGACAGCAGCCGGCCGACGACGATCGTGTGATCGCCGCCGTCACAGGTACGCCACAGCTCGCATTCGAAGTGGGCCACGGCACCGGTGATCAACGGCGCGCCGGTCAGCGGCCCCGGTACGCACTCGATGCCCGCGAACTGCGCCTCGCCAAGCGGGCGGCCGAGGTCGGCGAAATGCCGGGCGATCCGCTCCTGGTCGGCGGCGAGCACCGAGATGCCGAAGAAGCCCAGACAGATCCGGCGGTGCATGATCGCCTGGCGGTCGATGCACACCAGCACGAGCGGCGGGTGCAGCGAGACCGACGTAAAGGAGTTGGCGGTCATCCCGTGCGGGATACGGCCCCCCACCGTCACCACGGTGACCCCTGTCGCGAACGTCCCGAAGGCGCGCTTGAGCACCGCGGTCTCGGCGTTGTCGGCGGTCACCATGGCAGGCGACGCGGCCGCCCGCGACGTCACGGCGTTGACGGTCATGCCACGCTCCGCATCCCGCCGAGCGCGTAGGGCGCGAGCGCCCGACTCAACGCCTCGGGTACCCGCGTCGGCACGGTGACGTTGTTCGGGCCGCGCATGCACGCGACCCGCTGCCTGCCGCGGGCGACAAAGGTCTCCAGGCCGTCCGGCCCGAGCCGCAGGTAATCGAAACCGAACTCGAGTTGCGTCTGCGCGATGTCGATGAGATGCATCCTGATCGAGATCTCGTCGAACGCGGTCACCTCGGCGAAGAATTCGCACTCGACCTTCAGGGTGAACAATTTCAAGTCGTCGCGAAGCTCCGCCAGGATCTCCGGCGCGCGCTGTTTGAGGAACATCTCCCGGCAACGGCCCTGCCAGCGCAGGTAGTTCGTGTAATAGACGTTGCCGACGATATTGGTCTCTTCGAATCCGACCGTATGCCGGTACTCGAAGTAGTTCTCGTGAGAGTCGGTCATGCCTGAGGTCCCCCTTCACTGAGAACGGCGAAGACGACCGGGGCGGGCGCGTCCCGCAGGGTCGTCGCGAGCGTCACGACCCGCGGGCCGCGGCCCGACGGGCCGCCGGACGGGCCGCCGGATGAAAGAACCACCCATGGGCCGGGCCCGGCGGAGATCAAGGTGAGGGGCGCGCCGGCGGACAGCCCCGCCTTGCGCTGGCATTCGATCGCCGCCCACACCCTGGTCCCGGCGGTGTCGGCCCCCTCGCCCGTCTCGGCGGCGATCAGCCGGGCCAGCGACGCGTGGACGCCCAGCAGCGTCGCCCACTCGCGGGCCGGGCGGGTGGCGATCGTCTCCACGTCACACGCGACCATCGCCTCGGCGCCGGCGGCGACCACCCCGAGGGTAAGCCCGGGTGCGTGCGACGCGGAGATCGTCCATGGTCCGCCGACCTCGGGCCGGCCGTCCGGCCGGTACCTGACGGCGACCGGGCGGCCCGACGCGCGGCTCACGGCCAGGGCGGTACGGGCCCGCCGACCCGGGACCGCCCGCCCGGCGCCGTTCGAGACCGCGGATTCGTCGGGCTCGACGGCGACCGCCACGCGAACGCCGAGCAAGTCCTCCACCGAACGCTGGATGTAGGGGCCGAGCAGCGCGGCCGCCCAGGGCCCCCGGCCGTCGCGCTTGCCCACCGCCCGCAGCCGCAGCCCCTCCCACCGTTCGGCGACTACGCCCGCGCCGTCGCGCACCTCGATGTCGTACACGTAGGTGTCGCCCTCTCGGCGCCGCTCGACGGCGCGGCAGCGCACGAGCCCGGTCGCCGCGGTGCCCGCGCCGGTGATGTACACCCGGTCGATCCCGGCCGGCAGCAGCGTCGCATCCGGGACGCACACCTGATTGCCGTGCATCAACGCGTCGCGCATACCGGGGTCGCCCAGCAACAGCCGTCCGGGCAGGAACCGGGCGAACCAGTCGTCTGTCGCACCGCAGGCCACGTCGGCGTCGACCTCGCGGGCGGCGGCCCGCCGGTATCGCCGCAGCCGGTGGAACCGCGCGCCCTGGAACAGCACGTCACCGTACAGGTCACGGGCCGGGTCCAGCGGCACAGGCGGCAGCGGCTCGCCGGCGTCCCCGCCCGGCGGTCCGTCCGGCGCTGCGTCCGGCGGTCCGTCCGGCGGTGCGTCCGGCATCGCCGGTGCCGCCGCCGCGTCCGGGTAGCGCAGCGTCGCCCGGAAGTGCTCGGCGGCGAAGTCGGTCTCCGCGCTCCTGATGGACACGGCGACAAGGTCCTCATCGGTCGCGGTCGCGGCGATCCGGATCTTGGTGGTGCCGTCGGGCGGCACCACGATCGGCCGGAGGAACTCCACGTCCTCGAAGACCGGCACCTCGGTGCGTCCCGTACCGGCGGAGGCGACCTGCGCCATCGCCTCCATCCCCATGACGGCGGGCCACAGCAGGTTGCCGTCGAGGCGATGATCGCCGAGGTAGAGATCGGTCCCCGGATTCAGCTCGACCTCGGTGACCAGCTCGACGCCGTGGTAGTGGACCAGCGGCCGGTCCACGTAACGCAGCAACGGCAGCTCGGGCCGTTCGCGGCGCATGGTGTCGATCGCGCCCATGCGGCCGCCGACCACCACCGTGCCGGGCGCATCGGGGTCGCTCACCAGCCGCCGCAGGATCCGTACGCCCTGATCGGGCGTGATCGGCGTGATGCCGTCGCGGGCCAGCGTCTCCGCGACGGCCAGCCGCTCGCCCATCCCGATACCGGACCAGACCGACCACTCCAGGCACAGCGCGCGGCATCCGGAACGGCGTGCCGCCTCGCGCGTGATCTCGGCCAGCCATTCGTTGGCCGCGGCGTAGTGCGCCTCGCCGGGCAGCCCGGTGCGGCCGAGGATGCTGCCGAACGTCACGAGCAGCCGCAGCCGCGCCGGGTCGATCGCCGCCAGCACCGCCCGCAGCCCGTCGACCTTGGGCGCGAACGTGCGCCGCAGCTCGTCCATGTCGAGAGCGGCCAGCAGCGCCGGTTCGTTGCGCCCGGCGCCGTGCAGCACCGCGGTGATCGGGCCGAGCGACTCGGCCAGGTCCGTCACGGCGTTCCGCACGGCGGCCGGATCGGTGACGTCCGCGCGGGCATACCGTACGGTCACCCCGCCGTCGGCCATGCGGCGCAGCGCGGCCGCCAGCTCAGCGTCCTGATCGACGGCCGCGCGCCCGAGGATGGCCAGCCGGGCGCCGCTGTCGGCGGCCAGCGCCAGCGCGCATTCGGCCGTGATGCCCTTCCCGCCGCCCGTCACCAGCATCACGTCGCCCTCGCCGAGCGGCGCGCGGCCGCGCGCCTGGCGGACGGGCAGCGCCCGAAGAGTCGGGACCCGCCGGGCGCCGTCTTCGTCGTAGTGGACCTCGGCGCAGCCGTCGGTCGCCCGCACCTCGGCGACCACCTTCGCGACCACATGGTCGACCTCCGGCCGCGGCTCAGCGGGGAGGTGCACGATCGTGACGCGCAGCCACGGCGCCTCCTGCCGCAGCGTCTTGGCGAGACCGGCGGCGCCCCGGCCGCTTTGCACCAGGACGAAGCGATCGAACCGGCCACCTCCGTTGCCGTTGCCGTTTCCGTTGCCGCCCTGGACGCCCGTGGTACCCGCGACGGCCGCCTGCGCGCCCGCCAGGGCCGGTTCGAGATCATCCACGTCGTGCCCGGCGGCCAGGCACACCACCACTCCGGAGCCGAGACTCGCCCGCTCCAGCCCGCTCCGCAGCGGCTCGGCGAGCGGGTGGCCGGCGGACGCGTACACCCGCCACGGTCCGGGCGTCGCCGCCCCGCCGCCGGGGGACACGGGCGGCAGCGGCAGGTCGTCGTGGTCGACGCGGAACGCCCGCACCCATTCCGCGGCGCCGGCCGCCTCGGGCGCCGGTCCCGCGGCGGCCGCCCCGCCGGGTCCGCCGGGCTCGGAGGTGGCGGCGATCGTGTCGAGCGCCTCGGCCAGTTCCCGAACGGTCGCGGTGGCGACGTTCGTCGGGGCCCGCAGCGCCGGCCGGCCCAGCCGCTGGGCGACCTGGTTGACGATCTGGCCCACCGTGATGGAACTCAGGTGCAGGTCGTCGAGCAGTCTGCTGTCGCCGGTCACCATGGCGACGGGCAGTTCCGCGCGCTGGGCCACCAGGCTGCGCAGCGTCTCCAGGCTCGGCGCCCCCGTTTCCCCGGGCGGCACAGCGGGCGTTTCCTCGAGTGCCGCGGACGTCGTCGCGGACATCGGAGCGGACATCGGAGCGGACATCGGAGCGGACATCGGACCGGACGTCGGGGCCGCGGACCGCGCCGCGGGCGGCGCCGAGGCCGGCGCCGGGGCCGGCCGCACCGTATGCCGGCGGCCCGCCGGATTCTCGCACGGGTTGGTGAAGAACCGCGGCGCGGCGCCGATCGTCAGCGGGCGCGTGAGCCGATCAGCGAACAGCGCCCCGTGCCGCAGCGGCGCGCCGGCCACGAACGCGGCGGCCACCACGCTGAGCAGCCCGTACAGCGACTCGTCCTCGGTGTCGAGCGCGAGCGCCGGCACGTCCGTCACCCCCGCGGCGAGTCTGGTCAGCACGCGCCCGGGACCGACCTCGACGAACAGGTCGATGTCCTTCGCCGCCTGCTCGACCGCCTGGGCGAACAGCACCGGAGCGGTGATCTGCCCGCGCAGCAGGTGCGCGATGTCGGCCCCGGCGGGCAGCGGCTCGCCGGTGACGGTCGAGATGATCCGCCGGCCGATCGGCGCGAACTCCTTGCCGGCCAGCCAGCCGCCGAAGGCGTCGGCGGCCGGGGCCACCAGCGGGGAGTGGAACGCGAGAGAGACCGGCAGGTGGGTCCAGTGCACCCCCGCCCCGTCGGCCCGGCGGCCAAAGGCCTCGATCGCCTCCGCCGACCCGGCGATGACGGTCTGTTCTGGGCCGTTGTACCCGGCGATGACGACGGGCAGACCGGCGGCCAGCCCGGACACGACCGGCGGCGCCGCGCCGACCCCGGCCATGGTGCCGGGGGCGGAGTGCGCGGTCATGATCCGGCCGCGGGCGGCGGCCAGCCGCGGCAGCAGGTCCGCGTCGATGGCGCCCGCCCAATGCAGCGCCGTGATCTCGCCGAGGCTGTGTCCGACCGCGACCTCCGCTTCGACGCCGAGCACGGCCAGCGCGCGCAGCGCCGCCATCGAATCGGTGACGATGCGCGGTTGCGCGACGGCTGTCGCCACCGGGTCGCCGCCGGCCGCCGTCAGGCCGCCGCCGGTGGTCGCCGCGGCCCGGCCGTAGACATCCTCGACCTCGGCGAAGCGGCGGCGCAGCGCGCCGCCGGTCGTGGTCCGGCCGCCGGAGCCCTGCCCGGGAAACAGGTAGCCGATCCTGCCGCGTCCGCGCGCGAGCCCGAGATGGCCGCCGTCGGCGCCGACCAGCGAGATCTCCCCCGCCTCCAGCGTCTCCAGCACGTGCCGCAGCCGCCGCGCGGCGTCCTCCGGCGATGAGACCACCACCGCCGCCCGCCACGGCAGGTCGCGCACCTCGCGTTGCAGGGTGACCGCCAGGTCGCCGAGCTGCGCGTACGACAGGGCCGGCACGACCTCGCCCAGCCGCGCGATCCGCTCGCGCAGCTGCTCGGGCGTGGCGCCGTCGAACAAGAGCAGCTCGGCGTCCTGGACCGACGACGCCAGCGCCGCCGTCCGCTCGTCGAACGAGGGCCGGCCGCCGCCGTCTCCGGTCTCCGGCGCGGTGCCGTTCTCCAGCACGATGTGGGTGTTGATGCCGCCGAAGCCCATCGAGGTGATCCCGGCCCGGACCGGTGCTCCGGCCGGCCACGGCTCGGCCTTGCGCAGCACGCGCAATGTCGCGGACTCATCGGTGAGCAGCGGATGCGGTTCGACGCAGCCGATCGCGGGCGGCAGCACCCGTTCGTGGACCGCCAGCACGGCCTTGATGAGGCCGGCCACCCCCGCCGCCGCCTTGGTATGGCCGATCACCCCCTTGATCGAGCTGATCGCGGCGGGCGCGGCAGACGCCGCGGCCGCGGCTCTGGCCGACGAGAGCGCCGTCAACTCGGTCGCGTCGCCGACCGGCGTGCCCGTCCCGTGCCCTTCGAACATCGGCACCGTGCCGATGTCGAAGCCGGCCCGCTCGTACGCTCGGCGCAGCGCCAGCCGGTATCCGCCGATCTCCGGGCGGGTGATGCCGCCGTGGCCGTCGGAGGAGATGCCCCAGCCGACGATCTCGGCGTACACGCGGTGGCCGCCGGCCACGGCGTCCCGCGTCCGCATCACCACGACCATGCCGCAGCCCTCGCCGGGCCAAAAGCCGTTGGAACCGCGGTCGTAGACGCGCATCTCGCGCGCCGCGAGCGCGCCGGTCTTCGCGAAGCCCACCAGCTCGAAGGGGTCTATCGACAGATCGACCCCGCCGGCGATCGCCACATCGATGTCGCCGTCGACCAGCGCCTTGCACGCGGTCGCCACGGACAGCAGCGACGAGGAGCAGGCGCCGTCGACGGTGTACCCGCCGCCCTTGAGGTCGAAGTAGTTGCAGATGCGACCGGCGATGGTGTTGGACAACCCGCCGGCCAGGGTGTCCTCGTCGATCGCGGGGAACGCGCTCTTGTACCGCGACTCGAGACCCTCGATGAACGCGTCGACGCGCGCCGCGTCCCAATCCTCGGCGGCCAGCGCCGCCGCGACGGTGTGCCGGACGTACGGCCAGCGCAGGCGCATCACGTTGGCCCGCGTGAACTCCCCGGTCAACGTGTTGCCCACGATCACGCCGGTGCGTTCCCGCGGCAGCCCCTCCCCCATCGGGAAGCCGGCGTCCGCCAGCGCCCGCGCGGCCATGTCGAGCGCGAGCCAGTGGGTGAGATCCGTCGACCGGAACGTGCTGCCCGCGATCTTGTAGCCGACGCGGTCGAACTCATAGCCCTCGATGACCGCCGCGTACCGCGAGTAGAAGCGGTCGGGAGCGGCCGGGTCGGCGTCCCAGTAGTCCTCCAGCCGCATCCGCTCGTCGGGCAGCCGCCGGAAGGCGCGCCGCCCGGCGACGGCGTTCTCCCACAGCTCCCGGGGGGACGCGGCGTCCGGGTAACGGCAGGCCATGCCGACGACCGCGAGTCTAGACACCGAGCACCGCCCTTCTGTTCGCACTCATGCCGGCACGATCTTGGGCCGTGCCGGCTGTCCGGCGGCCGCGCCGTCGGCCACCGCTATCGCCGGGACGCCGCCGGCCGCCGCATGGCCGTCCTGGTGCGCCGCGGCCTCCTGGGAGGCGGTCTGGCGCGCGAAGTGCAGCGCCCACAGGAACGCGCCGCGGCCGAGACAGACGGCGGCGGTGGCGAAGAAGAGCCCGTAGGTGATGCCCGCGCCGGCACAGCAGGCGTACGCCACGCCGATCGCCCCGCCGAAGGCGACCTGTGACGCGGGCTTGGACGGGCTCGTCCCCGGATCGGTGATCATGTAGTTGGTGAAGAGCACGAAGGCGACCCCGGTCATCGAGCCGAGCGCCCCGAGGATGGCGGTGTCGAGCACGACCCCGCGGACGATCGCCTGCAGGACGTAGACCGCCAGCCAGCCCATGACCAGCGGCATCCGGTCGGTCAGCTTGGCGTTGAGCATGGTCCCCGCCGCGAAGATCGCGGCCGGGATGATCCAGTCGAGCGGGCCGGCGACGTACTCGGTGAAGTGGTACGGCGGCGCGATGCTAACCCAGGGGAACAGCAGCAAGATCACGACGAGGCCGAGGTTGGACGGGTTCATGTAGTGCCTCGGCCTGCCCCGGACCGGCGCCCGCAGCACCCATTTCCCGCCGACGGCGACCACGACCCCGAAGAGCATGACCCAGATCTGGTCGTTGACGTAGATCAGCATGTTCAGCGCGAGCGACGTGATGTGCGCGGGATAGAGGAACTCCATCACCCCGCGGACGCCGTTCCCGCGGAACCGCGGCGCGCGCCGCTCCGTCTTGGCGCCGAGCATCTCGAGCCCGATCTCCACCGCGTACCCGGTGGCCACCGCGACGAAGGGCCACACCCACGGTTGCTCGAACCCGAGCACGGTGTAGCCGAGGATGTTGAACACCGTGATCGAGACCGCGAAGTTGCGCAGCGCCTTGACGACCTTCGGGGAATGGCGAGGGGCGGCCGGCGGCGGCACGTCCGTGTTCGTCAGTTCCTTGAGTTGCGTCACTGTCGTCTCCCCTCCTATTTCCCGGCGCGCTGAGCCGGGAGCCGCTCGATGGCCTGTGAACCGAGCCGGAGCTCATGCCACCCCGGCATCAGCCGAAGTTCCTGGGCGCGCACCACGCCGGTCCGGTCGCGCCACTGCAGGCGCACCTGTACCGGCCCGGTGACGCGCTCGCCCAGACCGATGTGGATCTCGTGGCTGCGCTTGCCGGAGTGACCGCTGCCGCCGTCCACGCGGGCCAGCTGCGTACGGCCGTCCGGCGTCGTCACGGTCGCCTGTGCCCCGACCACCGGCGAACCCGGGGCGGGCAGCGCTCCCCGCCCGGCGGCAGCGGCGGCGGGATCGGCGGCGTCATGAGTGAGCCGCAGCCCGAGGAAGGCGCCCCGGCTCGGGCTGTCGTTGTGATAGAACACCGGCTCGTCCCACTGCCGCGCCACGGCCATGTCGAGGCGGCCGTCGCCGTCGGCGTCCCCGGTGGCGATGCCGCGCGTGGGCACCGGGATGGCGAGCCCCAGCGAGCCGGCGACGTTGACGTACCTGCCGTTGGCCTCCCGCGCGAAGAAGTGCAACGTCTGGTTGCCGGCGATGTCGTCGCCGACCTTGACGTGCGGCCACCAGGCCTCGTCGGCGAGCAGCTCGTCGTTGGCCATGGCCAGCTCCTGCAACTGCGCCCAGCGGTTGACCTCGCCTCGGACGAACCCGGTGGCCTGGACGATCGCCGGGTCGCCGGTGTTGTCGAAGTCGGCCAGCTTGACGTCCCAGCCCCAGCCCGACCATGCCGTGCCGGCCTGCGCGCTGCGGTCCCGCCACGGCGCCACCCCGCGCCGCAGGTCCGCGCGCACCTCGGCCTGGCTGCGCGCCGTGGACATGAACTGGAAGTTGCTCTCCTGCAGGCCGAACGTCGTGGTGATGTTGCTGACGAACCAGTCGTAGATCCCGTCGTGGTCAAGGTCGGCGAAGTCGACGCCCATGCCCTTGAAGGAGTCCCGCCCGACCAGCTTGGACTTGGGTGTCAGCGCCCTGCCGGCGCCCTTCACCTCGGCGAACCTGATCGTGCCCGGGACCGACCGGTTGTACAGGAGCGCGTCCGGGCCGTGGTCTTGTGCGATGTACAGCTCTGGCCGCTGGTCGCCGTCGAGGTCGTTGGCGCCGACGCCGAGGACCCAGCCCTTGGACACGTCCCTGGGCAGGGCGTCGTTCACCTGCCGGTAGGCGATCGAGGGCCGCGCGTCCGCCGTGCCCGCCGTGCCCGCCGTCCAGCGGAAGAAGTAGTCAGCACCGCCGTTGGCCGCGTCGGACAGCGAGCGGTTCATCGCCACGCCGCCCCTGACGGTGTCGTCCAGCACCGGGCCGTGCGGGAAGTAGTTGCCGATGTAGATGTCGGCGTGGCCGTCGCCGTCGAAGTCGTCGACCGCGGCCGCGTTGCTGTTCCACTGCGGCCCGCGATACGTCGCGCCGCCCGCGTTCGGCACCAGCTCGACCGGAAGGTAGGCGGCGGCGGTCAGCGCGGTGGCGCCGGCCCGGGCCAGATGGACGATCGGGGTCCGGCCCCACATGTAGACGAGCAGGTCCATCCGCCCGTCCTCGTTGAAGTCGCCGGGAACGCAGCCCATCGGGGCCATCGCGGCGTTCATCGGCAGGTCGCCGGTGCCGAGCGCGAACGGCGCGTACCGGTTCGCGCGGGCTCCGGGGGTCGGCGTCACCACGACCTGGTCGATGCGCGGGTCGGTGACGCACAGGTCGTTGGCCAGGCCGTCGCCGTCGAGGTCGTTCATGGCGATCCCGGCGCCGACCGAGGAGATCCATGCGTTGATGTGCGCATAGTCCTTGTTGACCCGGCGGACCGTTTGGTGCCGGAAGCCGCCCGGCAGCGCGATCGACATCGGCGTGAAGGCATACCGGCTCGCCACATCGGCCCGCTCTCCGGCGGGTGCCGACGGCAGCCGGGCCATGAGGAACATTCCGACGGCCAGGGCCACGACCACGATTCCCGGCAAATGGCGACGCAACCGGCCACGCATGGCGGTCATGCGCTAGCACCTCCCCAACGACGCGAGCTCATCGATGACGCACTGCCGCCATACCTCGTAGGCGGGTCTTTCGCCCGTCTCCGCGGTCGCGGGACGGTTCTTGATCGCGATCTGCGCCGCCTCATCCGGGCTCATGCCGCAGAACACCTGTGTGGCGACCTCGGTGTGCGGCACGTCGAGTCCGGCGCGCCGCCGCGCCTCCGCCGCGAACGCGCTCCCCTGCGCCACCTGCGGCCGGAACTCGCCCGCGCGCTTCCAGAACCCGTGCAGTTCCATCTCGTCGGCGCCGCCGGCGTAGGTGGCGGCAAGGCCGGCGCCGCTGAACAGGTCGGCCCGCCGCCGGGCCGGGAAGCCGTCGATCAGATCGGCGACCACGTCGGGGTCGGCGCCGCCGACGAACCACAGGGCCCGGCCGACACCTTGATCGAGGGCGTGCGACGCGTATCCCCGGCCGCCGGCGGGCCAGGGAAAGTCGGTGTGCTGGAACTGGTCGTGGACGTAGCGGCGAGTGCGGAAGTAGGCCTGATGGAATCCGTAGCCGTCGAGCACCAGCCAGCGCAGCACCGGGTCCAGTTCGATCTTGGGCCACCGGAACCTGGGGAGCTGGGCCATCGCCCAGCCGAGGCCGATGTACGCCATGTAGACGTGGCGGACGGCCGGTCCCGCCAGGAAGCCCGTGAGCCTGCGCCCGTTGGACGTCGACAGCGCGTCGACGATGGCGAACCCCATCGCGGCGCCCTCGTAGCCGAACCCGCGAAACCGCACGGGGATCGTGTCGAGCGTCCGGCTCACCTCGCCGGGGCCGCGCGCCCGTGTGGCCAGGGCATATCCGGTCAAGAAGGTGCAGCCGATGTTCTCCAGCAATTCGCGGGCACCCGGATCCTTGATGTGAAAGCCGCGCTTACTGAGGCGAACCTCAGCAATACTCGGCGTGAGAATGCGACTTCTGAGCGCTCGCCAGATATCTGCCAAACGGTTCACCCCACCCCGGCCCTGAGTAACCTGCCCTGCTCTTCGAAAAGGCCACCACGGATTACCCATGGGGCTGATTGTGCAGCAATCCATAGAAAAGTGCGGAGTCGTCCTTCTTCGTTCGTGCGCACCCGCCGGCGGCTGAGCAACGGGGCCGAGCGAGGACGAATGTGACCGGAATCGGCCAGCCGCGCAAAGCACGGACGCGAGCTTTCCCCGGCTTCGGGAGAACGGCCCCGCGTCGAAGCGCCTCAACGGGCTCGGCGACCGCCATATCGAGGGCGGTCGCCGATCGTGGTTGGTGCAATCCTGAATTGATGTTTAGAATATTGGCTATTGGCCGTTCGCCATGGTGATGTCAGTCGGCGGCCGCCACCCCGGGAAAGACCTCGAATTCCGGAGCGGCCGCCGCGGCGATGACGGGAAGGCCGGCTGCTTTCCAGGCCTGGAAGCCGCCGATGAGATCGGTCGCCCGGTGCAGGCCGAGTCGCTGTAAGGAGGCGGCCGCCAGGGAGGACGAGTAACCCTCGTCGCACACGACGATCCACGCGACGTCGTGGTCGGTGGCCTCCGGGATCCGCCATCTGCTGGCCGGGTCCAGCCGCCATTCGAGATGGTTGCGTTCGATGATGACGGCGCCGGGAATCGCGCCGTCGGCCGCGCGCTGGAAACGCGGGCGGGTGTCGACAAGCCGGGCGCCGGCGGCGGCCGCGGCGGCGGCCTCGAAGGGTCCCAGCCGCCGCAGCCGGGCACGTGTCATGGCGAGCACTTCGTCGATGGTCATCGAGTGGTTGCCTTTTCTCTCGGGGTTGTGCCGGATGGTGGTCATCTCCCGGTGGCGGGGATCGCGTGGCGATCGGTCGCGGAGAATTCGGCGACGGCGTCCGAGCCGGCACGGTTGGCACGACTGGCGCGGTTGGCGCGGCCAGGCTCGTTTTGGCGCATGCCGACATCCCCGGGAATACACGACCTCGAATGCCAAGGAGTCTAAACCTTGACTACATATTTCTTAAGCAGTGTCCTAGTACTACCGTCACTCCGCGCGGAGCGGGATCGGCCCGCCGGCCGGCGCGGAGCGGCGCGAGTCCGGAAAAGGGCGTGCAGAGTGGTTGCGCGCAAAAGGGAGCCGTCAATGCCTTACATCACCATGCCCCCCAAGACCATGCCCGGCACCCCGGGCCTGATGGACTACCGGAAAGAGACCGGGCGTCCGCTCAGCCAATTGGCCGAGGTGCTGCTCCGTGACGCGCACTCGCTCAGCCGGGCGGAGCGTGAATTGATCGCCGCTCGTGTTTCCGAGCTGAACGACTGCAAGTTCTGTTCGTACACCCACAGCGAAATGAGCGCGCAGCAGCACCCCGAAGGCCGGGCGCTGGTCGACAAGGCGATGGCCGATCCCGCCAGCGCGCCGATCTCACCGAAGCTGAAGGCGCTGCTGACGATCGCCGAGGCGGTGCGCGAGAGCGGACGGTCGGTCACCCAGGAGATGGTCGACGCCGCGCGCGAGGCCGGCGCCGACGACACCGAGATCCACGACACGGTCCTGATCTCCGCGGCGTTTTGCATGTACAACCGCTACTGCGACGGACTGGCCGCCGTGGTCCCCGAGGACCCGGCGGCGTACGTCCCCATGGCCGCCATGATCATCCGTGACGGCTACAGCAGCTGCGCGACGGGCCACTAGGACGAGGACACCTCACGACCCGCGGCCGTCGCGGCGAGCACCGGTCCACCCGGACCGGCCTCGCCGCGGCGGCCGTTTCGCGTGCCGGGACGGGGCCGCGCGGAACGCGGCCGCGGGCACGCCGCGACCGCGGGAACCGGGCGGAAACGCGCCGCGCCCGGGTCGTCGCGGCGTTGGTGCCGCGGCGATCCGGGCGCGGTGCCGGGGAAACGGCGGTCGATCTCAACCGGCCCAGCGGCGCAACCAGCCGGTCTCCTGGGCGCGCTTTTCCTCGTGGAAGGCGGCCGATGGCGCGTGCAGAGTCACCACGGGCGCCGGAGAGGCGAAGAAGTCCCCCTCTCCCTTGGCGGCCCGGTGTCCGCCGATCTCGATATAGCAGGAGCCGTGTCCGTCGTAGCGGCGTTCCGGCACGGCGTGGCCAAGATGGCGGGCGACGCCGGCCGCCACCACCTCGGCCTCGCCCTCGGCGAAGACCGCGGCCTTCGGCAGCGGCTTGCCGTTCGGCAGCATCAGCGCCGTGACGTCGCCGAGCGCCCAAACCCCGTCGAGGCTCGTCGCCAAGGTCGCGGCATCGACGGGGATCCAGCCGGCCTCGCTGAGCCCGAGCTCCGCCACCGCGCGCGGCGGGCGGTGCCGCGGCACCAGCGCGAGGAGGTCGTAGGTCTCGCGTCGGCCGTCCGCGAAGCACAGCTCCCGGCGAGCCGAATCGACCGACGCGACCGCCTGGCCGGGGTAGAACCCGACCTCCTGCTCCTTGAGCATGGCCACGAGGCCCTCGCCCACCGCCGGTCCGGCGACCGGCATCGGCAGCGGATCCGGTGTGAAGGTGTCCACCTGGACCGCTCGCCCCGCGTCGCCGGAGCTGAGCGCGTCGGCGGCGAGCATCGCCGCCTCGAAGGGCGCCGCCGGGCACTTGAACGGCAGTCCCGCGATGGCGATGATCAATCGTCCTTCGCCGAACCCGCTCAGCCGGCGCCCGAACGCCTCGGCGCCGTCGAGCGTGTAGAACTCGTGCGCCGATCCGTCGCCGAGCGCGTCGGCGAAGCCGGGGGTGGCGGCGGGGTCGAGCTCGCCGCCGAGGGCGATGACCAGCGCGTCATAGGAGATGTCCCCCGCGCTGGTCCGCACCGTCCGGCCCTCAGGATCGATCGCGCGCACCTCACCGCGCGTCAGCTCGACCCCGGGCAGGGCGGCGGGGGCGACCGTTACCTGCACGTCCGCTCGCCGCCGCCAGCCCCTGAGCACCCAAAGCAGGGACAGGCCGAGCGAGGTGTCGAAGCCGCGATCGACGAGGACGATCCGGTCGGAATCGGGAAGCAGCCGCCGAAGGTGCCGCGCGGTCTCCAGACCGCCGACGCCCGCACCGAGAATGGCCACCGTACGTGCCATCGTCGCGCTCCTTTCAGACGTTGATCGCCTTGTCGGCCCATTCGGTCCAACTGGCGAGCTCCTTCATCGAGGACCGGTGACTCCCCTTGACCAGGTCTTCCTCCCTGATTCCGCGGGCGTCGAGGCAGCTGCCGCAGATCCCCACGAGCGCATCGAGCTCGAGGAGTCCCTGCAGCATCTTCTCGATGTTGTAGTAGCCGTTCGGCGTCTTCTGGTCGGAGCGCACGGAGGCCACCGCGTCACCGATCAAGAACACCCGTACCTCGTTGGTTCCGTTGCCGTTGCCGTTGCCGTTGCCGTTCAGCATCTGCCGGGCCCAGCGCAGCCCGTTATAGGTGCGCTCGGTCCCGTACGGCGGGTCGTGCAACACGAACAGGAACTTCATCATGTTCTCCTCGCGATGACTTGATTCGATCGCCGGCGGGTGCCGGGGACCGCGTAGGAAACCGCGCCGACGCGGGCGCGGACCAACCGGGAAATCTGATCGACGGCGGCGACGATGACCAAGACCGCGCAGATCAGCGTGGCCAGTTCCTGGTAGCGGAACAGCCGCAGTGCGATGCCGAGCGCCTCGCCGATGCCGCCAGCGCCGACAAAGCCCACGACGATCGAGCTGCGGATGTTGCATTCCCACTGGTAGAGCAGCTGTGACAGGACATTGGCGCGCGCCTGCGGCACCACGGCGAGCAGCGCGCAGGCGACGCGTGAGCCGCCGGTCAGCCGCATCGCCTCCACCGGCGCCGGGTCGACGGCCTCGAGCTGTTCGGAGCACAACTTCGCGATGACGCCGGCGGAATGCACGCCGATGGCGTACACGCCGGCGGTCGGGCCCAGGCCGACGGTCGCGACGAAAATCAGCGCCCACAGCAGCTCGTGCACGCTGCGCAGCGTGGTCGCCGCCGCCCTGGCCAGGGCCGACAGCCACCGCGGCGCCTCGACGTTCCCCGCGATGAGCACCGCCAGCGGCAGGCCGAGCGCGGCGCCCAGGATGAGGCCGGCAATGGAGATCTCCACGGTCTCCAGCGCGGCCGCGCCCAGCCGGCGAAGCAGGTCCGGGCTGAGATCGGGCGGCAGCAGCCCGCGCACCATCTGGACCGCGCCCTCCCGGCCGGCCAGCAGCGATGCCGGGCCGACCCCCGTCTGACGCAGCGACCAGACACCGGCGGCGACCATGGCGAGGAGCATCCAGCGGGTCCGCCGGCTCCGCGCTCGCGACGGGAGGTCCCCCACCCCGCGCGTCTCGCGCATCCCGCGTGGTCCGCGCGGGATGCGCGGCCCGCGCAGTCCGCGCAGTCCGCGCAGTCCGCGCGGCCCGCGCGCGGGCGCGGGCGCGGGGCGGGACGCCGGCGACGTGCCCGGGCTCACGAGACCGTCTCCGATGTCGTATCGCCGCCGTAGATCTGCCGCAGATCCGTGGCGTCGGTGAGGTCGCCGTCGAAGACCACAGCCCCCTCGCGCAGCGCGATCACCCGCGGGAAGCGCTGGGCGATGGTCAGGTCGTGCGTCGTGGCGATGAGCGTCGTCCCGGGGCGCCGCAGATCGTCGAGCACCCGGACGGCCCGGACCGGGTCGAGTCCCGTCGTGGCCTCGTCGGCGAGCACCAGCCGCGGGCCGCCGAACAGCGCGCGGGCGACGGCCACCCGTTGGCGCTGACCCCCCGAGAGCCGCTCGACCGGGGTGCCCAGCACGTCCTCGATCTCGTGCCGCCGCGCGATCTCGGCCAGGCGGCCGCCGAACCGCCGTGGGACATTGCCGAAAAGGACGGCGGCCCAGTCGCGCGGCCGCCATTCGTAGGAGACGGACACGAGGATGTTGGTGCGGGCGCTCAGCCCGTGGATCAGGTCGTCGCGCTGGCGGATGCATCCGATCGACCGGCGCAGCCGCATCAGCGCGGCGCGGGATTCGAACGGGTCGGCTCCATCGACGCGCACGTCACCCCGGTGCGGCCGGACCGCGCCGACGATGACGCGCAACAGCGTGGTCTTGCCCGCCCCGGAGGGGCCGAGCACGGCGACCCGCTCGCCCGCGCGGAACGAAAGGTCGACCGCGCTCAGCACCGGCCGGCCGGACAGTGTCACGGAAATGTCCCGCAGTTCGATTCGCATGATGACCCCGGCGCTCAGCGAGACCGCGTCAGCAGACCCAGATTCGCCGCGAGGGTGCGAATTTCCCCGTAGTCGGCCGCGGACACCGGGACATACCGCTGGGCGCGCATCAGATCGAGCAGCGCCGGGTCGGTGATGGAGGTGAAGGCACGGACGATCGCGTCGCGCGCGGACTGGCCGAGCCCTTCGCGCGCCACCCAGGGATAGCCCATGACCTTGTGCGACTCGACGACGCGAAGCGCGCCTTTGGGCACGGTTCCCTGCCGTTCCAGCCGGTGCAAGATTCGCAGTTCGATGCCGCCGGCGTCGGCGCTGCCGTTGTAGACGGCCTGTGCGGTGGCGTCGTGGCCGCCGGTGAACGTCACCTTTTCGAGCGGCGGGCACCGTGAGATGTCGCGCGCGTCGCAGCGCGCCCCCGCCTGCCGCAGCATGAAGCGGGGGTAAAGGCTGCCCGATGTCGAGCTTGGGTCGCCGAAGGCGAACCGGCCGCGGGCGGCCACGACGTCTTTCGTCGACGAGAACCGCGACGTCGACTTCACGACGATCCCGGAAAGGTATTCGCGGCTTCCCGTCTCGCGGTCTATCTCGGTGACGAGGGGCCTGATGTCGTCCTGCTGGGTCGCCTGCACGTAGGTGAGGCCGCCCAGGTACGCGACATCGATCTTGTGTGAGACGAGTGCCGTCACCACGCCGGCGTAGTCGGTCGCCACGAACAGTTCGACCTTCACGCCCAGCCGCTTGTCGAGATATTCGCGGAACGGCTCGTACTGGGCACGTTGCTTCTCCGGCGAGACGTTGGGAATCACGCCGACCATGAGCGTGCCAGGCAGTCCCCGCGAATTCGCCGGCGAACTCGTCTCGCACGCCGTCCCGGCGAGCAGGATTAAAACGGCGACGCAGACTGCCCTTATCCGTTGACCCGCCATGGTGCACTCCCGCCCGCGTTATATGACCAAATTGAAGATGTTTCGTATTTCTCTGGCCCGAATCGACCCTCGGCTAACCGGGCAACCGTTCTCCGATCCAGGCCCGGGTCCCGGCCGGCTCCCCGTCGAAGACGTCGGGCGGAACGGCGATCGCCGGACTGGCCCTGACGAACTCGGTTCCGTGGCCCGTTTGCGGGCGCGCCACCCGGATGCGCGCGGGCAGCGTCTCCTCCCCCGCCGCGCCGCGCTCGGTGATCTCCCAGCGGCGTACCTGCCGTCCGTCCCGATACAGGACGCGGCGTATCACCATCGAGAACTCCACGTCGACCACGTCGCAGATGCGGAGCCCGGGCACGCTGGACGGACCCGCGTAGTGGACCATCGTCGTCGGCGTCCACGTGATGTCGGCGGCCGGATCGAGGTAGGCGGCCTCCCCCACCGCGCGCAGCCCCGGGTGCGGCCAGGCCATGAGGTCCAGGTAACCCACGTCGGTGAGCGGCAGGCAGTCGAACATCAGCGCCTCGGCCACCTTGACCGGACGTGCCATCGTGGGCAGAAACGTGTGGATCTCACAGCCGCCGCCGACGGCGCTCTCGCTGATCCGGACGTACGTGCCGTACAGGACCTGCGGCCGGATCACGAAGAGCATCGTCAGCGCCCCCGTGGGGGGTGCGTTATCGGCCGCCTGCTCGAACCTGCGGCCGACCAGATACCGCATCGGGTTCTGACCGATGGTCGCCTCCACGCTGAAGGCATACGATGTGAGCCCGCCGGCCCACAGGTTGGGGCGGGCCGGCCCGGCGGCGCGTACGTCGTCCATCGGCTTCAGACGGTCAGCGACGCCATCAGCGCATCGAGCCGGTCGATCATGTGCGCGAGGTCGATCTTGCGCTCACGCATCTCGGTGTGCGCGATCGTCTTGTCGCCGAGCTCGATCGCCAGCACCTCGATGAGCCGATCGAGGTTGTTGTGCGCGTTGCTCACCGGGAAATGCCTGAGCGGCACCTCGAAGCGCGGGTCGGCGGTGGGCATGCCGGGCTGCAGCCCGCCGTCATAGCCCGAGGCCTCTCGCCAGGACCGTTCGACGGTGAGGTCGTAGCCATGGAACGGCCCGTAGTAGTACGGAAGCCACAGCTCACGCAGTTCGTTGGCGGAGATCCGCTCCTCCAGGAAATCGACGGCGGCCGGCACCACCGCGTCGCGATACTCGGTCAGCAAGGCGCGGATGTCTGGAGACACCGCGCCCGCGACGCTGTCGGTCGTCATGGCGTGCTCCGATCACATGGGTCGGGCCCGGGGCCCGAGTCCTGACTTTAGAAATTTATAGTTTGTCGGTGGAAGGGGGAAACGTTCACGACGCGACGGCGTCACGTGCCCGCCCGCCGAGCGTTGAAGAACAGGTAGGCGCCGTGCTGTTCGATCCGCAGGTCCTCGAACCCGGCATCCGTCAGCCAGCCCTCGACGTCACCGGCGTTCGCCACGTCACCGAACTGATCGGTGCGCTGGAAGAACGCGATGAGCCTGGCCGCCATCGCGCCGCCGCCGGTCACCACGGTGGTGCCGCGCAACTCTCCGCCCGGCCGCGTCACGCGCGCCATCTCGGCCACCGCGGCCGGCGCGTTGGAAAAGCAGTGCAGGCCGTTGTAGCTCACACACAGGTCGAAGGTGGCGTCGTCGAACGGCAGGTGCTCGACATTGGTGTGGACATATTCGATGAAGGTCAGGCCGCGGCGAGCCGCCGTCGCCTCCGCCCGCCGCAACATGAACGGCGACACATCGGCGGCGACGTACCGGATCGCCATGTCCGGCCGCAGCCCGCGAAAGGCCACGCCGCCGCCGCTCGGGACATCCAGCACGCTCGTTCCCGGGGCCAGGTCCTGGAGGGAGTCGAGCGCGGCGTAAAAGGCCCGGACATCGGTGCGCCACACGATCCGGCTCTCCAGCCGGTACAGGCCCTCGTGCTTGATGGTGAAGTCGTAGATGCGGTGGCCCATCCCGCCACTGCTCCACTGCCGGACAAGGCGATCCTCGGACAAAGTCATGACAAACTCCCTGGGAGCTATCGCGTTTATGGAAGATGCTCATTGCCCCGGGTCGGGCTCGGTCATTCGGTGCAATATCTCGGTGAGCACAGCGGTGGAGGTCGCGAAATTGAGCCGGGCGAAACCGGCGCCCCCCTGGCCGAATGTCTTGCCGGTGCTCAATTCGACGCGGGCCTTCGTACGGAAGTAGTCGGCCGGGTCGGCGCCGCCCAGCTCCAGCCGCCGGCAGTCCAGCCACGCCAGGAAGGCCGCCTGCGGCGGGTCGTAGCCGATGGCGGGCGCCCGCTCGGCGAGCGTTTGGGCCACCAGCCGGCGGTTGTCGTCCAGGTGTCGCAGGAGGGCGGCGAGCCACTCGTCGCCGTCCCGCCACGCGGCTTTGGTGGCCTCGACCCCCAGCACGTTGACCGGGCCGTACAGATCCGGAGGCTGTGCGTCGATGACCTCCCTGAGCCGCGGCGGCGCCACATGCGCGACCGCGCAGCGCAGCCCGGCGAAGTTGAACGCCTTCGTCGCCGAGGTGAGCGTGACGGTTCTGGCGGCCACCTCGGGTCCGAGGGACGCCAGGGGGATGTGACGGTGCGGCTCGTAGGCGAGGTCGGCGAGCACCTCGTCCGCCATGATCAGCATGTTGTTGCGGAGCGCGATGTCGGCGAGGGCCTCCAACTCGGCGGCGGTGAACACGCGCCCGGTCGGGTTGTGCGGGTTGACGATCATCAGCGTGCGGCAGCGCGCCTCGCCGATCGCCTCGTCCAGGCGGCGCGGATCGAAGCCCCAGCCGTCGGCGGACCGCTCGATCGGGCAGGCCACCACTCGACGCCCCATCAGCTGGAGGGTTTTCAAAAACGGCGGATATGCCGGCGTCTGCAGCGCGACCGCATCCCCTCGCTGCGTCGTCAGCTGCAGGACGATCTGGATCACCTGGAGGATGTCGCTGAAGTTGCGCAGCCATTCCGGGCGCGGCCGCCAGCCGTACCGCTCGGCCATCCGCTCCGCGAACGGCTCGGCCAGTGGGTTGCGGCCCGTCCAGTTCGACCAGGCCGGATATCCGAGGTCTCCCCGCTCCACCGCCGCGGCCAGCGCGGTGCGGATCGGCGGCGCCACGGGATAGTCCATGTCGGCGATCCAGGCCGGCAGCACGTCGGGTCCCGGCATCCGCCACTTGACGCCCTCCTTGGCCCGGAGCCACGTCAGATCGAAATCGTCGAAATCAGACTCGGCCGCCGTGGCGAGCTGCGTCTGCTGCGTCATCGTCGTCACCTTTCTCGGCGCGGGATCGGAGGATTGGAGATTCGCGTCTCGCCGGTCATCGGCCGGCTCCGGGCGCGGAATTCAACCCTCGGCGTCGACCATCCGGTGCGCCGGCCACAATGACGCCATATTCCTCGCCGACCATCTCGATTCTCCGCTCTCTGGCCGCAGTCGCATTCCGCCGTGGCGGCAGCAGAAGTCATGATTCGTCAGATCAATGATGTTCACAAGACCAGGCTGAACAGCGACATTTATACGGTCGGCAGGTTATGTTGCTCCGGCTCCGAAATCAGGCTCTGCATAACGTAAGGCGCCGCCTCGAGCTGGAAGTCCATACGCGGATGGTGCTCTTTGACGAGGCCGTCCAGGCTGAGCAGGCAGAGCATCGGAAAAATGAACTCCGGCTCCGCGTACAACCCGTAACGGCGCTGCAGGTTGAACAGCTCGAAACAAAAACCCGGCAGGTCGAAGTCGTCGACCGCGGACCCGACGTTCCGGACCACGAGCGCGGCCACGTCACGGCGAAAGCCCTCGATATCCGCGTCGGCGGCCACGCCGCGCACCGTCGATCGAAGGATGTCCGCGCAGGCGGCCCCGTCCCCTTGGATCATGCCCCCGAAGAACTCGGTGAAGCTGTGTCGGGCGGCCGGCCGCAACTGGAACGCGAAACCGGCGTCGAGCAGCACGACCTTCCCGTCCGGCAGGAAATAGGTGTTGCCCTGATGCAGGTCGACGTGGACGAATCCGGCGATGAAGACAAGCCGGTACACGGCCCGGACGAGCACCGCCACCTCCGCCTCGCGGACCGGTTCGGGGAGATCCTTGATCGAAGCGTGCCTGAGCCCTTCCAGGAACTCCATCGCGACGACGCCGTCGCCGCACAACTCAGGGACGAGCGCCGGGACCACGACGTCGGGGAACTCGGCGAGATGGGCGCGCATCTGACACAGGCTTTGCGCCTCGGCCGAGAAGTCGAGCTGATTGACGAGGCAGCAGCCGACCTGCTCGATGATCTCCCCCAACGGCACTCGGCGCAGCCCCGGCAGGCGGGTCGCGACGGCCGCCAGCCGACGCATGATCATCATGTCGGCCGTGATGGCGGCGCCGACGGCTGGGCGACGGATCTTGAGGGCGACCTCCCGGTCGTCCAGCCGCACGCGATACACCGACGCCACCGATCCGCTGGCCACCGGCGGGCCGGCGAGCGCCCCGATGACCTCGTCGGCCGCGGCGGGCAACGCGCGCCGGATCACCTGCGCCGACTGGCGGGCGGTCATCGGCGAGACCTCGTCGTGCAGCCGGCTGAGCGCCCGGGCGACCGACGGTCCGACGAGATCGACTCTCGTCGCGGCCAGCTGCCCCGCTTTGATGAACGCGCCGCCCAGCCGTTCGAGGAGCCAGACGAGCGCGGCGGCGAGACGGTCGGCGCGTGTCGACCGCCGCGCCGTCACCGCGACGACGCCCATCCGGACGGCGGCGAGCACGGTCAGCAGCACGATCCCAGATAGGCGCAGGATGAGCGTGCCGAAACTCGTCGAACCACCTGGAACGGTACGGAAGCTGGAGTTCATCAGGCCACCAATGGCTGCTCGATTGGGGAATTGGACGGCACCGAGTAATGTGCACTCGATGGTCCGGCTCGATCGGTTGTCAGCCAAATCCATATGAGCGAAAGCGTCAAGCCGCTCACTTTTCATCGCGTTCCGGAGGAAAGATGTTGCCCTGGTCTGTTGAGCTGTCCGGCCGTCTCGACGAACACGTGATCGAGAGTGATCTGTTGCGGTCGAACCCGTTAGGTGATCCGCATGTGCGGCCGCTCTGGGTTTACGTTCCGCCGGGCTACGAAAACGAACCGACGCGCCGCTATCCGTCGATCTATATCTTGCAGGGCTATCTAGGCCATCTGGAAATGTGGCGCAACCGCCTTCCCTTTCAGCAGCCGCTCATCGAGACCGCCGACGCCATGTTCGCCGGCGCCCTGGCGCCGCCCGCGATCGTGGTCTACGTCGACGCCTGGACCGCCTACGGCGGCAGCCAGTACGTCGACTCCCCGGGGACCGGGCGGTACCACTCCTACCTGTGTGACGAGATCGTGCCGTGGGTCGACGCACGCTACCGGACCCTTCCCGCGCGCGAACACCGCGGAGTGGCCGGCAAATCGAGCGGCGGCTTCGGTGCGATGATCACGCCGATGCTGCGGCCCGATCTGTTCGGCGGGCTCGCCACGCACGCCGGAGACGCCCTTTTCGAATACACGTGTGCCGCCAAATTCCCGGCCTGCCTGCGTTTCCTCCGCGGCTACGAAGGCGACCACGATCGGTGGTGGAAGGGATTTCAGCAGCGGGCCACATTTACCCGGCCCGAGGATCCGTCTCTGCTCATTTTGCGGGGCATGGCGGCGTGTTTTTCGGCACGCGAAGACGGCACTCCCGAGCTTCCGTTCGACCCGGTCAGCGGGAAGTTGAGGCCGGACGTATGGCGGCGCTGGCTGGCCTGGGACCCCGTCCGGATGGTCCCCGAACACGTCGCCGCGATGCGCTCTATGCGGGCCATTTGGATCGATAGCGGAACAGCCGACGAGCAATATTTCGACATCGGGGCGCAGGCCTTCCGCACGACACTGCTGGACAGCGGCGTGCCGGAGGAGGTCATCCGCTTCGAGCTCTTCCCGGGCGGGCATGCCGGTATCGAGCACCGCTACCCGCTCTCGCTGGCGTGGCTGGCGGCCCGTCTCGCGCCCGGCGCTTGAGGCGGGCGACCCGATCGGAGCCGTGCCGGCGTCCGGCTGCGTTCGGCCGGCACTCCGGCGGCGCGTTCAGGGCGATTGAACGGCTCAAGCCGATCAAGAAGTGGTGTGGGGACTCGGCGGTAGCGCCGAGTCCCTTTTGTTGCCTTTCGCCCCTTACTGGAGGCTTCAGCGACACTCGCACCCTCTGCGGTGACACATGCACAAAGCGCCAACCACTGCCCGAAAGTAGCTCCGCACAGTGAACAACATGCTACGTCAAAGTTTGGTTCGAGTGGACCTTGACAACGCCTGAGGCTGTAGAGCCGCCACCTAACTACCGGCGGTATCAGGATATTGGAGAGTGGATCCATATTGGCCAATACCTGTTGCGGTCAAGTGTCAAGACTTGTCATGCGTGGCCTGAATCGTAGTCGTCTTTTACGCTCACCAAAGCATCTAACGGGTGAAGGGGGGGCTACATGTCACGGGCGGAATTGAGTTTGTCACACATCGTAGCCGACGGTCCGGGGCGACGATTTGAAAACAGCCGACACCACGGCACCGGCGGCGGCCGGCATGACACGTATGCGCAATGGTCGTCACGGCCGGGGCGCTTCGTGCCGATGACGGCACAACTTGCCAGGCAGTGCCGAGTTCCGCAAGCACATGGCTGTTCATCATTGAGCGCTCTGCATAAAGCCTGTTTAACGGGGCGCGGCCGCTCAGTATCGACCCGTGTCCCATAACCATGCATGAAAGAGGGCTACTGATGGAATACGAGGCTGGCCGTCTGAGAAGCAACTTCAGCCACGCGACAAGAGGTGGAGCCCAGATAGTGTCCCCACTGCGGCAGCCACAAATCGTCCCGATCAGCTCGCTCCTACCGGCTGACTCACCGCGTCTACTCGGCATCGATGAAGAGCATATTCGCAGACTCGCGGAGATGGAAACGACACTCCCTCCGATCCTTGTCCATCGCGACACCATGCGGGTAATCGACGGAATGCATCGCCTGCGCGCGGCGATACTCACCGGCAAGCGGGAAATCCAGGTCGAATTCTTCGATGGCAGTGAGGAAGAAGCGTTCATCCAAGCCGTCCGCGCGAACATTGTGCATGGTTTGCCGCTCACACTCGCCGACCGCAGGGCCGCCGCCTCTCGAATTCTTTCCACTCATCCGCACCTTTCAGACCGAGCAATCGGATCATATACCGGTCTCTCTGATAAGACCGTGAGCGCGATCCGCAGCCGCTCAACTTCGGAAATTACGCAGTTGAGCAGAAGGGTCGGCGCCGATGGCCGTATCCGGCCATTGAATAGCCACGAAGGCAGGCGGCGAGCGGCCGAGGTCATCGCGGCAAGGCCTGATGCCTCATTGCGCGAAGTGGCCGCGACCGCCGGCATCTCGGTGGGCACCGCCCATGACGTCCGCCAGCGAATACGGCGGGGTGAGGATCCGATTCGAAACGTGGATTCCAAAATTGGTCGGCCGGACACGGAGAGCGCGTTTTCCGCAGCCGCGGAACCGCCCGCGCTCGAGCCGGTCGAAAGGCGAAATCCTCGGCCCGCTGACAATAGCGAAGATATCGACACCCGCGCGATCTTGAACAGTCTCGCGAGGGATCCGTCCCTGAAGCAGACGGACGCGGGCCGGGAGTTGCTTCGCTGGCTGCACACCCATGTCGTCAGCACCGGCGATTGGGATCGGTTGCTCGCCGCGGTTCCGCCTTATCGGCTGAAGTCCCTCGCGACGCTGGCTCTGCTCTGCGGCGATGTATGGCACCAATTCGCACAGGAGCTCGAGTGCCGGGAGCGGCTGGCCGACTGAGGCCACCGCCTCACGGCGGCGGCGCCGTGACTCCCTCAACCCTGTTGGTGCGGGGAGTCACGGCGGCCGCCGCGGAATCGGGCACCGCTCGCCGCCCACTGCCACCGTCTGCACGTGCCGGACGAGGTCATCGGCTCCGAGGCCCTTCGGCCGTTCCGCCGAACCCAGCGTTGATCCGGCGTTATGCCGCGGCCGCGTGCAGCCGTCCCTCGAGGGCGCGGCGCAGTCGCGCGGGGCCGTCGGCGAAGTCGTCGTCGGCCAGGATCATCGGTTCGCCGCGGCGCTGGAGCTCCATCCACGCGCTGATCTCCCGCCGTGACACCCTGATCCGTTTCGGCAACCCGGCCATGCCCGGCTCGCCCATCTCGAGGATCTCCCAGCGGCGGCAGATTTCGCGGCGGCGGGCGACGGCGCGCGCGACCACGATGCCGTGGGCCGGATCGACGGCCTCGGTGACCGTGAGGCCCGGAGTGGTGGCCGGCCCGAGGTAGCACCGCGACGTGGCGGTGGACCATTGGCTCCATGTCATATCGACATCGATGTCCGCGGGGACAGGGTCGAGGCCGGGATATCGCCACGCCATGAGATCGAGGTAGCCGACGTCGGTGAGCGGCAGGCAGTCGAAGATATAGCGCTCGACGAGGCGCACCGGCTGCTTCATCGTCGGGATGTGCGTCTGCACATCGCACCGGCGGCGGTTCAGATCTTCCTCGATCCAGACGTACGTCCCGGCGAGCTTGTCCGGGCGGAGGACGAACAGGCCGGTCACCGCCGTGGCGCCGGCGAAGTGACGTCCGATCAGATAGCGCATCGGACGGTCACCGATCGCGGCCTCGACGACGAAGCCATAAGACGTGAGCCCGCCCGCGCTGAGGTTCGCGCGGGCCGAGTCGATGAGCGGACTCGCCACCGTGTCGATGACTGAACCGATTTTCTGCATATCTTCCGCCGCCCGTCGTGTCGACAAACCTCGTCGGTGCTTTTCTGAGGTGCTCGAACCGGCCATATCGTACGAGCCGTCGCGGTATTTATTCCAGCGCCCCGCCCAGAGCGCGCCAACAAGGATTCGTCGACATTGATGAAAGGCAACGGACACAAGTCCGGCGGCCGCGCGCGTTATGGCGCCGCGCCGACTGTCAACTCGGTTCGCGGCGACCCTCCCCCTGCGCCATCGACCGGCCATGAATGCTTTGTGCACTCGAGGTTCACGGCCCGCCACCGCGATGTGACTTGGTCCCCGAGTCCGCGGTGTGCTTCCTTTGATTGTTAGGCGGCCCATGCCTCGGCAATCGTCAGGCCCGCCGACGGCCACGGCCGAATACAGCCTTGGTCAAAGGCGAGTGCAAATGGACAGCAAATAAACCCCGTACCGCAGCCACAACATTGGCGGCCGCACAATGTATCAGCCACCGAAGTTGAGCTTCAAAAACCTTTAGAAGACGTTAGCCGGACACTACAGGATCACCTGCTACGCCATCAACCCTCCGTCCCGGCGCAACTTCCCACGTGCGGTATTCGGCCACGACCTGGGTCTATGAGATGGCCGGGAGATGGTCATCGAGACGCATGGCGTCGGTGGGATTTCTGGTAGAGAAGAAATCGCTGAGACTGCTGTGAACGGTGTTGTTCATGTGACGAGCCGCGCTCGGCCGCGTACCGGGTGCGTACCCCAACACAGCGAGGGTGGGGGCGGACATCGCTCCTAGGCGTTCACCGTTTCCACCTGGATCGGCAACGCGCTGCGCCGCCACTCGGGCAGTCCCCCGTCCAGCGGCCGGGCCAGATAACCGTGGTCGCGCAGCAGGCGGACCGCCTCAGGCGCGAAGACACAGTAGCGACTCCGGCAGTAGGCGACAACGTTGGCCCCGATCGGCAGTTCGGCCAGGCGGGCCCGCAATTGGTCGTGCGGCACGTTGATCGCGCCGGCGATGTGACCCGCGGCGTACTCGGCCGGCGGCCGGACGTCCACGACGACGATATCGCCCTCCTGCAGGCGCCGGGCCAGTTCATCTTGGGCTATCGGCTCCAGCGCCGCCACGTCGCCCAGGTAGTCTCGCGCCGCCCGCTCGACCTCGCCCATACGGACGCCGGCGAACCGTTGGACCTGTTCGACAAAGGCGCCGACCTCGTCGTCGGCGAGCCGGTAGAACACCCGTGTCCCCGCCCGCCGAGTCGCCAGCAGGCCGGCCGAGGCCAGCACCTTCAGCTGGGCCGAGGTGTTGCCGACCTTCATCCCGGCTTCCTCGGCCAGCTCTTCCACGCTGCACTCGCGCTGAGCCAGCAGGTCCAAGAGGATAAGGCGCGCCGGATTGGCAAGCGCCTTGCCAATTCTCGCAAACTGCTCGTATAGCGCTAACTTCCGCGTATCAGGCATGGGTCAATTCCAGTCTCTAATCCAGTCTCTAAAAAACGACTTATCCGGGAAAGCGCGGCTCAAGGCCATCGGCGCCGCAGAGAGACCGCGGGCCGCGGGCCGCCCTCGGGTGTCACCGGCCCTCGCCCGCGTCCCGGCGGCCGTCGTCCCGTTCATCGAACTCGCCGGCCGAACGGCGCATTCGGTCGACTCGACAACGAGGGAGCGCCGCCGGACGATGTTCACGCTCATCGCCGAGCGCCGCGGAGCCATTCCCAACGCGACGAACGCCAATGCGGACTGCTTTGCCGCGTCGGCCGCGATCGCGACCACCGGGCGCAGATATCGTCGAGCCGCGCCCAGGCCCGCCGAACCTCGCCTATCCATCGGAATGCCCGGCATTTGTCAACATCGACAAAGAGGTGAGGGAGTCGCCTTCCTCAGGATCCTCGGGCCACCCCGGAAAATACAGGACCACACCCGCGCAGGCGGCAATGCTGAACCAAAAAGCCGCCTCGTGAAAATCTAATTTCCGCAGCAATCCCAGCACGCGTCTGTCCTTTCCATCCGGTCCAGCCGGCGGAACCCCGCGGACCCACGGCGTGCTCGCGCGTCGCGAACGGACGACATGACGTGAAAGTCGCCCTCATCGACCGCGATCGCCGTCCGTGACGACCCCGGCGGGCCGGCCGCGCGGTCGCCATCCCAGGTTGGCCGGGCGTTCGGCGGGAAGCATGAACCGGAACCCGCGAGACCACCTGACTAACAATTTCTATAGTCTTTAGCTTTATCTTGAGTGCGCCGGGGCACGCTGTCAACGTCCGGGCAGCGGTCGCCTCGCCGCGCCGCACCGATGCCCGCCGCGCGGCGCGACCCTTACTCTTGTCAGGCGACCTCGGTAAGCCGTAACGTACTGTTAGTGAAGGCTTACCAATGTGACGGCGAGCGATCACGCCGGCACTGCGTTAAGGCCGCACCGCTGGGATCCGTTTCAGTCGCGTTCACGGGCCGGACGGGACTCATGAACAGGCCCCAGCCCCTTCGACCGGGTCCGTCGCCTCCAGCCGCAAGGCGGAGCGGGGGAAGCCGCCGACCGCGCGCACGGCGGCGTAACGCTACATCGGAGCCCAGGGAGGACAGGCCATGACCCAGCCCGTCGGCGTGAAGGACGCCGTCCGCCAGGCGATCGTCGTCCCGGCGACCCCTGACCACGCGTTCAAGGTGTTCACCGAGCACCTCGGCGCATGGTGGCCCCGCGAGTACAGCATCGGCGCGGCCGAGATGGCCGACTTCGTCGTCGAGCCGACGGCCGGCGGCCGCTGGTACGAGCTCGGGGTGGACGGCACCGAATGCGACACCGGCCGCGTCACCGCGTACGAACCTCCGGACCGCATCGTGCTGGCCTGGCACCTCAACGGCAACTGGCAGTTCGATCCCGACCCCGATCACGCGAGCGAGGTCGAGGTGCGCTTCATCCCCGACGGGGAGGGCCGCACCCGGGTCGAGCTCGAGCACCGCCACTTCGAGCGGCACGGCGCCGACGCGTCGCTCATCCGCAGCGCCGTGGAATCTAGAGGCGGCTGGGGTCACTGCCTGGCGGCCTTCCTGGTCCACCTCGAGGCGTGAGCGCGCGCCCGGAGATCGGCCGCGCAACGCCCCGAGGGCCTGTTTTCGATCCCGCCCGATGCGGCGCACCGGCAGAGTAACGCCCAACGGCGGGCGCGTGGGGGTTCAAACCGGCGAGCGACCTTCATCGGGCAGGCGGTGGCGCCCGCTACTTGCGCCTGATCACGGCGAGCCAGGCCTGAGCCTGGGTGACGCCGTGGATCAGGTTGAGGTCGAAGGTGTCGGCGGTGAGCGATTCGACGATCAACCCGTGGTTGAACTCCGCGCGCAGCTCGTCCTCACGGAACCGGCGTGGACCCCAATCGCCCGGCTGCCGGTCGCTGAAGCACATGAGGTAGCAGGCGCCGCCAGGCCGCAGCACGGACGCGAGGGCCGCGACGTACCTGGCCCTGTCCTCCTCGTCGAACACGTGAAAAACGCCGCTGTCGATCACGGTGTCGACGGTGAGGCCCTGGCGCGGCAGATCGAGTGCGTCGGCGACCTCGAACCGCACGCTCAGACCACGCTGGGCCGCCTTCGCGCGGGCACACGCGATAGCGGTCGGCGCGAGGTCCATGCCGATGACGTCGGCGCCGCGGCTCGCCGCGAGCAGCGCATGCTCGCCGGTGCCGCAGCCCGCGTCGAGCACGCGGCCGGTAAAGCGGCCTTCGTCCGCCAGCCGCACGAAAGTCGGCTGCGGCCGGCCGATGTCCCACGGCGGCGGAGCGGCCCCGGTGTAGCTGTCGTCCCAAGACTCTTTCATGTCGCGAGCGGTGACAACGAAGGCCTCCTCGCCCTTGGCGATCACGACCACCAGCAGGTGGCGGCCCGCGGACGTGAGGCCATAGACCAGGGTCGTGCCTTCCCGGCCGGGAGCAGACCAGTAAGGGTACTCGAGGACCGCTTCCCGCACTTCGTCCAGGCTCACGCCGTCAGCGGCGACATGGTCGTCTGACCAGTTACTCTCCCGGACCGCCTTGAACAGATCATGCGGCATCGTGTTCTCCTTCGGGTAACCATTCGAACAACGCAGGGTGATGGAAAAATCTATAGCGCTATCCATAGGTTAACGGAACCCTCCTGAGAGAACCACACAGCTGATACATGATTCTCAAGCGCAACTCAGAGAACCCGGCCACTACCCACGTCCTCGCCACGTCCTCGCCACGTCCTCGCCACGTCCTCGCCACGTCCTCGCCACGTCCTCGCCGAGGTCGCGTTCACGACCGGTGACCGGCACCGTGCGTTGAACGCTTGCGAGCCGGCCGGCACGTGGCGTCAAGTGAGATCACGTGTCCGCCGAGACCGGGTGGCGCCGCCCGTCCCCGGCTTCGGGACCCATCGCGGCACGGGTGAGTTGAACGCTTGCGCGGCAAGGCACGTGTCATCGAGCGAAAGGCCGTGGGTCCGCGGACATCGGGTCGCGCCACGCCGCGGAGTGACGGCGTAGGTTGAACGCTTGCCGGCGGCGCGCCCGTTTCTTCCCGGGATGACTTGCCGATGGTGATGCGGGGTGCGACCGTTAAGCCACGGCTCGGTCGAACGCTGGTTACGCAGCGGTTGAACGGGAGGTCGGTCGGCCGTGACAACCACGATGAGATTCCTCATCCTGGGGCAACTGGCGGTCATCCGCGGCGACGAGGACATCGTGGTGCGCCGCGGCAAACTGCGGGCGCTGCTCGCCATGCTCCTGCTCGGGGGCGGCCGGATCATCCCGGCGGACCGCCTGATCAGCGGCCTTTGGGGTGATGACCCGCCGGACACGGCGGTCAAGGTGCTGCAGACGTACGTCTCACAACTGCGGACCCTGCTCGAGCCCGAGCGCGATCCCGGCACCTGGAGCGAGCAGCTCATCACCGAGCCCACCGGCTATCGCCTGGCCGTGGACCCGGACGCGGTCGACGCCTTCCGGTTCGAACGACTCGTCGAGCGGGCGGCCGGCCTGATCGGTCCGGACCCGGCCACCGCGCGGCACCTGCTCGCGGAGGCGCTCGCGCTGTGGCGCGGCCCGGCACTGGCCGACTTCACCGACGAGGCGTTCGCCGAGACCGAGATCGCCCGGTTGGAGGAGCTCCGGCTCACCGCGATCGAACAGCGGGTCGGCGCCGACCTCGCCCTCGGGCGGCACGAACCCGTCGTCGCCGAGCTGCGCGAGCTGGTCCGCCGGCACCCGCTGCGCGAGACGCTGTGGGAGCACCTGATGCTCGCGCTCTACCGCTGCGGGCGGCAGGCCGACGCGCTGGAGCGCTACGAGCAGATCAGACGGCGGCTCGCCGAGGAGCTGGGGGCCGACCCTCCCCCGGCGCTGCGGCGGCTGCACGCGGCCATCTTGCGGCAAGATCCCGCCTTGGACCTGCCGGGCGCCGCGGACGCGCGCCGGCCCGCCGCGGGCCCCGGCAACCTTCCCGCGCCGCTGACCAGCTTCATCGGCCGCGGGCAAGAACTGGCAGAGCTGCGCAACCTGCTGACCGCGGGTCGCCTGGTGACGATCACCGGCGTCGGCGGGGCGGGCAAGAGCCGCCTCGCGCTGGAGGCCGCCCGGCTCGAGCTGCCGCGGCGTTCGGGCGGCACGTGGCTGGTCGAGCTGGCCGCGCTGAACCAGCCCGACCTGGTGGCGCACGTCGTGGCGGCGACGCTCGGCGTACGGGAGCGGCCGCAACGCCCGCTCGTCGACCTGCTGATCGACCGGCTCCGCGGCGCCGACGCCTTACTGATCCTTGACAACTGCGAGCATCTCGTCGACGCGGTGGCCGGTCTCGCGCACACGCTGCTCGCGGCCTGCCCCCGGCTGCGGATCCTCGCCACCAGCCGGGAGCGGCTCGGCATGACCGGCGAAGTCGTCCGGCCGATCTCCGGCCTGAGCGTCCCGGCGCCCGGCACGGTCAACCCGGCCGCGCTGGCGGACGCGGACGCCGTGCGGCTGCTCGTCGAACGCGCCGCGGCGGTCGACCCCGGGTTCCGGCTCGACGCGGCCACCGCCGCGGCCACCGCACACCTGTGCCGCCGCCTGGACGGCCTGCCGCTGGCGATCGAGCTGGCCGCGGCCGGCGTCAACTCACTCGGCGTCGAGCACATCACCGCGCATCTCGATGACCGGTTCAGGCTGCTGGCCCATGGCAACCGGACCGCCCTCGCCCGCCACCAGACCCTGCGGTCGGCGGTCGATTGGAGCTACGACCTGCTGACCCCCGCCGAACGGCGGTTGTTCGACCGGCTCGGCGTCTTCGCCGGCGGGTTCACTCTCGACGCCGCCGAGAAGGTCTGCGCCGAGCCCGCCGAGACGGCCGAGACGGCCGTGCCCGTCGCGACGCTGCTGGCCGGTCTGGTCGACAAGTCGCTGGTCGTCACCGACACCGCCACCCGGCCGGCGCCGGACGCCGGTGGGCGCCGCTATCGCCTGCTGGAGACGCTCCGCGTGTACGCCCTGGAGCGTCTCGACGAGGCGGGCGAGGCCGGCCGGCTGCGCGACCGGCACGCCGCGTTCGTGCTGACGTTGGCCGAGACGGCGGAGACGGCGCTGCGCACCGCGCACCAGCCGGCCTGGCTGCGGCGGCTGGTGGCCGAGCACGACAACATCAGGGCCGCGCTCGCCTGGTGCGCCGAGCGGGGCGACGCCGCCACTGCGGTGCGCCTCGCGGGCACGCTGCACCCGTTGTGGGACCGGCACGGCCACTACACCGAGGGCCGCCGCTGGCTCGATCAGGCGCTCGCCCTGCCCGGTCCGGTACCACCGGCCGCGCGGGCGCTGGCCCTCGACACCGCGGCGGGACTCGCCATGGCTCAGGGCGACCTCGAACAGGCCATGGCCGCCTGCCGGCAGGCGGCGGCGCTGTGCCGCCAGGCCGGCGACCTCGCCGGCCTCGCCCGTGTGCTGCAGCACCTCGGCCTCGCCGCCATCTACGCCGAGGACCTCGCCCGTGCGGCGACGCTGCTCGACACCTCGCTGCGGCACGCGCGCGACGCCGGCGACGAGTGGCTGCAGGGCTGGTCGCTGCTGTTCCTGGCGCTGACCGCCATGGCCGGCGCCGACTACGCGCGGTCGGCCGGCCTCGCCCACGACTGCGAGCAGCTGTTGCGGCCGGACGGCGACCCCGAGTGCGTCGCGTGGGCGCTCATCCTGCGCGCCGGGGCCGCCTGGCGACAGGGCGACCTGGTGGTGGCGCAGACGCTGCTGCGCGCCGGCATGCGCGACTGCGGCGAGCGCGGGTACCTGTGGGCGCTTTCCGTGGGCCTGTTCCTCGGCGGGATGCTCGCCGGCGCACGCGCCGACGACCGCGAGATGACGGTGCTGCTGAGCGCCGCGGAGACGCTGCGCGACTCGATCGGGGTCGTGTTGCTGCCGTTCGTCAAGCCCTGGCTCGCCGCCGCCGTGACCCAGGCCAAGACCGCGCTCGGGCCGCGACGGTTCGATGAAGCATGGCGCACCGGCCAGACCCTGACGCTCGAAGCCGCCGCGGCGATGGCGATGGCGATGGACGAAGGCGAGCTGACGCCGCAGCTCACCCCACACCGATCTTGACTCGAAGAAAATCTCCGGCTGGTCACCGGCACGAAATTCCTGGACGCTTAAGACATGCACGTCATTGAGGACGAAAAGACCGACGCCCTCTACATCTATCTCGATGACCGGCGCCCGGCCGCCACCCGCCAGATCGAGCAGGGCACCATCGTCGATCTCGACGCTGAGGGCCGCCTGATCGGGATCGAGGTGATCTGCCGCCATCGCGCGTGGCCGGTGGAGGCGATCCTGGACAGCTACACGCTGAGCGAGGCCGATGAGATGAGGCTGCGGCAGCTTGCCGGCCTCGCCGGAGCGGACTGAGCGCCGGCCGATCCGTCCCACTCGTGGCCGACCGGCCGCGCACCTCACCGGCCGAGCACCTCACCCGCCGCGCATGGATCCGCCCTGGCGGGTAGGCCCGGTAAAGGAGGTGAACTGACATGCCACGAGCTCAGATCAAGGACGAGAAGACCTATCAGAAGCTCCGCGAGCGCGGTGAGAGCAAGGGCAAGGCGGCACGGATCGCCAACGCCTCGGCCGGCGGGTCGCGCCGGCAGGTGAGCCGCAAGGGCGGCAAGAGCCGGTCGTACGACGACTGGACCAAGGAGGACCTGCTGAAGCGAGCCCGCGACATCGGCATCAAGGGCCGTTCGTCCATGAGCAAGGCCCAGCTCGTCAACGCGCTGCGCGACCACTGAGCCGTCGACCCGGCGCCGGCCCGCGGCCCGCGGCGGTCGAGCTGTACGGGCAGGTCGTCAGGGGCCGGCCCCGGACAGGCCGTCGTCGACCTCGACGTCTTCCGGTTCGAGGCGGAGGCCGGAGTTCGTCGCCTGCAGTTCGAGCAGGACGGCGAAGTCCTCCTCCGTGCGGCCCTGCGAGATGGCACCCTGGATGATCTCGTGGGTCAGGGCGGCCACCGGCATCGGGACGCCCAGCTCCCGCGCGGCAGCCAACCCCAGGTCGAAGTCCTTGCGGAGCAGCACAGGCGTGAACGTCGGGGTGAAGTCGAGGTTGACGTAGGCAGGGGCCTTGTAACGGCTGAAGGTCGACCCCATCACGCTGTTGTTGAGGAAGTCGAGGAAGGCCGCCCGGGAGACGCCGCCCTTCTCGGCCAGCACGGTGATCTCGGCCATCGACTGCGCGACGACGCCGAGCATCAGGTTGTGACAGATCTTCACCAGCCGCGCCCGCTCGGCGTCGCCGACGTAGGTGACGTGGCGGCCGAGCAGTTCCAGCAGATGGCGGACGCGCAGGAAGGCCGGCTCCGCACCGCTGCACACCAGGCTCAGCATGCCGGCCGCGACCACTTTGCCGTTGCCGCTGACGGGGGCCGCGATGAAGTCGGCATCGCGCGCGGCGGCCGCGGCCCGGACGCGCGCCGAGGTCTCGACGGACACCGTCGAGCAGTCGATGATCACATCGGGCCGGCGCACGCCGTCGGACAGCAGGCCCTCGGGGCCGAGCACCACATCTTCGAGGTCGGCCGACGCGGCGACCATGGTGAAGACCACATCGCAGCCCGCGAGGTCGGCGATGCCGTCGACGACGGTGGCGCCTTCGGCGGCCAGCGGCTCGGCCTTGGCCCGCGTCCGGTTCCACGCCGAGACGGGGACCCCCGCGGCGAGCAATCGCCGGGCGAGGGGAAGACCCATCCGCCCGGTCCCGATCCAGCCGACCTTGAGGGCCGTCAGATCCGCATCGGTCATGTGGCCGTCCTCACGCGCCCGTAGTGCAATCGATTGTAATGCAATCGTTTGCGCCGACTTTAGGTTTGTGCAGGCAAGGTGTCAACCTCACGTTCCGCTCCGGCCGAAATCCGCTCCGGAACGGCACGTACGGCCATGGCCTGCGGCAACGGCCGCGCCGTGCCGGCGCGCGGCCGGGGCCCGAAGGCGCGCTCACCCGGCCGTGGCGGCCAGCGCGTCCGCCATCCAGTCCGCGGTCCGGTAGCGATGGAACGGCCAGACGTTCATGCAGCCGTGGTTGCCCTCCTCCAGCAACAGCAGGTCGGCGGGTCCGCCCGCCTCGTTCGCCAGCCGTTCGGCGTGCTCCCAGGGGATGAGCCGGTCGCGTTTTCCGGTGACGACGAGCAGCGGCGCCTTGATCGCGGCGGTGCGCCCGGCGAGCGACAGCTCGTGCGCGCGCCGCCTGGCCTCCTCCTCGCTCTCGCTGCGCGACCTGACGCGGAACGCCGCCCGGGTCAGCGCGGGCAGCCGGTCCCAGCAGTCGCCGAAGTCGTACGGCCCGGCCAGCGCGACGCAGGCCCGCACCCGCTCGTCGCCGCTGGCCCAGCGCGGCGCGTAGTAACCGCCCAGGCTGACCCCCCAGACGCCGACCCGCTCCGGGTCGAGGTCCCGTTCCCGCAGCAGCCGATCCAAGATCGCCGCGCCGGGGACCTCCCAGTCGCCGCGGATCGCCAGGTCGTACTCCGCCTCGCCCTGCCCGGGCCCGTCGACGGAGAACGTGGCGAGGCCGCGCTCGAGGAACAGCGCCTCGGTCGTGCGGAACTCCTCCTTGGCCGAGTCGAGTCCGGGCACCAGCACCACGACCGGGTGCGGACCGGCCCCGGCCGGGACCCGCAGCACCCCGACGAGCCGCGCGCCGGCGAAGGGAATCTCGATGCGGCGGCCGGGCGGATCGAGATGCGGCAGCGCGTCGTCGAGGCAGGCCACGGCGCGCTCGTGCGCGGACCTTAGCTGGTCCATGTCGTCGACGAACAGGTACTTCGCGAAGTGGTAGTACACCGCAGCCCGGGCCAGATGGGCGCCGGCGGAACGCAGGCGCCGCTCGCGCAGCGCCTCGCGGCCCAGTTCCTCGTGCGGCCGGGCCACCGCCGCCCACGCCGCGCACCAGTCGTCCCAGCGCTCCAGGCCGGCGGTCGCCCGCTCGAAGTCGGCCACGGTGACACCGTTGGTCGTGAAGCGCGGCCCCCAGTTCGCGATGGCCGCGGCGACGCGTTCGTCCATGGGCCCGTCCTTACTACTGCAAACGAGTGCATCATCGTCCCCGCCGGGCGCCTGTCACGGGTCATGACCGGCGACGGAGGTGGACGAGGGCCGGCCCGGCGACTCGTCGGTGGAGCCGCCGAGGTAGAGCGAGGCGATGTCCGGATGCTCCAGGATCTCCCGCGCCGTCCCGCGCAGCCGCACCCGGCCGCCCTCCATGACGACGCCGTGCGTGGCGATCGACAGCCCGAGCCGGACGTTCTGCTCGACGAGGAGGATCGTCGTGCCGCGCCGCCCGGTGTCCTTGATCAGCTCGGTCACCGCGCGCAGGCTCCTGGGATCGAGCCCGAGCGAGGGTTCGTCGAGCAGCAGGACCGCGGGATCGAGCATCAGCGTCCGGCCGATCTCGACCATGCGGCGCTGCCCGCCCGACAGATTGCCGGCCCGCAGCCGGGGATGGTCCTTCACCAGCGGGATGAGCTCGGCCACCGCCGCGTACCGCCGTTCGAGCAGCCGCTTGTCGCGCCGGATGAGGTAGCCGCCGAGCAGGACGTTCTCGCGCACCGTCATGTGCGGGAACAGCGCCTGCGCCTGCGGCACCTGCGCCACGCCGCGGGCGAGCACGGCGGGCGGCCCGAGCCGCCCGATCGACTCGCCGTCGAGCTCGACGCTGCCGAGCCGCGGCGTGAGCAGTCCGCTGACGACCCGCAGCACCGTCGACTTGCCGGCGCCGTTGGGCCCCACGATGCACGTGATCGAACCCGCGGCGGCGGTGAGGTCCACACCCTGGAGCACGTCGCCGCCGCCATATCCGGCGTAGACGCCGCGCAGCGCCAAGCCGGCCCCCGCCGCCTTCGCCCCGGCCTCGCTCATGCCGCCTCAGTCCCCCTCCGGCGCCGCGTCGACGAGCCGCTGCGGCTCCGCCGCCTCGTCGCCGAGGTAGGCCGCGAGCACGGCCGGGTCGGCGCGGACGAGCGACGGCGGCCCCTGGGCGATGATCTCGCCCCGGGAGAGCGTGGCGACCGGGTCGCACAGCTCCAGCACGAGCGGGATGTTGTGCTCGACCACCAGGAAGGTGATCCCCTGGGCGTTGAGCTCTTTGATGATCTCGACGAGCCGGTCGACGAGGCTCGGGTTGACCCCGCTCGCCGGCTCGTCGAGCAGGATCATCCGCGGCTCCAGCATCAGCACCTGCGCCAGCTCGACCAGCTTCAGCTGACCGTAGGACAGGGCGCCGGCCGGCACGTCGGCGAAGCGGGCGAGCCCCACGAACGACAGCAGTTCCCGCGCGCGCTCCGCCTCGTGACCGGCGACCGCGCCGGCCGCCAGCGCCGCCCACGAGAACGACCCCATCGGGGCCACGACGTTGCGCAGCACGGTCATGCTGGGGAACAGCCGGGTGACCTGGAACGTCCGCCCGATGCCGAGGTGCGCGCGCTGCCACGGTCGCATCCGGTCGATCCGGCGCCCGGCGAAGACGACCTCGCCGGCGTCCGCGCGCAGCGCGCCCGACGCGAGGTTGAACAGCGTGGTCTTGCCGGAGCCGTTCGGCCCGATCAGCGCCGTGATGGATCCCGCCCGTACGCCGAGGTCGACGCCGGTCAGCACCCGGAGCCCTTGGAACCGCTTGTGCACGCCGCGGAACTCCAGCAGCGGCCGATCGTGCTCCGGCGGCCCGGTCTCGCCCGTCGCCGCCGCCTGAGTTCGAGCCCGGTCGACGACCTTGATCGGCTGGCGTTCCAGTGCCCCCGACTGGTCGATGAACTCCACCGAGCGCCCGGCCGCCCGCCGCCGCTCGACGTAGCGTCGCAGCGTGGGCAGCAGCCCGTGTGGCAGGAACATCACCACGAGCACCAGCGCCGGCCCGAACAGCAGCAGTCTGGCCTGCTCGCCGCCGCCGTACACCGTGGCCGTCTCCCCGGCGAACTGGACGATGAACGCCCCGATCAGCGGCCCGTACAAGGTGCCGCGGCCGCCGGCGAGCGCGGCCAGCACGATCGCCACGCTCGGCAGGATGGAAAACGCGCCGGTCGGGTTGAGGAAGGTCAGGAAGTAGGCGTAGACGGCGCCCGCGACGCCAACGAACAGCGCGCTGGCGGCGTAGGCGAGCACCTTGTAGATCGTGGTGTTCACGCCGATCGCCGCCGCCTTGCCCTCGTCGTCCCTGATCGCCACAAGACCGGTGCCGAACTTCGTCCGGCGGATCCACGCGCTGAACCCGAACGTGGCCACCATCAACCCGAGGAAGACGTAGTAGAAGGGGATGTTCTGGATGTCGCGCGGCCAGGTCGGCAACGGCAGCGTGATGCCGGTCGAGCCCTTGGTGAGCGAGGAGAAGTTCGTCGCCGCGACCTGCATGGCCAGCAGCAGCACGATGGTGATGATGACGAAGGCGTGGCCGCGCACCCGCAGCACCACCGCGCCGACCGCGACCGCGACGACGACCGCCACGACGCCGCCGAGCGGGGCGAGCACCAGCGGGTTGACGTCGAAGTGCGGCGTCAAGATGCCCGCCGTGTAGGCGCCGAGCCCGAGGAAGGCGCTGTGCCCGAGCGATACGTAGCCGGTGAAGCCGGAGATGATGTTCCAGCTCATCGCCTGGATGGCGAGCAGGAAGGCGAGCAGCATGACGGTCTGGTAGTAGGTGGCGCCGGGCAGCACGATCGGGTAGCAGACGAGTCCGGCGAGCACTACGCACGCGAGCGTGTGCGGGGAGCGCAGCCACGCCCGCCCGCCGGCCCCGCTCGCCCCGCTCGCCTCGCTCATGTCGCTCATGTCGCGCCCGCCGCGGCGTCCTCGCGCACCCTGGTCCCGAACAGCCCGTGCGGCCGCACCAGCAGCACCACCATGATGACGAGGTAGAAGACCAGCGTCGCCCAGCGCAGCGACCCGTACGCCGCGGTCATCGTCTCGGCCAGCCCGAGGATCACCGCGCCGATCAGCGCTCCCGGCAGGCTGCCCATGCCGCCGAGGACGATGATGCCCAGCAGCCGCGAGATCCAGTCGTAGTGCGACGCGGGAAAGAACGGATAGAGCACGGACAGCACCGAGCCGCCGACGCCGGCGGTCGCGGCGCCGAGCGCGAACGCGAACGCCGCCGCCCGCTGCGCGCCGATGCCGACCAGCGCCGCTCCGGCGGGGTTTTGCGCGCACGCCCGGATCGCCCGGCCGGTCCAGGTCCGCTGCAGGACGAGATAGAGCGCGCCGAGCACGATGAGGGCCGCCACGCACCCGTACACCTGCGCCTTCGGCAGCGAGATCGATCCGATCCGGAACGACTGGGAGAAGTACGACGGGGTCGCCGAACGGAACCTGTTGCCCACGGTGACGTTGAGCAGCCCCTCGATCGACAGCGCGATACCGAAGGTCAACAGCACCGACATCGAGGGCGGCGCGCTGCGCAGCCGCGCGATCACGAGCCGGTACAGCGCCCACCCGAGCCCGAACATCAACGGCGTCGTCGCGATCGACAGCAGGATCGGATCGAGTCCGGTGACCTCCCACACCTTCCAGGTGATCATGGCGATGAGGATGAGGAACGCGCCCTGCGCCACGTTGATGATCCCCATGACACCGAACACGAGCGTGAGGCCGGACGCCATGAGGGCGTAGATGCCGCCGATCAGCAGGCCGAGCACGACGGCCTGGGTCAGCTCCCTCACCTCGGCCTCACCTCACCAGGCCACCCGCACGGCGGCACCGACGCCGCGGACCGGTCCGACCACCGGGGCGAATCTGGTTCGGACCGGTCCGGGCCGGGCGGATCCGGGCCGCGCAAGGGCGTTGCGGGGGCAGCGGCCCGGACCTCTCATCATTGCCATGCGGGCTTGGGGTTCACGATCTTGTTCGAGGTGGCCGCCCCGGCCGGCGCGACGATCTCGACCGTTCCGCTCTGCCACTGGGCGAGGATGAACGACGACAGCGGCTCCCCCGTGGCCGACCAGCGCAGCGGGCCGAGGATCGTCTGCACCTGGTTGCTGTGCAGCCAGTCGGCGAGTTTGTCCTGGTCGAGGGAGCCCACGGCCTGGACCGCGGCCTGCACGACCTGGCAGGCGGCGAACGCGTCGGCGGCGTCTTCGGCCGGCGAGGCGTTGAACCGCTTGCGGTATTCGGCGACGAACTCGTCGTTGAGCGGGGTCTTCGCCTTCTCGTTCCAGCTGACGGTGTAGAAGACCCCCTCGGTGTTCTTCAGGCCGACGCCGTCGCTGTATTGCTTGCTGTTGCTCGGCGCTGAGGTCTGGAAGAGGATCTTCGGCGAGAAGCCCAGCTGCTGGAACGAGCGGACCAGGCCGACGCCGTCCTCGAACACCGCGCCCTGGGCGACCAGGTCGGGCTTCTTGGCCGCGATGCGGCTCGCGACCGTCTGGAAGTTGGTGGTCTTCGGCGGATAGATGCTGGAGTAGACCGTTCGGACGCCGACCGTCTCCAGCTGCTTGCGCATGGATTCGATCACCGGCCGGGTGAACGGGTCGTCCTGCGTCGGGTAGGCGCCGGTCTTCGGACGCTGGTCGGGCGGCAGGCTCTTGATCCAGTTGACGAAGACGTCCGCCTGGTGCGGCGCGGTCGCCTGCTGGGCGAAGAACAGCTTCTTGAATCCGCGGGTGAACATCTCGGGCGCGCCGCCGGCGGGCTCGACGAAGAGCATGTTGTTCTTCTCGGCGACGGCGGAGGCCGGGTTGTTCAGCAACGAGGAGAACGTGCCGAGCACCAGGTCCACCTTGTCCTGGGTGATGAGTTTGGTGTAGTCGGCGACCACGGTGTCCTGGCTGCTCGCGTCATCCATGATCTTGAGCTGGAGCCGGCGGCCGAGCAGCCCGCCCTTGGCGTTGGTCATGTCGCGCCAGATCTCATACCCCCGGCGCGCCTCGCCGCCGGGCTGGGAGAACTCCCCGGACAGCGGCAGGGAAGTGCCGATCACGATGGGCCCGGACTTGTCCGAGTTCGCGTTCTGCTGCGCCGCACCGGCGCACCCGGAGAGGAGGAGGGCCGCGCCCACGACCAGCGAGCAGTAGCGCAGGCGCCGCACGCCCGGCCGGCGGCCGGCCTTTCCCAGGATCTGCAGTGCCATCGGCTTCTTCTTCCTTTGAACCCCCGGCCCGCGATCCGCAATCGTTTGCGGTACTCGGCATCATCGTCTGGCCGCAAAACTGTGTCAATAGCATGTCGTGTGCATGACCTGCCTGTATCCAAGTCGCCATCTCACCGGCAATCGATTGTCTGGAAGGAGCCCGACGTGGCCAAGTCCGGCCTTCGTCGCCTGACCCTCGGCCTGTTCAGCGCCTCGCCGGTGACGCCCGCGGGCCGCGCCGGCGGGCACTTCGCCGCGCACGGTCTTGAGATCGCCGAGGAGGCCGTGACCTCGTCGCGGGCGCAGTTCAAGGCCCTGCTCGCCGGGACGTACGACCTCGTCCTCACCAGCCCGGACAACGTGCTCGCCTACCGCCTGGACCCGGGCAACCCGCTGGGGGTGACGCACGACGTGCGCATCCTCGCCGCCGTGGACCGCGGGCTCGGCCTCTCGCTCGTCGGGGCCCCGGGCGTGCGCGCGTACGACGACGTGCGCGGGCGGGCGGTGGCCGTCGACGTACCCGGCTCGGGCTTCGCTTTCACGCTCTACCACCTGCTGGCGACAGCCGGGCTGCGGCGCGACGCCGACTATCGGGTCGAGTCCGCCGGCACCACGCCGCGCCGCCGCGAAGCGCTGCTGACCGGGAGGTACGCCGCCACCATGCTCGGCGCCGGCCACGACATCGCCGCCGTACGGGCGGGCTGTCATCGCATCGCCCGCGTGACCGAGTTCGTCCGGCCCTACCTCGGTACGGTCGTGGCGGGCTTCGGGCCGTGGATCGACGCCCACGGCGACGTGGTCGCCGGTTTCCTGGCCGCCTGGCGCGCCGCGACGGCCGAGGTCGTCGAGCCGGCCCGGCGGGCCGGCACGCTGCGGTCGATCGAGGCGCGGCTGGGCCTGAGCGACGCCGCCGCCGAGGAGTTCTACGACGTGCTCGTCTCGCCGGACGAGGGCCTGTCGGCAGCCGGCGCCGTCGACGCCGCGGCCCTGGCGGCCATCGCCCGCCTGCGCGCGGACCAGGGCCGGCTCGACCCGGCAGCGGCCGACCCCGCGGGACCGGCGGCCGCCGGGCTCATCGACGACCGCTTCCTCGCCCGGTGACACGGATTGCTGCAATATTGCTGCAATCGAGTACTCTCGAACGCATGCGCTCGACGACCCTTCGCGATGTCGCCGCGCGAGCCGGCGTGCATCCGGCCACGGCGTCCCGGGCGCTCAACCCGCAGACGCGGGCCCTGGTCAACGACGAGACCGCGGCGCGGGTGAGCCGGGCCGCCGCGGAGCTCGGCTACCGGCCCAACCCGATCGCGCGCAGCCTCAAGACGAGCCGGTCCGGCTCCATCGGCACGGTGATCCCCGATCTGAACAACCCCCTGTTCCCGCCCATCCTCCGCGGCATCGAAGACGTCCTCAGCCCCGCCGGCTACAGCGCCCTCATCGTCAACACCGACAACGACGCCGACCGCGAGGCGGCCCAGGTGGCCTCGCTGCGCACCCGCCAGGTGGAGGGGCTGATCTTCGCCACCGCCCGGCTCCGCCATCCGCTGCTCGAGCAGCTGCTGCGCGAGGGCGTCGCCATGGTGCTCGTCAACCGCAAGGTCGAATCCGCCGCGATCTCCAACGTGAGCTGCGACGACGCGAGCGGCGTGGCCGCGGCGGTGCGCCACCTGGTCGAGCTCGGCCATCACCGCATCGCCCATCTCGCCGGGCCGCAGTCGACCTCGACGGGCGTGACACGACTGCGCGCCTACCGGCAGGCGATCGCCGACGCCGGGGTGGCCGACGACGACGCGCTGGTCGAGGTGTGCGACTACTGGACCGAGGAGGAGGGCGCCGCCGCCGTCCGGCGGCTGCTGGACGCCGGCGCCGGGTTCACCGCCATCCTGGCCGGCAACGACCTGCTCGCGCTCGGCGCCTACGACGCGCTCGGCGAGCGCGGCCTGGTCTGCCCCGACGACGTGAGCGTGGTCGGCTTCAACGACATCAGGTTCATGGACAAGCTGCGCCCGCCGCTCACCTCGGTCCACATCCCGCACTACGAGATCGGCGCCGAGGCCGCCCGCGTGCTGCTCGAGCGCCTCGCGAACGCCTCGACCCCCGCCAAGTCGGTGCTGTTGCCGCCGTCGCTCGTCGTGCGCCGGTCGACGCGGCCGCCCCGACGGCGCCCCCGGTCATCGGCACGGCCGCCGGCCGGGTCTCGGTCGCGGCCGGCGCGGCGCCCCTGACCCGGCCCGCCGCGCCCCGGGCGGCCGCGCCGCTCAGTGCCCCTCACCCGCCCGATCGCCCGCCCGATCGCCCGCGTGATCGCCCGCGCCGGCCATGATCGCGGCGGCCTCGCGGGCCGCGGCGAGGATCGACAGGTATCCCGTACAACGGCACAGGTTGGCCGACACGATCTCGCGCAGCCGCTCGTCGTCGATCTCACCGTCGATCTCGCGAGCGGGCCCGGCCAACGCCCCGGCGAGCAGCATGAGGAAGCCCGGCGTGCAAAAGCCGCACTGCAGCGCCCCGTGCCGCGCGAACGCCTCCTGCACCGGGTGCGGCCGGCCGGGGTCGGCGGCGAGCCCTTCAACGGTACGGACGCGCACGCCCGCGCACTGCACGGCGAACATCAGGCAGGCGCGGACCGGCTCGCCGTCGCACAGCACGGTGCACGACCCGCAAACGCCCTGCTCGCACCCCACGTGGGTGCCGGTGAGCCCGCAGTCTTCGCGCAGCGTGTCGGCGAGCGTCTTGCGCGCCGGCACGTCCACGTCGTACGTCGTGTCGTTGACGATCAGCTTCATCCGCGCGGGGCCTTTCTCGCGAGCGCGTCGTCGATGGCCGCGGCCAGGGCGGACACGGCGAGCTCCGCCGCGAGCGCGCGCCGGTAGTCCGCGGACAGCAGCGGGTCGGGGGCCGGATCGACCGCGGCGAGCACCCGGCGCCGGACCTCGTCCAGCGCCTCGTCGAGGGCCTCGTCGAGGGCCTCGTCCACGGCCTCGTCCGGGGCCGCGCCGGAGGGCGCCAGGCCGGCCAGCACGCCGGCCGCCTCGGGCAGCGCGTGCGGCCGACCGGCGACACCGGCCAGCGCGAGCCGGGCCGCGCCGATCGTGCCGCCGCCCCTGGCGCGCGGGTCGCGCTCGACGGTGACGGCGGCGCAGGCCGCCACCTGGGCGAACGCGCCGGCCGTCGGCGCGTGCTCGCGGAAGGCGACGCCGGTGCCGGCGCCGAGCAGCGGCAGCCGGACCTGTGTGATCAGCTCGTCGGGCCGCAGCGCGGTCACGAACGGGTAGTCGAAGAAGTCGTCGGCCGCGACCACGCGCTCACCGGACGCCGACGACAGCACCAGCCTGGCGCCGACCGCGACCGCGACCAGGCACCACTCGGCGGCCGGATCGGCGTGGGCGAGGCTGCCGGCGAACGTGCCGCGGGTGCGGATCGGCAGGTGGCCGACGTGGCGGGCCGCCGCGGCGAGCAACCTGCCCAGCGGGTCGGCCACCACCGGGCGCTCCAGCCGCCGGTGGCGGACCAGCGCGCCGAGCCGCAGCTCGCCCTCTGCGGCGACCGCCTCGTCGAGGCGCGGCAGCCGGTTGATGTCGAGCAGGATGCCGGGGCGCGCCAGCCGAAGGTGCATCATCGGCACCAGGCTCTGCCCGCCGGCGAGGACCTTGACGTTGTCGCCGTGCTCGGCCAGCACGTCGAGCGCCTCGGCGAGCTCGTCGGCCGCGCGGTAGTCGAACGCCTGCGCCACCATGCTCAAACGATTGCATAAAATTGCAGCGCGCGTCGCGCCGGGATGTCCGAGGGCGGGGGCGACGGCTCGCGATGACGGCACGTGAGGCGGGAGCGCACATGAGGTCGGAGCGGAAGCAGACGCCGATCAGCCACCCCGAAGCCGGCACCGGACCGCTGCTGCGGGGCGCCGGCCGGTTCGTCGCCGACATCCGGCCTCCCGGCTGCCTCGACGTCGCGTTCACGCGCAGCTATCTCGCGCACGGCGAGCTGCGCGGGGTGGACGTGCGGCCCGCGCTGGGCGCCCCGGGCGTCGTGTTCGCCGCGGCGGCCGGCGACCTGCCCGGCCTGCCCGACGTCCCGTTCCCGCCGCGCGGCGGGCAGCCGGCCCAGATGCGCCGCCCGGCCCTCGCCCGCGACCGGGTCCGGTTCGCCGGCGAGGCGATCGCGATCGTCGCCGCCGTCGATCGCTACGCGGCGGCCGACGGCGCCGAACTCGTCGAGGTCGAGCTCGAACCGCTGCCCACGGTCCTCGATCCGGTCGCCGCGGCGGGGCCGGCCGCGCCCGCGCTGTTCGACGGCTGCGCCAACGTGGCGGCCGTGCACGACTACGGCGACCCGGTCGACGACGTGCTCGCCGCCGCGCCCGTCGTCGTCGAGGCCGACCTGGTCAGCCAGCGGGTCTCGCCCATGTCCATCGAGCCGCGCGGCATCGTGGTGGAGCCGCGCGGCGACGGCTCCGCCCTCGTGTGGTGTTCCCATCAGGCGCCGCACCGCCTCGCCGCCGACCTGGCACGGTCGTTCGGGCTCGACCGGACCGCCGTACGGGTCGTGGCGCCGCGGGTCGGCGGGGCATTCGGCGCCAAGAGCCAGACCCATCCCGAGTACCTCGCCGTCTTCGCTGTGGCCCGGCGGCTGGGCCGCCCGGTCCGGTGGATCGAGGACCGCGCCGAGGCGCTCACCGCCGCCACGCACGGCCGCGACCAGCGCGCACGCGTCCGCGTCGGCGCCGACGAGACCGGCCGGATCCTCGCCCTCGACGCCGAGATCATCGCGGACGTGGGCGCCTATCCCCATACGGGCGGCTTCATCCCCGACATGACCTGCTGGGTGTTCGCGGGGCCGTACGCCACGCCGCGGCTGCGGGTGCGCGCCCGCAGCGTCGTCACCAACAAGGCGCCCACCGCCTCCTACCGCGGCGCCGGCCGGCCCGAGGCCGCGTACTTCGTCGAGCGCACCGTCGACCTGCTCGCCGAGCGGCTGGGCCTGGACCCGGCGGAGGTGCGCGGGCGCAACTTCGTCCCGGACGACGCCTTCCCCTACACCTCCCCCACCGGCGCGGTGTACGACAGCGGCAGGTACGCCTCGGCCCTCGACCTGGCCCTCGAACTCGTCGACTACCGAGGGCTGCGCGCCGAGCAGCGGCGCAGGCGGGCCGCCGGCGATGCGCGGGCTCCCCTGCTCGGCATCGGCATCGCCAGCTGGATCGAGCGGTCGGGCGGCGCCCGCGGCCTCGGCGAGTTCGCCGAGGCCGAGGTGACACCCGACGGCGCCGTCATCGCCAGGGTGGGGACCAGCTCCCAGGGGCAGGGCCACGAGCTGACCTTCGCCCGGATCGCGGCCGCGGCGCTGGACATCGCGCCCGAGCGGATTCGGGTGGTGCTCGGCGATACCGGCGAGGTACGGCAGGGGGCAGGGGCGTTCGGGAGCCGGTCGGTGCAGGTCGGCGGGTCCGCGTTGTTCCGCGCCGGGCAGGCGCTGCTCGCCGAGGCCCGGCGCCGGGCCGCTCCGCTGCTGGGCGGCGAGGTGACCTACGCCGACGGGGTCTTCCGGGCCGGGACCGGCGCCGGCCTCACGCTGGAGGCCCTGGCCGCCCGGACGGGCCGGCTGGTCGCCGAGGACGTCTTCACGCCCCCGCAGGCGTTCCCGTTCGGCAGTTACGTCGCCGTGGTCGAGATCGACAGACGGACGGGCGTGGTCACGCTCCGGCGGATCGCGGCGGTCGACGACTGCGGAGTCGTGATCAATCCCGGTGCGGTCGAGGGCCAGATCATCGGCTCCATCGCGCAGGGCGTGGGGCAGGCCCTGTACGAACGGGTGGTCTACGACGACGAAGGCCAGCCATTGACCGCGACCCTGCTCGACTACTTCGTGCCCACGGCGGCCGAGATGCCCGACATCGTGCTCGGCGAGCACGTGACCCCCAACCCCAACGTGCCGCTCGGCGCCAAGGGCGCCGGCGAGTCGGGCTGCATCGGCGCGCCGCCGGCGATCGCCAACGCGGTGTGGGACGCGCTGGCCGGCCACGACCGCTCGGCCGTGCGGCTGCCGCTCACCCCCGACCGCGTGTGGAGCTGTCTTCGACAACCGGTCAACCAATCCCTTGACTGACCCGCGTGCCGGCGAAACCGTCGTGTCAGGAGGCCCGGCCTCCCCACGACGCAAGGAAGGAGCCGGCCAGTGGACCAGCTGCGAAGCGTTCCCCCGCACATGCGACGAACCCCCTTCGATCCGGTCGACGACCTCGCCAGGTGCCGCGCCGAGGCACCCGTGAGCCGCGCCGCCGCGCCGTTAGGGCCGCTCCGCGTCCCGGCCTGGCTGATCGCCAGGTACCAGGACGTGCGGGCGGTCCTGGGGGACGCCGCCGGCTTCAGCAACTCCAGCGAGGCCGTCCGCGACTACGTGGCGGCGGTCGCCGGCGAGGAGACCGCCGAGCGGCTTCCGCTGAGCGGGCCGTCGCTCATCGGCTATGACCCGCCCGTGCACACCCGGCTGCGTCGTATGGTGGCCCCCCGGTTCACCGTGAAGCGGATGCGCTCGCTCCAGCCGCGCATCGAGGCCATCGTGGCCGAGCACCTCGACGCGATGGCGGAGGCGGGCGCGCCGGCCGACCTCCTCGAGGCGTTCGCGCTGCCGATGTCGTCGCTGGTGATCTGCGAACTGCTCGGCGTCCCGTACGACGACCGCGCGGCCTTCCAGCGCCGGGGCAGCGCGCAGCTGGACCTCGACCTCGACCTCGCGGGACGGCAGGCGGCGTTCGACGAGTCCCACGCCTACATGGCCGACCTGGTGCGCGGCCACCGCGCCGGGCCTGGGGACAACCTGCTCGGCGCGCTGGTGCGCGAGCACGGCGACGAGCTGTCCGACGAGGAGCTGACCGAGCTCGCCACCTTGCTGCTCGTCGCCGGCCACGAGACCACCGCCAACATGCTGGCGCTCGGCACGTTGCTGCTGTTGCGCCATCCGGACCAGCTGGCGCTGCTGCGCGACGATCCGAGCATCGCCGAAGGGGCGGTGGAGGAGCTCATGCGTTACCTTTCGATCGTGCACACCGGGGTCGTCCGCACCGCGCTGCGCGACGTCACGATCGCCGGCACGCGTATCAAGGCCGGCGACGCGGTGATGTGCTCGCTGCCGTCGGCCAATCGCGACGAGTCGGTCATCGCCGACCCCGATGTGCTCGACCTGACCCGCAAGCCGACCGCGCACGTCGCGTTCGGGCATGGCATCCACCACTGCCTGGGCGCGCCGCTCGCCCGCCTGGAGTTGCGGATCGCCTTCCCGGCGCTGCTGCGCAGGTTCCCCGGCCTGCGGCTGGCCGTGCCGTTCGAAGAGCTCCGCTATCGTCCGCTGTCCGTGGTTTACGGCGTGCGGTCGTTGCCCGTCACCTGGTAGCCACCGCGTGCGCGGGCGACGGTGGCGCCGGTCCGCTCCCAAAGGAGGCTTCACCCATGCGCGTCATCGCCGACCGCGACATCTGCATCGGAGCCGGAAACTGCGTGCTCACCGTGCCGGAGGTGTTCGACCAAGACGACGACGAGGGTCTGGTCGAGGTGATCGACCCCGACCCGGCGGCCGGCCTGCGGGACAAAGTCCGTGAGGCCGTCGCCCGCTGTCCCTCGGGCGCGATCAAGGCGATCGACACGTCCGAGCCGGACGACTGAGCTCCGAGATCTTGACTGCGCCCCTTCGGAGCGAAACGGTCAGAAGGACTCTTCTGGTCATAAGGACTCTTATTGGGAAGGAGCGGCGTTCATGGGTCGTAAGCAGCGCATCAGCTATGTCCCGCTCGAGAACATGGACGAGGCCATGCGGGCCGAGATGGACCGGTGCCGACGGGAGGGCACCCCCCGGCCGGAGAGCTCGGCCGTCCGGGCCCACGTTCCGGCCGCCTTCTGGGCGTTCGCGAACTCCTGGGAGGCCATCTTCCGCGACGGCGTCTGCGACCACGCGATCAAAGAGCTCTGCCGGGTCTACGTCTCGCGCAGCGTGAAGTGCGAGTACTGCGGCGACCAGCGCTCGGAGAAGGCGGCCAGGCAGGGGCTCGAGGAGGGGCAGTACGACGACCTGCTCAACTTCGAGAAGTCCGAGCGGTACGACGAACGGCAGAAGGCCGCGCTCGCGTACGCCGAGGCGATCACCTGGCGGCTCGGCACCGACGACGCGTTCTGGGACCGGATGCACGCGCACTTCACCGAGCCCGAGCTGGTCGAGCTCGGCTGCTTCGTCGCCCTCACCATGGGGCAGCAAAGCTGGCTGCGGCTGCTGGACATCGAGCACCACGAGGTGCTGCCGGGGACCTCCGCGTCCATGGCGCCCGGCTTCGAGACCCCGGAAGCCCTCGCCCGGTCGAAGGCGACGCCGGACTACTGGGCCCGCCGCTGACCGGTGCGGCCGACCCCGTGCCACCGGGGCGGCGGAGACGTACACTCAGCGGCGAAACCGCACCAACAAACCCAACAAACTCGATATCGGCGCACCGATGCTCCGCGAAGGGCGGTGTCGGCTCGTGACTTCGGAGGAACGAGGGGCAGGGGGGCTGTCCCGGCGGGGAATGCTCGGGACGGGAGCGGCGGCGCTCGCCGGGGCCGGGCTGGCGGCGGCGCCCGCGCACGGCGCCCTCGCCGGCGACGCGGCGCCCGCCGGCGCCGGCGGCGTGACGGCGGGTGAGCCGGGCGACCTGGCGCTCGTCAACGGCAGGATCATCACTCAGGATCCACGGCACCCCACCGCCACCGACGTCCTCATCAGGGCGGGCAGGTTCGCCGAGGTCGGCCGCGGGCTGCGGCCGCGCGGCCGGCAGGTCAGGGTGATCGACCTGCGCGGCCACACCGTGGTCCCGGGGATCATCGACAACCACAACCACATCGTGCTGATGGGGTTGCGGCCGGGCTACCACACGCCGCTGGAGAACGCCTCGTCGATCGGCGCCGCGCTGGCGACGCTCAAGGCCCGCGCCGCCGGCGTCCCGGCGGGCCGGTTCGTGACGACGATCGGCGGGTTCCATCCCAACCAGTTCGCCGAGCGGCGGCTGCCGACGCTGGCGGAGATCGACGCCGCCGTCCCGGCCCGTCCGGTGTACATCCAGGTCGCGTTCAGCGGCCCGGCGACGACCAACGGCCTGGGGCGCGCCTTCTTCCGGTCCAAGGGCGTGCCGGTCGGCGACGACGGGGCGATCGCCATGGGCGAGGCCGCCCAGACCGCCCTGTTCGAGCTGCGGCGCGGGCAGACGCTCGACGACCAAAAGCGCAGCACGCTCGACGCGATGGCCTACGCCGTGAGCCTGGGCGTGACCACCCACTTCGACCAGGGCGGCTTCCCGGCGACCAACACCCCGGCGGACGGCGCGGCGCACTTCGACCAGTACCGCGCCTATGACGCGTTCCAGGCCCTGCACCGCGAAGGCAGGCTGTCGATCCGGCTGCGCACCAACTTCCTGCACCTGGAGTCCGACCCCGCCCTCCCCGGGCTCACGGCGCGCCTGCTCAACACGTTCCCGTTGTTCGGCGACGACATGATGAAGGTCGTCGGCATCGGCGAGTTCACCGCTCAGGGCCTCGGCGACGTGTGGCTCGACGCCAACCGCCGGGTCGCGGAGGCCGGTTTCATCAACCAGGTCCACTCACTGACCCGCGATGACTTCAAGACCGAGATCGCGGGCTGGGAGACCGTCAACGCCAAGTTCCCGATCAAGGACCTGCGCTGGGTGGTGGCGCACGTCCCGTTCATCACCGACGAGTGGATCCGGCGGCTGAAAGCACTCGGCGGCGGGCTGTCGCTCACCAGCTGGAGATACCTGACCGGCACCGCCACCGACAACGGCCCGCCGTTCCGTACCATCGTCGACAGCGGCATCAACGTCGGGATGAGCTCCGACGGCATGCAGATCGCCCCGATGAACCCGTGGCTTCACATGTACTACGCCGCGACGGGCAAGAACGCCAAGGGCGAGCTGATCAACGACGGCCAGCAGATCACCCGCGACGAGGTCCTGCGGCTCTACACCGCCGACAACGGCTGGTTCACCAAGGAGGAGGACGTGACCGGCTCCATCGAGCCGGGCAAGTTCGGCGACCTGGTCGTCCTCAGCCACGACTACCGGAGGCTGCCCGACGAGGGCCTCAAGGCGCTGCGGTCGGTGCTGACCGTGGTGAACGGACGGATCGTCCACCGGGCCGGTCCCTTCCGCTGACGCCGAGCTGGTCGGCCAGGCGGGTCAAGGCAGGCGGGTCAAGGCTGGCGGGGTCAGGGTCAGGGGTCAGCGGCGCAACGGACCCCACTCGCCCCGTTGCCGCGCCACCAGGCGTTCGGCCTCGTCCAGGACGGCCTGGGCGACCCAGGCCACCGGCCGCCGGCACGTCACCAGCGGCTCGTTGTCCGGGCCGCGCCCCCGCTCGTCGCCTTCGAGGACCCACGGCCGTACGCCCGGTCCTCGCTCATGCTTGAGGTGGCTGTAGTCGTGCAGCCGGCGGGCCACCCACACGGTCAGCGGCCGCGGCGCCCACCACTCCTCTACCGCGAGCGGGCTGGCGGACAGGCCGGGCAGCCGGACGCCGGTCAGCGCGTCCTTGCTCGTGCCGGACTCATCGGCGTCGGGCCCCCGCGACCAGCGGATGTACAGGTCCGAGTGCCGCTCGACCAGGGAGGCCAGCTCGTCCAGCGTCTGGAGGGTGGGCAGGTCCATGCGTGACGACTACCCACGAGACGGACGTTTCATCGGCTGGAGCGGGGTAGCCACATTCGAAGACTTCGCAGGAAGACGGGGGAGCCCACTATCGGCTGCGTCGGCTTTGACATGGCCAAATTTCCCCTCAGATCCATACAAGTCGCGGCAATTGACCTTCTTTTGCTTCGAATGGAGATGAGCCGATGCGCCTACCCCTCCCCCGCGGCCCGGTCACCCGGCTGCTTGTGGACGAGCTGACGCGCCCGCCGCACGACCTGCCCGCCGGTCCGGACGCCGTGCTCGCCGCGGCGCGCGGACCCGCCGCGGCGGCGCTGGAGGACGAAGACCTCCAGTTGGCCCTGCATGTGTGCTATGAGCTGCACTACCAGGGGTTCGACGAGGTGGACGACGGCTGGGAGTGGCATCCGTCGCTGCTGGCGCTGCGCCAGGCCGCCGAGGCACGGCTCGAGCGGGCGCTCGACGCCGCGGTCGTCCGGCCGCCGGCGGTGGGCGCCGCCGATCTTCCCGGCGCGCTGGCCGCGCTGGCCGCCGAGACCCGGCCAGAGCCGTCGCTGACGGATTTCCTACGCCGCCGGGCGACGCGCGAGCAGTTCCGCGAGTTCGTCGTGCACCGCTCGATCTACCACCTCAAGGAGGCCGATCCGCATACATGGGCCATCCCGCGGCTGCGCGGGCGGGCGAAGGCCGCACTGGTGGAGATCCAGGCGGACGAGTACGGCGGCGGGCGGGCGGACCGGATGCACGCCGAACTGTTCCGGGCGACCATGCGCGGGCTGGACCTGGACGACCGCTACGGCGCCTATCTCGACGAGGTGCCCGCCATCACGCTGGCGGTCACGAACGTCATGTCGCTGTTCGGGTTGCACCGGCGCCACCGCGCCGCCCTGCTCGGTCACCTCGCGGCGTTCGAGATGACCTCATCGATCCCCAACCGCGACTACGCCCGCGGTCTGCGCCGGCTCGGCGGCGACGCGGCGGCCTGCCGGTTCTACGACGAGCACGTCCAGGCCGACGCCGTTCACGAGCAGATCGCCGGCCACGATCTGTGCGGCGCCTTCACCGCCGGCCATCCCGGGTCGGCCGCGGCGGTGCTGTTCGGCGCCGCCTGCTGCCTGACCCTCGATCGGCTGTTCGGCGCGCATCTCCTCGGCCGCTGGCGCCGGGGCCAGACCGCCTTGCGCCGGCCACGCGCGGCGGCGGACGGTCGGCCGGCACCCGTCCCGCCACGACCGGGGCCGCCACGACCGGGGCTGTCACGACCGGGCCTGTCACGACCCGGCCTGCCGGTGCCCGGGACACCGGCATCGGGCGCGACCGCACCCGCCGCGGCGGCACCCGATGTACCGGTACCCGCACTGCCACGAGCGGAGTCGCCATGAGCCGGCTCGACGCCGACTACGTGCTGCCGCTGCGCTGGACGGACGACCGCGGCCTCGACGAGCTCACCGAATATCTGGGCTGGTTGCGCACCCGGGCCCGCGTGATCGTGGTGGACGCCTCGCCCGAGCCGCTCTACGCCGCACATGCCCGGGCCTGGGCGGGCCGGCTGTTGCACCTGCCTCCCGACGAGGACATGGACCTCGCCAACGGCAAGGTCGTCGGCGTGCTGACCGGAATCCGCCGCGCCCGCTCGCCACAGGTGATCGTCGCCGACGACGACGTCCGCTACGACGACCGGAGCCTGCGCGCCGTGGTCCGGCTGCTCCGCGAGGCCGATCTCGTGCGCCCGCAGAACTACTTCGACCCGCTTCCGTGGCACGCCCGCTGGGACTCGGCGCGCAGCCTGCTCAACCGCGGTTTCGGCGCCGACTATCCCGGCACGTTCGGCATCCGCCGCGCGACCTTCGCCGCCATGGGCGGCTATGACGGGAACGTGCTGTTCGAAAACCTCGAGCTCATCCGCACCGTACGTGCGCACGGCGGCACCGAGGTCCGGCCGCTCGGCCTCTACGTCCGCCGGCTGCCGCCGGACGCCCGGCGCTTTTTGTCCCAGCGCGTCCGGCAGGCCTACGACGACACCGCGCAGCCCGCCAGGATGGCGCTCTTCCTCGGTGTGCTCCCCGCGCTGGCCGTCGCGGCGGCGCGCCGCGGGCCGCGCACGGCCCTGGCGGGCGCGGCGGCGGGCGCGGCGGCGACGATCGGCCTTGCCGAGATCGGCCGCAGACGCGCCGACGGGACCCAGGTGTTTCCCGCGTCGACCGCCCTGTATGCACCCGTATGGGTACTCGAACGCGCGACGTGCTGCTGGTTCGCCCTTGCCGTGCGGTGGGGGCGCGGGGGGATCGTGTACTCGGGGCGCCGGATCCGCCTCGCGGCGCATTCCGGACGTGCGCTCGCCCGGCAGGCCGCCGGCCCGCCGGGCGAGTTGAGGATTCCTACGCAGGGTCCGCCGCAGCGGCGTCTTTCGCTGCCGCTGCGCGGAACCCGACGAGCTTGTGCGACCCATCGCAGAACGGCTTCGTCCCGGACCGCCCGCAGCGGCACAACGCCACCGTCCGGCGACCCGCCTCGACCAGCCGGCCGTCCTGGGTCCGCAACGTGAACGGGCCGCGCATCAGCAGCGGCCCGTCCGCGCAGATCGTCACCGTGACGGGCGCGTCGGCGCGGCCGTCCCCCGTGGACATGATCTCGTCCTCGATGATCTCGTCCTCCCGGCCCATCGACCGCCCCTTTCGTCAGGCGGCGCCGCGCCGGCGCGGCGCGGTCCCGCGGCGCCGTCCCGGGCTCAGCAAGCGGATGAGCACCCGGAAGGGCAGCGTGATGACATCGACGATCGTGGACATGATCGCCGCCAGTACGTCGGTGATCCGTCGCATCTAACTCTCCTCGTTTCCGCGTTTGTACGTCTGTACGTTCGTGCGTCTTGCTCTCTTGCCCCGCAAAGGGGGGAATTGACTTCCTTCCCTTCCAGGGGCTTTTACACAAACGCGGAAACCACGCTGTGCTAGCCCTCGACCAGGGCTGGACGCCGCGGATCATCGACTCGGACGACCGCGTCGGCCACCCGCGCCGGCGCGACCTCGTCCTCGTAGCGCGCATAGGCGGGCAGCGTCCACAGCCGGCCGGGGTCGGTGCGCCGGGCCAGGGCGGCCGGCGACATCCACAGGTGGACGACGTAGTCGAGCGGCAGGCCGCGCCCGAGCAGGAGCGTCCCGTCCAGGACCACCACTCCGCCCGCCGGCAGCGTGCGGTAGTCGGCCCGCGCGGCCCGGTCGACGGCGCTGTCCCACAGCGCGGGCAGCACCCGGCCCGTGCCGCCCGGCCCCAGCGGGGCGAGCACCTCGCGGATCAGGCCGCCCGTGTCGAGCCAATCGGTGTAGTACAGATCGGGGTCGTCGCGGCCGTACTCGAGGCGCAGCGAGGCCGGGCGCAGAAAATCACCGGCCGAGACCCGGAGCGCCGCGCGCCCGCGCACCCGCAGCGGATCGACCAGCGCGTCGGCGAGCTCGCCCGGCCGGGCCGCCGGGGCGCCGTCGATCGCGACCCGGGTCCACGACGTCCGCCGCAGCGGCGCGATCCGCTCGGCGAGCTCGTCGACCAGCAGCGACGGGGAGATCGGCCGGGCACGCACCGCTCCATCCTGCCAACCGGCTCCGGCCGGCTCGACCCGGGCCGCGTCAGGCCCGGCGGGCCCGCCGGACGGTCAGTGGCCTTCCTGGCGGTGCCGGTCGGCCGCCTCCGCGAACGCCCGGCTGGTCTGGTCGGCCAGCCTCCTCGTGACGGGTGCGCCGGGCGGCGGCGCCGGCGCGACCTTCATGGTCGTGACCTCGGTCTCCTCGATGTGTTCCAGGTGCTCCCGGACGCGCACGGCCTGGTCGGCGAAGTCGGCGTAGTAGCCCGGCACCTCCGTCGCCGGCGCGGGCGGGGCGGCGGGCCGGACGCCGCGGACGTGCTCCGAAAGGTCGGGCAGGTCGGTGCGCGGCCGGTCGAGCGTGAGGCAGGCGTCGAAGGGGTGGGCGGCGGCCCATCGGTCGCGTGCGTTGAGGGGCTCGGCGTCCGGGGCGAAGATCCGGCGGAGCGTCGCGGGCACGCACGCGTGGTCGTGCGTCTCCGCGTCGACCGTCCGCGCCGGGATGTACGGCGAGACCACGACGGCCGGCACGCGCGGGCCGAGCATGGTGAAGTCGAAGGTCGCGGACTTGCGGCGATACAGGGCGCGCAGCAGCTTCGTCGTCCGGCCGGGCACGTCACCGGGCGCGGGCACGCCGACCGGCGGCGGGACGTGGTCGTAGAACCCGCCGTGCTCGTCGTAGGTGATCAACAGCACGCTGCGTTCGAAGATCGCCGGGTTGGCGCGCAGCGCCTCGTAGATGGTGGCGACGAGGGCCTCGCCACGGGCGAAGTCGGTGTCCTCGCCCTGCGGGACCCCCTCGGGAAACCGGTCGTAGGCGGCGTCCGCGACCAGGTTGTTGCCCGGGTGCTGGCTGTTGCTGACCCCCGGTTCGCCGATCCCGGGCGCGCGGTCGAGGGTGTGCAGCGGCGGCCGGTGGTTGGGCTCGATGAAGGAGTAGGCGGGGAGGTTCCCCGCGGCCACGTGCTCGGCGAACGTGTCGAGCGGGAACCAGTTGGCGTGCCGGCCGGGAGAGTCCCACAGGTTCGGGAACGCCCACGCCTGCGGGGTGTCGTCGTGGTAGATCCGCCAGCTCTTGCCGTGGTCTTCCAGCAGCTCGAAGATCGTCCGGTTCTTGTAGAGGCGCAGGTAGATGGCGGTCTCCCCGTCGGAGGTGGCCGCGTGCATGAAGTTGCGGTTGGGCCACGTCTCCCCCGGCACCGAGCAGAACCAGCGGACGCACACGGCGAACTCGAGGGCGAGCGTGCTGAGCACCGGCACCTGTTTGGGCGACTGACAGGCCATGATCAGCGGGCCGCGGTCCACGACGGGCGGATGATCGCCGGCACCGGGCCCCCGGCTCGTCCACCAGTTGAGCAGCGGGCCGAGCAGCCCGGCGAAGCGAGGGGGCGCCAGGCCCCGGGCCTTGCGTTCATAGCTGGCCACGAACCCCTGGTTGGTGGCCTGCCGGCTCCTGCCCAACCCGCGGACGGCCAACTGGGCCATCACGGCGTCGTGCGAGTGATCGGGATCGACCGGCAGCACCGGTTTGGCGTCCGGAGCGGCGGCCACGGTGCCCCGTCCGCGCCATACGGGGTTGACGTGCGGTGCGTCACGGCTCAGCCCGTCGAAGGCCGGGTCGGGGTGCTCGAGAAAGCCGAGCATGTGGTCGAACGACCGGTTCTCCAGGGCGAGGACGATGACGTGCTCGATGGACGGCATGGCGCCTCCCTCGTGACGGGCAGATGCCGGATCGCGCGCCGCGCGAGAGGCGAGTCGCCCGGGTCACGCCCTTTGCCCTTACAGCGCACGTGACTAGGCACTATGACCCAGATGTACACGCTCTGTTAGAGTCATTGGTCCTATTGTCACCAGTTCGTTGTGACATCCCGCGGGTCGCGCCGTACGCCGCCGCCGCGTCGCCTGGCCAGCACCCAGCCGACCGTCGACCCATAGGCGACATGGTCGGCGACCTGCGGCAGCAGCGGCAGCGCCCGGATCCGCGGAAACCGCCGCCCCACGAGGCCGAGGTCCACCGCGGCGATCGCGAGCCCAGCGGCCGCTCCGATCGCCGCCGCGCGGGCCGCACCGGGCGCACCGGCCGCGCCGCCCGCGCCGGCCTTGGCGGTGCGGCGGCGGAGCGGCACCGCCGCCAGCACTCCGGCCCAGCCCACAGAAAGCGCGGCGTGGACGGGAAGCGCCGCGGCCAGCAGCACGATCGGACGGCGCTCACCGGGCAGCACCAGCGTGCCCGCGGCCACCGAGGCCTCGAACGGATCGCGCCGGGTCGCCAGCGCGTACGCCGTCGACGGGATCCCGGCCACCAGGCCGCCGATCGCACCGGCGACCACGACGTCCCGCGGCCGTACGTGATCAAACTCCACCCGAGCCATCCTGGCCCGGTCGCGGCGACTTCACCAGCCGATCATCGGGACGAGAGCGGACGGGAGAGCGCCCGAGAGGACCCGGCGAGGACGGCCGAGAGAGCGCTCCCCCACCCGAACGCTACCGGCTGAACGTGAACCAGTTGACGTTGACGAAGTCGGCAGGCTGGCCGCTGGTGAAGCGCAGGAACACGGTGTGCGTCCCGGTGACCCCGGTGACGTTGGCGGGCACGGTCGTCCACGACTGCCAGCCGCCGGTGTTACCGACGGCGAAGCTGCCGATCGGCGCGTTGTTCACATTGTCGAGCCGTACCTCGACGAGGCCGCTCACGCCGCCCGGCGCGCCAGACGCCACCCTCGCCCGGAACTGGTTGAGCGGGGTCGTGCCGAAGTTGACGTTGTTGTACTGCGCCCAGTCGCCGTTCGCCAGCCAGCCGATGTCCTGCCCGCCGCCGGTGTCGCCGCAGGCCTCGGTCTGCACGCCCGACTGCGCGTTGAAGTTCTCGGCCTGGATCGTCGAGGTGGCGCTGACGCCGCCGCCCGGCGGCGTGGTGGGCGGGGTGGTCGGCGGCGTGGTGGGCGGGGTGGTCGTGCCTCCGCCGGAACTCGTGTAGACGGCCACATAGTCGACGACCATCGGCACGCTCGAGACGGTCGCGGCGGTGGGCCCGCCGCCGAACGCCGCGGGGAAGCCGCCGCCCATCGCCACGTTGAGGATGATGAAGAACCCGTGGTGCGTGGCGTTGTTCCAGGTCGTCGCGTCCACCCGGTTGGCGCTCAGCGTGAAGAAGTTCGCGCCGTCGAGGTACCAGCGGATCTGTTCCGGCGAGACGCTCCGGTCGTATTCCATGGCGTAGGTGTGGAAGCCGGTCTGGCAGCCCGGGCAGGCCCGCTCGCCGCTGCCGAGGCCGGTGGTCTCGTTGCAGGGACCGCCCGCCGCGGTGTTGCCGCAGTGCAAGGTGGCGAACACCGAGCTGCGGCCGTTGATGTCCTCCATGATGTCGATCTCGCCGATGCTCGGCCAGTTCGTGGCGCCGACCGGGCGCGCCGCCGCGCCCAGCATCCAAAACGCCGGCCAGTACCCGGCCGCCGCCGCGCCGCTGACGTTCGGCTGCTGGAGCGATGCCTCGACCCGCAGCCTGCCGCCTGGCGGCGCGGCGAAGTCGGTGCGCTGGGTCTCGATGCGGCCCGACGTCCAGTTGCCCGCGGAGTCGCGGATCGGCGTGATCAACAGCCGCCCGGCGCCATCTTGCCGGACGTTGGCGGTGCTGTTGGTCATGGTCTCGATCTCGCCGGTGCCCCAGTTGGGGGCGCCGCCCGGATAGCCATGGCCCAAGGAGTAGAGCCAGTTGCCGGTGCTGACGCCGGTGCCGGCCGCGCCGTTGAAGTCATCGCTCCAGGTCAGCGTCCAGCCCGCGGGCGGCGGCGGAACGGCGGCGAACGCGCTCATCGCGGCGGCCGGGAGCACCAGCGCGACCGCGGCGGCCCCGATCGCCAAGGCGAGACGGGGGCGTCTGTGGGGGGCCGGCGCCGTGCGGCGGCGGCGGAGGTTTTCGGTGAATCGACCGAGCATTGCGACAACCTCCCAGAGGCGGGGATCGGGAGTGGCGCCCCGGCGCGCCGGCCCGGCCACCGACACGAGTGAGAGAGCGCTCTCTCACTCGTACAATGTCGCGCCTCGGCTGTCAATAGACGCCTGGTTTCGGCCCGCTGCCGCCCTACCGCGCGTACCCGGCGGTGCACAATAGGCAGGGCCGAGGGTGCGCGCGGCAGGCGCCTCGGCAGGGGGTGTCATGGGAGTGCGCGGGTCCGGACGCGAGCGGCCGACCTTGGAGAAGGTCGCGCTGCGCGCGGGCGTCTCGCGCGCCACCGTCTCCCGCGTGGTCAACGGCGCGCCCACCGTCCATCCGCGCATCCGCGACACGGTGCTGCGCGCGGTGCGCGAGCTGGGGTACGTGCCCAACCCGGCCGCCCGCAGCCTGGTCACGCAGCGCACCGACTCCTTCGCGCTGGTGCTTCCAGAGCGGGCCAGCCGGGTCTTCTCCGACGATCAGTTCTTCCCCGCCGTCATCCGCGGCGTGCACCAGGAGCTGGAAGAGGCCGACAAGCAGCTGGTGCTGATGCTGGCCTCATCGGCCACCGGCCACGACCGGATCGAGCGGTACGCGATCGGCGGCCACGTCGACGGCGTGATGTTCGCCTCGCTGCACGGGGCCGACCCGATGCCGGCCGCGCTGGCCCGGCAGGGCATCCCGGTGGTGGCCAACGGCCGGCCGCTGGGCAGGCACGCCGTCCCGTACGTCGATGTCGACCACGCGGGCGGGGTCCGGCTGGCGGTCGGCCACCTCCTCGAGCGCGGCCGCACCCGGATCGCCACGATCGCGGGACCACAGGACATGATCGCCGGGATCGAACGGCTGGCCGGATATCGGGCGGCGTTGCGCGGCTCGCGCCGCCGATCCATCGTGGCCGTGGGCGACTTCACCCGTGAGTCCGGCTCGGCGGCCATGCGGCAGTTGCTCGACGACGATCCGCGGCTCGACGCCGTCTTCGTCGCCTCCGACCTGATGGCCGACGGGGCGTTGCGCACGCTCCGCCGCGCGGGGCGGCGGGTGCCCGACGACGTCGCGGTGATCGGGTTCGACGACGTCGAGCTGGCGCGCTACACCGAGCCGCCGCTCACCACCGTCCGGCAGCCGATCTCCGACATCGGGCGGGTGCTGGCCGGGCAACTGCTCCGTCTCGCGGCCGGCGAGGACATCTCCCCCGCCGTCATCCTCCCGACCGAACTGATCGTCCGAGAGTCCGCCTGACGACCCCGCCGTCCCCCGGTCCCCAGACGCGATGCCGTGATCGTGCGGTGCCTCCCAGGGGTCGGTGAGGGAGCCACCGCACGATCACGACCTGATCACCAGGGCCGAGCCCGCCAGGTCAGCGGGTGTAGGCCTGGAACTCGGCGGCGCGCACCTGACCGGCGGCGGCACTGCCCGTCGCACAGTCGGTGGTCGAGCGCGGGTCGGCGTCCTGCTCGCCGGCGTACGCCGGGTTGCCGGTGCACTGACTCGACACGACCTCCAGCCGCAGGTGGGTGGCGGTCGTCGCCGGGATCGAGAACGACCGCATGATCAGCTCCGGCGCCCGCGGGCGCGGCATGCCGGACGGGAACGCGCCCGCCGGGCTCGTGAAGACCGCCCGGTACGACGCGGAGTCCGCGCAGTCGGCCCCGCTCGCCGCGTCGCAGGCGAGCACCCGGAACTGCCGCAGCGCGCTGAACCGGTTCTGCCCGCCCGGATCGGCCGGATCCTGGATGTCCGGCCGCAGCAGCGCGCTCACCTGCACCCGCCGCACGGTGGCCGGCGCGTCCCCGGCGAGATCGACGGTGACCTGCCGACCCGCGACCGGCGCCGTCAGCGACGCCCAGTTGGTGGCCTCGGTCTCGTCGACGAGCCTCGCCTGGTTCACTCCGTCGCCCGCCGCGGTGGCGCCGTTCGCGGCGGCCGCCAGGTTGCGCGCCAGCGCCGGGTCCAGGGTCCGGTTACCGGCCCTGATGTCGGCGGTGAAGCGCTTGTGCCCGAACCCGGCGCCCACGGCCACGAACGAGTACTTGCCGGGAACCATGCGGAAGGTCGCGCCCAGCGTCGTCGCCGGGTCGGTGTCGGCCACCGGCACCGCTCGGGCCTCGTAGTCGCCGACGTACAGCCGTACCGAGGCGCCCCTCGCCTCGCCGGACGGCCGGAACGTGACGGTCGCGTTGGCGCCCGTCGGCGACTGGAAGCTCGGCGTCGGGTCGGCGGCGTTCTGGTCCGCGCTGAAGGCACCCGAGCCCAGCCCGTGCCGGGCGAACTCGCGCCACATGATGTCCTGGTTCGCTCCGCCGAACCGGATGGTGTCGGCGGCCAGCAGCGCGTCGCGGTGATCGACGTAGCTCACCGCGCCGCTGGCCATCAGCAGCAGCGCGTCGAACGCGAGCTGCGCCCAGCGCCGGTTGCCCGGGCAACTGGTGACGGGGACCTGACCCTGCGCGCAGCGCCGCTGCAGCGAGGCGCTGCCCTTGCCGTAGCGCTGGATGAAGGCGTTCCTGATGTCGAACTGCGTCGCGCTCCAGATCTCCCCGTCGGCGTGCACCTGCTGGCCCACCAGGTCGTAGGCGATGTCGCTGTAGTTGAGCGGGCTCTTGCTCATGTCGTAGTTGCGGATGCCCGCGCCCGGGTCACCGGTGACGTAGGCCCCGATGACGAACGGGGAGTTGCCGGGCGGCCGGAATCCGAACTCGTTGAGCATCTCCATCGCGAACAGGTCCGAGGTGCTCTCGTTCATCGCACCGGGCTGCGCGCCGTTCCAGCCGACGTCCGGGCCGCCGACCATGCGGCCGGAGATGGCGTGGGTGTACTCGTGCCCGATCACGGTCATGTCGAAGTCGCCATCGACGCACGGGGCGTAGAAGGCGCCGGCGATCGGCTGCCACACGTACATGTTGGTGATCGTGGGCATGCCCTCGGGCGGAGTGATCTGGTTGGCGTTGTCCCGCTGCTCCGGTTCGCCGCGGGCGCCGGCCTGGGCGTTGCCGAGCTCGGGGTCGCCGCCGAGGCCGCCGCGGGTGCCGTTGTCGCTTTGCATGTTCCAGGCGGTCTCGGTGAAGCCGAGACGGTACGCCCAGTCGTGCATGCGGTTGTGGCCCACGAACAGGTTGGAGATCGCCGCCTCGAGGTCGGCTTCCTGCGGGCTGGCGAACGTGGCCGGGTCGCACTTGGCCTCGAACCACTGGTTGGTCCAGGGGTAGATGTAGTTGCGGTCCGCCTTGGGAGCGTTGGGCCGCGTGCCCACCGTTCTCGGGTCGCCGTTGTCGCGGTTCTCGAAGGTGCGCGCGGCGTTGCCGAGGCTGGTGTTGGTCGGCAGCCCGGTGGTGTGGTCGACGTCCCACGGCCTGCCGGCCGCCGCGTCGCCGCCGGCCACGAAGTCACATCCCGTGGCGGGGGCGAAGCACCATGTCTGCCGGGTGTCGGTGCTGGAGTAGTCAGCCGACGGCGTGGCCGGGAACACCGCCCAGCGGGGGTTGTCGGTGTCATGGTCGACGAGGTTCTCGCGGATGAGCACCTCGCCGCTGCGCGCGTCGACGAAGGAGGTCACCGCTGCGGCCTCGGCCCCGTTGATCAGGGTCACCTCGTAGGCGCTGCGCGCGCCCTGGGCGGTCGGCACCGCCACCAGCCTGGCCCGCCGCGCCGTGGCGGCGGCGGCGTCCATGCCGGCGTCCCTGGCCGCCGCGGTCACGGCCTGCTCGGAGGTGAGGGTGGCCGGCGCCGGGGCATCGGTGTCGCGGGCCAGCGTCGAGGTGACGCTGACGACCTTGCCGTCCGTCACGCCGAGCGCGACCAGCCCGTCGTGCCCGGCGGGCAGGTTGCCGAAGCGCTGGCGGAGCAGCACCGCCGCGCCCTTGCCGAGGGGGTTGACCGCGACGGTCTCCAGCGAGTCGAGCGAGGACGCCGACAACCCGAACACGTCCGCGTGCGACTTGAGGTAGGCGCGCGCCGCCTGCTCTGGGTTGGCGGGCAGTCCGGTCGCCAGCGGTGTCCCCTGCTCCGTCAGTGTCGCGGGCGTGCCGAACGCGTTCCAGCGTACGGTCGCCTCGCCCGCCTGTGCCCGTTGCTGTTGGGTGGGACCGGCACGACCCGGCCGTACATCCTTGTCGGGTAGCGCGGCGGCACCATCGCCGATGATCTGGGGCGGCCGTTGGGGGCGCGGCGCGCTGTTCGCGACGCTGCCGAACGCCGTTGAGAGGAGCACCGCGGTCGCGACGACCGCCGTGCCGCGGATCCACTTCGTCGTGGGCACCAAATACCTCCGGGAGGGGACGGGGCATAATCGACCGGTCTTGACACAAACAGCCCATGAAAGCCGCGTAAAGCGGCAATATCGGCCGCTTTAGGCCAATTTGCGCGCGCTGAGGCCATTGATAGCTGTGGGTGATCGGCCGCGAATCAGCGGGACCCACGCCCGGCGCCGCGACCCCCGAGCCCGAAACAGGGTCTTTCGGCCCTTTCGTTTTCCGGCGCGGCGGGCGCACGGTGGCGAAGGGGTGAACGGCATGGACATCGCCGTGATCTACGAGAGCATCTTCGGAAACACCAAGACGGTCGCCGAGGCGATCGCCGAGGGCGCCCGCTCGGCCGATCCGGACGCGCACGTCACCGTGCTGCCGGCGGCGGAGGCGACGCCGGAAAAGTTCGAGCAAGCGACGCTCGTCGTCGTCGGCGGTCCCACTCACATGCTCGGCATGAGCCGGGCCTCCTCTCGCGCCAAGGCGCCGGAGATGACCAAGAAGAAGACGACGGGAGCGGACGTGGCCGCGGCGCCGCCGCGAGCGGTCGAAGGACCGGGGATCCGCGAGTGGCTGGACGCGCTGCCCAAGACCGACGGCGGCCACAAGGCCGCCGCGTTCGACACCCGGCTGCCGTTCCCGCTGGCGGGCGGCGCCGCCAGACCCATCGCCAGGAAGCTGCGCCGCCGCGGCTACAGCGTCGTCGCCGGGCCGAAGGGCTTCGTCGTCGACGAGGCCGAAGGGCCGCTGCGGGCGGGCGAGCAGGACCGGGCCAAGGCCTGGGGCGCCGGCCTGGTGCGGCAGGCCGCGCGCTGATCGGCGTCCCGGGGTGGGGATGCCGGGGCGGATGACGCGGTGTAGCCGGGGCCGGGCAGGGCACAGCCTGTAGCAGGCCCAGGATCGGCAGGGTTTCGCGGGGCGGCATCTCGCCGGGTGAGCGTGCGGTCGCCGATCGCGGACCGTGGTCGTGCCTGCGTGTCATCCGATCGGTCCCCGAGGAAGAAGGTCAGCATGGCTTCCATCTCGCAGCGGCTCCGCGCGTTCCTGCACAGCCCCCAGGGCCGGCGGGTGATCGAGCGGGGCCGGCGTGAGCTCGCCAAGCCCGAGAACAAGCGGAAGGCGAAGCGACTGCTGCACAGGATGCGCGGCAACCGCACCCAGGGTCGCTAACACCCCGCCGGACGGACGGGTCGTCCTCCGGCGGTGCGGGCGTCAGGGCACGCGATCCGTTGGCGGGATGTGGAAGATCCGCTCGGCGGGCCGCTCGTCCGTCACACCTTGCGGCCGACCGCGCAGAACTCGTCCATGTCCCACTTCACGTCGAACTCCCATGGCTCGGGCCGCCACCGCGGGCAGGACACCACGCCCGGTTCCAAGATCTCCAGGCCGTCGAAGAAACCGGCGATCTGGGCGGGAGTGCGCAGGTGATAGGGGACCGTGCCCGGCACCTGGTTCCACTGCCGCACCGCCTCGATCACCCGGTCGCCGGTCGCCTCGCTGGTGCTGTGCGTGACGGTCAGATAGCTGCCGGCCGGAACGGCGGCCAGCAACCGCCCGATGATCGAGCGAGCCTCGTCGTCATCGCCGATGAACGGCAGGATGCCCAGCATCATGATCGCGACCGGCCGGCCGAAGTCGAGCGTCTGCTCCGCGCGCCGCAGGATCTCCTGCGTTTGGCGGGCGTCGGCCTCGATGTAGTCGGTGGCGCCCTCGCGGGTGCCCACCAGCAGGGCACGGGCGTGCAGCAGCACCAGCGGGTCGTTGTCCACGTAGACGATGCGGCATTCGGGCGCCACCCGCTGGGCCACCTGGTGGGTGTTGTCCACGGTGGGCAGCCCGGTGCCGACGTCGAGGAACTGGCGGATCCCCGCCTCGCCGGCCAGATAGCGGACGGCGCGCCCCAGGAACGCTCGGCTGGCCCGGGCGATGTCGACGATCTCCGGCAGGACCTTCAGGGTCTCCTCGCCCGCCGCCCTGTCGACGGGATAGTTGTCCTTGCCACCGAGCCAGTAGTTCCAGATCCGGGCCGAGTGGGGCACCGTGCTGTCGATCCCGTCCGGCGCCCTTCGGCCCGCGGCATCGGTCTCGGAATGATCGGAGCTGGAAGAATCGGGACCGGAATCGGAAAAGGATTCCTCGTGCACCGCGGGCTCCCTCCTCGACCCCCGAACCCTGACGATGGGCACTTATTGTCGCACCGGGCCACACCTTGCGGGAGAAACCACGTCTGTCAATTCTCCTGTAATGGGAGATAGCGGCGAAATGCCGCGGCCGGGCCCCGGCCCGGGTCGCCGGTCAAAGCTCCCCCGCGTCGTGTACGAGCAGCGCCACCTGCACCCGGTTGTTCAGCTCCAGCTTGGTGAGCAACCTGGACACGTACGCCTTGACCGTCGCGACGCTCACCAGCAGCTCTCGGCTGATCTCGCTGTTGGTGCGGCCCTGCCCGATCAGCCTGGCGACGGCGCGTTCGCCTTCGCTGAGCCGCTCCAGCTTCTGTATCGCTCTGGTCCGCCGCGGCGCGGCTTCGGCCTGCGCGCCCTGCGCGACCTGTGACATCACCTGCCGGAGCACGCTCGGGGACAGCATCGGCTCCCCCGCGGCGACCAGGCGGATCGCCCGCAAGATCTCGGCGGGCGGGGTGTGCTTGAGGAGGAAGCCGCTCGCCCCGGCGCATAGCGCCCGGACGATGTGCTCATCGGTGTCGAACGTGGTCAAGATGATGATCTCCGGCGGCTCGCGGCGGGCGCGCAGCCGCTCGGTGGCGGTGAGCCCGTCCATGCGCGGCATCCGGATGTCCATCAGCACGACGTCGGGCCGGTGTTCGTTGACCGCCCCGGCGACCTCGGTGCCGTCGGCGACCTCGGCGACGATGCGGATGTCGTCGGCCTCGGCCAGCATCATCGAAAGGCCCGCCCGGACGAGGGGGTCGTCGTCGACGATGAGCACGCCGATGGCCGGGGCCGCTGTCATGTCGGCCACGGTAGCCGGGCCTGGAGCCGGAACTCGCCGCCGCCCGTACGGCCGTGCTCCAGGCGCCCGCCGACGAGGCCCACCCGTTCGCGCAGGCCGATGAGCCCGGCGCCGGCGCCGGGCAGCCGGCCGGCGGCATCGGACGTGAAGTGGCCCGCCGCCGTGGCGGGCAGCCGCCCGGCGGTCGCGGCCGGGTGCCGCGCGGTCGCGGCCGGAGACAAGGTGTTGCGCACATCGATCGTCAGCTCGGCGCCGGGAGCGCCGTCAATGATCACCCGTACGCCGGCGCGCGGCGCGTGCTTGCGGGCGTTGGTCAGCGCCTCCTGGACGATGCGGTAGGCGTGGCGGCCGATCCGGACGGGCACCGTGGCCAGGTCGCCGATCTGGTTGTCGAAGCTGACGGGGCCGGCGGCCCGCCGCGACTCCTCGATCAGTGCGGGCAGGTCGGTCAGCGTGGGCTGCGGACGCCGCTCGTCGCCGCCGTCGGCTCGCAGCATGCCGATGACCTCGCGCAGGTCCTCCATGGCCTCATGCGCGCACTGCCGGATGACGCCGGCCGCGCGGGCCTGCGCCGGCGGCGCGTCCTTGCGGATCTCCAGCGCGCCGGCGTGCATGGCCAGCAGGGAGATCCGGTGGGCGAGGACGTCGTGCATCTCCCTGGCGATCCGCTCGCGCTCAAGGTGCCGGGCCTCCTCGACCCGCAGCCGCTGCTCCTCTTCGGCCTGCCGGGCCCGCTCGCGCAGCGACTGGACCAGCCGGCGCTGGGCCCGGACCAGCATGCCCGAGGTGATCAGCACGGCGTCGAGCAGGCCGACCACCAGGATGGTCTCGACGTAGGTCCGGGTCGAGGGCGAGTCGAGCAGGGAGAGACCGGCCACCAGGGAGTACTGCAGGGCGGCGACGGCGGCGGTGACGCGCCACGATCGCCTGACGGCGACGTTGTAGATGGCGATGAAGGTGACGCCGAACGCCATCGAAGAGGCGAACATGCCGGCCAGGGCGAGGGTCACCGCCACCGCCACCGGCAGGCGCCGTCGCAGCAGCAACGCCAGGCAGGCCAGCCCGCCGACCGTCAGATCCAAGGGCAGCGAGGGTCGCGACGACGCGGGCTCATCGGCCATCGAGCCCAGCAGGAAGAGGACTCCGAGCACCGCGCCGGCGCCCACATAGGCGACGTCGGCGGCCCTGCGGCGCACCCGTGAGTCCAGCATCGACCAAGGCTACGTCGCGGGCCGATCCGGGCGGGAGTGGCCAGGCGTCTACCCGGGCATCGACTTTGGTCTACGCGAAATGGCAGGTCGCCCGGCGCCCGGCCGGGCCCGCGCCCCCGACACTCGTGATCATGACGAACCCCGACGGGCACGCCGCCCGGACCGAGACGATCACCAAGACCTACGGCCGCGGCGCCGCCATGGTCGTGGCGCTGCGCGAGGTGACCATCGACATCCCCCGCGCCCGCTTCACCGCGATCATGGGCCCGTCGGGGTCCGGCAAGTCCACGCTCATGCACTGCATGGCCGGGCTCGACGCGGTCGACTCCGGCCGCGTGTTCATCGGCGACACGGAGCTGACCCGGCTCGACGACAGACGGCTCACCCGGCTGCGCCGCGACAAGGTCGGCTTCGTCTTCCAGGCGTTCAACCTCGTGCCCACGCTGACCGCGCTGGAGAACATCACGCTGCCGATGGACATCGCGGGCCGCCGCCCCGACCGCGAACGTCTCGACACCGTCATCGACACGCTCCGGCTGCGCGACCGGCTCCACCACCGGCCCGGCGAGCTGTCCGGCGGGCAGCAGCAGCGGGTCGCCTGCGCCCGGGCGCTGGCCGGCGGGCCCGAGATCGTCTTCGCCGACGAGCCGACCGGCAACCTCGACTCGCGGTCCGGCGCCGACGTGCTGTCGTTTCTGCGCGACTCGGTCACGGCGATGGGCCAGACGATCGTCATGGTCACCCACGACCCGGTCGCCGCGGCGTACTCCGACGAGGTGGTCTTCCTCGGTGACGGCGAGATCGTCGACCGGTTGCCCGGGGCGACGGCCGAGCAGGTCCTCGACCGCATGAAGGCGGGTGCCGATCGATGAGGGTCCCGACCATGACGCGGCTCACGCTGCGCAACCTCGCCGCGCACAAGCTCCGGCTCGGGCTCACCGCGCTCGCCGTCGTCCTCGGCGTGTCCTTCGTGTCCGGCACGCTCGTGTTCAAGGACACGATGACGCGCGGCTTCGACGACGTCTTCGCCGCCGCGTACTAGGACGTCGACGTCATCGTGCGCGCGAAGCGGTCGTTCGCGGCCACCGACGAGAGCCCGGCGCGCCCGATCCCGCGGTCGGTGCTCGCCACGGTCCGCGAGCGGACGCCCGGCGCGGCGAAGGTGACCGGAGCAGCCGAGGGCTACGCGGCGATCGTCGGCAAGGACGGCAAGGTCATCGGCGGGCAGACGATGACACAGCTCGGCGGCGACTGGACCGACGACATGGCCACTCGGCTGCGCATCGAGTCCGGCCGCCCGCCGCGCGCCCCGAACGAGGTGGTCATCGACTCGGTGAGCGCCGGCAAGGGCGGGCTCGCGGCCGGCGACCCGGTGACGATCCTGACCCAGGGGCCGACGCGGACGATGCGGATCTCCGGGGTGGTCGGTCTCGGCTCGCTGGGCGCCCTGGACCGTTACATCACCTACACCCTGTTCACCCCGGAGGTCGCGCAACGGCTGCTCGTCAAGCCGGGGCACTATTCGCAGATCTACGTCGAGGCCGGGCCGGACATGCCGGTGGACCGGCTCCGCGACCAGGTCGCGGCGGCGCTGCCCGCCGGCTACGAGGCCGTGACCGGCGACCAGGAGGCCGGCGAGGGCAGGGCCGAGATCAAGCGGATCTTCTCCTTCCTCACCGTCTTCTTGCTGATCTTCGCCGGTGTCTCGGTCTTCGTCGGCTCGTTCATCATCTTCAACACGTTCTCGATGCTGGTCGCCCAGCGCACCCGCGAGCTGGCGCTGCTGCGGGCGGTCGGGGCGAGCCGCCGCCAGGTGACCCGCTCGGTGCTGGGCGAGGCGATCGGCGTCGGGCTGATCGGCTCCACGCTCGGGCTCGCCGCGGGGGCCGGGCTCGCCGTCGGGCTCCGCGCGCTGTTCGGGATCTTCGGCATCGACCTGCCCGTGACCCGGCCCGTGTTCGCCGCCCCCACGGTCGTTTGGTCCTACGCCGTCGGCATGCTCGTCACGGTCGTGGCGGCGTACCCGCCGGCGCGGCGCGCGGCGAAGATCCCGCCGGTGGCGGCGCTGCGCGACGACGTCGCCCTGCCGGCCCGCTCGCTCCGGCTCCGCGTCGCCGGCGGCATCGCGCTTTCGGCACTCGGCGCCGGCGCGCTCGCCCGCGGCCTCGCCGGGTCCGGCGAGGAGGGGGCGAGCCTGGTCGGCTTGGGCGCCGCCGTGGTGTTCCTCGCCGTCGCGCTGCTCAGCCCGGTGCTCAGCCGTCCCGTCACGTGGCTGCTCGGCTGGCCGGTCGCCCGGCTGCCTGGGGCGGCAGGGACGATCGGGCGAATGAGCCGGGAGAACACGCGGCGCAACCCGCGCCGCACCGCGGCCACGGCGTCCGCGCTGATGATCGGGCTCGCGCTCGTCGCCATGATCTCGGTCCTCGCGCAGTCGATGAAGGTCTCGGTGGACGAGACGTTCGACCGCGGGTTCGGCGCCGACTACACCTTGGCCGCCACCGGCGTCGCCGGGTTCAGCCCGGCGGCGGTCACGGCCGCGGCCGCGGCGCCCGGCGTCGCGGGCGTGACGCCGGTCCGGATCGGCACGATCAAGCTCGCCGGCGCGCGGCAACCGGTGACGGTCGTCGATCCGCCCGCGCTCGTCACGTCGACCAAGCTCGCGATCGAGCGCGGTACGGCCGCGATCGGGGCGCACCAGCTGCTCGTGCAGCGCGCGGCGGCCGCCGAGTGGGGCTGGTCGGTCGGCAGCATCGTGCCGGGCGAGTACCCGGACGGGACCACGGCGTCGTTGCGGGTGGCCGGGATCTTCACCGACAATCCCGCGGTGGCGATCCCGTACGTCATGACGCCGGCCGGCTACGCGCCGCACGCACCCGGCGAGCTGATCCAGCTGGCCTACGTCGACACCCGCGGCGGCGACGCCCGGCGGGCGCTGGAGTCGGCGCTGGCCGCCTACCCCAACGTCGAGCTGCGGGACCGGCGGCAGGCCAAGGCCGAGGCCCGCGACGAGGTCGACCAGCTACTGCAGATGATCATCGCGCTGCTGGTGCTGTCGATCCTCATCGCGGCGCTCGGCATCGTCAACACGCTCGCGCTTTCGGTGGTCGAGCGGACCCGTGAGATCGGGCTGCTGCGCGCGGTCGGCGTGAGCCGCCGCCAGCTGCGCCGCATGGTGCGCCAGGAGTCGATGCTGATCGCCGCGTTCGGGGCGGCACTCGGGCTGACCGTGGGCGTCGGCTCCGGCTGGGCGTTGCGGCGGGCCATGGCCGACCAGGGCGTCCATGAGCTGAGCATTCCCTACGGCCTGCTGGCGCTGTACGCGCTGGCCGCCATCGTCATCGGCGTCGTCGCCGCGATCTGGCCGGCCCGCCGCGCCGCGCGCATGGACGTCCTGCGCGCGATCACAACGGAGTGACCAGTGGAAACCACCGTCTCGGTCCCGCCGTGGGAACGTGCCCTGGTGTGGATCGGCTTCCCGCCGCTGGGCGCCGTGCTGGGCGGGCTGCTCGACCTCCTGGTGCGCTGGATGGCGTCCCTGCCGGGCGGCCCGTTCCATGGCGCGGTCAAGCTCGCCGACAAGCTCCCCGAGCCGCACGCCGCGATCGGTTCGATCATCCTCGGCGCGCTCGCCGGCCTCGCGCTCGCCCATCAGGCGGCGAAGGAGCGGCTCACCGTCACCGTCTCCGGCGATCGGGTGATCCTGGCCCGGCGCGGCTCGGTACGCGAGATCGCGGCCGGGTCGGTCAGCGCCGTGTTCCGAGACGGAAGGCGACTCGTCCTGCTCGGCCCGGACACCGAGGAGCTGTCCAGGGAGCCGTGCGACCTGAACACCGAGCGGCTGCGGGCCGCCTTCGTCGCGCACGGACACCCCTGGCACGACGACGGCGACCCGCACGCCGGCGAGTACCGGCGCTGGGTCGAGGCCACGCCCGATCTCCCGCCGGGCGTCAACGCGCTGCTGAAGGCCCGGGCCCGGGCACTGGCCAAGGGCGAGCGCGACGACGCCGCGGACCTCCGTGCCGAGCTCGCCGAGATCGGCATCGTGGTGCGCGACGAGAAGAAGCGGCAGAGCTGGCGCCGTGCCGGCCCAATTTCGGGACACTGAGTATCCGGCACATCACGCGGAGCGGGATATCGTCGGAAGAAGCGCACACCCTGATCCCCGGTGATCCGCAGGCCATTCATCGGATTCCCGTACTGGAGGCGCGATGGTGGACATGCCGGCCACGCCTCCCTCCGGAGGCTCCGCGGGATCGTTCCGGCCCCATGGTCGCTGCACGCTGCTGGCGACGGACATCTCCGGATACGGTCGCCGCCACGCCAGGGCGGTGCAGGAGAAAATACGAGATCAGCATTACCGCATCCTGCGGATCTGCCTCCAGGAAGCCGGAATCCGGCCGGAGGACTGCTACTGGGAGGACCGCGGCGACGGCGCCATCGTCGCGATTCCCATCGTCGACCACGACCGTGCGGTGCGCGCGATCGGGCCGTTCCGCGACGAGTTGCTCTACCGGTTGCGCGAGCACAATCTCGGCGCCGTCAAAGAGGAACGGATCCGCCTGCGGGTGGCCCTGCACATCGGGGAGGCCCACCACGATGGGCGGGGGCTTGTCGGCACAGACGTCAATCTTGTGTTCCGCCTCATCGGGGCGCGGACGTTCAAAGACAGGTTCAGAGAATCGACCGCGTCTTTGGCACTCGCCATATCGGAAGATCTCTATGAGTCTGTGATCAAGTCGGCGCGGCACATTGATCCGGACGAGTTCGAACAGATCCTGGTCAGCGAGAAGGAGACGCGGACCACCGCGTGGATTCAGCTCAGAGGCAAGGCCGACCCGCGGAAGGCCGACGATTCGCCGGCCGACCTGTGCCCCTATCCGGGCCTGGCCCCCTTCGAACTCGAGCAGGCTCCATGGTTCTACGGCCGGGAGCAGGCGATCACGGAACTGTTGGACCGACTGGAAAGGCAGCTCGACAAGCCCGAGCCGCTCATCGTCGTCGGCGCCTCCGGGGTCGGCAAATCGTCTTTGCTGCGCGCTGGGCTCCTGCACCGCCTGAAGAGCGGAAAACTCGGCGTGGCCGGCTCCAGCGGCTGGACCCGGCTGCTGTTAACCCCCACGGCCCGGCCGCTCGACGAACTGTCCGCGAAGCTCGCCGAGGCGGGCCTGGCCGCCACCGGTCCCGCCGGGGAGCCGGAGCCGGAGCCGGCCGACCATTCCGGAGCGAGCCCAACGATCACCGACCGGCCGGTCATCGTCATAGACCAGTTCGAGGAGACGTTCACGCTCTGCTCCGACGAACGGCAGCGGCACCTGTTCATCCGGCGGCTGTGCGACCTGGCCACGACGGGGGCGGGCGGCGCACCGGCACTGGTCGTCCTGGGGCTCCGTGCGGAGTTCTTCGATCGCTGCACGGCCTACAAAGAGCTGCAGGGGGCGCTTCGCGCACCCGTGCCGCTGGCGCCCATGACCCCTGACGAACTGCGTGACGCGATCAAGAAGCCGGCCGATGCCGTCGGACTGGCCGTGGAACCGGGGCTGGTGGACACCCTCCTGGACGACCTCGACATCCGTGAGGATGCCGGCGGGGCCCTGCGCGGGGTCCACGACCCGGGGGTGCTGCCGTTGCTCGCGCACGCGTTGCGCGCGACCTGGCTGGAAGGCGACGGGCACGGTCTCACGCTGGCGCGCTACCAGGCCATCGGCACGATTCGGCGGGCGATCGCGCAGACCGCGGACCAGGTGTACGAACGGCTGGATCCGGCCGAACAGCAGACCGCCCGCCGGCTGCTGCTGCGCATGATCAACATCTCGGACGACAGTCAGATCCGCCGGCGGGCCGACCGGACCCAGCTGGTGGAGCAGTCGCCCGAGCCCGCGGCCGCGGAGGCCGTCCTGGAGGAGCTCGCCAGCGCCCGGCTGGTGACCCTGGCCGAGACCACCGCCGAGATCGCGCACGACGTGCTGCTCCGCGCCTGGCCGAAGTTGCGGCACTGGATCGACGCCGACCGCGCCGGCCTGCTCGTCCGCCAGCGGCTCCTGGAGGAGGCGGAGAACTGGCAGCGCGAAGGAAAGGACCCTTCTGGTCTTTATCGCGGCCCGCGGCTGGCCGATGCCCGCGCCTGGGCCAAGACCGCGGGCCACGACGCCGATCTGTCGCCGCTCGCCCGTGAGTTCCTCGCCGCCGCCACCGAGGCGGAGATCCGCGAGCGGCGGGCCGCCGACCGCCGCACCAAGGCGCGACGGCTGTTCGTGGTCGCGCTGGGCTGTCTGTCCGTTCTCCTCGTGGTCGCCACCGTCATCGCCTGGCGGGGTCAGAACACGGCCACCAGGCAGCGCAACGAGGCGCTGTCCAGCCAACTGGCCGGCGAGGCCGACGCGCTGCTGCAGAGCCGGTCGGAGCTGGCCGTGCTGTTGAGCGTCCAGGCCTTTGGCATCGGCCAGACGGCCGAGGCGCGCAACAGCCTGGCCAGTACGCAGGCGCATTACATCGCCGCTCGGCTGCCGACTCCCGGCCCGGCCGCCGATGTGACGTTCAGCCGAGACGGCCGCACGATCGCGACGGCCGCCTGTGACGGCGTCGACGAGTGGGACTTCGCCTCCCGGCGGCACCTGCGTACGGTCGTCCGCCGCGCGGCCGGCGCCGACGCCGACGCCGCGGTCGACGGCTGCTCCTTCTACGGCGCCGCCTACAGCCCGCGTGCCGATGTCCTCGCCGTCGCCGCGAACGACGGCGGCGTGCGGCTGTGGAATGCCGGCGCCGACCCGCCGGCCTCGGTGCGCCTTCCCGGGCCGCGGGACCGGGGTCCCGCCGACGACGTCGCCTACAGCCCTGACGGGCGCCTGCTCGCCGCCGCCGGTCACGACGGTCTCGTGCGACTGTGGGATGCGCGGACCCGCGACCGTGTCGGGGAGCTTGCCGACAACCCGGGACCGGTCGAGGCCGTGGCGTTCAGCCCCGACGGTCGCACCCTCGCCGGAGTGGGGGCCGATTCGACGGTCGTCGTCTGGGACGTCCCCTCGAAGACCCTGGTGACGAGGCTGCGAGGGCACGTCGGCCCCGTCCGCTCGGTGGCCTTCAGCCCCGACGGACGGATAGTGGCCGCCGGCGGCGACGATGGCAGCGTGCGGCTGTGGGACGCCCGCACCCACGAAAGGCTCGGCAGCCTCATCGGTCACCTCGGCCCGGTTCGCTCGGTGGCCTTCAGCCCGAACGGACAGGTGCTGGCCTCCGGCGGAGACGACGCGTCCGTCCGGCTCTGGGATGTCGGGTCGCGCAGCCTGCTGACGCCGCTGACCGGCCCCACCGGCGCCGTCGCCAAGGTGACGTTCAGCCCGGACGGCGGCGCGCTGGCCGGCGCGAACGCGGATTCCAGCGTCGGCTTCTGGCGGATCGGCGCGCTCGGCGCCGGGCGTCCGGGCCCCGCCCACGCCGTCACCGTGCGGCCCGACGGGGCTCCCCTGCTGGCCACCGCCGGTACCGACCGCGCGATCTGGCTGTGGGACGTGACCACCGGCCGGCGCGTCGCCGTCGTCGAACAGGGGCGGACCGGACGCCGCGCGATCAACGCTCTTGCCTTCGGCCGCGGCGGGCGCCTGCTCGCGGCGGCCGACGATGCAGGCGTCACGCTGTGGGAACTGTCCCCGGCTCCCGGCGCCGAGCCGGCAGCGCGCCGACGGGTCGCGCGACGAGGCGCCGGCACGGACCCGGTTACCACCGTCGCCGTGAGCCCGGACGGACAGACGGTGGCCGCGGCCGGCGGCCGGACCGTCACGCTCTGGGATCTCGCGACCGGTCGCATGGTCACCCTCACCCCGCATCCCAGCACCATCAACGTCGTCGCCTTCAGCCCCGACGGCCGCACGATCGCCACCGGCGGCGATGACCAGACGGTGAGTCTTACTCCGATCAGGGACCCCTCCGGTGTCATTGCCGCCGGCACCTCGACCGACTGCAGCGGGCATCTCGGCCCCGTCCTGGCCCTGGCGTTCAACCCGCGCGGCGATCGGCTCGCCAGCGCCGGCACCGATCACACAGTCAAGCTGTGGACGTTGGAGCCGTGCAAGCTCCTTCGTACCTTCATCGGGCACACCCAGTCAGTTCCGGCGGTCGCGTTCTCCCCCGACGGCCGCCGGCTGGCCAGCGCGGGCGAGGACGAGTTCATCAACGTCTGGGATGTCGCCTCGAACGCGACCGAGACCAACAACGAGGTCGTTTCACTTCGCGAGCGGTCCGCCGTCACGGCGCTCGTCTTCGGTGCGACGAGCGAGGTGGTGATCAGCGTCGGTCCGGATGGCCGGCCCATCGTCTGGGACACCGATCCGGCTCGGGTTCGCGACCGGATCTGCCGGCCCGTGCCGCCGCTGCCGCCGGACTGGCACCAGTACGTGCCGGCGGGCGTCGAGTCGCCGTGCGCGGAGCGATCGAGCCCCTCGCTCCGGCCCGCGCCTTAGGCGAGAAGGTCATCGATCCGCCGCTGCGCCCTCCGCAGCGCGTCCTCGGGATCGACCGTTTCGTCCATCAGTGCCTTGTGCACCGTCGAGTAGATGACCTGACTCGCCTGCCGGTAATGCCGGGTACCGGAGGGACGGCGAACCGGTCGTACCCGATTGGACACGGCGAGCACCGGATTGTCGCGCACCGCCCGGTCGTCCCGCACCGACCTGTTCGTAGGGATGACGGAGTACTGGGCGATGGTGAGCTGGGCGGGGCGCGCCGTCATCCAGTCGATGAAGTCCGCCACCTGCTGCGGATGCCGGGTGTGGGGGTTGACATACAGGCTCCAGCCGCCGATCGTCGACGCTCCCGGGCCCCGCTCGCCGGCGAAGACCGGCAACGGCGCGATGCCCAGCTCGTCGCGGATCCCCGAACCGGACAGTTCGGCCACATCGAAATAGGCAGAGTTCCACGCCCGGAGAAAGGCCGCGCCTCGCCCGGTGAGCGGGCCGAACGCCTGCATGCTCTGCGCCTCCCGGAAGCTCGTCACGGCGGCGGGGGAGACTCCGCCGGCCAGGAGCGATCGCATGAAGGTCAGCGCCTTACGGGACCGCGGTGTGTCCACTCGCGGCCGCGCGTCGCCCGCATCGGGCGGCACGCCCTCGCCCGGCTGCCGCGACTCGGCGGTGAACTCCGTCCAGACGCACGTGAGGCCCTCGTATTCGGCTCCCTGCCAGACGAAGCCGTTATCGACGAGCTTTTTGTCCAGCAACGTGTGGGCCGCCGCCGTGAGCTCCTCCCATGTCCGCGGCGGATTCGGCAGGTTCTCCTTCTCGAGCAGATCCTTGCGGTACAGCAGAACGCCTTGGTCGACGTAGAAGGGGACCGCATAGGTCTCGCCGTCGTAGCTCGCGGCCCTGACCAGCTCCTCGGGAAAACGGCTCCAAAAAGGAGGATCGAAGAGCTTGTTGAGCGGCTGGGCGAGATGCTCGGCGGCGAATTCGGCGGGCCAGATGACGTCGCCGAGATAAACGTCGGGGGACGTGCCGCTCTCGTCGGAGATCATGTCGTGCAGCACGTTCCGTGCTTCGTCGGTGTTGGTCGGCGCCGAGATCAACTGCACCGTGACCGCCGGGAACGCGCGCTGGAAGGCGTCTATCAGCGCCTGCCGGGGCTCTTGCGGCCGGTTCGTGATCGTGCTCGCGTACCAGTCGATCGTGACCGGGCCGGCCCCGCCGCCTGACGGCGTACGCCCCGTACAGCCCGACAGCGCGGTGAGCATCGCCAACGTCAAAGCGTCCCGCCTGCTCACTAACAGCCGCACAACCGCAGGATAAGCCACGCGACCCCCGGGCGCCGGATCCAGCGTCGCGGTGAGGGGCTCGAGGGTCACAGCTTGCGGGCGACCGCGCCGAGGGCACGGTGATGCAGTCCGCTCAGCGCGTTCTCACCGACGACATCGGGTCGCCATGCCGGCATCGGCACCAGACCGGGTTCGATGATCTTCCAGTCGCCGAAATAGGAGAGGATTTCGTCGCGGGTGCGCCACCGGCCGGTGCCGAAGTTCTCGTTGAACAGCTTTTCGAGAGCGATGGCCAGCGCCGCGTCCTTCGGCCGAGCGCTTCCGGGGTTGTGAAAATGCGTGAGGGCCATGCAACTGCCCGGCGCAAGGGCGGCGCGCAGCTCGGCGGCGATGCTCTCGGGCCCCTCGTGATCATTGATGTGGTGCAGGATGGCGATGAGCAAGAGCCCGATCGGCCGGTCGAAATCGAGAAACTCCCGGACGGCGGGGTTGTCGAGGATCTCGGCCGGTTGGCACAGATCGGCCGTGACCACCATGGTGGTGTCGCGGTTTTCCAGCAGCGCCCGCGTGTGCACAAGCACGATGGGGTCCTTGTCGACGTAGACCACCCGTGCTTTCGGCTCGAGCTCCTGGGCGATCTCGTGCACGTTCCCCTGAGTGGGCAGGCCGGAGCCGATGTCGAGGAACTGGCGAATCCCGGCCTCGGCGACCATGTACCGCACGGCCCGCCGCAAGAAGCCGCGATTGATGACCCCCATCTCTCGGGCGGCCGGCACCAACCGCAGGACCTCGTCGCCGATCGCCCTGTCAGCGGCGAAATTGTCCTTTCCTCCGATGAGGTAGTCGTACACGCGGGCGATGTTGGGGTCGTAGGGGTTGATCCCCGCGGGAGCCCGCTCGTCGTCGACCACCGCAGCGTCCTCCGTCCGCGCCGCCCGTCCCTGGAGCGCTGCAGCAGTGTATTCCGGCCAGGACGCCGCGGACCATCGCTCGTCAGGTCCGCGCGTCCGCCAGGGAGCGAAGGGTGTGCGCGGTGGCGGCGTCGGCGGGGAAGAACGTCTCGATCGCGATCTCGTCCAGCGTCACGTCGCGGGGCGAGCCGAAGACCGTGGCCGTGTACAGCAACGCCAGGTCGCCGTACGGCGTGGCCATCCGCAGCGGGATGACCAGATCCTGGTCGGGGGGCGCCGAGGAGTCGGCCGCGCCGTACCCCTCGAGCTCGGACAGTAGCTCCCTGAGTCCGTCCGCGGCGGTGCGATCGAGTTGCCTGCGCACTCGCCGGAGCACATGGGCCCGCCACTGCGCGAGATTCAGCACCCGGGGCGCCAGACCGCCGGGGTGCAGCGTCACGCGCAGCATGTTGACGGGCGGCCGGGCGAGCTCGTCGGGCAGGTCGTCGAGAAAGGCCCGCATCGCGCCGTTGGCCGCCAGCAGGTCCCAGCGCACGTTCACCGCGACGGCCGGGTTCGGCTCCATACCGGTGAGCACCGCCCGCACCGCGTCCTGGGCCGCGCCCAGGTCGGCGAACGGCCGCTCGGGATGCATGGGCGCGAAGCCGGCGGCCAGATAGAAGCGGTTGCGCTCCCGCAGCGGCACGTCGAGCTCGTCACAGATCCGCTCGATCATTTCGCGGCTGGGGTTCGACCGGCCGGTCTCGATGTAGCTCAGGTGCCGCGCCGACAGGTCGGCGGCCAGCGACACGTCCAACTGCGAGCGACGCCGCCGCTCCCGCCACCGCTTCACCAGCATCCCGACCGTCTCGTCCGAACCCACGGTGATGGCAGGCATGACGGCAACGATGCCGCCGCCCTCGTCGTCCGGCAATGACCTCGGAGGTTATTGAGACGCGTGCGCCCCCGCTCGCACAGTGGACATCGCCGCACCGGCTTCGGGCGGCACACGACGGCCGGCAAAGGAGTTCGCGCATGACCGAGACCGACACCATCGAGCAGTACGTCGCCTTCTGGAACGCCGCTACCGCGGAGGAGCAGCGACGCCTCGCCGCCGCGACGTTTTCCGACCAGGTCAGCTACCACGCACCGGCGGGCGTCATGCGCGGGGTCGACGAGCTGATCGCCTTTCGGGACGCGTTCGCACAGAACTCGCCCGACTACGTGTTCCGGCCCCGCGCGGAGCCGCAGGCGCACCACGGCCGCGCCCGGCTGCGGTGGGAACTGGTCGTCGCCGGCGACTCCTTCGCCACCGGCACCGACGTGCTCGAACTCGACGACCAGGGGCACATCATCGCGCTCACCACCTTCCTCGACCGTGCCCCGGAGGGTTTCGCCCACGCCGGCCACTGATCACGGCGGGGGGTTTGCGGAGGGTTGCGGAGCGTTGCGGAGGGTTGCGGAGGTTACGAGGCCTCGCGGACGCGGAGCGAGCGACGGGGCAGGAGGCGCTGCAGGGTGCCGATGCCGCCGCCGAGCGCGCCGACGAAGGTGACCACGAGGTGGACCGCGCTGAAGTACAGGCCGAGAAGGACGCCGCGGTGGCCGAACAGACGACGGTAGGTCGTGCCGTCCAGGGCCACCGCGGCGGCCACGAGCAGCGCCGGGGCGACCGCCGCGGCAGGGCCGGCGATGAGCGGCAGCGCCGCCGCCGGACCGACGGCGAGCAGCAGGACGCCGGCGACCGCGCGGGACACCGAGTCGCCCGGCGTCTCGCCTCGCCGCCAGTCGAGCGCGCTGGCGCGGGCGCGCCGGAACACCTTTTGGACGATCATCCGCACCGTCGCGTCGTGATCGTGCCGGCCGCGGACCGCGTCGGTGATCCGTACGTCGTACTTCTGCGTGAGCCGCGCCCGGTAGTCCGCCGACTCGATCTCCCGCGCGTGCGGATTGAACGGCCCGATGTCGGCGAACACGTCGGCCGGCACGGCGAGGACGGCGGCGTGCAGCTCCAGGGTCGGCCGCCCTGTCGGCATGAACCAGCAATACATCTGCAGGGCGCGGTACTGGGCCGCCAAGGTGTCGGACACCAGCGACTCGGGCAGCAGGATGCCGCCCACGGCGCCGAGCCGCGGCTCGGACTCGAGCATGGTCACCGCGTTTTCGACGCTGTCCCGGTCCAGCGCGATGTCGGAGTCGACGAAGAACAGGATCTGGCCCGTGGCGTGCTCGGCGCCCAGGTTGCGGGCCGCGGCCGGGCCGCTGTTGACCTCGGTGCGCAGCACGGTGGCGCCCATCGAAGCCGCGACGTCGGCCGAGTCGTCGACGCTGCCGTCGTCGACCACGATGACCTCGATCGGCGAGTAGGTCTGCGCCTTGATCGACCGCAGGCACAACTGGAGCAGATGCGCTCGGTTGTAGGCAGGGATGATGATCGAGACTAGGGGGGTTTCTCGGCTCATGATCTCTCCGTCGGTGTGGGGTCGTTAGCGGTCGCTTTCTCACGAACCGTCAGGCGATGGTTGGCGGTAGGCCGCCGGCTGTCCGGCGTCGGTACGGCGCCCCGGCAGGCGACGCAGCAGTTGGCTCAGCATGTACTGGACCACCCCGATCCCCCCGGCCGCGGCCGACGTGTTGATCACGAGCAGGCGCACGCCGGTGAAGTAGAGCCCGAAGGCGACGCCGCGGCTGGCGAACGCGTGGCGGTACATGGCCGGGTCCAAGGCGATGGTCACGCCGATCAGGACTGGCGTGGCGGCGGCGCCGACCGGGCCGACGAGCACGGGAAGCGGCAGCGCCAGCACGGCGCCGAGCGCGGTCGCGCTGGCGAGGGCCCGGGAGCCGGTCGCGGCACCGCCCGGAAGGGCCCGGTACTGGAGCCACAACTGCATGCCGAGACGGGTGCGCTGGAAGACCTTGCGGAAGATCGTCCGTAGCGTGGCGTCGTGGTCGTGCCGGCCGTGAATCGCCCGCGTCACCCGCATGTCGTAACGCTGGAGCAGCCGATAACCGAAATCCTGGTCTTCGGTGTAGCGCAAAGCCGGGTCGAACGGCCCGATCTCCTTGAATACGTCGGCCCGGATGCCGAACAGCGCGCTGTAGAGGCCGGCGATGGAGTCGTCGTCGACCTCGTTGAACCAGACATACTGCTCGACGGTGCGATACCGCGCGGCCAGGCTCGTCGGCAGGAGGGGTTCCGCGTCGTAGACTCCGCAGATCGCGCCGACCTTGGGATTCGTCTGCAGCACGCCGACCGCGACCTCGACACCACGCGAGTCAAGGGCGACGTCAGAATCGAGAAAGAACAGTATCTCGCCGTTCGCATGGTCGGCGCCGAGATTACGTGCGACGGACTGGCCGCTGTTGACGCTGGTGCGCACCACGGTGGCGCCCATCGACGCCGCGATTTCGGCCGAGTCGTCGGTGCTGCCATCGTCGACCACAATGAGTTCGATGGGCGTGTACGTCTGGTCGAGAACGGACCGCAAACACAGGCGCAGCGTGCGAGTGCTGTTGTAACAGGGAACAATGACCGACACCAATGGGTTCGTCCGGTCCATGGCTCGCTCCTGCATCTCTCGACATCAGACCACTGTGCGTTCGGCCGAGGTTAACGGCGGGAGTTTGTCCGATTCTTGTCGCGGCGGGCCGAAGCCACGGAGGCGCGCGGCGCTTGACAAGAAAGCGACAAGAAACGGAAAGTACGCTGCGGTCCCGGCGGGTGTGACGACCCGGATCGTCACCGGTGGTCGCCAGTAATTGGTCGCCCTTAACTGTCGCCGACCTGACCTTGATTGCCGAGGTGTGCCGAGGTGGTGTGCCGATGGACAAGCCGGACGTCGTGACCGAGGACGCGGCCGAACGACGGCCCGGCGTCCCCGCCGCTCCGCCGGCACGGCCGACGTGGCCGGTTCGGCTCTACGCGCTCGTCCGCGCCTTCGTGCGGCCGCGCCGGCGGTGGTGTTGGGGCACCCGCCTCGTGGTGACCGCCTCGCTCGCCTGGCTGGCGTTCGTGATCCTGCATCGTCTGCTGAGCGGGCTTACGTGGCTGTGGGCGCCGTTCGACCTGATTCCGCCCATCATGTTCCTGGCGGTGCCGGCGGCGCTGCTCGCGGTGGCGCCGCTGGCCCGCCCCGTGCGCTGGCGGATCATGGCGACGTTGCTGGTCAGCGCGTTGCTCGGCTTCGGGTTCAGCGGGGTCAACCTGGCCACCGTCTGGTACACCCCGCCGCCCGCGCCGCCCGGCGCCATCACCGTCGTGTCGTGGAACACCGAGTTCTGGGACCAGAACTGGCGGTCCGCCGATGGCGACGCCTACGACGCCGGCTTCTATGAGTACCTGCGCGGGATGAACGCGGACGTGTACCTGCTCAAGGAATACCTCTACTCGGCGGGGGGCAACGGGTTCGACGGCGAATGGACCGCCGACATGGCGATCCGCATCGACAAGCTGGCTCAGCTGCGGCGGGAGTTTCCCGGCTACGCGATCGCGATCTCCGGAGAACAGATCACGCTGTCGCGGCTGCCGATCGTACGGCAGTACGGGATCGACCTGCGTCCGTGGCTGCCCGCCCGCTGGCGGGCCATACCGCCGTCGCTGCGCACCTGGCCGGAGTCCTTCACGTCGGAGACGCTGCGCACGGACATCCGCGTGGGCGGCTCCATCGTCTCGTTCTACAACGCGCAGATCCTCCAGCCCCCGATGGGGTGGCGGCTGTATCAGGCCAAGGCGCGGGCGGCGGACCGGTACAACCAGGCCCGCCGGGCGGCGAGCTATGCCGCGCTCCGCCACGACGTGGAACACAACGGCAACCCCGCCGTGCTCGGCGCCGACCTCAACACCTCGCCGGCGATGGGGGTGCGCCGGCTCCTGCCAGGCAAGCTCGTCGACGAGTCGCGGGCACTGTCCTCGATCTACCCGACCACGTGGGGTCAGGCAGGCGGCATTCCGTTGTGGCGGATCGACTGGGTGCTCGCCACCCGCGACGTGATCGTGCACCGCCACGAACTGCCCGGAGCGGCGGGCCTGTCCGACCACCGCGCCCAGCGGGTGGTGCTATCGGTGAGGAGACAAGCATGACCGAACAGGTACGGGAACAGGGACGGGAACGGGTAGGGGAACGGGAACGGGTCGCGGTCATCGTCCCGAACTACAACAAGACGAAAACCCTCCGCGCCTGCCTGGAGTCGGTGTTCGCGCAGACGTACCGGCCGGCCGAGGTCATCGTGGTCGACGACGCCAGCACCGACGGCTCGCTGGAGATCGCCCGGTCCTTCCCGTGCACGATCGTCGAGCTGCCGGGCAATCGGGGACCCGCGGCGGCGCGCAACATCGGGGTGGCCAGGAGCACGGCTCCGCTGCTGTTCTTTCTCGACTCCGACACGGCTCTCGCGCCGGACGCGCTGGAGAACGCGATCCAGGTGTTTCGCGACACGCCGGACTGCGGCATGGTCCAGGGCATCTACGACAAGGAGCCCCTGTTCGACGACGGCCCGGTGGAGGCGTACCGGATCGCGTTCGAGCACTTCGACCGCCGCCATTCCGCGGCGACGTTCCTGTCCTGCACGCTCATGCCCCGTACGATCTTCGACGCGGCGGGCGGCCTCGACGAACGGCTGCGCGACGGGGAGGACTTTGAGTTCGGGACCAGGCTGCCGGCCGGCCGCCGGCCCGTGGTGGCGGAGAACGTCTTGACCAAGGCGGACGACGTCGACAGGTTCTGGGCGTGCCTGTGGGAGCGGTTCGTTCGCGCCAGCACGCTCCCGGTGATCTTCATGCGGGCGCGGCGGCTGCGCCGCGACGACGACGCGACCGGGTCGCCGCTGGACATGATCGGGCCGGCCCGCCACAACAAGCGCCGACCGCCGCGGATCTCCTCCACTCTCTCGGTGCTGATCCTCTGCACGCTGCCGGCCTCGGTCTTCGTGCCGTGGCTGCTGCCGGTGCCGCTGGTGCTCTTCGCGGGCTTCGTGGCCGTGAACACCGCGTTCTTCCGATTCTGTTACCGGTTGCGGGGCGGCCGCTTCGCGTTGTTCGTGGTCGGCATGCAGCTGTGCTACCACGCCTCGTTCTTCCTCGGCGCCGGCGCCGGGCTGCTGCGGGTCGGCTACGAGCTGCTTCGCCGCCAGGGGGATCCGGTCGAGACCGGCCTGCGCCGGGCCTCGTCGGCCGGCGCGCGCGAGTGAGCGCCCGGATGAACACGCAGGACGCGCGGCTGGGCGCGCAGCCGAACACACCGGAGGAAGCGCCGGAGGACGCGCGGCCGGCCGCCGGCGGGCAGGCGTCCCCGGCGCGCCGGGGATGGCCCGCGCTTCGGGCGGCGCTCGTGGTCGTGGTCGCGCTCCTGCTGGCCGGCGCGCTCGCCTTAGCGCTGATCCGGCTGGACTGGAGCGTGGTCACGGTCGTGCTCGCCCGGCGCGACGGCGCCCAGCTCGGCCTGCTGCTGGGCGGCGCGATGCTGGCCAGCATGGCCGGCCTGGGGTTCGGGTTCGTGGCGTGGCACTTGGTGTTGCTCGAGCTCGGCCCGCCGATCGGCGGCGTGCGCGCGATACGGGTCTTCTTCGTGGCCTTCCTGTCCAAGTACGTTCCGGGCAAGGTGCCCGGGCTGATCCTCGTGACAAAGGTGGCCAAGGCCAACGGCGTCGGTTTCGCGCGGCTGATGAGCGCGGCCGCGCTGAGCATGAGCCTGGTGATATTGAGCGGGCTCACGATCGGGTTGCTGGCGGGCGTGCAGGTGCTCGGCGCCCAGGCGGCGTGGCTGGCGGTGGCCGCGGCGTTGATCGTGGCCGTGCTGGTACGGCCGCAGCTGATCAACCGCGGCGCTCATCTGCTGATGCGGCTGCTGCGCGGGAAGGAGCCGGTGCGAGCCGCATCGGCGCGGGGCGTGCGGCTCGCCGTCGCCACGCAGAGCGTGTCCTGGGTGGTCACCGGGCTGCACCTGTGGTTGCTGGCGATCGCGATGGGGGCCGCGCCGGCCCGGTCGCTGGCACTGTGCGTGGGCGCGTTCACGCTCGCCACGACGGTCGGGCTGCTGTCCATCGTGGTACCCGACGGGATCGGCGTCCGCGAGGCGATCTTGATGGCCGCGCTCACGGTGGTGCTGCCGGTGCCGACGGCCGCCGTGGTGGCGGTGGCCAGCCGGCTGGTCTCCACGGTCAGCGAGGTCGCGCTCGGTGCCGCCGGCCTCGCGGTGACCGAGCTCGTACGGCGTCGCACGGCCGGCGCGGGGCGGCCGGGTGCGGAGGCAACGTGAGCGACGGGGCGGCAGCCGCGAGCTCGTCGGCCAGTTCGGCGAAGCCGGTCGCCGGTCGCGCCGCGGCCAGCTCACCGGCGATGCGCAGGGCGATCGGCAGCCGGGCGCAGCGGTCGACCAGCGTCGCCGCACCGACCGGGTCGCCGTCCACGCGGTCGCCGGCCACGCGGCGCAGCAGCGTCAGCGCCTCTCCCGCCGTCAGCGGGTCCAGCGTCAGCCGGCGGGCGCCGTCCCGGCCGGCCAGATCGGCCAGCGCGGCCCTGCTGGTGACGACGATCGCGCAGCCGGGTCCGCCGGCCAGCAGCGGCCGCACCTGCGGTCCTGAGGCGGCGTTGTCCAACACCATGAGCACTCGCCTGCGGGCGAGCAGTCCGCGCAGCAGCACGGCCCGCTCCCCCGGCCCGGCCGGGATGTCCGAGGCCGGCACACCGAGCGCGCCCAGCAGCCCGGCGAGCGCCTCGCCGGGATCGACGGCACGGTTCGGCTCGTCGCCGCGCAGGTCGACGTAGAGCTGCCCGTCCGGGAACCGTCCGGTCATCCGATGCGCCCAGCGCACCGCGAGCGCCGTCTTGCCGACCCCGGCCGGCCCGATGATCGCGCAGATGGCCGGGGCCGGCGGGCCGGCGCTCGGCCGGGTGAGCAGGCCGTCGAGCGCGGCGAGCTCCGCCGTTCGTCCCGTGAAGCCGGCGCCGACCGGCGGCAGCCGGGCCGGCCGGTTCTGCCCTATCTGCCTGATCTGCCCTATCTGCTCGATATGCCCGATCTGCCGGGCCGGCTCGGGGGGCCTGTCATGGTCGCCACGCAGGATCTCCGCGTGCAGCGCGCGCAGCTCGGGTGCGGGCTCGATACCCAGGTGCTCGACCAGGTCGCCGCGCAGCCTGGCGTAGTGAGCCAGCGCCTCCGCGCTGCGGCCGAGCGCGCACAGCCCGCGCATCAGCACCCCGGCGAGCGGCTCCACCAGCGGATAGCGGAGCACGAGCCCGGCGACCTCGGTGACGACGGCGTCGGGGCGACCCAGCCGCAACTGGGCCTGCGCCCGGCTCACGACGGCGCCGACGAACTGCTGCTCGATGCCATGGCGGATGCGGGCGGCCCAGCCCCCGGGCACGTCGGTCAGCGGCGAGCCGCGCCACAGTCCGATCGCCTCGTCCAGCAGCGCCACGTGAGCCGCGTCGCACGCCGCGCCGTCCTCGGCGCTCGCCATGCCCGCGGCGCCGCGCGCCCGCCGTTCGAGATCGTGGAACCGGTGCAGGTCGACCAGGTCGGGCTCGACCAGCAGCGCGTACCCCCCGCTGCGCCGCTCGATGGACACCGGGACCGCGGCCAGCGCCTTGCGCAACCGGGCGACGTGGGCGTACAGCGAATCCATGGCACGGTCGGGCGGCTCGTCCCAGACCCGGCCGATCAGCGTCTCGAGCGAGACCAGCCGCCCGGCGTCCACGGCCAGGGCGGCGAACACCGCACGCCGCTGCGGCGGGCCCAGCTCGACGCCGCGGCCGTCCGCGACCACGTCGACCGGGCCGAGCAGCCGGATCCGCGTCCTGCCGTCTTCCGCTCTCATCGTTGAAAGGCGTCGGTCAGGGCGGGATAGCGGGCGAGCAGCAAGGTGACGCCCAGGCCGGCCGCCCACACCACCGATGTGACCACGATGACGCGGTCCCGCAGCAGCACCCGTACCGGATCGCCGGCCCCGCGACCCAGCAGCTGGATCTGCAGATAGCGGAACAGCACGAACAGGGCCGGCGGCGTGGACAGCACCATCGCAGGCTGGCCGTAATGGGGGCCGAAGGGCGCCGCGGTGTCGATGTACATCAGGCCCGCGACCAGGGCGAACACGGAAGTGATCTGCAGCAGCCAGTTGGCCAGCTCGACCGAGTATCCGTGCAGCGCCGGCCGGTGCATCACCCCGGAATCGAGCAATTCCTGCCGGCGCTTGCCGACGAGCAGCACCAGCGACAGCGAGAACACCGCGACCAGCAGCCATCCCTCCACCCGCTCGCCGAGCACCAGATAGCCCTGCAGGACGCGGAGCACGAACCCGAACGCGACGGCGCCGAGGTCGATCAGCGGGATGTGTTTGAGAAAGCGGCTGTAGGCCAGGTTGAGCCCGAGGTAGGCGAGCAGCGGCCAGTACGGCAGCGCCGCCACGACGATCACTACGGTGAGCAGGGCGAGCAGGACGCCGCAGTACACATAGCCGCCCCACACCGGCACCCGGCCGGCCGCCAGCGGACGATGCCGCTTGACCGGGTGGTGCCGGTCCCGGTCCCGGTCGGCGATGTCGTTGCCGACGTAGACGGCGGCCGAGGCCAGGATGAACGCGAGCGCGGCCCATGCCACCCGGCCGACCGCGGCGAGCGTCCACGGGGCGACGTCGATGAGCACGATCGGCACCGCGAGGAGCGCCTTGGCCGAGTGCAACGGCCGGACCAGCCGGATGAGGTCGACGACGGGCCGCGGCCGGCCTGGCGGGACCCGCGCGTCCTGGTGGGGGCGCATGCCCGGTGCGCGCCCCGCGTCCTGCGAGCTTTCCGGCTTGCCGGCCGGTTCCATGACGTGCATGGCGTTCGCCTCCGGCCGGTTCAGAAGAAGACCTTCGCGAGCGAGAGTGCGCCTTGGCGCCAGGCGTCGCGGCTGGTCCGGCCGGCGCCGCGCGGCGCGCCGTCCGTCCGGTGCTCCCGCCACCACGCGTACGTCCGCAAGATGGCGTCCCGGTTGGACAACCGGGGGCGGAAGCCGAGCCGGTCGCGCGCCTTGTCGATGCTCACGTAGGAGTCGGCGAGCAGCTTGTGCGCCAGCCGCCCGTACACGGGCGACAGGCGGGCCCGTTCCAGCAGCTTGAGGCCGGCGAGGGCGGGCCGCGCCGGCAGCGAGATCACGCGCTTGCCGTGGCCGGCGGCATCCAGCACCGCCTGGAAGTCCTCGCGCAGGGTGCCGAACTCGGCGGCGGCGAGGTTGTAGGTGTCGCCGGCCACGTCGGGCGGGGCCGCGAGCACGCCCGCGATGGCCGCCACGAGGTCCTCGATGGCGAACATCTGGACGCGTACGTCGCCGCGCCCCATGATCGGGAAGTTACGGCCCTCCTCCGCCCACTCGAAGAGCATCGCGAACAGGCCCATCCGGCCGGGGCCGAGAAAGGTCTTGGGGCGCAGGATCGGCACGCACATGCCGTCCGCCCGGAACTTCTCGGCCACCTCCTCCGCCCGCGTCTTGGCGCGGGTGTACGGGTCGACCGGCTCGCGCGGGTGGTCTTCGGTCGTGGGCACCACCTTCGGCAGGCCGTACACGGCGGTGGAGGAGATGTGCACGACGCGCTCCACCCCCGCCCGGCGGCCGGCCTCAAGCACCCCGCTCGTGCCGTCGACGATCACACTGTGGATCTGGTCGGCCGGGTAGCTGGGCAGCGCGCCGGCGCAGTGCACGACCGCGTCCGCGCCGGTCATCGCCTCGGTCATGAACGACAGGTCGCGCGCGTCGCCGATTAAGTGCCGCCGGCCGAACTCGGGATCGAGCGGCGGCCGTACGTCGACGCCGATCACATCGTGCCCGGCGCGGACGAGATGCCGGGCCAGGTTGCTCCCGAGCATGCCGGCGCTGCCGGTCACGACGATCCGAGCGGCCACCGTGACCCCACCTTCTCCCGAACGAACCGGCTGAGCAGCCGCGGCAGGCCCTTGGACAGGGTCTTGTCGAGACTGTCGATGAAGTACTCGATGTCCTCGGGCTCGGCGGCGAGCGTGGGCGCGACCATGAGCGGGTTCTCGACGTTGGGGCTGTAGTAGGCCACGATCCCGTGCTCGCGGAAAAGCTCGGCGATCACCGACAGGGTGATCAGCTTGGTGCGGAACTGGGGGTCGCCGGAGAATCCGGGGGCCAGCTTGCCCGCCAGGTCCAGGAGCTTCGGGCCGCCAGCCAAGAACACCCCCCACAGCGCTCCGACGCCGGTGACCTGCGCGATCACGTCGGGGTAGGACTTCTGGAGGCTCTGCAGGCCCGGGCCGAGGACCGCCTCGATGGCGCGCGCCCGCGCCGGGAAGTCCTCCTCGACGACGACGTTGACCGCCTCGATCGCGGTGACCGTCTCCTCGCCGAAGCCGTAGTAGGTCGTGCTGTGCAAGATGACGTCGGCCAGCCGGTCGTAGGCCTTCCGGAAGATGGGCTCGCGTGCGGTGTAGCCCGAGATGGACGCCTTTCCGCCGCCCAGCGACTTCGAGTACACCAAGATGTCGGGCAGCAGGCCGGGATGGCGCATGAAATAGAACAGGCTGCCGGTCTTCCCCCAGCCGGTGTAGATCTCGTCGAAGATCAAGATGATGTTGTTCTCGTCGCACAGCCGGCGAAGCTCGTACAGATCCTCTTCCGACCAGCGGCGCAGGCTGGAAGCGCTGAACGGCTCGGCCATGATGGCGTACACGTCGCACTCGCCGGACGGATTGCGCGCGGCCTCCACCGCCTCCTTGACCGCCGCGACGTCGCCGTACGGGTAGACGACGATGCCGGGCAGCCCGGGGAACCGGAAGGAGTTCTCGGCCGAGCCGGTCAGGCTGCCCGCGCCGAGGGTCTTTCCGTGAAAGCTGATGTCCGCGCGCAGGATGGTGTTGCGCCGTCCCCCGTGGTATTTGTACGCCATCTTGACGGCGCCTTCGTTCGCCTCCGCGCCCGAATTCGGGAAATACGAAATGTTCAGGTCGCCGGGCAGCAGCTGCGCGACGTTGTGGCTCAGCGCGGCCACGTAGGGCGAGAAGAACGCCTTGTGCACCTCCATGCGCCGCTGCTCGGCGAACCGCCGCCGCGCGGCCAGGATGCGCGGGTGGTTATGCCCGTGGTTGAGCACACCCACCCCGCCGGTGACGTCGAGGATCTTGCGGCCGTCCCGGGTGATGACCCAGGCGCCCTCCGCCCGCTCGACCAGCTCCCGCCCGAAGCCGAACGACGTCATGAGCGAGACCTGGCTGCGGCTGACGTACTTGCGATACAGGTCATGCACCTGTCTCGTAGTGAGCAGTTCACTTTCGGCAATATTGATCAGTTCAGACACAAGGAACTTCCTTCCGTGACCATGACATGTGCCTTGAAGAAGGAGTTTGGTCGGTAGTCATGAAGTACCCGCAGACACGTTGTCCGAGGGTGGTTGCGTCACGGTACATAATGGATTTACCGTGGATTTATTCGCGATTAGCTCGCATTCATGCTCGGCAATTTCGTCAACCGGTATCGGACCTTGTCGGCTTGTGGGGTGCCCAGTTCATCGAAAATCAGCAGAGCCTGCTGCCACGACTCCCGCGCCGCTTCGATCCGGCCCATGTCGCACTGGACCTTGCCCAAGGTGTAGAGGGCAAGCGCCTCCCCCAGCCGATTGCCGATCTCCCGGGTGGCCGCGAGCGCCTGCATGCAATAGTCCATCGCCTCGCGAAATCGATGCAGATTGCGATTGATCTGCCCGATGAGGGAGAGCGTCCGGCCTCGTCCCCACTGGTCGTTGGTGTTCTCGAACAGGGACAGGGCCTGCTTCGTGTGCTCGAGCGCCTGATGGTCTTCGCGCAGCCCTTCGCAGACCTCGCCCAGCGTGTACAGCGCCCAGGCGGTGCCCCACGGGTCGCCGTTGGCGCGGAAGAGCCGCAGCGCCCGCTCGCAGTTGTCGCGGGCCTCGCTCAGCTGCCAGCGCTCACGGTGGGTGCTGCCGAGCAGCGTGCGGGCCGCCGCCTCCACCCATGACTCGCCGATCTGACGGCTGATCGCGATGGCCTGGTGAAACCGGCCGACGGCCTCCTCGTATTGGCCGACGGCGCTGTAGGCGTTGGCGATGCTGGTCAGCAGGAGGGACTCGCCGTACCTGTCGCCGCCGCGCCTGGCGGCGGCGATTCCGATGTCGTGGCTGGTGAACCAGTCGCTCCAGTGGCTGCGTACGCTGAAGTAGCTCCACAGCGCGCAGGGGATCTTCCACGCGATGTCGTGCCGGCCCTGCTCGGCGGCGAACCTCGTCACCGCCACGAGGTTGAGCCGTTCCTCCTCGCACCACTTCAGCGCGGCACGCGGCGAGGCCGGCTCCCGGGGACGGCCGCCCTGGGGAGGCGGATCGAGCGGCACGTGCAACCGCTGCGGCATCAAGATCCTGTCGGCCGCGTCGGCGGTGTACATGTACCAATCGAGGACCCGGCGGACGGCCGCGGCGCGCTCGTGCGCCGGCTCGTCGGCCTGCGCCCGCTCCAGCGCGTAGGCGCGCAGCAGGTCGTGCAGTTGGTAGCGGTCGTAGGAGGTCTCCTGCACCAGGTGCACGTCGGTCAGCGCGTGCAACAGCGCGCGCGCCCGCGGCTCGTCGGTGCCGGTGAGGGCGCTGACGGCGGCGAGGCTCAGGTCAGGGCCGGGATGCAGGCCGAGCAGCCGGAACGCCCTTGCCGCGTCCTCGTCGAGGGCCCGGTACGACCACGAGAACGCGGCGCGCACCGCCGTGGCCTCGTCGTCGTCGGCGCTGAGCAGGTTCAGCCGGTCGTACTCGTTGGCCAGCTCGCGGATCAGATCGGCCAGCATGAGATGCGGGCGCGCGCTGACCCGCTCCCCGGCGAGCCGCAGCGCCAGCGGGAGGTTCGCGCACAGTTTCGTCAGCTCGACGGCGGCCGCCGGCTCGGAGTCGACCCGCGGGGTCTTGATCACCTGACGCAGCAACGCCATCGCCTCGGCCTGCGACAGCAGCCCGAGCGGGATGCGCAGGGCGCCGTTGCGGGCCACCAGGCCGGAGAGCCGGCGGCGGCTCGTCACCACGACCGTGCAGTCCGCCGATCCGGGCAACAGCCAGCGGACCTGCTCCGACGTCGCGGCGTTGTCCAGCACGATCAGCATCCGCCGCCGGCTGAGCTGGGTGCGGAACAATGCCGCGCGATCCTCCAGCGTCGCCGGGATGACCGCCGGCGGTACGTCGAGGGCGCGCAGAAACCGTTCCAGCACCTCGTCGGGCTCGGCCGGCAGCGCCGTCGGGTTGTAGCCGCGCAGGTCGACGAACAGCGAACCGTCGGGGAAATGATCGCGGACCCGGTGCGCCCAGTGCACGGCCAACGCCGTCTTGCCCACCCCGGCGGAGCCGGCGACGGACGCGACCGCGGCCGGCGCCGCCTGCCCGCCGCTCATCGGCAGCAGGCCGTCCAGCTGGGCGAGCTCGTCGTCCCGGCCGGTGAAACCGGGCACGTCCTGCGGAAGCTGCTGGGGCACCATCCGCGGCCGCGGGCCCAGCGCGACCGGCGCGGCGGCGACGACAGGAGGCGCGGCAGGCGCGGCCGACGACGCGGCCGACGACGCGGCCGACGACGCGGCCGACGCGGTCGACGCCGGCGGCCGCGCCAATGCGCGTACCGCGTCGGGCGCGCCGAGCGCGGGGCCCCGCACCGGTGTGGTCGCGGGGACGGGGTGGTCGAGGGAGGGGTCGTTGGCGAGGATCGCCCGCTCGAGCCCGCGCAGCTGAGATCCCGGCTCGAGGCCGAGTTCCTCCGTGAGGACCTGCCGGGTGTCCCGGTAGACCTGCAGCGCCTCGGCCTGCCGGTCCGATCGGTACAGCGCGAGCATCAGCTGAGCGCGGAACCGCTCTCGCAGCGGGTGCTCGGCCACCAGGGCGCGCAGCTCCGGCACCAGGTCGCCGTGGCGACCCAGCTCCAGATCGATGGACACCCGCTCCTGGAGTGCGGCGACACGCAGTTCCTCGAGCCGGGCGGCCTCGTCGCGCAGCGGCAGGCACTCCTCGGTCAGCCCCTCGTAGGCCGCACCGCGCCACAGGCGCAGCGCCTCGCGCAGCAGCGTGCCGGCCCCGGCGATGTCGTCGCCTTCGCGTGCCTGCCGTGCCTGTCCGATCAGTTCGGCGAAGCGGTGGGCGTCCAGCTCGCCCGGATAAACGGCAAGCGCATAGCCTGGGGCGATCCACGTAATGCGTTCTTCCGAACTCAGTACGTGCCGCAGCCGATGGATATAGACCCGCAGGTTCGCGCGGGCCGATCGCGGGGGTTGTTCACCCCACAGCGCGTCCATCATCACGTCGACGGAAACCGGTTTGTTGGGTTGCCGCAGCAAGACGGCAAGCAAGACACGCCATTTGAACGGTTTGAGATCGATCGTATGGCCGTCTCTAGTGACAGAAAGTGGTCCTAAGACTCCAAAACGCATCAGCGTATCCGTCAAGAACGGCTCGGAGTCCATCGGCAGTTACGAAGCATTCCTTCGCTCCCGAAGTCGATGGAAACATTGGCCGGCCTCCATGCGTCATCGCTCTTATCGACGATCGCGTCGATGTGGAGGTTCAGACCAATGTCAGTGCTTGGACAACTGCGCTCCTGTGCAGAGAGTTTCGCCTGTGCCCATGGCCGAGGATTTCTACGGAATGGCTAGTTCGTACTTACCAAGAGGTACGGCGGCCTAACCTGCGAGCCAGAAACCGGGTCCCCGTGCCCACGACCAGGACCACGGCCAGGACCAAAGGTCCCCCATGGGGCGCCGTTCGCCGCTTCGAACGATCCCGCCGTGGCGGAAGACTTGGCGGCGGAGGCGCTCATGGGAGCGGTCATCGAGGTACGCGAGCTGCGCAAGCTCTATGGGACGACGGTCGCGGTCGACGACGTGTCGTTCGAGGTCGACGAGAACGAGATCTTCGGCATCGTCGGCCCGAACGGCGCCGGCAAGACCACGACGGTGGAGTGCCTGGAGGGCCTGCGGCGGCCCGATGCGGGGCGGATCAGGGTGCTCGGACTCGACCCGGGCGCGGATGCCAGGGCGCTGCGGCGGCTGATCGGCTGCCAGCTCCAGGAGTCGGCCCTGCCCGACCGGATGCGGGTATGGGAGGCGCTCGACCTGTTCGCCTCGCTGTCGCCGCGCGGCGGGGACTGGCGGGCGCTCACCCGGCAGTGGGGGTTGCGCGACAAACACAAGGCCCCGTTCGGCGCCCTGTCGGGCGGGCAACGGCAGCGGCTGTTCGTCGCACTGGCCCTGCTCAACGCGCCAAAGGTGGTCTTTCTGGACGAGATGACCACCGGGCTCGATCCAGCCGGACGGCGCGTCGCCTGGGACCTGGTCGCCGACATCCGTCGTCGCGGCACGACGGTGGTACTGGTGACGCACTTCATGGACGAGGCCGAACGGCTCTGTGACCGGATCGCGGTGCTGAAGGGCGGGCGGGTGGTCGCCGTCGACTCCCCGGACGGGCTGGTCAGCAGGTTCGCGCCGGGAGTACGGGTGCGGTTCACCGCCGACCACGCCGACGTGTCATGGCTGAGCGAGGTGCCGCACGTCCACGAGGTCGGCCGCGACGGCGCCCAGATCCTGGTGAAGGGGGACGGGCCGGTCCTGGCGCTGGTGGCGGCGGCGCTGGTGAACCACGGACTCGTCCCCGAGGATCTGACCGCCGAGCGGGCCGATCTCGAAGAGACGGTCCTGCGACTCACGGAATGACGGTCATGACGGGGGGCGGCATGCGATCGCTCGAGAAACTCGCCTGGGTCGAGGGAAAGCTGTTCACCCGCGATCCGCTGACGGTGGTGTTCACGCTCGTCTTTCCCGCGCTCGTCGTAGTGATCCTCGGCGCCGCGTTCGCCGACGAACCCCCCGACGCGACGGTCTGGCGCGGGGTCGAGGCGATCGATTTCTACGTGCCCGCCTACATTGGGCTGGCATTGTCCGCGATGGGGCTGATCAGCGTGTCCGTGCACGTCGCGGCCTACCGCGAGCAGGGGGTGCTCAGGCGATTCCGGGCCGCCGGGATACCCGCGCCCACGATCATGGGCGCCGAGGTGCTGGTCAGCGCCCTGGTCACCATCCCCGGCATCGTCGGGCTGATCGCCATCGGCGTCCTCGGCTACGACGCGCGGCTTCCCGCCGCGCCCTGGGGCGTGCTGCTGGCGTTCGCGCTGTCCGCCGTGGCCTTCGCCAGCCTCGGGGTGCTCATCGGCGCGCTGATGCCTGGCACCCGGGCCGCCCAAGGCCTCGGACTGATCCTCTTCTTCGTCATGATGTTCCTCGCCGGCGCCGGCCCGCCCCGGGAGATCCTGCCGGCGTGGATGCGTTACGTCGGCGACGTGCTGCCGCTCACCCATGTCGTGACCACCCTGTTCGAGCCCTGGGTGGGGTTCGGCGTCAGCATCGCCGAACTGGCCGGGGTGGCCGCCATGGCCGCGCTGGCCGCCAGCCTCGGCGGCCTCGCCCTCCGCCGGATCTGAGCCGCCGGGCCCTATGCTTTTGATCAGTTACCGCCATTGGAGGCGCCGATGGGCGATGGGCCGAAGGCCGACCCCCGAGGCCTCCTCGGCCGGCCTTCGCGCACGGCCGGCTACGCCCCGATCGAGCACTACGCGGCGATCGGCGACGGCCGCACCGTGGCGCTGGTCGCCTTGGACGGCGCGATCGACTGGTGGTGCCTGCCGGACATGGACTCGGCAGCGGTGTGCTGGTCGATGTTGGACGCCGACAAGGGCGGGCGGTTCACGCTGGAGCCGACGGACCCGTACACCGTGCGGCGCCGCTATCTGCCGGACACCAACGTGCTGGAGACCACCTTCACCACCGCCGGCGGCGTGGCACGGGTCACCGACGCCCTGCTGCTGCCCGGGCCGGGGCTGGCTCCGCTGCGAGAGCTGTACAGGCGAGTGGAAGGGGTGTCGGGCGAGGTCACCCTGCGCTGGCGGTTCACCCCTCGATTCGACTTCGGCCGCTCCCCCACCCGCCTGACCAGCCGCGCCGGGATCCCGGTGGCCGAAGGCAGCGGCCAGGCCCTGGCCGTGTGCGCGTGGAACGCGGGCGACGTCGATGTCACCGCGACCGATATGACGGGCACCGTCCGTACCCGCCCGGGAGACCAGGCCGGCCTGCTGGTCACCTACGCGTCCGGCGAACCCCTCGTGCTCCCGCCCCGCGCGCAGGTCGAGGCACGGCTGGCCCACACCTGCCGGACGTGGCGGGCCTGGGCGGCCGACCGTCGCTACGCCGGGCCCTGGCGAGAGGCGGTGGTGCGCAGCGGACTGGCGCTCAAGCTGCTGGTGTACGCCCCGTCCGGCGCGCTGGCCGCGGCGGCCACGACCGCGCTGCCCGAGACGCTGGGCGGGGAACGCAACTGGGACTACCGCTACTGCTGGGTACGTGATTCCGCGTTCATCATCAACGCTCTGGCCTCGCTCGGATGTGTTCCTGAGGGCGAGGCGTTCTTCTGGTGGCTGATGCACGCCTCCCAGCTGACCCACCCCCGGCTGCAGGTGCTCTACCGGCTCGACGGGGGCGGCCACGCGCCGGAGGCCGAGCTTGACCTCGACGGCTACCGCGGATCCCGGCCGGTGCGCCTGGGCAATGCGGCGTCGGACCAGCTCCAGCTCGACGTCTACGGCGACCTGATGGAAACGGCATGGCGCTACGCCCGCAGCTACGGTGCGCTCGACCCCGACGTGACCCGGCGGCTGGCCGAGACCGCCGATCTCGTGGCCCGTATCTGGCGGCAGCCCGACTCAGGTATCTGGGAGGTGCGCAGCAGCCCGCTGCACTTCACCCAGTCGAAGATGATGTGCGTGGTCGCGCTGGAGCGGGCCGCCGCCCTGGCCGAGGCCGGCGCCATCCCCGCTCGGAACGCCGCCCGCTGGCGGGCCGAGGCCGCAGCCGCGCGTGCCTTCGTCGACGAGCGGTGCTGGTCGGCCGAGATCGGCGCCTACACCCGGGCGCCCGGCAGCGATGACCTCGATGCCGCCGTACTGCTCGGGGTGCTGTTCGGCTACGTGCCACCCGGCGACGAACGCCTGCGATCGACCGTCGACGCCGTAGCGCGGCGGCTGGCCGACGGCCCCTTCGTGTTGCGCTACACCGGCCAGGACGGCCTCGCCGGCGCCGAGGGCGCCTTCCTGACGTGCTCTTTTTGGCTCGTCGAAGCGCTGGCTCGCACCGGCCGCCCCGAGCGGGCCGCCGAGATGTTCGAACAACTCCTCGCCCTCGCCAACGACGTGGGCCTCTACGCCGAGGAGGTCGACCCCGCCACGGGTGAGTTTCTCGGCAACTTTCCGCAGGGCCTGACCCACCTGGCCCTCATCAGCGCCGCCCAGGCGCTCGCCGACCCGGAGGGGACATGAACGTCTGGGGCGCCGTGGCCGGCGGCTTCACCGGAACCTTGGTCCTCACCACCGCCCTGCGGGCGGCAAGCGAACTCCGCCTCACCCGCATCGACCTGCCCTTCCTCCTGGGCACCGCCGTCACCGCCGACCGGGTTCGCGCCAAGGCCATCGGCTACCTCGCCCACTTCGGCTTCGGCCAGCTGTTCGCCTTCTGCTACTTCGGCCTCTTCGCCGCCATCGGCCACGCCGGATGGGCGCTCGGCGCGCTCTTCGGCCTCGCGCACGGCCTGTTCTCCGCCACCGCACTGGTCAACGTGCTGCTCCCCCTCGTCCACCCCCGCATGGGCTCCACCTACACCGCCGCGGGCGACACGCCCTTGCTCGAGCCCCCCGGTTTCCTCATGCGCAACTACGGCCGGCGCACACCCGAAGTCACCCTGCTCGCCCACGTCGCCTACGGCGCCCTGGTCGGCGGCTTCCTGTCCTTCACCCCCTGACGCCGGATGAGCGACCTCGCGCTCGCGCTGCGGCTCGCGGATCTCGCGGACGGACGTACCGCCGCGGCCTTCGGCACCGGCCGGGTCGCGGCGAGCAGCAAGGCCGACGGCTCCCTCGTCTCCGCCGTGGACGTGGAGGTCGAGCGATCCCTTCGCGCCGAGGTGCGGCGCCACCGCCCCGACGACGGGTTCCTCGGCGAGGAGACGCCGCCGTCCGCGGGCGGGCGGCGGCAATGGGTGGTCGACCCCATCGACCATACGAACAACTTCGTCCGCGGCATCCCCACCTTCGCCACGCTCATCGCGCTGATGGCGGACGGAGTCGCGGAGGTCGGCGTGGTGTCGGCGCCCGCGCTCGGCCGGCGCTGGTGGGCGCGGCGGGGGGAGGGCGCGTTCACCGACGACGGGCGTCCGCTCCGGGTCTCGACCGTCGCGGACATCGCCGAGGCCTACCTGTCGTTCGGGGGCGTACACGTGTGGCAGCGCCGCGGCCTTCTCGACGGGATCATTGACCTGAGCCGGCGCGCGCGCTTCGTCGTCGGCTCGGGCGGGTTCTCGGCGCACATGCAGGTCGCGGAAGGACTGCTCGAAGCGAGCCTGGACCCGTGGGGCAAGATATGGGACCTCGCTCCCATCCAAGTGATCGTCGAGGAGGCCGGGGGCGCGCTGACCGACACGTCCGGCGTGGCGCGCGCCGACGGCGGCTGCGCGGTGGTCACCAACGGCGTCCTGCACGACGCGGTTCTCTCGGCGTTGACATCGCGCTGATGGGACCTTCGCCCCTTCGCCCGGGCCTCGCCGGGGAGTTGGACTGGAGGGAGCGAGAGGGAGGTGGCCAGATGCCTCCGCACTGTGACTCGATGAGCGGCCCCGTGGTGACCGCCGCCAAGGCCGCGCTTGATGCCGGCGACGTCGATCTCGTCCTGCCCTACGTTCCCGCGGACGGCGAGGAGGAGGTGCGACGCGCCTTCGCCCGCGTGCTTCCGGTACGCGCCCACGAGGCCGCCGGCGAGGTGGCCGAGCAATGGTTCTACGAGACCGTCGTCCGCGTCCATCGCGCCGGGGAGGGCGCCCCCTTCACCGGCCTGAAACCCGCCGGTACGGAGGAAGGCCCGGTCCTCCCCCTGGCCGAGAAGGCGGTCGAGTCCGGCTCGGCGGAACAGGTGCATGCCTTCTTGACCGACGAGCTGCGGCACGCGCTGCGGCACCGGCTCGCCGAGGTCGGCCGCACCGCCGCCGAGCGGGACGGATCGGTCGCCAAAGCCCGCGCCCACGTCGAGGCGACGCTCGGCTTCGAGCTGTACTGCCATCACCTGTACGAATCCATCACCGGCGAGTCGGCGCACACCCACGGCTAACGCGCCGAGCGAGCCGCGGCCGGCGCGAACGACGTGGAAAGCGCGGTCTACCAGGTGAGGAGGGCCGAGCGGACCTGAGCGCGGAACAGTTCGCCGCTCATCGTCGACAGAGCGTTGTCAAAGGCGGCGCTTGAGCAGCCGTTGCAGAGGTATTTGTTGCCGATGAACCAGCCGTAGACGAAGGTCCGCTCACCGTACGTGGCAGGGCCGGTCTTGATGGGCAGCGCCATCCGGCCGGCGTTGGCCCTGACGTAGATCCAGCCGTTGGTGCAGGAAGTATCCGGCGGCTCGGGCACCCTCGCAGGGACTCCCCCGGTGCCGGAGCACGCGTTCTTGTGGGAGCGCGAGCGCATGACCGACCTGACCACGCGCGGCCTGAACGAATCGGACTTCGTCGCGGCGATCAATGACCGTGGGCAGCTCGCCGGCTCCAGCGCCGGGCACGCGGCGCTGTTCCGGTAGCGGCCTTTACACGCAGTTTCGGGGCGCTGTGTAGGTTTTCAGACGTGCGGTTGCTCAGCCTCGTGCTCGCCGTCTGTGCGGCAGGGCTGCTGGCCGGCTGCGGCGGCAGCAGCCGGCCAGCGTCGGATCCGGCACCGCCGGCCGCGCCGGCTTCGCGGTCGGCGGCGCCGGATCTGGTCACGCAGTTGCGCCAGGGCGGCTACGTCCTTTACATGCGGCACGCGGCGACCGAAAGCGCCCAAGACGACCCCGACCTCGACCTCAACGATCCCGGCACGCAACGGAACCTGTCCGCCGAGGGCCGCACGCAGTCGCGGGAGATCGGGGCGGCCGTCCGCCGGCTGCGCATCCCGATCGGCACGGTCCTGGTCAGCCCCTACGACCGGACACGCGAGACCGCCGAGATCGCCTTCGGCCCGGGACGGGTGCGCGACACCCGCGATCTCATCAGCGAGGCCTACCCCGGGGTCGACGACGACCAGGTCGCCGAGCGGCTGCGGCGGCTGCTGCGCCAGCGTCCGGCCGACGGGACCAACACCGTGCTGGTCTCGCACGGCTTCAACATCAATCGCGCCGCCGGCCTGACGATCGCGGAGGGAGACATGGTGGTCTTCGACCCGCGAGCGGAAAAGCCGCTCGCGCCGGTGACGACGATCAGCGCCGATGACTGGCGCGCGCTGCGAGGATGAGTCGATGCGAAGGTCGATGACGATCCGCCTGATGACCATGATCGCGGCGCTGGGCCTGCTCGCCGCGTGCTCCGGCGAGTCGGCAGGCGTGCCCACCGGGGCCGGCGCCACTTCGGGCGCCACGACGTCGACCGCGCGCACCGCCGGCCCGGGTCCGGCGATCGAACGGTTCGAGGTGCCCTCCGGCTCGGGCCCGCACGACGTCGCGCCCGCGGCCGACGGCGGCGTGTGGTTCACCGCCCAGCAGGCGGGCTACCTCGGGCACCTCGATCCGAAGAGTGGCGAGGTGACCAGGGTGCCGCTGGGCGACGCCTCTCGTCCGCACGGCGTGATCACCGGGTCCGACGACGCCGCCTGGGTGACCGACGGCGGCCTCAACGCGATCGTCCGGGTGGACGCGGACAACCGGCAGGTGCGCCGGTTCCCGCTGCCCGCGGGCCGCGCCGGCGCCAACCTCAACACCGCCACGTTCGACGCCGACGGCGTGTTGTGGTTCACCGGCCAAAGCGGGGTGTACGGCCGGCTCGATCCGTCTAGCGGGCGGATGGACGTCTACGACGCGCCGCGCGGCGCCGGCCCGTACGGCATCACCACCACGCCGGACGGCCACGTCTTCTATGCCTCGCTGGCCGGCAGCCACATCGCGGAGATCGATACCGGCACCGGCCGCGCCAAGGTCATCGAGCCGCCCACCGAGGACCAGGGCGCGCGCCGGGTGTGGGCCGACGGTCGCGGCCGCGTGTGGGTGAGCGAGTACAACGGCGGGCGCCTCGGTCGCTACGACCCGGCGACCGGCGACTGGCGGGAGTGGCCGCTGCCCGGTGGCGGGGCCCAGCCGTACGCCGTGTTCGCCGAGGCCGCCGGCACGGTGTGGCTGAGCGACTTCGCCACCGACCGCCTGGTGAGCTTCGACCCGGCCACCGAGAGGTTCGCCGTCGCGGACGGCGACGCGCCGGCCGTACGGCAGTTGCACGGCCGACCCGGCGAGGTGTGGGGCGCGGCCTCGGGCTCCGACGAGTTGCTGGTCGTCAGGACCGGTGCGCGGTAGCGGCGCCGCAGCGCGGTTATCTTCGTCAGCCCGGTCAGGCCGCCGTCTTCGGGGCCGGCAGGATGCGGCGCAGCACGCCGGGCGGGCCGGGGCGGCGCCGCCATTCGCGGGGATAGCCCACCGAGACCTCCTCGAAGCGCACGCCGTCGTGCCACGTGGTCCGCGGAATGTGCAGGTGGCCGTACACGACCGCGGCCGCGTTGAACCTGACGTGCCAGTCGGCGGTGAGTTCGGTGCCGCACCACTGCGCGAACTCCGGGTAGTGCAGCACCCGCGTCGGCTCGCGGACGAGCGGGTAATGGTTGACGAGGACGGTGGGGAGATCGGCGGCGGCGAGCCGCCGCTCGGTGTAGGCGACCCTGGCGCGGCACCAATCGCCCCGGCTCGGGTACGGATCGGGGTGCAGCAGCAGTTCGTCGGTGCAGACGACGCCGGCCTCATACGCCCTGGCCAGTGCCTCTTCCTCCGATGTCGCGCCGTCCGGCCGGAACGTGTAGTCGTAGAGCACGAACAGCGGAGCGATCACGGCCGGGCCGCCCTCGCCCTCCCAGACCGGGTAGGGATCTTCGGGCGTCACCACTCCGAGGCGCCGGCACATCTCGACCAGCCGCTCATAGCGGGCCACGCCGCGCAAGGCGAGGGCGTCGTCGCGCGGCGTCCACAGCTCGTGATTGCCCGGTGCCCAGATCACGGTGGCGAAACGCCGGGTCAGGGTGGTCAGCGTCCACTCGATATCGGCGAACATCTCACCGACGTCACCTGCCACGATCAGCCAATCGGCGACCGACTCCGGACGCAGCTCCTGCACGATCTTTCGATTTTCGGCGTAGCCGACGTGCAGATCACTGATAGCCCATATCTGTCCGGTCACGGTATCGGTGATCACCTCGCCTGGGAGATACGCAGTATAGACCACCGCACCGGACCGAACCTGGTACCCCGGGTGGGGCTCGAACCCACACTTCCACGGATTTTAAGTCCGTTGCCTGACTGCCTAATTGGGCTACCGGGGCTTGAATTCACCGTCAATCTAGGCAATACGGGTGCCAGAAGTCAGCCCCTAACCGGCCCGGACACCACCCCTATCGATCCCCCTATACCGAGGATAGGGATTGACAATCCGGCCTGGGGTACACACATTTCCGCGCGGATCTTGACCGCGAGTCGATTTGGTCGGCCAGAAAGCATGTTCCGTTTCCCGACCGGCCGGTAACCCCGGCCGATGCGGCGGCCGCCGGGCCGAACGGTCCGATACCGGCCACGATCGGCCGCCCGGCGCCCTACCGTGCCGGCCGCCTCCCCCGCAGGACGCCCGGTGCGCTCGGCCTCTAAGCTCGTGGACCGTGAACGCGCTCGTTTCGTACCGGTTCGAGGACTCTGTCGCGACCATCACCATGGACGACGGCAAGGTCAACGTCCTGTCGCCCGCCATGATCTCCGAGCTCGACCACGCGCTCGACCGGGCGACGGCGGATGAGGCCGTCGTGGTCCTCACCAGCACGGCGCGGGCATTTTCCGCCGGCTTCGATCTCGGTGTGCTCGCCCGCGGCGGCGCCGAGACGGTCGCGCTGGTCAGCGGGGGCTTCGAGCTGGCGGCCAGGTTGCTGTCCTTCCCGCGGCCCGTCGTGATCGCGTGTAACGGCCACGCGGTGGCGATGGGGGTCTTCCTCCTGCTCTCCGGCGACTACCGGGTGGGCGCGGCCGGCTCGTACAAGATCACGGCGAACGAGGTGGCCCTCGGGCTGCCGATGCCGGGGCCCGCGATCGAGATCTGCAGGCAGCGGCTGGCCCCGGCGCACTTCAACCGGGCCGTTCTGCTCGCCGAGGTCTATTCCCCCGATGACGCGGTGGCCGCCGGTTTTCTCGATCGGGTGGTGCCCGCGGCCGAGCTCGGCGCCGCCGCCCAGGGCGTCGCGGCCGAGCTCGCGAAGCTCGACATGGACGCCCATGCGACCACCAAGCTGCGCGTCCGGGAGGAGTCGTTGACGCGGATCCGGGCCGCCATCGGCTCCGCGGCCGGACTCGGCGTCCCACCGGAGCGGCGCGAGCCGTCCGAGCGGCACGACGCGCAACCGGCATAGGGCGGCGAGATCCACGTGCCGCGCCGGGGCCGCGGACACGGAGGCTGGACGGGCGGCACCGATCGGGTAATGTTGCTGTCCGCAGCCGATGCGTCCCGAGGAGGTGAGGACAGTTACCGCCAGTTCAGGCCGGGTGCTCTCACCTCGCGGCCACACGGTCCGTCCGGCATAGGCGGCCGTCTCCGGCACGAGCCGGCGCGAGAGCGCCACACGGTGGACCGCGCATCTCGAAGGGCTCTCATGTCGGTTTTCTCATCGTCGTTCTCCTCCTCTGACACCCACGCCTCGTCCCTGCGGGTTTCCCGCGCGAGGCCCATCGTCACGCGGCTGCGCGCCGCCGGCTGCGTCTTCGCCGAAGAGGAGGCACGCCTGCTCATCACCGCGGCGCCCACCGCGGCCGATCTCGCCGTGATGGTCGAGCGGCGGGCCGCCGGCCTGCCCCTGGAGCACGTCCTCGGCTGGGCGGAGTTCTGCGGCCTGCGGGTCACCGTGGATCCCGGCGTCTTCGTGCCCCGCCGCCGCACCGAGTTCCTCGTTCGCCAGGCGGTCGCGCTCGCCCGGCATTCCGCGACACGCCCACTCGTCGTGGTCGACCTGTGCTGCGGCACGGGCGCGGTGGGCACGGCGCTGGCGGCCGCGCTGGGCCAGATCGAGCTGCACGCGGTCGACATCGACCCCGCCGCGGTCCGCTGCGCCCGCCGCAACGTCGCCGCCGCCGGTGGCTGGGTCTATGAGGGGGACCTCGATCGGCCGCTGCCGACCACGCTGCGCGGGCGGGTCGACGTCATGGTGGCCAACGCGCCCTACGTTCCCACCCGTGAGGTGGGCCTGCTCCCGCCGGAGGCACGCGTCCACGAACCGCGCGCGGCGCTCGACGGGGGCGCCGACGGCCTGGACGTCCTGCGCCGGGTGGCCGGCGCGGCGCCGGGCTGGCTCGCGCCAGGCGGCCACCTGCTCGTCGAGGCGAGCGAGCGCCAGGCTCCGCGCATCGCGGGCCTGCTGACCGGCAACGGGCTGCGCCCGCGCGTGGCCGAATCCAACGAAGGCGACGAAACCGACGAAACCCACGAAGGCGACGCCACCGTCGTCATCGGCACCAAGGTGGCGGACGGGTGAGGGCGCCGGCGGGTACGGCCGAGGCCGCGGTGTCGCTGGCGTTCCGCCCGCGGTCGCCGCTGCTCGCACCGTACGTCCGGTCGATCGGCTTCGACATGGGCCCGGAGCTGCCCACCCGGCACGAGCGGATCGTGCCGTCCGGTGGCGTGAGCCTGATGATCAACCTCCACGAAGACGAGTTCCGCGTCTATCACGGGCCGGAGCACGCGGCCGTCCATCGGGTCGGCGGTGCCATGCTGGCCGGGCCGCGCACGCGCGCCATCGTGATCGACACCGCCGAGCAGCGGTGCGTGGTCACGGTGTCGTTCACGACGGGCGGCGCGGCGCCGTTCTTCGCCGAGCCGCTGACGGAGGCGCGCGACCTGCTGGTCGACCTCACCGACCTGTGGGGCCGCCACGGCGCGGCGCTGCGCGAACGGCTGCTGGCCGCCCCCACCCCGCCCCAGGCGGCGCGGCTCATCGAGGCCGCGCTGGTGGAGCGCGCCGCGACGGCGCCGGCGGCCCAGGCAGGCGATCCGGACGACGCGACCGCCGCGGCCGTCGCCCGCGCCGCCGCCGCCTTCGACCGCGGCGCCTCGGTGTCCGAGGTGGCCGGTCACCTCGGCCTGCTCCCCAAGCGGTTCACGCGCATGTTCGCGGAGCGGACCGGGCTCACTCCGAAGCGGTTCTCCCGGCTGCGCCGGCTGCAGCGGCTGCTCGGCGACGTGCATGACCGGGTCCCGGCCCAGGGCGCGGTCAACTGGGCCGAGATCGCGGCGGCCCACGGCTATTTCGATCAGGCGCACCTGATCAACGACTTCCGCGCGATCACAGGGATCACGCCGGCCGCCTATCTGGCCGCCGTGGGCGACGCGCCCAACCACGTCCCGGTGGCGCGCGGGCCGTGAGGCGGCGGCGTTTTTCTCCAATCGCCCCGGCCGGGGCACCGCCTACGGTGGCCGCATGTCCACCTCGCCCAGCCTCGCCCTGCGCCCTCGCCTCGTCGTGACCGACGCGGCCAGGGCGATCGACGTCTACCGCCAGGTCTTCGGCGCCACCGAGATCGAACGCCACGCGGGTCCGGACGGCGCGATCGTGCACGCCGAACTCGCGATCGGCGCCGCCGCGTTCACCCTCAAGGACGAGGACGCCACCGACCGCGCGCCGGCCTCGGCCGGCGGCACGCCGGTGCTGCTGATGCTCGACGTCGACGACGTCGACGCGGTCGCCCGGCGCATGCTCGCCGCGGGCGGCACGGTGGTCTTCCCCGTCAAGGACTCCGGCAGGGGCCGCGGCGGCCGGCTCGCCGACCCCTTCGGCCACCTGTGGATGGTCTCCCAGGCCGAACCCGCCGAACCCGCCGAACCCGCCGAACCCGCCGCCGAACCGGTCGAACCACCCGCCGCCGCGGACCTCGAACGGCTGACGGACCTGCGGACTCCGTGGTGTGTGTACGTGACCGCGACCTTGCGCATCGCCGATCATGTCGCCGCCGGCCGCACCAGCGCGGCGGACCTCGCCGCGGCGGCGGACTGCGACGCCGACGCGCTCGCCTGCGTGCTGGACCACCTGGTCGCCACGGGCGTGTTCGCGCGGCCCGAACCGGATCGCTACGCGCTGAACGAGGCGGCGCGCGGGCTCCTCGACGCGGACGGCGGCTTCCTCGACCTGACCGGGATCGGCGGGCGGATGGCCCACGCCTGGAGCACGCTGCTCGACTACGTCAGGACCGGCCGGCCGCACTATCACGAGGTCTTCGGCCTGCCGTTCTGGGAGGACATCGCCGCCCATCCCGATCTCGCCGCCGGCTTCGACGCGCTCATGGGCCCGGCCGGGCACGGCGCACCCGACCCGCACATCGAGCTCGCCGACGGCTGGTCGAGGGTTCGGACCGTCGTGGACGTCGGCGGCGGCACCGGGGCGATGCTCGCCGAGTTGCTGCGCTCGCGGCCCGCGCTGCGGGGCACGCTGGTGGATCTCCCCGCTACGGTGGCCCGGTCCGGTGAGACGTTCGCCGCCGCGGGGGTGGCCGGCCGCGTGACGGCCGTGGGGCAGAGCTTCTTCGACCCGCTGCCGGCCGGCGCGGACCTCTACCTGCTGAAGAAGGTGCTGAACGACTGGCCCGACGCCGAGACGGTCGCGATCTTGCGCCGCTGCGCCGAGGCCGCCCGCCCGAGCGACGGCCGGATCGTGATCATGGGCGGGGTGGCCCCCGACGACGCGCCGCGCCGGTTGATGATCGAGATGATCCTCGCCGGCGGGCGCACCAACACGGTGGCCGAGTTCGCCGAGCTGGCCCGGCGGGCGGACCTGAAGGTCGTCGCCGCCGGGCCGCAACGGTCCGGCCGGTTCGTCGTCGAATGCCGGCCGGCCTGACCGCGACTCTCCGGGCCGGCCGAGCCGGCCGGCGCCGTCACAGCGAGGCGGGCCGGGGCGGGCGCCACATGGGCCAGAACGGGGTGCCGTCGGGCAGCCGGAACGGCTCGCCCGGCTCATAGCCGTGCCGCAGATACAGGTCGCGGCTGCGTGCGCTGCTGGCCTCCAGGTACGCCGCGGTCGCGGTCGCGTCGAGTTCGGCGTGCTGCCTGCGGAGCAGCACGCTGCCCAGCCCGCGGCTCTGCCACTCGGGCGCCACGGCGAGCAGCGCGAGGTGATAGTGCGGCCCGTCCGGGTGGTTCTCCTCGAACAGCGAGTCCAGCACGCGGAACCGGTCGGTCCAGGGACCGCACGCCGCCGCCAGGCGCCGGTCGTAGTCGGCCGGTTCCGGGATCGGGTCGGTACGCGGGAACCACACGGCCGCCGCGGGGGCCTCGTCGATGAGGTCGACGTGACCGTACTCGATCGCGTGGTCGACGAAGATCCGGAGGTTGGCCGTCATGACCCGCGGGCGGTCGGCGGGCTCGGGCACCAGCCAGGAGACGGCGGGCAGCGGCGCGAAGGCCGTGGCGACGAGTTCGGCGACGCGTCCCGCGTCGGCGGGCCGGGCGCGGCGGATGGCGCTGCTGATGGTCATCGGGTCCGGCTCCTCGCGTGCCGGGGCATGTTTCCGGCCGGGCGGAAGCCCGCCGGGGTCGCCTGGCCGGTGGCGGCCTCGGCGCCGAGACCGATCTTCGCGTACACGTCCGGCTGGGTGAGGCTCAGCACGAGCGCCCAGGCCACGCCGATGATGGCGGCCACCACGTACGCCGCCGGCAGCGCCCAGCGCAGCGGCGAGGTGGGGTCGACGCCGAGCAGCGTGGCGAAGTTGGCCACGGCGAGATAGACGATGATCGCGAGCGCGACGGTCGAGGCCACCGGCGCGACGATGCGGCGCCAGGCGTTCTCCTCGGCGGGCCGGCGGGCGAAGAACATGATCACCGAGACGGAGGTGGCGGTGATGAGGAGCAGGACGCCGAAGCCGCCGAACGTGCCGCCGTAGAAGAACAGCTGCACGAGCGGATCCAGCCCGAGCGCCGCGTACACGATGATCACCGCGCAGCCGAACACGCTCTGCGCGAGCGAGCCGGACTTGGGCGCGCCGGTGCGCACGCTGGTCCGGCCGAAGACCGCCGGCAGCACCCGCTCCCGGCCGAGCGCGAAGATGTAGCGGGCCGTGGTGTTGTGGAAGGAGATCATCGCCGCGAACAGGCTGGTGACGAACAGCACCCGCGCGATGTCGACCACCGTGCCGCTCAGATGCGCGCCGGCCAGGTTGAAGATCGTCTCGGGTCCGTCCCGGCGGGTCACCTCGACGATCCTGCCGGGGCCGGTGGCCACGGTCATCGCCCAGGACGACACCGCGTACAGCACGGCGATGATCGCCACGGCCGTGAACGTGGCCGCGGGCACCGTACGGCGCGGGTCCCTGCTCTCTTCGGAGAAGACGACCGACGACTCGAACCCGACGAAACCGAGCACGGCGATGACCAGCAGGGCGCCGACGCCGGGCGCGAACAGTTCGCCCGGCGACAGGGCCGACAGCGAGACGGCGCCGCCCGCCGGATTGACCAGGTCGGTGGCGTCGAACAGCAGGATGACGAGCACCTCGGCGGTCAGCAGGATCGCCAGAATGGAGCCGTTGACCTCGACCCGCATCACGCCGAGCACCGCGATCAGCGCCCAGGCCACCAGCGCGATGAGCCACCACGCCGGGCGGACGCCGAGCCACTGGTCGAGCAGCGGCGAGGCGGCCGCGCCGAGCGCCCCGTAGAGCCCCACCTGCAGCGCGTTGTAGGCGACGAGGGCGATCCACGCCCCGGCCACCCCGCAGGGCCGGCCCAGCCCGCGGGAGATGTAGGAGTAGAAGGCGCCCGCGTTGACCATGTGCCTGGCCATGGCGACGTATCCGACGGAGAACAGGGCGAGCACCGCGCCGACGGCCAGGAAGGCGATCGGCAGGCCGGTGATGCCGGTCACGGCGTAGCTGGTGGTGACGACGCCCGCGACGACGGTCAGCGGCGCGGCGGCCGACAACACGAAATAGACGACGGACGGGACGCCGAGCCGGTCGGCGGCGAGCGCGGTGGCGATGTTGTCGCCGCTTCTCGTGCGTACGGTCATGTGGGGGTCTCCTTGGTGGTGGGGGAACCGGGCTGGTTCGGGCGGGCGGCGGCTCAGGCGCGATAGGAGAGCACCGCGTCGCCGACGGCGGCGCGGACATGGCCGGTGAGATCACGGAGCGGGGGCGGGATGGTGGCCATGAACGTCGCGAGATAGCGGCGGGCCGCCGTCCGGTCCCGGCGATCGAGCAGGATCGTGTCGAGCAGGCCGGTGGCCTCGACGAGCGCGGCCAGCGCCATGTCGGACGGCGTCATCCGGTCGCCGTTGACCAGCATCTTTTCCACGCGGACCGCCGGCCAGGCGCCGTTGACATAGTTCGTCGCCAGGTAGCGGACGTTCTTGCGCCACAGCACCCGGCTCTCGGCGGCGCGCAGCAGCCCCCCGTCGATCAGCCGGGCGGCCACCTCCTCGACGCTGTTCCTGGCGAGGTAGGCCAGCCAGGTGCGGACGTCGGTGTGTTCGGGGGCGTTCACCATCTCGTGGAGGATCCGGTGGCCGAGAGCGTTGTCCACCGGCCGCGGATCCGTCACCCGCACCTCGGCGCGCCAGACGGTGATCCGCTGTGCCAGGGCAAGCTCGCCGAGCAGCGCGCCGGCCAGCCCCAGCGCGGTCGCCCGCGGGTGCAGCAGGGGCGCGCCGGAACCAGCCGTGTCCCAGGCGATCAGGAAGAACTCGTCGGCCAGCCCCACGCCGGTCTCCTCGGCGCCGTTCAGCGCCGCCGGCGCGGGCGTCCGGCCGGAGGCGCCGCCGGGGTTACGGCGAACGGTGAGCTGGTGACCAGGGCATAGACCTCAATTGGTGGGTGCACAATCAGTCCCTGTACGGGCAACGCGGCTGACGGAAGAAAGCTTCGAGCGTCACGTGACCAGGGGTAAGATCTATCAAATAATCCAGCTTTGGTGTAGGGAAAACCTCAATTTCCAGATATGTCGGGACTGGGCGCTAGTCCCTATTTGGGCCGGAACTCCCATCCTCACGCTGGCCAGCGCCTTCACCATGCGTTTTAGGCTGGCCGTAACGAAGTTCCGGCACGAAATGAGAAAGAAATCGCATGGCCCCACGACGCCCTCCGCAGAGCGTTGGCGGGTCTTGGCTGCCGGCAAGCCGCGGGCCGCTGGCCTTTGTCAAGATCGAGGCTGACCGACCGATTTCGCGCCACCCGGCTCCAGGGGTGATCGGTCTCCGGCGGCGACCGCGGCTCCCCGCGGCTCCCCGCGGCGACCGGCGCGCCGGCATTTCCCACGGCTCCCCGTGGCGCACACGACGCGCCGGTCGCCTCGCCGGATCAGGCGCCGGACGGCTCGGAGCGCGGGACGCGGGACGCCGCCCGCGCCCTCGGCCCGAGCCTGGCCTGGAGCACGAGCGCGGTCGTGATCACCACCATGACGATGCCGGTGATCACGACCACCCCCAGCGCCAGGCCGCCAAGGGGCGAAGGATCGACGCCCGCCGCCGCGATGAGCGCCGCACCGCCGCCCCACAGCAGCGAGCAGATCGCGCCGACCGGCATCATCCACCACCTGACCGCCACGGCCCGGCCGGCGTCCAGGACCACCGGCGGCGTCCAGATCCAGCCGTGATCCCTGGTCTGCTTGACCTTGATGGCGACGGGCCGGAACGCGGCCGACTCGGTCATGCTCGGCCGCTGCCGGACGACGCACTCGTAGTAATGGTCGGACACGATGAGCGCCAGTTCCGATCCGGCGGCGGCCAGCGCCGCCCTGAGCACGGGCGCGTCGAGCAGCCGGAACAGGTGGTTGACCGCGGTGCCCGCCAGCCCGTGGTCGTCCCGGTGCACCTGGCCCATGTGCACGGCCACCCGCAGCCCGATGCGGGCGACCTCGCTGGCCATCCGGTTGTGCCGCCGCAGCGCGGCCCGCAGCCGGTGCAGCAGCGGGTCGATCAGGACGACCGCGGGAAAGGCCTCCGGCAAGACCACCACGACCCCGTCGCCGCGGTCCTCGTGCACGCACTCGGCCCAGGACACCCCCGACGCCTCGAACGCCTCGGCCAGCAGGGCGTAGAGCGCACGCCGAAGCGCGAGCTGGACCTCGTCGTCGCGACCGGCGTCGGTGAAACCCGCGATGTCGACCGCGAAGACCACGCAGGTCCGCGCCCCCTCCCCGCGGGCGCGGCGCCGCGCCGCCTTGACGGCCGGAGTCGGCCAGGCCGCCGCCCCCAGCGGTCCCGGCCCCGGCCCCGGCGCGCCGGCGACCGGCTCCGGCGGCTGTCCGCAATCCTCCCGAGTCACGTTCGGCCCGGTGGTGCCCGCGGCGACGCCGCCCGCACCGGCGCACCCCGGCCGGGCGCACAGCACGCGGGTGAACCCCGGCGTCTCCTCCTTCATGAGCGCCGCGGCCGCCACCACCGCGAACGCGAGCTTGAGCTCCTCTTCGCTGAACACTTTGATGGACCCCCCTCGACAGACTGTCCGGCCATCCGGGACGCGTGCCGACGTCCCGGAGGCGGCGAATCCCCCTCCGCCGGGGACACGAATGGCGGTCATGACCCCCGGCTATCAAGAGTGTGGCGAGTGAGACAGCACGGCGCCTGAGTAGAGCGATGCTCGCTTTTGGGAGCACCCCTAACCCCCATGCTCAATCCTCAGCGCAAGCACCCTGTGACGTCGCGTGCTCAAGGGTCTGGCGGGCGGTACGCCCCATCCGTACGATTACGTTTCGTGAGTCCGCGATGGCCCTTCGTGGGCAGGCATGAGGAGCTCGAGCTCATCGCCGAGGCCATGCTGACCCGCCCCGGCATCGTCCTCGCCGGCGCTCCGGGCATCGGCAAGACCCGGCTGGCCTACGAGGCCGTCGAGGCCGCCGATACAGGGCGGTTCGTGATCCGGCGGGCCGCGGCCACCACGGCGACCGCGCCGATCCCGTTCGGGGCGCTGGCCCCGCTGCTGCCCGTCGACCTGCCGGCCGCCCCCGACCGGCCCAACCTGCTGAGGTTCGCCGCCGACGCCATGCTGGCGGGCACCGAGGGGCGCCGGCTGCTGCTCAGCATCGACGACGCCCAGCTGCTCGACGAGACGTCGGCCGCGCTCGTCTATCAGCTCGCCCAGTCCGGCCGCGCTTTCGTCCTCGCCTGCCTGCGCAGCGGTGAGCGGGCCCCGGGCTCGATCACCGCGCTGTGGAAGGAGGACCTGACCCCTCGGCTGGAGGTCCAGGCGTTGTCGGAGCACGAGACCCGCGACGTCCTCGTCGCCGCCCTCGGCGGCGAGGTCGACGGCGCCACCAGCCGCCGGCTGTGGCAGGCCACCCGCGGCAACATGCTGCTGCTGCGCGAGCTGGTCGACGCGGGCCGCGCGGGCGGCGCGCTGACCGAGGTCAAAGGCGTGTGGCGCTGGGACGGGCCGTGGTTGGTGGCGCCGCGGCTGGGCGAGCTCATCGCCGAACGGGTGGGCCGGCTCGACCCGGCGCAGCAGCATGTGCTCGAGCTGGCGGCCTACGGCGAGCCGATCGGCGCCGACCTGCTCGCCGGCCTCACCGACGCCCGGACGTTAGTCGATCTCGAAGCCAAAGGGCTGCTGTGGACGGAGCGGAGCGGCGACCGCGCCGAGGTCCGCCTCGCCCACCCGCTCTACGGCGAGATGCTCCGCGACCGCTGCCCCTATCTGCGCGCCCGGACGATCCGCCGGACGCTGGCCGACGCGGTGCAGCAGACCGGCGCCCGGCGCAAGGACGACTGGCTGCGCATCGCCGGCTGGCGCATGGACGCCGCCGCCCCCATCGAGCCCGACGTGCTCGTGGCGGCCGCGCGCCGCGCCTTCGCCGTGCTCGACCTGCCGCTGGCCGAGCGGCTGGCGCGCAAGGCGCTGGAGGAGGGCGGCGGAGCCGCCGCCGGAGAGGTGCTGTGGCGCGCCCTGTTCTTAGACCAGCGCAGCGACGAGGCCGAGAAGGTCATGACGAGCCTGGCCGACCTGCCGATGCCGGACGCCCAGCGCGGCGAGATCGCCTTCGGCACCGCCTACATCCTGTTTTGGGGGCAAGACCGGATCGACGACGCCTTCGCGGTGCTGCGCCGCGCCCGCGCCGACATCGCCGAGCCGTTCTGGCACGACGAGATCGATCTGCTGGAGAACGTCTTCTGGACATTGCTGGGCGACACCCGGCGGGCCGCGGAGGGGCTGGCCGAGCTGTTCGCCCGGCCGCAGCTGAGCCCGCGCACGCACGCGCAGGCGCTGGTGCTGCGCGGCATGGTGCTGTGCCATACGGGCCGGGTGACGGAGGCGATCGACATCTTGGACCGGGCGGCGGAGCCGATCTCCCGCTGGGTGCACGAGGTGCCGTGGGTGGCCGAGACGCGCCGGGCCTTCCGCACGTACGCCCTGATCTTCGACGGCCGGCTGCTCGAGGCCGAGTCGGAGGCGGCGGCCTTCTACGCCCACGCCCTGGAGTCCGGCTGGGAGTTCCCGGTGCGGTTGTCGTGCGCGCTACAGGCGCACATCGCGCGGCTGCGCGGGCGGGTGCTCACGGCCGCCCGGTGGGCGCGCGAGGCACGGCGGCAGTACGGCCGTCAACCGTTGTCGTTCTTCTACAACTTCGTCATCGGAGAGCTGGCGCACGACGAGGCGCTGGCCGGCGCGGCGGTCACCGCCGCCGCCACCTTGGCCGAGGCCGACCGGCGGCCGCTGCGCGGGGAGGCGCTGCTCCAGCCCTGGATCGAGCTCGCCCGGCCGGCGGTCGCCGCGGCCGGCGGCAACCGCGCCGAGGCGATCGAGCTGGCCGGCGCCGCGGCGGGCTTCGCCCGCGGCCAGCACGCAGTCCCGTTCGAGGCGCTGGCGCTGCACGACGTGGTCCGGCTGAGCACCTCGCGGACGGCGGCCCTGCTGGCCGCCGCCGACCGGCTGGCCGCGCTGGCCGCGGTCGCCGACGCCGGGCTGGTCGGCGTCCTCGCGTCCCATGCCGCGGCCGTGGTGCGCGACGACGCCGAGGATCTGGAGCGGACGGCACTGTCCCTCATCGGGATGGGCGCCGACCTGCTGGCGGCCGAGGCGTTCGCCCGCGCCGCCACCATCTACCAGGACGAAGGCCGCACGGCGAGCGCGCGGCGGCTGCGGACGCAGGTGGCGCTGCTCGTCGACCGGTGTGAGGGCGCCACGACTCCCGTCGTCACCGATCTCAAGGCGCCGCAGCTGACCGCCCGCGAACGCGACATCGCCCGGCTCGCCGTCGAGGGCCTGTCCAACCAGCAGATCGCCGAGCGTCTGGTCATCGCCAAGCGCACCGTCGACAACCACCTGCACCAGATCTACGGCAAGCTCGGCATCAGCGGGCGAGCCGACCTCGCCGCTCTCCTTTTCCCCGACGATCCGTGACCACCGGCCCTGGCGGGCGCCGCGCGGATGGTGTAGGTAGCGGGCCGCCGGGCTTTGAGCACGCTCATGCTCAGGGCAGCGGCGGCCACGGCCCGTACATTCGAAGTCATGGATCGCGCCGACGCGTTGGAGCTGCTGCCCGAGACGTATGCCCGTGCGCTGACCCTGCGCGGGCGCGGCGCGAGCCCGGCGGACATCGCCGGCGAGCTCGACATCGTGGTGGAGGCGGTGCCCCCGTTGCTGCGCATCGCCGACGCCAAGCTGGCCCGCCTGCTGCGCGAACGGCCGCCCGGCCGCTCCCGCGGCCAGGCGGCCCATGAGTCCGCGACCTGAGGCGGGCGCGACGGTCACACCCGATCGGGGCTGGCCTGCCTGGCGGCGTGCCGCTCCCGGTGCTCGCCGCCCGGGTTCGCGACCGGGGCCGCCGCCGGTTCCGGGCCGGGCTCGGCCGGAGCCCGGCGTGCGTCGCCGGTGAGCGCGGACAGCCCGCCGACGCGGCGCAGCTTCTGCCAGCGCAGCCGCATCCCGCCGACCGCCATGATCATCGACTGGATGAGGACGCCGTACATGATCTGCCGGTAGACCACCTGCTGGAGCGGCAGCACCCACAGCTGGCGCAGCGGCTCGCGGTCCATGCGCAGCGCCACCACCGCGCCGGCCGCCTGCACGCCGAGCACGGCGAGCCAGGCCATGACCGTCTTGAGCGGGTCGAGGAACAACAGCCCGTACAGCAGGCCGACGTCGATGAGCGGCGACATCAGCGGCAGCGCCACCTGGAACAGGGCCAGGTTGGTGAGCCCGATCCGCCCGAACCGGCCGGACGCGCCCCGCTCGATCAGCGCGCGGCGGTGCTTCCACATCGACTGCATCGTGCCGTAGGACCAGCGGTAACGCTGCCGCCACAGCTCGCCCAGCGAGGCGGGCGCCTCGGTCCAGGCCACCGCGGCGGGCTCGTAGACGACCTGCCAGCCGGACCGCACGACGCCCATGGTGAGGTCGGTGTCCTCGGCGAGGGTGTCATCGCTGACGCCGCCGACCGTGCGCAGGGCCCGCCGGCGGAACGCGCCGACCGCCCCCGGAACGGTGGCCATGCAGCCCAGCAGGTCGTACATCCTGCGGTCGATGTTGAACCCCACGACGTACTCGATGTGCTGCCAGCGGGCGAGCAGCCCCCGGTGCCGGTTGGCGACCTTGGCGTTGCCGGCCACCCCGCCGACCCGGTGGTCGGCGAAGGGCTGCACGAGCCTCCTGACCGTGTCCGGCTGGAAGATCGTGTCGCCGTCCAGCATCACGATCAGTTCATGCCGCGCCGCGGCGATGCCGGTGTTCAGCGCGGCGGCCTTTCCGCTGTTGGGCTGACGGATCACGCGGACGTCCGGCAGGCCCAGCCCCTCGACGATGTCCGCCGTCCCATCGGTGGAGCCGTCGTCGACGACGACCACCTCCAGCGGATGGTCGCTGTCCCGGACCGACCGGACGGTGTCCGCGATGCACTCGCGCTCGTTGTAGGCGGGCACGATGACCGAGACCGGCTCGGTCACCGGCGGCCCCCAGGACCAACGTCCGGACCGGCGCCGCCGGGCGTGCCGGCCGGCGAACGTGAGCATCAGCACCAGCCGGAGCGGGACCAAGATCCCGACCACCAGCAGGAAGCCGGCCATGACGAGGTCGATCCAGATGGCGGTGCGGACCATCGCGAGCAGGGCGAAACCGCGGGCCTGCTCGGCGGCGTCCGCGGGCTGGTTGGTCTGCTGGTGGATGATCTGAGAGACGGTGGTGAACCGGTAACCCTGGGCCTGCAGCTTGGGGATCAGCTGGTCCAGCGCGGCCACCGTCTGGGACCGGTCGCCGCCCGCGTCGTGCAGCAGCGCGATCTCGCCCTTGCCGTCCTTGGGCGTGCCGTTGCGGACGATCTCGGCGATCCCGGGCTTCGACCAGTCCCGCGTGTCCGCCGAGGTCAGCGCCGTGACATAGCCTTGGCGCCCGAGGTCTTGCACGAGCCGCCAGTTGGGGTTGTCGATGGCGGCGGTGGTGGAGGAGTACGGCGGGCGCATCAGCGAGCTCTTCACCCCGGCCGCGCCGACCACGCCGAGCTGGGTCTGCGTCATCTCCTTTTGGCGCTGCCAGTTCGACACCTTCGTCATGTTGGCGTGGGTGAAGGTGTGAATTCCGATCTCGGCCCCGGCCCGGCGCATGTCGCGGACGATGTCGGGGTGGCGGACCACGGCGGACCCGACGACGAAGAAGGTGGCCGGCACGCGGTATTTCCGCAGCACGTCGAGGATCTGCGGGGTCCATGTGGCGTCGGGGCCGTCGTCAAAGCTCAGCACAATGGTCTTGCGAGGCAGCTTGTACGCGACCTGCGACTTGTGCGCGCCGTTGATGACCGGCCGATCCTGGGCGATCTTCTTGGGCACGGCGTCGCTGCTGACCGCCGGGCTTCCGGCCGAATTGTCCTGCGAGTGGTGCCCGTGCACCAGTCCGTTGACCGACAGGGCCGCCGCGAAGGTCAGCAGCAGGACTCCCGTCAGCAGCCACTGCAACCGCAGCCGGCCCAGCCGTTTTCGATCTCCATCCGGGCGCCGCATCAGATGTCACCTGCTCCCCCGTTCGCCCCGTGGTGGGACGAAACCGTCTGTGATGTGGTCGTGGGGGACGCGTTCGATGTCGCCTGCGCCGTGTCCGGTGTGATCGGGCTCCACAGCAGGCTGCTCACCAGGACGATCCCGAAGATCAGGCAGCCGAGGGCGGCGATGTAGCCGACCAGGCGCAGCCACCGCCGCCGGTGTCCCGTCGCGTCGACGAAGACCGGCACGCGCTCGGCCTGAGCGGGTGCGGTCGTAAGGCCTTCACTCGTCACGATCGGTGCTGCCGACATCTCTTCTCATCCCTCCACGAAAATCTCTTAGTTTGATTCTTGGAAGGGAAGTTTCAGGCATCCTCAATCAGTCGTCAGCGCTGCCTCAACCTTTTCGAGGTCGGCCCTTGAGCGCATTTTCAGAAGACGCTGAGAAAAGGTTGAGAGGTAATTGAGGAATGCTGAATATAGGTGTCGCACGCGGTCGGCGCGGACCGCGCGGGCGCGGCGCGGGCGCGGCCGGGCCTCGGCTCGAATCGCCAGCTCAGACGCGGTTTCGCGACCGTGCAACGTGGTATGGGACGCATGAGGCGCGATCGGCGCCTGTCCCAAAGGGTGAGGGCGGTGGAGGAACAGCGCCGGGCGTTGGTCATCGAGGACGCGGCGGACGTGCGGCTGCTGCTGCGCGAGGTGCTGCGAAAGTCAGGCTTCGATGTGTGGGAGGCCGCGGACGGAAAATCCGCTCTCACCAAGGCCAGGGAGGTCCGGCCCGACCTCATCACCCTCGACCTCACGCTGCCCGACATCGACGGGATCGAGGTCTGCCGGCGGCTGCGCGGCATGACCGACGCGTACGTGATCATGCTGACCGCGCGCCTGGAGGAGACCGACCGCCTGGTGGGCCTTGAGGTCGGCGCCGACGACTACATCACCAAGCCCTTCTCGCCGCGCGAGTTCCGGGCGCGGGTGGCGGCGATGTTCCGTCGGCCGCGGGCCGGCGCCGAGACGGGGAGCCGTCCCGAACCGCCTGAGGTCCTCGAGTTCGGCGACCTCGTGGTCGACCTCGAAGCCCGCGAGGTGCATCTGGCCGGGCGGCCGGTGGACCTGACGCGTATCGAGTTCGACCTGCTCGCGGTGCTCGTCTCCAACCCCCACCGGGTGTGGGAGCGCGAGACGCTCACCCGGCGGGTGTGGCGCACCGACTGGGTGGGCGACGACCATGTGATCGACGTGCACATCGCCAACCTGCGCCGCAAACTGGGCGACACCGCCCGTTCCGCCCGCTGGATCCGCACGGTCCACGGCGTGGGCTACCGGTTCGGCGGCTGAAGTTCGGTGACGTCGCCGTAGACGGCGCGCAGCGCCACGATCACGGAGGCGGCCTCGGCCCGGACGCCGGGCAACATGCCGGCCGCCGCGGCGATCCGGCCGCGGCGCAGGAAGTACTCCAACGCCTCGGTGAGCCGCACCAGCCGCTCGGCGCCCAGCATGGCGCTGCTGGTCCGCATGTCGGGGACATCTTGCAGCGCATCGGCGCAGTCGTGGCGGGCGACGGCCCGCTCGACGTGGGCCAGCCGGCTGATGAGCAGGTCGATGTAGGTCCTGATGAAGGAGTGCAGGGCCCGCTCGCCGACGTCGTCGCGCAGGTCGGCCAGGACGGCGTGGTCGATGGGGGTTCGGTCGTGCCGGGCTCCGGCGGCGGAGATCATCGGGGTTCCCGCAGGCAGTGGCCGGCCCGCTCGCGGACCGCGCCGGGCGGCCGGATGTGCTGCCCCCGCGGGCATCCGACGACGCGCCGCCGCACCGACACACAGGGCAGGGAGTTCTCTTCGTACGGCCGTGCGTATGGCCGTGCGATGGCGCACCGCCAGGCCTCGGCCAGCAGATCGTATTGCATCGCGCACCTCTCTTGATCTTGGAGAACGACTGGTCGTGGAGAACGACTACACGCTCAATCTCGGTGGCGAAGTTTTAGCGTTCATCTCGCGGAGGTCATGGTTACCTCAAGAAGGGACTCCAGGGCCGTCGCGACCGATCCGGATACGGGCCGGGCGGGTTAGCCTGAGAGGGTCAACAGACCGATTTTTCGCAATTTTTCGACAGAAGATAAACCGGACCGTCGCAGCCATTTCCCTTTGGCAAATGGCTCGATAGAGGTCCCGAGGTGATGCCGAAATGGCCGTCCAATTCACTCGATGAATACCACGACAGACCGGACGGGCCTGCTCTCGCGCCAGGTCGCCGGGATCGGCGCGCTGACACTCGCCGTGTGCGCGGTCATCCTGGTCCTCGGCTGGCGGACGGGCCATCCGGGCGCGCTGGCGACCATCGTGGCCGGCGTCGCCGTACTGGGCGGTGCCGCGGTGCTGGCCGCCCGGACGGCGGTGCGCCAGGGGCGGGCCCGCGCCCAGGCCGAGCAGCGCGAACGCGAGGCGCGGGCGAACGGCGACCGGCTGCTCATGGTCATCGACAACACCTCGGCCGTGATCTACATCCGCGACGTCGACGGCCGTTATCTCCTGGTCAACCGCCAGTACGAGCAGCTGTTCAACATCACCCGGGACGATCTGGTCGGGCTGACCGACTATGACCTGTTCCCCGGGCCGGTGGCCGACGTCTTCCGCGCCAATGACCTCCGGGCGATGGCGCAGAAGACGCCGAGCGTGATGGAGGAGACCGCGCCGCACCCGGACGGCCCGCACACCTACATCACCGTCAAATATCCGATCACCGGCCGCGACGGCCGTCCGTACGCCGTCTGCGGCATCTCCACCGACATCACCGACCGCAAGCGGGCGGAGGAGCAGGTCCGCAGGCTCAACTCCGAGCTCGAGCGCAGAGTGCGGGAACGGACGGCCGAGCTCGAGGCGTCGACCCGCGAGCTCGACGCGTTCGCGTACTCGGTGTCGCATGACCTCCGGGCCCCGCTGCGGGCGCTCAACGGGTTCAGCCAGGTGCTGCTCGAGGACTACGGCGGCGACATCGCTCCCACCGGCCAGGACTACCTGCGCCGGATCCGCGGCGCCACCGACCGGATGGGGGTATTGATCGACGACCTGCTCGAGCTGTCCCGGGCGACCCGCGCCGAGCTGCACCGCCAGCCGGTGGACCTCGGCTCGCTGGCCGGCAAGGTCGTCGGAGAGCTCCTCCAGGTCGATCCCGACCGGCAGGTCGAAGTGATCATCCACGAGGGCCTGACCTGCATGGGCGACCCCGACCTGCTCATGCTGGTCATGCAGAACCTGCTGTCGAACGCCTACAAGTTCACCTCCAAGCGGGAGGACGCCCGGATCGAGGTGGGTTCGGTGGAGAACGCCCCGAACGCCACCTTCTACGTCCGGGACAACGGCGCCGGGTTCGACATGGTCTACGCAGACAAGCTGTTCGACCCGTTCCAGCGCCTCCACTCGGCGTCCGACTTCAGCGGCAGCGGCGTGGGGCTGGCGATCGTCGCGCGGGTCATCGCCCGCCACGGAGGTCGGATCTGGGCCGAGAGCGAGCCGGATCGCGGCGCCACCTTCTACTTCACCGTCAGCCCTGAACGGGAGGAGCGGCCATGAGATCGCGAGCGGGGCCCATCGTGCTGGTCGAGCCCAATCCGGACGACGTCATCTTGACCATGCGCGCCCTGGCCGAGGATGACGGCGGCGAGGTCGTGGTGCTGAGCGACGGCGAGAGCCTCCTGTCGCGGCTGCTGCCGCGGGACGGCTCGGCCCCGCTCGAGCCGGCGATCATCCTCATGGACGTCCACCTGCCCACGATCAGCGGGCCCGCCGTGCTCGCGCGGATCCGGGCCGATGAGCGGACCCGCCGGCTGCCGGTGGTCATGCTCAGCACCTCGTGCGAGGAACACGACGTCGCGGAGAGCTATCGGCTGGGAGCCGACAAGGTCGTGTGCAAGCCCGTCGCCTACAACGACTTCGCCCGCCTCGTCCAGGCGCTCAGCGCCTACTGGCTCGACCTCGACGCGGCACGTCCCACACCAGAAGGCATGTCATGACCGAACCGATTCACCTTCTCATCTGCGAGGACAACGACGACGACGCGCTCTTGTTCGTCAGCAACCTGCGCCGGGACGGACTGGACCTGACCTACGAGCGGGTGGAGACGCCCGACGACGCGGCGGCGGCGCTGCGCAGCCGCACGCCGGACATCGTGCTGTCCGACTACAAGATGCCCGCCTTCACCGCGGAGGACGCGCTGCGGCTGCTGCACGAGACCGCGCTCGACATCCCGTTCATCCTGGTCTCCGGGCAGATCGGCGACGAGCAGGCGGCGTCGCTCATGCGGGTCGGCGCACATGACTTCGTCCGCAAGGACCATCTGGCCGGGCTCGCGCCGGCGGTCCGGCGGGAGCTGGGCGAGGCGCAGATACGGCGGCAACAGCGCAAGGCCGAGGCCGCGCTGCGGCGCCGGGAGCAGCGCTTCCGGCTGTTCGCCGAGAACGCGCCGGACATCATCTTCCGTTATCGCCTGCGCCCGCGAAAGGAGATCGAATACGTCAGCCTCGCGGCCCAGTCCATTCTCGGGCGCCATCCCGAAGAGCTCCTCGGCGACCCCGAACGCATGCTGTCCATGGCCGACCCGGCCGACCGCGAGGCGCTGGAGCGGTCATGGCACTCGCCCGGCGCCGAGCCGCTGGTCGTCCGCTGGCGCCGCGCCGACGGCACGCCGGTCTGGACCGAGCAGCGCAAGTCCCCCATCCGCGACAAGTACGGCCGGCTGGCGATCGTCTGGTGCCTGCTGCGCGACATCACCGTGCAGGTCACCGCCCAGCGCGAGCGTGAGCGGCTGGAGCTCCAGCTGCGCCAGGTCGAGCGGCTGGACTCGATGGGCAAGCTCGCCGGCGGCGTCGCGCACGACTTCAACAACCTGCTCGCGGTGATCTTGGGTTACGCCGAGCTCGGGCTGGAAGACCTGGCGCCCGACAATCCGGTCCGCACCGACCTGGAACACATCCAGGAGGCGGCCACGCGCGGCGCGGCGCTCACCCGGCAGCTGCTGATCTTCAGCCGCCTCGAACACTCTCAGCCGGAGGTCCTCAACCTCAACTCGGTCGTGGAGGACACCGGGGAGCTGCTGCACCGCACGATCGGCGAGGACATCGAGCTGACCACCAAGCTGGCCCGGGACCTGCGGCCGGTGCGGATCGACCGCAGCAAGCTGGAGCAGATCCTGCTGAACCTGCTGGTCAACTCGCGCGCCGCGATGCCCAACGGCGGCCGGGTGATCATCGATACGGCGAACATCGAGCCGCAGGAGGGGGCGGAGGCCGCGCAGGGCGGGGAGGCCGACGGCCGGCGCCCGTACGTCCGGCTCAGCGTCTCCGACAACGGGCGCGGCATGTCGCCCGAGGTGGCCGGCCGCGCCTTCGAGCCGTTCTTCACCACGAAGCAGCGCGGCCAGGGCACCGGGCTCGGCCTGTCCACCGTCTACGGCACGGTCAAGGACGCCGGGGGCGATGTGTCGATCTCCTCCGCTCCCGGGGCCGGCACCACCGTCCGCATCGAGCTGCCGGTGGCCGAGGAGTCGGTGCCGATGCGCGGCGAGCCGGGGCAGCCGTGCCGCGAGGGCACGACGGTCATGGTCGTCGAGGACGATGACGCCGTTCGCAACCTCGTCCAGCGCATCCTGTCGCGATCCGGCTATCAGGTGATCGAGGCCAGTTCGCCCGCCAAGGCGCTCCGGATGGCGGACACGGCCGCCACCTCCATCGACGTGCTGCTCGCGGACGTCGTGATGCCCGGCATGTCGGGGGTGGAGCTGGCCGAGCACATCCGGCGGGTGCGCCCGATGATCCCCGTCCTGCTCATGTCCGGCTACACCTCCGACTCGCTGCCGAGCGGCGTGGTGCTGCCGCCGCGGACCTCGCTGATCCGCAAGCCGTTCACCGCCGCGACGCTGCTCGGCCGGCTCGACCGCATCTGCCCGGGCGAATCCTGAGGCCGGCTCGCCGGACCCTAGGATCTGCGCCCATGGCGGACAACGCGCCGAGCGCCATCGGCACCGCGGCCCCCTTCACCATCGACGTGCCCGATGACGTGCTCGCCGACCTGCGGGCGCGCATCCGCGGCACGCGCTGGCCGGAGCCCGCCCCCGGCCCGGCGTGGACGCAGGGCACCGATCTGGGCTACCTGCGCGACCTGCTGGCCTACTGGGCGGACGGGTTCGACTGGCGGGCCCGCGAACGCGCGCTGAACGGCGTCGCCCACTTCCGCGCCGAGATCGACGGCGCGGCGGTCCATTTCGTCCACGAACGCGCGCGCGACGGCAAGGGCCTGCCGCTGATCCTCGGCCACGGCTGGCCGAGCGCCTTCACCGAGTTGCTGCCGCTGGTGCCGCTGCTCACCGACCCGGCGGCGCACGGGATCGCCGGCCCGGCCTTCGACGTCGTGGTGCCGTCGCCGCCGGGCTATGGCTTTTCCGCCCGGCCGGCGCGCGTCGGCGTCGACTACCGGTACGTGGCGCACTTGTGGCGCACGCTCATGCGCGGGCTCGGCTACCGGCGGTACGGGGCGGGCGGCGGCGACTTCGGCGCGGGCGTCGCGACCGTGCTAGCGCTGGACGATCCCGACGCGGTGATCGGCCTGCACCTGACGAACCTGGAGCTGTCGCCAGGCGCCGGGCCGGACGTGCGCGCGCCGTCGGCGGCCGAGGCGGCCTACCTCGCCGAGAGCGACGCGTGGTGGCAGGTCGAGGGCGGATACAAGGCGATCCAGTCGACCCGGCCGCAGACCGTCGGGTACGGCCTGACCGACTCACCGGCCGGCCTCGCCGCCTGGATCGTGGAGAAGTGGCGGTCCTGGACCGACAGCGGCGGCGACCTCGACCGGCATATCGGCCGCGACTTCCTGCTGGAGCTGCTGACGATCTACTGGGTCACCGGGACCATCACCTCGTCGATGCGCGACTATTTCGACAACCGCTGGTACGGCATCCGCCTCGGTCCGGACGACGTGGTGACGGTGCCGACGGCGATCGCGGGCTTCGTCCACCAGTTCGTGCCCGAGGGACGGCCGCCGCGCGAGTGGGCCGAGCGGCTCTACCGCGTGCACAGGTGGAGCCCGATGCCCCGCGGCGGCCACTTCGCGCCGGTCGAGGAGCCCAGGCTGCTGGCCCGCGACATCGCCGCCTTCTTCGCCTCCCTGTAACGCCTTCGCCTCACAGCTCGGTCTCGGCCACCTTGCCGCTGGCGGTGCGCGGCAGCGACTCGACGAAGTCCACCGAGCGCGGCACCTTGAAGCCGGCCAGGTTCTCGCGTACGTACCGCTGCAGGTCCTGGGCCGAGACCTCGCCGCCGCCGGGCCTGCGGACCACGTAGGCGGCCAGGCGCTGGCCGTACTCCGCGTCGGGGACGCCGACGACGGCGGTCTCCGCGACGGCGGGATGTTCGGCGAGCAGGTCCTCGACCTCCTGCGGATAGACGTTCTCGCCGCCGGAGATGATCATCTTGTCGGCGCGTCCGTCGATGAACAGCCGCCCGGCCTCGTCCCAGTGGCCGATGTCCCCGGTGTCCATGAGGTCGCCGATGGTCTCGCGGGTGCCGCCGCCGGTGTAGCCGGCGAACCGCAGGCCGCCGCCGATGAAGACCCGTCCGGTGCGCCCCGGCGGCAGGTCCGCGCCGGACTCGTCGAGAATCCGCACGGTCGTGCCCCGCGGCGGCCGGCCCACCGTGCCGGGGGCCTCCCTCAGATCGTCCGGGGTCGCTATCGCCCCCCATCCGGTCTCGGTCGAGCCGTAGAGGTCGTACAGCACGTCGCCGAAGGCGTCGCGGGCCGCGCGGGCCAGGGCCGGGCGCAGGGGCGAGCCGCTCACCATGATCATTCGTAGCCGGGAGCGGGCGGGCCGCGCCGGCGCGGCCAAGATCCGCTCCAGCATGACCGGCACCGCGATCAGCGCCCGTACGCCGTGCCGCTCGACCGCGGCCGGCAGCGCCTCGGGGTCGAAGCGGCCCGTCAGCACGACGGGGCAGCCGAGGACGAGCGACATGCCGTACCACAGCATCCCGAACGCGTGGAACAGCGGCGGCGCGATGAGGATCGGATCGCCCGACCTGACCGGCACGGTGGCCAGCAGCGAGGTGAACGGGCCGGTGAGGGACCGCACGGACAGCCCGCGGGCGGCGCCCTTGGGCGTGCCGGTCGTGCCGGAGGTGAGCAGGATGAGCCTGCCCGCCCGCAAGGGCGCGGGCGGCGCGGGGCCGCCGGGATCGCTCAGCCCGTCGAACGACGGGTGATCGGCCGCGGCGCGCGGGCCGAGGAAGGAGGTCGCGGCCAACAGCGGCTCGAACTCTCGATCGAGCAACACCGCGTCCGCGCGCTCCCGGGCCAGCACGTCGTCGAGCTGACGGGCGGCGAAGCCGGTGTTGAGCAGCACGAGATCGGCGCCGATGCGCGAGCCGGCCAGCAGGGCCAGCACCAGGCCCCGGTGATTCCGGCACATGATCGCGAGCCGGCTGCCGGGCCCCACGCCGAAGCGAGCGTGCAGTCCGGCGGCCAGCGCCGCCGAGCGGCGATCAAGCTCGGCGAACGTGAGCACGCCGTGCTCGTCGATCAGTCCCGGCCGATCCGGCCAGCGCGCTGCCGCCATCGCCGCCCCGGTCGCCGGTGTGGCGCCGTAGCGATTCAGCGCGAGAAGCATCCGGAAGAGCCGATCAGGCGGCTCGGGCCGGACCAGCCCGGCCCGCGTCGCCGCCGACACGGCCACCGCGCCGGAACCGATGGTCTGCACCGCCCGATCGATCAACCGCCCGATCATCGTCCCCCTTCCACCCCATACACGTCATACACCAGCATTTCCGGCCAGCCGCCGCCTATGCCATGGGCGCTCATCCCGATCTGCCCGGCTTTCGCCCTATACCCGGGCAGCATCGACAAAGTCGGCTCCGCGGCGCCCAGATCGACCGAGGTCGTGTCGCCGGGGCTTATGGTCTAGACCAGAATAGGTCTAGACCAATATACTGCGACGGAGGGTGGAAGACCGGCCGGGCGGCCGGCTCGCGCCGCGCGCAGGAAGGCTCGGGGGACGTCTTCAGCGCTTCACGCGGACCGGCCGCCCGGTCCTTTCCGTCACCGAGCCGAGGGCGCGGGCGCCGCGGAGGACGCCGACGGCTCCGACGGCCCGGACGACACGCCGGCACCGTTACGTCATTCCCGGGAGCCCCACCCCGCCGCGGGCGTCAAACCGCGGTAAACCAGCCCGATGGGGTTTGAAACGGCGACGTCCCGCCCATGCGCTCAGCGCACGGTGTCGACGTTGTTCAGCGCCTGGCGGTCCTTGAGGTAGTCGGCGACCTTGTCCTGGCGCAGCGCCCAAAACAGCGCCCGGTCCCGCACGGGATCGAGGAAGACCACGCTCTGCGCGCCGACCCGGCCGGTGCCCTTCGTCGGGGCGGTCATGAACGCGATGTCACCGGCGCGCATGCCGCGGGCGCTGAAGGCGAGCGCGCGCAGGTGGCCCATCTTCACCGTGTCGTCGACGCTGACCGACTTGGTCAGCGCCTCCAGGAACGCGTTGAGCTTCAGCGGGTTGCGGAACGTGCCCCGGCTGACCGCCTTGTTCGCGAGGGCCTTGAGGAACGCCTGCTGGCGCTTGATCCGGTCGAAGTCGCCGCCGGCCAGCCCGTAGCGCTGGCGCACGAACCACAGGGCGCGTTCGCCGTCGAGGTGGTTCACCCCCGCCGGCCACGTCTGGTGGTGCATTGGGTCGGTCACGGTCCTGCTCACGCGTACGTCGACCCCGCCGAGGGCGTCGGTCATCGTCTGCATGCCCTCGAAGTTGAGGATCGCGAAGTGGTCGATGCGCACACCGGTGAGGGTCTCGACCGTGCGGATGAGCAACGGGGACCCACCCCACGAGAAGGCGGCGTTGATCTTCGACTTGCCGTGGCCGGGGATGGTCACCCACGAGTCGCGCGGGATCGAGACGAGGTAGACGCCCTTCCGGTCCTTGGGCAGGTGCACCAGCATGATCGTGTCGGAGCGCTGGCCGCCGTAGTTCGTCTGGCCGGGCTGCCGGCCCTCGGTCCTGGTGTCGGAGCCGATCAGCAGCCAGTTCTCCGCGCCCTTGGCGCCCGCGGCCGGCCGGTTGGCGTAGGTCGGCAGCGCCCCGGGAATGCGCTTGATGTTGTTGTTGTAGGCGCTTTGCCGTTCGAAGAACAGGCCCGCTCCGCCGCCCGCCACCACGACGACCAACACCGCCAGACAGACCAAGATGACGCGCCGCTTGCGAGACTTCCGCGGGGCGTCCTCCGGTGCCTTCGGGCCGCCGCCCGCCGCGGTCATCGTGTCCGTCGCGCCCGGCGGACCCTCGTGCCGGGCATGTCGCGGGCCCTCGGACCACTCGCGCCCATCCGGGCGCGGGGCACCGCCGCGTGCGCCCGGCCAGTCGGAGTCGAAGAGTTCGTCGAGGCCATAGGGGTCACGCGCTGGTGGTGTCGGCTCGGGACGTCCGGCGTCCCGTCCCTCGATGTTGCTCAGGGCTGGCTCCCCGCGGGTGTCACAGACGGTCAGGCCCGGTGGCCGCGCCCGGGGTGCGTCCGGCGCGAGCGGAACCTCGTGGGCGATCACCCACCATATGGGTGACGAGTGAGCCCTTGTACAGGTTGACACTCTTGACCCCGGCCGGGGGCGATATCAGGGAAACCTGTCGCTGGGCGTCGACGCGTGCACGTCGCCATGCGCACATCGCGGCTGATGGTCCCCAATTGTTGGTTGACGCGGTGTAAGAGTCGTTTCTCACGACTTCTAGGGACTTTAGGTCCTGGTGGATCGCCGGGCGGAACGGCCAAGGTAGGCGGGCGACCACTGCATGGCGACACGAACGACGCCCGACCGGCTTCCGCGCGGCCGCGGGCGTCCCCGCCCTCGTCAACGAGGGCGGCGCGCGGCGATCGCTACCTACCGGATGCACGACTTGATGAACGCGTGGGCACATGAATGAGATCAGCCGGGACATGACGGAACTGACGGACACCGAGGCGCTCGCGCTGCTGGGCAGCGTGTCTCTGGGTCGCATCGTGTTCACGATGCGGGCGCTGCCGACGGTCCGTCCGGTCAGTCACATCCTCGACCAGGGCCAGATCGTGATCCGCAGTCACCTCGGCGGGGCGATCGTCTCTCAGGCCGACACCTCCGCCGGCGCGGTGGTCGCCTACGAGGCCGACGATCTCGACCCGATCCAGCGCGTGGGCTGGAGTGTCAGCATCACCGGGACGGCTCGGATCCTCCGCGACGAAGTGCAGGTCGAGCGATATCGGCGCAGGCTGAACCCCTGGGTGAACGGCACGACCGACGACATCATCGCGATCCGCCCCGAGCTCATCAACGGCTTCCGTCTCAGCGTGCAAGGGAACTCGGACCTGCTCTGATCTCCGGCGCGGGTCGCGGACCAGGCCCGGCGCGAGACTCTCCCCTCGACGGAAAGTCGGTCACGTCGGCGACCAGCGGCCCGGCCACGGCCGCGAGAAGGGCCGTTCCGGCGGCGAGCGCCCCGAAAAGGGCGGCTCAGCGATAGGCGCTCGGATCGACCGTGGCCGGATCGCGGCCGGCGGCGTCCACCTCGGCGAGCCAGCGACCGAAGTCCGGGCGCGTGCCGTCGACGTCGGTGATGCCGTACTCGTGCATGAGCGTCCAGGACGCCAGCGTCCGGCCGGCGAAACGCGCCACCTGGGGGTCGGTGGCCAGCGCCGCCACCGCGCGGCCGAGATAGGTGGGCGTCTCGGAGACCGCGAACGACGTGGGGGCGCTCGTGCCGACCGCGTCGCGCCAGGTCTCCTCGGTCACGCCGAAGTGGTCGAGCATCGCCTCCGACCGCAGGAACCCGGGCGTGACCGTGAGCCCGGTGCACCCGTGCTCGGCCAACTCGGCGCCGAGCGCCCGGCCGATCGCGCGCACCCCGCATTTCGCCAGGAAGTAGGGGATGCCCGCGCCCACATACTCGTCGTCGTCGCCGTCCGTCACCTCGATCACCAACCCGCCCGGCCGCCGCACCAGGAGCGGCAGCAGCCGGTGCAGCGCGATGAGGTGCGTGTCGAGGGCGTTGTGCACCACGTAGAGCGCGTCGTCGAGATCGGACTCCCAGTACGCCCGGTCGAAGTCGACGAACGGGTCGCCGCCCCAGACGTCGTCGATCAAGATGTCGAGCCGGCCGCCCGCCTCGGCGTCGAGCCGGGCGCGGAGCGCGTCGACGTCGCTCACCGAGGTGAAATCACAGCGCACCGCGATGCCGTGCCCCCCGGCCGCGTCGATCAGCTCCGCGGTCTCCTCGATCGTCTCGGCGCGCTTCATCGGCGAAGCCGACGTGCGCGTGGTGCGCCCGGCGGCATAGACGGTCGCGCCGAGCCGGCCCAGCTCGACCGCGATCGCCCTGCCGCATCCCCGCGTCGCCCCGGTGACCACCGCGATCTTGTCCTTCAGCGACCCCTCGTCTCGCACAGATGTGTTCACGCCGCGAGAGGTTAGCCGTCACCTCCGACAAAACGCCGCCAGTCGGACGTGCGGCCGTGCTGGTAGGGGGCGTCGGCGCGCTTGGCGACGATCCCTCTCCAGCCCTCGCGGCGGGCGCGCTCCCAGCAGTCTTCGCCCTCGCCCCTGCGGTGCGGCATGTACCGCAGCGGATCGGCGAACGACAGCAGCCTGCGCAGCAGGCTCTTGCGCTCCCGCAGCGTCAGGCCCGTCGTGTCCTGCCCGTCCGTGTGCAGCACGTCGAAGACGTAGAAGTAGACCGGCACGCGGCCGGCCCGCGCCGCGGCCGGGTCGGTGAGCTCGATCCGCCGCCGCAGCCGGGCGAAGCTCGTCACGCCGCGGTCGAAGGCGACCACTTCGCCGTCCACCACGAAGTCGCCGGCCCGCTGGCCGCCCAGCGCCTCGACGAGCTCGGGATAGGTGTCGTTGACCTGTTCGCGGTCGCGTGTGAGCAGCCGCACGCCGTCGCCACCGCGGAAGGCCAGGCAGCGCTGCCCGTCGAGCTTGGGCTCGAGGATCCAGCCCGGATCGGAGAATCGGTCATGGGTGACGGTGGGGAGAGCGGGGTCGACCCAGTGGGGTTGCCTGCGCCTGGCGAAGCGCTCGCGCGCCACCGCCGCCAGCGCGTCGGACAGGTCGATCATGTCGCCTCCTTCCGCTCGTTGTCGTTGTCGTTGTCGTTGTGGCCGTGCCTGGGCCGGGCCGCACCGGGCCAGGCCATGATTCGCCCCGTGCCCAGGCAGGGCGGATGTAGTCATCCGGCCGCCCGCGCACGCGTCACGGCGCGCAGCCGCTCGGCCGGCTCTCGGGCCGGGCACAGCGGAACAGCGACGGGTTCACGACCGACGGCGGCCGCCACAGCAGGGACGCCTGCTCGTAGGCGTAGGCGTAGGCGAGCAGCCGCGCCTCGGTGAAGGCGGTCCCGAGGAACGTCATGCCGAACGGGCGGCCGTTCGCCGGGTCGTAGCCGATGGGCACCGCCACCGACGGATACTGCGCGCGGGCACCGATCCCGGCCGAGCCGTTGCCGGCGAAGACGATCGCGTCGAGGCCGCCGGCCTCGAGCGCCCCGTCGATACGTCCGCGCGCCGTCGCGATGCCGTTGTCGCGATCCGCCTCGTACGCCGCCTTGGCCGCCGGATCGTCGAGATCCACCTCGTTCGACGCGATCAGCTGGGTCTGCCCGAACTTGATCGTCCCCTCGCTCGCGTGCTCGGCGTTGAACCGGACGATGTCGTCGAGCGTCTTCATCGGCGCGTCGGCGGGCAGCCGTGCGAGGTAGCCGTTCAGGTCCCGCTTGAACTCATAGGTGAGGATGCTCGGGGGCAGGTTGCCGGTCTCGACCGTGACGTCGACCACGGTGGCGCCCTGGGCGCGCAGCACGTCGAGGGCCTGGCCGAACGCCGCGCCCTGGTTGCCGGCCGGCGCACTCGCGACGCCGATCCGTACGCCCCGCAGCGCGTCGGGACGCAGCGCGGCCGTGTAGTCGGTGCCGGCGACGCCCGCGCTGCCCGCGGTGGCCGGGTCGTCGGGGTCGACGCCGGTGAGCGCCGTCAGCAGCGCCGCGGCGTCGCGCACCGAGCGCGCCATCGGTCCCGCCGTGTCCTGGCTGGCGGCGATCGGCAGGATGCCGGTGCGGCTGACCAGGCCCACCGTCGGCTTCACGCCCACGAGGGAGTTCGCGACCGACGGGCTGAGAATCGAGCCGGACGTCTCGGTGCCGACGGTCACCGGGGCGAGCGAGGTCGCGGACGCCACGGCCGACCCCGAGCTCGAGCCGCTCGGGGTCTGGCTGACGTCGTAGGGGTTCAGCACCTGCCCGCCGAGCCCGCTGTAGCCGGAGGGCATGCCCTGGGTGGTGAAGTTCGCGAACTCGGTGAGGTTGGTCTTGCCGAGGATGACCGCGCCCGCCGCCCGCAGCCGGCCGACGAGGAACGCGTCGCCGCCCGGACGGGAGCTCCGCAGCGCGAGCGCGCCCGCGGTCGTCGGCAGTCCCCTGACGTCGATGTTGTCCTTGACCAGCACGGGGATGCCGTGCAGCGGGCCGCGGATCCGGCCCCTGGCGCGCTCGCCGTCGGCCCGCCTGGCCTCCTCCTCGGCCCGTGGGTTGAGCACCCGGACGGCGTGCAGCGACGGGCCGCGGGTGTTCCGCGACTCGATCCGGTCGAGATAGGCGCGGACCAGCTGGACGGAGGTGACCTTCCCGTCCTCCTGCGCCCGCTGGAGCTGCGCGATCGTCGCGGTCTCGAGCTCGACGGGGAGCGGCCGGTCCCGCGACACCGCCTCGGTGGGCGAGATCAGCACGGCGGACAGCGCGGTGGCCGCGGCGGCGGCGAGCAGCGCGACCGGCAGGGCCGGCCGCCGGGCGAACGAGGTGCGCACGGCACAGGTCCTTTCATGAGGCCTCACGAACGGGGCTGGGCGGGGGGCGGGGGATCGATGGCGGGGAACGGGGCCACGAGAGGGAGCGCGCGGCGGGGACGCCGAGCCTGTTTCGCGTCCTCTTACGTCATAGAACGGGCGCCCGCGCGAGGCAATGGGCGGCGCCGCACGAGTGCTCGACGGGCTGGTCGACGGGCTGGTCGACGGGCCCTCGACCGGACCCCGACCCGACCCCGACAGGACCCCGACAGGACCCCGACAGGATCTCGGCGCGGACCTCGATGCAGACATCGCCGCCGCGGCGTTCTACATTCGCAAGCGTCGACGCAGATCTTGTGTCACCTGCTCGCACCTACGGAAAGGCGTTGCATGAGTGGTCAGCGAAGCCGGCAGTGGTACGCGGGAGACGACCGCAACGCCTATATGCATCGGGCGTGGATGCGCCGCGGCATCCCCGGCCACGCCTTCGACGGGCGGCCGCACATCGCGATCGCCAACACGGCCTCCGCGCTCACGCCCTGCAACGCGCACCTGGGCGAGGTGGCGCGGAGCGTGGAGAACGGCGTCTGGGAGGCGGGCGGGGTGCCGCTGGAGCTGCCGGTGGTCTCGCTCGGCGAGACACAGGTCCGTCCCACCGCGATGCTGTGGCGCAACATGGCGGCGATGGCGGCCGAGGAGATGTTCCGGGCCAACCCGATCGACGGCGTCGTCCTGCTCGGCGGCTGCGACAAGACCATCCCCGCGCTGTTGATGGCGGCGGCCTCGGTGGATCTGCCCGCCGTCGTCGTGCCCGGCGGCCCGATGCTCACCGGGCACTTCCAGGGACGCCCGCTCGGCTGCGGCACCGACGTGTGGCGGCTGAGCGAGGAGGTAAGGGCCGGGACGCTGTCCGAGCGCGACTTCGCCGCCTCCGAGTCGTCGATGATCCGCAGCAAGGGCCACTGCAACACCATGGGGACGGCCTCGACCATGGCCCTGCTCGCCGAGACGCTCGGCATGACGCTGCCCGGCATCGCCGGCACCCCGGCCCCCGACAGCAGGCTGCTGGCGCTCTCGCACGCCACCGGGCGGCTGATCGTCGACATGGTCGCCGACGATCGCCGGCCGAGCACCGTGCTGAGCCGCGGCTCGTTCCACAACGCCATCGTGGCGCTGGCCGCGCTCGGCGGCTCCACGAACGCCGTCGTCCACCTGCTGGCCATCGCGGGCCGGCTCGCCGCCGACATCGGCCTCACCCTCGACGACTTCGACCGCATCGGCTCCGGCGTGCCCCTGCTGGTCGACCTCCAGCCGGCCGGCCGGTATCTGATGGACGACCTGTACCGCGCGGGCGGGCTGCTCGCGGTGCTGCGCGAGGTGCGGGACCTGCTCGACCCGCGGGCCCGCACGGTCGACGGGTCCCCGCTGGTCGATCACCTCGACGCGGCCCGCAGCTGGGACGAGGACGTCATCCGGCCGCGGACGAAACCGCTCAAGGAGGACGCCGGCATCGCGGTGCTGCGCGGCAACCTCGCCCCGGACGGCGCCGTGATCAAACCGGCCGCCGCCTCCCCCGGCCTGCTGCGGCACCGCGGCAGGGCCGTCGTGTTCGACAGCGTCGAAGACGCCCGCGTCCGCATCAACGACCCCGACCTGGACGTCGACGAGACGTCGGTGCTGGTGCTGCGCGGCTGCGGCCCGCGCGGGTATCCGGGCATGCCGGAGGTCGCCAACCTGCCGCTGCCGCCCAAGCTGCTGCGCCGCGGCGTCCGCGACATGGTGCGGGTCTGCGACGGGCGGATGAGCGGCACGGCGTACGGCACGGTCATCTTGCACGTCGCGCCGGAGGCCGCGGCCGGCGGCCCGCTCGGCCTCGTCCGCACCGGCGACCCGATCGTGCTCGACGTGCCGGCCCGCCGCATCGACATCGACCTGCCGGCGGAGGAGATCGCGGCGCGCGCGCCGGCGGCGGCCGCCGCGGCGGCGTTCGCCAGCCCGGCGCGCGGCTGGGAACGGCTTTACGTCGACCACGTGCTGGGCGCCGACACCGGGGCCGACCTGGACTTCCTGCGCGGCTCAAGCGGGCACGCGGTCCACCGCGACTCGCACTGAGCCATCGCCTGGTCCACCGCGCCCGGCCGCCAACGGGGACGGGGCGGACGGGGCGGCGGGCTCAGACGATCCAGCCGTTGGCCCGGGCGCGGTAGAGCTCTTCGCGTGCCTCCCGGGTGTCGAGCATCTCCAGGCCGCGGACCGCCCAGAACCGCAGCGACTCGTCATCGATCGCCAGCTGGCCGGCGAGCAGCGGCAGGGCGCGCGGCGACCGCGCCTCGGCGATGAGCTCGAGCAGCCAGCAGCGCAGCCCGTGGTCGTCGCGCTCGCCTTCGAACTCGGCGATCAACTCCTCAACGTAGGAGTCGGCGTGCTCGCGCAGGAAGTCGAACCCGTCCTCCCTGCGCTGTGGATCGCGGCTCCGCATCGACCGCAGCGCCCGCGCGAAGCGCTGATTGGTTGTCACGACCGGCACCTTATCCGCGCGGGGCTCAGGCTTCGTCGAGGAGGTGACGGCGGACGAAGTCGTTGGTGAACTTGCCCGTCGGGTCGAGGTCGTGCGCCAGCGCCACGAAATCGGGCAACCGCTCATACCTCGACCGCAGCACCTCCGGCGCGAGCGTGAACAGCTTCCCCCAGTGCGGGCGCGGCGCGAACGGCGCCAGCCGCTCCTCCACGAGGCTGATCACCGGCAGCACCGCCCCCGCGTCCTTGATCCAGGTGAAGTGGAAGGCCACGGTGTCCTGCCGGTGGCAGGGGCTCAGCCACAGCTCGTCGGCGGCGATCGTGCGGATCTCGGAGATCTGCAGCACCGGCGCGATCTGGTCGCGTACGGCGGCGAGCGCGTCCAGGGCGTCACGGGCGTGCCGCCTGGGCAGCAGGTATTCGGACTGGAGCTCCTCGCCGCTGCTCGGCGTGAAGCCCGAGCGGAAGTGCGGCAGCCGGTCCTGCCAAGGTCCGGGGACGCCGAGCTGTTGCGTGCAGTTGACGGCGGGCATTCCCGCGACCGGGTGCCGCGGCCCGTCGGCCGGGCGCGCCCCGAACCAGCGCGCGCCCGCCGACCACTCGTCCGGCTCGCCGACGCGCTGCTTGATCCACACCTGGTTGACCACCGGGGCCCGCCAGTCGGTGAACAGGCTCACGCTGTAGGCGGCGGCGAAGATCTCGTCGAAATGGTCGTCCAGCACGTCGAACGCGAGGTCGTCGTAGACGTACTGCCGCATCTCGAAGGCGGGGAGGATGTCGAGGGTCAGGCCGACCACCACGCCGAGCAGGCCGAGGCTCACCACGGCGCCGCGGAACCTGTCCCCGTCGACGTCGCGGTCGAGGGTGATCAGGTCGCCGTCGGCGGTGACCATCTCCAGCGCCGACACCGCGGTGGCGAGGCCGCCGTTCCCGTCCCCGGACCCGTGGGTGCCGGTCGCGCACGACCCGGCCACGGTGATGTGCGGCAGCGACGCGAGGTTGTGCAGCGCGTGACCGCTGTCGTTCAGCCGCCGGCTCAGGTCGGCGTACCGGACGCCGGCCGTGACCTTGACCACGCCGGCGGCCGTGTCGATCTCCACGGCGCCGGGCAGCCCGGCCGGCGATATCAGCGCGCCGGGCGAGTCGGCGATGTCGTTGAACGAATGGGCGCTGCCGAGGGCGCGCACGCGGTCGCGCGCGGCCACCAGCCGCCGCAACTCATCCGGCGTCGTGGGGCGGAGCACTTCCTTCGCGCCGAAGGTGATGTTGCCCGCCCAGTTGGTCAGCGCCGCCATCGTGGCCGCACGCCGTCCCGGTCGCGTCCGTCTCCGTCTCCGGTCGCCCTCGCCCGCCAGGCCCGTGCGATCATCGCCACCCTCCCGGGGTCACTGTGCCTCAAGCACCATAGCCCCGCCCGCACGTCCTCGGTTCCGCCCGGACGCCTCCGGCGGCCCGCGGCCGCGCGCACTCGTGGGCCGGCGTTCACTCGAACGCCGGCCCGTGAGCGGTGACTCAGCGAACGACTCCGGTGACGGCGAAGCGTTCGACGATCTTGAGGTGCCCGCCGGTGTAGGCGGCGATGGTGATGACCCCCGGACCCCCGCGGATCGTCACCGTCGCCGACCAGGGCTGGTTCTGGTCGCCGGCGGAGACGCAGCAAAACTCGCCGATCACCCCGGTGGACGACAGCTGGCGGGCCTGCACCCGGATGCTCTCGTCCACTCCGGTGATCCGGCCGCCGACGACCACCTTGCCGGTGGTGATGCGGGCGCCGTAGGCGGGAGTGGTGAGCGAAAGCGTGAGGTCCTCGGTGCCGACGACCTCCCAGGGCGCGGTGGAGCCGGAGCCGAATCGCACCAGGTGGATCACTCCCGCCGTGCCGACGCGGCCGGCGTCGGTGAGGGAGCCGACAGCGACGCGGGCGTGCCGGCCGCTGATCGTGGTGGCGGCGACCCGGTTGACCTCGGTGTAGCCGAGATAGCCCCGGGTGAACGCCAGCGCGGTCTGCTGCGCGCTCAGATGCCATGGTTGGTGGCCGCCCGACCGGTAGCCCGCCTCCCAGTCGCGTACCTGCCGGCCGTTGGCGAACGGCCACAGGGGCAGGTAAGGAGCGGGCAGCCGCGGCGTCGCCACCGCGCGTGGGAACGGGGCCGGTGGCTTACGGGACGGTGGAGTGGCGCGTGACGGGGTGCCCGGCGTCGGAACGGTCGCCGTGGGAGCCGGCGGCGCGGACGCCTGCTCGCCCGCCTGGCCGGCCGTCTTGGTCTGGTGTACGCAGGCCGAGACGGCGAGTCCCACGCCGAACAAAATGAGGACAATGGTGAAGAAGACCCTGGCGAGGCGGGGCCGCACTGGCGCTTTCATGGCGACCTCTCATCCTTTCCCCCAGCTACCTGGTAGGACGCTGGAAGGGCAGGACTCGTTCGCCGCCGTTCGACCCCACCGCCAGGGACCAACGGTCCCCGGCGCCGCGTTCAGTCCGCGCGCACGACCTCGTCGGGCAGCGCGAACGCCTGAACGAGGTCGGCACGGGTGATCATGCCGAGCATGCGGCCCGCGTCGTCGACGACGGGAAGCTGCCGGTAGCGGCCCTGGGCGAGCTCCTCGGCGGCGTCCACGACCGGGGCCGCCACGCCGACCGTGACCGCCGGGGCGCTCATCAGGTCGCCGGCCACCACGCCCGCCGCCTTCGCGCGGGCGGCGCGGCGCCGGCGGGTCTCGAGGAACGGCGACACCTCCTCCGCCGGCTCCTTGGCCGCGGCCTTGCACATCAGGTCGCCCTCGGAGACGACGCCGATCACGCGACGCTCCTCGTCGAGAACGGCGACCGCGTGGACGTGGCGTTCGGCCAGCACCCGCGCGACGGCCGCGAACGGGGCGTCCGCGCCGACGGCCAGGGCGCCCGGCGTCATGATCTCTCCGGCCGTGTATCTCCACACGATGGTCTCCTCGGGCCCGGTCAACGCCAGTAGCGCTGGGACTCGGCCGTCGTGTCGTCGCGCTCGTAGGTCAGCTTGTCGACGACGTCCACCACCCCGTCGATGGCGGCGGTCAGGCGTACCGCGATCGGGATCAGGCTCTTCAGCTGCAGCGTGCCACCCAGGGTGACGATGCCGTTCTCGACGTCGACCGTGACGAACTCCGGGTCCTCCCACAGGCAGCGCTTGACGACCTCTTCCATCACCAGGTCGCCGATCTCCGCATCGGACTTCAAGAAGACCTTCAGCACGTCGGCCCGGGACACGACGCCGACCAGGCGGCCCTCCACCACCACGGGCAGCCGCTTGATGTCGTGCTCCGCGAGCGTACGGGCCGCCTCGGCGACGGGCGCGTCGGGGGCGATGGCCACGGCCGGAGAGCTCATCAGCTCGGCCGCGGTGGCGCCGACCGCCTTGGCGCGGGCCACCTTGGCCGCCCGGCGCGGGAGGTTGGGCCGTTCGTCGATGACGCTCTTGAACTCCTCCTTGGGCAGCAGGTCCGCCTCCGAGACCACACCGACGACGGTGCCGTCGGCGGCCACGACCGGCAGCCCGCTGACCTGGCGCGTCATCAGCACGCGAGCGATCTCCTTGAACGTCGCGTCCGTACGCACGGTCGCGACATCGGTGGTCATGACGTCACGAACTGTCGGCCTCATCATCGGGATCCTCCTGAACTCGCGGTCTTGCTCACCGCCCCAGGGCGCCATGGACGTCGTCGTGCCTCGCGGGCGGCCTGTGGACTGGAACGAACGCGTGCCGCGTCGTCGCGACGAGCCAGAGCGCGATCGTGGCTCCGAACAGCACGCCGAGCGCGGACTCGCCGGCGGTGATCAATCCGATCACTCCGGCGACGAGCGCGACCAGGCCGATCGTGCTCGCGATCGCGATGAAGATCCGCGTTGCCGGCGACCGCGGCCCGCTGAACGCCTCGCCGACGCCGCTCAGCGCGCAACCGCCGATCATGCCGAGGACCAAGATCACCGCCGTGGTCCCCCGCGCGCTGGAGATGATCGGTAGATCGGTCCCGCCCAGGAACGCGACGTACACCGCGATGATCACACCCGTCACCAGGGTCGTGACGGCGTCTTTGCCGGTCAGCCCCATGATCCACACCCCCAGGCCTCCTGTCGGCAGGGACACTGCCAGGGTCGCTCGCGGGGCCGGCCACGGGCAGTGCTGAAGGTCCCTGGGGCGATGTGCCAACGGTCCCCAAGGGCGAAGGTCCCGGGCCTCGCGGGCCCCTCGGCTCTGCTCATCGGCCGGCCCCGGGGGAATGGTGGGGAAAGTGGAGCGAAGGAGACCGGCCATGCGAATCATCCCGGCTCAGCGGTGTGTGATCGTGGGGGTCGACGGGTCGCCCAACTCGCTCGCCGCGCTCCACCGCGCGGCGGACGAGGCCAGGCGACGGTGCGCCCGGCTGGACGTCATCCACGTCGCGGACGAGCGCGGTGGGTGGATCTTCGCCGCGGCGCGCGTGGTGGCCTGGCTGCGGCTGCGCCGCCTGGTCGCGCAGGAACTGCCGCGTACCCAGCACATCACCACCCGCCTGCGGATCGCCTACGGCAGCCCCGCGGGCGTGCTCATCCGCGCCGCCGATCGCGCGGAACTGCTGGTCATCGGCGCCCGGGGGGACGCGCCGCACGGCAGCCTGCTCGGCGGCGACACCGTACCCAGAGTGCTCGCGGCCTCGCCGTGCGAGGTCGTCGTCTGCGCCGACCAGGCGCACCGTGAACTGGAGGCCTGACATGGTGCCCGCCGGCCTGCCCATCGACCGCATCGACGCGGTCATCTTCGATACCGACGGCGTGATCACGGACACCGCCCGGGTGCACGCGACCGCGTGGAAGACGATCTTCGACTCGTTCCTGCGAGCCCATTCGGCCGCGTTCGGGGAGAAGTTCCGGCCCTTCGACGTACGGGCCGACTACCTGCGCTATGTCGACGGCAAGCCGCGGCTTGACGGGATCCGCTCGTTCCTGATCGCGCGCGGGATCGAGCTGCCGCCCGACGACGCGCCCGAGGTGATCAGGGCGATCGGGCTCCGCAAGGACGCGCTGTTCCGCGACGAGATCAAGCACTACGGCGTGGCCGCCTACCCTTCGACCGTCCGGCTGATCTGCGAGCTGCGCCAGCACCACGTGCGGACGGCGGCCGTCTCGGCCAGCCGCAACTGCGGCGAGGTGCTGCGGCGCGCGGGCGTGGCCGACATGTTCGACGTACGGGTCGACGGGCTGGACGCGGCGCGGCTGGGTTTCCCTGGTAAGCCGCACCCGGGCCTGTTCCTGGAGGCGGCGCGGCGGCTGGAGGTGGCGCCCGAGCGGGCAGCCGTGGTGGAGGATGCCCTGGCCGGCGTCATCGCCGCGCGCAGCGGCGGGTTCGGGCTCGTCATCGGCGTCGACCGGGCCGACCACGCGGCCGCGCTGCGGGAGAGCGGCGCCGATCTCGTGGTCGCAGACCTCGGCGAACTCGCGCTCACCGGTACGCACCGCGGCCCGGCGACCCGGACGGCCGCGACGACGGGCCGGACGTGAAGCGCTGGCTGCTCCGCTACGACGACTACGACCCCGCCGCGGAAGGGGTACGTGAGTCGCTGTGCACGCTGGGCAACGGCTATTTCGCCACCCGCGGCGCGGCGCCGGAGTCCACCGCCGACGGCGTCCACTATCCGGGGACGTACGTCACCGGCGTGTACGACCGGCTGACGACCAAGATCAGCGGCCACGATGTCGAGAACGAAGACATCGTCAACGTCCCGAACTGGCTCCCGCTGACGTTCCGCTTGAACGGCGGCCCGTGGTTCAGCGCGGACGCCGCGACGCTCGTGTCGTTCCGGCAAGAGCTCGACATGCGGCGCGGTGTGCTGACCCGGCTGCTCCGGCTGCGCGACGACGCCGGCCGGACGACCTCGGTGACCCAGCGCCGGCTCGTGTCCATGGAGGACCCGCATCTGGCGGCGATCGAGACGACGATCCTGCCGGAGGACTGGAGCGGCCGCGTCGAGGTGCGCTCTGCGCTGGACGGGACGGTCGCCAACGCCGGGGTGGCCCGTTACCGCGCCTTGAACGGAGCGCACCTGGAGCCCGTCGCCGAAGGTGAAGCCGGCGACGAGGTGAGCTGGCTGCGGGTCCGTACGGTGTCGTCCCGCATCGAGATCGCGGTCGCCGCCCGCACCCGCGTGCACGGGGCCGTCGCGACGCGCGAGGTGGGCCGCAAACCGGGCTGGATCTGCCACGACCTCATCATGGACGTGACCGAGGGCACGCCCGTCACCGTGGACAAGGTGGTGGCGCTGTTCACCTCGCGGGACCGGGCGATCGCCGAGTGCGCGAGCGCCGCATGGACCCGGGCGTCCCGGGCCGCCGGCTTCGACGCCCTGCTGGAGCGGCACACGCTGGCCTGGGAGCGGATCTGGCGGCGCTGCCGCATCAGCATCGACCACGAGGACGCCCAGCGGGTGCTCAACCTGCACATGTTTCACCTGCTCCAGACCGTCTCCGAGCACACGGTCGACCTGGACGCGGGGGTGCCGGCGCGCGGCCTGCACGGGGAGGCCTACCGCGGGCACGTGTTCTGGGACGAGCTGTTCGTGCTCCCCTTCCTGATCCTGCGCTTCCCCGAGATCGCCCGCTCGCTGCTGCGGTATCGCTGGCGGCGGCTGCCCGAGGCGCGCTGGGCGGCGCACGAGGCGGGGCTCCCCGGGGCGATGTACCCGTGGCAGAGCGGCAGCGACGGGCGCGAGGAGACCCAGCGGCTGCATCTCAACCCCAACTCGGGCCGCTGGCTGCCGGACAACTCCCATCTCCAGCGGCATGTCGGGCTGGCGATCGCCTACAACGTCTGGCGGTTCTACGAGGCGACCGGCGACACGGAGTTCATGGCCGAGTACGGCGCCGAGATGTTGCTGGAGATCGCGCGATTCTTCGCCGGCCTCGCCACCTACGATCGCACGCTGGACCGGTACGAGATCCGCGGCGTCATGGGGCCCGACGAGTATCACGACGGCTATCCGTGGCGGGAGGCGCCGGGCATCGACAACAACGCCTACACCAACATCATGACGGTGTGGGTGCTGCGCCGGGCCCTCACGACCCTCGCGGATCTGCCCGAGTACCGGCGGAGCGAGCTGATGGAGCGGCTCGCGCTCCAGCCGGAGGAAATCAGCCGGTTCGAGGACCTGACCCGGAAGATGCGGGTCGACTTCCACGACGGCGGGATCATCAGCCAGTTCGAGGGCTATGAGGAGCTCGCCGAGCTGGACTGGCCCGCGTACCGGGAGCGGTACGGGGATATCCGCCGCCTCGACCGGATCCTGGAGGCGGAGGGCGACAGCACCAACGCCTACCGGGCGTCGAAGCAGGCCGACGTGCTGATGCTGTTCTACCTGCTGCAGGCGGAGGAGCTGAGCGACATCCTCGCCGGGCTCGGCTATGTCTACGACGCCGGGCTGATCCCCCGGACCATCGCCTACTACATGGACCGGACCTCCCATGGGTCGACGTTGAGCGCTCTCGTCCACGCGTGGGTGCTGGCCCGAAGCGATGGCGAGGAGGCGTGGCGCTACTTCCTCGAAACGCTGAACGCCGACATCGATGACCTGCAGCACGGCACCACGGCCGAGGGCGTGCACCTCGGCGCGATGGCCGGCACGGTGGACCTGGTGCAGCGCTGCTACGCGGGCGTGGAGACCATGGACGGGGTCTTGCGGCTGAACCCGCGGCTGCCGGGAAAGGTCGAACTGCTGCGCTTCGAGCTGCGCTACCGCGGCCACTGGGGCATCGACGTGTCGTGCGGCCGCGACCGGATGCGGGTCCGGCTCCGGCCCGACGGCGCCGCGAGTATCAAGATCGCCGTGCCCAGGCACGACATGGTCACACTCCAGCCCGGTGACGCGTGGGAGATCCCGCTGACCGACGGCCGCGTGGACTTAGAGCCAGACCTGCAGCGAGCTGGGCGACCGCTGCCCTACGTCGCGGACATCTCGACACCTCATGGATAGACCTTGGGGTCACCCCAGACCGCAAAACTGCGAGTCAAGCAGTTACCAGGCGCGTTCATGGCCAAAATCAGTTTGCGGGCGGCCGGGAACGTGATATCAATCGGCGCGGGCCGATGATAGAACGCGGCGCGCGAAACAATCTGCTCACTGGAATCGGCATTATCGTCGTCGTCGGCATCGACGTAGACCGAAAACTCGACGCCATCATCGCGGTCGTTCGAGTCAGCAGTGTCCGCAACGCCCACAACGGTGACTAGCCGCCGATAGGATTTCCCGAGATCGATGGTTATAGACTCGTCCACGCAGAGGTCGGCTTGGCCGAAGCTATGCGCATATTCTTTACCCGACATCTTCCACGACCCCACGGCCCACGCGTCGCCGCTGGGGTTCATCGTGGCCAAGTAACGCGGCGCGCCGCCAGGGTTGCCTGTGGGGTTCGCTGGGATCGTGCCCTGGCCCGTCGGCGAGCTTAGGAGCGGCTCGGCGACCGTGACCGTGACCGTTGGCGTGATGATCGGTGTGGCCGGACCGGAAGCGGCACTGGGGCTTTGGAACTGCAACACGCCAGCGATGACGGCGCCACCCGCCCCTAAGACTCCCACGAGAACGGCACTCGCAGCTGTGATGAGCGCGGCCTTGACCGCGTCCGACTGCCTGGAGAACCACAGTCCACGTTTCCTGGGCTGCCCAGGGCTCATCGACTTGTCCGGATCCGCCTGTCTGTTCTGGCGCATGTTTAGAGACTATTGGTATCCCCCGATCAACAATGCGTCGATATCAACAAGGCGTCGATCGGTGCCGGGATTGTGATGTACCTTGCCGCGTGGCGCCCGGATCTCGTCCTTGGATACCGTCATGAGTCGGTGGTGACGACCTCGGTGACGGGCCGGCGGAAACCGCCGGACGCACCGGCTTCGGGATGATCCGGCGCCATCAGGCCGCGGCCGAGCCGTAGCAGCATCTGCGGGTGGGCGCCCCCGCAGAAGCGGCCACTGATGAACGCGCGCAGTTCGGGCACCTCGAGCGCCTGGGTGTGGAAGGCGGCGGACACGTCCTCGGCGGTGGCGCGCAGCAGCATCCGCTGCAGCGCCTGCCCGGCCCGCAGCCAGTCGGTTCGGCGGTCATCGGGGGTGGTGAGCAGCGCGACGACGCCGGTGACCAGCCCGGAGGCCGCGGCTGGAGGCTCCGGGGCGGCGGGAGCGTCGAGATGGTCCGCGCCCCAGCCCTGGCCACGCGAGAAGTCCCGCATGGGGAAGTACGGGTCCGTGCGGTCCGGCGTCCGCGGATAGGCCGACTCGTGGACGCCGTCGGGCCGCACCGTGCCGGGCCGGGGCGCCCATCTCGCGGCCTCGGTCACATATGCCGGGGTGCCGCGCTGCACGTGCTCGGCGGCTTCGGTGAGCGCGCCCAGCGCGGCGCGCGCCCGGTCGTCGACGATGATGCGCAGCTCCGCCCCCTCCTGCTGCGCCTCACGTCGCAGCGTCGCCAGCAGCGACGTGGAGACGGGGTCGGGCCGGAAGGCGCCGCGGTGGGTGCGGCGCCGGCGGATCTGGCGGTACAGCCGGGTGTTCTCCTCGCTCGGCGGCACCTGGCGGCCGAACCGTACGTCGGCCAGCAGGCTCGGCCGGTCGGCGTCGGGCAGCATGGTGACCTCTGGATCGTGACCGAGATCACGGATCGCGACCCGCAGCGTGAACAGCGCCGCGCCGCAGCTGAGCAGCATCTCCCTGCCGTCCGGGTCGGCCACGTCCAGCCGACGGTCCACGTCGGCGTGCAGGCTGATCCGGCGGCTCATCAGCCAGCCCGCGGTGCTCACGCGCTCTTCCCCCACGCTGCCGAACCACCACGGCTGGGTGTTGTGCACGGAAGGCGCCCAGACGGCCGCCTCCACGGCGAACCTGATCGCGTCCTCGGCCGCGGTGGAGTCGGCGTCCGGTCGCCTCGACGTGCGCTCCATGCTGACTCCTCTGGTCGATCAAACCCAGTTCACCACCGCGAATGCCCAGGTCGGCAGGGACGAAGGTCCACACAGGGAGGGGCCTGGGACCTTCGGCCCGGCTCATCGCCCGGCGTCGCCGTCCAGCAGGGTCGCGGCGTGGTCGGGCACGTAGGCCTGCATGTCGCGCGGCAACCGGACGTACCCCTTGGACGGCGGGCGCGGGGGCAGTTCGGGCGGCCGGCGCCGGATCTCGTGGTACGGGATGATCGACAACAGGTGGGCGATCATGTTGATCCTGGCCCGCCTCTTGTCGTCGCTTTCGATGACGTGCCAGGGCGCCTCGGGGATGTCGGTGTGCACCATCATCTCGTCCTTGGCCCGGGAATAGTCCTCCCAGCGCGTGATCGACTCCATGTCGATCTCCGACAGCTTCCAGCGGCGCATGGGGTCGTCCAGCCGGTCCCGGAATCGGCGCTCCTGCTCGGCGTCGCTGACCGAGAACCAGTACTTGCACAGCAAGATGCCGTCTTCCACCAACAACCGCTCAAAGATCGGGCATTGATGTAGAAAGCGGATGTACTCGTCTTTGGTGCAATAGCCCATCACGTGCTCGACGCCCGCGCGGTTGTACCAGCTCCGGTCGAACAGCACGATCTCCCCTGCCGCCGGCAGATGCTCGACGTAACGCTGGAAGTACCACTGGGTGCGCTCCCGCTCGGTCGGCGCCGGCAGGGCCGCGATGCGCGCCGTCCGGGGGTTGAGGTACTCGGTGACCCGCTTGATGGTGCTGCCCTTGCCGGCGGCGTCGCGGCCCTCGAAGATCACCACCACCCGGGCGCTTTCGGCCCTGACCCACTCCTGGAGCTTCACCAGCTCGGCCTGGAGCCGGAACAGCTCCTTCTCGTACAGCTTCCGCGGCAACCGCCGGGTGCCGCCCTTGTCCTTCTTGGCCCCCATGGGTTCCTCCATACCCGTCGGCCCGACCGCGACGAGACGCTACGAGAGTACGGCGCGGACGCCGGCGGCGATCTCCAGGTCTTCCCTGGCGGCGATGACGAAGGTCCGTACGGACGCGTCCGGGGCGGTGACCTCGGCGTCGGGGGCGGCCTCGGCGTTGGCGCCGAGGTCGATGACGACCCCGAGGAAGGCCAGCCCGGCCGCGGCCCGGCGCCGCACCTCGGGGGCGTGCTCGCCGACGCCGCCGGTGAAGACCAACGCGTCGAGCCCGCCGAGGGCGGCGGCCATCGCGGCCACGCCCCCGCGGAGGCGATGGACGTACACGTCGAGGGCGAGCACGGCCCGCGGCTCGCCCCGGTCGACCGCCGCGAGCACCTCGCGCATGTCGGCGGTCCCGGCGAGCGCGAGCAGGCCGGACTCGTGCTCCAGCGCGGTGGAGATCTCCGCGACCGTCAGCTCCGTGCGTTCGGCCAGCCACAGCAGCATGCCCGGGTCGACGTCGCCCGACCTCGTGGCCATGACGAGGCCCTCCAGCGGCGTGAAGCCCATCGTCGTGTCCACGCAGCGGCCGTCGCGGACGGCGGACAGCGACGCCCCGGCGCCGAGATGACATACCACGAGCCGCGCCAGCGGCGTGCCGGTGAGCTCGGCCGCGCGCCGCGTGGCGTAGGCGTGGGACAGCCCGTGGAACCCGTAGCGGCGCAGCCCGTACGCCCGCCGCCAGGCCTCAGGGACGGCATAGGTCGCGGCCGCGTCCGGCAGCGTGGCGTGGAACGCCGTGTCGAAGCAGGCCACCGCCGGCACGCCAGGCAAAGCGGAGCGTACGGCCTCGATGCCGGCGAGGGACTTGGGCTGGTGCAGCGGGGCCAGCTCGACGAGCGCGCGCAGCCGCCGTTCGACCTCATCGTCGATGCGGACGGGCGCGATGTACTCGCGCCCGCCGTGCACGACGCGGTGGCCGACCGCGTCGGGCGGCGCCGGCAGGTCGGCGAGCTGCTCCGCGACGGTGCCGGCGTCGAAGCGGCCGCCGACGGCCTCGACCTGCCTGCGGGCCACGACATTGTCCGCCTCGTCGAGCAGGCTCAGCTTGAGCGTGCTCGACCCGGCGTTGACGCTCAGGATGCGCATGGGCGCGCCCATGTCAATGCGGCCACACCCAGTCGCGCACCTCCGGCGGGTCCTCGCCGTGTTCGCGCGTGTAGGCGCGGTGCCGCAGCCGCTCGTCCATCATCTGCTGGCGTACGTGCGCGACCCGCCCGCCGAGCTCGGGCACCCGGTCGATGACGTCCATGACGAGGTGGTAGCGGTCGAGGTCGTTGAGCATCACCATGTCGAACGGCGTCGTGGTGGTGCCCTCCTCCTTGTAACCGCGCACGTGCAGGTTCGGGTGGCCGTGGCGGCGGTAGGCGAGCCGGTGGATGAGGTACGGGTAGCCGTGGAAGGCGAAGATCACGGGACGGTCGGTCGTGAAGATCGCGTCGTACTCGCTGTCGGTCAGCCCGTGCGGGTGCTCTCTGTCGGGCTGCAGCCGCATCAGGTCGACGACGTTGACCACCCGTACCCGCAGGTCGGGGAAGTGCCGGCGGAGGATGTCGGCGGCGGCCAGCGTCTCCAGCGTGGGCGTGTCCCCGGCGCAGGCCAGCACGACGTCGGGGTCGGCGCCGCCGTCCACGCTGGCCCACTCGAAGATGCCGATGCCGCGCGTGCAGTGCAGGATCGCCTCGTCCATCGGCAGCCAGTTGAGCGCCGGTTGTTTTCCGGCGACGATCACGTTGATGTAGTCGCGCGAGCGAAGGCAGTGGTCGCTCACCGACAGCAACGTGTTGGCGTCCGGCGGCAGGTAGACGCGGATGATCTCCGGTTTCTTGTTCAGCACCACCTCGAGGAAGCCGGGGTCCTGGTGGGTGAAGCCGTTGTGGTCCTGGCGCCACACGTGCGAGCTGAGCAGGTAGTTGAGCGAGGCGATCGGCCGCCGCCACGGCAGCCGCCGGGTGACCTTCAGCCACTTGGCGTGCTGGTTGAACATCGAGTCGACGATGTGGATGAACGCCTCGTAGCTGTTGAACAGGCCGTGGCGTCCGGTCAGCAGATAGCCCTCCAGCCAGCCCTGGCACAGGTGTTCGCTGAGCACTTCCATCACCCGGCCGCGCGGGGCGAGGTGGTCGTCGCCCGGCTCCCGCTCGGCGTTCCAGACCCGGTCGGTCACCTCGAACACGTCGCCGAGGCGGTTGGACGCCGTCTCGTCCGGACCCATGATCCGGAACCGGTCCAGGTTGGCGGCGACCACGTCCCGCAGCAGCCCGCCGAGCACCCGGGTGGCCTCGCTCGAGGTTGTGCCCGGCTTGTCGACCGGAACGGCGTAGTCGCGGAAGTCCGGCAGCGTGAGCGGCCGCAGCAGCAGCCCGCCGTTGGCGTGCGGGTTGGCGCTCATCCGGCGCTCCCCCGTCGGCGGCAGCGCGCGCAGCTCGGGGACCAGCCGTCCGCTCTCGTCGAAGAGCTCCTCGGGCCGGTACGACAGCAGCCACTCCTCCAGCGCCGCCAGGTGGACGGGGTCTTCGCGGACCTTGGTCAACGGCACCTGGTGCGATCGCCACGTGCCTTCGACGGGGAGGCCGTCCACCTCCTTGGGCCCCGTCCAGCCCTTGGGGGTGCGCAGCACGATCATGGGCCAGCGCGGCCGCTCGGCCGCCTCCGCGCCCCCGCGGGCCGCCGTCTGGATGCGGGAGATCTCCTCCAGTGCGGCGTCCAGGGTCTCGGCCATGAGCCGGTGCATGGCGGCCGGGTCGTCGCCGCTGACGATGTACGGCCGGTAGCCGTACCCCTCCAGCAGCGAGACCAGCTCGGCCTCGGGGATCCTCGCCAGGACGGTCGGATTGGCGATCTTGTAGCCGTTGAGATGCAGGATCGGCAGCACGGCGCCGTCCTGTGCCGGATCGACGAACTTGGTGGAATGCCAGCTGGTGGCCAGCGGGCCGGTCTCGGCCTCCCCGTCGCCCACGATGCAGGCGACGATCAGGTCGGGGTTGTCCAGCACGGCCCCGAAGGCGTGCGCGAGCGAGTAACCCAGCTCGCCGCCCTCGTGAATGGACCCGGGCGTCTCCGGGGCCACGTGCGACGGCACCCCGCCCGGGAAGGAGAACTGCCGGAACAGCTGCTCCATGCCGATGGCGTCGGGCCCCACGTGCGGATAGACCTCGCTGTAGGTGCCCTCCAGCCACGCGTTGGCCACCGCGGACGGCCCCCCGTGGCCCGGCCCCATCACATAGATCATGTCCAGGTCGCGGGCCTTGATCGCCCGGTTGAGGTGCACATAGCAAAAGTTCAGCCCCGGCGAGGTCCCCCAGTGTCCCAGCAGCCGGGGCTTCACGTGCTCGGGCCGCAGCGGTTCGCGTAGCAACGGGTTGGCGAGCAGGTAGATCTGCCCCACCGACAGATAGTTGGCGGCCCGCCAATACGCGTCGATGAGCTCGACCTCGTTGTCGGACAGCGTGGTTCCGGCCGGTGCTGGTCGCGTCATGGCTGCGGACTTCCCTCGACTCGTCTGCTCAATCACGTCAGGCCGATCACCGAGGACCGTCCCCTCGAAACGGTCCTCTTAGCCACTCTCCCGACAACGAAACCAGATGCCCCGCCGAGGGAATGCCGCGGGCCGGGTCAGGCGCGGTCGCGGACGATCGCGACCGGGCAGTGCGCGTGATGGATCACGCCGTGCCCGACCGATCCCAGCCGGATCTCGCGCGGGCCGCCGGCGTGGGCGCCGGTCACCAGCAGATCGGCCGCTTGCGACGCCTCGACCAGCGCCGCCACAGGGTGGTTCGGAGTCAGCTCGGTCGACACCGCGACGTCCGGATAGCGGGCGCGCCAGGGCGCCAGCACCTCTTCCATCCGCGAGGTGAGCTCTTTCTCCAGCTCCTCCACGCCGGGGGCGTACCCGCCCTCCGCCAGCAGAACCGCCCGCCGCGACGCGTGGACGACCCGGACGCTCGCACCGCGGGCGGCCGCGGCGGCGAAGGCGTACTCCAGCGCGAGCGCGGAATCGCCGACGAGGTCGACTCCGGCCACGACCACGCCGCGCCGGGCGTCCACCTCGCCGCGCACGATGACCACCGGCCCCGGCGCGTGCCCCGCCACGCGCAGCCCGGTCGAGCCGACGAGCAGCGCGGCGAAGCCGCCGTGCCCGCGGTTGCCGAGCACGATCTCGAACGCCTCGGGTGCCAGGTTCTGCAGCGCGTGGCCGACCTCGTCCTCTCTCACCTCGGTGGTGACATCGACGTCGGGCCGGCGCTCGCGCACCAGCTTCTCGGCGTCGGCCAAGAGCTCACGCCCGGCCTCGGTCAGCGGGTCCCGCGTGCCGCGGACGGGGAATCGCGGGATGTCATAGAGCCAGCGTTCGACGGCGTGCACGATGCGCAGCGGGCGCCCGAACAGGGCGGCGTCGTCGGCTGCCCAGGCGACCGCCGTGCGCGCCTGACGGGAGCCGTCGGTGCCGACGATGATGGGCGCGGAACCGGGATCGGCCGTGGGGGCGGCGCTGGAGTCGGCAGTGGGATCGACGATGGGATCGGACATGGCCCCTCCTCTATCGGCCGTGTATTCGGCGTCGCTCTCAGCGTCTGTTGTGCGATCACCCCTCGCCAGGAGGCGGAAGTCGCGTGGTGGTGGGACCTTCTTCACCTGAGCGGCCCCAAGGGTCCCAACCGTCGCCCGGCTACTCGGCCTCGGTGAGGGTGTCGGGGACGGATCGGCGCGGCGTGGTCAGTACCTGCGCGGAGTGCCCCAGCCGCAAGATCACCTGAGGGTGGCCGCTGCGTCCGAGCAGCTGGGATCTGATCTTGGCGCGCAGGTCGGGCAGTTCCAGCGGCTGGGTGTGCAGCGCCACCTTGATTCCGTGCGCCGTGGCGTACAGCAGCAGATGCTGCAGGGCCTGACCGGACAGCAGCCAGTCCAGCCGGCGGTCGCTCGGGGTGGCGAGGACGGCGACCGCGCCGACGGCGCGCCCGTCGAGCTTGCGCGCCCGCAGCGGGAACCCCCAGGGCGCGCCGGCGGCGAAGTCCCTGCCCGCGAACAGCACCTGCAGCCCGTCCGGCTGCATCGGGTAGGCCGTCGCCGGTATCCCGTCCGCCCGCACCAGCTCCGGCGCCGGCGCCCAGCGGGCCCGCTCCAAGGTGAACCGGCCGTCGGCGCGCTGGGCCAGTTCGGCGGTTCGTACGATCGCGGCGAGCCGGCGCCTTTCTGCCTCGTCGCGGACCGGGTAGAGGGTGGCGCGCTGGCGGCGGACGACGTCGCACAGCTCGCCGATCAGCCACGGCGACACGGGCACGGTGTCGAACGGGCCGCGATGGGTGTGGCGGCGCGGCAGCGCCCGGTACAGCAGGTCGTCGAGTTCGGTGGGCGTGGCGTATTCGCCCCACCCGATCTCGGCAAGCAGATCGGGACGGCTCGTGTCGGGCAGCAACCTCATGCGCGGCACGAAGCCGAGGTGCCGGATCGCGAGGCGCACGTTGAACAGCGCCGCGCCGCAGCTGATCACCATCTCCCGCCCGGCCGGGTCCCCCACCCGCAACGGCCGCGAGAGGTCGGCGTACAGCTCGAGCCGATCTCGGTGGCTGACGAACCGCCATGGCTGCGTGTTGTGCACCGACGGCGCGGTGAGCGCCGCCCGCACCAAAAAGCGGGCCGCGAAGTCGGCCTTGCGCCCCGTCGGCCGAGTGCTCGTGGTCCCCATGCCCGTCGCCCTCCTCTTTTCACCTTCACCTCCACCCTGGCCCGCCGAGCGCCGCGGAAAAGGTCACCAAAGCCCCTCCGGTGCGGGACGTACGGCGTGGTCGTACGGACCATCGGCCCCTGGGGCCCGGCTCCCGGAACGCCGAGCGTGACAGAGGAGAACAAATCAGGAGGAGGAGAAACCCCATGACGCTTCGGGTGGGGATCAACGGCCTGGGGCGCGTCGGACGTGCCTTCCTGCGCATCGCGCGGGACCGCGGCTTCGAGGTCGTGGCCGTGAACGACATCACCGACGCCAAGACCCTCGCGCACCTGCTGCGCTTCGACTCGACGTACGGACCGTTCGGCGCGCGGGTCGCCGCCGGCGCGGACTCGCTGACGGTCGACGGCCGTACCATCGCCGTCACCGCGCACCGGGACCCGGCGGCCATTCCGTGGCACGACGTCGGCGCCGATGTCGTCATCGAGGCCACCGGCAAGTTCCGCGCTCGGGAGGACGCTGTGGCGCACCTCAAGGGCGGTGCGCGCAAGGTCCTGATCTCCGCGCCCGGCAAGCGCGTGGACGCGACCATCGTCATGGGCGTCAACGACCGCGACTACGACCCCGCCGGCCACGACATCGTGTCGGTCGCCTCGTGCACCACCAACTGCGTGGCGCCGATGGTCAAGGTGCTCGACGACGCCTTCGGCCTGGTCAAGGGCTACATGACGACCATCCACGCCTACACGGGGGACCAGGCGCTGCTGGACGCGCCGCACAAGGACCTGCGCCGCGCCAGGTCCGCCGCGGCGAACATCGTCCCCACGACCACGGGCGCGGCCCGTACGGTCGGCGAGGTGCTGCCGCGGATGCGCGGGCGCCTCGACGGCGTCGCGGTGCGGGTTCCGGTCGAGGACGGCTCGCTGACCGACCTGGCGGCCATCCTGTCGCGGCCGGTCACCGCCGAGGAGGTCAACGCCGCGTTCGAGCGGGCGGCGGCCGGCGAGCTCGCGGGCGTGCTGCGCTACTGCGCGGACCCGATCGTGTCCAGAGACATCGTCGGCGACCCCGCGTCGTGCGTGTTCGACTCGCTGCTCACCCAGGCCGACGCCGAGCTGGTGAAGATCTTCGGCTGGTACGACAACGAGTGGGGCTATGCCAACCGGCTCGCCGATGTGGCAGAGCTGGTCATGCGGCGCGGCTGAGGGGACGTTCGGCCCTAACTCGGCGGTGAACACCGGCCCGATCCTGGCGATATGACGAACACGGCCATTGATCTCGGTGCCCTGCACAAGGTGCGCAAGGGCTCGGTCGACTTCGTGGACATTCCCGAGCTCGGCTTCTTGACGGTCGAAGGATCGGGCCGCCCGGGCGGCGCGGCGTTCACCTCGGCGGTCCAGGCGCTGTACACCGTGAGCTACGGCGCCCGGTTCCTGCTGAAGAAGGAGCGCGGCGCCGCCCCGCCGACCATGCCGCTGGAAGCGCAGTGGTGGGTCGACGATCCCGAACAGCGCGACGTCCTCGCCGCGGTCGCGCTCGGCTCGGCCACCATGACCGACACCGACCAGGCCCGATGGCGCTGGCGCGCCATGATCGTGCAACCCGACCCCGTCGACGTCGACGTCATCGCCGCCGCCATCGACCGCGCCCGCGCCAAGACGCTGCCGGCGCTGCGCGATCTGCGCTACGAGCGCTGGGCGGAGGGCCGCTGCGCCCAGTTGCTCCACGTGGGGCCGTACTCGGCCGAAAGCCCGTCGATCGTCCGCCTGCACGAGGCCATCGCCGCCGCCGGCTATCGGCCCCGTGGCAGGCATCACGAGATCTACCTCAGCGACCCGCGCCGGTGCGCGCCCGGCAAGCTGCGGACGATCCTGCGCCACCCGGTCGCGCCGCCGGACTGAGCACCCTTTCAGCCGGAGCGCGACGCCCGGTAGATCGGCCAGGCGATCAGCGCGACGCCGCCGGCCAGGAAGACCACGCCGCCGGCCAGCAGCCCCCAGCCGATCTCCGCCAGCGCCGGGAACGTCGCCCCCGCGTCGACCCGGACCGTGACCCCGGCCGAGCCGTCGGCGTTCATCACGACCACGGTCCAGTCGCCGCGCCGCAGCGGCCAGACCAGCGTCTGCGTGCCGGCGCCGCCGGCCTGCGCCGCCCAGATCGCGCGCCGCGCCGGCGGCGTCGCCGGCGCACCGCCCTGGCGCGCCACGTAGGTGGCCTTGTCGGCCGGGAACCCGCTCGCCCTCGTGTGGGCGACGCCCGCCAGGTATGCCGCGGCGGCGTCGGCGGGAGCGACGCCGACGAAGACCGGCCTGCCCGGGTCGCCGGAGGTGACCCGGAGCCGGATGTCGCCGAGCACGGAGTCCGTTCGCCAGGCCGGGCCGGTGTCCATGTGGATGTCCTTGCTCGCCACCGCGTAACCGCCGGTGGAGTACGTGTGCGGGCTCGAGGTGAGGTATCCGTCCTGGCGCTGCGCCTGGTCGGCCCACAGCGCCACGCCCCCGCCGCCGAGCAGGCCGACCGACACGAGCGCGACCACCGAGCCGGCCACGACCGACACGACCCGTCCCGGCGTCCACCGGCTGACCTCCGGCGGCGCCGGCGGCACGGGCGGTCCGCCCGGCGCGGCGGGCGGCGTGGTGGACGGCGTGGTGGGCCCGGGGACGGTGAGCGTCCCGCCGGGCTCGGGCCCGCCCTGGTCGAGCCGGAACGGCGGGTAGGTGTCGGTCATCAGCCCGGCGTACGCGGCCACGCGCAGCACCCAGCGGTTCATGCCGAGCACGAAGTCGAAGAGGGGCCGCGGGTACCTGCCGGTGGCGGCGAGGACGACGGCGGCCACCAGCACCAGCAGGCCGATGAGCCCGCCGCCCACCAGGTTGAACCGAGCGTGCCCGGACTGCCAGGCCAGCCAGGTACCGCCGCCGGCGAACAACGCGACGATCAGATAGTGCGGGAGCGCCAGCAGCCACCACTTCACCAGCACCAGCCAGCGTGACAGCCGGCCGGGGTAGCCGATCTCGAGGTGGGCCGGATAGTCGGGTACCTCCGCCAGCGTGAAGGGCGGATAGCGGTCGGTGCCGAGCGCGCCGTAGGCGTAGTAGGCGACCCGCCAGCTCCAGCGCAGCACGCCGACGTTGAAGTCGAAGATCGCGCGTGGATAGCGGCCGGTGAACAGGATCGCGAAGAACGCCGCCACGCTGAGCACCGCGAACGCGATCCACAACAGGCACAGCACCACGTAGTGCGGGATGACCAAGAGCCACTTGACCAGCCACAGCCATCTGGACAGCCGCGGGTCGAGTGACGCGTCGACCCGCACGGGATACGCGGCGGTGGAAGGCATGGCCATCATCTCCTCGTCGGCGACCAGTGCTCCACTCCGCGACGGTAAGGAGAAAACGATCAGATGGTAAGGACCCGCACGTCCCGTCGCGCCTGCCAATGGTCCCGCCTGAACGGCACCGCCCCGCGGCGCCGCACGACACCTCGTCGGCGTCAGCGGCCGGTCCGCGATTCCTCGGGTGCGTAGCTGATCACCCGCGCGTCGGGCCCGGGGAAGATCAGTGTCGGGTGATCGTCGTCCGACCAGCGCACCAGATAGGGCGGCGATCCGTCCGCGTGGGAGACCTCGATGATCTCGCCGTCGCGGACGGGCTCATGGAGATTCGGCCGGACGATGATGATCCGGTCACCCACCGACGCCTTCATCGCGTCACCTCCTGAACGTCCTCCACCTGCTGCGGGACCGGCGCCGGGACGACCGCCACGGGGCACGGCGCTTCGTGCAGCGCCGCCTGCGTCACCGGGCCGAGCAGCATCTCCGGCACCGAACCGATCCCGCGATCGCCGAGCACGAGGAGCAAGGCGTCCGCGGCCGCCCGCAGGAGCGCGGAGCGCGGCACCTCGACCACGAACCTGGCCTCCACGGGCACCTTGGGGTGTTCCGCGCGCCACGTTTCGACCGCCCGTTCGAACCTGCTCCGGGCGTGGCGCTGCACGACGTCGAAATCGGTGAACGGAACCCGGTCCGGCCCCGGCAGCACGCCGGCGTCCCACCAGCTGCACACGGCCCGCAACGGGCACTCCCGCCGCAGGGCCGCTTCGAAGGCGAAGGCCAGCGCGGCCTCGCTCGCCGGCGAACCGTCCACGCCGACCACGATCGGGGCGCCGTCGCGGCCGGACACGGCCGGCGTCCGGCGAACGACCACCACGGGGCAGGTGGCGTGCGCCGGCACCTGGACCGCGGTCGAGCCCACCGAGAGGCCCTCGAAGCCGCCGTGGCCGCGGGAGCCGATCACGACGACCGAGGCGCCGCGAGCGGCCTCGAGCAACATCGCGGGCGCGGCGCCCTTGAGCAGCCGCCGCCGCACGACGAGACCGTCGGAAAGCTCGCGGGCGTAGCGGACGCCGTCGTCGACGACGCCCGCCGCCATGCCCCAGACGGAATCGAACGTGGACGGGTCCGGCGGGCGGAACGGGTAGGGCCAGTGCCAGGCGTGGCAGATCGTGAGCGGCAGACCGCGCAGCTCCGCCTCCTCCACCGCCCAGCGCAGGGCGCCCTTGCTGGCCGGTGATCCGTCGTAGCCGACGAGGACCGGTCGCGGCTCGCTCATCGTGACTCCTCCCGGCAGGCGGCATTAAGGGCGACACATTAAGAGTGCGGGGTCGCGCACCGCCCAGGTCAGGGCCGCGGGTCCGTTCCTCCGGGGACTTTCGGTCCTCGACGCGGCAAGACGGTAGCTGAGTGCTCAGCTGCGCCCGGTCCAGTGCGGGGCGATCAGCGTCCATTCGTCGTCCCACGCCGCGAAGCGGCGCCGGTCGAAGCGGCGGCGGACCCACCCGTAGCCGAGGGCGAGCGGCGCGGCGACCGCGACGAGCGCACCGGCGCCCGCGAAGCCGGTCGAGCCGACCGTCTGGGTCCGGTTCTGCGGCGCCCGCTTGATCGCACCGTGGTCGTCGACCCAGAGCACCACGTGCGCCCCCTCCCGCCTGCCGGTGTCGATGATGCCGGAGTGCCAGGAGCCGTCCGCCTCTCGCCACTGGACGCGGTCCGCGCCGTTCAGCGCCTGTCCCTGAACGCGGGTGCCCGGGCCGCCCCGTTGCACGACGGTGGCTTCGACCTGGTGCCGGGTCGCCTGGTCGCGCTGCTCCACCTTGACGCCGGCGGCGTAGACATGCCGCATGACCTGAGCCGTGACGATCGGACCGGTCGCCAAGAAGATCAAGAAGAGGCAGAACCCGATGATCGACTGCGTCCGGTCGAGCGGCCGGCGCATGGCGCCTCGATGACATCCGAGGCGCCGCAGCGTGCATCGCAGCCGGATTCGCATCATGTTCGGTGTGCCGGTCGGCCCCGCGTTCATGGCGCCCCCTGCCCGCTCGCCGTGCTGGCGGCCGCTGTGCCGTGGTTGTCGCGCCCCCGGCCCCGCCCCGCGGGCCCGCAGGCCGCGCCCTCTCGCACGGTAAGCCCGGCCGACGGCACCCGGGAGGGCCGAACGTCCTGGTGACGCGCGCCCTTCGGCGGATCGGCGAACGAGCGGATCAGCCGCCCGCGGCGCCGGGCCGCCCGTTCGCTCCACCACCGCCGCATAGGCCCATGGTTCCCAGGGCGGCGGCCGTATGCCGGCCGCGGCCGAGGCGCCGTGCGCTCCGTTCACTCGGCCCGTTCCGGCGGTCTCATCAGGCCGACCCGGCCGCCCCGCCACGGCTGTGACCTTCGACCCCGCCAGGGAGGACGGACGACCGCTCGGTTCCGGGGCTCCCGCGCGCAAGGCTGCGAGTTGGGACGGGTGTCACACCCGGGAGGTGATCGCGATGACGTCACGGCACCGCCCGTCGCGCCGGTCGATCCCGCTGCGACGTCGGCTGGGCCTGGAGCACAACACGCTCCGGCGGCCGGCCGACCACGTGGAGTCCTCCATCATCGTCACCCTCTTGTCCGTCTTCCTCATCGGCGCGCCGCTGCTCGGCTTCGCGGTCGGGCGGACGTCCTATGACACCGGCCTGCGCGTTGAGCGGGCGCACGAGGTCACCCAGCCGGTCACGGCCCGGCTGACCGCCGACGCGCCGACCCCGGCCCCGGCCGTCGACGTCGCGCCGCCGTCCACGGTGCCGGTGCGGGCCCGGTGGACCTACGCCGGCGTCGCGCACGCGGGGACCATCCGGGTTCAGCCGGGCGTCAAGGCCGGAACCGAGGTCACGGTGTGGGTGGACGCCAGGGGCACAGTGGTGACCGAACACCGCACCCACCTCGAAACGGTGGAGCGCGCCGTGGCCAAGGCCGGCGCCTCGGTCGGCGCCCTGGCGATCGTGTGCTGGCTGGGGGCGGTGCTGACCCGGCGGATCTTCATCCACCGGCAGCTGGCCGCGTGGGACGCGGACTGGTCGGTGGCCGAGCCCCGCTGGTCGGGCCGCACCGGATCGTGACCGCGCGCGGGCGTCGGCCTTGCCGGCCGCCGCTCAGCGGGCGGGCTCTCCGCCCGCCGCCGACCCGCCGGTGACAGGCCGCAACGCGAATCCGCTGAGGATGACGATGGCGCCGGCCCCCAGCATGACGATCTGCTCGGGCCGCAGCACCCCGAACCCCGCGATGGACAGCTCGCCGACCAGGTCGGCGGCGGCCCCCGCCAACAGGGCGGACAGCGCCAGCCCGCCGCGCAGCGTGAGATGGAAGGCCGACAACGCCAGGTCCCGTTCCGCCCCGGTGAGCGAGTCCTGCAGCAGGCCCATCGCGTTGATGAGCGCGGAGGTCACCGCCGCGCCGAAGACGGCGGCGCCGACGAGGGTGAGGGGCAAGATCGCGACGATGGTCATCGAGACGATCATGGCCCCTTGGAGGGCGACGGCGACCCGTAGCTGTACGGCGCGCGCCCGCCCCGCCAGCAGCCGGCCGGCGGCCAGGCCGGTCGCGGCGCCCACGCCGAACATCGCCACCAGCGCGCCGAAGCCGACCGGGCCGGCGCCGACGCTCTTGTCGACGAAGACCGCGCCGAGCGAGAACAGCGCGCCCAGGCCCAGGGCGGCCACCGACGTCGCCTGCACGACCGTACGGGCCACCGGATACCTGAACACCTCACGCAGGCGAAGAGGAGGCGGCCGCCGTTCCGCTGCCGGCTCTTCCGGGTCCTGCCGCAGCCGGTGACCGAGATCGCCGACGCCGCGGATCGCGACGTACGACGCCAGGTAGGTCAGCGCGTCGATCCAGAACGCCAGCAGGAACTGCCAGGTCACCGACAGCCCGATCGCGTTGCCCACGGTCACGATCAGCGCGAACGCCCCCGCGCCGAACGGAATGGCGCCGTAGTTGGTCGCGAGGATCAGCGCGTTGGCCGCCGACAGGCGCGCCTCCTTGTCCTTGCTGTGGTCGTCCGCCCGCACGCCCGCCAGGACCGGCGTCGCCGCGTCGCGGGCGGGCAGGAAGGCCAGGCCCACCACCTGCAGCAGGAAGGCCCAGACGTAGACCCAGCCGATCACCGAGATCAAGGGCACCAGCACGACGATGACCGCGCGGATCGCGTCGCAGGCCAGCATCACCTGACGCCGGTCGACGCGAGAGATCAGCCGGGCCATCATCGGCGCCGCGACCGCCGACGGCAGCAGCTGCAGGACCAGGATGCCGCCCACCGCCGTCGTCGAGCCGGAGATCCGCAGGACCAGCATCATCAGCGCGACCGTGCCCATCCAGTCGCCCAGCGCGGAGATGGTCTGCCCGATCAGCATCCGCCGGAAGTCCCGGCGCGCGAGCAACTCCCGTACCGGCGACCGGTCAGACGGGCGCGCCGCGTTCGTGCGACGTTGCCATGGCGCGTGGAGGTGCCGGCGTATCCGGCTGTCGGACTGGGCCGTATCCGACACTTAGGTCACCACCTCCGGTCGGGCGCCCCGACGCCGTGGGCCGATCGCCGGCTGAGCTCGAGCGGAAAACCCCGATCGCGACTCATCAGGCAAACACCGCATGGAAGGTCCAACGCCTATGGCGCCGCGGCTAGTCCCGCGATGGATCGGGCCGGCCTGACCCCTGCACCGGGGTCAGGCCGGCCCGTGATCCATCGTCTCGGATCCGCCAGGTCAGGCGACGCGGCGCAGGCCCTTCTCCCTCTCCAGGAACGCCGCCTCGTCGTTGTACTTGCGCTCCAGGCCGCGCAGCAGCCGGAGAACCACGTACCAGGCCTCGGCGAAGCCGGCCAGGACCAGGCCGGTCATCGTGATCCCGATCCAGTTCTCCCGGACCGGGATGTCCCATCCGGTGAACATGCTGAAGTCGGCGAGCCACGCGGCGCCGACGCCAAGCGCGATCAGCAAGAGGGCCCACAGCTCCGTGGCCATCGAGATGAACCGCGCGATGAGCAGGGACACGGCCGTCACCGCCAGCCCCAACAGCACCGCTATAGCGAAGATGTACATTGCTGACTCCCTTCGGCGAAGGGTCGAGCTCAGCTCAGCGCCACAACGAACCGTTCACCGAGTCGAACCCCCCTCGACTCTTTGTGCTCGCAGGGCTCGACGCCCTGGCGGCTAATTCCACCCTTTCCACGTGTTAAGCCCCATTGCAGGGCCAAAAGTCCCCCTACGCCCGGACGTACGGCATATGTACAGACATATAGTTAATTGCTCTTGAAGGGCCCGGGAATTGGAGATCCGGCGAGGTCGGCGAACCGCACGGCGTTGCGTACCGCCGCGCCGCCCGGGTCGTTGTTGAAGTAGACATACACGGTGTCACCGGAGGCCCAGGTGCCGTCGATACGCCGGATCCAGGAGGTCAGCGCCTGGTCTCCGTACTCCGGCCACGGCCGCGCCCCACCCTCGTGGAACCGCACGTACCCCCAGTCGGCGGTGCGCCACAGCGGCGTCAGCGGCCGGCCCAGCCGGTCCGCCCAGCACAGCGCCGCGCCATGGCGGACCAGGATGTCGCGGATCTCATCGGTCCACCACGAGGGGTGCCGCGGTTCGACGGCGACCCGGATGCCGGCGGGGAAACAGCGCAGGCAGGCGGCCAGCCGCGCCGGGTCGGCGGGCAGGTTCGGCGGCAGCTGCACCAAGATCGGCCCCAGCTTGCCGCCCAGCCCGGTGGCGACCCGTACCAGCCGGGCCACCGGCTCCTCGGGGTCCTTCAGCCGCTTCATGTGCGTCAGGAACCGGCTCGCCTTGACCGCCATCAAAAAGTCCGGCGGCGTACGGTCTCGCCAGCCCTCGAAGGTCTCGCGGCTGGGCAAACGGTAGAAGGCATTGTTGTTCTCGACGGTGCGGAAGCATTCGGCATACCGCTCCAGCCAGCGCCGCTGCGGCACGTCGGCGGGGTAGAGCACGCCGCGCCAGTCGGCGTACTGCCACCCGGAGGTTCCCACGAGCATCGGCACACCCGCACTCTCCCCCGGCACGGCGCGGTGACACGTCCACGGTCCGGCCGATGATCGCCCCGGCAGCGGCAGGCCCGTCCGGTCAGTCCGGCGCCAGGCGGGGCCGCCTGGACCAGACGTCCTCGATGCCGTGCGGCCGTACCACGGCGGCCGCGCGCGCGACCGCCCGCTCCACCGCACCCGAGGTGTCGATCGTGACCGCCTCGGGCCAGGGTTCGGCCGACTCCGCCATCCGCGCGGCGATCGCCGGATCGGCGTCCGACACATCGCGCGGCCGCGTCCGCAGCCGGCGCGCGGCCTGATCGGCGGGGGTCGCGCAGCGCAGGTTGATCACGTCGGCGGCCAGCCGCCGTCCCAGCGCGGCGACCGCTTCGCGGTCCCGGGCGGCCGTGAACGAGGCATCGACGATCACCGTTTCGCCCCGCGCGAGCAGCATCTCCGCGCGCCGCAGCAGCGCCTCGTAGCAGCGCCTGGTCCACTCGGCGGTGTAGATGCCGGCTCCATAGGCCGCTCCGGCAGGCGCCTCGGGGGCGAGCCCCGCGAGTTCCTTGCGGATCCGGTCGCTGGCCAGCAGCGTGGCCCCCAACCGGTCGGCGAGCGCGGCGGCCACCGTGGACTTGCCCGTGCCGGGCAGGCCGCCGACGACCGCCAGGGTGACCGCGCCGGCGCGCAGGTGGCGCAGCGCAATCCGGGCGAACATCCCCGCCTCCGCGGCGGCGGCGTCGGCGCCCTGGCTCCATCGCAGGCAGGCGACCTTGGCGCGGACGAAGGCCCGGTACGCGACGTAGTGGTGGCGCAGCGACGGCGGGGCCGGGTCACCGGCGTACTCCGCGTACCAATCGGTGAATCGCTCGGCCAACCGCGGCGCGCCGAGCCGTTCGAGGTCCATCGCCAGGAACATGGCGTCGTCGAGCCCGTCGAGCCACCGCAGCCGGTCGTCGAAGTCGAGGCAGTCGAGCACCCGGGGACCGTCGTCCAGGCAGAAGATGTCATCGGCGAGCAGGTCGCCGTGGCCGTCGACGACCCGGCCCGCCGCGACCCTCTCATCGAACAGGGCCTTCCGGCCGCTCAAGAAGCGCTCCGTCAGCCGCTCGATCTCGATGGTCTCCCCGGTGTCCAGCACGCGGCCGTGGAAGGCGCGGACCTGATCGAAGCTGGCGCTCCACCGCGCGCGCAGCGCGTCTCGCGTGCCCTCCGCCGCTATGTCCGCGCGGCGCGGCGCGGCGGCGTGCGCCCCGGCGATCAGCTTGGCGAGCGATCGTACGGCGTCGTCCACCGGGCGGCGTTCCCGTACCAGCGTGGCCAGCCGCCGATCGGCGGGCATCCTGCGCATCACGACGAGATGGTCACAGGGAATCCCCGACGAATCGACGATGTCCCTGACCCCGAGGTACACGTCGGGGCTGAACCGGCGGTTGAGCTCGACCTCCCGCCGGCAGGCCCGCATGCGCTTGTCGGGCGTCGAGAAGTCGAGGAAGCCCAGGTTCACCGGCTTCTTGAGCTTGTACGCGCGGTCGCCGACGAAGAACACGATCGCCGCATGGGTCTCGGCGACGTCCACCCCGGCGCGCGCGGAACGGTCAAGGTCGGCCCCGCCGGCCTTCGTGTCGCCCGCGGGGCGTGCGGGGGTCATCTCGGCCGCCCCCTTCCTGACCGGCGCGGCGACATCGCGAACGCGAGCGCCCTATCTCGCGGGCCGCCGGTCGGACCCGCGCCTGACCACGGTGTCGGACGACGGAAAGAACACGCTCTCGTGACCGTCGTGCCAGCGGACGAAGTACGGCGGCGCGCCGTCCTCGCCCCGCACCTCGATGACCACGGCTTCGCGGTCGGCGTCGCCCACGTGATGCCCCTTGACGACCAGACTGTCTCCCACGTTCGCCCGCATCTTTCCTCCCGATCTCTCGAGTGAAATCATCATTTCCAGGCCGGGTCCGCGGAAATAGAGTCAAAGGTCCCGGCGAACACCGGCCAATTAATGCCCGCCGTCGGCACCCCCGCCGATGCGGCCGGGCGCCGTGGAAAAGCGCCCGGGAATTGCAGGCCAAGGGGGCGCGGCCGCCGCACCGCTCGTCAGCGCGGCGAGGCGAGCAGCGCGCCGGCCTCGTCGTAGGCCCGGGCGCCCTTCGCGGCGAGGGCGTGCCGCGACCGCCTGTAGTGGTGGCGGCACATCAGCAGGTCCATCGGATAGGGGCGGGTGGGGGCCGACGGCATGATGACCAGCACGGCGGGTTTGGCCGCGCAGCAGCAGGCTCGCTCGGCGAAGGCCAGTGGCCATGTCCAATCGGCTTTCTCATCGCCTTCGACATCGGCCGGCACACCGTGATCGGCCATTCCAGGGTAAACATTCTGGAAAGTCATGTGGGGAGCGTCACATAATGGCGCGACCACCCGTAGGGACGTCCTTCCCTATCCGTCTCGGCAAAGGACCCGCCCCCCGGCCCCGGATACCCGGACGGGGACGTTGTTCCCGCGCCTGTGGGACCTTCGCCCGCTGAACAGGCCGGACGCGTGGTCCCAGGCTGAACCCCATGGGAGACATGCGGGACCGCAGCGATCTCGGTCGGCGGGTCGCCAGGCGACGCGACGAGCTGGGCCTCACCATCGACCAGCTGGCCGACAGGTCGGGCATGACCCCTGGATACATCGAGTATCTCGAGCACCACACCGCCAACGTCACCGCCGAGGCGCTGGTCCGGCTGGCGACGGGGCTGGAGACCACCGGAGCGTCCCTGCTGGGCGAAGGCGTCGACCGGCCGGCGGGCGGCGGGCGACCGGGTCGCGGGCCCCGGCTCGACCAGTTGACCGAGCCCGAATGCCGCGCGCTGATCGCTCCCGGCGGGGTGGGCCGGGTGGTGTTCTCCACCGAGCACGGCCCGGAGGCCCTGCCCGTCAACTACTCCATCGTCAAGGACGCGCCCGTCTTCCGCACCGCGCCGAACACCCCGCTGGCCGCCGCGATCGGCACCAACGTCGGCTTCGAGGTGGACCGGCTGGACGAGGCGTTCAGCGAGGGATGGAGCGTCCTCATCTCCGGACCGGCCAGCAAGATCACCGAACCGGCGCTGATCTGGCAGCTCGCCGATGCCGTCAAGCCCTGGGCGGGCGGCGATCGGGACGTCTTCATCCGCATCGAGCCGCACCGCGTCAGCGGGCGCCGCATCAGCTCCGGCGGTCCGCGGTGACCCCGGCCGCCCATCGACGGCGGCGATCCAGGTGGACAGCCCTTCGCACCCAGGGCCGTTCGGCCATCACCGGCGGGACCACCGCCGCTGCAACCACCGGCCGGATCGGCAGAGGATCAAGATGAGACCGATTTCGAGGTTCGGATGGAGGGCCGCGACATGAACGCCAAGCAGTGGAGCGTCGAGATCTACATCACCGAGGACGGCACCGACACGGTGGCCCGCGCGGTGCTGACGACTCGCGACACCAAGAAGCTCACCGGAACGGGACGGGCCCGGCGCAATCCGATCGACCGGGACGTCCCGGAGATCGGCGATGAGTACGCGGTGAGCCGCGCGCTGGCCGACCTCGCCGACCGGCTGAGCGGTGTGGCCAGTGACGACGTCGCGCAGATGGCGGGTCCCGCGTAGCCGATGCCGGCGCCACGATCCGCTCGGGTCACCCGCGGTGCCGTCCGGGGAGCCTGCGCAGGCGCGCGCCGTCCTCGCGTTCCTGTTCTTCCAGCATCAGCTCGATCTCGGTCAGCGCCGACTGGAGCCGGGGCATCCAGCGGGTCTTGACCGCTCTGACCCGCTGCCTGGTGACCCTGACCTCCTCCTCCACCAGCCTCGCCGCCGTCGCGGCGGCGGCATAGGCCGCCGCGGCGGCGAGCGCCGCCCGGCAGGCCTCGCGCGCCCGGTTGACGACGGCGCCGTCGAGCGCCGTCCCCGGGGGAGGCGGCGCGGCGACCTCCGCTCGCACCGGATGGCGCACCCCCATCGTGGCTTCGTAGTCGACCGTCACCGCCGCGGCCTCGCCGTCCGCGGCGAGCCGAAGCGCCCGGCGACCGCCGAGCAGAGCCGCGCGCATCAGCCACTCGTCGGCCTCGGCGCAGCGGGACTCCCACTCCTCGCGGCGCCGCCGCGCCAGCCGCCGCAGGCGGTCCTGCTCGGCGAGCAGGATGCGCAGCTTGCGGTCGAGCAGGTCGGCGGCGCGCTCCGCCACGGCGAGCCGGTGCCTGAGCCACAGCCGGCCCGTCCGCCCCGGGGGCGCGCCGGAGATCATGGCGGCGCGTCCCGCCGCTCGGGCCGGTGGTGGGCGTCGAGGTGCTTCGCCGACAACATCGTCAGCTCGCGGCGCGGCAACGTCGACAGGGCCTGCCAGGCACGCTCCAGGGTCGTGGTCATGCTCCGTCGTTCGGTGCGCCCCTGCGCGACGAGCCTGGCCTCGTAGGCGCGTTCGAACTCCAGGTGGCGCCTGTCGGCCTCGCTGAGCGCGGCGTCCCCGACCAGCTCGCCCAGCTCGCGCGCCCGGCGCGCCCTGGCGAGCGCCGCCAGCGTCTGCGCCGCCACGTCGAGATGATCGTCGCTGGTCCGGCCGGGGCCGGCGGCCTTGCGCATCAGCCTCGACAGGGAAGACAGCGCGTCGACCGGCGGGTACAGGCCGCCGGCGTAGCGGTCCGCGGACAGCACGATCTGGCCTTCGGTGATGTAGCCGGTGAGGTCGGGAACGGGGTGGGTGATGTCGCCGGCTGGCATGGTGAGCACCGGCAGCAACGTCACCGAACCCGGCAGCCCGCGGATGCGGCCGCACCGCTCGTACAACGAGGCGAGGTCACTGTAGAGATACCCGGGGTAGGCGCGGCGCGCCGGTATCTCCCCGCGCGCCGAGGAGACCTCGCGGACCGCCTCGCAGTAGCTCGTCATGTCGCCCATCACCACGAGCACGTGCCTGCCCTCGGCGAAGGCGAGGTGCTCGGCGACGGTCAGCGCGATGCGCGGGGTCAAGATCCGCTCGATCGCCGGCGCATCGGCGAGGTTCAGCAACAGCACGAGCTCGCCCGCCGCCGCGCGTTCCTCCAGCGCGTCCCGCACGCTCATCGCGTCGGCGTTCGTCAACCCCATCGCCGCGAACACCACGCTGAAGGGCTCGTCGCCCACCGAGGCCTGCGCCGCGATCTGCGCGGCGAGCTCCAGGTGCGGAAGTCCCGCGACGGAAAAGATCGGCAGCTTCTGTCCCCGCGCCAACGTGGTCAGCGCGTCGATGGCCGAAACGCCGGTCAGCACCGGGTCGGCCGGCGGCGCCCGGCGCACCGGATTGATCGGATATCCGCTGACCGGCGCCGTCTCGGCCCCGATGACGGGCGGGCCGCCGTCGATCGGCTCGCCCAGCCCGTCGCAGACCCGGCCCAGCCAGTCCAGGCCCACCGGAATCCGCAGCGGGCCCCCGCTGAAGGAGACGCGGGTGGCGTCCGGGCGCATGTCGCCCGTGCCCTCCAGCACCTGGACGACCGCGCGTTCATGATCGACTTCGAGGACGAGGCCGTGGCGCAGCTCACCGGAGGCGAGACGGATCTCGGCGAACTCGTCCCAGCCGACCCCGGCGACCGCGGGGACGATCATCAGCGGGCCGCGCAGCTCGTCGACCTGGGTGTGCTCGATCCGAGCCCAGCTACCTGTCATGGCGTCTCTCTCAACCGGCTCAGCGTCGCGTCGCGGCGGGCGCGGACATCGGCGGGCGTGGCGGCGTCCTCGCGGGCCCGTATCACGGGGGTGAAGTCGAGTTCCTCGATCGCCGCCGCGGAGGTGCCGCCCGCGACCAGCTCTTGGCAGCGATCCACGACATCGAGCACGGCGTCGGCGATGGCGGCCGCGCGCGGCGGGTCGCACGACGCGTCACGGGGGCTGATCGCGCTCTGCTGGAGTACCGCCTCGCGGATGAGCCGTCCGGCGAGCAGCACGACGCGCTCGTCGTCGGGCAGCGCGCCCGCGCCCACCAGCTCGGCCAGCGCGGCGAGCCGGTCGGCCTCCGCGAGCAGCGCGGCGACGCGGCCGCGGCGGGCCGCCCAGCGGGAGTCGCCGCCCGCGTTCGCCTGCCATCGGCCCACGGCGTCGGCGTCGCGGGCGAACGATCCGGCCCACGAGACCGCCGGATAGTGCCGCGCGTAGGCGAGATCGCGATCGAGCGTCCAGAGCGCCCGCACGAAGCGCTGCGTGTGCGTGGTGACGGGCTCGGTCAGGTCGCCGCCCGGCGGGGAGACGGCGCCGATGATGGTGACGCTGCCCGTGCCGCCGCCCAGCGTGGTCACCCGGCCCGCTCGCTCGTAGAAGGCCGCGAGCGCCGAGGCCAGCGCCGCGGGGTAGCCCTCCTCGGCGGGCAGCTCGCCGGACCGGGAGGCGAACTCGCGCAGTGCCTCCGCCCATCGAGACGTCGAGTCGGCGATGACCACGGCGTCCAGACCCATGTCGCGGAAGTGCTCGGCGACGGTGACCGCGCTGTAGATGCTCGCCTCGCGGGCCATCATCGGCATGTTCGAGGTGTTGGCGATGACGACCGTGCGCTGCGCGAGCCGGCCGCCGGTGCGCGGGTCGGTCAGCTCGGCGAGCTCGGCCAGCACGTCCGCCATCTCGTTGCCGCGCTCCCCGCATCCGACATAGATGATCACATCGGCGTCGCACCACTTGGCGATCTGCTGGAGCAGCATGGTCTTGCCCGTGCCGAAGCCCCCCGGCACCGCGACCGTCCCGCCGCGCGGCACCGGGAAGAGCAGATCGATGACGCGCTGGCCGGTGCGCAGCGGCGCGGCGACGGCCAGCCGCTCGCGATACGGCCGGGGTCGCCGCACTGGCCAGCCCGTGGTGAGCGTCAGCTCGCGATCCCCCACCCGGGCGACCACCGCGTCACCCGGATAGGCGCCGGCGGGCCGTACCTCCCGCACCTCGCCGTCCGCACCGGGCGGGACCAGCACCTGGTAGGCGACCGCGCCGTCCAGTCGCACGGTGCCGATCGGCGCGCCCGCGGCCAGCCGGTCGCCCTCCCTGGCGACGGGGGTGAACGCGTAGCGGTGGCCGTCGGCGGCGCCGCGCATGGCTGCGGGGTCCAGCCACGGCCCCACGCCCGCCAGCGGGCGCAGCAGCCCGTCGAACACGCCGCCCAGCAGGCCGGGGCCGAGCGGCGCCGACAACGGCGAGCCGACCGACCGGACCGCCGTACCCGGGGCGAGCCCGCCGGTGTATTCGTAGGCCTGGATGGTGGCCGACTCCCCGCGCAGCGTCACCACCTCGCCGGGCAGTGCGCGCTCGCCCAGCGTGACGATGCCGGACATGGCCACGCCGGTCAGGCCGGCCACCTCGACCAGCGGGCCGTTGACGCGCGTCACGGTTCCCATAGCCGCGCCACCTTCACACCCAGTTCCGCCACGGCCCGGTCGGCGAGCGCGTCCACGGACAGATCGACCCGGGTGCCGGGCGCCCACGCCTCGACGCCACCGGCGAGGTGCTCGACGGCCACGGTGTCCGCCCCCGCCCCGGCCCGGGCCAGCCGGCTCAGGTTCTCGATCAAGCGGGGGTAGCAGGGATCGCCGCGCAGTTCGCGCACCGCGTCCCTGACCCGCAGCCGCAGCTCGTCGAAGGCCGCGCTGCGCGCCGCGAGCACGGTCGTACGGGCCTCCCGGCGGGCCCGCGCGGTGGCGATCTTGGCGGCGGCCTCCCCGTCCGCGCGACCGGCCGTACGGGCCGCGGACACGATCGCGCCGGCCTGACGGTCGGCGGCGGCGAGCGCCGCGGCGGTGTCCTGCTCGGCGTCGCGGCGCAGCCGGCCGGCCTCATCGCGGGCCGCGGCGAGCAGCGCGTCGCGTACAGGACGCAGCGGATCGCCCTTCATGGCGGCATCACGGCCGTGAGCAGCCCGGGGCGGCGCAGCGCTTCTTCCCCCAGCTCGCGCGCCGCCGCCGGCGTCAGCACCAGTACGGCGACGTCGCCCGGCAACGCGGCCCAGGCGGCACGGATCCCCGCGGGGTCGTCGGCCGGCAGCACAACCGCGCCGGCGAGCGCGTAGCCCTCGACCCGCACGCGTTCGCCGAGCACCGCCAGCCGCATGGCTAGGCCTTCCCGATGAGGATCACACCGATGATCAAGCCGTAGATCGCGATGCCCTCGGCCAGGCCGACGATCACCATCGCCCGCCCGAACAGCTCAGGTCGTTCGCTCATCGCGGCCAGGGCCGCGGCTCCGGTGTAGGCCACCGCGATGCCGGCGCCGATGGCCGCGCCCGCGACCGCAATCCCCGCGCCGAGCAAGGGCGCCCAGTTGGCGGCGGCCGCGGCGATCAACTCTGCGGACATGGTTCCTGCTCCTTCGCATCATTCGCGCCCTTCACCACGTCGGCGTCGCCGGCGTGGTCGGCGTGGTCGGCGTCGTTGGCAACAGTCGGGACATGCCATGGCCGGAACACCCGGCCCTGGCTTTGGAACAGGCGGGAGAACAGCTCGTAGTACTCCAGGCGCAGCGCCTGGATTCCGGCGACGAGCGCCTCGAGCGAGAACGCGAGCGCGTTGCCCAGGACGAACAGAGCGCAGGCCGAGACGGCGCCGAGGACGCCCATGCCCCACAGCGCCACCGTGCCCGTCCAGACGATCGCCCCGAGCGCGGCGTGGGTCATGCCGAAGGCGGCCAGCCTGGTGAACGACACGAGGTTGGCGCCCAGCCGGACGACGAGGTCGAACAGCTCGACCGTCGCCTCCACGACGGCGGTGACGCCGCGCCCGGCGGCCGCGAGGAATCCGACGAGCGCGAGTACGAGGCCCGTCGCGCCCAGCGCACCGCCGCCGATGATCAGCGCCGGCATGCCCAGGTACAGCCCGCCGCCGGCGGCGATGAGACCGATGAACGCGGCGGCCCCCGCCACGCCCGTGGGGTCGTACAGGGCCATCCGCCAGCCGCCCTCGCGCCTGCGGTTGAGCGTGCCGATGGCGTAGGCGCCGACGAGCAGGACGGCGCCGACGGCGAGCGCGGCGCCGAGCAGCCGCATCGGCTCTTCGAGGGGGGCGAGCCACAGGACGGGGACGACGTGCGTCGGCCCGAAGAACTCGCCGTACAGCAGGCCGAATATTGTGCTCGTCACGCCCGCGCCGGCCACGAACGGCCAGGCGCGGTGGAACCGGCGCAGCCGTCGTGCCCGGCCGGCGAACAGCGCCGCCGCGGCCAGCAGCAGCAGCGCGCCGTGCCCGGCATCGCCGAACATCATGCCGAACATCAGCACATAGGCGAGCCAGGCCAGCGGCGTCGGGTCGATGTCGCGGTAGGGCACGGTTCCGTACGTGCTCACCAGCGGCGTCAGCGATCGGCGCAGCTCACCGCCGCCGAGCAGCGTGGGCGCCTCCACGCCGCCGGGGCGAGGCAGCGGCAGCACGGCGGCGCCGACCTCGGCGAGCCCGGCGGCCAGGTCCGCCCGCGCCTCTTCGGGCATCCAACCCGCCAGCGCGGCGACGTGGCCGCTGCGGATCGCGCCGGCGAGGTGTTCTTCGAGCTCGGCCTCCCCGGCGATGAGGTCGAGGCGCTCGGAGCGAAGAAGCTCGTCCAGGTCGGGAGGCAGCGCCGATAGCCGCGGCGGCGCACCCGATGCCGCGCCGACGCCGGCCTGCCGCAGCAGCCGCCCCGCGGCTCCCCGCGGTTCGGCCGCGGCATCCTCCGGCGGCACCACGTCGATGTCGACGACCCCGGCGGCGGCGACCCGCACCAGCATGGGCCGCAGCGAGTCCGCGGGGGCGACGAGGGCGACCCGCGTCATGCGTACCGGCTGCAGGTTCTTCAGCGCGCCTCGGCTCGCGCGGCCAAGTCGGCGAGGGTCAGGCGATCGCATCGTACCCCCCGATCGGCGTGCCGCCGCGGGCCGCCATCTCCAGCGCCGCTCGCACCCGCCAGGCGTCGACGGCCAGCGACGCGACCGCGCCGAGGACCGGAGCCGCGCCGAAACCCGACCGGCCGAGCAGCGCTTCGGCGTCTCGCTCCACGCGTCCCCACCAGCGCGCCTCGGCCCGCCAGAGCCGCGCCGCGTCGTCGATGCCGGCCAGCGGCCAGCGCGCTCCGGCGGCCAGCCCCGCGCGCAGTTCCGGCAGCGTCGTGGCCGACATCGCCCGCGGCCCGATCAGGGCGGCGGCGATGGGGCGAAGCGACGCGGGGATGTCGCGGCCCGCGCCGAACCGCTCGCCCGCCACGAGCAGCGCGGCCGCGCCCGCCGCCCACGCGGCGGCGCGGTCCGCCGCGGCTCCGCGATCGCCCGCGGCCCCGGCGATCCTGGCCAGCCAGCTCAGCCGCATGCTCAGGCGAATCGTCCGCGGCTCCGCACCGCCCGGATCCGCCCACGCCGAGGCGGCCAGCCCGCCGCGCAGCTCGGCCGGGGTGCGGCAGGCGGCCAGCCGCGACCAGGCGGTGGCCAGCGCACCGAGACGGTACGGCGGTTCCCGCGCGCCATCGCCGCCGAAGCCGTGCAGCAGCTCATCGACGTTGGCGATCTCGAACCACGCGGCCGCCGTTCTCGCCAGTTCCACCCCGTCGCGGGGCAGCCAGCCGGCGAGCACCCGCAGATGCCACAGGTACGTGGCGGCCACCGAGCGCTGCGCCGCGGAGAGGGTGTCCGCCTTCGAGACGTCGTGGCCGTACGGCGTGGCGGCGAGCGTGGTCAGCGCGTCCGTCAGCGAGTCCGAGGCGGCCAGCATCCGGGCGCGTCCGCTCCCCAGGCGGCGCCGGACCAGGGCCCGTGCCCGCACGCTGCCCGCCACCCAGCCCGCGCTCACTGGCCCGCTCCCCGGCCGCCCGGTCCTCGACCGGTCTCCGGGCGCGCGCCGCGGCCGGTGCCTCGATCGGCCGGACCGCCGCCGTCGTCTTCCCCGGCCAGCGCCCGTACCGTCTCGACCGCCTCCGCGACCAGCGCGGGCAACCGGGCCGCCGCCGTCCGGCGCACCACGGCGGCCTCCTGCCTGGCGGTGTCGAGAAGGTCCGCGTCGTGCGCGGCCGTGGCCTCCCGTACGTCCGTGGCCGCAGCCGCCCGTTCCGCATCGGCCTGGGCGCGCGCCCGCGCGATCAGAGCCGTGGCCTGGGCCCGTCCCGTCGCCCGGATGCTCCGGGCCTCCTGGTCCGCCTGGTCGAGCAGCCGGCGTCGTTCGTCCTCGACGTCGGTGAACAAGGCGAAGACCGGCTCGAGCTCGGCGGCGAGGGCGACGCGCCGGTCGGCGGGAACGGCGGCGGCCGCCGCGCCAGAGGCTCCCGCGGGCCGGAACCGCTGGAGGAAGTCCCGCATGCCCGGCACGATGACCTCCTTTGGCCTCGGACTACTGTCAGCGTCCATCCGTCCGCGATGGACCCCCAGGGCCAGAGGGCCACACCGATATGCCGAAGGTCCCCATCCGTTCGCGGCGGCGCGGTCGGCCCGACGACGAGGGGCAACGTATCGGGTCCCCGCACCGGCGCGGCCGTGGCTCGGATGCCGTTTGAGGGAGAAATAGAAAGCCCTAGACGAGTCCCTTTTCCCGCAGGTATCGGGTGACCTCGTCGGCGACGTCGCCCAGGACGTCGAAGACCCCGTTGGCGAGGCCGCCAACGGGGTCGGGCAGGTCTTGCGCGACGAGCAGGATCACGATTCCGCCGACGATGGTTAACACTGTCCTCACCATGGGTTCCCCCAGCGGCGCGGCGGCACGGGGGCCGCGATCCTTCGATGCTCCGCCGGGCGGCCATTGGCGAGTAGGGTCCTTGGACCCGCCGGTCGCCGGTCGCTGGTCGCCTGGGTCCTACGAAACGGGTCCCAACCGGCGCCGCAGCGCGGCGGCGGCCGGGCCGCGGGGAGCGGCCCGGTGGGCGCGCCGCCGCGCGACCGCCGCCGATCCGTAGACGTCGAGTTGCACCGCGCAGGCCGCGCGGGCGAGCGCGTCGAACCGGGTGATGCTCCGGCGCAACAGCGAGACGTCGCCCGCGCGCACCGCGGCGTCGACTTGGACCCCGGCTCGCCGCAGCCGGTCGAGTCGCCCGCCGAGCAGCCGGGCGGCCGGCCGCCTCCTGTCGGTCCCGGCCAGCGCGTCGAGCACCGTCGTCTCCGCGGCGTGCAGTTCGTCGAGAACCCTCCGGACGAGACGATCCATCTCTGAGACGGCGTCGGAGCGGGTAAGTGCCGTGTCTTCCTCGGTGACGAGCAGACGGAAGTGCGCGAGGGCGGACGCGCAGCGACGATGTCGCCGCTCGAGGGCATCGCCCGGCGTGAAGTCCTGCGGCATCACAACCTCCTCAAGTCGGATGCCCGGCTCAGGTCGTGCCGCGGGCCGCGCCCGCGACCGGTGTCCCCCGAACAAGATGCGCGGTGAAGTGGAATGAGGTGGAGTTGGCTGTCGGTCATAGGCCGGAGCCGGGCCGTCGCCGCGCCGGTCGTGCGAACGGAGATTCCGCTGGGATCGGGAAGCGGCGGTCCAGTCCGGTGACACGCAGTTGCCTGGCCAGCAACGGACGTACACCGGCCAGCGCGACGGACCCGCCCACGGCGTCCGCGCGGTTGGCGAGGCGCACGAAGGCGCCGAGCCCGCCGGCGTCGCAGAAAGCGAGCTCGGACAGATCGAGAACGATGTTGGGCGAATGATCGTCCAACAGGGTCAGCAGGAATTCGCCGCACCGGCTCGCCGTCAGGGCGTCGAGCTCGCCGCGCAGCGCCACCTGAGTGATGAGATGATCACTGAACGTTACCTGGACGACCAACGACGGCAGCACCATCGTGGCAGGCGACCTATGTGCGCTTAGGTGTGCGAAGCGCGCGAACCGTGTCTGGCGCTCTGTGCTGACACGCATCGGGCTCCCCTCCCCCTTGGTCGAACCGAACGCGACGACGCCTCGCCGCATTCGCCGACTCCCCGCACGCCGCTCGTTCGCTGTGAACTTGCGTAAAGGCCATACTCCGTGAGCCGCGCCCCGCCCCCGTAGGGTCCAAAGTCCTGCATTCCGGTGGACGTTGGGTGTCCCACCTGGGACGAAGCAAAGCGGACATATAGTTCTTTCAATGTCGACTAGGGACTTTTGTCCTACCGGCGCGGCGCCTGGACGTGCGAGAGCGGCGACGAAAGGCTCTGGCGGGCCGCCGCCGCGGCGGCGAGGCTGGTGGCGAGACTCCGGGCCCCCGGCGTTCGTCCTGGACACAAGGAGCACACCATGACCAGGCAGATTGCGCTCGGATACGGCGCGCCGAGCCCGGCCGACCTCGAGAACCGGATCCGGGCTCTCGAGACCAAGGTGGCTGCTCTCACCAAGACGGTGGCGCTCCTGGTAAGCGCGCTGGAAGAAGATCATTCACTGGCGCACGTCGCTGAGGAGATCGCGACGCCGGCCCGGGAGGCCCACGCGCTTCTCACCGAAGACCGCCCCGCCGCGCCCGTAGATGAGCCAGGGCCGCGCACCTGAGCGGGAAAGGCGATCCGTTCCGCGCCCCACCGTCATGATCTATTGGGTAGCGTGACGGAGGGCCGAGGCAGGAGACGGTCGGGAGCCGTCCCGGGCCCGCAGGGGTGACGGGGTGACGATGATGGTGCAGCCGGCGGCCGGGCGTCCGACCTCGTTCGATCCGTCGTCGAGGTTAATGGGGGTCGAGGAGGAGTACCTCGTCGTCGATCCCGGGACCCGTGCGGTCGTGCCGTGCGCGGCGGCCGTCCTCGAGCCCGCCGCCGCACAGCTTGGCGAGTTCGCCGCGGCGGAGATCACGAAATTTCAGGTCGAGGCCAAGACGCCGCCGTGCGCCGACCTTTCCGAGCTGGCCGAACAGCTGCGCCGGATGCGCTCGATCATGGGCGCGGCGGCGGCGGGGCTCGGCCTCGGCATCATCGCGAGCGGCACGGCGGTGCTCGGCGACGTGGTCCCCCCGCCGATCAACGAGCATCCGCGCTACGAGCTCGGCATACAGACCTATCGGGCCTTGCACGACGAGCAGAGCGTCTGCGCCGGCCACGTCCACGTGCACCTGCCCGACCGCGAGCGGGCGCTGCTGGTGAGCAATCACGTACGGCCCTGGCTGCCGGTCTTGATCGCGCTCATGGCGAACTCGCCGTTCTGGATGGGCCGCGACACGGGGTATGCGAGCTGGCGGACGTTGACCTGGGGCAAGTGGCCGGTGGCCGGGCCGCCCCCCTACTTCGAGTCGACGGCCGACTTCGACCGGCTCATCGAGGCGCTGACCGAAACCGGCGTGCTTGTGGACCCGGGGACGATCTTCTGGGACGTCCGCCCGTCGGCCCGCCTGCCCACCTTGGAGGTGCGGGTGACCGACGTGCCCGGCACCGCCGAGGAGTCGGCGCTGCTCGCGGCGCTCGTCCGCGCCCTGGTGGTGGTGGCGCTCGCCGATGTCGAACGGGGCGATCCGGGGCCCCGGCTGTCCGCGGAGCTGCTCAGGGCGGCGTACTGGCGGGCCGCGCGCGATGGCGTGACCGGACACGGCATCGATCCCGGCACCGGACGGCTGGTGGCGACAGGCGACCTGGTCGACGCCCTGGTCGCACGGGTGCGCGACGGGCTCGAGGAGTTCGGCGACCTTGACGCGGTGACCGCCTGGCTGGCCCGCCTGCGGGCGGACGGCGGCGGCGCCGGGCGGCAGCGCGCCGTCCTCTCCCGGCACGGCCGCTTCGACGCCGTCGTGGACTTCCTGTTGGAGCAGACCGTCTCGGGCGCGCTCGGCACACCCTAGGGCGCCGCGAGCTGGCCGCGGAAGAACTCGTTGAGCGGCTTGACGTGCCGTTCGGGGCGCCGCCACACCGCGAGCAGGTCTTCCAGGAGATGCCGCTCCGCCGCGACCTCGCGGTGGCGGTACCGGCGGATCACGGGGTGGATGAACGCGCTCTCCGCGGCCCGCTCCGGGACCGGATGCCGTTCGATGGCGAACACGTCGCGATAGTCGTCGCGCCCCCAGCGCAGGTTCGCCGTGTAGTAATGCGGCAGGTCGCCGAAACGCGCGACGGCGTAGTCCTCGGGCAGGTCCTGATAATGCCGGACCCGCCGATCGTCGTCGGGATCAACGACGAAGACGTCGCACAGATACTCGAACTGGGTCCAGAGCGCGGAGCTGCGGTTCAGCCGGTCCAGGGCGGCCTCGGTGAGCACGTCGGGGTCGGCGGCCAGCACGTCGTATTCAAGGGGCGCCTTGTCGTAGCGCTCGCGCAGCAGCCGCGACAGGGTGCGGAGGTTGTATCGAAAGCCGTCGATGAAGGCCGAGGATGCGCGCTTGAAATCGCGGGCCTGCATGAGCGTGCCGGCGAAGTACAGGCCGTCCACGTTCGTGGACTGCCAGTCTTCGCGGACCGCCGGCAGCTTTCCGTTCCGGACCAGCTCGGGGCGGCAACTGTCGCCGAAGGGCGCGGTGTTGACGCGGAATCCGGTGCAGCGCAGCACGGAATCGTATTCCAGCAGCTCCTGCTCTCCGTCGGCGTGGGTGTAGGTGATGAGCACCTTGTAGACGTCGCCCTCTCGCCAGATCCGCTCGATGTCGCAGTCGAGCACGGAATGCAGCGTCTTGAATTGGTAGCTGTCCAGCAAGGCGCCGTATTGGCCGCGCACGTCGCCGGGGTGCTTGGTGTTCCAGGCCAGCCGGAGGGGACGCGGGCTCGCCAGATGCACCATCGCGGCGTGGTCGAACAACCGGTACGCGGTCTCGAACGCCGAGTTGCCCTTGCCGATGATGAGCACGCGCTGGTCGGCGTAGGCCGCCGGCGTGATCTGCATGTCCTCATAGCCGGCCGCGAGCTCGATCCCGTCGATGGGCGGGACGAAGGGGCCGCCCCAGCCGGTCGCCATGATCAGGCATTCGGCCCGGACGAGCAGGTCGCCGGCGCGCACGTGGAACTCGCCGGCTACCTTCTCGATGTGGTCGACGCCGGAGGTGAAACGGACGTTCAGCGCATGCTGCCGCTGGAAGTCCGCCAGGTATTCGAGCATGACGTCGGCGGACGGAAAGTAATCATCGGTGTAGCGCGGGAAGAGCGGTTCGGCCGAGTCGCTGAGCAGTGAATTCCAGTCCCAGCGCAGCCTGATCTCGGGATCGTCGGAACGGGTGTGGACCTTGTTGAGCGAGATCAGCCGGCGATGCCGGGGATAGGACCGGAAAAAGCATCCGGGCGTCGCCTCCCGCTCTAAGGTGAGATAGTCGGCGCCCGCCCGCTGCAGAAAATAGCTGAGCTGCAGGCCGCCCGGCCCGGCGCCGACGATGACATAACGGTGGGCGACCTCATCAGATATCGTCACTGCCCCGCCGTACCATTCTCCAGCCGTTGAGCCAGGCCGACAATTTCCGGAAGCCCGGTGCGTGGCTGAAATACGCGGCATCCCAGATGCCACGCCCCGCTATGGGCCGGTGTCGACTGGCGCGCCTCCGTCACTACGAGAGCACGGTCACCATATCTCGTCAAGGGCGCACGATTTGGCTTGTCCGGGCGAGAACCGAGATGGCTGGATCCGGACGGTAACGCGGGGGATTTAACGATCTGTTCAGGCGGTCTTCAGGCCGTCCGTATAGCCGCGCTTCATCACGAAGTCGGCCATGCGCAGGTAGGTCTCCGCGTCATCAGGAGCGACGACGCCGAGCCCGTCGACGTAGCGGTTGAACATGCAGAACGCCGCGGCGATGAGCACGGTGTCATGGATCTCCCGATCCGTGGCGCCCGCGGCCCGCGCGGTGGCCACATCCTGTTCGGTGACCGCCCGGCCGCTCTGCCGGACCGCGGCGGCGATGCGCAGCAGCGCCATCAGCTTGTTCGACTGCAACGCGGCGATCATGCCGTCGGGTAACTGTGCGGTCGCCTTCGTCGCATGCGTCAACGTGCAGAACTCGCACTCGTTGAGCGCGGAGACGTAGGTCGCGATCAATTCCCGCTCGCCTCGCGACAACGTGCTCGGCCCCCGCAACAACACCTCGGTGAGCTCCATGAGTGGATACGCGGTATCCGGGCGGTACTGGAACAAGCTGACGATCCCCGGACGGTCATTGTGAAGCTCGATATAGGGCACTGGAACACCTCTGGGTATACAGACCTGTCTGTCTGCTACTTAAGGTAGACAGACAGGTCTGGTAACGTCAAGGCCGTGACCCGGAACGACGCCCCCAGCCGGCCGCGGGAGAGCCCCGCCCGGCAGCGCGTGCTTGCCACCGCCCGCGCGCTCTTCTACGCGGAGGGCGTCCGCAAGGTGGGGATCGACCGGATCATCGCCGAGGCGGGCGTGGCGAAGGCGACCTTCTACCACCACTTCCCGACAAAGGACGACCTGGTCTGCGCCTATCTGGCCGAGCAGAGCCGGTCGGAGCGCACCTTGACGCAGCGGCTCAACGCCGCCCAGACCGATGCCACGGGCAAGATCCTCGCGCTGTTCGACGTCATCGGCGAGGTCGGCTGCGGCCCCGGCTTCAACGGCTGCCCCTTCATCAACGCCGCCGCCGAATACCCCGACCCCCGGCATCCCGTGCGGCAGGTCATCGCCGAGCACCGCCGCTGGTTCCGGGAGTTCCTCCACGAGCTGCTCACCGCTGCCGGCCATCCCGAAGCCCAGCGCACCGCGACCCTGCTGTCGGTCCTGCGCGACGGCCTGGTCGTGGGCAGCGACCTCGACGACCCGGCGGAGATCCGCTGCCTGACCCACGAGGCCGTTCAGCGCATCCTCGACCCCTCCCCCGGCACGAGCCCCTGATTGTTCTGCCGTGCGCGCTCAGCGTCCGGGCGCCGGGACGATGGCCACCGGGCACTGGGCGCGGTGCAGCATGGCGTGGCCGACCGAGCCCAGCAGCAGGCCGGCGAAGCCGCCGCGGCCACGTGTCCCGACCACGAGCAACTCGGCTCCGGCCGATGCCGCGGTCAACGCCGCGGTCGGCCGGTCGTGGCGCACCTCGCGGACGATCTCGACCTCGGGGAACCGCTCCTGCCAGCCGCCCAGGCTTTCGGCGAGCATCCGCTGACACTCCGCCTCGGCCGCGGCGCGATCGACCACCGGCGGCCGCACCGCGTCCGGCGCCGCGCCCAGGTGCGTCCAGGCGTGAACGGCGCGCAGCCGAGCCGAGCGCAGCGAGGCCTCGGTGAAGCCGAACTCCATGACCGCCTGATCGTGGTGCGAGCCGTCGATGCCGACCACGACCTCCCGGCGCGCCGACACCGGCGGCGGGCGGACCACCACGGCGGGGCAGATCGCGTGCATCGCCACCTGCAAAGCGACCGAGCCCAGCAGCAGTCCGGTCAGCGTGCCCGCCCCATGGCTGCCGACCACCAGCATGACGGCGTCCTTGGCCGCCCCGATCAGCGCACGCGGCGGTCCCCCCGGCGCCAGTTCGGCCGACACGTCGAGGCCCGGCGCCCGCGCCTCGGCCACGGCCACCGCCTCATCGGTGACCTCGTGCCCCGTGGCCACCATCCAGTCCCTGACCTGCTCGACCCGTGACTCCACGGTCGGCTCGAACAGCCAGGACGGCATGGCGTGCACGATCCGCAGGGCCGTGCCGCGGGCGGCCGCGGCCTCCGCGGCCCACTCGATAGCCCGGAGGCTGCACGGCGAGCCGTCCACGCCGGCGATGATCTCGTTCATGGCGCTCCCCGCCCCCTTCGTCGGCCGTCAAGGCAGGCGGACATAGCCGTGCCTGGCCTTCCAGAGGAAGTAGCGCTCGAAGGCGAGCTTCGCGGCGTGCGCCTGCGGGCCGGGGATCAGCACGCCCGCCTTGCGCGGCGGCAGCATCTTGTCCGCCAGGATCATCACCCCGTTGTTGCCGGCGTCCATGACGCACACCGCGGGGATGTCGCCGAAGCTCTTGTGCCGGACCGGCTCCTCGCCGCGGATCCGCGCCGCGATGTTGTCGGCGGCCACGTGCGCCTGCGTCTCGGTGGGGAACCCGGTCTTGGGCACGCCGACCGGGATCGGCGTCGTCCACGGCACGGTGACGGCGGCCGCGACGCCCACCGCGTAGATGTCCGGCTGGGCCGTCGACTGGTAGGTGTCGTGCACCGGCACGAAGCCCTTGTCGTCGCCGAGGCCGGGCACGGTGCCGATGACCTCCTGTCCGACGAACGGCGGGATGATCATCGAGTACGCGAAGTCCAGCTTCTGCCCGTCATCGAGCAGCAGCCGCCCCGGCGCGATCTCCGTCATGCTCACGCCGGTGATGGCCTGGATGCCCTCCTTCTTGCAGAACATCTTCAACAGCCGCTCCCCGCCGGGCAGCCCCCCGATGCCGAAGTGCCCGAGGAACGGCTCCGCGGTCACGTACGTTAGCGTGGTCTGCTTGCGCACACCGGCCTTCTTCAACCGGTACGCCATGTTGAACAGGAACTCATACGCCGCGCCGAAGCAGCCGGCCCCCTGCGTGGCGCCGACGACGACCGGGCCCGGGTCGTCGAGGAACCGCCGCCAGCCCGCGCCGGCCAGGGACGCGTCCTCCAGCGTGGTGATCGTGTACGCGTTGTTCCCGGGCTCGAGGCCGGGGACGACGTCCATCTTGTTGCGGTAGCCCGTCGCCACCACCAGGTAGTCATAGTCGTATCCACCGGCGGTCGTCTCGACCCGCTTGGCCACGGGATCGATGGCCGTGGCGCTGCCGTGCACGAAGGCCACGTCGTGCGACTCGAAGGTGGGCGCCAGCGGGAACGTGATGTCGGCCGCGGCACGGGCGCCGAACGGCACCCAGATGAGGGACGGATTGAACAAGAACCGGTCGGCCGCGGAGACCACGGTGACGTCCACGTCACCGTGGAGAGCGTGCTTCACGCCGAGCGCGGCGGTCAGCCCCCCGAAGTTTCCACCGAGCACGACCACCTTCGCGCGCATATCGGTCATCCTCTCTGTGCGGTGCCTACTTCTACGCTGTCACCGCCGAGATGGCACCGGCATGCCATAACGTCCCGACCCAGCGGGACCTAGGACCCGGGGGCGGTCGCCGGTGCGGCGCCGGCCGGCCGCCGCGCCAGCTTCAGATAGGCGATGGGGCCGATCGGCTGGACGAAGATCGCCGGCCACCATAGGGCCTTGGGGCCGCGCAGCCGTTCCTGGGGCCGCCGGTACAGATCCACCGCGGCCACGGTCGTCAAGACGAGCTCCACCGAGCTCAGTGCGACGATCCCCGCACGCCGGCTCGTGGACAGCTCTTTCCATGGACGAGACGACTTCATCGCTCACCACTCCCCTGCTACCGGCTGAGAAACTTCACGCAGCTGTCGAAGGTCGCCAGATCGGGGTAGTCGTCCTCCTCGATCCGCCGGCCGGTCCGCTCGCTCAGGATCTCCACGAAGTTGAGGAAATCGAGGGAGTCCAGCTCCACGGTGTCACGGAAGTCGGCATCTCGTTCGACCGCTTCGATGTCTATCTCCGGTGCCACCTGGTGCAGGGCGTCGGCGACGATGGCACGGGCCTCATCGGGGCTCATCACAGCTCCTCGGGTTGTCTCAGCAGACGGGTGATCGTTTCGAGGAAGCGGGCACCGGTGTATCCGTCGGTGGCCCGGTGGTCGGCCGAGAGCGTCGCGGTCACGAGCGGACACACGCCGAGCATCCCGTTCACCGCCCAGGGCCGCTCGACCACCTTGCCGAAGCCGACGAGCGCCACCTGCGGCGGGAAGATCACGCCGGTCACGGAGTCGACGCCCTGGTCCCCCAGATTGGTGACGGTCAGGGTGGCATCGGTCAGCTCGCTGCCGCGCAGCCGCCCGGTCCGCGCCCTGGTCACCAGATCGCGGAGCCGGGCCATCACGGTGGTCAGGTCCATGGCGACGGCGTCGTGCAGCGCCGGGGTCACCAGCCCCCCGCCGCGCAGCGAGATCGCGACCCCGAGATGGACGGCCTGGCCGGGGACGAACTGATCATCGATCCAATAGCCGTTCAGCTCGCCGACCTCGTGCGCGGCCAGCGCGGTCGCCTTGAGCAGGAGCGCGGCCGGTACCAGCCGGTCGTGGACCGGAAGCTCCCGGTTGCGCTTGCGCAGCCAGGTCATGGCCGTGGACATGTCGATGGTGGTGCTCAGGTAGTAGTGCGGGATCTCCCGCTTGGAACGGGCCATCAACCGGGCCGTCGCCAGCCGTGCCGCCTGGGCTCGTCGAGCCGCAGCGTCCGGTTCCTGCACCGCGGCCGGCCGTTCAGGTGGTTCCGGCTGGGTGGCCTGGGCGGGCTCCGCCGCGGCCCGCACGTCGTCGGCCCGGATCGCACCGCCGCGCCCGGTGCCGTGCACCGTGCTGATGTCCACCCCGAGCCGGTCGGCCAGCTCTCGGGCGTAAGGCGAGATATTGGCCGCCGGAGCGGCCCGTGGCGGCGCCGGCTGCACGTCCCTCCGCGCCGTCCGGCCCGCTGATCCGGCGGCTGGCCGACCAGCTGGGTGTGGACCTGGCCACGGTGCATGGCACTGGACGCGGCGGCGTCATCACGCGCGGAGACGTCCGGCGAGCGGTCGCCACTCAGGTGGCGCCGGCGAGCACGACGCGGCTCCCACCGAGCGCACCGTCGCCGCCACGGGCCGCTCCGGCGGCCAATATCTCGCCTTACGCCCGAGAGCTGGCCGACCG
>DASTYC010000047.1:0-67007 GCA_035765195.1 Streptosporangiaceae bacterium
GCTCGTTCCTCGCCTGCCGCTCCGCTCGCTCGGCGGCTCGCCGCTCCGGCCCTATGGGTCGCGCTCCCCTTCTCGCTTGCTTCGCGGACGGCTCGTTCCTCGCCTGCCGCTCCGCTCGCTCGGCGGCTCGCCGCTCCGGCCCTATGGGTCGCGCTCCCCTTCTCGCTTGCTTCGCGGACGGCTCGTTCCTCGCCTGCCGCTCCGCTCGCTCGGCGGCTCGCCGCTCCATCAGCCGACGGCTCCTTCCATCTGCAGCTCGATCAGCCGGTTGAGCTCGAGGGCGTACTCCATGGGCAGCTCGCGCGCGATGGGCTCGACGAACCCGCGCACGATCATGGCCATCGCCTCGTCTTCGGTCAGGCCCCGGCTCATCAGGTAGAACAGCTGGTTCTCCGAGACCTTCGACACGGTCGCCTCGTGCCCCATCTCGACGTCGTCCTCGCGGACGTCGACGTAGGGGTAGGTGTCGGACCGGCTGATCTGGTCGACCAGCAGCGCGTCGCACTTGACCGTGGACTTGGAGTGCTGCGCGCCGTCCTGCACCTGGACCAGGCCCCGGTAGGAGGTGCGCCCGCCGCCGCGCGCCACCGACTTCGACACGATGGTCGAGGAGGTGTGCGGCGCGTTGTGCACCATCTTGGCGCCCGCGTCCTGGTGCTGCCCCTCGCCGGCGAAGGCCACCGACAGCGTCTCGCCCTTGGCGTGCTCGCCCATCAGGTAGACCGCCGGGTACTTCATCGTGACCTTGGACCCGATGTTGCCGTCGATCCACTCCATGGTGGCGCCCTCGTAGGCGACGGCGCGCTTGGTCACCAGGTTGTAGACGTTGTTCGACCAGTTCTGGATGGTCGTGTAGCGGCAGCGGGCGTTCTTCTTCACGATGATCTCGACGACCGCCGAGTGCAGCGAGTCGGACTTGTAGATCGGCGCCGTACAGCCTTCGACGTAGTGCACGTACGCGCCCTCGTCGACGATGATCAGCGTGCGCTCGAACTGGCCCATGTTCTCGGTGTTGATCCGGAAGTAGGCCTGCAGCGGGATCTCGACGTTCACGTTCGGCGGCACGTAGATGAACGACCCGCCGGACCAGACCGCGGTGTTCAACGCGGCGAACTTGTTGTCACCCGGCGGGATCACCGAGCCGAAGTACTCCTGGAAGATCTCGGGGTGCTCGCGCAGCCCGGTGTCGGTGTCGAGGAAGATGACGCCCTTTTCCTCGAGGTCCTCGCGGATCTTGTGGTAGACGACCTCGGACTCGTACTGGGCGGCGACGCCGGCGATGAGCCGCTGCTTTTCCGCCTCTGGGATGCCCAGCTTGTCGTAGGTGTTCTTGATGTCCGCCGGCAGCTCGTCCCACGACGCGGCCTGCTTCTCGGTGGAGCGGACGAAGTACTTGATGTTGTCGAAGTCGATGTCCGACAGGTCCGCGCCCCAGGTGGGCATGGGCTTCTTGCCGAAGTAGCGCAGGCCCTTCAGGCGCAGGTCGCGCATCCACTCGGGCTCGTTCTTCTTCCCCGAGATGTCGCGGACGACCTCTTCGTTGAGGCCGCGTCGCGCCACGGCGCCGGCCTCGTCGGAGTCGGCCCAGCCGAACTTGTATTTGCCAAGTCCTTCCAGCTCCGGGTGCGTGGAAGTAGTCATCGGGAGGTCCCTCCGGACTCCTCGTCGTGCATCGGGTTGTTGTCGGCCCTGCTCGCGGGCTTTCGTACGGGCTCGGCCTCGGCCGGCCGGTCGGATCCGGTCACGTTGGCCGAGCACAGCGCCTGCGCGGTGACGTGCGTGGTGCAGACGCCGTCGCCGTGCGCGATCGTCGCCAGCCGCTGCACCGGGGTGCCGAGCAGCCGCCCGAACGCCTCGGTCTCGGCCTCGCACAGCTGCGGGAAGTCCGCGGCGACGTGCGCGACCGGGCAGTGGTGCTGGCACAGCTGCTGACCGGCCAGCGGGCCGCCGGAATGCGGCGACTCGCTCGCCGAGGCCGCGTAGCCGTCGGCGGACAGCGCCTCGGCCAGCACCCGCACCCGCTGCTGTGGCGGGGCCGCGTGCACGACCGGCAGATAGCGGCGCTCGAGGTCGGCGACCTGCCGCCGGGCGAACTCCACCACGGCTCGCTCCCCCGCGGTCTCGGCGAGGAAGCGCAGCGCGCTGGTCGCCAGGTCGTCGTAGGCGTGCACGAAGGCGTTCCGACCGGCATCGGTGATCACGAACAGCTTGGCCGGACGGCCGCGGCCCCGCTGGGCCTGCGGCCGCGCCCGCCGGGTCTCGATCAGCCCTTCGGCGAGAAGGGCGTCGAGGTGCCGGCGGATCGCCGCGGGGGTCAGGCCGATTCGCTGGCCGAGCGCGGATGCCGTGATCGGCCCGTTCTCGAGAATCAGCCGAGCCACCCGCGCCCGGGTGTCACGCTCGGTGTGACCGGACGACGGCACGGCGTCGACCGGCGGCACCGCCGCCCTGGCCGCTGCTGCGAACGTCGTCTCGAGCACGTTTTTCACAACATCAGTGTGGCGTAATTCCTTCCCGGTGGCCAAATGAATCAGGGCATTCCGGGAGCGTGTTCTGGATCACTAAGGGAAGCCTTACCTAACTTACTGTGACGAACGGGGAGGTCACGGAGGGGGCGTCAGGCGTCGCGTTCGAGCGGGCAGCTCATGCAGCGGGGCCCGCCGCGCCCGCGCCCCAGCTCGCTGCCCGGCATCGTCAGCACCTCGATGCCGTGGCGGCGCAGGTGGTTGTTCGAGGTGGTGTTGCGCTCGTAGGCGATGACGACGCCCGGCTCGACGGCGAGCACGTTGCAGCCGTCGTCCCACTGCTCCCGCTCCGCGGCGTGCACGTCCTGGGTGGGGGTGAGGACCTCGATCTCGTCGAGTCCGAGCGCGTGCCCGATCGCGCGGTGCATGTCCTCGGGCGCGTGGTCGGTGACCTTGAGCTCCTTGTCGTTGTCCCCGGGCTCGATCGTGTACGCGGGCAGCATCCCCATGCCGGCGTACTTGGTGAAGACCCCGTAGTCGACCATGGTGAGCACCGTGTCGAGATGCATGAACGCCCGGGTCTTCGGCATGTTCAACGCCACGATCTTGGTGGCGGCGCCGTGCCGGAACAGCGTGCGGGCCAGCATCTCCACCGACTGCGGCTGGGTGCGCTCGCTCATCCCGACCAGCACGGCGCCCTGGCCGATGACCAGGATGTCGCCGCCCTCAATGGTGGCCGGGGCCATCGGCATGCCCGGGCTCCAGACGTGAAACCCGCCCGCCACGGGCCTGTCGTAGCCGCCCGCGAACATCGGATGCCACCGGTAGATGGCCTCGTAGTGGACCGTCTCGCGTACCCGGGCCTTGCGGCGCATCGTGTTGATCGAGACGCCGTCGTAGATCCACGACGAGGTGTCGCGGGTGAACAGATGGTTGGGCAGCGGCGGCAGGAGGAAGTCGTCGAGCTCCATGGAGTGGAACGCGATGCTCTTGGGCTCCGGCGCCAGCTCCAGCATCTCCCGCTTGGTGATGCCCCCGGTCAGATAGGTCTGCAGGGTCGCCACGTCCATCGCGTCGAGCACGTTGCGGACGGTGTCGGTGGCCATCGGGCCGAGCCAGCGCTCGTCGATGACGGCGTCGAGGATGTGCTTTTTCGCCTCGGGGACGGCGATCGTCTCGCGCAGCAGGTTGGCGAACAGATGCACGGTGACGCCGCGGGCGCGCAGCAGCTCCTGGAACCGCTCGTGCTCCTCCACCGCCCGGGCCACCCACAGCACCTCGTCGAAGAGGAAGCGGCCCTTGTTGGTCGGGGTGAGCCGCTTGAGCGCCAGCTCTGGCTCGTGCAGCAGCACCTGGCGCAGCCGGCCGACCTCGGAGTCGACGTGGAACTCCCGCGCCGCCGTCGGCCGCGTCCCCCCGATGCCGCCGACGTCTCCGTTGAGTTCGCCGTTGAGCTCTCCGTTGCGTTCTCCGTCCACGTTAGCCACGTTGTCCCAGCCTACGCACCGGCCCTCAGTGCCGGCCGGCCGGGCACAGGGGGCCGACCGGCGGCCGGGCGGCCCGCCGACCCGGACCGGCGGCGCGCCGCCCGCCCACCTAGACTCACTGCCATGACACCCCCCGCGCGGCGGGTCCCCGTGCTCGGCGGGCACGCGGCCGTGGAGATCGACGGGCTGGTCAAACGCTATGGCACCGTCATGGCGCTCGACGGGCTCTCGCTGCTGGCCGCCCACGGGGACATCACCGCGCTGCTCGGCCCCAACGGCGCCGGCAAGACCACGGCGGTCGAGATCTGCGCGGGCTTCCGGCGCGCCGACGGCGGCGAGGTCCGGGTCCTCGGCCGCGACCCGGCCGATCGTGCGCTGCGCGCCAGAGTCGGCGTGATGCCGCAGGCGGGCGGCGTGCCGGTCTCGGCTCGCGCCGGGGAGTTCCTGCGGCTCGTCGCCGCGTTGTACGCCGAACCGGTCGATCCCGCCGCGCTGCTGGAGCGGCTGGGCCTGGCCGAGCACGCCCGTACGGCCTACAAGCGGCTGTCCGGCGGTCAGCAGCAGCGACTGTCACTGGCCGCGGCGATCGTCGGCCGGCCCGAGCTGGTCTTCCTCGACGAGCCGACCACCGGCCTCGACCCGCAGGCCAGGCACGCCACCTGGGAGCTGATCGAGGAGCTGCGCGCCGCCGGCGTCGCGATCGTGCTGACGACCCACCACATGGAGGAGGCCGAACGGCTCGCCGACCAGGTCTACATCGTCGACCGCGGACGGGTGGTGGCGCACGGGACGCCGCGCCAGCTCACCGGCGCGGAGCGGCAGCTGCGCTTTCGCGCCCGCTCCGGCCTCGGCCTCGACGAGCTGCTGGCCGCGCTGCCGCCGGGCAGTGCGGCCAAGGAGTCGCCCGCGGGCCACTACCTGATCGAGGGTGAGGTCCGGCCGGAGCTGCTGGCGACGGTCACCGCCTGGTGCGCCTCGCACGGGGTGCTGACCGAGGATCTGCGCATCGAGCGCCGCACGCTGGAAGACGTCTTCCTGGAGCTGACCGGGCGGGAGCTGCGCCCATGAGCACCCTGGCGCCGGCCCCGGGAGCCGCCCCGCTGCCCGCGATGGTGCGCGCGCAGGCGGCCTACGAGCTGCGCGCGGTGCTCCGCAACGGCGAGCAGCTGCTGCTCACGCTCGTCATCCCGGTGGTGCTGCTGGTGCTGTTCGGCGCGACGTCCCTGCTGGACGTGGGGCCCGGCCGGCGGATCGATTTCCTCACCCCCGGCGTCATCGCGCTCGCGATCATGTCGACCGCGTTCACCGGCCAGGCCATCGGCACCGGGTTCGAGCGGCGCTACGGCGTGCTCAAACGGCTCGGCGGCACCCCGCTCCCCCGCTTTGGGCTGATCCTCGCCAAGACCATCGCCGTGGTCGCGGTGGAGCTCCTGCAGGTGGCGGTGATAGCGGCGGTGGCCGCCGCGATGGGGTGGCGGCCGCACGGCAACCCGGTGTCGGTCGCGGCCTTCGTGCTGCTCGGCACGGCCGCGTTCAGCGGCCTCGGGCTGTTGATGGCGGGCACCTTGCGGGCCGAGGCGACGCTGGCCGCGGCCAATTTGGTCTATCTGCTGCTGCTCGTGCTCGGCGGGGTGATCTTTCCGCTGACCGAGTTCCCCGCCGGAGCCCGTTTCCTCCTGGAGCTGCTGCCCATCTCCGCGCTCGCCGACGGGCTGCGGCAGGTGCTGCAGCACGGCGCGGTGCTGCCGGGTAAGGACATGATCGTGCTCTCGGCCTGGGCGGTCGTCGGCCCCGCCCTCGCGGCGCGGTTCTTCCGGTGGGAGTGAGCACACGACGGGAGCGGCGCATGATGCCGGCCGAGGCGGCGGGCTCCCGCGAGGGCGCGGGCCGGTTCGCGCACCGGGTGGGGCGGCGCTCGCTCGGGGCGGTGCCGCCGCCGGCGCTGATCCTGCTCGGCATCGTGTCCGTGCAGACCGGCGCCGGGCTGGCCAAGCACCTGTTCGACCTGCTGCCGCCGAGCGCGATCGTGCTGATGCGGCTGCTCACCTCCGCCGTGGTGCTGTGCGTGCTGGGCCGGCGGGCGGTGCGGCATGTGTTCCACGAGCATTCCCGAGGCGACCTGGCGGTCGCGGCCGCGTTCGGGCTGACGCTGGCCCTGATGAACTTCTCGATCTACCAGTCGATGGCCAGGATCCCGCTGGGCATCGCGGTGACCATCGAGTTCGTCGGGCCGCTGGCGGTCGCGATCGCGGCGTCGCGGCGGCCGCTGGATCTGCTCTGGGCGGTGCTGGCGTTCGGCGGGGTGGTCATGCTGGCCCGCGGCGGCGGCGACGTGACGCTGCCCGGCGTCGCGTTCGGGCTGTTGGCGGGCGCCTGCTGGGCGACGTACATCCTGCTCAGCGCGGTGACCGGACGCCGTTTCCCCGGATCGACCGGGCTGGCGCTCGCCAGCGTCGTCGGCACTGTCGCGATCATGCCGGTGGGCGTGGCCGCGGGCGGCGCCGCCCTGCTCCACCCGGGCGCGCTGCTGGTCGGGGTGGGCGTCGGGCTGCTGTCCTCGGTGATCCCCTACTCGCTCGAGCTCGAGGCGCTGCGCAAGGTGCCGGCCCGGGTCTTCGGCATCTTGATGAGCCTGGAGCCGGCGGTCGCCGCCCTGATCGGCCTGATCGTCCTGGGCGAGGTCCTCGGCCTGCGCGAATGGGCCGCGATCGGATGCGTGATCCTCGCCTGCGCCGGCGCCACGCGCTCCCGGCGGCGCCCGCCCGCGGTCCCCGAGGCCTGACGGGGCTCCCCCGAGCTCGACGGCCCGGCGTTCGCACCGGCTCAGCGGAACTCGTCGGCGTGCGCGGTCGCCCACTGCTCGAACGTCCGGGGCGGCCGGCCGAGGATCTCCTCGACGGCCGGGAGCACCCTGGACTCATCGAGCGTGCCGTCGACGTAGAAGCTGAAGAACGCGTCGACGTACTCGACCGGCATCGCGGCGCTCAGCTGCGCCCGCGCCTCGTCGTCCGGCTGGGCCTCGAAGCGCAGCGCCCGGCCGAGGACCTTGGCCAGCACCTCGACACGGTCCGCGGGCAGCAGCGCCTCCGGGCCGGTCAGCATGTAGGCGTTGCCCTCGTGTCCGCCGGACAGCAGCGCGGCGGCCGCCACCGCCGCGATGTCGTACGGGTCGATGGTCGCCACCCGTACGCCGGCGAACGGCGCCCGCACCACGTCGCCGGCGCGCAGTTGCGGCGCCCACTGCAGGGTGTTGGACATGAACCCGGCCGGCCGCAGGATCGTCCACGGCAGGCCGGAGTCCCGTACCGCCGTCTCGGACTCGATCATGTAGCGCGAGATCGCGTTGCTCATGTCGCCGCCAGGAGCGGAGCTGCCGGACAGCAACACGACGCGCTCGACCCCGGCCCGCCTCGCCGCGGCCAGCACCCCCGGCATGTCGGCGTACCCGGGCAGGAGGAACACGCCGCGCGCGCCCTGGAGCGGCCCGGCCAGCGTCTCGGGCCGGTTGAGGTCGCCTGCCACCGCCGTCGCGCCGGCCGGCAGATCCGCCCGGTCAGGGTCGCGGCTGAGCCCGCGCACCGTCGCGCCCGCCGCGGCCAGCGCGCGCACCAGCTCGCCGCCGACATTGCCCGTGGCACCTGCGATTAAGTACATACACGCAGGCTAGGGATGCGGTCCCGATGATCACATCGGCCGGGCCGGGCGCGGCGCGGACTCCGTTCGTTCGACCGGCCCGGTCGTAGACTCGGCGCCATGGCGCGGGTGAACGATGAGGCGGCGGCGCTGCTGCAAGAGCTGGCCGACCTGCTGTCGATCACAGGCGGCGAGGCGTACAAGGTCCGGGCGTACGAGAAGGCGGCGCGCGCCGTCGGCGGCTACCACGAAGACCTGTCGGGCCTCGGCCCCGACGACCTCAAGAAGATCCCCAACGTCGGCCCGGCCATCGCGAAAAAGATTCATGACTACCTGTCCACCGGCACCATCCGTCAGGTCGAGGAGCTGCGCACGGAGATACCGGCGGGGGTGCGCGCGCTCACCACGATCCCGACGCTCGGGCCGAAGAAGGCCATGGCGGTCTACGAACAGCTCGGCATCTCCTCCGTGCCCGAGCTGGCCGAGGCGATCCACGCGGGCAGGCTGCGCGGGCTCAAGGGCTTCGGGGAGAAGACCGAAGAGAACATCCTGCACGGCATCACGTTGATGCAGCAGGCCGGCGACCGCGTCCTCATCGACGTCGCGATGGAGCTGGCCGAGGAGATCGTCGCCGAGCTGTCGGCGGTCACCGGCTGCCGGCGCTGCACGTACGCCGGCTCGCTGCGGCGCATGCGCGAGACGATCGGCGACATCGACGTCCTCGCCGCGTCGGACGACCCGGGGCCGCTGATGGAGTGCTTCGCGCGCCTGCCCTACGCCGCCGAGGTGATCGCCCACGGCGACAAGAAGACCTCGATCCGCACCGTCAAGGGCCTGCAGGTCGACCTGCGGGTGGTGCCGCCGGAGTCGTGGGGCGCGGCGCTGCAGTACTTCACCGGTGCCAAGGCGCACAACATCCGCACCCGAGAGATCGCCGTCCGGGCGGGGCTGAAGCTGTCGGAGTACGGCCTGTTCGACGCCGAGACCGAAGAGCTGATCGTCTCCGCCACCGAGGAGGAGGTCTACGAGCGGCTCGGCCTGCCGTGGATCCCGCCGACGCTGCGCGAGGACGGCGGCGAGATCGAGGCGGCGCAGCGCGGGGAGCTGCCCGCGCTGGTCACGCTCGACGATCTGCGCGGCGACCTGCACAGCCACACCGACCTGACCGACGGGCTCGCGCCGCTCGATGAGATGGTCGCGGCCGCCGCCGAGCGCGGGATCGCGTACTACGCGATCACCGACCACGCCCCGAACCTCTATATGCAGCGGATGACCGACGAGAAGATGCTCGCCCAGCGCGAGCGGGTCCGCGCGCTGCAGGACCGCTATCCGGACATGGCGCTGCTGCACGGGACCGAGCTCAACATCGATCCCGACGGCGGCGTCGACTGGCCGGCCGAGTTCCTCGCCGGCTTCGACGTGTGCGTCGCCTCGGTCCACTCGCACTTCACCCAGAGCGCGGCCGAGATGACCCGCCGGTTCGTCGCCGCCTGCGAGAACCCCTACGTCAACGTCATCGGCCATGCCACCGCCCGGCTCATCGGCAAGCGGTCGCCGGTGGACGCCGACTGGGACGAGGTGTTCCGGGCCTGCGTCCGCACCGGCACCGCCCTGGAGATCGACGCCTTCCCCGACCGGCTCGACCTGCCGGCCGACCTGATCCGGCGGGCCAAGCGCCACGGGGTGAAGTTCTCCATCGACAGCGACGCGCACGCCGTCCGCCACCACCGCAACGTCCGGTACGGCGTCGGCACCGCCCAGCGCGGCTGGCTCACCCCGGACGATGTCATCAACACCTGGCCCCTCGACGAGCTGCGAGCCTTTCTCCGCAAGAACCGCTGAGGCCCGTGGAGCGCCGCGGTGACCGGCAACCCCACCCCCTCCTGCACCGCCACCTGACGCGCATCATCTGCGGCCGACTAGCACTCCATCCTTCTCACGAAAAGGGCTCCAACTTTATCAAATAATGCCGTCCAACTTGCTCACCTAGGCGATACTGGAAGGCATGAGGTCATCCGGACTGAAGCCCCGACGGCTCCTTCCCGTCCTCCACGAGCGGTTGGCCGAGGAACCGGTGATCGTGCTGACCGGCCCGCGGACGGTCGGGAAGAGCACTCTGCTGGCCGCCCTCGCCAAGGATCTCGAGCGGCCGATACTGGATCTCGATCAACCCGAAGCGAGAACGGCGGTCATGGAAGACCCCGCATATCTGGTCTCCGGCCCCGGCCCCGTCCTCATCGATGAGTTCCAGCATGTTCCCGACGTGCTGGACGCCATCAAGGCGGAGCTCAACAAGGAGACGCGCCCCGGGCGGTTCGTCCTGACCGGATCAACCCGCTATACGTTGCTGCCTCGTGCCGCGCAGTCGCTCACCGGCCGGGCGCATGTCATCAACGTGCTTCCGCTTTCCCAGGGCGAGCTGGACGGGCGGACGGAGCGTTTCGTGGACCTCCTCTGGACCGATCCGCACAACGCGATCCACCGCGCCGCCGAGCCCACCGGCCGGGAAGACTACGTGCACCGCATAGTCAGTGGCGGTTTTCCCTCCATGCTGCAGCGCAACAGAGCGCGCGCGCGAACCTCCTGGTTCGCCGACTACGTCCACCTCGTCGTCATGCGGGACGTTCTCGACATCTCGCAAGTCCGGCAACGAGAAGCGCTGCCAAGGCTGTTGCGCCAACTCGCGGCCCAGACGGGACAGGTCCTCAACATCAGCAAAGCCGCCCAGGTCGTCGGGCTGGAGGCCGCCACAGCGAACCGATACGCGACCTTGCTGGAAGCGGCCTTCATGATCCACCGCCTACCCGCGTGGGGCAGGACGCTCGGCTCCCGTGTCGCGAATCTACCCAAGGTCCATGTGATCGATTCAGGGCTTGCCGCGTGGCTACTCGGCCTCAGCGAGTCCAAGGTCGCCAGTCGTGATCCCGCGGTCCTCGCCGAGTTCGGACATCTCGTCGAGACCTTCGCGGTAGGCGAGGTCCTCAAGCAGATCGGCTGGTCAGCCGAACTGATCACCGCAGCGCACTTCCGCACCCGGGACGGAGACGAGGTCGATCTGATATTGGAGACCTGGGACGGGCGGGTGGCCGGAATCGAGATCAAGGCCGGCGCCAAGATCCGCGACCCTGACCTCAAGGGTCTCCGCATCCTCCGCGGTCAACTTGGCGACAGGTTCGTAGCGGGCATAGTCCTCAACCTCGGCGAACTGTCATACAGGTACGAAGAGAAGCTGTACATCGCCCCCCTCGACAGGCTGTGGACGTGACCCGCATCGGTTGGGTCGAAACTGCGCAATCTTCAGAAGCACGACTTTCATCCGCCGCGGCGGCCGTGGGGCGCGGTGGCGTGCAGTTGGACGACGTACGGCTGGGCGCCGGCGACGCGGACGCGTTGAACGTGTTCGGGGCTGAGCCGCTGCCGCACGGCGGCGGCCAGCCCCTCGGCGTCGGGCAGCAGCACCACCGCCGCTCCCCCGGGCGCGAGGACGCGGCGAAGCTCGGACCACCAGGGCTCCAGTGACGCGGCGAGCGCGCCCCGTGCCGGGGCCTGGCCGCCCCACGGCGGGTTGCACAGCACGCGGTCGGCGGCGCCATCGGGCACCGGCAGCCGGCCGGCATCGGCGCGTTCGATCGTGACGGGCAGCCCGGCCGCGTTGGTCCGCGCCGCTTCGACCGCCGTCCGGTCCAGGTCGAAGCCGTGCAGGCCGGCACGCGGCTGCAGGTGCGCCGCCTCGGCCAACAGGGTTCCGGCGCCGCAGCAGGGATCGATGACGTGGTGGCCCGGGCGGATGTCGGCGATCGCGGCCATCGCGGCGGCCAGCGGCGGATGCAGGGTCCCCGGGATGGTCCGGCGCTTGTAGGCGCGCCGGTGCAGGGGCCGGTCGGTGACGCGCAGCATGAGCGTGGCCCGCTCGCCGTCCAGCGTCAGCCGCCAGCCGCGGTACCCCGGCGGCGGCGCGGTGCCCGCCCGGCGGCTGTGGTAGCCGACGCCCAGCCGCCGCGCCAAGGCCGCGCCGACCACGTCCTCGGCGTCGTACCGGTTGAAGTTCCGCCTGCCCAGGAACGACGCCGAGACCTCGACGCCCGCCGGCGCGGCGGCCCCCGCCCAGCGGCGCCGCCACCGCGACAGCCGATCGACGTCCGCGAGGTCGGCGAGCTCGGCGAGCGCGTCCACCGCGTCCCTGGCCGCCCCGATGTCCGGGCGTTCGGCGGCGAGCAGGAACACATCGTCGGCTGTGCGCGGCTCCGCGGGGGGCCCGCACAGGCGGAAACGGACCTCGCGATGGCCGATCCGGGTGATTACGCCGAGCTCCCGGCCGACCACCTCGGCTGCCAGCGTGGGCTCCAGCCCGTGTACGCACCGCGCCACCAGGCGCGCCGCCGTCACCGGACGTACGGAACGCCGGGACGCGGTGTGGTGGGAACAGACGCGCGATCGCGCATAGTGATCGTTCTTCCCTGCGTCGGCCCGGGGCGGCGCCACACCGCCCCGCCTCGCCGGGCGACGGGGTCTCCTCGCTTCGCCGGCGGAGGGCTAACGCAGGTGGAAGAAGAACGTCATGGAACCCATGATCGTGCTCAGCGGCCGAACGCTCAACCGGATTACCCGGACAAGGCCGCCGGTCGGGGTCAACCGGCGGCCCGTCGGGTCATCTCATCGCGCGGCCGCGTAGGCCGTTGCCTCGTCGCTCCGCGTCGCGGTGGCGGGCCGTGAACCGTCCGTCACCGCGCACAGCCGGGGATCGATCTCACAGTTGGGTGGAGGGGGAATCGAGACGCCGCAGGTGATGTCCACCCTGCCGCTGCCGACGATGTTGCTGGCGATCGGCGGGTCGGCGGCGAAGACCACCACGCTCGCCTGAGCGATCGCGAGATAGCTGCCGGGCGCGCACGCCGCGCCCGTCCGGACGAGCAGGCCCGGAATCAGCGGAACGGTGAACTCATCGGCCGCCACCCGGGTGTTGTCCCGGAACAACTCGACCCGCAATGTAATGAAGTCGACGAAGTCGCTGCAGACCACGATGCCCTCCGCGAGCACCGGATTCGCCGGGTGCCCGCCCCCGAACGGCTCACTGACATCGAGGACACAGATGATGTCGGCCGCCGCGGCGGCGGACGCGTCGGATCGGGCGCCCTTCCGCGCGGCCGCGCCACGCGGGATGGTCAGCAAGGTGCCCTCGCCGCGCGCCGCCATCGCCTGGACCTCCTGCGGCGAGCGGACGGTCAGCTTCCGCATCGAGCCAAGGTCATCGCCGGCGGGCGCCGCTTGGGCCTGGCCGGGCATCCCCAGCGCTAAGGCGAACGCGGCCACCACGATCGCGCACAGCGGCCCGGCGCCGAGCCACCGCCGTCTCTTGTCGTTCATCTGTGCTCCTCGTCGGGGTGGGGGGCGACAACCCCGTCAGCCGGGTACGCCGCCGCGAGCGGGCGGCGCGTTCGCGTCCCAGCGTGCGGGCGCGACCGGCCCCACGTCTTCGTGATTTCGCGAAGGATCCAGCCCCCCGGCGCGGTCGCGTTTCGTCATTCTCCGCAACCCCGTGCCGTCGAAGACGTCAGGTGAGCAGGAGGACGGCGTAGCAGGCGAGCCAGTGCTCGACGGCGTAGTGGCTGCCCGCGGCGTGGCCGAGGGCGGCGTCGGCGTGGCGGCGCGCGGCCTCCCGCATGAGCGGGGTACGGGGATCGCCGTCGCCGAGCGTTTCGGCGAGGCGGCGCCAACACCACGCGCGGCTCAGGTTGAGGCCGTGCAGGTGGGCGATGTAGCCGTCGGTGGAGTCGGAGACGACGGCCGGGATGAACAGGTTCGCCGGTCGTCCGTCCGCGAGGTGCGGCAGGAAGCCGTCCAGCCATGCGGCGAACCGGCCGGCGGGCAGCACATGGGTCATGAGCTCGGCCTCCACCAGGGCCGGGGAGAGGAAGTCGACGCCGGCGGGTTCCCACTGGCCCGGATAGTCGCGATCGTCGTCGTACCAGTGGTGGGCGGCGTCGATGAGCGCGGGGAGCAACGCGTCGTCGCGGTGGCGGGCGTAGGGCAGCGCGAGGGACAGCCCGAAGGCGGTGTTGGAGTGCACGCCATAGCGGACCGGATAGGTGGCCTTGGGCAGCCACTCCAGGTAGCAGTCGGTGAGCACGTCGGCCAGCGGGCCGAGGTTGGCCGTCCAGCCGGCGGGCGTCGGGGTCGTCCCAGGTGGCGGTCTCGTGGACCAGGCGCAGCGCCCAGCCCCACCCGTACGGACGCTGAAAGATGCGGCGGTCCGGGTCGCTCATGTAGGCGGCCTCGGCCGCCAGCGGCTCGGCGGCCAGTTGCCGATCCAGCGCGGCGCGGATCCGGTCCGCCGGCACGTGCTGGGGCACCGTACGCAGCAGGCGGACCAGCAGCCAGTGCATCTCCACGCACGAGTGCCAGTCGAAGCTGCCGTAGAACACCGGGTGGGCGTCCCGAGGCCAGGGCCGATCGTCCGGCCCGGACATCACATGGCGGAGGTCGTTGGGGTATTCCCGGACGATGTTCGCCAACGCCACCGCGGCCAGGTCGCTCGCGCGCTCGGCCAATGCACTGTGGTCCACGATTATTCATATCCGCGGCGCAGGGACACCCGCCACTCGGCGCCGCCCGGCCGACTGGAAAGGATGACCTGTGCTCGTAGCGTTCTCGGTGACCCCGCTCGGCGTCGGGGAAGATGTCGGTGAACTCGTCGCCGAAGCCGTCCGCGTGGTCCGGGCGAGCGGCCTGCCCAACCGTACGGACGCCATGTTCACCACGATCGAGGGTGAATGGGACGAAGTCATGACCGTCGTCCGAGATGCCGTCGACGTCGTGGCCGCGCGGGCGCCCCGCGTGAGCGTGGTGCTCAAGGCCGACATCCGGCCCGGCGTGACCGACGGCATGACCTCAAAAGTTGAAATGGTGGACGACTACCTGCGCCAGACCTGACCAGCCGCGCCCGTGGATCACGCACGCCTATCTCGTCAGCGCCCGTTCCGCGGCGTCGAAGCGGGCGCGAGTGGGCGGAGCTTGTTGAAATGCGGGTGGAGGTCAGGCCGCGGTCCCCACGTCGGTGAGGACCCGCTTGCTGTTGATTGGCCGGCCGCGCCCACCATGCGGGCTCCCAGCTAGGCGGGGGTGCGGGTGCGGGAGGCGAAGACGACGGCGAGGGTCGCCAGCCACAGCAGCGCCGAGCCCAGCATGTGCAGGCCGACGAGGAGGGCCGGGACGCCGAGGAAGTACTGGGTGTAGCCGATGGCGCCCTGGGCGAGTTCGACGGCCAGCAGGACCAGGGCGGTGCGGCGGACCAGGGCCGGGGCGCCGGTGCGGTGGAGCGCGACGATGAGGGCGACCGTGAGCGCCACGGTGAGCCAGGCGAGCTCGCCGTGGAGGCGGGCGACCTCTTCGATGTTGAAGCCGAAGCGCGGGGCCGCGGCGTCGCCCGCGTGCGGGCCGGTGCCGGTGACGATCGTGCCGACGGCGAGCAGCGCGACGACCACACCGGTGAGCACGAAGGCGAGCACGCGCAGCGCGGGGCGGACCAGCGGCCGCGGCGGCCCGTCGCCCTCGCCGGCGCGTGCGTACAGCGCGTACGCGGCCACCAGGATCGCCGCCGACAGCATGTAGTGCGCGGCGACGGTCGCCGGATGAAGCTTGGTGAGCACGGTCACGCCGCCGAGCGCGGCCTGCGCGACGACGCCGAGCGGCTGCAGCGCCGCCAGCCGGAGCAGGTCGCGACGCCGCGGGGACAGGCGCGCGGCCGCCACGAAAACGGCCACGCCCGCGGCGAGCACCAGGAACGTCAAGGTGCGGTTGCCGAACTCGATCGCCATGTTCAGCCCGGCGTGCCCGCCGTCCCGGGTGGGGACGAGTGAGTCGCCGGTGCACTTCGGCCAGGTCGGACAGCCGAGCCCGGACTGGGTGAGCCGGACGGCGCCGCCGCTGACGATGATGCCCGCGTTGACGATCACGCCGAGCAGGGCCAGCGACCGCAGCGTGGCGGCGTTCGGGTGCCAGACCGCGTCGCGCAGCCGCAGCAACTGCCTCGGCGCGTTGGCGTTCTCGGTGCGTACGACCACGGGACTCATCGTAGGCGCGGTCGCGGCGCGGTCCGCGCCGGGGTCAGTGCGGGAACGATCCCGGGGGCGGCTGACCCGGCGGGCCGTACGACGGCGGGCCCGGCGGCGGCGGCCGGTACCCCGGCGGCGGCCCGCCCGGGGCGGGGGGGGGCGGGGGCGGGGCCGGCGGGCGGCCGTAGCCGGGCGGCGGCTGGACGAGGCCGGACCGGCCGATGCCCGCCCACGGCGGGATGAGCGGCCGCTCGCGGATGAACGCCTGCCGCGCCAGCCGCATCAGCTCCAGCAGCGAGCGCCGCCGGAACTCGAACCAGGCGGGTTCGGCGACGCCGCGCTCGGCCCGCTGGTGCAGCAGCGCCAGCTCGGTCGCGGCGAGCTGGTAGTCGCCCATCGCCCGGCCGGCGGTGACCCCGCCGACGAGCCGCGCCCACCGGCGCGCCGCCCGCCGCGTGGACAGCTTGCCCAGCATCTGCACGTCCTGCGGCGTCACAAGACCCGTCGGCGCGTACAACGGCAGGTACCTGCTGATGAGCTGGACGGTGCGCTTGCGCTCGCGCACCACGATCACGATCAGCCCGATGAGGATGACCAGGCCCAGGAGGTAGACCATGCCGAGGCCGCTGAGCCCGAAGCGGGTCGAGCCGTTCCACAGCCCGTGCAGCAGCATGGCGCAAAACAGCCCGACGAACGGCGCCACGCTGCGGCCGGGGCCGCGATGGGTCGCCGCGTAGGCCACCCCGATGCCCGTCATCGACGTGAACAGCGGGTGCCCCAGCGGCGAGATGACCCCACGCATGATGAACACCGTCTGCAGCTGCGCCGCGCCCCCCTGATCGAACGCCCGGATGTAGTAGGTGATGTTCTCCATCATCGCGAAGCCGAGCGCGACCATCGCGGCGTAGACGATGCCGTCGGTGAGCCCGTCGAGCTCGGTGCGGCGGAACCACAGCAGCCCGAACAGCACCGAGCCCTTGAGCGTCTCCTCGACCAGCGGGGCGCCGACGGCGGCGCTGACGAAATGTCCCTCCTCCGCGCCGAACAGCGGGCCGGTGACGTAGACCAGGCCGGCCGTGTTGAGGATCAGCGCGCCGAGGACCGCCACGCCCGCGCCCCACATGAACGCGAACACGAGGTTGCGCCACGGCTCGGGCTCGAGCCGGTCGAGCACGAGCACCAGCGCGATCAGCAGCGGCACCGGCAGGATCGCCATGATCAGGCCGACCGCGAACCCGGCGCCGCCCGTGACCGCGTCCAGGCCCAGCGCCGCCAGGGCGCACGCCGACGAGATCACCAGCCCGACGATCAGCCCGACCGGCGCCCTGCCGGGGACGCGTCCCTCGAGTACCGCCTTGGGGTCAACGCTCGCCATGCGGTGAGCGTAGTCGACGCCAACTCCGGCGCGTCAGCGCAGCAACGGGTCGACCGCCACCGCCACGAACAGCAGCGCCAAGTACGTATTCGACAGGTGGAAGAAGCGCATGGGCCGCAGCCGGACGCCGGTCAGCCCGGCCCTGGCCCGGCGCCGCAGCCGGTGCACCTCGGTGAGAAGAACACCGCCGAGCACGATCGCGACGGCGCCGTAGAGCGGGCCCATCGCGGCCACCGGCCACAGCACCAGCGAGCACAGCACGGTCGCCCAGCTGTAGGCGAGACTCTCGGCGATCACCCGGCGTTCGGTGGCGACGACGGGCAGCATCGGCACCTTGGCCACCGCGTAGTCGTCGCGGTAGCGCATCGCCAGCGTCCAGGTGTGCGGCGGGGTCCACAGGAACACCACGCCGAACAGCACGAACGGCGGCCACGCCAGCGAGCCGGTGATCGCCGCCCACCCGATGAGGACCGGCATGCAGCCGGCGATGCCGCCCCACACGACGTTCTGGGCCGTACGCCGCTTGAGCAGCAGCGAGTACACGAAGACGTAGTAGAGGATCGCCGCGGCCGACAGCGCGGCGGCGAGCACCCCCACGGTGAGCACGAAGCCCGCCGTGGACACCGCCGCCAGCACGATGCCGAACGTCAGCGCGCCGGCCGGCGAGACCTGGGCGCGGGCCAGCGGACGCCGCCTGGTGCGGCGCATCTTGGCGTCGATGTCGCGGTCGATGTAGCAGTTGATGGCGTTCGCGCTGCCCGCCGACATGGTGCCGAACGCGAGCGTGGCCAGCACGGTGCCGAGGGGCGGCAGCCCGCGCGCGGCCAGGAACATGACCGGCAGCGTGGTGATCAGCAGCAGCTCGATGACGCGCGGCTTGGTCAGCGCCGTGTACGCGCGGACGCGGGCCCAAGCGCGCGCGACCCGATCGCGCGGCGACCGCACGGACTCCGGCCGCGACGGCACGGACTCCGGCGCCGTTGACCGCGTTGTCGGCCCCGTCGCGGGCGACGCCGTCTCCGGTGGCGCGGCGGCCGTCGGTGCCGGTACGCCGTCGTACGCGCCGCCCGGTGCGCCGCGCGACCCGAGCCTGTTTCCGAGCACAGTCACGACGGGGCTCGCTGCCCTGCGTTCTTCATTACCTCTGCCAAGACCCCGCCCGATGATCAGGTTTCACGCCGTGCCCTTGCGACCGCGCACTCACTGTAGTGCGCCACCGCAGGAGACCCCACACCGGGGTGCGCGAGGGGCCCGGGCGGCCACGATCACGCGGGGGCCGAAGAGATAGGCTCGATGTGTTCGTACCGCGTCCGCCCTGGCCGCCCTCTGGCCCGGCGCGACGGTCACGGGGTGGGCCGGCAGATCGGTCGAGAGGAGCCATGCGTTCCGGTGAGTACGCAGTCCAAGAAGAAGACGCTTGAGTGGTCCGAGCTCGATCGCCGGGCCGTGGACACGATCCGCGTTCTGGCCATGGACGCGGTCGAGGAGGCCGGCTCCGGGCACCCCGGAACGGCGATGAGCCTCGCCCCGGCGGCCTATCTGCTCTTCCAGCGCTTCCTCCGGCACGACCCCACCGACCCGGCGTGGGCGGGCCGCGACCGGTTCGTGCTGTCGTGCGGGCACTCCAGCCTGACGCTCTACATCCAGCTGTATCTGTCCGGGTACGGCCTCACGCTCGACGACCTGAGGTCCCTGCGCAGGTGGGGCAGCCTGACGCCGGGGCACCCCGAGTACGGGCACACGGCGGGCGTCGAGACCACGACGGGGCCGCTCGGCCAGGGCATCGGCAACGCGGTCGGCATGGCGATGGCGGCCCGGCGCGAACGCGGCCTGTTCGACCCCGACCCGGCCACCGGCGACAGCCCGTTCGACCACCACATCTGGGTGTTCGCCTCCGACGGCGACATCGAGGAGGGCATCAGCCACGAGGCGAGCGCGCTGGCCGGTCATCAGCGGCTGGGCAACCTCATCGTGGTCTACGACGACAACCACATCTCGATCGAGGACGACACGGCCATCGCCAAGTCCGAAGACGTCGAGGCGCGCTACGCGGCCTACGGCTGGCACGTGCAGCGGGTCGACTGGACGGGCGGCGCAGCGGGCGACGGCTCCGGTGACGGCTCCGGGGACGGCTATGGCGAAGACGTCGAGGCGCTGGCCGCGGCGTTCACGGCCGCGCGGGAGGAGACGACGCGGCCCTCGTTCATCGCGCTTAGGACGATCATCGGCTGGCCGGCGCCGAACAAGCGGAACACCGGCAAGATCCATGGTTCCGCGCTCGGCGCGGACGAGGTCGCCGCCACGAAGGAGATCTTGGGCTTCGACCCGGCGAAGTCGTTCGACGTCGCCGACGACGTCTTGACGCACGCCCGGGAGGTGGTCGCCCGCGGGCGCGCCGAGCACGACGCCTGGCGCGAACGGTACGAGAAGTGGCGGTCGGCGCAGCCCGAGCGGGCGGCCGAATTCGACCGCATCTCGGCCCGCCGGCTGCCTGCGGGCTGGGCCGACAAGCTGCCCGTCTTCGAGGCCGGTACGGAGATCGCCACCCGCGCCGCCTCCGGCCAGATCCTCGCGGCGATCGGCCCGGCGCTGCCGGAGCTGTGGGGCGGCTCGGCCGACCTGGCCGAAAGCAACAACACCACGATGAAGGGCGAGCCGTCCTTCATCCCCGACGAGTTCCAGACCAGGGAGTTCCGCGGCGGCCGCTACGGTCGCACGCTGCACTTCGGCGTCCGCGAGCACGCGATGGGCGCGATCTTGTCGGGCATCGCGCTGCATGGCGGGACGCGCCCGTACGGCGGCACCTTCCTCATCTTCAGCGACTACATGCGCCCGGCGGTCCGGCTCGCGGCGCTGATGGGGCTGCCGGTCACCTACGTGTGGACGCACGATTCGGTCGGGCTCGGCGAGGACGGCCCGACCCACCAGCCGGTCGAGCAGCTGTGGGCGCTGCGCGCGATCCCCGGGCTCGACGTCGTCCGGCCCGCCGACGCCAACGAGACCGCGGTCGCCTGGCGGACCATCCTGGAGCACACCGACCGGCCCGCCGGGCTCTGCCTGACCCGGCAGAAGCTGCCGACCTTCGATCGCGCCGCGCTGGCCGGCGCGGAGGGGACGGCGCGCGGCGGCTACGTGCTGGCCGACGCCTCGCACGGCACCCCGCAGGTGATCCTCATCGCGACCGGCAGCGAGGTCCAGCTCGCGCTCGCCGCCAAGGACATCCTGGAGGCCGAGGAAACGCCGACCCGGGTCGTGTCCATGCCGTGCCTGGAGTGGTTCGATGCGCAGGATGAGGCGTACAAGCAGCGGGTGCTGCCGCCCGCGGTGCGCGCCCGAGTATCCGTCGAGGCCGGCATTGCACTCGGCTGGCGGGGGTACGTGGGCGATGTGGGCGAGTCGGTGAGCCTGGAGCACTTCGGTGCCTCCGCCGACTACAAGACGTTGTTCCAGCAGTTCGGCTTCACGCCCGAGCGTGTGGTCGCCGCGGCGCGGGCCAGCCTGGTCAAGGCCGGCGCGGCCGGCCGAGGCGCGACCACGGGGAACTGAGGGAACCGAGGGGAGACGAACCCGATGAGCGAGAAACTCGCGAAGCTGTCCGCCGAAGGCGTGTCGATCTGGCTTGACGATCTCAGCCGCGAACGCCTGCGCACGGGCAACCTTGCCGACCTAGTGGAGAACAAGTACGTCGTCGGCGTGACATCCAACCCGACGATCTTTTCCAAGGCGCTGAGCAAGGGCGACGCCTACGACGACCAGATCCGCGACCTCGCGATACGCGGCATCGGCGTCGAGGAGGCCTCCCGCGCGCTCACGACCTATGACATCCGGTGGGCCTGCGATGTGCTGCGGCCCGCCTACGACCGCACCGACGGGCTCGACGGCCGGGTGTCGCTCGAGGTCGATCCGCGGCTGGCGCGCGACACCGAGAAGACGGTCGCCGAGGCGCGCGCGTTGTGGTGGACGGTCGACCGCCCCAACCTGTTCATCAAGATCCCCGCGACCGAGGCGGGGCTGCCCGCGATCACGCAGGCGCTGTCGGAGGGCATCAGCATCAACGTCACGCTGATCTTCTCCCTGCAGCGGTACGCCGACGTCATCGACGCGTTCTTCGCCGGCCTGGAGCAGGCGCGGGCGGCCGGTCGCGACCTGTCCACGATCGCGTCCGTGGCGTCGTTCTTCGTCAGCCGCGTGGACACCGAGATCGACAAGCGGCTCGAGAAGATCGGGTCGGCGGGGGCCGGCGAGCTGCGCGGCAAGGCGGGGGTGGCCAACGCCCGGCTCGCCTACGCGCTGTTCGAGGAGAAGTCCAACACCGACCGGTGGCGCGCCCTGCAGGACGCGGGCGCCCGCCCGCAGCGGCCGCTGTGGGCGTCGACCGGCGTCAAGGACCCCGCCTACCCCGACACGATGTACGTCGACGAGCTGATCGCACCCGGCATCGTCAACACCATGCCGGAGGCGACGCTGCACGCCGTGGCCGACCACGGCCGGCCGCACGGCAACACCGTCCAGCCCCACTACGACGACGCCCGGGCGCACATGGCCGCGCTCGCCGCGGCGGGCGTCGACTACGACGATGTCGTCAGGGTGCTCGAGGACGAGGGCGTGGAGAAGTTCGAGTCGTCGTGGAACGAGATGCGCGCCACGATCGAACGGGAGCTGGAGGACAAGGCGTGACCGGAGCGATGACCAGAGGGAGAAGGCGAGCGCGAGCATGACCCGAGCGGCGAGCCGACGACCGAGCGGAGTGGCCGGTCGGCCCCACACGGCGATGACCAGGCCGGTCGGGAGACCGGCCGCGGAGCGAGGGAGAAGGCGAGCGCGAGCATGACATCTGTGGTGACCGCCGGGGGCGTGTCCGTCACCACCTGGGGCACGATCGACGACGCTGAGGCCGTGCTCGACCGGCTCGTCACCGACGGCGTCCCCGGGGCCTTGACAGACAAGAGCGCCCAGCTGTGGGGGCCGGACGCGGCGGACGAGGCGGCCAAGCGGCTCGGCTGGCTGGACCTGCCGGAGTCATCGCGCGACCTGCTCCCCCGGCTCGTCGAGCTCGGCGGCCCGGGCCTCGACCGGATCGTGCTGGCCGGCATGGGCGGCTCGTCGCTGGCCCCCGAGGTCATCACCCGCACGGCCGGCGTCCCGCTGACCGTGCTGGACACGACCGATCCCCACCAGGTCGCCCGCGTCGTGGGCGACCGGCTGGAGCGCACGCTCGTGGTGGTGTCCAGCAAGAGCGGCGGCACGGTCGAGACCGACAGCCACCGGCGCATCTTCGAGCAGGCCTTCCGCGACGCGGGCATCGACCCCGCCGAGCGCATCGTGGTCGTCACCGACCCGGGGTCGCCGCTGGAGGCGACCGCGCGGCAGGCCGGTTACGCCGTCGTCACCGCCGACCCGAACGTCGGCGGGCGCTACAGCGCGTTGACCGCGTTCGGCCTGGTGCCGAGCGCGCTCGCGGGCGCGGACGTGGCCCGGCTGCTCGACGAGGCCGGCGCGCTGTCGGCCACGCTGCGCCAGCCCTACGACAACCCGGCGCTGGCGCTCGGCGCCGCGCTCGGCGCCTCGGCGCTCGGCGGCCGCGACAAGCTGGTCATCGCCGACCACGAGTCGGGCATCTTCGGGTTCGGCGACTGGGTCGAGCAGCTGATCGCCGAGTCGACCGGCAAGCAGGGCAGGGGGATCTTGCCTGTCGTCGTCGAGGGCGTGACCGCCCCCGGCTTCGATCCCGGCGACGACATCCGCCGGGTCGTCATCGGCCGCCGACCGGGCGAGCCCGGCGGCGCGCCGGACGATCCGGCCGCCGAGCCCGGCTCGCTCGCCGTCTCGGGCCCGCTCGGCGCGCAGTTCCTGCTGTGGGAGTACGCCACGGCGGTGGCCGGCCGGGTCATCGGGATCAACCCGTTCGACCAGCCCAACGTGCAGGAGTCAAAGGACAACACCGCCGCGTTGCTGCGCGGCGCCGAGGACGGCGCGGCGCCGACCGCGATCTCGGGCGAGCCCGCGTTGGTGACCGGGGCGCTCGAGGTGCACGGGCCGGCCGAGCTGCTCGGCGCCGTGCGCGATCTGGGCGACGTCATCGACGTGCTGCTGGAGGCGGTGCCCGACCACGGCTACCTCGCGCTGATGGCCTATCTCGACCGGGTCGGCGAGGGCGACGCCGCCGGCCTGCGGCCGAGCCTGGCGGCCCGCGCCGCGCAGACCCGCAAGACGCCGGCGCCGGTGACGTTCGGGTGGGGACCCCGGTTCTTGCACTCGACGGGCCAGTACCACAAGGGCGGGCCGCAGACGGGGGTCTTCCTGCAGATCACCGGGGCGGTCACCAACGACATCGAGATCCCCGGCAAGCCGTACACGCTGGCGCAGCTGCAGCTCGCCCAGGCGTTCGGCGACCTGCGGGCGCTGCGCTCCCGCGGCCGGCCCGCGGTCCGCGTGCACCTGCGCGACCGCGCGGAGGGCCTGGCCCAGCTCATGGACGCCGTTTCCACTTGACGCCATATTCGGCCGGATCGGTCCGTTGCTTGGATATCGTCCGCTTCCCCCTGGGACCATGGGGCGAGAGGTCACCAGGCCGACGAGGGCGATGAGGGAGGAGGGGACCCGGATGCAGGCGGCCCAACTGACCGGTGTGGATGTGCTGACCCGCGGCGAGGTGCTCGAATCCGCCCTGCAGGCCAGGGACTACCTGGTCACCAACGGGGTGCCCGCCGGGCTGGCGGCCAAGGACCCCCGCCTGTGGGGCCGGCGGGCGGTCGACCACAGCCGGCTCGGGTGGCTCGACCTGCCGCGCACCTCCCATGAGTTGTTGTCGCAGATCGGCGGGCTCGTCAGCGAGATCCGCTACTCGGGCCTCGACAACGTGGTCCTCATCGCCATGGGCGCCGAGGCGCTCGCCGCCCAGACGATCGTCGAGGACGTGGGCGGCGGCGCCGCACTGACCATCGTCGACGGCACTCCCCCGCTCACCGGGGTGCTCGACCCGGCGCGGCTCGACCGCACGTTCGTCATCATGTCCAGCAAGCGCGGCGCCGCCCTCGAGACCGAGGCCTGCCGCCGCATCCTCGAGCAGGCCCTGCGCGACCACGGCATGTCCGAGCCCGAGATCGCCCACCGGTTCCTCGTCATCACCGACCACGGCAGCCCGCTCGACGCCTTCGCGCGCGAGCGCGGCTACCGCTTGGGGCTGACCGACCCGTACCTGCCGGGCCACTACGGCGCGCTGTCGGCGTACGGGGTGGTGCCGGCGGTGCTGGCCGGCGCCGAGGTCGGCCCGCTCCTCGACGAGGCCGCCGGCGTGCTGCCCTACCTGGCCAAAGAGGAGGCGAACCCGGGGCTGCTGCTCGGCGCGATCCTCGGCGGCTGTGCCCTCGGCGGCCCCAACGGCGTGCCACGCGACAAGGTCGTCATCCACACCAGCAGCCGGCCGCTTTCCGCCTGGCTCCGCCAGCTCGTCGCGGCGGCGACCGGAAAACGCGGCCGCGGCATCCTGCCGCTCGACGACACCGGCTGGCGGCTGCCCGACCCCGGGCACGACGTCCACGGCATCGCGCTCAACCCGCGTAGCCCGGCGACCGCCGGCGCCGACACCTCCGTCTTCGGGCCGCTCGGCGCGCAGTTCCTGCTGTGGGACTACGCGGCTGCGGCCGCCGCCTGGCTGATCGGCGTCAACCCCTTCGACGGCCCCGAGGAGTACGTCACCGAGGTCGAGAACGACGCGGCGGGGATGCTCAGCACCGGGCCGCCGCTGCCGTCAGGTGAACCGACCTTCGTCGACGACATGATCGAGGTCTACGTCGACCCGGCCATCGGGCACTTCGGCGGGCCCAACCTGCGCGACGTGATCGAGGGGATCGTCCGCAGCGTCCCGGTGAACGGCTACCTGTCCGTCGTGTCGTACCTGTCGGGGCACCAGGTGCTCGCCGAGGGGTTCACCCAGCAGCTCGCCGAACGCATCCGCCGCCCGGTCTCGTTCGAGTGGGGGCCGAGCGCGCTGCAGGGCACCGCGTCCTACCACAAGGACGGCCCCCGCACCGGGGTGTTCCTCATCGTCACCGCCGACGCCGACGCCGACGAGGACACGCCGGTGCCCGACCAGTCGTACACGCTGGGCGCGCTGCGGCTGGCCCGCGCCCTCGCCGACGTCCGCGCGCTGCGGCGGCGCCGGCTGCCGGTCGTCTGGCTGCATCTGCGCGACGCGGCCGCCGGGACGGCGCGGCTCACCGAGGCGGTATGAGCGATCGGCCGACACGGGAGCGGGCCGGGCATGGAGCATGACATGGCCCGGTCGCCCGGCGCGGCACGCGAGACGGTGGCGACGGGGGGACCGGGAACGCGGATGAGCGATGTGACGACCGTTACCGCGGGGGACGTGCGGATCACCGCGCGGGCCTCGGTGCGCGACGCGGCCCAGCGCGTCCTCGGCCGGCTGTGGATCGACAAGGTGCCGGTGCGGCTGGCCTCCGACGACCCGACCCTGTGGGGGCTGCCCACGGGCGCCGACCGCTGCTGGCCGGCCGCGCCTGGGGCGACCAGGGCGCTGCTGCCGCGGTTCGACGAGCTGGCCGCCCGGTCCGGCGCCGCCGGTCTCACCGACGTCGTGCTCGTGGGTCGGGGGGCCCCGGCCGCGGCCGCCAAGGTCGTCGCCCACCACGCCAAGGCGCCGCTGACCGTGCTCGACGGCGTCGATCCGGCGCCGACCCTTCGCCTCGGCGACGACCCCGACCGGCTGCGCCGCACCGTCGTGGTCGTGGCGAGCGCGGACGCCGTCGCCGCCGCGCACGCCGGCATCTTGCGCCGGCTGCTGCGCGAGCTCGGGCTGGACCACGACGAGCTGACCGAGCGGTTCGTCGTCGTGCCGGACCACCTGGGCGGCGCGGCGCCGCCGGTCCGGCCCGGCGGCGTTTTCGGCGCGCTGTCGCCGCAGGCGCTGCTGGCCGCGGCGCTGGCGGGGGTGGACGTGCCCGAGATCCTCGACCAGGCCACGGCCGTGCTGCCGTCCCTCACCCGGCCCGAGAACAATCCCGGGCTGGTCCTCGGCGCGATCCTCGGCGGCTGCGCGCGGCAGGGCCGGGACAAGGTGGTCATCGCCGGCTTCGGCGCGCGGTTCCCCGGGCTGGACGAATGGTGCGGCCGCCTGGTCGCCGGCGCCACGGGCCGGCCGCGGGCCGGGGCCAGGTTCGCCGGCGGCGTGCTCCCCGTGGTCCAGGGCGGCGGCCTTCCGCTGGCGCCGACCGGCGGGCTGTTCCTGGTGGCGCTCGACGGGCGCCCGCACCAGGACGACGCCACGGTCACCGGTCCGCTCGGGGCGCAGTTCGTCGTGTGGGAGTACGCCGCGGCGGTCGCCGCCTACCTGCTGGGCGCCGACCCGTTCCCGCCGGCTGAGCCGGTGGGCGGCCCGGACGCCGAGACCGACGGGGCCGGCGAGCCGGCCGAGCCGCTGTTCCGCGACCGCGACATCGACGGGTACGCCGAGCTCATCGCGGCCGGCTCCGGGGCCGACGCGCGCGGCCCGCGGGACGTCGCCGAGCTGCTCGACCACCTGCTCGGCGCGATCCCCGATCACGGCCACCTGGAGATCCTCGCCTACCTCGATCCCGACCCGTTCCTCGGGCAGGGCCGCTCGGTGCGGCGCCTCGCGGCGGCGCTGGCGGCACGCGGCGGCCGGCCGGTGACGATCTCCTGGGATCCGCCACCGCCACCGCCCGCGCCCGCCCCGGCCCCGGCCCCTGCTCCTGCCCCGGCGCGCGGTGCGGCGGACCCCTCCTCCTCCGAGGCCGGCCGGGGGCAAGGGGTATATCTCGTGCTGACCGGGAACGTCATGGACGACAAACCGGTTCTGGATGAAGGGGACAGGCTGAGCCGCCTGCAGCTCGAGCAGGCGCTGACGACGACCCGCACGTTGCGGGCGCGCGGCCGGCCTGTCGCCCGCGTGCATCTGCACCACCGCTGGACGGGAATCGCCCAGTTGCTCGACGCGGCTCATCAGGGAGGCCGGGCATGAGATCGCCCGCACGCATCGCGATATCGGGTCCAGGCGGCGCGCCGAACCCGCTTCGGGATCCACGGGACAAGCGTCTGCCACGGGTGGCGGGCCCATGCGTGCTCGTGCTGTTCGGAGTGACCGGCGATCTGTCCCGCAAGAAGCTGCTCCCGGCGATCTACGACCTGGCCAACCGCGGCCTGCTCCCGCCGGGCTTTTCGCTGGTCGGCTTCGCCCGCCGCGACTGGGAGCACGAGGACTTCCGGCAGGTCGCCTACGAGGCGGTCAAGGAGCACGCGCGCACGCCCTTCCGCGAGGACGTCTGGACGCATCTGTCGGAGGGCATGCAATTCGTCTCCGGCACGTTCGACGACGCCGCCGCCTTCACCGAGCTGGCCAAGTCGGTCAAGGAGCTCGACCAGACCCGCGGCACCGGCGGCAACTACGCGTTCTATCTGTCGATCCCGCCGAAGTACTTCCCGCAGGTCGTCGAGCAGCTGCAGCGCGCCGGGCTGACCGAGCGCGCCGACGGCAGCTGGCGCCGCGTGGTCGTCGAGAAGCCGTTCGGGCACGATCTGGCCAGCGCGCTGGACCTCAACTCCACCCTGCACGAGGTCTTCCCCGAGGAGTCGATCTTCCGGATCGACCACTACCTCGGCAAGGAGACCGTGCAGAACATCTTGGCGATGCGCTTCGCCAACACGATGTACGAGCCGATCTGGAACCGCTCGTACGTCGACCACGTACAGATCACGATGGCCGAGGACATCGGCATCGGCGGCCGGGCGGGTTACTACGACGGCATCGGCGCGGCGCGCGACGTCATCCAGAACCACCTCCTCCAGCTGCTCGCGCTGACCGCGATGGAAGAGCCGCCGTCCTTCGCCGCGGAGGCGGTGCGCGCCGAGAAGGCCAAGGTCCTGTCGTCGGTGCGCACGACCGGCGACCTCGGCCTGACCACCGCGCGCGGGCAGTACGCCGCCGGCTGGCAGGGCGGCGTGAACGTCCGCGGGTACCTCGAGGAGGAGGGCATCCCGCCGAACACGCGCACCGAGACCTACGCGGCCGTCAAGCTGGAGATCGATTCCAGACGGTGGGCCGGCGTCCCGTTCTACCTGCGCACCGGCAAGCGGCTCAGCCGCCGGGTCACGGAGGTGGCGCTGATGTTCCAGCGCGCCCCGCACCTGCCGTTCGCGCAGACCGACACCGAGGAGCTCGGGCAGAACGCCCTCGTCGTCCGGGTGCAGCCGGACGAGGGCGTCACCGTGCGGTTCGGGTCCAAGGTGCCGGGCACCTCGATGGAGGTCAGGGACGTGAACATGGACTTCGCCTACGGCGAGTCGTTCACCGAGTCCTCCCCCGAGGCCTACGAGCGGCTGCTGCTCGACGTGCTCATCGGCGATCCGCCGCTGTTCCCCCGGCAGGAGGAGGTCGAGCTGTCCTGGGAGATCCTCGACCCGATCGAGGAGTACTGGGCCAAGCACGGCAAGCCCGAACCATACCGTTCCGGCGGCTACGGCCCCGCCTCGGCCGACCAGCTCATGGCCCGCGACGGGCGGGCGTGGCGGCGGCTCTAGCGGCCGTTGACGCGGACCGGCGGCCCGACGAGCGAGATGGGAAGCGCGATCATGAATATCGATCTTGCGGACACCACGACGCGGCGCATCCAGAAGGCGCTCATGGAGGCGCGGCACCGGATGGGCGGCCCGGCCGTCGGGATGGTGCTGACGCTGATCATCGTCACCGACGAGTCGGCCCAATACGACGCGGTGCGGGCGGCGACCGAGGTCGCGAGGGAGCACCCCTGCCGCGTGCTCACGGTCATCTCCCGCGACCCGCGCGGCGGCTCGTCGCGGTTGGACGCGGAGATCCGCATCGGTGAGACGGGCCCGGGCGAGACCGTGCTGCTGCGGATGTACGGGCCGCTGGCCGGGCACGCCGACTCCGTCGTCACGCCGCTGCTGGTGCCCGACACGCCCGTGGTCACATGGTGGCCGGGCGAGCCGCCGGACGTGCCGAGCGACGACCCGCTCGGCGCCCTCGGCCAGCGCCGCGTGACGGACGCGTACGCGGGCGCGGACCGGCTGCGGACGCTGGCCAAGGTTACGTCCGTGCACAAGCCCGGCGACACCGACTTCTCCTGGACCCGCCTGACGCCGTGGCGCACGCTGCTGGCCGCCTCGCTCGACCAGCCCCACGGCGAGATCACCGCCGCCGAGGTGGCCGCCGAGCCCGACAGCCCCAGCGCCGAGCTGCTCGCCGCGTGGCTGGCGATCCGGCTGGGCGTGCCGGCCCGGCGCACGACGTCGAGCGGGCCCGGCCTCACCGGCGTGCGGCTGACGACCAGCGAGGGCGACATCACGATCACCCGGCCTGATGGGCGGGTCGCCACGTTGTCCCGGCCGGGCCAGCCCGACCGTCAGGTGGCGCTGCACCGCAGGTCGATGCCCGAGCTGCTCGCCGAGGAGCTGCGCCGGCTCGACCCCGACGAGGTCTACCAGGAGACCGCGGCTCGTTTCGTCCGTGACCACACCACGGCGCGGCGGCTCGGCCGACGTGGCCGGTCGAAGGCGGCGGACGCGGCCAACGGGGCCGATGCGGATGACCCGGGCGCCGCGGGCGACGCCGGCGACACGACCGCCGGCAGCGGCGGCGGGTCACCAGGCGGAGCCGACAACGGAACGCGGCGGAAGGCGAGCTCGTGACCGCGCCCGTGGTCATGGTGCACCGTGACCAGACGCTGCTGGCCCAGGTGATCGCCGCCCGGCTGGTCACGCGACTGGTGGACGTCCAGGCGGCGCAGGGCTCGGCGCACCTCGTGCTGACCGGCGGCGGCATCGGCACCGCCGTCCTCGGCGAGCTCGCCGCCACCCCGGTCAGGGACGCCGTCGACTGGGCACATCTGGACATCTGGTGGGGCGACGAGCGGTTTCTGCCCACCGGGCACCCCGAGCGCAACGAGACCGCCGCCCGCTCGGCGCTGCTCGACCACGTCGACGTCGACCCCGCCCGGGTGCACCCCATGCCGGCCGCCGACGGTCCCGACGGCGACAACCCCGAGGCGGCGGCCGAACGGTACGCCGCCGCGCTGCGCCGGGCGACCCGGCCCGAAGATCACGGCGTGGTGCCGTCGTTCGACATCGTGCTGCTCGGGCTGGGTCCGGACACGCACGTCGCCTCGCTGTTCCCCGGCCTGCCCGCGCTGTACGACGAACGCGCCGTGGTCGCGGTCCGCGGCGCGCCCAAGCCGCCGCCGATCCGGATCACCTTGACGCTGCCGTCCATCCGCACGGCGCGCGAGGTCTGGATCATGGCGGCCGGCGCGGCGAAGGCCACGGCTGTGCGCATGGCCCTGTCCGACGCCGGCCCGGTCCAGGTGCCGTCGGCCGGCGCCCGCGGCCGCCGGCGCACCCTGTTCCTCCTCGACCGGGCCGCGGCCTCGCAGCTGCCCGCCGACCTCGACTGGGCCGCCGCCACGTGAGCGCCTGCCGTCGCGAGGTCAGCGACCGGAGATGAGGTCGGCGACGCGGGCGACCGCGGAGGTGCGCGGCAGGCCGCCGGCCTCGCGGGCGTCGGCCAGCCGGTAGAGCCGGTAGAGCAGGTGCACGCCGAGCCAGCGCAGCGGCTCGGGCTCCCAGCGGCGCACCCGCCAGCCCACCCAGGGCAGCGCGGTCAGTTCCGTGTCGTGGCGGAGCACCAGGTCGCGCAGCGTCCGGCCCGCCAGGTTCGCCGTCGCGACGCCGTGTCCGGTGTAGCCGCCGGCGTACCCGATCCCGGTGAGGTGGTCGACGACGACGGTGGCGCACCAGTCGCGGGGCACGCCGAGCACCCCCGACCAGGCGTGCGCGACGCGGGCGGACGCCGCGTCGGGGAACATGCGGGCCAGCGTGCGCCACAGCTCGGCGACGGTCGCCGGGGGCGTGCGGCCGGTCGCGTCCCAGCGGGATCCGAAGCGGTACGGCCGGCCCCGGCCGCCGAGCGCGATGCGGCCGTCGGCGGTCCGCTGCGCGTACATGTAGTAGTGCGCCATATCGCCCAGGGGCTCGGCGCCCGCCCACCCGATGCGCGCCCACGTCCGCGGCGGCAGCGGCTCGGTGACGATGAGGGAGCTGTTCATCGGCAGCCAGTCGCGGCGGTGCCCCGGGATGCCGGCGGTGAAGCCCTCCGTCGCGCGGATCACGTACTCGGCCGTGACCGTGCCGTACGGCGTCGTCGCCGCGGCCGGCCCGCCCGGCGAGCGCGGCCGGATCGAGGTCACCGGGGTGCCTTCGAAGATCTCCACGCCGAGGCGGCCGACGGCGGCGGCGAGCCCGCGCGCGAGCTTGCCGGGATGCACCCTGGCGCAGTGCGGGCTCCACGCCATGCCGCCGGCGCCGGCCACGTGGAGGCGCGCCCCGGCCTCGGCCGCGTCGAGCAGCGTGACGTCGCCCGGCCCCCAGCCCCAGCGCGCGTCGTCGGCCACCATGGCGCGCAGCCGGGCCAGCTGGGCGGCGTTGGTGGCGACATGGAGCACGCCGCTTTTGACGATGTCGGCGTCGATGCCCTCGGCGGCCGCCGCGGCCACCACCTCATCGACGGTGGCGAACATGGCGCGGGTCAGGGCGATCGCGGCGGGCCTGCCGTGCCGGGCGGCGTAGCGCTCGCGGGAACCGGCGAGCTCGCCGAGCACCCAGCCGCCGTTGCGGCCCGAGGCGCCGAACCCGGCGAACTCGCGCTCGAGCACGACGATCCGCAGGCCCGGCCGCGCCCGCTTGAGGTAGTACGCGGCCCACAGCCCGGTGAACCCGGCGCCCACCACGCACACGTCGGCGGTCCGCGACCCCGGCAGCGGCGGCCGCGGCGGCTCGGGCGGGCCGACGTCGCGCAGCCAGAACGAGACCCCGCCGTTGACGAAGTCGGGGGCGAGCGGCGGCGGCGGACCCCCGCGGGCCGGACCGGGCGGCCGCCCGGTCGGCTCCCCCGGCCCGCTCACATCACCGCCGTCGCTCATCCGGATTCCCAGTCGATGCCGGGCTCGCCGGGCGGCAGCCCGACCCGGAACACCCGCAGCTGCTGCGCGAGCGCCGTGTAATAGCCCACCAACGTCACGAGCTCGACGAGCAGCGGCCGGCCGAGCACCGCGACGGCCTCGTCGAAGCGCGCGTCGTCGAGGTCGCCCGCCACCGCCAGCGCCCTGGCCGCCTCGTACACGGTGTGCTCGCGGGGATCGGTGAACCGCGGCGCCCGGCCGGTCCGCAGCGCGGCGAGCTCCTCCTCGGTGAGCCCGGCGCCGCGGCCGATCCGCTCGTGCGCGTACCACTCGAAGTCGGAACGCCGGTGCGCCGCGACCACGAGCGTGGCGATCTCCCGTTCCCTGGGCGTGAAGGCGGTGGCGAACCGGAGGGCCGCGCCGAGCCGCTGCAGCGGCTGCCCGACGGCGGGGCTGTAGAGCATGGCGTTGAACGGGCCGAGCAGCCGGCCCTCGTCGTCGACCCAGCGGAGCGCCGGGACGGGGCGGACGTGCGCCGACCGGGAATCCGCCCGGCGCTCGTCTCGACGGCGGGAGGCGCCGATCGCGTCGTAGACCGCGCGCTGCTCGGCGGTCAGCTCGGGCGGCTCCAGCAGGGGCAACCTGTCGTGTGCGAGATCATCGGTCACGCCCGGTACGCTACGCGACGTGCCGGACCGGACTGGAGGGACGGGCGGCGAAACGCTTCGCTCACGGTGGTGTAGCGCGGCTGTAACAGTTCTGGGCCACCGTTGGCCTGAGGTGCAGGGAGGAGGGTCCGCGCCGCCCGCCCCTACGCGGCCGCGGAACGATCAATGACGATGACGACTCAACCCCTCGTAGCGGTCTCGCCCGCGGAGCCGACGGACATGGCCGAGCTCCGCCATGCCATGCGGGCGCGGCGCAGACAGGCCATCGCGGAGCTGGCGGCCCGGCGTCGCGCCACGGGACTGTCGCAGACCGACATCGCCGCCCGGATGGGCACTTCGCAATCGGCCATCGCCCGGCTCGAGACCGGCGACGGCGACGTGCGGGCCACCACGCTCGAACGGTACGCCGCCGCGATCGGCTGCGAGATCAGCTGGTTCGTACGGCCCTGACCAGGTCCGGCCCACTGCGGCCAGGCGGCGAAGCAGAGGCGCCCGGCCGACTGTCCGCTTGACATGATGAAGCGGTGACAGGGATCTATGACGATCCACGAGCCTACGAGCTCGCCTGCGCCTTTCGCGATATCCCGGCCGAGGTCGACGCGTTGCTGCGGTGGTCGACGCTGCACCGAACGGCCGACACGCAGGTGCGGACGGTCCTGGAGCTCGCGGCCGGGCCGGCCGAGCACGCCCGCGAGTTCGCCGCCCGCGGCATCGCCGCCACCGCCCTGGATCTGAACCCCGCGATGTGCGCCTATGCCGCCGAGCGCGGGGCCGGGCTGCCGTTGCACGTGGTGGAGGGCGACATGACGGACTTCCGGCTCGGCCGTCGCTTCGACCTGATCATCACCATGCTCGACTCCACCGCGCACCTGATGACGCTGGACGCCCTGGTGGCCCACCTCGACCGCGTCGCCGAGCACCTGGCGGCGGCAGGCGTCTACGTCATCGAGATGAGCCACCCGGCCGACCGGCTGACCGAGCGGGCACGCTCCAGCAGCACGTGGCGGGTGGCCCGCGACGGCGAGCAGATCGACGTCCGCTGGGGCGAGCCGGACGACGCGCTGGATCCGATCACCCAGATCGTCGAGGACCACGTCACCATCACCGTGACGGCGGGCGGCGCGACCCGCAAGATTCGGGGCATCGTGCCGTACCGGTTCTGGACGGCGACGGAGCTCGAGGCGGCCATCCGGCTGTCGGGGTCCTTCGAGGTCGCGGGCCGCTACGGCGACTTCGCCGACATCGGCGTCGACGACCCCGCGGCCTGGCGGCTGATCACGGTGCTGCGGCCGTCCGTTTGACGAAACTACGTAGTTACGTATTAATGGAGGCATGGCGGATTCCCTGGGCGAGGGCGGCACGTCCTCAGGCGAGGCTCCGGATGAGCCCTTGACGGAGCGGGTGGCCCGGCTCGAAGCCCGGGTCAGGCGGCTCGAGGGCACGCCCGGGGCCACGCGGGCCGGCGGCACCACCTCTCCGGACGCCGACACGTTCTGGGCGCTGGAAGGGCTCAAGGACCGGACGCCAGAGCCGGGCGCGGTGCTGTTCACGGGTCACATCACGCTGCCGACCGGCGAGCACTATGAATGGCAGCAGGTCCACCTCGCCGACGACCTCCTTACCGACGACTGGTCCCACGGGGTCGCCGCGCTCGCCGCGCTGGCCCACCCGGTGCGGCTGCTCCTGCTCGGCGAGATCCTGCGAGGCGCCCGCACGGCCGGGGAGCTCAGCGCCCACGAGCAGCTCGGCACCACCGGCCAGCTCTACCACCACCTGCGCCAACTGGTGGCCGCCGGCTGGCTGCGCAGCACGACCCGCGGCCAGTACGCGGTGCCCGGCGAGCGCGTCGTGCCGCTGCTCGTCGCCCTCGCCGCCACCCGCCGCTGACAGATCCCCATCCAGACCACATCAGACCAGGTCAGGAGGAAACGATGCGCAAGATCCCCCGGCTCATTTCCCGGGTCCGCATGCCGCTGCTGTACCTCGCCGCCATCGACATGTTGACGTGGTGGTGGCACGACATCGTCCCGCTGGGCATCATCGGCGTGATCGTCGTGGTCCTCGCGCTCGTGTCGATGTACCTGCCGTTCGGGCAGGTCCGGCGCGACCCGATCGTGGTGCGGCCGCCGGTGCTGGGGCGTTGGCTCGCCGTCAACAGCCCGGCCGACCGGGTGCCCAGTCACGGCGTGCACGCCTACGCGCAGAGCTACGCCATCGACCTCGTGCGCCTGGAGGATGACGGCGGCGGCCCCTGGAAGGCGCTGCGGGCCTGGCCGCCGGCCCGCCGGGCGCGGCGCTTCGCGGGGTTCGGGGCGCCGGTGTACGCGGTCGCGGGCGGGGTGGTGGTCAAGGCGGCCGGCAGGCAGCGCGACCACTGGAGCCGAAACTCCTGGCCAGGGCTGTTGTTCCTGTTCATCGAGGGCTCGATCCGCGAGGTGCTCGGACCTCGCTTCCTGTTCGGCAACCACGTCATCGTCGATATGGGCGACGGGGTGTACGCCGCGTACGCCCACCTGCGCCGCGGCTCCGTACGGGTCAGGCCCGGACAGCGCGTGTCCGCGGGCGAGCGGCTGGCCGAGTGCGGCAACTCCGGCAACTCCTCAGAGCCGCATCTGCACTTCCAGCTCATGGATCGCCGGAACGTCCTGGTGGCGGCGGGGCTGCCCTTCGCCTTCGACCGCTATGAGATCGACGGCGGGGTCGCCACGGGAGTGCCGGCGGGCCGGCGCCCGTTCATCGTGTCGCGGCCGTCCGGCGCGGAGGCGGACCCGGCCGCGGCGCACGGCTACAGCCGTTTGGCGAACCGCAGCGACTGACGGGTGTATTCCATGCGCTGTTCGTAGAACGGCACGGAGATCGGGCTGTGGGTGTAGGTGTCGAGCACGATGAGACTGGCCCGCCGGACCCGTCCCCACTCCTCGACCGCCGTCATCAGCTTGGTGCCGATGCCTGCGCGCCAGTGGCGGGCCTGGACGGCCAGCGCGTTGACGAACACCCGCGGGACCACGACCTCACGGACCAGCTGCCAGGGCGCCTCGCTGTCCGGAGCCAGGAAGGACGCGTCGACGAAGCCGACGACCTCGCCTTCCATCTCGGCGACGCGGACGAAGTCGTCCGGCGAGTAGACGCCGAGCAGCCGCTGCTCGATCCACTCCGCGAGCCCCTCGCTCCGCGGGATCTGGAACGCCTCCGGATCCAGCTTCGTGTAGTACTCGGCGAAGTCGAGCCAGGCCCGGGCCGCTCCCTCGCCGTCGCATGTGCGCGGCGTTCGAACCAGCACCTGGGACATAGCATCAGTCTTCCGTAGACACCCGCATAAGTACCCACATTTTGCCGATCGACGACGCGTGTCGTGTCGATTCCGCACCGCGATCAGAGGGCGGCGAGTTCTTCCGGCGAGAGGCGGAGGCCGGCCGCGCCCACGCAGTCGAGGATGCTCTCGGGGCGGCTGGCGCCGGGGATGGGGATCACGACCGGCGCCTTGGCCAGCTCCCAGGCGAGGCAGACCTGCTGCGGCGAGACGCAGTGCGCGGCGGCTATCTCGGCGAAGGCTGCGTGCCGGCCGCCGAGCGACCGCGCCTGGCCGATGCCGCCGAGCGGCGACCAGGGCAAAAAGGCCACGCCGAGCTCGGCGCACAGCTCCAGCTCCGGCTCGCTGGACCGAAAGCGCGGCGAGAACTCGTTCTGGACGCCGGCCAGCCGGCCGCCGAGGATCTCGTTGGCGGCCATGATCTGGCCCCGGTTGGCGTTGGAGATGCCGGCCATGCGGATCTTGCCCGCGTCGAGCAACTCGCGCAGCGCCCCGATGGTGTCCTCGTAGGGCACCGACGGGTCGGGCCGGTGATGCTGGTACAGGCCGATGGCCTCGACGCCGAGTGCCTTGAGCGAGCGCTCGCACGCCGCCTTGATGTGCTCGGGCCGCCCGTCCACCGCCCAGCCGCCGCCGGGTGTACGGGTGTGGCCGCCCTTGGTCGCCACGAGCACCGAGTCGCGATCACCGTTCCATTGGCCGAGTGCCGCGGCGACGAGCCGTTCGTTGTGCCCCACGTCGGTGTGGTCGGGGGTATAGGCGTCCGCGGTGTCGATCAGGGTGACGCCCGCGTCGAGCGCGGCGTGGATGGTGCGGATCGACTGGGCCTCGTCGGGCATGTGCCCGCGCACCGACATCGGCATGGCGCCCAGGCCGATCGCGGAAACCCGTACGTCGCCAATGGCTCGCGTCTGCACTGTGACCTTCCCTCCAAAGCTCGTTGGTCCGAGCCTATCGACGCCCGGCGCCGGTGCCGGACGCCGCGGATCTTCAGTCGCCGGGCGCGGTCAGGTCGCGCTGCATGAGGATCGTGTCGAGCCAGCGTCCGTGCTTGCGCCCGACGCCGCGCAGGCGGCCCGCCTCGGCGAAGCCGAACGCACGGTGCAGCGCGGCGGAGGCGGCCTCGTCGCGTTCGCCGCCGTCGGGGCCGGCCGCGATGACCGCGATGACCTGGCGGACGCCGGCCGCGCGGCAGCGGGCCAGCAGCGCGTCGAGCAGCGCGCGGCCGAGCCCCTTGCCCGTCCAGCCGGGGGCCAGATAGACGCTGTCCTCGACGCTGTATCGGTAGGCCGGTTTGCCGCGCCAGGGGCCGGCGAAGGCGAAGCCGACCACCTCGCCGCCGATCTCGGCGACCAGGAAGGGCAGCCCGCGCTCGGTGAGCTCCGTCAGCCGCCGGCGCCAGTCGGCCACCGTGGGCGCGATCTCCTCGAAGGTGACGACGGTGTCGCTGACGTAGTGCGCGAACACCGCGGCGACGGCCGCCATGTCGTCGCGGCGGGCGGCCCGGATGAGGGCATCGGCCGGCGGCACGGCGCCTCCCCTCGGTCGCGTGACCGCCGCGGGCACCGCACCGGCCCGGCCCCGCGGCTGCGGGGCCGGGCCGGTGCGGCACGAACGGTGATGAACGGGTTTGAAAACGATCAGCTTCGGCCGGCCGACTGCATCGCCGCGCGCACGGCGGCGCGCTGCTCGCGCAGCTTGGCCAGGGCCTCGTCCAGGATGGCCTGGCCGTCCTCGTCGGTGCGGCGCTCCTTCACGTAGGCCAGGTGGGTCTTGTAGGGCTCGGTCTTCGGCGGTGCGGGCGGGTTGGTGGAGTCCTTGCCGGCGGGGAAACCGCACCGGGGACAGTCCCACTGGTCGGGGACGGCGACGTCGCTGGCAAAGCTGGGGCGCGTCTCGTGCTCGTTGGCGCAAAAGAACGAGACCCATACCCGGGGTGCGGCCTCGCCCCGTTCGGCCTCTCCCATCGGTCCCGCCCCGACGCGGCTCCCTCTGATGGCGTTGCCACTACCCACGGACTACTCCTCGCTTTCTACCCGCCGTCTCCCAGAGCGTGGAAGCCCGGCGTCAACGACCCTGCGCTGTGCTGTCCGGAGCGGGGCTCAGGCGCCCTTGGACTTGAACAGCAAACCCAGCACCACGATGGCGGCGAACCAGATGACCCCGGTGCCGATGGTGAGGCGGTCGAGGTTGCGTTCGACCACGGAGGACCCGCCGAGCGACGAGGTGATGCCGCCGCCGAACAGGTCGGACAGGCCGCCGCCCTTGCCCTTGTGGAGGAGGACGAGCAGCACCATCAGCGCGCTCGTCACGATGAGCACGATGGAAGTTGCGATGATCACAGCAGGTCAGTGCCTTCTCGTGTGTGCGGGTTCGCTATGAAAGGGTACGACGTTCTGGCCCCTCAGGTGGGGGGAGTTGTCCATGTCAGACAGGCAACTCGCGATAACGGCAGATCTTGACGAACTCGGCCGCGTCCAGACTGGCACCTCCGACCAGCGCACCGTCCACATCCGGTTGCGCCATGATGCCGGCGATGTTGCCCGACTTGACCGAGCCCCCATACAGGATACGAACTCGATCGGCCAGATCGCCCGTGTACAGCTCGGCGAGCCGTGTCCGGATCGCGGCGCAGACCTCCTGGGCGTCTTCGGGGGTGGCCACCTCGCCGGTGCCGATCGCCCAGACGGGCTCGTAGGCGATCACGATCGTCCGGGCCTGCTCGGCGGTGATCTTCTCCAGGGCCCCGTCGAGCTGGGCCAGGGTGTGGGAGACGTGCTCGCCGGCCTTGCGCACGTCGAGGCCCTCGCCGACGCACAGGATCGGGACGATGTCGGCCGCGAAGGCGGCCTTCACCTTGGCGTTGACCAGCGGCTCGTCCTCGCCGTGGTACTGGCGGCGCTCGGAATGCCCGACGATCACGTACGAGCAGCCCAGCTTGGCCAGCATCGCGCCGGAGATCTCCCCCGTGTAGGCGCCCTTTTCGTGCGCCGACAGGTCCTGTGCCCCGTACCCGATGCGCAGCCGGTCGGCGTCGATCAGCGTCTGGACGCCGCGGATGTCGGTGTAGGGCGGCAGGACGACGATCTCGACGGCGTCGTGGTCGGCGTCCTTGAGCGCGAAGGCCAGCTTCTGGACGAGCGCGATCGCCTCGAGATGGTTGTTGTTCATCTTCCAGTTGCCGGCCATCAGCGGCCGGCGCGCGGATGTGGCGGCAGCCACCGTCAATCCTCCAGTGCGGAAAGGCCGGGCAGGGTCTTGCCCTCGAGGTATTCGAGGCTGGCACCGCCGCCGGTCGAGATGTGGGAGAAGGCCGATTCGGCGAAGCCGAGCCTGCGCACCGCGGCCGCCGAGTCGCCGCCGCCGACCACCGTGAAGGCGCCGGAGTCGACGAGCCCCTGGGCGATCGCGCGGGTGCCGTGGGAGTAGGGCTCCATCTCGAACACGCCCATCGGGCCGTTCCAGAAAATGGTCCTGGCGTCGGCCAGCCGGGACGCGAAGAGCTTGCCGGACTCGGGGCCGATGTCCACGCCGATCCGGTCGGCGGGGATCTCGGCCGCGCCCACCACCGCGTGGTCGGCGTCGGCGGCGAGTTCGGCCGCGGCGACGATGTCCACCGGCAGCACGAACTCCACGCCCGCCTCCTCCGCGCGCGCGAGGTAGCCGCGGACGGCCTCGACCTGGTCGGCCTCGAGCAGGCTCTTGCCGACCTCGTGGCCCTGGGCCTTGAGGAAGGTGAAGACCATGCCGCCGCCGATCAGGATGCGATCGGCCCGGCCGAGCAGGTTGTCGATCACGCCGAGCTTGTCGGACACCTTGGCGCCGCCCAGCACCACCGCGTAGGGGCGCGCGATGTCGGCGGTCAGGCGCTGGAGCACGGCGACCTCTTTGACGATGAGGCCGCCGGCCGCGTGCGGCAGCCGCCGCGGCACGTCGTAGACGCTGGCGTGCTTGCGGTGCACGGCGCCGAAGCCGTCGCCGACGTACGCATCGGCCAGCGCGGCGAGCCGGTCGGCGAACGCGCCGCGCTCGGCGTCGTCCTTGCTGGTCTCGCCGGGCTCGAAGCGCAGGTTCTCCAGCAGCGCCACCTCGCCGTCGGCGAGCGAGCCGGCGATCCGCCGCGCGGAGTCGCCCGCCGTGTCGGCGGAGAACTTGATCTCGGTGCCGAGCAGCTCACCGAGGCGCGCCGCCACCGGGGCGAGGGAGAACTCCGGTTTGACCGTCCCCTTGGGCCGGCCCAGGTGCGAGCAGACGATCACGCGGGCGCCCCGCTCGGCGAGCGTCTTGATCGTGGGCACGCTGGCCCGGATCCGGCCGTCATCGGTGATGGTCTTGCCGTCGAGCGGCACGTTGAGGTCGGACCTGACCAGCACCCGCCGGCCGCTGACCTCGAGATCGTCGATCGTGCGCATCAGCGTCCTCCGCTACAGGAATCCGTCGCCTCATGCGATGGGTCCCGGCCGGTCAGGACCATCGCATGAGCGCGGCGGCGCGATGGGAGAGGGGCAAGAGGCGGCAGCGAGGATGTCACAGCCGCGAGCCGACGAGGGTGACCAGGTCGGCGAGGCGGTTGGAGTAACCCCACTCGTTGTCGTACCAGCCCACGATCTTGACTTGGTTGCCGATGACCTTGGTCAGGCCGGCGTCGAAGATGCAGGACGCCGGATCGGTGACGATGTCGGAGGACACGATCGGGTCCTCGGTGTAGGTGAGGATGCCGCGCAGCGCGCCCTCGGCCGCCTCCTTGAAGACGGCCTTGACCTCGTCGACCGACGTCTCGCGGTTGACGGTGGCGGTCAGGTCGGTGGCCGAGCCCGTCGGCACCGGCACGCGCAGCGCGTAGCCGTCGAGCTTGCCCTTGAGCTCGGGCAGCACGAGGCCGATCGCCTTGGCCGCACCGGTCGAGGTCGGCACGATGTTGATGGCGGCCGCGCGCGCCCGGCGCAGGTCGCGGTGCGGGCCGTCCTGGAGGTTCTGGTCGGCCGTGTAGGCGTGGATCGTCGTCATCAGGCCGCGTTCGATGCCGAGCGCGTCGTTGAGGACCTTCGCCATCGGCGCCAGGCAGTTGGTCGTGCAGGACGCGTTGGAGATGATCGTGTGCGCGGCGGGGTCGTAGGCGCTGTCGTTGACCCCGAGAACGACGGTGAAGTCTTCGTTCTTGGCCGGCGCGGAAATGATCACCTTCTTTGCGCCGTTGTCGGCGTGCACCCGCGCCTTGTTGGCGTCGGTGAACAGCCCGGTGGATTCGAGAACGACGTCGACGCCGAGGTCACCCCACGGCAGCTTGGCCGGGTCGCGTTCCTCGAAAACCTTGATCGGCTTGCCGCCGACGACGATCTCGTCCGCGGTGGCCTTCACGTCCTCGGCGAGCCTGCCGAGGATGCTGTCGTACTTGAGCAGGTGGCCGAGCGTGGCGTTGTCGGTCAAGTCGTTGACCGCCACGATCTCGATGTCAGCCCCCATGGCGTGGACCGCGCGGCAAAAGTTGCGGCCGATGCGGCCGAACCCATTGACGCCTACCCGGATGGTCACGGAACCGATCTCCTCGTCATCGTCGTCGTTCGTGCCCGGCGCACGGTGCCGGGTCGCCAACCTGGTCGTCCGGGGTTGCCCCCATCCGACCCTACCGAACAAACACGCTCGTCCCCGCAGGCGACGCCGCTCGGTGGCGGACGGTGCCGCGCCGGGACGAACGCCTCGCCGCCGCGCCCGGGGCGGATCCCCGGATCCCCTGAGCGGCATGGCAACTGTCAGCATATTGGTCTAGACCGCATTGGTCTAGACCAGTGGGCGGCGCGAACGTGACCTCCGCCGACCGGCGCGACGACCGGGCCGGGAAAGCGGAGGCCATGCTTCGACAAGGGTGGGTGAGCTCCGCGTGTCCACCCCCCGGCCTCGTCTTTCATGGCGTACTCGGCCGGCCCGACGACAAGGCACCGTGACAGCGAGAGAAGGCCCACACATGCGAGAGCACCTCAGTTCCTTCGTACGGCGAGACGCCCTGCGGCGTGCGATCGCGCGCAGCCGGATCCGGACGGCGGCACCGTCGCCGGCGCAGGCCCCGTTCGAGCTGCGCCTTCCCTCGGCACCCGGAGAGGCAAGGCGGCCCGGGCGGTCGGTCACCATGCCCGCGCCCGGCCGGCATTGGCTGCTCGCACGGCTCGCCGACGACGGCATCGCCGGATACGAGCCGGAGACCGTCGCCTGCTTCCTCGCCGCGCTCGCGCACGCGCCGGCAGGCGCGGTGCTGGACGTCGGCGCCAACGTGGGGCTGTACTCCATCTTGGCCGGCGCCACATCCGACCGCCCCGTCTACGGCTTCGAGCCCACTCCCGATCTGGCCGGCCTCATGCGCCGCGTCGCCGCGGACAACGGGCTCGGCTTCCACACCGAGCAGATCGCGGTCGGCGCGGACCGCGGCACAGCCACGCTGTATCTGTCCGACGTGACGGACGCGTCGAACTCCCTCGCCGCCGGATTCCGGCCGTCGTCCCGCCACCTCGACGTCGAGGTCGAGACGCTCGACGGCTGGTGCGAGCGGAAGAACGTGATCCCCGGGCTGATCAAAATCGACACGGAATCGACGGAGCCGGACGTGATCCGCGGCGCCCGCGAGATCATCGGCGCGCATCAACCGTGGATCTTCTGCGAGGTGCTGCGCGGCCGGGTGGAGGAGCCGCTCATGGAGCTGATGCGCCCGCTTCCGTATTTCTGGTACCACCTGGCCGGCGATCCGCCATACGAGCCTCGGGACACGATCGTCGGCGACGACACTCACCAACACCTGATGTGGCTGTTCGCGCCGGACCGGATCAAGGACGAATTTTGGGCGTCGGTATCCGGCTGGCGAGCGAGCCTCTAAGCGCCGGTAGGCCGTTTTTCGCGGAAAACAGCACCCCTGGTGTCCGATATATGACTTACAACCGGAAAGCGGGCCGTAAAGCGACGAATCACTGCTAGCGTCCGGGACTACCAGCCAAAATCCGTACGAAGTAGGTGTGATGTACGAGACGTCTGCGTCGACGGGCGGGGGGAACGGCAAGGCCATCGCCATCGGCTTCGGCGCCATGTTCCTCGGCGCGACCGCATGGGCGCTCATCGGCGCTTTGACCAAACACGAGTACGCCTTCGTCGCCATCGGGATCGGTCTGCTGATCGGTCTCGGCATGTACACGGCAAGGCCCTCCAGCCCGGGAGTGGCGGCCGCGGCGGCGGTCTTCACGCTGCTCGGCTGTGCCCTCGGCGAGATCTTCGCCTTCGCGTTCGTCCTCGGCGACGCGACCGGGATCGGTTTCTCCCAGGCGCTCAAGTCCGTCATGGAGAATCTGGGCTCGTTCTTCATCGACGTCGTGAGCGGCAAGTCGTACCTGTTCTGGGCGATCGGCGCCGCCGCCGGCTTCGGCATCACGTTCCGGCGTATCCAGGAGGGCAAGGCCGCCGCCCAGGCCGCACCCGGGTACGACCCGCAACAGCAGGCCTACGGCCAAGGGCAGCCCTCGTACGGACAACCGGGATACGACCAGCAGGCGTACGGGCAGCAGGGCTACGGCCAGCAGGGCTACGGGCAACAGGGCTACGACCAGCAAGGTTACGGTCAGCAGGGTTACGGCCAGCAGGGCTACGGTCAGGCTCCGTACGGTCAACCCTCGTACGGGCAGCAGCAGCCCTCGTACGGGCAGCCCGGCTACGGACAGCCCTCGTACGGGCAACCGCAGTCACCGTACGGCCAGCAGGGCTACGGCCAGCAGCAGCCCTACCCGGAGCAGGGACAGCCGCCGCACGGCGGGCAGGAGGAGAGCCCGTCCCCGTACTCCCAGCCGGGCGGGGCCCCAGATCCCTACGATCCGTACGGCCGGCCGCGGCAGGAGCCTCCTCGGCAATAGCCGCCGGCAGGCGCCGGGTCAGGGCGCGAGCATCTCGGGGGTCAGGTTCGCCTCGGTGCCCGGTATGCCCTGGTCGCCGGCCCGCTTGTCGGCCATCGCCAGCAGCCGGCGGATGCGTCCGGCGATCGCGTCCTTGGTGAGCGGCGGGGTGGCGAGCTGACCTAGCTCTTCGAGCGAGGCCTGCTTGTGCTCGAGTCGCAGCCGCCCGGCGGCGACGAGATGCTCCGGCGCGTCATCGCCCAAGATTTCGAGGGCGCGCGCCACCCGCGCGCCGGCGGCGACAGCGGCGCGGGCCGAGCGGCGCAGGTTGGCGTCGTCGAAGTTGGCCAGCCGGTTGGCGGTGGCCCGCACCTCGCGGCGCATCCGGCGTTCCTCCCAGGCCAGCACGCTGTCGTGCGCGCCCAGCCGGGTGAGCAGCGCGCTGATCGCGTCGCCGTCGCGGACGACGACCCGGTCGACGCCCCGCACCTCGCGGGCCTTCGCGTGGATCTTGAGCCGGCGGGCGGCGCCGACCAGGGCGAGCGCCGCCTCCGGGCCGGGGCAGGTGACCTCGAGAGACATCGACCGGCCCGGCTCGGTCAGCGAACCGTGCGCGAGGAACGCGCCCCGCCAGGCCGACTCGGAGTCGCAGGCGGCACCGGCGACGACGTGCCGGGGCAGTCCGCGCACGGGCCGTCCGTTGTTGTCGATCAGGCCGGTCTGCCGGGCCAGCGACTCGCCATCGCGGAAGACCCGTACGACGTAGCGGTTGCCCTTGCGCAGTCCGCTCGGCGCGAGCACGACCACGTCGGAGGTGTGCCCGAACACGTCGGCGATGTCCTTGCGCAGGCGACGGGCCGCGGCTCCGGTGTCGAGCTCGGCCTCGATCACGATGCGGCCGCTGACGAGGTGCAGTCCGCCGGCGAAGCGCAGCAGCGTGGACACTTCGGCCTTGCGGCAGCATGGCTTCATCACGGACAGCCTGCTGAGCTCGTCCTTCACCACACCGGTCATCGCCATAGACGGAACCCCTCCCCCAATGGTTACACAACTACCGGCAGTCTCGCCGATTCCCGTCGGTCAGGTCGCGACTCGAGAAGATCTGTGCGAAGGCTTGGCCGAGCCGTTCCGGATCATGCTTGGGCGCCCCGTCGCCCGTCGCCACGTCGGTGAGCACCAAGGTCCCGCCGAGCGCGCCCACGGCCTTCTCCAGCGCGGGGGCGTCGTCCACCACGGTCCGCTCGGCGAGGACGACGTCGATCCGGAGGTCGGGCGCGTGCGCCTGCAGCACCTCCAGATGCGCCTGCGGGGAGAAGTCGTCGGTTTCGCCGGGCTGGGGCGCGAGGTTGAGCGCCACGAGGCGCCGCGCGCGCGTGGTGGTCAGCGCGCGGGCCAGATCGGGCACCTTGAGGTGCGGGAGCACGCTGGTGAACCACGAGCCGGGCCCCAGCACCACCCAGTCGGCGTCCTCGATCGCCGCCACCGCCTCCGGACAGGTCGGCGGATCGGGCGGGATGAGCGAGATGCCGCGCACCTTGCCCGGCGTGCTGGCGCAGGCGACCTGGCCGAGCACCACCGACACCTCGTGCGGCCGGGTCGGATCGGCGCCCTCGACCTCCGCGGCGATGTCGATCGGCACGGACGCCATCGGCAGCACCCGGCCCCTGGCCTTGAGCAGCCGCGCCACCCAGTCGAGCCCGGCGACCGTCGAGTGCGAGTCATGGTGGTCGGCGAACAGCTCCCACAGCGCCACGATGAGCAGGTTGCCGACGGCGTGCCCGTGCAGCTCACCATGGCTGCGGAACCGGTGCTGGATCACCTCGCTCCAGGTGCGGCCCCACTCGTCGTCGTCGCACAGCGCGGCCAGCGCCATCCGCAGGTCGCCGGGCGGCAGCACGCCCAGCTCGCGGCGCAAGCGGCCGCTGGATCCGCCGTCGTCGGCGACGGTCACCACCGCCGTGAGCCGCTGCGTCACCTTGCGCAGCGCGGACAGCGAGGCGAACAAGCCGTGCCCGCCGCCGAACGCGACAACGGCAGGTCCGGATCCGGTCACGACACCTCCCAGCGGGTCCCCCGGCCCGCTCCCCAGGCCACCACCTACGCCCGCCACGAGCGCGCGGCGGCACCACCCGATCGATCGCGCGAACGTTACTCGCGGCCCAGGTCGCGGTGGGCGACCCGGACGTCGAGGCCTTCGTCGCGCAACCGGTTGGCGAACTGCTCGGCCATGGTCACACTACGATGTTTGCCGCCCGTGCATCCGATGGCGAGCGTGACGTAGTGTTTGCCCTCACGTTCATAGCCCTTCGCGAGCAGCCGCAGCACCTCGGTGTAGGCGTCGAGGAACTCCTTGGCGCCGCGCTGGGCGAGGACATAGTCGCGGACGGCGGCGTCGCGCCCGGTGAGCGGGCGCAACTCGGGCACCCAGTGCGGGTTGGGCAGGAAGCGGCAGTCGACCACCAGATCGGCGTCGACCGGAATGCCGTATTTGTAGCCGAACGATACGACCGTCGCGCGCAGCATGGGCTCACCGGTCACGTCGCCGAAGAAGCCCACCATCTTGGCGCGCAGCTCGTGCACGTTGAGGTCGGTGGTGTCGATGACGAGGTCGGCCTCGCCGCGCACCTCGACCAGCACCTCGCGCTCGCGGGCGATGCCGTCGATCAGCCGGCCCTCGCCCTGCAGCGGATGCGGCCGCCGCACGCTTTCGAATCTGCGCACCAGCGCGTCGTCGCCGGCCTCGAGGAAGACCACGCGCGGATGCACGCCGCGCGCCTCGAGCTCGGCGATGGAGGAATGCAGATCGGTGGTGAAGGCGCGGCTGCGCACGTCGACGACGGCGGCGATCCGCGGCACCGCGCCCTGGACCCGCCCGGCGAGGTCGGCCATGGTCGCCAGCAGCCCGGGCGGCAGGTTGTCGACGACGAACCAGTCGAGGTCCTCGAGGGACTTCGCCGCGGTGCTGCGGCCGGCCCCCGACATGCCCGTGATGATCACGATCTCCGGCACCGTGCTGCCGGTGGTGGCTGCCACCTCATGTACCCCCGTCCGGGTGCAGTGCCGCCGCGATGGTCTCCGCCGTCTGCCGCCCGATGCCGGGCACCTCGGCGATCTGGTCCGGCGTCGCCTGCCGCAGCCGCCGTACGGAGCCGAAGTGCTTCAGCAGCGCGGTGCGACGGGTCGGACCCAGACCCGGCACGTCGTCGAGCTCGCTGACCGTCATGCTCTTGGAACGTTTGGCGCGGTGGAAAGTGATCGCGAAGCGGTGCGCCTCGTCGCGGATGCGCTGCAGCAGGTAGAGCCCCTCGCTGGTGCGCGGCAAGATCACCGGCTCGGCCTCGCCGGGCAGCCACACCTCTTCGAGGCGCTTGGCCAGCCCGCAGACCGTGACGTCGTCGATGCCGAGCTCGTCGAGGACCCGCTGCGCGGCCGCCACCTGGGGGGCGCCGCCGTCGACGACGACCAGGTTGGGCGGGTAGGCGAACTTGCGCGGCTTGCCGGTCTCGGGATCGATCGGCCCGCTCGCGGCCCCCGCGCCATTGGCCTCGGCCGCACCGTCGACGCCGGGCGCGCCGTCGTGGCCCATCAGGTCGAGCTCGCCGATCGCCTCGCGCTCTTCGAGGTAGCGCCGGAACCTGCGACCCACCACCTCGTGAATGGACCGGACGTCGTCTTGGCCGTCGACCGCCTTGACGGAGAACCGCCGGTATTCGCTCTTGCGGGCCAGCCCGTCTTCGAAGACCACCATGGAGGCGACGATGTTGGTGCCCTGCAGGTTGGACACGTCGTAGCACTCGATGCGCAGCGGCGCCTGGTCGAGCTCCAAGGCGTCCTGGATCTCCTGCAGCGCCTTGCTGCGGGTCGTCAGGTCGCTGGCGCGCCGCGTCTTGTGCTGTTTCAGCGCCTCCTTGGCGTTGCGCTCGACGGTCTCCAGCAACGACCGCTTGTCGCCGCGCCGCGGCACCCGGAGCCGCACCGGACCGTCGCGGTGCTCGCTGAGCAACTCGGTCATCGCCGCGGGCTCGGGCGGCTGCTCGGGGATCAGCACCTCGCGCGGCACCGACTCGCTCTCGCTGTACATCTGGATGAGGAAGTGCTCGACGAGTTCGCCGGTCGTGACCGCCTCGACCTTGTCGACGACCCAGCCCCGCTGGCCGCGGATGCGCCCGCCGCGCACGTAGAACACCTGCACGGCGGCCTCTAGCTGATCTTCGGCGAAGGCGATGACATCGCAGTCGGTGGTGTCGCCGAGCACGACGGCCTGCTTTTCCAGGGCCCGCTCCAGCGCCCTGATGTCGTCGCGCAGCCGCGCCGCCCGCTCGTATTCCATGACGTCGGACGCGGCGCGCATCTCGCGCTCCAGGCGCTTGATGAACCGGCCGGTGTTGCCGGCCATGAAGTCGCAGAAATCCTCGGCGAGCAGCCGGTGCTCGGCCTCGGACACCCGGCCGACGCACGGGGCCGAGCACTTGTCGATGTAGCCGAGCAGACACGGCCGGCCGATCTGACCGGCCCGCTTGAACACCCCCGCCGAGCAGGTCCGCACGGGAAAGACGCGCAGCAGCAGATCGACCGTCTCGCGGATCGCCCAGGCGTGGGAGTAGGGCCCGAAGTAGCGCACCCCGCGGCGTTTGGCGCCCCGCATGACCATGACCCGAGGGACCTCCTCGTTCAGGGTCACGGCCAGGTAGGGATAGCTCTTGTCGTCTCGGTAGCGGACGTTGAAACGCGGGTCGAACTCCTTGATCCAGGAGTATTCGAGCTGGAGGGCCTCGACCTCGGTCGCGACCACCGTCCAGTCGACGGCGGCCGCGGTCTGCAACATGGTCTGCGTCCGGGGATGCAGGCCGGAGAAGTCGGCGAAGTAGGAATTGAGCCGCGAGCGCAGGCTCTTGGCCTTGCCGACGTAGATCACCCGGCCGCGCTCGTCGCGGAACCGGTAGACGCCCGGCGACTCCGGGATTGACCCCGGGGTAGGTCGGTAGCGCGCCGGATCTGCCACGTCAGCAAGCCTAGTGCGACGCGCCGACAGGAACGGCCTCGCGGGCGAGGAACGGCAAGAACGCGACGTTCCCTTCGCCCCGGCGTCCGCCCTCGCGCCGCTCGCCGGAGGCGGGCCGGCGCGCCCGGCCCGCCTCCGCCAAGTGTGCGGTGGATCCGATGGATCCGGAGATGGAGCGAGATCGGCGTTCAGGCGAGAACGATCTTGTTGCCCTCGACCTTCACGTTCTTCTGGGACAGCGCCTCGGTGGCCGGCCCGGCCACCACGGCGGCGTCGGTGATGGAGTACTTGCTGCCGTGGCAGGCGCAGTTGATGGTGCCGTTCGAGACCGAGGCGACGGTGCAGCCGCGATGGGTGCAGACCGCGCTGAAGGCATGGAACTCGCCGCTCTTGGGCTGGGTGACCACGACCTTGTCGTCTTTGAAGATCTTGCCGCCCCCGACGGGGATGTCGCTCGTGTCGGCCAGCGCGCTCCCCGCGCCGCCCGCGTCGCCGCCCCCCGAGTCGCCCGATCCGCCCGACCCGCCGCCACATGCGACGAGCGCGCCGGCCAGGCCCGCGAGGCCGGCTCCCGCCAAGAGCCCGCGCCGGCTGCTCCCCGCCGGCAGCGGATCCGGAATGGGTGCCGCGGGGTGCGCTGTGGAAGATTCCACGTCCGGTGCGGGCTCCTGTCGCATCTGCGTCCTCCTCGAACGTTCGCTCGCGGGCGAATATCGACACTGTCTGGTACGGGGTCGGGCCGCTCGCGGTTCAGCGGGCGGCGCACCCGGCCACGTGTTGTCACATTGTGGCAACCGCGCCGCGGCCGCCGTGGGATGCCCCCGCCATCCGCCGCGTCCTCCCCCGGCCTGGGCCCGGTGCCCTCGGACGGCACGTGGCGACAGGCGCTAGGGATTGAGGATCTTGGCGAGGAACTGGCCGGTAAAGCTCTCTTGGACGGCCGCGACCTCCTCGGGGGTGCCCGAGGCGACCAGGGTGCCGCCCCGGGAGCCCCCCTCGGGCCCCATGTCGATGATCCAGTCGGCGGTCTTGACGACGTCGAGGTTGTGCTCGATGACGATGACGGTGTTGCCGCCGTCGACCAGCCGGCCGAGCACGCCGAGGAGCTTGCGGATGTCTTCGAAGTGCAGGCCGGTGGTGGGCTCGTCGAGGACATAGATGGTGCGCCCGGTCGAGCGGCGCTGCAGCTCCGAGGCCAGCTTGACCCGCTGTGCCTCGCCGCCGGACAGCGTCGGCGCCGGCTGGCCGAGCCGGACGTAGCCGAGCCCGACGTCGTTGAGGGTCCGCAGGTGGCGATGGATCGCCGGGATGGACTCGAAGAAGCCGGCCGCCTCCTCGATCGGCATGTCGAGGACCTCGGAGATCGTCTTGCCCTTGTAGTGGACCTCGAGCGTCTCGCGGTTGTAGCGGGCGCCGTGGCAGACCTCGCACGGCACGTAGACGTCCGGCAGGAACTGCATCTCGATCTTGATGGTGCCGTCGCCGGCGCATGCCTCGCAGCGGCCGCCCTTGACGTTGAAGGAGAACCGGCCGGGTTGGTAACCGCGGATCTTGGCCTCGGTGGTCTGCGCGAACAGCTTGCGGATGTGGTCGAACACGCCGGTGTAGGTGGCCGGGTTGGAGCGGGGGGTGCGGCCGATCGGCGACTGGTCGACGTGCACGACCTTGTCGAGCTGGTCGAGGCCGAGGATCCGCTTGTGCTTGCCGGGCACCGTGCGGGCGCCGTGCAACTGCTTGGCGAGCGCGTTGTAAAGGATGTCGTTGACCAACGTCGACTTGCCCGAGCCCGACACGCCGGTGACCGCGGTGAACACGCCGAGCGGGAACGCGACGTCGATCGAGCGCAGGTTGTGCTCGCGCGCGCCCTTGACGACGACCTCGCGGCCCTTTTGCCGGGGGCGCCGGATGGCGGGGATCGGGATCTCCCTGCGCCCGGACAGGTAGGCCCCCGTCACGGAGTCTTCGGCGGCGAGGAGATCGGCGACCGTGCCGGACACGACGATGGAGCCGCCGTGCTCGCCCGCGCCCGGCCCGATGTCGACGACCCAGTCGGCGATCTTGATCGTGTCCTCGTCGTGCTCGACGACGATCAGCGTGTTGCCGATGTCGCGGAGCCGGACCAGCGTCTCCAGCAGCCGGTGGTTGTCGCGCTGGTGCAGCCCGATGGACGGCTCGTCCAGGACGTACAGCACGCCGACGAGGCCGGAGCCGATCTGGGTGGCCAGCCGGATGCGCTGTGCCTCGCCGCCGGCCAATGTGGCCGACGCCCGGTCGAGCGTGAGGTAGTCGAGCCCGACGTCGAGCAGGAACCCGAGCCGGGCGTTGATCTCCTTGAGCACGCGCTCGGCGATCTGCCGGTCGCGCTCGCTCAGCTCCAGGCCGAGCAGCAGCTTGGCGCACTCGCCGATCGGCATGGCCGCCACCTCGGCGATCGATCTGCCGTCGATCGTCACCGCCAGCACCACCGGCTTGAGCCGGGCCCCGCCGCACGACGGGCAGGGGACCTCGCGCATGTATCCCTCGAACCGCTCGCGGCTGGCGTCGCTCTCGGACTCGCCGTGCCGTCGCTGGATCCAGGGCACGACGCCCTCGTAGGCCGCGTAGTAGGACCGCAGCCGCCCGTAGCGGTTGCGGTAGCTGACGTGCACCTCGGTGTCATGGCCGTGCAGGACCGCCTTGCGCGCCTTGGCCGGCAGCTTCTCCCACGGCGTGTTCAGGTCGAAACCGAGAGCGTCGCCGAGCGCGCTCAGCAGACGCAGGAAATAGTCGCTCACGTGCCCGTTGGACCAGGGCTGGATAGCCCCTTCGCCGAGCGTCTTGTCGGTGTCGGGCACGACCAGGTCGGGGTCGACCTCCATGCGGGTGCCGAGCCCCGTGCAGTCGGGGCAGGCGCCGTAGGGCGAGTTGAACGAGAACGAGCGCGGCTCGAGCTCTTCGAACGACAGGTCGTCGTAGAGGCAGGCGAGATGCTCGGAGTACATCCGCTCGCGGTGCGGGTCGTCGGCCGGCAGATCGACGAAGTCGAGCACGACCAGGCCGCCGGACAGCCCCAGCGCGGTCTCGATCGAGTCGGTGAGCCGGCGGCGGGCGGAGTCTTTGACGCCGAGCCGGTCGACCACGACCTCGATGTCGTGCTTTTCGTATTTCTTCAGGGTCGGCGGATCATCGAGCCTGACCACCGCGCCGTCGACGCGCGCCCGCGAGAAGCCCTTGGACTGCAGCTCGCGGAACAGCTCGCCGTACTCGCCCTTGCGGGAGCGCACGACCGGGGCCAGCACCTGGAACCGCGACCCCTCGTCGAGCTCGAGCACCCGGTCGACGATCTGCTGCGGCGTCTGCTTGGTGATCGGCCGCCCGCACAGCGGGCAATGCGGCTTGCCGATCCGCGCGTAGAGCAGGCGCAGGTAGTCGTAGACCTCGGTGATGGTGCCGACCGTCGAGCGAGGATTTTTGCTGGTCGACTTCTGGTCGATCGACACCGCGGGCGACAGGCCCTCGATGAAGTCGACGTCGGGCTTGTCCATCTGGCCGAGGAACTGGCGGGCGTACGCCGACAGCGACTCGACGTATCTTCGCTGCCCCTCGGCGAAGATCGTGTCGAACGCGAGGCTCGACTTGCCGGACCCGGACAGCCCGGTGAACACGATGAGGGCGTCTCGCGGCAGGTCGAGCGAGACGTCCCGCAAGTTGTGCTCGCGCGCTCCACGCACGATGAGTCGGTCATGCACGGCGTTCCCGCTATCCCCTTGGCCTGGTAGAGACAGGTCATCCTCAGGCTAACGAGGGACGCCGACAAATTAGTCCGGAACGCTTCCGGTGGCCGCCCGGCCCTCGGCCCAGAACCGTACACGTGTTCGAAGCCCTACCGCCAGCCGAATCGCCCACCGCGGCGCATCACCCCCGTTCTCTTCACCATCACACCAGGTCGCCTCAGCGCCCGCGGATCCCGATGAGCGTCCAGCACACGAACAGCAGACCCGTCGCGGCGGCCCACGCCGTGGCCTGCCCGGCCAGCGCGGAACAGCGCCCGGCGGCGCTCATCAGCTGCCGCAGCTCCCGCTCGAACGCCGCGGAGGTGAGGCGCTCGGCGGACGCCCGCGTGCTCCACGGCGTGAACGGGTAGTACGGCGCACCCGTCAGGCGACGAAGCTCACCCAGCGCCCGGGCGAGCGTGACGCGTGAGCGGATCACCAGGGTCAGCGAGACCGCGAAACAGGCGGTCACCCCGGCCAGCACCAGCAGCCGGACGAGCGCCGTCCCGGCCCCGAGCGCCCCGAGCCCGGACAACTGGCCCAGCACGCCCACCAGCACCACCAGCAGATAGACACCCGCGGTCAGCGCGTCCTGCGCGCTCATGCGGACCAGTTCGCCGGCCGTCGCGAGCAACTCCACGCCCGGCTCGCCGGTCCGCGCCCCGTCCGTGCCCGCGTCGCCGGCCTCGGCGGCGCCCTCCGCCGGCCGCCCGAGCTCGAGATCGCGTCCCGGGCTCCCCATCGATGTGTTCATGAGGCTGCCCCCCTCCCGGGCCCTCCGGCTCCCCTGTCGGATGACCCACCTCTACACAACGACAAATCGGGCGAACGCGCCGTAACCAGTGGCACACAATACGTGCGTCACCGGGCACACCCTGGGCCGCGCCGGCCGGACGCACTCCGCGGGGGACCTGGCGTCATGGGCGGCGTGGAGATGGGGAAGGATAGGCGTGGAGCGGCGGGAGGAGACACATGAGCTACAGCGGCGACGTCAAGGTTGGCGGCCGGCCCGATGTCCGCGAGCTGCCCGGTCTCACGATCACCAAGGTCGCGGTCGGCCCGTACGACAACAACGCCTACCTGCTGCGCTGCACCGCCACCGGCGACCAGCTGCTCGTCGACGCGGCCAACGAGGCGCCCCGGCTGCTCGAGCTCATCGGCGACCGGCCGCTGCACCGCATCGTGACGACGCACCGGCACCAGGACCATTGGCAGGCGCTGAGCGCGGTGGCCGATGAGACGCAGGCGGCGGTGGTGGCCCACCCCTTCGATGCCGAGGTGCTGCCGGTTCCGGTCACCGAGCCCGTCCAGCACGGCGATCACGTTCGGGTGGGCGCCGCCACGCTCGAGGTCATCCACCTGCGCGGGCATACGCCGGGGTCCATCGCGCTGCTCTACGACGCGGAGGGCGAGCTGGCGGCCACGCCCCATCTGTTCACCGGCGACAGCCTGTTCCCCGGCGGGGTCGGCAACACCTGGGGCGACCCCACCCTGTTCAATCAGCTGCTCACCGATGTGGTCAAGCGGGTCTTCGACCGGCTCCCCGACGCGACCTGGGTCTATCCCGGCCACGGCAAGGACACCACGCTCGGCAAGGAGCGGCCGTGCGTCCCCGAGTGGCGGGCGCGCGGCTGGTAGCGGGCGCGCAGCGGGTCGTCACTGTTGTCACGCCGTCACCGCGGGCAGGCGGTGATCACTCCGTAGTGGCCGTCGTAGCGGCGGTAGACGATGCGGCTGCCGTGCGTCTCTGGGTCGGAGAAGAAGACGTAGGCGAGGTTCTCCTCCGTCAGCCGGCCGAGGGCCTGCGCGGGAGTCAGCACCGGGGCGGGCTCGTCGTCCACCAGGACCGGCCCGCCGTTGCCGCGGATCTCCTCCGGGGCCGGCAGCTGCCGGACCACCCGGTACCTGCTGCCGCTCCGGTCGATCACGCAGTCCTCTCCCGTCACGGCGTCGACGAAGAGATAGAAGTCGTAGTCGAGCAGTTCCATGTCGAGCGCGGCCTCGAGCGGCGTCTCCAGGAACGGCTTGATCACTTTGTGCCGGACGACGTACCGGTCTCCGTCCGGCGGCGCCAGCTCCGGCGGCCGGCGGCCGGGCACACCCGAGGGGCGCCACTCGCGCGGGCTGGTCAGCGGGCGGCCGCCGCGCCGGACCGGCCAGTCGCGCGACACGCGCGCCAGCCTGATGAGCAGCCGGTCCCGGAGCTCGTTGACCGCTCGCCACATCGTCTCTGCGATGGCCTGCGCGCGCACCGGCCGCCCGTCGACGTCGAGGTTGGCCTGCGCCATGGCGAGTCGCGTACGGCCCTGCTCGGCGCGGACCGTCAGCTTGATGCGCGCCGACAGGACGGGCTCCTTGGACAGGCGCAACAGCGCCGTCACCCTGTCTCGCGCCAGCTCTACCGCGCCTTCCGGTACGGGTCCCCGCGTCTCCATCTGAACCGTTCCGATCGCGACGTACTCGCCCATCGCAGGGGTCCTTCCTCCGTCCGGCGCGGATCGGGCTCGCCGGGCGGCCCGATCGGTCTCACTGGGTGAGGATCGCCCGCGTGATCGAGCCGTCGCCAGAGACCAAAGTCCTCTAGATACGGCGAAGGTGCCGCGGCGAGCATTTACCGCCTCCGAAACGTGCTTTGCGAGCATTGACCTAATGGATGACGGCACGTCGCGCTCGGCGGCCGGCGCGTCGATTCGCCGCGACGCTCGCCGACACCTTCGAGCGGCTGCGGGACAAGCCCGGCGGCATGTACGTCGTCTTCAAACGCCGCGACTGGCTGTGAGCGCGGTCCTCGCCCGGGACTCGCGTGAAAGGGTTTCACGTGGGTCCCGCCGCCGGTCCGCCGGCCGCCGCCGACGGTACGCGCCTGACGTGCGGAAACGCACGCCGCGACGAGCGGCACGCCGCCGCGCGGCCGGCCCGCCCCGCGCGGCTATTCGCCGGGCGTCGAGGGCGTGTTAACGTCCCGGCGTCGAAAGCGCTTTCGTCCGGTACTGGTCAGCGATCACGGCCCCAGCAGTCGTTCGGCCAGCTGTTACCCCACGGTGCCCGGCCCGTCCGGTCCGGGCGCCCCTCGTGACCGAGCGAAGGGAATGTGCTGTGCGGAAGCGATGGAGGATAGCTCTCGCCACCCTTGTCGTCACGTTGCCGGCCCTGTTCGTGCCGGCGCTGACATCGAGCCCCGCCTCGGCGCACGGCGCGGCCATCATCCCCGGCAGCCGAACGTTCCTGTGCTGGGAGGACGGACTCACGCCGACAGGCGAGATCGTCCCCAAGAATCCCGCGTGCGCGGCTGCGGTGGCGCAGAGCGGCACCACGTCACTGTTCAACTGGTTCGCCGTCCTGCGTTCCGACGGCGCCGGCCGCACCCAGGGCTTCATCCCGGACGGGCGGCTGTGCAGCGGCGCGGCGACGGTCTTCGACTTCGAGGGGTTCAACCTGCCCCGCGACGACTGGCCGCTGACCCATCTGACCGCGGGCGCCAACATCGAGTTCCGCTACAACAAGTGGGCCGCCCACCCAGGCTCGTTCCGCGAGTACATCACCAAGGACTCGTGGAGCCCCACCCGGCCGTTGACGTGGGACGACCTCGAGCCGACGCCGTTCTCGGAGGTCACGGACCCGCCGAGCGTCGGCAACCCGGGCAATGTGGAGTCGTACTACCACTGGAACGCCACCCTGCCGGCGAACAAGACCGGCCGCCATCTCATCTACTCGGTGTGGACGCGCTCGGACAGCAACGAGACCTTCTACGGCTGCTCCGACGTCGTCTTCGACGGCGGCAACGGCGAGGTGACTGGCGTGGGCCAGGGCAACGGCAACACCACGCCGGGGACGTGCACGGCAACGCTGCGCGTCACCAACAGCTGGTCGGGCGGATTCCAGGCCGAGGGCACGGTCACCAACACCGGCACCTCCGCGCTCTTCGGCTGGACGGTGAGCTGGATCTCGCCGAGCGGGGTGACGGTCGCCAGCGCCTGGAACGGAACGTTCACACCCGCCGGAGACCTCGCGACGATCAGAAGCGTCGACTGGAACCGATCACTGGCGGCGGGCGCGTCGACGACGTTCGGGTTCACGGGCAACTCGAGCGGCACACCGACGTTGCCCACCGCGAGCTGCAGTAGTCCATAGCGGGTCACGGAAGGTCTGACGGCACGTCGCACAGATGCGCCGTCAGACCTTCCGGTATTCCTTCCCGGTGCCGTCGAACACGAGCGTCCTGCCGCCGGCCAGCAAGGTGACGTGCCAGGACGCGGCGTTCTGCGGCTTCGTGCTCTGCCATGCCAGCCGGAAGGCGTCCGGGCCGGTGGGGATCACCTCGCCCTGCCACAGCGCCCGGCCGCGCACCATCCACGCGCCGGCGCCGTCGGATCTGAAGACGAAGTAGTCCTTGGCGGTGGAGCTCAACCACCTGCCGGCCAGGGCACGCAGCGCCGCCGCGGCCACCTGCGGGGGCACGGAGGGCGAAGCGGGTGACGCGGAAGCCGGCGAGGTTGGGGCGGCCGCCGGCGGTAGGCCCGGCGTCGCGCCGCCCGGGCCGCCGGGGGCCGCGGGGGCCGTGGTCGCCGGGCCGGCCGGCGCGCCGGCCGCGGCCGGCCCGGTGCCCTGGTCCTGGCAACCGCGGACCGCCGTATTGGCCAAGATCGCGATGGCGGCGGTCGCCAGGCCGTAGGCCGTCACACGACCCGTCAGGATCGCCGCCGAGCGGGCGTCCACGTCTCACCTCCCGAGGGATAGGGATGCGACCGGCTGTCACGGCCGGGTCGGCCAGTTTATCCGCGGGGTTATCACCCGCCATCCCATCCCATCTGCGGGTTTCATGCCATCCGGCCCTCTTGTCCTACCAGAGCGCCATCGAGCCTCATACCGGCGTACGAGGTGGTTTATCCGTCTCCAGGCGGATTGTGCGCGTAGATTTCGCGGACGTATAACCAAGCTATGACAACTCCGGGGTTGCCGCGTGACGACCTCGCCGCGGCACTGCAGGCGCGGCGCGAGCTCGGCCCCGACTACGACGCCGCGTTCGCCGAGTCGCTCGCCGAGCGCGTCGACCAGACCATCCAGGCCCGGCTCGCCGCCGCCCGGGCGGTCCCGTCGGCGGATCCCGGGCGGCGGGAGGCCTACGAACGCGCCAACGCCGCCGGCGAGCGCAAGGTGACCACGGCGATCGCCTGTGTCTCGCTCGGCGTCTCGATACCGCTCAGCGGCATCGCCGCAGGGATGCACAGCCTCGCGGCGCTGGTGATCATCTGGACCGGCATCGTCCTGGTCAACCTGGCCAACGCGCTGCGCCGCCGGACCTGAGGGCGGCGATCCACGAGATCCCTGATCGGTCGTCGCCGGCCGATCCCCCGCCGCGCCGCCCGGCGCGCGGTCTCATGGGGCCTCCCCCGGCGTCTCGGCCTGTCTCACCCCAGCCGCCGGGCCGGATGTCCGGCCGGCCGCGACGACGGTCCGCTCTTCGTGCAGCTGCACGACCCGTTCGGCGACCTCGACGACGTCGGAGAACGGACGCCGCCACGTGCCGTCCGCGCCGGTCCACCAGAACGCGCCGGCGCGGCACCACACGGTCGGACCATGCCGTACGGACAGCACCGAATGACGGGCCGCGTCATGGTGGATCAGGTGGTCGATGCCGCGATCGGTCACCAACGCCGCGAGGGCCGCGGCCGCCTGTGCCTCGGTCGGCCGCGACGGCGGCGGAACCGCCGACGCGCATGTGGCCGCCATCGGCAGGGCGAACCAGCACGCCTTGCCGGGGACCCTCCGGGCGCCGAGCCGGGAACGCGTCAGGTGCCATCCCGACCGCCCGCCGGCGAGGGCGTTGACGATGTCGAGGCCCCGGCCGCCCTCGGCGAGCTCGTCGCAGCCGCCCGCCGGCCGCTCGCGCCAGCGGCACAGCGCGTCGAAGACCGCCACCACGAGCTGTGGGCGCCCCTCCTGGCCCCGCCGATACACCCACAGCTCGGGTGCGACCGGGGGCGCCGGCAGGTGACCACCCGGAGCATGGGTGATCGCGTTGGTGGACAGCTCGCTCACGCACACGACCGCGTCGGCGACGTCGTCGTCGGGCACCCCCATGGCGGTGAGGGTGCGGCGCACGATCGCGCGAGCGGCCCGAGGGCTCGTCTCGTCGCGCGGCAGCGGCCAGGCGGAGCATCCGCCGGACGCGATCTCCGTCAGCAGACCGTCCGTCCGCACCGCTCCTGGCCCCAGGGTCGTCGCCCGCATCGCCACCACCAGCGTGAACGTCGGTTGTAGTTGGCAATCTGTGTATCACAGATTATGGAATGCTTCACAGACTTCACAAGGCGCGTATTGCGATGGAACGGAGCAAACCCGCCCTCAAGGGGGCAAGTCACCTCCCCACAATCGACATGGCTCGTTGTAGAGTTGCGGTCAAGGCTTGAGACAGCCTCAGCAAGAGAAGATCCCCCGGGGGTGCCGCCCCGGGGGATCTCTGGTGATGGCGCTCTGCGCGCTCGTCGGCGCCGCCGTCGGCTCGCCGTCGGCGGCGCGTCAAAGGTCGTAGCGCCCGGCCTTCACATCGGACAGGAACGCGGCGAAGGCCGCCCGCTCGACGACGTGCGCACCGTCCTCCGGGCGCTTGCTGTCGCGGACCGCCGTGACGCGCGGCAGGTTGGCGGCGACCTCCACGCAGCCACCGTTGCTGCCGGTGCTGCGGGCGGCCTTGCGCCACTTGGCTTGAGACAGGTCGATCATGTGCTCACTCCAGTGTTTCAGTGAGTTGCTTGAGGTAGGCCGTGGTCCCGACGGGCTCCATCGCCGCGTCTCGGATCTGACCGAACGTTTCGGACATCGCCTGGACTCGCTGTGGCTCGCTCACCTCCTGAATGCTGACGTCGTCCTCCAAGAAGACCGAGCTCGGGTCGTCCGGGTAATCGAAGATGTTGATCAGGCTGCTCATGCCCGGGTGCGGGCCGTCGGCGAAACGCAGCAGGCGCAACTCGATGTTGGGCCGCCGACTCATCTCCACCAGGTGGGCCGTCTGGGCGCGGCGCTGCTCGCGCGAGCCCCACTGGTACATCAAGGACGCCTCGGTGATCACGGCGACCAGCTCCGGCGCGGTGCCGTCGTCCCGGTCGAGGATCTCCTGACGGCGCAGCCGAGCCGCGAGCGCGCGCTCGCGCCACTCGGGCGGCTGGGAGCCGGCGCTCATGTGCGCCTCGATGTAGGACCGGGTCTGCAGCAACCCCGGCAGCACCAGCGGCATGTAGGTGCGGATGCGCGCCGCGTCGTTCTCGAAGCCGGGGAACTCGTTGTCGAACACGTCGGGGAAATCGCGCCACCAGGCCCGCGTGCGCGCCAGCATGGCGAGCTCTTCCAGACCCGGGCGATCGGACTCGGGCACCCCGTAGATGCGCAGCAGGTCGCGGATGTCGCTCATCTCGGGCCGCCGCCAGACGTTGGCCTCGAACCGGCCGACCTTGCCACGTCCCCAGTTGAGCTTGTCGGTGACCTGGTTGGCGGTGTAGCCGTTCTTGATCCGGAGCTCCGCCAGGACGCGTGACAATCGTCGTTTGGCGATCGTGGCCCCGTAAGCGTCCTCGGTCACCCCAGACCCCTCCTTGACAGGACGTGGCACTCAGCATATCACCTGTGCAATTTGTGAATCACAGACACATCACATGGGCCGTGTGGGCGCGGCCGGTGTCCCGCACACCATCTTGACCAGGTGAGATGCCCCGCCACATCGACACATGCCGCGGAGAGGGGAAGCGACCGTCAACCGGCGCCGCCGGACACGTCCGGCGGGACGGCGGCCGCGTCGTCGAACTCCCCCTTCTTGGCTCCGTCGATGAAGCACTCCCACTCGTGGCGGTCGTACACGAGGACGCGGCCGGCGGGATCGTCCGCCACCCGCATCAGCACCCACATCTCGCCCCGCGCCTCGACGAACGCGACCTCGATCGCGCCGCCGCCCCCGCCGGAGCGCCGCCAGGCGGGCGCGGGCGGCGAGGTGGGGGCGTCGAGGTCGATGCCGAGTTCGGCCACGGAGGGTTTCCCGGCCGACGGGCTCATGCCACCGCCTTTCCACGGCCCGGCTTGCGCCCGACCCCCGCGTAGGACCAGCGCGACCCGTCGCTGTCGGCGGCCTCCGGGTCCTCGGCGCCCCAGTAGCCGATCCAGGTCACGGCCGGCTCGGCGCCCTCGTAGGGCGGGACGAGATCCCAGCCGTCGAACAGCCGGGTCACCTCGGACCTGCCGCGGAAGTGGATGTTCTCGGTCGCGTTCGCGTAGACGTCGCGGATCGCCTGGACCGGCCGCGGCGGCTGGTTGTCGGCGGTGATATGGGAGATGGCCACGTGGCTGCCGGGGGCGAGGGCGTCGCGATAGCGGGCCACGAGCGCCCATGGGTCGCTCTCGTCGGCGACGAAGTGCACCACGGCCACGAGCAGCAGCCCCACGGGCTCGGCGAAGTCGATGAGTCTGCCCGTCTCGGGGTGCCCGAGCACGCCGTCGGGATCACGCAGATCGCCGGCGATCACCGTACTGGTCGGCACGTCGCGCAGCAGCGGCCGCGCGTACGCCGGGACCGCCGGATCGTTGTCCACGTACACCACGCGCGCCTCGGGCGCCACCTTGTGGACCACCTCATGAGTGTTGTTCTGGGTGGGCAGCCCGGCGCCGATGTCGATGAACTGGCGGATCCCCTGCTCGGCCGCCATCCAGCGGGCCGCCCTGCCCAGGAAACCGCGGTTGACCCATGCGGCGTCCTCGAGCTCGGGCATCGCGGCCCGGATCCTCTCCCCCGCTTCCCGGTCGACCGGAAAGTTGTGCATGCCGCCCAAATAGTAGTCGTACAGCCGGGCCGGGCTCGGCGTCCCCGCGTCGACTCCGGGCGGTGCGACCCCCTCGTGCATCTCGCCTCCAGTGAGTCCCATCCCCCGCACTCTGGACTTTAGCTGCGAATCACACCATGTGCAGACTGCGGCGAATGAACGGACTTAGCGAGACACAGCGAGAGGGCCGCGCCGGGGGTTCCCGGTCAGTGGACGACGGCCTCGTCGTAACGGGGCCGGGCCGCGGTCTCGGGGTCGAACAGCGCGTGCGTACTCATCCACGCGTGCGTCTGCTCGTACATCTCCTGGGTGTAGGGCTCGAACACGATTCGTTCGCCGGGGCCGAATCGGCGCACGTCCACGCCGCTCCGGATGTCCTCCGGCATCTCGCGCAGCCAGTGCCGCTTGTACGGCTCGGGACGCAGGTCGAGCTCGCGCTGCGCCAGCCGCAGGCCGGCGAAGTATTTGTCCACGTCGTCGACGTCGGCGTCCTCCGCGACGAGGAACCCCATCATGAACGTGGTGTCCACCAGCTTGCGGAAGCCGTGCTGTTCGAGCACGTAGTACTGGGCGCCGAACACGTTCGCCGCCGCGATCCTGCGTTCGAGCATGAGCCGCACCCGGTCGTAGGGCAGGCCGACGAAGGACAGCTCGATCTGTCCCGGCTCGAGGAACTGCTCGAGCCCCTGCAGCGCGGAGTAGTGGCTGCCGGAGCGATGGCCGACCCCGACCGGAACGCCCGCGAGGTCCTCGGGGCGCTGATGCGGCGACTCGGGGGCCACGAAGATCGCGGAGGGGCACATGGAGTAGGCCTTGCCCCACATCTTGCCGTGGCTGGCCGACGACACGGCGTTGACGGCCCAGTGGCAGGCCGCGGAGATGTCGCAGGACCGGCCCTTCTCCATGTCGGCGAAGGCGCCGGAGGTGATGTTGCCGAGCGCGGCATCGGCGGGCGCGATCGACGAAGTGGTGTACGCGGAGCCGGCCAGGCCCTCGGCGTCGAACTCGTAGTCGAGGCCGACCTCGCGGAAATAGCCGCGCTCCTCGGCCACCCACTCCTGCAGCCGCACATGCGGCTGGATCCGGAACGTCATGATTCTCACACCTCACGTCTACTGGGTCATGTCCGACGGACTCCCGGGCTCCGCACGGGACATCGGCCAGCCTTCCCGGCTTCACCGCGGACTACCCGTGCGCGGCGATTCCTTCGAGTGATCGACCGTTGCGACTCACCCTGGTGAGGCGGCGGGCTCCGTCTGCAGATAGCCGTACAGCGCCGCGGAGGCCCGCAGCCGGCGCAGGCTGCGTCCCCGCAGTTCCTGTTCGCGCTTGGCGAGCTCGGCGTGCACGCGTTCGGGGCTGCCCGTGGTGCGCATCTCATCGAGCACGGCCTGGATGATGGGGAAGGAGTAGTTGCCGCGGCGCAGTAACGCGACCACTTGGGCGCGGCGCAGCTCGGACTCGTCGTAGACGCGATAGCCCGTGGTCTGCTCGCGGGTCGGCCGCAGCAGGCCGCGCTGTTCCCACAGCCGCAGCGACGATGTGCGCACGCCGAGCGCGCGCGCCACCTCCCCGATCCTGACGCCGCGGTGATGGACCGAGTCGGCTGTGCCGCGGCCCGTCACGATGGTCTCGAACGCGCCGAGCACCTTCCTGATCTCGGCGCGTTCGTGGTCGAGCTCGGCGTGACTGCGATCGAGCGCCGCTAAGGCGGTGTCGAGGTCGCCTTCGTGCACGGCCCGCATGATCACGCGGGTGCGGGCCCAGCCGTGGCCGTCGGCCAGCTGGCGGGCGACGGTGAGCGCTCTCGCGTGGCGCCCGGTGAAGATGCGATAGCCGCTCGCCGTGCGCTCAACCGGCGGCAAGATGCCGAGCTCCACATAGTTGCGGACCTGCTGAACCGAGATCCCGGCGGTCCGCGCGAGCTCGATCGCGCGCAGCCTGCCGTCCGCCCGCTCGTCTGCTCCCCGTTCGCGCGGCACATGCCGAGCGTAGCGCTTCCATCGCAGATTGCGGCTATGCGTGCGACCGGCCGGCGCGCGGCCCGGACGAACCACCAGAAACCCTCAAAAGCAGGTTTCAAGCGCTTCTTGGATCGGCGGCCGCCCGGGACCGGCGTGCGCGGGACCGGGTCAGGAACGCGCCTGCTGATCCATCCGCTCGCGCAGGCTCCGCGGCCGCATGTCCGTCCACACCTCGTCGACGTAGGCGGAGCATTCGTCCTTGGTGCCCTCCTTGCCCACGCGGTGCCAGCCCGCGGGAACGTCGTGGCCGGCCAGCCACAGGGAGTACTGGTCCTCGTCGTTGCGGAGCACCTCGTACCTGGCGTTGTCGTCCATGCGTGATCCTTTCTCCTCGGCCGGGGTCGGCGGTGTCGTTGATCGGTCGGTCGTCGGTCTCATCCGGAAGGTTCGGCGGCGACCGTCTCCACGGCGTCGCCGGGCCGGCGGCGCGGGAACCGGCGGAGGGTGGCGTTGACGGTCACCAGCGCGGTGACGGCGGCGATGCCGCCGGCGCACACCAGCACCGCGGTCGCACCCGGCACCAGCTCGGTCAGCACGCCGCCCAGCATCGGCCCCACCGCGCCGGCGACGCCGGTGATCAGGGTGATGACCCCGCTGAGCCGGCCGCGCAGCTCGTCGGGGGTCAGCAACAGCTGTTCGGTCATGATCGTGGTGTTCGCGGTCGGCGGCAGCAGCGCCATGGCGAAGAACAGGGCGCCCATGACGTAGCCGTTGTGCACGAACACCGCGAGCGGGGTCAGCGCCGTCAGCGCCCAGAAGACGCCGGCGATCGACACGTAGGGGCTCACCCTGCTCTGCAGGTACGGCGCGACCAGGGCGCCGGCGATCCCGCCGACGCCGAGCATCGCGGCCATCACGCCGATCTCCCCCGCCGGCACGCCCCTGTCCCGCGCCAACACGATGATCACGAGGTAGAAGGCGCTGAAGAACAGGTTGAGCACGACCGCGCACAGCGCCGTGACCCGGATGTGCCGGTGCCGCCACACCCACGCCAGGCCGGCCATGATCTCCCGGTCGAGGCGTTCCCTGGCCTCCGGGCGGACCCGTCGCGGCGGCAGCCGCACGAACGCGAGCGCCAGCAGCGCGACGAGGTGGGCGACCATGTCGGCGACGAACGGCACGAACCGGCCGACCGCGAACAGGAAGCCGCCCGCCGCGGTGCCCGACAGGTGCCCGAGGTTGCCGCGGGCCGAGTTCATCGCCACCGCCGTCGGCAACTGGTCGTCCGCCACGATGTTGGGCAGGGACGCGTCCTCCGCCGGCTCGAACAACGCGGCACAGACGCCGAACACCGCCGCCACCGCCAGCAGGTGCGGCGCGGTCGCGACGTCCCACCACACCGCGGCGACCAGGCTGGCCGCGGCGGTCGCCTGTGTCGCCTCGCAGCACAGCATGACCTTCTTGCGGTTCCACCGGTCGACCAGGGCCCCGGCGGGCAGCCCGGCGAGCAGCTGGGCCGCCGCGATCGTGCCCAGCACCAGGCCGGACGTCGCGGCCGAGCCGGTGATCGCGAGCACCAGCAGCGGGAAGGCGATGGTGGTGGCGCTGACGCCGAACTCCGACACCGCCCGCCCGCACCACAGCAGGCGGTAGTCGCGGTTGCGGGACAGCGGCACCGCGGGTGCCGGCGGGGCGGCGGCCGCCTGCGCGGCGGATCCGGCGTGCCCGGTGGTCACGGCGCCACCTCCCTGCACTCGCGGGCGATCGATCGCAACGCTTCGCCGAAGTCGTTCGCGATCGCCGCCACCGTCGATCGGTCGTACAGGTCGGGCCGGTAGTACCAGGCGAACTCCAGGCGCCCCTCCTGCGCCGCGCCGATCACCTCGAGCGCCGGCACCGTGTGCTCGGCCGGGTCGTGTTCTTGCCCGAGCGAGGAGTGCGCCCCCTGGTAGAGACCCTCGCCCGGCTCGGCCGCCGACCGCGCGTCCCACTGGCCGAGGTAGTTGAACACGACCTGAGGCCCGGGTCCGTTCAGCCGTTCGCGCACCTCGGGCGCGCCGAGGTGACGCAGCGCGCCGAAGCCGAGACCGTTGCCCGGCACCGCGCGCAGCTGGCGTCGCACCGCCCGGACGAGGGTGCGCCACTGGGTGCCGGCGGCGTCGCGAAGATCGCCGGGCAGGTCGAGGGCGACTGGGAAGATGCTGGTGAACCAGCCCACCGTGCGGGACAGGTCGATGCCGTCAAGGATCTCCTCCCTGCCGTGTCCCTCCAGCTCGATGCTGACCCGGCCGCGGCCGGTCCACCGGGCCAGCGCCCACCCGAGGCCGGTGAGCAGGACGTCGTTGATCCGGGTCCGGTAGACCGACGGCGCCGCGCGCAGCACCGTCTCGGTGTCCTCGGCCGTCAGCCGGACCACCAGGGTCTGCGCCGGTCCCGGGTCGGGAGCGGGCGGCCGGTCGGTCGGCAGCGGTCGCGCGTCGAGCGCACCCGCCCAGTGCTCCACCTCGTGGTCGAGCCCGCCGCCGGCGACGTGCTCCGCCAGCCGGTGCGCCCAGTCGCGGTACGAGGTGGTCTTGGGACCGAGCCGTACGGTCTCGCCGCGCACCGCCTGGACATAGGCCGTCTCCAGGTCGTCGAGCAGGATGCGCCAGGAGACGCCGTCGATCACCAGGTGATGGGCCACCAGCAGCAGGCACGGGGCCCGCCCGTTGCCGCGGGCGAACAACCCCGCCCGCAGCAGAGGGCCGCGGCCGAGGTCGAAGCTCGCGTGGATGTCGTCGGCGATCTTCTCCATCGCGACGGGCTGGTCGGCGGCGGCCACGTCGGACAGATCGTGGCGCCGCAGCACCGCCGCCGCGGCGGCCGTGTCGGGTGCCGGGTTGTGCTGCCGCCATTCGCCGTCGACGTGCTCGAACCGCATTCGCAGCGCGTCATGGTGGACAAGCAGCGCGTCGAGCGCCGCGCGCAGCGCGTGCTCGTCGACGTCGCCGGCCAGGTCTACCAGCGCGGACTGGTTGAAGTGGTGCGGGTTGCGGCGGTCGGCCGCGAAGAACCAGTGCTGGATCGGGGTGAGCGGCACGGGCCCCACCACGGGCTGATCGCCGTCGGCCGCGCCCACCGCGGTGACGAACGGGGCGAGCTCGGCGATGGTCTGGTGTCGGAAGACGTCCTTGGTGGTCAGGCGCAGCCCGGCCTGGCGGGCCCGGGAGACGACCTGGATGGACAGGATCGAGTCGCCGCCCAGCTCGAAGAAGTTGTCCCGGGCTCCGACCCGCTCCACGCCGAGCACCTCGGCCCAGATGCCGGCGAGCGCGTTTTGGACGAGTCCCTCGGGGGCGACATAGCCCGGCCCGGCCGCCGCCGTCGGCTCCGGGGCGGGCAGGGCCTTGCGGTCGACTTTGCCGTTGGGGCTGAGCGGTAGTTCGTCGAGCGCGACGAACACCGACGGGACCATGTACTCCGGCAGCGTCCCGGCCAGGAACTCCCGCAGCTCCCCGGACGGCGGCGCCGTTGACGCGACCACCAGGTAGGCGACGAGTTGTTTGCGGCCGGGTTCGTCCTGGCGGACGAGCACGACACTTTCGGCCACAGCGGGATGGCGCGCCAGCGCGGCCTCGATCTCGCCCAACTCGATCCGGAAACCCCGGACCTTCACCTGATCATCGGCCCGGCCAAGGAAATCCACC
>DASTYC010000048.1:0-70439 GCA_035765195.1 Streptosporangiaceae bacterium
ATGTGAGGGTTGTATCACCCGCGGCGACACAACCCTCACATCAAGATCGGCGGGGGTGGGGGGCGCCGTCGCCGCGCAGCGCGGCGGCGAGCCGGGCGGCGGCGTGTTCCCACGCCCAGTGCTCCAGCGCCCAGCGGCGGCCCGCGGCGCCCATCGCCCGGGCCAGGTCCGGCCGGGTGATCAGGGTGAGCAGCGCGCCCGCGACCGGCGCGGGGCCGCGGGCGTCGACGACCAGCCCGGTGTGCCCGTCCCGTACGGACATCGCGCTGCCGCCGGACCGGCCGACCACGACGGGCAGCCCGCTCGCGGCCGCCTCGAGGGTGGACAGCCCGAGCCCTTCGGTCTGTAGCTCCCGGCGGTCATCGCGGCAGGGCGCGACGAACACGTCGGCGGCCGCGTAGTGCGGGGGCAGCTCCGCGGGCGGCACCGGGCCGGCGAACACCACCGAATCGGGAAACTCCCCGGCGGCATCCTCGGCGAGCCGCCGCCGCATGGGACCGTCGCCCACGACGACCAGGCGGGCGCGCGGCTCGCGCCGGACGACCTCACGCCAGGCGCGTAGCAGCACGTCGTGGCCCTTGCGGCGCACCAGGCGCGACACGCTGAGCACCAGGGGACCGCCGGCCGGTGCATAGCGGTCGCGCAGGGCGCCGGCGTCCAGGTCGGGCGCGAAGCGCGCGCAGTCGACCCCGCCGGGCAGCTGGACGAGCCGGGTGCGGCCGGCCACCCCAAGCCGCAGCTCCCGCAGCGTGGCCTCGCTCAGATAGGTGAGGGTGTCGACCGCGCGGGTCATGCCGCGCATCGCCAGGCGCGTCGGCAGCGCCCGGACCCAGCCGAGCTCCTGACCGTGCGACGAGGCGACCAGCGGCTTCATCCCCGCGGCCCGGACGAAGGGGGCGTACAGCCCGAACGGGGCCATCGCCGTGATCCAGCACGCCGCCAGCTCGTGCTGCCGGACGAGCCGGCGTAGCCGGCGAAACAGCAGGTAGCCGCGGCGGCGGACGACGGGGAAGCCCAGGCCGGCGTCGAAATCGCCGGCGCCCGGCCAGGCCGGGGCGACGACGAGTAGCCTGTCGGCGGGCAGCCGGCGTACCAGCTCCCAGGTGAACGTCTGGACGCCGCCCGGCTCGGGAGGAAAGTGCCCGGTGAGGACCAAGGTCCGCGGAATGTTCCGCGCCTCGTCCGCGCCGCCCACGCCCAGCGGGTCAGCCCCGTCGGGCGCCGTCTCCGCAGGCCGTGCCCCCACCCCGTCCTCCCCCGTCGTTTCCCACCCGCCATCGAGCGGCCGCACCCGCCGATGTTTGCGAGCCTTCCCCGGGCGAGCCGCTGAAACACGGCCGCTGGGCGGATTCGACCGCACAACCGGGGGCGCGACCGGACTCGGCCCGCGACGTTGTTCTTCAAGGTGGCCGTCACGAATGGCGCTCTGTTTCCAGTGTTCGAGGTGTTCGCGCTGCGCCCGAGATTGGACTGGAACAGGCCGTTTTCGAGGTCGGCCATCACCCACGGACCCGCTCCGTTGCCACGGCGGGAACCAGCACAGCGTGCCGAAGTGGACGGCGTCCATATGGCCGTTGCCATTGTCCAGGTTGTTGGTTTCTGCGTTGCCGTAGTCAAAACAGCATCCGCCGTTGAAATGGGTGCCCGAAAATGGACGCGGCCGGGCATGCGGAACGCGCCAAGCGGAGCGGGTGGCGGTCAAAAGAGGCTGGGCCAGCCGTCGCTCCAGCCGACGTGGTTGAGGCCGAGCCTGCTGTCGGTCGGCGTGTAGTAGTGGTAGGCCATCAGCCAGCCGTCGGTGTCGGCGATGAGCGCTTCGTGGCCCGGGCCGACGATCGCGCCGTGCGTGGCCACGACCTCGGTGCCGCCGCCGCGCGTCAGGGCCGCTCCGTTGCGGTCGACGTACGGGCCCGTCACCGAGGTCGACCGGCCGACCATCACCCGGTAGGTGCTGCTGGTGCCGCGGCAGCAGAAGTCGAACGAGACGAACAGGTAGAAGAAGCCGCCGCGCTGGATGATGAACGGCGCCTCGATCGCCCCTGACACGTTGGCGGGCCGCTGCGCGAGGCTGTAGAGCGTCCGGTCGCCGGAGTGCTGCTTGCCGGTGGCGGGGTCGATCCTGATCATCTTGATGCCCGACCAGAACGAGCCGAACGTCAGCCACCACCGCCCCGACGAGTCCACGAAGAGATTGGGGTCGATGGCGTTGTAGTCGTTGGCCGGGCTCGTCTGCGTCACGATGCCGAGGTTGGTCCACGAGCCCGCCGCCGCTGTCGGGCTGGTCGCCAGGAAGATGCCCGAGTTCTGCGAGCCGAACGACGAGGCCGAGTAGTACAGGTAGTACCGGCCGTTGTGGAACGACAGATCCGGCGCCCACAAGACGTTGGTGCCGCCGGTGAACTGGTCGGTCCAGGGCGCGCCGTTCGGCCACACCACTCCGGCCCGCCGCCAGTTCACCCGGTCGGTGGACGTACGCAGCTCCAGGTTGGTGCCGGTCGAGGCGACGATGTACGTGCCGTTCGCCGCCTTGACCATCGTGGGATCGTGCACCGTGATGTCGCCGGAGACCCGCAACGGGTCCGGATAGCCGGCCGCCGCGGCGGACACGGTCGAGGCGGCGAGCCCGAGGGCCAGGGCCACGAGCGACACGGCGATCGAGATCAGCGGACGGGCGGATCGGCCGAGCGGGGAGTTCGTCATTGCTCGTCTCCTGCCATTGAGCAGCGCATCGCCCTGGCGTTCGGTATTTCGAACAATGGTTGAGAAAGCGTTTGCCCGGGACGTTAAGCCGCGCTTTGCGGGCTGTCAACGCCCTTTCATGGACGCGTGGAACCCCGGCTCGCGTGGCGCGGGCAGGCGGCCGCTCGCCCGCGCCCCCCGTAGACGTCCGCGAGTGTCTGTGAGCGGCCGGAATGGGCCATCGCCAATGTCCCGACACGACGCTGCCCATCGTCGGCGCACCTACGCTTGACCTCAGGGCCTTCTCAGGCGGCGAGGGCCATAGACCCATGAGGACGACACCCGGAGCCTGCCGTTGACCACGACGTCCAAGGAAGGGCCACCGCCCTTCTCGGCCGATGTGCCCGTCCCGGCCCGGCTGTACGACTACTGCCTCGGCGGCAAGGACAATTTCGCCGTCGACAGGGAGGCGGTGCTGGCCGTCTCCCAGGAGATCCCCGAGGCCGTGGACTCGGCGCGCGCCAACCGCCGTTTCCTCTATCGCGCGGTGCGGTTCCTGGCGCGCGACGCGGGAATTCGCCAGTACATCGACATGGGCAGCGGGCTGCCGACGCAGAACAACGTCCACGAGGTGGCGCAGCGGTTCCAGCCGGACGCGCGGGTGGTCTACATCGACCACGACCCGATCGTGGTGACGTACGGCCGGGCGCTCCTCGCCGACAGCGACAGGACGACAGTGATCACCGCCGACCTGACGCGGCCCACGGAGATCTTGAACGACCCGACCGTCCAGCGGCTCATCGACTTCTCCGCGCCGGTGGCGGTGCTGTTCTTGTCAGTGGCGCACTTCGTCCCCGAGGACACCACGGTGCGCGCCATGCTCGGCACCGTGGTGGACGCGATCGTCCCCGGCAGCTATGTGGCGTTTTCGCAGATCGTCGGGCCGAGCAGGGCGGCGGTCGAACATTCCAACAACATAATGAAGGCCCGCGGCGTGACCTGGCGGAACCGCATAAAGGCCGATGTCACCGGCTTTCTGCACGGCCTGGAGCCCGTCGAACCGGGGCTCGTCAATGTCGAGGACTGGCGTCCCGACCCTTTCCAACCGGAATTGCCGCCTGTCGACGAGGCGCTCACCCCGTACGTCGGGGCGTCTGCCGTGCACAAAGGCTTCATGGAATTCGGCGGCGTGCTGCGCCGCCTTACAGACCGGTGACAATGACGATGTAAGCCGGTGGAAGCCTGCCGTTTTCTCCTACAATGGCAGTGATGTCGCGCTAGGTACGGGGCGGTCCTCAACCCCCGTCGTCATCGTGCGGGCCGACCCCCTACGGGCGGCGCGACTGGCTGGATCGGGCCTTCCGGAGGTAGGGCACGTGCGCGTCATCCACCGTTCTGCCGGTGCTCTCCTCGCCGGGTCGCTTCTGCTGACGGCACTCGTGGCCGCGGGATCGCGGGCGGACACGTCGTCGTCCGCCGCGGGCGGAGGCGAGGCGGCCGAGGCGCGCGAGGCGGCCGCCGCCACGGTGACGATCACCCCGGCCGACGGCGCCAAGAAGGTACGGCCCGACCGCGGCGTGGTGATCAAGGCGGCGGGCGGACGACTCGACGCGGTCAGCGTCATGGCCGGGAGCAAGCAGGTCGCCGGCGCGTACAACCCCGCCCGCACCGAATGGCGCTCGACCTGGGCGCTCAAGCCGTCCACCTCGTACGCCGTGACCGCGACCGCGACGAACGCCGAGGGCAGGGCCACCCAGGCCGGCAGCCGGTTCAAGACCCTCAAGCCCGGCCAGACGATCTCCGCGTCGCTGGATTGGATCCTGGAGGGCAACCAGGGCAAGCAGTACGGCGTCGGGATGCCGATCATCCTCAACTTCGACCAGCCGGTGCGCAACAAGTCGCGCGTCGAGAAGGCTCTCGAGGTACGGGCCGCCAAGCCGGTCGAGGGCGCCTGGCGGTGGATCGGCGACCAGCAGGTGGTGTACCGGACGAAGACCTACTGGCCGGCGCACCAGAAGGTCACCCTCGTCGCCCACTTGGCCGGTGTGCGGGCGGCCAAGGGCGTCTACGGGACCAAGAACCTCACCCGCAGCTTCCAAATCGGCGAGTCGCGGATCAGCAAGGTCAACCTCAAGACGCACAAGATGACCGTGCGCATCGACGGCAAGAAGAAGCGCACCGTGCCGGTCAGCGGCGGCAACGCCACCACGATGGAATACACCACGACCAGCGGCACGCACCTGACCATGGAGAAGGGCAACCCCACCCGGATGGTCTCGCCGGGCCGCAAGCCGGGCGATCCGGGCTACTACGACGAGCTCATCTACTACGCGGTGCGCATCTCCAACAGCGGCGAATACCTGCACCAGACCTTGGGCGAGACCTACTGCCTCGGCCGTGCAAACTGCAGCCACGGCTGCGTACGGCAGCCGGCCAAGGACGCCGTCTGGTTCTACAAGAACGTCCAGCCCGGCGACGTGGTGGACATCACCGGCACCAAGCGCGACCTGGCCTGGAACAACGGCTGGTCGTTCTGGGAGCTGTCGTGGAAGAAGTGGAAGAAGGGCAGCGCCCTCCACTAGCGCACCCCCAAACTCTCGGGGCCGCCCGGGGGTCAAGCGCCGAAGGGGCTCGTTTTACGGACCAAGGTCCGTTGTACCCGATTGATCGCATCGGCGATGGTGTGTGGTCGGACCCAGACGGGAACGATCGTTAATCGCGTGCGCGATATGAATTCGAGCGAAGGTGCGAAGAATGGGTGGATCGCCGGCAGGAGCGGATCCGCACGCCGCAGACCCCGCGCGACGGCCGAGTCCGGCGCGGGCGGCCGGCAGCCCGGCCAAGATGCTGGCCATGGCGACGCTGGGGTTCGGGCTGAACTTCTGGGCGTGGGCGCTGCTCAGCCCGCTCGGCCCGCGCTTCAAGGAATCCTTGGAGCTGAGCTCGTTCCAGCAGGCGCTGCTCGTCGCGGTTCCCGTGGTGGTCGGCTCCGTGGGACGGATCCCGGTGGGGGCGCTGACCGACCGGTTCGGCGGCCGGGTGATGTTCCCGCTGGTGTCGGCGGTGACCATCGTGCCGGTGCTGTACCTGGGTATCGCCGGGCATTCCTCGCTGCCGGCCCTGCTGGTCGGCGGCTTCTTCCTGGGCATCGCGGGCACGGCGTTCGCCGTGGGCGTGCCGTTCGTCAACGCGTGGTTCCCGCCCGAGCGGCGCGGCTTCGCGATCGGCGTGTTCGGCGCGGGCATGGGCGGCACCGCGATCAGCGCGCTGACGACGGTGCACCTGGTCGACTGGCAGGGTATGGCCGCGCCCTTCGTGGTGACGGCCTTGCTGCTGGCCGGCTACGCCGCGGCCGCGGCGCTGGTGCTGCGCGAGGCGCCGGGCCGCACGGTTCCGGCCGAGCCGCTGGCACGGCGGCTGGCGCAGATCATCCGGCTGCCCGTCACCTGGCAGATGTCGATCCTCTATGCGGTGACATTCGGCGGCTATGTTGCGTTTTCGGTATATCTGCCGGCCTATCTGAAGACCGAGTACGGGCTGACCCAGGCCGACGCCGCCAACCGGATGGCGGGGTTCGTGCTGCTCGCCGTGGTGATGCGCCCGGTCGGCGGCTGGCTGTCGGACCGGTTCGGGGCCGTGCACGTCCTGGTCGCGGTGCTCGCCGTGGTCACTGTGGGCGCGGCCGTCCAGTCCGTCGCCCCCGACCTGATGCCCATCGGCACGATCGCGTTCCTGTCCATGGCGGCCGCGCTCGGCGCCGGCAGCGGCGCGACGTTCGCGCTGGTGGCGCTGCTGGCCCCGCCGGGCAAGATCGGCGCCGTGACCGGCGTCGTCGGGGCGGCCGGCGGGCTCGGTGGCTTCGTCCCGCCGCTGGTGATGGGCTCGATCTACGGCGCGTACGGCTCCTATGTCCTCGGCCTGGTGCTGCTGTCCGTCGTCGCGGCGACGGCCGCCGCGTTCACCGGAACGCTCGTACGGCAGGCTATGAATCGGCGGCGGACGACCGCCGGAGCGATGCCCGGCTACACGCGATGAGGGGAGAACGATGACCGGCCCGCACGAGGAGCGGCCAAACGGCGACGGCAGGCCCGAAGCGGTGCGCGACGGCGCGGACCGGGCGCGGATGGACGACGCGGTCGCGGAGACGCTCGTCCGCACCCGCAGGTTCTTCACCCGCGCCGAAGTCTCCCCCGACCTGCGCACCCTGCACAAGATCGGCGGCCGGCAGGCGGACGAGTTCTACCGCGACCGCTGGGCGCACGACAAGGTGGTGCGGTCCACCCACGGGGTCAACTGCACGGGGTCGTGCTCGTGGAAGGTGTACGTCAAGGACGGCATCATCACCTGGGAGGCCCAGCAGACCGACTATCCGTCGGTGGGGCCCGACCGGCCGGAGTACGAGCCGCGCGGCTGCCCGCGCGGGGCGGCGTTCTCGTGGTACACCTACTCGCCGACCCGCGTGCGCTACCCGTACGTGCGCGGCGTGCTGCTGGAGATGTACCGCGAGGCGAAGGCCCGCACCGGCGACCCCGTCACGGCGTGGGCCGATATCGTGTCCGATCCGGAACGGGCCCGCGCGTACAAGTCCGCCCGCGGCCGCGGCGGGCTGGTGCGGGCCACGTGGGACGAGGCCACCGAGATGATCGCGGCCGCGCACGTGCACACCGTCAAGACCTACGGGCCGGACCGGATCGCCGGGTTCTCGCCGATCCCGGCGATGTCGATGGTCTCGCACGCCGCGGGGGCCAGGTTCGTGTCGCTGCTGGGCGGCGCGATGCTCTCGTTCTACGACTGGTACGCCGACCTGCCCGTGGCCTCCCCGCAGGTGTTCGGCGACCAGACCGACGTGCCGGAGTCCGGCGACTGGTGGGACGCCGGCTACCTCATCATGTGGGGTGCGAACCTGCCGGTCACCCGTACCCCCGATGCGCACTGGATGACCGAGGCGCGCTACCGGGGCCAGAAGGTGGTGGCGGTCTCCCCCGACTACGCCGACAACGTCAAGTTCGCCGACGAGTGGCTGGCGGCGCAGCCGGGCACCGACGGCGCGCTGGCGATGGCGATGGGCCACGTCGTGCTGAAGGAGTTCTTCGTCGACCGGCAGGTCGGCTACTTCACCGACTACGTCAAGCGCTACACCGACCTGCCGTTCCTCGTCCGCCTGGAGCCGAGCGCCCGCGGCGACGCGGGCGGCGACGCGACCGGCGGCGCGGGCGGCGACGCGTACGTGCCGGGCAAGTTCCTCACCGCGGCAGACCTGCCGGGCGCCGAGGCCGACAGCGAGCACGCCGCGTTCAAGACGGTGCTGCTCGACGCGACGACGGGCCGGCCGCTGGTGCCGGGCGGGTCGCTGGGGTTCCGCTACGGCGAGTCCGGGGCCGGCCGGTGGAACCTCGACCTGGGCGACGCCGACCCGATGCTGACCGTCGCCGGCCCGGCCGACGGCGACGCCGCCGCGGGCGCGGACGGCGGCAGTGTCGTGGTCGAACTGCCGCGCTTCGACGCGCCCGACGGGTCATCGGACGTGCTGCGCCGTGGCGTCCCGGTGCGCCGGGTCGCCGGGCACCTGGTCACCACCGTCTTCGACCTGCTGCTGGCCCAGTACGGGGTGGCCCGCCCGGGCCTGCCCGGCACCTGGCCGTCCGGCTATGACGACGCCACCCAGCCGTACACCCCGGCCTGGCAGGAGACGATCACGGGCGTACCGGCGCAGGCGGCGGAGCGGGTGGGCCGCGAGTTCGCCGCCAACGCCGCCGACTCGCGCGGCCGCTCGATGATCATCATGGGCGCGGGCACCAACCACTGGTTCCACTCCGACACGATCTACCGGGCGTTCCTTGCGCTGACGACGCTCACCGGCTGCCAGGGCGTCAACGGCGGCGGCTGGGCGCACTACGTCGGGCAGGAGAAGTGCCGGCCGATCACCGGCTGGTCGCAGCTGGCGTTCGGCCTGGACTGGTCGCGCCCGCCGCGGCAGATGATCGGCACGGCCTACTGGTACCTGCACACCGACCAGTACCGCTACGACCAGTTCGGGGCCGACACGCTGGCGGCGGCCACCGCGGGCGGCCAACTGGCCGGGCGCGCCACCGCCGATGTGATCGCGCAGGCCGCCCGGCTGGGCTGGATGCCGTCGTACCCGACGTTCGACCGCAACCCGCTCGACCTCGCCGACGCCGCCGCGGCCGCCGGGGTCTCGGCCGCCGACCACGTGGTGTCCGAGCTGACGGCGGGGCGGCTGCGGTTCGCCTGCGAGGACCCGGACGCGCCGGAGAACTTCCCGCGCATCCTGACCGTGTGGCGGGCCAACCTGCTCGGCTCGTCGGCCAAGGGCAACGAGTACTTCCTCAAGCATCTGCTGGGCGCCGAATCCGCGGTGCGCGCGAGCGAGGCGCCGGAGCAGGTGCGGCCGCGCGACGTCACGTGGCGGGAGCCGGCGCCCACCGGCAAGCTTGACCTGTTGCTGTCGCTGGACTTCCGGATGACGAGCACCACTGTCTACTCCGACGTCGTGCTGCCGGCGGCGACGTGGTACGAGAAGCACGACCTCAACACCACCGACATGCACCCGTTCGTGCACTCGTTCAACCCGGCGATCGCGCCGCCGTGGCAGACCCGCACCGACTGGGACGCCTTCCAGTCCATCGCGCGGGCGTTCAGCCGGCTCGCCGAGACGCACCTGGGCGTACGCCGGGACCTCGTGGCGGTGCCGCTGCTGCACGACACCCCCGACGAACTGGCCACGCCGCACGGCCGGGTCACCGACTGGGCGAACGGCGCCCGGGCCGGGAACGGCGGCGAGGCTCGCGGGCCCGTGCCCGGGGCCAGGCCCGTGCCCGGGGTGACCATGCCCAAGCTGGTCGTCGTCGAGCGCGACTACCCGGCCATCGCCGCGAAGATGGCCGCGCTCGGCCCGCTCGCCGAGACCCTGGGCGCCACCACCAAGGGGGTCACCTACGAGCTGGGGCGCGAGGTCGACTACCTGCGGCGCAAGAACGGCTCTGTGCGCGGCGGCCCGGCCGACGGGCGGCCCGTGCTGGCACGCGACGTGCACGCCTGCGAGGCGATCCTGGCGCTGTCCGGCACCACCAACGGGCACCTGGCCGTGCAGGGGTTCCGCACCATGGAGCGGCGCACCGGGACGGAGCTTGCCGACCTGGCCGCCGAGCACGAGGGCAAGCAGATCACCTTCGCCGACACCCAGGCGCGGCCGGTGCCCGTCATCACCTCGCCCGAATGGTCCGGCTCGGAGACCGGAGGCCGCCGCTACTCGCCGTTCACCATCAACGTCGAACGCCGCAAGCCGTGGCACACCCTGACCGGACGCCAGCACTTCTTCCTCGACCACGACTGGATGGCCGAGCTGGGCGAGCAGCTGCCGACGTTCCGGCCGCCGCTGTCCATGCACGCGCTGTTCGGCGAGCCCGAGGTGGGCGAGACCGGAGAGCTCGGCCTGACCGTGCGCTACCTGACCCCGCACAACAAGTGGTCCATCCACTCGGAGTATCAGGACAACCTGTTCATGCTGTCGCTGTCGCGCGGCGGCCCCACCATCTGGATCAGCGCGCCGGACGCGGCCGCGATCGGGGTGCGCGACAACGACTGGATCGAGGCGGTCAACCGCAACGGCGTCGTCGTCGCCCGCGCGATCGTCTCGCACCGGATGCCCAAGGGGACCGTGTACATGTACCACGCGCAGGACAGGCTCATCGACGTGCCGCGAGCCGAGACCACGGGACGGCGCGGCGGTATCCACAACTCCTTGACCCGGTTGCTGATCAAACCCAGCCATCTCATCGGCGGTTACGCCCAGCTGTCGTTCGCCTTCAACTACCTCGGGCCCACCGGCAACCAGCGCGACGAGGTCACCATGATCCGCCGCCGGTCGCAGGAGGTGACGTACTGATGCGCGTCATGGCGCAGATGGCGATGGTGATGAACCTCGACAAGTGCATCGGCTGCCACACGTGCTCGGTCACGTGCAAGCAGGCGTGGACCAACCGCAGCGGCGTCGAGTACGTGTGGTTCAACAACGTCGAGACCCGGCCGGGGCAGGGCTACCCGCGCCAGTACGAGGACCAGGAGCGCTGGCGCGGCGGCTGGACGCTGAACCGGCGCGGCCGGCTCGCGCTGCGCGGCGGGGGGCGGCTCCGCAAGCTGCTGACGATCTTCTCCAACCCCAAGCTGCCCGGCATCGGCGACTACTACGAGCCCTGGACGTACGACTACGAGACGCTGACCAACGCCCCGCTGCAGGAGCACACCCCGGTCGCACGGCCCAAGTCGCTGCTGTCGGGCAAGGACATGAAGATCTCATGGTCGGCGAACTGGGACGACGACCTCGGCGGGTCGGTCGAGCACGGCGACAAGGACGTCCTGCTGGCCGAGATCTCCGAGAAGGTCAAGCTGGAGTTCGACAAGACGTTCATGTTCTACCTGCCGCGGATCTGCGAGCACTGCCTGAACCCCAGCTGCGCCGCCTCCTGCCCGTCCGGCGCGATCTACAAGCGCGAGGAGGACGGCATCGTGCTCGTCGACCAGGACCGCTGCCGGGGCTGGCGGATGTGCGTGTCGGGCTGTCCGTACAAGAAGGTGTATTTCAACCACCGCACCGGCAAGGCGGAAAAGTGCACGTTCTGCTTCCCACGGATCGAGGTCGGCATCCCCACGGTGTGCTCGGAGACCTGCGTCGGGCGGCTGCGCTACATCGGCCTGATGCTGTACGACGCCGACAAGGTGCTGGCGGCCGCGTCCACCCCGGACGATGAGGCGCTGTACGAGGCGCAGCGGGAGGTGTTCCTCGACCCGCACGACTCGGAGGTCATCGCGGCGGCCGGGCGGGCGGGGATCCCGCGCGACTGGATCGAGGCGGCGCAGCGGTCTCCGGTGTACGCGCTGATCGAGACCTACCGGGTGGCGTTGCCCCTACATCCCGAGTACCGCACGATGCCGATGGTCTGGTACATCCCGCCGCTGTCCCCGGTCGTCGACGTCGTCCGCGACACCGGGCACGACGCCGAGGCCACCGGGAACCTGTTCGCCGCGATCGAGGCCCTGCGGATCCCGGTGGACTATCTGGCCCAGCTGTTCACCGCGGGCGACCCGGCCCCGGTCGACGCCGTGCTGCGGCGGCTGGCGGCGATGCGGTCCTACATGCGCGACATCAACCTCGGCCGCGAACCCGACGAGACCATTCCCGCTGAGGTGGGGATGACCGGCGAGGCCATGTACGACATGTACCGGCTGCTGGCGCTGGCCAAGTACGACGAGCGCTACGTCATCCCGCAGGCCCACGCCGAGCTCGCCGACCAGGCGCACAAGCTGGAGGAGCTCGCCACCGAGTGCAGCCTCGACTACGAGGGCGGCCCGGGCATGGGCGGCTGGGGGCCGTTCGGCGAGGCGTCGGGCGGGGCCACGCCGCTGGCCGTGGAGAACTTCCAGATGCTGCGGCAGCGGCAAACGGCCGATCATCCCGCCGACCCGGCCGACAAGCAGTCCCGCGTCAACCTGCTCAACTGGGACGCCAAGGGCATCCCGGCGGGGCTGTTCCCGCCGCGCCGCGACGACGGCGGCCCTAAGCCCGGTCCTGGAGATACGAATCCGCCCGCCGACTCCGGCGACGCCGAGACCGAGCCGAAGCCATGAGCATGAGGAGGAGGGAGGCGCGCACGCCGATGAGGCAATCCGCGTTGAGCGACACCCAGCGCGTCGTCGCGTGGCAGACGGCCTCGCTGCTGCTCGAGTATCCCGACGAGGAGCTGCTCGCCAGGCGGCCGCTGCTGCGCGAGGCCGTCGCGGCGCTGCCCACGGCGGTCGGCGAGCCGTTGGACCGGTTCCTCGACCATCTCGACGCCACCGCGCCCGGCGAGCTCGCGGCCGACTACGTCGCCACCTTCGACCATCGCAAACGCTGCTGCCTGTACCTCACGTACTACGCGTACGGGGACACGCGGAAGCGCGGGATGGCGCTGCTGCGGTTCAAGCACGCCTATCGGACGGCCGGTCTGGTCCTCGACGACGGTGAGCTGCCCGACCACCTGGCGGTCGTCCTGGAGTTCGCCGCCACCGGCGACGCCGAACAGGGCCGCCGGCTGCTGACCGAGCACCGCGCCGGTCTTGAGCTGCTGCGCCTGGCATTGACCGAGATGCGATCGCCGTGGGCCGCCGTTCTCGACGCGGTCTCGGCGACGCTGCCGCCGACGTCCGCCCGCGACTACGAGGCCGTCTCCCGGCTCGCCGCCGCGGGTCCACCCGAGGAGGAGGTCGGCCTGGATCCCTACGGCCACGAAGGCAACGCGCTGATCGCGCCGGACCGGCCGGAGCGCCTGGAGGTGAGGTCGTGACCGCACTCGTCGCCCCCGCCGGGGAGCCGGGCGTGCTGGACGTGCTGCTGTGGGTCGTGTTCCCGTACGTCACCATCGCGATCTTCGTCCTCGGCCACTACTGGCGTTACCGCTACGACAAGTTCGGCTGGACGACGCGGTCGTCGCAGCTGTACGAGAGCCGGCTGCTGCGCATCGGCAGCCCGCTGTTCCACTTCGGGATCCTGGTCGTGCTGATCGGGCATGTCGGCGGGCTCGTCATCCCCGACAGCTGGACGGAGGCCGTCGGGATCGGCGAGGACGCCTACCATGTGGTGGCTGTGGCGCTCGGCACGCTCGCCGGGTTCTGCACCCTGGGCGGGCTGGCGATCCTGATCTACCGGCGGCGCACGGTCGGACCGGTGTTCTCCGCCACCACCCGCAACGACAAGCTCATGTACGCCGTGCTCACGCTGGTCATCGTGCTGGGCCTGGCCGCGACCGTCGTGGCCAACGTGGTGGGCGGCGGGTACAACTACCGCGAGACGGTGTCGCCGTGGTTCCGGTCGGTGTTCTACCTCCAGCCCGATGCCGACCTGATGCGCGACGTGCCGGTGCTCTTCCAGCTGCACGCCCTCAGCGCGCTGCTGCTGTTTTGCATCTGGCCCTTTACGCGGCTCGTTCACATGCTCACGGCTCCGGTCGGCTACCTGACCAGGCCGTACATCGTCTATCGCAGCCGCGACGCCCGGCTGGGCAGCCGGCTGCCCCGGCGCGGCTGGGAGCGCGTTCCCTAGCTCCGGGGCCGATCCGGATATCCACAGGCTGTGGACAAAGGAGATGCCTCGCCGCCCATGACACGCCGGCGCGACCGGCCCCCGGCGCGGTGGCCGGAGTCCCTGTTCGTCTACGGCACGCTGCTGTTCGCCGACATCGTGCGGGCCCTCATCGGCCGGGTGCCGGACCGTACGGCGGCGTCCGCCGCCGGGTGGCGGGCGGCCGCGCTGCCCGGCCTGGCCTACCCGGGCCTCGTCCGGGCGCCGGGCGCGACGGCCGACGGCCTGCTGCTCACCGGGCTGACCCCCGCGGAGTGGCAGGTCATCGACGCGTTCGAGAACGGCGGCTACGACCTCGCGGAGGTGGCGCTCGTCGACGGGCGGTCCGGCTGGGCCTATACCTGGGCGGCGGACATCGCGCCGTTGCCCGAGGACTGGTCGGCGGAGGAGTTCGCCGTCCGTCACCTGGCCGACTACGTCGCGCGCTGCGCCGCCTGGCGCCGGGGCCACCGGGCCGCCTCGGACGACGGATAGGGCCGGGTCGGGTCGGGTCGGGTCAGGGCGAGGACCACGCCCGCCGGGGCGGCGAGGCCGGGTTGTCCACAGGCGGCTCACTATGGCCCGGATGCCGCGGCCAGCGGCCATACTTGGCGTCATGGTCGACGAAGAGCGCTGGCAGGCCCGGTTCCGCGCGGCCCGGGTGACCCTCCCCGGCTGGGCCGAGGACGCCCCGCACCGCTGCATCTACCGATCCAACGCCACCGGCACGTGGGAGATCTACGCGTGGGATCGGCTGCGCGACACCCGCCGGCAGGTCACCGACCGGGCCAACGGCACCTGGATGGGCGGCGTCGACCCCACCGGCGAGTGGATCTGGTGGTTCGACGACACCGACGGCGACGAGTTCGGCGTGTGGATGCGCCAGCCGTTCGACGGCGGCGCCGACGTGCCGGCGGCCGAGGGCCTCGAGCCCTCCTACCCGGCCGGGCTCGCGGTCGGGCCGAGCGGGCTCGCCCTGGTCGGCCGCACCGGCACCGAGGGCACGAGCATCCATATCGGCCCGCCCGCCGGCACCTGGACGATTCTCTACCAGCATCGCGAAGACGCTCAGCTCGTCGACCTCTCCAAAGACGAGTCGCTTGTGGCGATCAACCACAGTGAGCACGGCGACAGCCGCCACATGGCGCTGCGCGTGGTCCGCCTCGACGGCTCCGCCGTCGCCGATCTGTGGGACGGGCCCGGCAAAGGGGTCTACGGGGCCGGGTTCTCACCGGTCGCGGGCGATCCCCGACTGCTGGTCAGGCACGAGCGGCGGGGCCGGCCCGAGTCGCTCATCTGGGACCCGGTGGCCGGCACCGAGCGCGAGATCGTCATCGACCTGCCGGGCGAGATCGGCGCCGACTGGTACCCCGACGCGTCGGCACTGCTCATCTCCCACTCCCACGAGGCGCGTGACGAGATCTACCGCTACGACCTCGACTCCGACACCCTGACGCGCATCGCGACCCCGCGCGGGGTGATCAACGGCGCGACCGCACGGCCCGACGGGACCGTCGAATACGCGTGGACGAGCGCGGCGGAGCCGTCGGTGGTCCGGTCGACCTCCGGAGCGATCGTGCTGGCGCCCCCGGGGCCGCCGGCGCCGCCCTCCGTGCCGGTCGAGGACGTCTGGGTCGACGGGCCGGCGGGCAAGATCCATGCGCTCGTCTCCCGCCCGGCCGGCACCGACGGCGAGGCCGCCGACGGGCCCTTCCCCACCGTCTTCGACATCCACGGCGGGCCCACCGCACAAGACACCGACGCCTTCTCGCCGCCCACCGCGGCCTGGATCGACCATGGCTTCGCGGTCGTCCAGGTCAACTACCGCGGCTCGACCGGTTACGGCTCGGCCTGGCGTGATGCCATCGAGGGCCGCGTGGGGCTCACCGAGCTGGAAGACATCAAGGCCGTGCGCGACTGGGCCGTGTCCTCCGGGCTGGCCGACCCCGCCAGGCTCGTGCTGACCGGCGCCTCGTGGGGCGGCTTCCTCGTCCTGCTCGGCCTGGGCACCCAGCCTGACGACTGGACGGTCGGCGTGGCCTCGGTGCCGGTGGCCGACTACTTCGCCGCCTACGAGGACGAGATGGAGGGCCTGCGCGCCTTCGACCGGTCGCTGTTCGGCGGCTCCCCGGCGGATGTGCCGGAGCTGTATCGGGCGTCGTCCCCGCTCACCTACGTCGAGCGGGTCAAGGCGCCGGTGCTGATCCTGGCCGGCGAAAACGACCCGCGCTGCCCGATCCGGCAGATCAACAACTACCTGGCTCGCCTCAACGAGTTGGGCAAACCGCACGAGGTCTACCGATACGACGCGGGGCATGGCTCGCTGGTCGTGGAGGAGCGGATCAGGCAGATGGCCGCCGAGATGGCATTCGCCCGTAAGCACGTGATCTAGCAAGTTGTCACTATTTGATTACTCTGCGTGCGTTAACTTGATCGTCTGACCGGGCACGACTTCCTTCGACACAGGCAAGATCGGCCGGAGTGAACGGAAATCCCCCCACGGCCACGGCTGACAGGGGGGAGACATGCCGCGCAACCGCATCCTGCGCTGGTCCATCTGGGTGGCGAGCTGCGCGCTCGCCGCGGTCTCGGTGGCGATCGCGATCAAGACGTTGCCCTTAACGTCCCAGTCGCGGGCGAAGACCGGCAAGGGACAGCAGGCCGCGGCCCTGCGTGGGGCGCCGCAGCGCCCGGCGCCGGGGCCGGCGCCGCAGACGCTGTCGAACAAGGCCGCCCGGCTTCCGCAGCACATCGCGTTGGGCACGCTGCGCCTCAACGGGATCAGGTGGCGATCCAACGGCCACTGCTCGAACCGATACCGCCCGAGCTGTACGTCGCTGCAGGGCATCAGGCGCGTCAGCATCGAGGGTTTGATCTCCTTCAGGCGGCACAGCCGATGCCGGATCATCGTCTCCGGCGGCACCGAGCGCGGGCACGCCCCTGGCCGGTTCAGCCACTGGAACGGCTACAAGATCGACGTCCTGCCGAATCGCTGTGTCAACCGCTTCATCACCAAGCGGCTCCGGCACGTCGGGGTCCGTGGCGACGGGGCCGCGCTCTACCGCTCCCGCTCTGGCGGCGTCTACGCCGACGAGGGCAGCCACTGGGACCTCCTCTACCGCTAACGCGCACCGCTGCATGATCACCCGGGAAAGGAGGTGAGGCGCCGCAAGGCCCGCCGGTGATCATGCAGTGGCCCCCCACAACCACCCATAGTCCGGCCCTCGGCCTCGGCGCCGCGCGGAGGCCGGGGGCCTGGGGGCCGGGGCCGGAGGGCCGGGGTGGCCGGGGGTGCCCGGGGTGGCCGGGGGTGGTGGCCGAGGTGTGGACGGGTTCGCTATTCGGCCGGGTCCTTGGTGCGGACGTCGCGGATGATCTGGACCAGCTCTCGGGTGACCGACCTGAACACCCGAAGTCGCGACATCGCCACCATCTTGTTGACGAGCGGAACCGTGCGTTCGATGAGCAGGTAGGTCTTGCGGCAGCCGGGCGAGCTGTCGTGGACCCAGTAGAGCACGATGCCCATCGAGTAGAGCCACAGCAGCTCGGGCAGCTCGTCCTTGAACTCCGCGTCCAGCTTGAGCGACGAGCCGTCCACGACCTCGCGGTAGATCGCCACGGCCGCCGCCCTGGCCGGGCCGGACTCGGCGCTGAACGGGTTGAGCGGGCTGGTCGGCTCGGCGGCGAACTTGAAGAACTTTCCGGCGAACTGGTGGTAGGGCACCATCGTGTCGACCCGCGCCCGCAGCACCCCGCGCAGGCGCGCCGCGAACTCGCTCTCCCGCCGCAGCACGGCCCGGCAGGCCGCGTTGTGGTCGCTTTGCAGCTGGTCGTAGTACGCCTGGATCAGCTCTTCTTTGGAGCCGAAGTAGTAGTAGGCGTTACCGACCGAGACCCCCGCCTCCTTCGCGATGATCCGCATGGTGGTCGCGGCGTAGCCGCGCTCGCGGAACAGCCGCAGCGCCGTCTCCACGATCAGCGCACGCGTCTGCTCCGACTTGCCGGCCTTGGTCTCGGTCACGTACGTCACCTTAAGACCTCGCGAGGATTGCGGGGCCGGGGCGTCAGCCGGTGAACTCGGCGGCCACCAGTTCGGCGATCTGCGCGGTGTTGAGCGCGGCGCCCTTGCGCAGGTTGTCACCGCACAAGAACAGGTCGAGCGCGTACGGATCGTCGATCGACCGGCGGACCCGGCCCACCCACGTCGGGTCGGTGCCGACGACGTCGGCGGGCGTCGGGAACTCGTGCTCCTCCGGCTTGTCGACCAGCACCACACCGGCCGCGCCGGCGAGGACGGCCTGGGCCTCGCGCTGCTCGACCTCGTTCGCGAAGACCGCGTGGACGGCCAGCGAATGGGTCGTGACGACCGGAACCCGCACACAGGTGGCCGACACCCGCAGATCGGGCAGGCCAAGGATCTTGCGGGACTCGTTGCGGACCTTCAACTCCTCCGACGACCAGCCGCCCTGGCGGAGCGAGCCGGCCCAGGGGACGACGTTCATCGCGAGCGGGGCCGGGAACGGCCCGAGGTCGCCGACGACCCCGCGCAGGTCGCCGGCCCGATTGCCGACCTCGCGGTTGCCGCCGACCTTCTCGAGCTGGTCGTACAGAGTGTCGATGCCCGTCTGGCCGGCGCCGGACGCCGCCTGGTAGGAGGCCACGACGAGCTCACGCAGTCCGAAGGCCTCGTGCAGCGCGCCGACCGCGACGATCATCGACAGCGTCGTGCAGTTGGGGTTTGAAATGATCCCCTTCGGCCGGTTGCGGGCTTCCCTCGCGTTCACCTCGGGGACGACCAGCGGCACGTTCGGATCCATGCGGAAGGCGCCGGAGTTGTCGACGACCACGGCGCCGCGCTCCGCCGCCACCGGCCCCCACTCCTTGGACACCTCGTCGGGCACGTCGAACATCGTGATGTCGACGCCGTCGAAGACCTCGGGCGCGAGCGCGATCACCTCGACGTCCTCGCCGCGTACGGACAGCTTGCGGCCCGCGGAACGGGGCGAGGCGACCAGGCGGATCTCGCCGTAGACATCCTCGCGGGTGGACAGGATGTCGAGCATCACCGTGCCCACGGCCCCGGTGGCCCCGACGACCGCCAGGGTCGGCTTGCGGGCGGACGCGCCGGCGTCTTGCGCGGAAGTCGTACGAGTCATCGGCCGGTCCCTCCGTACACCACGGCCTCCACTTGCTCGGAGTCGAGGTCGAACGCGGCGTGCGCCGCCGCGACCGCACCGTCGACGTCGTCTTGCGCGACGATCACCGAGATGCGGATCTCCGAGGTGGAGATCATTTCGATGTTGACGCCCGCCTCGGCGATCGCGCCAAAGAACTTCGCGGTCACGCCAGGGTGAGACCGCATGCCCGCACCGATCAGCGAGACCTTGCCGATCTGGTCGTCATAGCGCAGCGACTCGAAGCCGACCTGCTCCTTGACCTTGTTGAGGGCGGCCATCGCGATCTGCCCGTCGGTCTCCGGCAGCGTGAAGGAGATGTCCGTACGCCCGGTGGACGCGGCCGACACGTTCTGCACGATCATGTCGATGTTGATGCCGGTGTCCGCGAGGACTCCGAAGATCGCGGCCGCCTCGCCCACCTTGTCGGGCACGCCGACCACGGTGATCTTGGCCTCGCTCCGGTCGTGCGCGACGCCGGAGATGATCGCTTGCTCCATCGCGGTTCCTTCTATGGTGTCGACGACCCACGTGCCTTCCTTTTGGCTGAACGAGGACCGCACGTGGATGGGTATGCCGTAGCGGCGCGCGTACTCGACGCAGCGCAGATGCAGGATCTTCGCGCCGCAGGCGGCCATCTCGAGCATCTCCTCGTAAGAGATGCGCGGGACGCGGCGCGCCGTCAGCACGATCCGCGGGTCGGCTGTGAAGATCCCGTCGACATCGGTGTAGATCTCGCACACGTCGGCGCCGAGCGCCGCGCCGAGCGCCACCGCGGTGGTGTCGGAGCCGCCGCGGCCGAGCGTGGTGATGTCCTTGCTGTCTTGTGAAACGCCTTGAAATCCGGCGACGATCGCGATCGACCCGGTGTCGAGGGCGCTGCGGATGCGGCCGGGCGTAACGTCGATGATGCGGGCCTTGCCGTGCGAGCCGTCGGTGATCACTCCGGCCTGGGAGCCGGTGAACGACCTGGCCTCGTGCCCGAGGTTGGCGATGGCCATGGCCAGCAGCGCCATCGAGATGCGCTCCCCGGCGGTCAGCAGCATGTCGAGCTCGCGGCCCGGCGGCAGCGGGCTGACCTGCTCGGCGAGGTCGATCAGCTCGTCCGTGGTGTCGCCCATGGCGGACACCACGACGACGACGTCGTTGCCTGCCTTTTTGGTCGCGACGATCCGCTGCGCGACCCGCTTGATGCAGCTGGCGTCGGCCACGGAGGAGCCACCGTACTTCTGCACGACAAGGGCCACGGCTGACTGCTCCTCAACTCGCTATCAGGATCTGAATCCGGCGTTCCGGGCGTCGAGTCTACCGAGGGTCATCGGCCGGAGGCGCGGACCATTTGTCCGGAAATGTAAGGATGTGCGGTATTTCCTGGCGAGAAGGCGTGCCGGGACGCGGCCCGGCCGGGGCATGGGTCCGGCGCGGGGATCGCCATGATCGCGCTCACCGCGACCGGTGGGGGCGTCCCCGAATCAGCCGCGCGAATCCCGGGGTCCAGACGGGGCGGCGCGCAAACGCCCTAGTTGCCGACCTTCTGCTCCATCGGCTCGGCCGTCGGGTCGGCGATGTCCTCGACCGGTTCGGCGACGACATCGAGCCGGGCACCCGCCACCACGGCGTGCAGGGCGCGCAGCGCGGCTCCGGCGTGGTTGCCCCAGTGGTTGAGGTAGGAGTACTGCAGCCACCACAGCGCCTCGAGCGGCCGGCCCTTCTCGTAATGGCGCAGGCCGTGGACGAGGTCGCTCGCCACGTCGACCAGGTCGTCGGAGAGCCGGTAGGAGATCGGCTCGGTGTCCTTGTACGGCTCGAAAACCTCGACGTACTCGTCGACGATCGCCAGCCGTTCGGCGAGTCCCTGCCGTACGGCGTCCAGGTCGGGATCGTCGCCGATCTCGGGTTCCCAGTTGTCGGGCAGGATCACGTCTTCGCTCGCGCCGAGCTGCGCCCCCGCCAGCAGGATCTGCGAGACCTCGAGCAGCAGCAGCGGCACGATCTTCTTGCCGCCCTCGCCCCTGGCCATCGCCTCCAGGCCGGACAGGTAGTTCCGCACGTGCGTGGCGACCCGCTCCGCAAGGGTGTTCCAGTCTTCGGCGGTATTGAAGCTAGACATCGAGGAGCCTCCGTCCTTCGAACGCGCGGCCAAGAGTGACCTCGTCGGCGTACTCGAGATCGCCGCCCACCGGCAGGCCGCTGGCCAGGCGGGTCACAGTGATGCCCATGGGTTTGACCAGGCGGGCGAGGTAGGTGGCGGTGGCCTCGCCCTCCAGGTTGGGATCAGTGGCGAGGATGAGCTCGGTGACGGTGTCGTCGGCGAGCCTGGTCATGAGTTCCTTGATCCTCAGGTCTTCCGGCCCGACGCCCTCGATCGGCGAGATCGCGCCGCCGAGCACGTGGTAGCGGCCGCGGAACTCACGGGTCTTCTCGATCGCCACCACGTCCTTGGGCTCCTCGACCACACAGATGATGTGCGGGTCGCGCCTGGCGTCGCGGCAGATGCGGCACTCCTCGGCTTCGGCGACGTTGCCGCAGGTGCGGCAGAACCGGACCTTGTCCTTCACTTCCTTGAGCGCCTCGGTCAGCCGGTTCACGTCGGCCGGATCGGCGGCGAGGAGGTGGAAGGCGATCCGCTGCGCGCTCTTGGGGCCGACGCCGGGCAGCCTGCCCAGTTCGTCGATGAGATTCTGGACCACCCCTTCGTACACGCGCCCGCACCTTCCCTTGCTCTCGGCTCTTGCCCCGCGTTGCCCGCGTCAGGAGCCCCGTTGCCCCGGCGTCCCGGGAAATCCCGGCAGGCCGGGCATCTCTGGCAGATCACCAAGACCCGGGAGCCCGCCACCGAGCCCCTCGGTCAACGGTCCCATCTTCTCGCGCTGGAGGTCGGCCGCGGCGCGACTGGCGTCGCGGATCGCGGCCAGCACCAGGTCGGCCACGGTTTCGGCGGTGTCCTGGGGGTCGCTCGCGTCGATCGCCTTCGGATCGATGCTGACGCCGGTGATCTCACCTTGACCGCTGGCCCTTACGGTGACGAGACCGCCGCCCGCGGTGCCGGTCACCTCTGTCTCGGCGAGCTCTTGCTGCGTGTTGAGCAGCTGCTCTTGGACACGCTGGGCCTGCTCGAGCATATGTTGAATATTCAGCTGACCACCGGGTTCCACGGAGCTCTCCTTCACCTTTGTCTTCCCGAGACTAAGGCCTCAGGCCGGAATGCGGTACGCACCAAGGCGCCCATGGCGTGGATGACGTTCGCTCCGGCCCGCGGACCCGCCCGTCGGCGCCGCCACCTGGCCTTTTCGGTCGTCCATCCCGTCTTCATGCGGACGAATTGTCGATCTCTTGGATGACCTGGCCGCCCAGTTCGCGCTGGATGAGCGCCATGCCGGAGTACTCGCCGTCCGCGTCGGCGTTCGCGTCGCCTTCGGGATCGACCTCGTCCTGCTCGTCGATCGGCGCCGGTGGCGGCGGCGGCTCGTCCGGCATGGGCGGGAGCGGCGCAGGAGCGGCCTCGGCGGGCGAGCCGGCACCAGGCCGGCCGGCGCCGGGCGAGCGGGCGGCGCCCGGCCGGGGCGCCGCGGGTACGGCCGTACCTGAGACCGGCCCGGCGCCTGACGGACCGCCGCCGCCCTGCCACGACCCTCCACCGGGACGACCCGCCGGTTGTCCACCCGGCGCGGCCCCGCCCGCGGCCGGCCCGGACGCGGCGCCGGTCACGGTCTCGATCCTCCAGTCGACCCCGAGGAACTCCTTCAGCGCCTCGCGGACCACACCGTCACGGCCGCCGTTGACGAAGCCCTTGCGCTTGCCCTCGTGGTCGAACGCCAGCGTGAGGACGGTGCCTTCGATCGAGGCGACCTGCACGCCCTCCATCAGGACCATCCACGCGGCTCTGCTCTTGCCCTTCACCCTTTCGAGGATGTCCGGCCACGCCCGCCGTACGGCCGCCACATCAAGGTCGCCAGAACCGGCCGCGCCGCCGGCGGGCGGTGCCGGAGCAGGCTGGGCGGCAGCGGCAGCGGGCGGCTCGACGGGCGGCCGCGGCCGTGGTTCCGGCCGCCGTTCCGGCTCCGGCTCCGGCTTGGGCGCCGGCCGTGCCGGGGAAGCCGTGGGCGGCGCGGGCGCGGGCGCCGGCGCCTGTGCCTGTGCCTGTGCCGGTGGCCGCTCCGCCGGCTCGCGCGCGGGGGCCGGAACCGGCTCGCCGGCGCCGATGGCCAGGCGGCGTTCGAGCCGCTCCAGCCGGGTGAGCAGCGAGGCCTCGTCGTCGTACGCGGCGGGCAGCAGGACGCGGGCGCAGATCAACTCCAGCAGCAGCCGGGGCGACGTCGCGCCGCGCATCTCGGTCAGCCCCACATGCAGCAGATCCGCCGCCCGGGCCAGGTCCGCGGGGCCCACCACCGAGGCCTGCCGCTGCATCCGCTCCAGTTCGTCCGGGGGCGCGTCGAACAGCCCGGACGCCCCCGCCTCAGGGACGTTCGACAAGATGATGAGGTCGCGCATGCGTTCCAGCAGGTCGGCGGCGAACCGGCGCGGATCTTGACCGTTCTCGATCACCCGGTCGACGGCGGCGAAGACCGCCGCGCCGTCGTGCGCCGCGAACGCGTCCACCACGTCGTCGAGCAACGACGCGTCGGTGTAGCCCAGCAGGGTGACCGCCCTGGCATAGGTCACCCCCGAATCGTCCGCGCCGGCCAGCAACTGGTCGAGGATCGACAGCGAGTCGCGGGCCGAGCCGGCGCCCGCCCGCACCACCAGCGGCAGCGCCGACGGCTCGTACTTGACCCCCTCGGCCGTCAAGATCTCTTCGAGCAGATCGCGCAACGTCCCGGGCGGCATCAGCCGGAACGGATAGTGGTGCGTGCGGGATCTGATCGTCCCGATGACCTTCTCGGGCTCGGTGGTGGCGAAGACGAACTTCAGGTGCGGCGGCGGCTCCTCGACCAGCTTCAGGAGGGCGTTGAAGCCCTCCCGGGTCACCATGTGCGCCTCGTCGATGATGTAGACCTTGAAGCGGGCCGAGACGGGCGCGAAGAACGCGCGCTCCCGCAGATCGCGGGCGTCGTCGACGCCGCCGTGCGACGCCGCGTCGATCTCGATCACGTCGATGTGCCCGGGCCCGGTGGGCGCCAGGGCGACGCAGGAGTCACAGGCCCCGCACGGCTCGGGCGTCGGGCCCTGCTCGCAGTTCAGGGAACGCGCCAGGATGCGGGCGCTGGACGTCTTGCCGCAGCCGCGCGGGCCGCTGAACAGGTAGGCATGATGGATCCGGCCGTTGCGCAGCGCCTGCTGCAGGGGCTCGGCGACGTGTTCCTGCCCCTTGAGTTCGGCGAAGGTCGCTGGCCGGTACTTGCGGTACAGAGCCAGACTCATCTGGGGGCTGCCCTCCTCAAACATGGGACCCCCCGCACACCCGCCAGAGCCTGCTTATCCTTGCTGCCTTCCGGCCCTGGGGAGGTTCACAGGTTGACGCCATGCGAGGGGTCGATTTCGAGTCTATGGCATCCGCGGCCCGGGTTCGGCCGGGTCCCCCGACCTGACTAGGCTGCCGTCTCGTGGCGGAGATCTTCCACATCGCGCTGCGCCCCGACTGGGACGCCGCCCGCGCCGACGGCGGGCCGTACGAGATCTCGACACGCGGCAGGACGCGCCAAGAGGTCGGCTTCATCCACGCCTGCCGTAACCATGATCAGGTCGATCGGGTGCGCCGCGCCTTCTACGCCGACCTCGACGCCGGCTCCGACCTCGTCCTGCTCGTGATCGACACCGACAAGCTGGACGCGCCGGTACGACACGAGCCCGCCGACGGCGACACCTACCCCCATATCTACGGGCCGCTGCCCCTCGACGCCGTTATCCACGTACGACCGCTCCACGTCACCCGGTAAGCTCTGCGACGGAGGATTCGCCTAGTGGCCTAGGGCGCACGCTTGGAAAGCGTGTTGGGGGCAACCCCTCAGGAGTTCGAATCTCCTATCCTCCGCCACCACTGACCAGCCAACGCGTCGGCTCGATAGCTAGGAGGCGAACCGGCCGACAGTGCCAGGGTCTCATTTTGGGTCTCATCCAGCCTCTGGTGACGGGGGCAGGGTCGCACCTCTACTCCAAGGCGTAGTACAGAAACATCGCGCACGCGAAGGCTGCCGGGACGCCAACTGCGGGGCCGACCGTCACCCACAGGGCGATCCCGATGGCCTGTGAGAAGCCGATGATGATCGCCCACCGCTGGGGAAGCCTCGAAGGCTGGCTTGGGGGGTTGTTGTGCTCAGGCTTCTTGATCCGGAGTACACTCACTATTGCACGTCCATGTGTATTGGTCATCATCAATGCGTGTTGGTGATCGTGCTGTACGGGACGTAATTGCAGTGAACGGCTCTCCTGCGCCAACAGGAGAGCCGTTCGCATTCCAGCGGTGGGGGTCGCGATACGTATCTGCCGCCTACCTCTGTCAGGGGCACCTGCCTCACTAGCTAATCGACCTTCCTCCCACCAAGGGAACCCAGGACACCTCTGCATGAGCCTGAGAGCGTCGCTGGGACTACTTTAGCGGACACCTTACTCCTTACTGACCCAGAAGCGCGGCGCGTCGCCTATGAAGCGCTGGGGGCGTTACGGGGGCATTCTGCGCCCAGAATGGCACTCGTATGTGATACGCGCGCGTCGCGTGAACACGGCCGCGCGCGTATACCACAACCGGTGGACAACACAGCGTGTCGCGCGGCCGGGCTATAATCCCGTGCACTCCACGGCTAGTCCACGAGCGAGTCCTCCCCGGTTGCATAGACAGGGCGCTTCTGATAAATGCGCGCGCGTGTCACGCGCGCGCATGGACTAAATCGGTGTACATGAGGAAGGATCATCCTGTGCACTTTGGAGTGCCGGCCCTCGTGATCGGATCGCAGAAGACCGGCCCCGGCCCCAGCGGAGGTAACCGCTACTCCGCTATCCCCCAGAGGAGACGGCCAATCTTGCCGGCGACTTCTCCGCGGATGGCGTCCCCCTGATGTTGGTATCGCGCGGCCATGCTGGCACTGGACCAGCCCATCAGCGCCATCGCCGTGGGCGTCGGTACACCGAGAATCAGCAGGACGGTTGCGGCGGTATGTCGCGCATCGTGCAATCGGGCATCCCTGACTCCAGCGTCCTTAAGCAACGCCTTCCATTCGCGGTAGTCGGTATTCGGGTTGAGTGGGTTTCCGTCCGGCTTCGCGAATACATACCCTGTTTCGTGCCATAGCTGCCCCGCGGCGTCCCTCTCGCAGTCTTGCTTGTGCTTGTGGCTCCGTAGGATCGCAACCAGAGGGTCGGGAAGTCCCACCGTGCGCTTGCCTGCCCTTGACTTGGTGTCGCCGGTCTCCGCATTAGTTTGGATTCGCTGAGGGCAGTAGCCGGCCTTCCTGCCACAGTTGCCATCGCATCCATGCTTGTACTTGGGCCGCAATCGGCCCCGCCGGATACGAATGGTTCCCCTATCGAGATCCACGTCTGACCATTTGATCCCCAGGCACTCACCCTGCCTGAGACCTAGCGCGAGGGCGAATATCCACCGAGCGCCATTACGTTGCATCTCGCTAATGGCAGTCAGCAGAGCTCGGATCTCGTCTACACTGTATGGCTCTACTTCCTCTTCCATGACACGGGGAGGCTTCGCAATGAGCACCGGGTTAGATGCCAGGTGCTTACGCCGTACGGCCTCGTTCAGCGCATTTCGTATCGTCCGATGTACGTGGTGTGCCGTGGCCGGCTTCAAGCCGGATCGCTGCATCTTGGCGTACAGCCTCTCAAAATGCTCCGGCTCTAGCCGGTGAAGCCGATGCGCTCCGATCCCCGGAATTAGATGCCTCTCGACATCCACACGGTACGCGGCGTAGGTGTTTTCAGCGATGTTGGGCGGACATGCGATGTTCTCCAGCCAGTACCGTAGCCATGTCGCGAGAGTCCATCGCTGTCCCGCTTTTGGTACCCGGTCCTCGTCGCGGAGCTTCTCGAGTTCGCGGACCCGTTTCACAACTTCGGCCCGCGTCTTGGCTTTCCGGTGCCTCCTGTCCGGCGTGCCGTCGTCTCTCACACCGACCGTCACGCGACCGTGCCAGTAACCATCCTTTCCGAAGTAGATAGTTGAGGCACCGTTCGGGGCTCGGGTCTTACCCTGCTTGCTCTCCATTGCCCCGGCTCACTCAGCTTGGGTTGCTCGAAGTTGAGCCACGAACTCACTCAAACATTCGGCCGGAATCCGCCGAAGCCGTCCGATCTTGACGGACTCGACCGCCCCAGAAGACACCAGACGGACCATCTTCGTTCGACCGATGCCCAGCCGTTCGGCTGCTTCCTCAGTCGTCAGCAGGAGACGAGTTTTCGCGCCGAACATCGTCACAAGCATGCCCCTTTCAGTCCTCATTTCCGGCGGGCTTGGGTTGGTGGTGGGTGCCGCCGGGTGGTTGGGGTTGGGTGGGGGGTTGCCGTCCCAGCCGTCCCAGCCTCGTTTTGGCTGGTCGGTGCTGGGACGGCTTGTTTTGCTGGGACGGCTTAAGCCGTCCCGGGGTTGGAGCCGTCCCGGGGGTGAGCTGGGGTTTTGAGGCTGGGACGGCTGGGACGGCCCGCCCTGCCTGCTGGCCGGGTGAGGGTGAGTACGTCGCCGGGTTCGCCCGGGTCGTCGGGTGTGTCAGGGGTGGGGCAGTACCGCGCCCACGCGTCGAGGAAGTCGGCGCGGTAGTAGCCTTTTGCCTGGCCGTCGGTGAAGCGGATATTCCGGGATCGGATTTCGTATTCGCGGAGCATCTGGCCGAGTCTCATGGGGGTGAGTCCGCCGGTTCCGTGGTCGGTCCAGGGTGCTTCGGGGTCGGCTTTGAGCCGTTCCAGCAGGGTGACGGTGGCGAGGGCGGTGTCGGGTCCGAATGCGGTGCGGCAGTCGGCGAGTAGGCGGATACGGGTGGAGGTGTGGCCGCCTGCGTCGGCTTCGGCGGTGAGGGCGAGTACGGCGGCGCGGGCGCGTTCGGGCCAGTGCGCCCCGGCGTGGTCGGCGATGGCGGTGAGGGGTTCCCAGGTGTCGGCGGCGCGGTCTTCGACGGGCATGGCGGGCTCGGCCGCTTCCAGGGCTGGGAGGTCGGCGCGGAGCCATTTCGCGAGCTGGTAGGCGAGGGTGCGCAGCGGTGGGCGGTCGCGGCGGTGCCGGTAGGGGTGGACGGTTTCGCCGGGGGCGCGGCGGCGCATGCGGATGATGACGGCGCGGTCTTCGATGGTGTCGGGCATGGCGCCGATGCCCGCGAGGGCGGCCATGGCGAAGGTGGGGATGGATTCGACGCGGCCGGTGTTGGCGTCGTAGCGCTTGGCGGGGCGGTTGCGCTGGTGCCCGGCGTTGAGTAGCCCGCGGAGGTCTTCGTTTCCTTCGGCTTTGGGCCCGAACAGGGTGTCTGCTTCGTCGACCAGGAGGGTGGGCGGGTCGTCGGTGATGGACCGATACACGGCGGCGGGTGAGGAGTTGACGGTGATGAACGGGTTGTGGCAGGTGGCCTCCACCACGTCCAGCAGCCGCGATTTCCCGCATCGTTTCTCTGGGGCCCGGATGACGAGGCGGGGTGCGTGGGCCCAGGCGGGCTGGGCGTGCGTGGCGGCGATCCACAACGCCACCGCGTCGGCGGCGTGCGGGGTCGGCAGGATCACGTAGCGGGTGAGCGCGGCCAGCAGCGCGTCCAGCAGCGCCGCGCCCTTCGGCGTCGCGGCGGGTGCCCGGCCGGACTGCTCGGGGTGATCGGGGTGGTGTGGGGTGGTGGTCATGCCGCGGTCCTCTCGTGTGGTGCGGTGTTGAGGGTGCGCGGGTTGCGGGCGCCGGCGGTCAGGCCGGCGGTGATGGTGGCTTGGGCGGCGGCGGGTGGGATGCCGTGTGGTTCGGGGCCGAAGTGGATCGATGCGGCGTCGTAGAGGGCGGCGGCGGCGGTGTGTTCGGGGAGTGCTCCGGCGCCGACGAGCCGGCCGAGGTTGTAGGCGGCTTTGTTGAGGGCGTGGTTACGGCCGCCGCGGGCGGCGCCGGCCACCCGCTCGGTTTCGCCCTTGAGTGCCGCCCGTACGTACTCGGGCAGGTCACTGATCTGCCCGGCCGATTGCGAGGGGCACCCAAGGGCGAGAGATGGGCGGTGGGCGGGGTTGAGCAGCCCGCACAGCCACCCGGGGAGCGGGGCCGGGGCCGCGTTGTGGACGACGGTGTAGCCGCCCCCATGGTCGCTGGGGGCGGTGCCGGTGTTGGGGACGTGGGAGCCGGGTGCGACGACGTACCCGCCCGCGGCGCGGGTGTCGATCAGCCACCCCAGCCCGGTGGTGTGCCGGCCGCTGGTGTTGCGCAACTCCACCACGTCTGGTGCGGCGAAGTACAGGTGGGTGCCGCCGCTGCGGGTGGCCACGGTGAAGGTGTCGGCGGGCCACGGCTGGCCGTGCCGTTCGCACAGCACGGCGAGCACGTCGGCGCCGTCACCCACGCCGGGCAGGTCCCATTCCGGGGGTGGGGTCTCGCCGGGTTTGGGGTGGTCGAGGTCGATCACCACGAGGCGGGAGGGCCCGCACGCGATCGCGATGTTGAACGGCCCGCGCGCCCAGCAGGACCGGATCAGGTGGGGGTCGGTGGTGGCGTGGCGTTCCCAGTCGGTGAACCCCGCCGCCGGGCGCTTGTCGCCGGGGCGGAGCGGGAAGACGCGCCAGCCGCGGGCGGCGGCGGCCAGCGCGTACCGCGTCAGGGTCTCGGAGGCCGGCGGGGCGCCGGCGGGGTTGCTGGTCGGGGTCATGATGGGTGCAGTCCTCCTGCGAGCTTGTGTGGTGAGGGCGAGTCGGCCCCGGCGGGGTTGCTGGCAGGCAGGTGCCGCCGGGGCCGCGCGGCTTGGGGAGTTAGAACGGCGGGTCGTCGGGGTAGCCGCCCGCAGCGCCTACCGGCGCGGGACCGGCCGCGGCCGGGGCGGTGACGGGCTGGGTCGTGGCCCAGGGGTCGGCGGGCGGGGTCGCGCCGCCGTTGGTGGTCCCGCCGCCGTTACCGCTGTTGGTGGTGGGGTATTCGCGGGTGGTTTTGACGACTTTGGCGGTGGCGCGGCGTAGGGAGGGGCCGAGGTCGTCGACGGTCATTTCGACGACGGTGCGGCGTACGGTCTGCCCGGTGGTTTGGTCGGTGGCCTCAAAGGTGCGGGCGGCGAGTCGTCCGGTGGCGATGACGGCGGCGCCTTTGGTGAGGGTGTCGGCGATGTTGTGGGCGAGGTCGCGCCAGGCGGAGCAGCGCAGGAACCAGGTTTCGCCGTCGGCCCATTCGCCGGTGTGGGTGCGGGTGCGGGGGGTGTTGGCGATGGTGAAGGACGCCACCGCGATCCCGGTGGTGGTGAAGCGTAGTTCGGGGTCGGCGGTCAGGTTTCCGGTGATGGTGGTGGTGGGTTCGTTGGCCATGACGGCGGGTGTCCTTTCCGGTGGTTGGGCGTGGTCGGTTGGGCGGTGTGGCCGGTTGGGCGGGCGGGGGTTAGTGGTTGTGGTGGCCGCGGAGGTGGTTGTAGACGCGGCGGCCGGCGCGGAGTTTGGCGCCGTCGTCGCAGTGGCGGCAGTACCGCCAGGCGCGGCCGGACGGTGAGGGGAATTTGCCGCGCCCGTCACAGCGTGTGCACGGTTTGAAGGGCCAGATGGCGCAGGCGATCACGTAGCACACGGCCCACAGGGCGCCGATGGCGAACAGGACGGCGTAGCCGTTCCCGGCGGCCGCGGTGGCGGCTGCTGCGGCATGGTGGTGGGTGGTAGCGGTAGCGGCGGGAAGGGTGGGCATGGGTGTCTCCAGGCATGGCGTACGGGTGTGGTGAGGGGTGGCGCTACCCGCTACCTGCGGGTGTTTGGGCTGGTGGGGCCGGTAGCGGGGCGGGTAGCGCAGTCGCTACCGCCTCCGGGTGTCCGCTACCGGCTCCCGGGCCGCGCCGTGGCTTATGAACCGGCCGGATGCCCGGCCGGGGGTGGTCAGGGTGAGCGGTGTTCGATGGCGTGTTGGATGGCGTCGGTTTTGACGCCTTTCAGGACCCGGCCGCCGTGTTTGCCGTTCACGCTGGGTACATCGAAGGCGCGGATCTGCGCGGAGATCGCGTCGGCGGTGAGTTGCCCGTAGGAGGTCGGCAGCCGTTCGGCGAGCCGGGCGGCGAGTTCCTGCCAGGAGATGAACGTCTCCCCCGCGTTGATGACCGATCGGGCGTCGGCGAGGACGTCCCGCACCTGCCGGACCACCTGCTGCCCGGCGGCGTACCCGGATAGGGTTCCGGCTTGTTCACGCAGGCTGCGGGCGGCGGTGAGGATCTTTTCGGCGTCTTCGGCGTCGGCGAGGAAGGTCCGCACGGTGGGGGTGGCGTCGGTGGCGCCGCGCAGGATGCCGACGCCTTTGTAGGTGGGCAGCAAGGTGGAGGAGTCGAATCCTTCGGAGTAGGCGCCCGAGCCGAGCACGAGGTCGGAGACCTGCCAGGACCCGGTGCGCAGGCTAAAGCGGATCTGGTGGTTGTCGCGGAAGCTGGTGAACAGTTGCGCGACCTGCCCGGAGCCGACGCCGGAGGGGCGCTGGGTGGCGTCCAGCACGATCACCCCGGCCGCCGGGGCGACCTTCACCAAGAACAGCAGCAGTTGCCCGATCTCTTTGTTGGTGTCGGGGTCGGGGGTGTCGAAGTACTCCTGGAATTCATCGAGCACCACGAGCCTGACGGGCATGTTGTAGCGGGGGTCGCGGGCGATGTCGCGGGTCAGTTTCCCTTCCGGGCACACTTCGGCCGGCAGCTCTGACAGCCGCTGGTAGCGGTCTTGCACGTCGGCTTTGATGGTCCGCAGAAACTCGGTGAAGGTCTCCAGCGGGTCACCGTCACGGGAGATGGCCATGCCGAACGCGCAGTCGTGGGCGACGAGGGCGAACTTGCGCCAGTCCGGGGAGCCTTTCCCGTCGAACACGCTCAGGCGCACGTAGGGGTCGAGCGCGGCGTACAGGGCCAGCAGCCGGGCGGAGAACGTTTTGCCCTGCCGGGGTTGGGCGCCGACCAGGATCGAGTTCCACATCATCGGCACCGTGACCTTGCCGCCCCGCTCGTCGAGGCCGAACGGCGCCGGTTCCCAGATGTCGGTGGGCTTGCACGCCAGCAGCGGGGTACGGCCCGCGGGGATGGCGAGGGGGTCACGGTTGGCCACCCACAGCACGTGCCGGCGGTGGCTGGTGGGGTCGCGGGTGATGAACACCTGCGACAGGCTCACGTCCAGCCCGGACGCGATCGCCGGGCGGGCCTTGATCGCATCATCGAGGCCCTTGCCGTACGGCAGGTCGATCACGACCCGTGACCCGTCGCCGTCGGCGGCCATGGTCGAGCCGAACTGGATCTGCTGTCCAGGCTTGTCCGGGTCGCCGAGCTTGGCGGCGTAGTAGGCGCGCAGGATCACATCCGCGGTGATCGTGCGGTACCGGGAGGTCGCGACCGCGCCGGTGATGAGTTTCTTGCCCGCCGGGCGCCCGGCCTGGGCCAGCCACACCACCATCCCCAGCGCCACCACCGCCAGCCCGAGCCGGCCGTGCGGCACCTGCGGGAGATGCGCGGCAAGGCCGGTGCGGTGCCCGCCGGTCGCGGCCCACACAGCCGGGACCACCACTACCAGCGCCGCCACTTCGGCGGCCAGCGCGATACCGCGCCAGACCCGCACATGCCGCGCCTCACGGTGCAGCTTCAACCACAAACCGGCGTCCCCCATCGCGGCGGCGGCCTGGCGCAACTGGTGTTGTTCGGCCACCCACCACCACCGCACCTGCCGGCGTGCCACCCGCACCGCACCGGCCACCGCGTAGGCGCCGACCCGCAGCCCATACAGCGGGACCCGCACCAGGTGATAGGCGCAGGTGTGCCGCCACCGCGCCACCACCCGCCGCGCCGCCGCCACAAAACCGGCGCGGGACCGCAACGCGGGCGGCAGCACCGGCCGCACCTCCACCCCGCCGCCCTCCACCGTCGCCGAAACGATCGGCGGACCAGACGCCGCATCCGACGCGGGCTCGTCCAACACCACCTCATAGGAGGTGTCCCGCAGCCCCTCCACCGGCCCCTCCACCGGCCCGTCGACCGGGGCGGCAGGCGGCGCGGGGTTCGTCGAGGCATCGGCGTCCGTCGACGCGCCGGGGGCGGTGGTGGTGTTGGCGGCGGGGTCGCTCGCGGGTTCTGGGCGCAACCGGATCACCTCGGCGTCGCCGGGGCGCCGCATCGCCTCACTCATCACACCTCACCCTTCCCGTTCCTCGATGCTGGCCGGGTGGTCGTCGTGGCGGTTGCGGGGTCGGCGGCGAGTTGGGCGTAAAGACGCTGCCCCGTACGGTCCGACACCCGAAGCCGCCGCCCCAGCTCCGCCCCGGACATCTCGGGCTCGGCCGCGAGCAACACCCGCGCCCGCTCCGCCGTCGCTGTCTTCGCTGTCTTCGCTCCGGTGCGGCGACGCGACCGACGCGCCACCGTGTCGCCCGAACTGCCGCCCGTCCCGTTGCCCTTCCTGCCGCTCGTGCTGTCGCCCGTGATGTCGCGGCTGGTGTCGGGGTCGGCGTCGCGGCTGGTGTCGCCGTTCGTGTCACCCTTGCTGTCGCGGCCGGTGTCGTGGGAGGTGTCGTGCCCGGTGTCGTGGCCGGTGTTGCGGGCGCGGCGGCCGGGCGCAACCGGTGCTTCGTCCAGCACCCAGGAGCGGAAGCCCTTGACGGTGCCGGCGGTGTCCAGCACTAGCCGCAGCAGCCACATGGCCAGGCCGCGGGTGGCGGCGAGCGGGGATCGTTCGTCGGTGCCGGTTCGGCCGGCCAGGGCACGGCGGCGGACCACCGCGATCAGCCGATCGGACGCCGCGGCGTACAGGGCGGCGGGCAGCGCCCACACCGCGATCGACGTGGCCGAGGTCAGGTCGGCGGACATGACGTTCATTGCCAGCGACCCCACGACACATGCCAGGTTCAGCGCCCGCTCGGCCAGGGCCGGGCGCCCGAGCCGGGCTTGGGCCAGCCCCAGCAACGCGAAGATGACGGCGGCGCAGTCCAGCCCCAGCGCCTCCAGCATCGAGGCGGCATCTTCGCCCTTGACCGCGTGCACGAAGGTGTACTGCGCGCGGAAGGACACATAGCCCTGCGCGACGGCCAGCACCAGCAGCAACACACTCGCGACCGCCAGCAGCACCCCGCCCGCACGATCGGGGGCCGACCCGTCTGAGACGGCGGGGCCGGCGGGGCCGTCCGCGGGTGCGGCGGTGCGGCGGCGCCGCCCCGACAGGAACCGGACGTTGTAGACCTCGAGTTTCCGGCCGTACCTGGTGGGCCGCTCGTCGAGCAACGCCGGTTGCTCGGCGGCGCGCACCTGCGCACCATCGGGCGGGGCCTCGCCGACGGGACCATAGGTGGTGTTGTAGGGGTCAGCCATGACGCACCCCCACACCACCGGCACCGGCGGGGCGGCTTTGCACGGCGATCAGCAGCCACCCCGAATCGGCCAGGGCGCGCCACACGATCACCCCGCCGGTCACGACTACGGCCGCGGTGGCCGCGGTGGCGACGGCGAGGGTCAGCGACGGGTGCGCCACCGCGAACACCGCGGCCGCAACGACGAGCCGCAGCGGGGAGGCGGCCAGCCACACCAGCACCCCCGCCAGGGCGCACAGGGCAAGAACAACGGTCATGACGGCTGTCCCTCCGCTCCCGTGGCGCCCGGGGATTCGGGGCTGGTGTACAGGTGGGAGGCGATGCTGTGCGCATCCCCCAGTTGGGTGGCCGCGCCTGCGGCGTGCCGCGTCGCGGCGCCCAGATGACGGCGGATGCCCACAGCGTCCGCCTGAGGGTCGGCGCCCAGATCGTTGCCCAACCGGCCATGCGCGGCCTCATGCTCCATGAAGTCGCCCAGTTGGACTAGCACCTGGTCCAGCCGGTACAGACCGGTCGCGAGGGAGCCGAGCACCGCATAGACCGTCTGGGGCTGGGTCACCCCGCCCATGGCGGGGCGGGTGGCGTAGCTGAGGACCCGCACCGACTCGGCGAACACCTCCGCCGCCGCGGTGATGGAGGTGTCGCTGTGCGGCCCATCGGGCCCCAACCGGTGCCCCTCGACGATCCGCAACGCGATGTTCAGGCCCGTGATCATCGCGCGGCGACTCCGGTCGTCGCTGTGCCAGTCCTCGCGCTCCAGCTTGCTGATTTCCTTGGTGATCTCGTCGATCACCTGACGTGGCAGGGTCATGATGGGAACTGCTCCTTTCGGAGTGACCCCGGCGGGCTTGCTTGGTGGTGGGTGCCGCCGGGGTCTTCGCCGAACATCGGGGAGTCGCCGAACATCGGGGAGTTGCTGGCCTCGTGGCCGGTCAGGTCCTGATCGCAGGCGCGCCAGTCTGGGCGCGGCCGGTCGGCGCCGGTCAGCGGATACAGGTCATCCGGCCGGGTGATCGCGCACGCGTAGGCGTCGATGTGGACCAGCTCGGCGACCGCCGCGGCGACCACGGCGCCGATGGCCTCCGCCGCGTCCCGCGCATCCTGACCCGCCGGGTCGCCGGACAGATGAGCCAGCGCCAAAGCAGCCGGCACCTGCGACAACTCATGCACCGCGCGGCCATAGCGCAGCGAAATACGCGTCAACGTGTCGACCAGCCACCGCCGGTCCTCGCCGTTGCGGGCGCTCATCAGGCCACCGCCCGACCCCGCCGGGCCCGAGCAGCAGCCGCGCGGGGCGATTCGGCGAGTTCGGCCAGTTCTCCGGCCGTGCGCCCGGCCCACACACCAAAGGTGGGCCGGGTGCGCAGCGCATAGGCCAGGCAGACGTCCAGCACCGGGCACGACGCGCACACCTGCTTGGCCACCGCCACCCGGGCGGCCTCCTGCTCCAACGTCTCCACCACATCGGCGGGACCGTCATGCAGCTCCGGGTCAAACAAACACTCGGCGCCGTTCAGGCACACGCCATACGACCGCGCGGCCGGGCGAGCAACACGACCGTTCCTCACGGCGATCCCTGCCCCGTCTTCTTAGTGCCGGCGGGCCACGGGCAGTCCTTACGGTCACACCCGGGCCAGTCGCACGGCGCGTAGCGGTAGGTCATGATGGGGGTTCCTCCTATCGGGTTACCGGTAGCCGAGAAACCCGGGCCTGGGGCCCTGTACTTGGCGGTGCAAGCCCCAGGACCGGGGCACTACCTGCCGTTCCTGGCGTTGATGTCATCGAGGATCATGTCGACGCGAGGCGTCCTGCTCTGCCCAGGACCACGGTCCTGCGCATCCGCCTTGTCCTTACCGGTAGCAACCTCAAGCAAGAACTTCTGCGTATCGGTGATCTCGGCCACCACAAGCTCAACCCCTTCGCGAATGGACCCGGCACTCTTCTACCTGGCTGGCCACTGGCTCACCTAGACGCCTACACGTCTAGAGGAGATGCCCTAGATGTAACCCCAACTCGTCTAGAGGAGTCAAGCCCTACTGGGCAGGAAGTTGATACATGAGCACGTAGACGTCGCTCGACATCACCGTGTCGCAGATCTCCACTGCCTTGCCATCGTCGGCGAACGCCGTACGAACGAGATGGAAGACGGGCACCCCCGGGGCGAGTCTGAGCGCCTTGGCCTCTTCGCGAAGCGGCATACGGCACCTGATCTCTTCCTCGAAGTGATTGAGCCGGTAGCCCATCTCTTCGAGCCGCGCGTAGATCCCGCCGGGGCCGCTATCCGGCTGGGCGATCCGCGTGCCTCGCGCGATCTCGCTAGGGATGTACGACACTGCGGTTTCGACTGGATGACCATCGATCAGGTAGCGGCGAGAGCGGACGATCACGCTCTCTCCCTTGGCAAGTCCCAATCGCTTGGCCACGTCAGCGGCCGCTTTGGTCTCCTCGATCTGGATTGAGTCCACGGACGGCTTACCGCCGGCATCCTCGGTCTCCGCGATGAACGCAGCCTTGCCGCGCTCTCGATGGCGCCGTGCGAACCTGTCAGAGGCCAGTCGACGCACTGGGGGGCGTGAGCGGACAAACACGCCGCGCCCGTGTTCGGCCACGGTCAGACCTTCGCTCTGCAAGATCTGAAGCGCGTTCCGAAGGGTCATGCGGGCCACACCGTAGTGAGCCATAAGCTGACTCTCTGACGGCACCTTGGCTCCTGGTGGCAGAGCGCCCCGGTCGATCGCCTCTCGAAGATGGTCAGCGATCTGTTTAAAGACCGGGCGGTCGGACGTGGGGTCCAGTTCCGGCAACGCCAAGTCCGCCATACCAACTCCTCCACTCGTACATACATGTACTAGGTTTGGAGTCTACCCAGAGGCTCTGATAAGGGGGTCTTCCGTGGACCACGACAGCCGGCACTCGGTGAGCGTCGCCGGGGTCATCATCGATGCCCGAGGTCGCGCCCTTATCGTCCAGCGTCGCGACAACGGTCATTGGGAAGCCCCCGGCGGCATTCTCGAACTTGACGAAGACATCACCGCGGGCCTACTCCGAGAAGTTCGGGAAGAGACGGGCCTGGAAGTGGAGCCGGAACTCCTAACCGGCGTCTACAAGAACATGCCTAGGGGGATCGTGGCACTCGTGTTCCGATGCCGCGCCATAGCCGGCAGTCTCATCCAGACAGACGAATCCCGAGACTTCCGATGGGTGACCGCCGATGAGGTCGCCTCGATGGCGTCCGAGGCATTCGCCGTCCGTGTCCTCGATGCCATGCGCACGGGCGGTGGCGCGATGATCCGCCAGCACGATGGCGTCCGTCTGATCAGCTCAACCGTAGCCTAGGTGTCCCTGCTGTCCCTCATCATCTGGTCTGACGATGGCCATGGCACAGCTTGATCAACTGGAGGGAAATTGGCGGGTATGGAGCCGGCTCCGCACGATAAACACTCTTCTGAGAGAACTACATCGGTGGCGGTGCCCATATCAACTGTAGTTGCGGTCGGCCTTTTAATTCTGTTGATTATGATCTTGGGAGCGCGGCTGCGTTCCGTGGACCTTCTATCTAGCAGTTCTCACGGCTCCTTGTTCGAAAGCTCGGTCGCCGTTCCCGGCACAGCAACAACTTCCGCAGGTCACCACATGCTAATGGCGGCCTACGTATGCGGCCCAGACGTTGTCCGGATCAGCGGCTGTCCACCTCCTGATGCTGAGAGGCTTGGACCGCAGGCGACTTCGGCACGCTCGATGGGATCTCATCGCGCTCTCAAGGCTGGCGGGCGAATTCGCGCGGACCTAATATCGAGTGCTCCCGAAGTACGTGTTCAACAGATCGGAGCAGGGATCGAGCCTTTGCGAAGCCGGGGCGACTGGGCGGCTTGGGCTTGGAGCGTCACTGGCAATGAAGCCGGAACCTACACACTGGTGCTGGGTCTGACCGTCCTAAAGGAGGACACCAATGAGGCTATATCCCCCACTCGCTATTACCCGCTGACAATCACCGTCACCGTGAAGCGAACGCCTGGAAGCATAATCAAAGCTGTTGGGAGTGGCGTCACTTCGGTACTTGGGTGGCTCACCGCAGTCGTCACGACCCTCGGAGCACTTGGGGTAGTCGGCCTGAGTAAGCGGGTCATCACTCGATTCAAGAGTCAGCGGCGTCACGATGACCGCGGCGACCGGGGTTGATCAGTCGCGCAGGCCGGCGGCATCGGGGCCAATCGGGAGAGGACTCAAAGCGTCTCGTCCAGGTCTCAGTTTGGGTCTCAGTCATCCGCGGTCACGACTGGTCGCGGGAGTGCGTCGGCGGACGCGCGCCGCTGGTCGCGTCCGGTGCCGACCCAGCGTGAACGGAGGGGCGCAGAATTGGAAAGCGTGTTGGGGGCAACCCCTCAGGAGTTCGAATCTCCTATCCTCCGCCACCATTTGACCAGCCACGACGTTACGCCGGCCCGCACCCGCGGACCGGTGTCATCATGTCGAGTGCCGGTCACCGTCCACATCGGCTACCGCCGTCACACCCCCCGGGCAGAACAGATGGGCGACTTGGTCTGGTACGTCTCGTACGGCTCCAACATGTGCGCCGACCGATTCCGCTGCTACCTGCTCGGTGGGCGGCCGCCCGGGGCGGCGCGCACCTACCCGGGAGCGCGAGATAACACCCCGCCACGTGCCGACAAGGCCGTATGGCTCCCCGGCGGTGTTTACTTCGCGACGGAATCGCCGGTCTGGGGCGGCGGGCGGGCGTTCTACGGCCCGGATCTGCCGGGTAGAGCCGCCGCTCGCGCCTATCTGATCACGGCCGAGCAGTTCTCCGACGTCAGCGCTCAGGAGATGTATCTCCAGCCGGGCACCGACCTCGATCTCACCCGGCTGGCGGCGGTTGGACGTCTTCAGATGGGGCCAGGTCGATACGAGACTTTGATAAGCGTCGGACTGGACGGCGCGGCGCCGATGGTGACCTTCACGGCGCCGTGGAACGCCGGTGATGTCCCGCTGGTCAGTCCCAGCGCCGTCTATTTGCGCATGCTCGGTCAGGGGCTATGTGAAGCACACGGATGGGACGCGCCGAAGGTCGCCGGCTACCTCGCCGATCTTCCGGGTGCCCGCGCCTCATGGACGCCCGAGCGAATCGCGTCTCAGTGCCTGGGTGACTGACGAGAATAGGGGTGCTCGATGATCGTTCACGAGCCCACCGGCTACGACGCCGAACTGCGGCGGCACAACGAGATACTGCGCCGGGCCTGTGGCGTCCGGCCCCATGACCATGTCCTCGACATCGGCTGCGGCACCGGGCAGACGACCCGGCAGGCCGCGCGTACGGCCAGGGCGGGCAGTGCTCTTGGGATCGACGTCTCCGCACCCGCCATCGAGCGTGCCCGGGAACTCGCCCGGGCGGAGGGGCTCGACAACGTCACCTTCGAGCAGGCCGACGCGCAGGTCCACCGCCTGCCGACTGAGCGCTTCGACCTGGCGATCAGCAGGTTCGGCACGATGTTCTTCGCCGACCCCGTCGCCGCGTTCGCCAACATCGGGCGGGCGCTGCGCCCGGCCGGGCGCCTGGTGATGATGGTCTGGCAGTCCTCCGAACGCAACGCGTGGGACGTCGCCATCCGCCGAGCCCTTGCGGGAACCGAGAGTCCGGCGACCACTGCGTCCGCGGGACCGGATCCGTTCTCGCTGGCCGACCCGCCGACCGCGACGCAGATCCTGGGCGCCGCGGGGTTCGCCGAGGTTACCTTCACCGACGTCCATGAGCCGGTCTACTACGGTCCTGATGTAGCCGCCGCCCTCGACTGGGTCCGAGGCTTCACCTCCACCGGCAACGCGCTGAAGCGACTGGACCCCGCCGCCGCGGCGCGTGCGATCGGGCGGCTGCGCAAGGCGCTCTCCGCGCACCTGGGCGACGACGGCGTCTGGTTCGACTCCCGCGCCTGGCTCATCACCGCTCATCGGCGCCGAGACTGAACGCACGCCGGGGCGCGCCCTGGCCGGCGCCTTCGGGAGCCGAACGCGACTCTAGGGCAATGGCCGCTTGCGGCAATGCGGGCCGGGGGATATGGGCCGGCCGTAGACTCGGAGGGGTGATCTTCAAGGCGGTGGGGGACGAACGTCCGTACCCGGACCACGGGCTCGAGCCACGGGACTGGGCGAAGATCCCACCGCGCCAGCTCCGGCTCGACCAGCTGATCACCACCAAGCGCGAGCTCGACCTGCAGTCGCTGCTGGCGAAGGACTCCACGTTCTACGGCGATCTGTTCCCGCACGTCGTGCACTGGAACGGCGAGTTCTACCTGGAGGACGGCCTGCACCGGGCGCTGCGCGCCGCCCTGCACCAACGGCTCGTCCTCCACGCCAGAGTGCTCGATCTCGACGCCAGGTGACGGAGTCCCGCGGTCAGCAGGCGGAGTTGGTCTGGGTGAGCAGGCCGAGCCGCCAGGGGAGCTGGGAGTACTCGCCGCCGGCCGCGGGGTCCATGCCCTGGTAGAGGTACCGCAGGTTGCACGGATCGATGGTGAGCGTCTGGTCGATGCCGGCCCGGATCATCTCGCCGTGGCTGATGTCCTGTGACCACGCCCCGTCGGGGAAGGCGACGTTGTTGGCCCTGGCGAACGGGTTGGCCTCGGTGTCCGCCAGCGGCACCCAGTCGCCGTCGATGCCTTCGGCGGTCCACGACCGGAAGTACCTGCGCCCGTCGGTGCCGATGGCCTCGACGAGCAGAAGGTAGGTGTTAGAGCCCTTGATCCGGTACACGTTCGCCGCCTCGAACAGCCTGAACCGATTCGGATCGGACACCACGATCACCGTCTTGCCGAAGCCGTTCGGGAAGTCGCGGACCCGGGTCTGCGCGCGATACAGGTGGCCGTTGTCGTCGGAGGAGAACAGGTAGCAGTTGACCTTGTCGCAGATGACCCACATGTCGAGCCAGAAACCGTCCCCGATGTTGTCGGCGATGATCTGCGGCATGGTCTCCTGGAAGTTCTTGGTCGCCGACCAGGTCTCCGGCCGCGTCGGGTCGGTGGTGGTCGAGTACGACGGCAGCCCCGTCTGGTAGACGAGATACCACTTCTTTTGCGGCGCGAAGTAGAAGACCTGCGGGGCAGCGCGGTAGCCCGTGCCGATGCCGGGATTTTGATCGAGGAAGTACTGCGGCGCCGCCGCGGCCTGCGACCAGTCGGAGAAGCTGAGGTAGGCCAGGCTCCAGTTGCCCGACGTGTTGGCCGTCGTGGCGTACACGAGCCAGCGGTCGCGGTACCGCACCACCGACGGGTCCTTGATCGACACGATGGGGTGAGCGGCGTCCGGCTTGGGGCTGACCAGCACTCCGCTGGACGACCACCCGAAGCTGGTCGGCAGTTCCGCCGCGCCCGGCGCCTGGTCACCGGCGACGGCGCCGGGGGCGGCCATCACGGCGAGGCTCGAGCCGAGGGCGAGCGCGCACAGCGCGGCGCCGCCACGTCGCAGCAGCGCGCGTACGGGGCGGCGATGACGGGGGCGATCTGGAAGCGATCTCATGCCCGGCCTCCTGCAACGTGCACGACGATTTCACGCGATAGGCGAACGATAAAAGCGTCCATCTCGGGCGTACAGGGTCGGTCAGGTCGACGTCCGCGCGCGGGCAGGGGACCGCGCACCATGGCTCTCGCCGCGGCCGGCCGAGGAACGCCGACGCCGCACACCGTGAGCTGCCGAAATATCGAACAGCGTCCGGACACCCTCCCTCGGCCCGCTCCCGCCGATGCGGCCCGAACTCACTCGATGACCTACTCGTATCGCTGAAAGTTTCACGCGGGGTCGAAGGCGGTGGCCCGGCCCGGGCGCCTGCCGATCATTACCGGGGGGATGCCGGCGGCCGAGAGTGTTTTCGCCCCGACATAGGGGCTGACATGCGCCCCTAAGGGATATACGTGGGCCGTCAGGCCACGCCGTCGGGTGGTCGCGTCACCGGCTCGGTGGGACAATCGCTCGCGATGGCTCCCCGCCCCACCGCCGCATCGGCCCCGATCAGACCGGCGCGCGCCGCGATGTTCGCGACGGCGTGCACGGCACTGGCGGTCGGCGGTCATGTGGCGGCCGGGCGCGACACCGTCGCCATACGCGCCGTGGTGGCCGGGTTCGCCATCCTCTACCTGGTGGCGTGGGTGCTGACGGGCACGGAACGGTCCCTGGCCACCATCGTGGGCGGGTTGCTGGGCGGGCAGTTCCTGCTGCACGCACTGTTCGCCGCGGCGTCCACGTCCGCCGCACCGGCGGGCGCGCTGGTCCGGGCGCACGCCATGCGGCCGCTGCCGCCGAGCGGCGCGGCGGCTGCCGGCTCCGCGACGCTCGCGGCCGAGACGGGCGGCGGCGGCCTGGCGATGACCATCGCGCACGTCGCCGCGGCGCTGGTGGCGGCGTGGTGGCTGCGCAGGGGCGAACGCGCCGCCTGGACGCTCGCCCGCCGCACGGCCGCGCTGGCCGCCTACCCCCTGCGGGCGCTGCGATCTTTGGTGGCGCTGGTCGACGCCGCCCTATCCCCGGACTCACTCCTGGCCCCGGCCGGCCCGTACGACACCGCGCGGCCGCACCGGCCCGCGAGCGTTCCGGCCCGCGGCCCGGTCACCCGCAGAGGCCCTCCGTTCGGTACGACGGCATTCACCCTGCGCTGAGCTGAGCCGATTCGCCGCCCGGCTCGGCGTACCCCTGCCCTCGGCCGGGATCTTCGTGGAGCCCGGCAGGGCCGCTCGCCGTCATGTCGGCGCGCCCGGTGAACCGTCACCTCGAGCCATCCAGCCAATCCTCTCTCGAACGGAGAGTTCCTCATCATGTCTGTATCTGTCCTGCGTACGTCCGCGCCCTCCCCGTCATCCACCGCTTCCCGCGGGTCGACGACGTCCCTGCTCACCAAGGCGCTCGCCGTCGGCTCGGCCGCCGCGCTGACGGTGCTGGCCGTGGCCATGCCGGCCGCGGCGCACGTGACCGCCAACCCCGAGACCGCCGAACAGGGTTCGTTCACCAAGGTGTCCTTCCGGGTCCCCAACGAACAGGACAAGGCCACCACCAAGGTGGAGATCGAGCTGCCGCTCGACCATCCGATCGCCGTGGTCTCGGTACGTCCGGTTCCCGGCTGGACCAGCGCGGTCGTCCGGTCCAAGCTGCCCAAGCCGATCAAGTCTGACGACAGGACGATCACCGAGGCCGTCTCGAAGATCACTTGGAGCAAGGGGAAGATCAACCCCGGCGAGTTCCAGGAGTTCGACGTGTCCATGGGTCCGCTGCCCACCGACACCGACACGCTCGCCTTCAAGGCGATCCAGACGTACGCCGGCGGCGAGGTCGTTCGCTGGGACCAGCCCACCCCGCCGGGCGGCGAAGAGCCCGAGCACCCCGCGCCCGCCCTGCACCTGACCAAGCCCGGCGGCTCCGGCGGGCACGGCGCCGCGGCGGACGCGAACGGCGCCGCGGGCGCCGAAGGTGTCGCCGCGCGCCCCGCGGCGCAGCAGGGGGCGTCCGCCGGCGCGACCGCCGACTCCGACGACGGCATGGCGCGGCTGCTCGCCGGCCTGGGGCTGGCCACCGGAGTCATCGGCATCATCGTCGCCACCCTCGCGCTGACGCGCAGACGCCCGTCTGCGTGACGCCCGAGAGGGCGGCTGAAAGCGCAGAATGGACCAGACGAGGACTGCGAGGACTGCGAGGACACCTCTGTGAGCGACCCGGCCAGGAAACCCACCGCCCGGATGCGCGCCATCATCACGGCGCTGACGACCTTGGTGACGATCACGGTGACCACCGTGGTCATCGGGGTCGTCTCGGCGGGTCCGGCATCCGCGCACACCGCGCTGCGGAGCGCGTCCCCCGCTGACGGCGCGAGCGTGCGTCCGCCCGCACAGATCGTGCTCACCTACAACGAGCCGGTCCAGTTCACGCGGGTCTTGGTGACGGACGCGGCCGGCCGTCAGTACCAGTCCGGCAGACCCGTCAACGTCGACAACACCGTCACCGAGAACATCGCCTCGCCCCTGCCCAACGGGCGCTACACGGTGGCGTGGCGGGTCGTCGCCTCGGACGGTCACCCCGTCGAGGGCACCTACCAGTTCACGGTGTCGGGCAGTGCCGCTTCGGCGCCCGCCGCCGCACCGCCGGCGGCGGCGCCCGGCGACCCGGCCGGCGGCGGCTCCTCGGGGACCGGCATGTGGTGGATCGTGCTGATCATCTTGCTGATCGCCGCCGCCGGCGGCGCGGCCGTACTGCTGCGGCAGTCGACCAAGGACCCCGGGGATGACCCCGAGTCCGACGCCGCGGCCGAGGCCGAGGCCGAGGCCGCCGCGGCTTCGCCGTCCCGCCCGGACACCGAAGCCGGGACGGGTCGGTAAGGGCACACGATGGGTGCGGACGCCCGGTCGGCGTCGGCCGCCGGACGGGCGTCCGCACCCACACGGTGATCAGCAGTCGACGAGCTCGGGGCTCTGGTTGAGGATCTGGGCGCGAGGGGTCGTGAAGTCGCGACGGGCCTCGTCCGCGCCCGGCGCGAAGACCGCCACCCGGTGGCAGTTCTGGAACGCCAGCCGCACGCCGAAGTGCCGCTCCAGGGCACCGCGCATGGCGTCGCTGGCGAGCGCGCGCAGCAACTGACCGCGGGCGGCTTCGTCGGGCGGCGGAGTCAGGTTGTCCGCGAACGCGCCGCCATCGGCGTGCAGCCGCCGCACCAGGTCGCTGATCAGGCTCCACGCGTACGGCAGCGAGTCACGGATGCAGGCGACGAACGCGGCGTCGTCGACCTCGTCACGCTGGGCTTGTTCGGTCAGCGCCGGGGGGACGGTCAGGGACATGAGGGATCTCCTGTCGCTGGAGGGGCGGGGTGCGCGTCGGCCGCGGCGGCCAACGGCGATCGGGGCCGGGGAAGATCTCGCGGCGGCGGCGGCGCGGCCGGCCGGCCGCCCGGCCGTGGAGCGAGCCATGACGACATCGGGCCCCGCGCAAAGGACCGGGCGAAACGTGAATAAGTCGCCGACAACTCGCATAACGGTTTTCATTTTCACAAAGATCAAGGTCGCCGTGCAAGGGCGGGCCCCAGGCGGCGAGGGCGTCAGCGGCGGAGCGTGGTGGAGGGCGGCTCACCGAAGCGGGCCCGGTAGGCGGCGGCGAACCGGCCCGTGTGCGCGAAGCCGTACCGCAGCGCCACGTCGGTGACCTTGGCGCCGCTCGACGGGTCGAGCCGGAGGAGCTCGTCGTGGGCCTGCTCGAGCCGGCGTCGCCGCACGTACGCCATCGGCGACGTGCCGAGCTGCCTGCGGAAGGCCGCGTGCAGGGACCGTTCGCTGACGCCGGCGTACGCGGCGAGGTCGGCCACGGTGAACGCGGTCTGCGGCGCGGAATCGATGAGCTCGATGACACGGCGCACCACGCGCGGCGCCGGCAGCGCCCGGGCGGAGAAGATGGCGTCGGTATAGCTGTGCGGCTGGCCGAGCAGCAGCGCGGTGAGGACGCCGTGCTCGAGCTCGGCGGCGAGCACCGGCGGCGGGCCGGCCTTTCCGCACAGCATGAGGGCGCGGCGCAGCGTCCGCACGGCGGACGCGATGCCCTGGCCCGCGCTGCCGGACAGGTCGATCCGGGTGTCGAAGCGCAGCCGGTCGCGCAGCGGCTCGCCGAGCAGGTTTTGCAGATAGCGCTCGATGCCGGCCTTGTCGATGGTGAGCATGAGCTGGCGCAGCCCCGGGCTCCACCGCATGTCGAGGTCTTCGTGGAAGGAGAACGCCGCCGCGTTGCCGGCGTCGGCGACCGCGGTGGTGTCGCCGTCCTCGATCAGCATGCTGCCGCCGACGACGAAGTTGAGGGTGACCATCGGGATCGGCGGCGAGCAGCCGATCTCCACCGCCGGGCCGTAGGTCGACGTCATCAGGCCCAGCCCGCCCACGGACCGGTAGTCGACGCGGGCGAAGAACGGCTCGTCGCGGTCGAGCACCCGCATCCGGTGCGAGCAGTCGAGGAACCGCTGAGTGCGGACCCTGGCCTCGTACGGGTCGTGGGTCCGGATCAACCGGGGATCAGGGAGGGCGCTGTCGTCCGCCGCCGGGTTGGCCCCGGCCGGGTCGTCGCTCATGAGCACTGACGGCGCGCTCATCGACACCTCCACGACCGGACGGCCGTCCCGCATGACGTGTGGGATTGCAGGATCGGCATGTCGTCGTGCCGAAGTCAAGTCACGGACCTCCTGCGGGATGTGGCTCGTCGGTGCGGGAAGCGGCTCGTCGCCCGCCCGCGGGTTTCCTAGCTTCGGGATGGTGCCGCGGCCCCGATGGAGGAGGTAGGCGCGTGACGAGCGATGCTAGCGCGCGACGGATCGACACCCCGACGAATGCCGCTAGTTCGACAGATACGACTGATTCGACTGATACGACCAACCCGGCGGAGGCCGCGGCGGCGCCGGCCGCGGAGTATCTCGACGTCCCTGGGGGCCGGGTCCATGTCTTCCGCGGCGGCAGCGGGCCGCCGCTGCTGTTCTTGCACGCGGCGGGCGGGGCCGGCGCGTGGCTGGACTTCCACGCGCTGCTGGCCCGCCGGCATGAGGTGTACGCGCCGGACCATCCGGGCTTCGGCCGCTCCGACGACCTTGTCGAGGTCGAGGCCATCGACGACCTCGTCTATCACTACCTCGACGTCATCGACCGGCTGGGGCTGGAGCGGCCGCACGTCGTGGGCGCGTCCTTCGGGGGCTGGGTGGCCGCCGAGCTCGCCGTCGCCGCGCCGCACGCCATCGGCTCGCTGGTGCTGCTGAGCGCGGCCGGGCTGCGGTTGCCCGACCACCCCATCGCGGATCTGTTCCTCATGACGCCGGAGCAGCTCGTCGACACGCTGTACCACGACCCGGCCAAGGCCGCGGGGTTCCTTCCCGACGAGCCCGACATCGACACCGTGCTGGCGGCCTACCGCGACGCGACCGCGCTCGCCCGGTTCTCCTGGGCGCCGTTCCTGTGCAACCCGAAGCTGGAGCGCCGGCTGCGCCGCATCACCGTACCGACGCTGGTGGCCTGGCCGGCGGACGACAAGCTGATCCCGATCGCGCACGGCCACAGGTACGCCGAGCTGATCCCGAACGCGGAGTTCACGGTGGTCGAAGACAGCGGGCACGCCATGTATTTCGAACGTCCGGATGCTTTCGCCGACCTCGTCACCGATTTCCTCGCGCGACACCCCTCGGGCGGCGCGGACGGCGCGGCTGGCACGGCGGGCGCGGGCGGAAAGGCGGCGAGCCGATGAAATTCGTCTTCTTCCATTTGATGCCCTACCCGTACCTGCCGGACGACTTCGACGAGGCGTACGCCACGCCGTCGCTGACGTTCCCCAACAAGCATTTCGACCCCGCGCTCGGCCACCGCCTCTATCACCGTTATCTCGATGAGCTGGAGCACGCCGAGGAGGTCGGCTTCGACGGGATCGCCGTCAACGAGCATCATCAAAGCGCGTACGGGCTGATGCCCTCGCCCAACATCATGGCCGCCGCGCTGTCCCGCCGTACGGAGCGGGCGCAGATCATGGTGCTCGGCAACGCGATCGGCATCCGCGGGAACCCGCTGCGCGTGGCCGAGGAGATCGCGATGCTCGACCACCTCACCGGCGGGCGCGTGGTCTCGGGGTTCGTCCGCGGGATCGGCTGGGAGTACTTCGCGCACAGCGTCAATCCGACGCGGTCGCGGGACCGGTTCAACGAGGCCCACGACCTGATCATCAAGGCGTGGACGTCGGACGAGATGTTCCAGTGGATCAGCCCCAATTACGAATACCGCTATGTCAACATCTGGCCGCGGCCGCTCCAGCAACCGCACCCGCCGATCTACATCCCGGGCGCCGGCAGCAGCGAGACGATCCGGTTCGTGGCCGAGCGCGGCTACACGCTCATGTCCGTGTACTCGCCGGCGCGCGTGATCCGCCGCTGGTTCGACGGCTATCGAGAGGTGGCGGACGAACTCGGCCACGCGCCCGACCCGGAGAAGATCGCGTTCTCCGTGCCGATCTACGTCGCCGACACCGACGAACGCGCCCACCGCGAGGCGCGCGATCACGCGTACTGGCTCTTCCGCAAGGGGCTCAAGCAGGGTCGGGAGATCGTGTTTCCGCCGGGCTACATGTCGCCGTCGTCGCTGGGCGGCATCATGAGGTCGGGGACGAAGCCGTTCGCCGAGTTGTCGTACGAAGAACTGCTCGACCTGGGTTACCTGGTCGTCGGCAGCCCCGAGACGGTCACCAACCGGCTGGGCGAGCTGCAAAGCGAGCTCGGCTACGGCCAGCTGATCGCCCTGTTCGCGCTCGGTGACATGCCGCACGAACGCGTCATCAGCAGCATGGAGCTGTTCGCCTCCCATGTCATGCCGGCGATCCGGCCGCTCGGCGTCGCCGGCCGGGCGGGGGCAGAGGGACCGTAACCGGCGCGGTGGGCTCGGCCGCGCACGCCGCTGCCATCACCGACGCCGACGCTGACGACCGACCTGGGCGCGGGCCCGCCCCCGCACCCGGCGAGGGCGCGGGAGACGTACGGCACGTCCGGCCGGAGACGGATCGAAACGCTCCCGTGGGGGCCGCGTCGAACGAGGCGCGGCCCCTTATCGCGCGTCGAGTGTGCGGCCGCGGTCGTTTTCCCCGCGGGCAGGGCGCTTGTAGGGTCGGGGTGTGCGGTGGTCGATTTGCATTCCGCAGTTCGTCGATGACGACGGTGCGTTCGATCCGGAGGCGCTGCGCGGCTACATTGTCCGCGCCGAGGCCGCCGGCTTCGAAAGCGCGTGGACCGTGGAACAGGTGATCGGGCCGGCGTCGATCCTGAGCCCGCTCGAAACGATGACGTACGCGGCCGCGTGCGTCGAGCGGATCCGGCTTGGTTGCGCGGTGCTGGTGACGCCGCTGCACAACCCCGTTCATCTGGCCAAGAGCCTCGGCTCGCTCGACCAGCTGAGCCGCGGCCGCCTCGACGTGGGCGTCGCCATCGGCGGCGGGGGCCGGATGTTCTCGGCCTTCGGGGTCGACCCCGACGACGGCCTGGTCGCGCGGTTCAACGAGGGGCTGCGGCTGATGAAGGCCCTGTGGACCGAGCCGAAGGTCACCTTCGACGGCCGGTTCTGGCAGCTCGACGGCGCGGTGATGGAGCCCAAGCCGGTCCAGCGGCCGCACCCGCCGATCTGGTTCGGCGGCAGGGCCCCGGCCGCGGTGCGCCGGGCCGTACGGCACGGCGACGGCTTCTTCGGCGCGGGGTCCACGACGACCGCCGACTTCGCCGACCAGGTCGCGCTCGTCCGGCGGGAGCTCGACGAGCAGGGCCGCGACAGCGGCGGTTTCGGCATCGCGAAGCGGGTCTACCTCGCCGTGGACGACGACGCGGAGCGGGCCCGCGGGCAGGTGGCCGCCGGGCTGGTCCGGCTCTATGGCGACTTCGGACGCACGCTCGAGCCGGTCGCCGTCGCCGGAACGCCGGACGACTGCGCGCGCGGTCTGCGCGCAGTGGCCGACGCGGGCGCTGAAATGATCTTGCTCCATCCGCTGTCCGACCAGGCCGCGCAGATGGAACGGCTGCTCGCCGAGGTCATGCCCGCGGTCCCCTGACCGGCACGTCCGGCAGCACGCGGCGGACAGATGCGCCGGTCGGTGAGGCGAGTACGCCTGGCTGATCGTGGTTGATACCGTGCGGGTGATACGGGACAACCCGTCGCTGCCTTGATCACTACTGCCACGTGATGCGGATCCGCCGGAGTGCCGTCATGACTTCACGCCCGTCCGGTCGGGGGACGCGAGTACGGGGCACTCGGCAGGCCGAGGCGCTCAACGCGGTCCTGGCTGATCTGCCCGCGTTCTCCAGCGCCCAGGACATCCACGCCGAGCTGCGCCGTCGCGGCGAGCGCATCGGGCTGACCACCGTCTACCGGCATCTGCAGGTGCTGGCCGAAGACGGCGAGGTGGACGCGATCCGCGATCAGGGCGGGGAGACGTTGTACCGCCGGTGCCAGTCCAGCGCCCACCATCACCACGTGACGTGCCGTTCTTGTGGCCGGAGCGTCGAGGTCGAGGGACGCGCCGTGGAGCGCTGGACGCAACAGGTCGCCGCCGAGGCCGGCTTCGTCGACGTCGACCACACCGTGGAGATCTTCGGGCTGTGCCCCGACTGCACCCGCGACCGCACCTGAGCCCCGTCCCCGCGGCCTGGTGCGACTCCACACTTCTTCCTGAAAACGGTTTTCGTCTTCGATAACCTGCTGGAGTGCCTGGCGGCGGCTGTCCACAGGTCCGCATCTCGGTGGCAGGCCTGACCGCGGCATCCGATACTCATGACTACGTTCCGTGACTGCGCTGTGGCGCATGTCGACTCGGGGGAGGCAACCAGTGAAGATCGCGTTCGTGGGCAAGGGCGGCAGCGGCAAGACGACGTTGTCGTCGCTCTTCATCCGGCAGCTGGCCGCATCCGGTGCGCCGGTGACGGCGATCGACGCCGACATCAACCAGCACCTCGCCGCCGCGCTGGGGATGCCCGACGACGAGGCCGCCGCGATCCCGGCGATGGGCGAGCACCTGCCCAAGATCAAGGAGTATCTGCGGGGCGACAACCCCCGCATCTCCTCGGCCGAGTCGATGGTCAAGACGACCCCGCCGGGTCGCGGCTCGCGGCTGCTGCGCGTCGCGGGCGACGATCCGATCCAGGCCGGCCTGGCGGTCGACGTGGGCGTCGCTGCGCCCGGCGCGCGGCTGATGGCGACCGGCCCGTTCGACGAAGATGATCTAGGGGTGGCGTGCTACCACTCCAAGACCGGCGCGGTCGAGCTCTACCTCAACCATCTGGTCGACGGGCCCGGCGAGTACGTCGTGGTCGACATGACCGCCGGCGCCGACACCTTCGCCTCGGGGCTGTTCACGCGGTTCGACCTGATGTTCCTGGTCGTCGAGCCCACCCGTAAGGGCGTGGCCGTCTACCGGCAATACACCGACTACGCCGCCGACTACGGGGTCGCCATCGCGGTCGTCGGCAACAAGGTGCTCGGCCTCGACGACGTCGCCTTCCTGCGCGAGCACGTCGGCGACGCGCTGCTGTGCTGCTTCGGCCAGTCCGCCGCCGTACGGGCCATGGAGCAGGGGCGGCCCTTCACGCTCGACGATCTCACCGACGCCGACCGGTCCGTGCTGGCCACCATGCGGGCCGCCGTCGACGCCCGCGCCAAAGACTGGCCCACCTACACCGCGCAGGCCGTGGAGTTCCATCTCAAGAACGCCGCCGCCTGGGCCAACCGCGCCACCGGCCAAGACCTTGCCCGGCAGATCGACCCCGCGTTCGTGCTCGGCCCCGATGCGCTCGCGCCGCAGGGCCTGCCCGCTCATCACCTCCGATGACACCACCCATGCCGACGAAGGCCCGGCGGCGCGATATCCCCACATAGCGGGCTTTGCCGCATGCGCGAGAATGTGCGGCGTGCTGGTGCTGTGGGACATCGATCAGACCCTCATCGAGGTCGGACCGACGACGCGCGAGGCGTATGCCGCCGCGTTCCGCCAGGTCGCCGGCAGGGAGCTCCAACGGCCCTGGCGGTTCAACGGCCGCACCGAGCTGGCCGCGGCCACCGAGGTCCTCGGCGGTCATGGGCTCGATCCGGCGGAGGGCCTGCTCGAACGCTTCCTTGAAGTGCTCGTCGTCGAGTACGAGATCCGCGCCGACGAGCTCACCACGACGGGTCGCGTGTTGCCCGGCGCGGCGGAGGCGCTGGCCGCCGTCGGCGCGGTGGCGCACCAGTCGGTGCTGACCGGCAACCTGTACCGGCTGGCGGTGTTGAAGATGACCGTGTTCGGGCTGGCCGATCACGTCGACTTCCGCATCGGCGCCTACGGAGAGGACGCCTTCGAGCGCACCGACCTGCCCGCCTTCGCCCTCGCGCGGGCCGCCGAGCACCTTGGGCTGCGGATCGAGGGAACCGAGCTGGCCATCATCGGCGACACCTTCCGCGACATCGCGGCGGGCCGGGCGATCGGCGCCCGCACCATCGGCGTGGCGACCGGCTACACGAGCGTCGACGACCTGCTCGCGGCCGGCGCCGACGTTGTGCTCCCCGACCTCGCCGACACCGACGCACTCCTCGCGGCCCTCACCCGCCCACGCTGATCCCCAACCCCCACGCATCGGATGCAAAAAGGCGGCCCCACCAGGTGGTGAAAGCACCGGTGGGGCCTACGGGATCACCTAACCGGTGGGGAGGATCACCCGATGACCACAAGCCTACAAACAGAAAGCCCGGCGGGTGGCGTCCAGGCCCCATGTCCCGTCCGCTATGCTGGGTCCGCGGCGGGGCGGGTGTAGCGGTGCTTGACGCCGCGCGGAAAGTATTCGGGGTCGCCCGCCGGGTGCAGCGTGACGCGCGGCGTCTGGTGCTCCGCCGGCACGTAGTGCGCGAACTCGCTGTTGAGCCGCCGCAGGTGGGTGCGGATGGACTCGGCGGCGAGCCGTGCCCGCTCGGGTCGGGGCTCCGCGCCCGGGGCCAGCTCAACCGCGACGGACAGGAACCGGTCGCGGTCGGCGTCCTCGCGCACCTCGAGCACGAACTTGCCGGTGACCCAGCCGCTGATCTCCGGCTGTTCGAGCCCGACCGTGACGTTCTCCGGGTACACGTTGGCGCCGAAGAACGACACGGTGAAGTGCGAGCGCCCGAAGACGAACACGAACGGCAGCCGCGGGCCCGGCGGCGCCGAGCCCGCATCGAACCCGTGCCGCGCGCAGTGGCCGAGCAGCTCGTCGTAGCCGATCAGCCCGCCCTCGTCGGCGATGTGGTAGCGGATCAGCGGGATCCCGTTGTCGCCGGAGAACAGCAGGGTGCCGTCGCGCTCCTCGAAGAACCGGCTGCGCGGGTCGTACTGCACGAGCGTCGGCAGCCGCGACTCGCCGAACAGCGCCTGCGCCACGTCCGGCTGCCCCGCGAGAAACCTGCGGACGGTCACCGACAGCGGGGTCTCGTTGCCGAGCACGCCCGCGTCGGCCGTCCCGTACAGCGACGCGCAGTCGTAGGCGGGCCGGCGCATCCCGGCCCGCGCCGCCACCAGATCGCGCCACTCCTCGCTGAACACCTCCCCGGCCAGCACCAGCTTGATGTCCAGCGCGGGCCAGTCCACGCCGCGCGCCAGCCCGGTGTCGATCACGTCCTTGATGAACGGCGGGTAGCCCAGCAGCACGGTCTGCTCGAATGACGCCGCCAGCTCGGGCACCACGCGCAGGATCTCGTCCTTGTCGTTGCCCGGCGCGACCACGGTGATCGGGTAGCCCTTGGCGGCGAGGTGGCGGCAGCACGCGGTCGTGTAGAGCCCGCCGACCCAGGTGCCGAGCGGGAAGCACACCACCGCCAGCGTGCGCCGCCGGTCGGCCCCGAAGCCGCCGTGGAACACCTGCTCGAACCTGGCGGCGACCGCGAGCTCGTCGACCACGAACCGCGGCCAGTACGCCGGGCGTCCCGTCGATCCCGACGACACCGCGATCATGTCGCAGCGGTCCAGCCGCCCGTCGCGGCACAACTCGTGCAGCGGGTACCGGCGCTGGTAGTCGTCCTTGGTGGTCAGCGGCAGCCGCTCGAAGTCGGCGAACGTCCGTACGGCGGCCGGGTCCACGCCGCGCCGGGCCAGGAAGTCGGCGTACGCCGGGACGCTGCGCGCGACCCGGTGGAACAGCTCCACGACTTCCGCGCGGGCGGCCTCCGGCTCGGGCGCGGTGGGCTCGGGCGGCCGCCCGATGAACTCCTGGAACCCGGCGACGACGTCCATGGACCCTCATTATGAACGGCCGCCCGCCCGTCCCCCGCCGCCTCCTGTTTCGCGCGCGCAGGGAGGGTAAGCGGACGGTGTCAGCGTCGATACTGTGAAGGTAAGGACGGGGTAATGAGCTCTGAACGACGTGATGTCATCGCCGTGCTCACCCACGATCATCGTGAGGTCGAGGAGCTTTTCACCAAGCTGGAGGCGGCCACCCCCGACGACGGCGAGACCCGCCGGGTGCTGACCGACGAGGTGACCATCGAGCTGGTCCGCCACTCCGTGGCGGAGGAGATGTACCTGTACCCCGCCGCCCGCAAGTTCCTCCCCGACGGCGACAAGATCGCCGACAAGGAGATCGCCGAACACGGCCAGGTCGAAAAGACGCTGAAGGCCCTCGAAAAGACCGACGCCGACAGCGAGGAGTTCTCCAACCTGCTGGCCGAGCTGATGAGCGACGTGCGGCTGCACATCCGCGAGGAAGAACAAGAGCTCTTCCCCGAGCTCGCCGCGCAGGCCGACCTCGAGGAGCTGTTCGACCTGGGCGACAAGGTGCAGGCCGCCAAGCAGAAGGCGCCGACCAGGCCGCATCCGTCGGCTCCGGACCGGCCGCCGCTGAACAAGCTGCTCGGGCCCGGCGCCGGCTTCGTGGACAGGGTCCGCGACCACCTGTCGGGCCGCGGCTCGAACTGACGGCGCACGCAACGAACGAATACGAGCACGCTCATTTCCGGCAAGGAGTGGGGATGGCGGATCGAGTCGCGGACATCTGGGGTGAACGGACCCCCTTCGGCGCGGGCGAGCAATGGCCCACCCGGGTCGATCAGTACCTGGTCGACGGCGTGGCCGAGGCCGACGTCGAGTGGGTCCAGTCGGCGTGCGTGCTGTGCTCGAACGGCTGCGGCATGGACATCGCCGTCCACGACGGCCGCATGGTCGGCGTACGCGGCCGCGCCGCCGACCGGGTCAACCATGGCCGCCTCGGACCGAAGGGGCTGTACGGCTGGCAGGCCGGCAATTCCCCCGACCGGCTGACCGAGCCCCTCGTCCGGCGTGACGGGCGGCTCGCGCCGGCGAGCTGGGACGAGGCGATGAGCCTGGTCGCCGAGCGGTCGCGGGAGGTGCTGGCCGAACAGGGCCCGCTGGCGATGGGCTTCTACAACACCGGGCAGCTCTTCCTGGAGGACTACTACACGCTGGCCGTCCTGGTCCGCGCGGGCGTCGGCACCCCGCACCTGGACGCCAACACGCGCATGTGCACGGCCACCGCCGACTTCGCGCTGAAGGAGACGTTCGGCAGCGACGGCGACCCGGGCTCGATGACCGACATCGACGACTGCGACACGATCTTCACGATCGGGCACAACATCGCCGAGACCCAGACCGTGCTGTGGACGCGGATCCTCGACCGGCTGCACGGCCCCGACCGGCCGCGGCTGGTCGTGGTGGATCCGCGCCGGACGAAGGTGGCGCGGGAGGCCGATGTGCACCTGCCGATCCGCGGCGGCACCAACCTGGCGTTGCTGAACGGCCTCCAGCACGAGCTGATCGCGAACGGCTGGGTCGACCGCGAGTTCGTCGACCGGCACACGGTCGGCTTCGACGCGCTCGCCGAGACCGTGGCGGAGTATCCGCCCGAGCGGGTCGCGGAGATCTGCGGCGTGCCGGCCGCTGACATCCGCGCGGCGGCGCGCGTCATCGGCACCTCTCGGCGGCTGGTCTCGACCTGCCTGCAGGGCGTCTACCAGTCGCATCAGGCCACCGCCTCGGCGTGTCAGGTCAACAACATCAACCTGCTGCGCGCGATGATCGGCCGGCCCGGCTGCGCGGTGTTCCAGATGAACGGCCAGCCGACCGCGCAGAACACCCGCGAGACCGGCGCCAACGGCGACCTGGCCGGCATGCGCAACTGGCAGAACCCCGAGCACGTCGCGGAACTCGCCCGCCTCTGGAATGTCGACCCGCTGCGGATCCCGAGCTGGGCGCCGCCCACGCACGTGATGCAGATGCTCAGGTACGCGGAGGAGGGGTCGATCAGGTTCTTGTGGATCGTCGGGACGAACCCGGCGGTCTCGCTGCCCGAGCTCGGCCGGATCCGCTCGATCCTGGCGCAGGACCGATTGTTCGTGGTGGTCAGCGACGCGTTCCGCACCGAGACCACAGAGCTCGCCGACGTCGTGCTGCCGGCGGCGATGTGGGGCGAGAAGACCGGCACGTACACCAACCACGACCGGACCGTGCACCTGTCGGAGCGCGCGGTCGATCCGCCGGGCGCGGCGCGGCCCGACATGGAGATCTTCCTCGACTACGCGCGGCGGCTGGAGCTCATCGACCAGGACGGCGCGCCGCTCATCAAGTGGCACACGCCGGAGGAGTGCTTCGAGGCGTTCAAGCAGATGACGCGCGGTCGGCCGTGCGACTACTCGGGCCTGTCGTACGACCGGCTGCGCGGCGGCGGCGGCGTCCAGTGGCCGTGCACCGAGGATGCTCCCGACGGCACCGAACGGCTCTACGCCGACCACGAGTTCAACACCGAGACCGGCTACTGCGAGGACTACGGGCACGACCTGCTCACCGGGGCCGCCCACGAGCGCAAGGACCACGCCGCGATGGCCCCCGCCGGACGCGCCGTGCTCAAGACGGCGCACTACCTGCCGCCGCACGAGCCGCCCTGCGAGGAGTACCCGTTCCTGTACACGACCGGCCGTACGGTCCATCACTGGCACACGCGGACGAAGACCGGCCGGGCCCCCGAGCTCGCCGCGGCCGCGCCGCGGATGTGGGTCGAGCTGTCGCCCGCGGACGCCGAGCGGCTGGACATCGTCGAGGGCGATCTCGTCCGCGTCGAGTCGCCGCGCGGCCGGATCGAGGCCCCAGCCCGGATCAGGGGCGGCAGGGACGGCGTCGTCTTCGCGCCCTTCCACTACGGCTACTGGGACCTGCCCGATGACGCCGCCGAGTCGAACGGCGGCCCGCGCCACGTCCGCGCCGCGAACGAGCTGACCATCACCGACTGGGACCCGGTGTCCAAGCAGCCCTTGGTCAAGACCGCGGCCGTCTCGGTCACCAAGGTCGCCGCGCGCGACGCCGCGTCCGCCGGCGGGCGCGTACGCGAGGAGCCCGGGGGCGGTGCGCGATGAACCTCGACAAGGCCGTCAAAGGCGTGCTCGACGCGGAGGCCGAGCTGGCGAAGCGGCTGGTGGCGGTCGGGGAGCGGCACGCGGCGGAACACGACGTCTACTACCTCGGCCACACGCTGGCCCGGCAGGCCGCCGATCACGTGACGCGGCTGACTCCGTTCGCCGAGCGTTACCAGGTGGGGGCGGCGCCGCGCGGAGTCGGCGAGCCCCCGGGGATCTTGGAAACCGTCCGCCACAAGGGATCGCAGCTCATCGGCCGCTCGGAGATCTCGGGTGTGCTGTTGCTGCGCGATCTGCGCGAGACCTATCTGCTCGCGCAGCAGGCCGAGATCGCCTGGGTCATCCTGCAGCAGGCCGCGCTGGCCGTACGCGACAGCGACCTGCTCGACGTCGTCACCGCCTGCCACGAGCAGACCGAGACCTGCGCCAAGTGGCTCCGCACCCGCATCAAGGAGACCGCCCCGCAGGTCCTCGCCGCAGGCTGACCCCCGGCGGCCCGCGACCGGCTGTCGCCTTCGGTTTACCGAGCGGACACCCAGTGTGAGACTCGGCTCATGGGTCAATCGTCTCGTCCGCCCGCCGCCCCAGCTCGTCTGCGCGGACGTGAGTCCCGCCGGCCGCTGACCGGCCACACCGGCTGGGTGCGGTGGGGCGCCTGGGCCTCCCTCGACAACACCCTCATCCTCGCCACCGGCGGCGCCGACCGGACCGTACGCCTGTGGGACCCCGCCACCGGACAACCCCACGGCGCACCCCTCATCGGCCACGCCGGCCCGGTGCGGTGGGGCGCCTGGGCCTCCCTCGACGACACTCCCATCCTCGCCACCGGCGACGACGACGGAACCGTACGACTGTGGAACCCCACCACCGGCAAGGCTCTTGGTCGACCCCTCACCAGCCACACCGGCCCCGTGCTGTGGGGCGCCTGGGGAGGACGCCTCGACGACCCCATCCTCGCCACCGGCAGCACCGACCGGACCGTACGCCTGTGGGACCCCGCCACCGGACAACCCCACGGCGCACCCCTCATCGGCCACGCCGGCTCGGTGCTGTGGGGCGCCTGGGGAGGACGCCTCGACGACCCCATCCTCGCCACCGGCGACGACGACGGAACCGTACGACTGTGGAACCCCACCACCGGCAAGGCTCTTGGCCGGCCCCTCACCAGCCACACCGGCTGGGTACTGTGGGGCGCCTGGGCCTCCCTCGACGACACCCCCATCCTCGCCACCGGCGACGACGACGGAACCGTACGACTGTGGAATCCCGCTACCGGACAACCCCACGGCGCACCCCTCACCGGCCCGGTGCTATGGGGCGCCTGGGCCTCCCTCGACGACACCCCCATCCTCGCCACCGGCTGCGAGGATGGGGGTGTACGCCTGTGGGAGGTGGTGGAGGATCGGCCGGTGCCACGGATGCCGTCCTACCAGTCCGATATCGCGGCGGGGCTGGCCGATGAGCTCGGCCGTGACGCGGACGCCGTGGCGGTGGCTGAGCTAATCTGCGCCCGGTCGGCGCGTCCGCCGCTGGCGGTGGGGCTATTCGGCGAGTGGGGCGAGGACAAAGGCCATTTCCTCGAGCTGGTCCAGCAGCAGGTGACAGCCACCGCGCGGCCGGACAACCCACTCGCGCACAGCGCGGTACGGCAGGTGCGGTTCAACGCCTGGCACTACGCCGAGACCGAGCTGTGGCGCAGCCTGGTGGCCGAGATGTTCACGCAGCTCGCTACCCCAGAGGACGCGGACCGGTCGGATCGGGCAGGCCACCGTCGCCGCCGGTCCAGGCTGGGGGCCGAAACAGTCGCCGAGCGGGCGTTGCGGCACGAGCTGTCCAACGCTCGCGATCGCCGTGATCGGCTACGCAAGAGGTTGAAGCGGCCGGAGGAGCGGTGGGAGGAGCTCTCCGCAGAGCAGCGACAAGAGCTCCAGGTGTTGTACGGCGACCGTGCGGAGGAAATCTACGAGGAGGCCGTGCGGACCGCCGCCGCGCCGCAGGAGACGCTCCGTCACGTGTTCGGGCTGGTGCGCCGGTTCCCGTGGAAGGCCGCGGCCGGTTTCGCGCTGCTCTTCGTCCTGCTGGTCGTCGGCACGTGGGGCGTCACACGCGGCCTGTCCGCGCTGTGGCGGTGGGTCGCGACCCTGCCCGCCGGCGTTGCCGTGGCGGTGGTGTCGGCGAAGGCCCTCGCCGTCATGCGGGCGAGGGCGAGCAGTGCGTGGAAGACAGTGACCCGGTACGTCCGGCAACAGGCGCAGCGGCTGCAGACCGCGGCCGACGTCGCCGACGCCGACGTCAAGACCTTAGAACGGCGGCTGCGGAACCTCACCGCTGCCGATGAGCTGGCCGGGCTGATCAGCGACCACGCCGACGCCGGCGGCTACCACACCCAGCTGGGGGGTATGACCCAGATCCGCGAGGACTTCCAGCACATGGCCACGCTGCTCGCCAACGCCGCCGCGTCCGCCGCACCCACCGCCCCGGCCGAGCCCACCGAGCCCGCCGACGAAGGGGCGGACGACCGGCCGCCCGGGATCGATCGGATCATCCTCTACGTCGACGACCTGGACCGCTGCCCGCCCGATCGGGTCGTCGCGATGCTGGAGGCCATTCACCTGCTGCTGGCGGTCGAGCTGTTCGTGGTCGTGGTCGCCGTGGACCCCCGCTGGCTGCTGCGGGCCATCGCCTCGCACTACCGCGAGGTCCTCGACGCGACGGCCCCCGCCGCGTTCCCCGGCGCCGCCATCGTCGAAGCCGACGCCGACGATGCCGACCTGGTGGACCCGCACGATGAGGAGCTGTGGCGCTCCACACCCGCCCAGTACCTGGAGAAGATCTTCCAGGTCGTCCTTACTCTGCCGCCGCTGGACACCGCCGGTTACCAGCGCATGCTGCACACCCTGGTCGGCCCCCGCGAAGACAGGCCCATACGCGTCCCCGAGCCGACCGCCGACGATGCGGCATCGGTCGAGCAGCCGCCGCCGTCGTCCGCACCGGCTCCCGTACGCCCGCAGGAGCCCGCGCCGGACGCCGAGTGGTCCGGGGTGCGGCTGCCGGCCGCCCGCGTGATCGAGCGCGTCGATCCGCTCACCCTCGAACCGGACGAGCTCAAGCTGCTCAACCTGCTCGGCCCTCCGCTGCTGGTCGCGACGCCGCGCTCGACCAAGCGCCTCGCCAACAGCTACGGGCTGTTGACCGCGCTGCGCCGCGACCACCGCGACAGCGACCTCCGGCAACACCAGGCCACCCTCAAGGACGACGGCACGGGCGAGGAGCGCGAGGTCGGCTATTACCCCTACCGGGCCGGCATGGTCCTGCTCGCGGCGCTCATCGCCTACCCCGCCCTCGGCCCCGACCTGTTCCGCCAGTTGCACGAGAGCGCGGCCGCCGATCACAACCGGACCTGGCCGGGCTTTCTCCGCCAGGCTCACGCCCAGACGGGCACGTCGACCGGCCAGGCCCGGCAGTGGCAGGGCCTGCTCGACGGCCTGCGCAACATCACCGAGGCGGCGCCCGAGCACGATCTGGCACTGCCCGAGCCGCTCACCGCCTGGGCGGCATGGCTCGTCCCCGTCGGGCGCCTGTCGTTCCCCACCGGCCGCATCGTCACCACCCTGACCCGCCGTTCGCCCTCCCCGCCGACCGCCCGCTGAGTACGGGTTTCAGGTCCGTGGGCGGGGCAGGTCCCCTCTGAACAGGAGAGACCAAGGACGGACAAGGACTGGGGGGTCGACCATGGCCGGTACGGGGGTCAAGCCGCTGGCGCTGGTGACCGGGGCGTCGAGCGGGATCGGATACGAGCTGGCCGCGCAGTTCGTCCGCGCGGGCTTCCGCGTGATAGCCGTCGCCGAGGACCAGGGGATCGAGGCCGCGGCCGAGTCGCTCGACGAGCTGGGCGACGGCGCGGCCGAGCCGGTGCGGGCGGACCTGGCGACGCCCGAGGGCGTGCGGCGGGCGTGGGCGGCCGTCGGGCAGCGACCGCTGGACGCGCTGGCGATCAACGCCGGCGTCGGCGTCGCCGGTGACTTCGCCCGCGACAACGAGCTCGAAGACGAGCTGCGGCTGGTGAATCTCAACGTCACCTCGGCCGTGCATCTGGCCAGCTGGCACTGCCCGGCATGATCGCGCGAGGCACCGGGCGGGTGCTGATCAGCTCGTCCATCGCCGGCACGATGCCGGGCCCCTACCACGCGACGTACGCCGCGTCGAAGGCGTTCCTGCTGTCGTTCGCCGAGGCCATCAGGCACGAGCTGAGCGACACCGGCGTCACCGTCACCGCGCTGATGCCCGGGCCGACCGACACCGAGTTCTTCGACCGCGCCGGGTTGGACGACACCAAGCTGGGCCAGATGGACAGGGACGACCCGGCCGAGGTGGCGCGGCAGGGCTTCGAGGCGATGATGGCCGGCAAGGACCACATCGTCACCGGGTCGGTGCGAAACAAGGTCCAGGCGGCCGCCGCCAAGGTCCTGCCGGAGACCATGAAGGCGCGGATGCAGGGCAAGGTCGCCGAGCCCGGCAGCGCGAAGGGCGCCGGCGCCGGCGACGCGGAGGAGCGGTCATGAAGCGCCGGCTGATGCGGACCGGGACGGCTCTGGCGGCCGGCGCGGCGACGGCGGGCGCGGCGGCGGCCGGCCTGATCGCCGGGATAGCCCGGAGGAAGGCGATGACGAGCGGCGTCGCCCGCCCCGCGCCCAACAGGTGGTTGTCGGTGACGATCGCCTGCCCGCCCGAGCGGCTGTCGGAGCCCGGCGGCCTGCCCGAGCCGATCACCCGACTCGAACGCGATGCCGAGGTCAGGATCCAGGCGGCGCCCGGCGGCCGCGGCACCGAACTCGGCCTGCGGCTGCGCGAGGACGTGTACGAGCGGCAGCCCATCGGCATCACCGCCAGGCTCAGCGGCGCCGATCCCCGGCAGCGGCTCCGTTCGGCGCTGCGCGAGGCCAAGTCGCTGATCGAGACGGGGGAGGTCATCCAGCCCGACTCCCCGCCCACCACCCGTTCCACGCTGACCGGGAAGGCCCTCGAACTGGCAACCAAGCGCGCCGGAGGGGAGGGACGGCTGTGAAGGCTGTCTGCTGGCAGGGCGTCAACGAACTGACCGTCGAAGACGTCCCGGAGCCGCGCATCCAAAACGAACAGGACGCGATCGTCAAGGTCGGGCTCACCACCACCTGTGGCTCCGACCTGCACCTGCTGGGCGGCTACGTGCCCGCGATGCGCGCGGGCGACGTGATCGGCCACGAGTTCCTCGGCGAGATCGTCGAGGTCGGTCCGCGCGTACGCAACCATCAGGTCGGCGACCGGGTGGTCGTCTGCTCGTTCATCGGCTGCGGCCGCTGCTGGTACTGCGAGCACGACCAGTGGTCGCTGTGCGACAACAGCAACACCAACTCGGGCATCGCCCAGGCGATGTGGGGCTATGAGACGGGCGCCGTCTACGGCTACTCCCACGCGATGGGCGGCTTCAAGGGCAGCCACGCCGAGTACGTACGGGTGCCCTTCGCCGACTACGGGGCCTTCAAGGTCCCGGGCGGCGTGGACGACAAGAGCGCGGTCTTCGCCTCCGACGCCGCGCCCACCGGCTGGATGGGCGCCGACCTCGGCGGCGTCTCGCCCGGCGACGTCGTCGCCGTCTGGGGCGCGGGCGGCGTCGGCCAGATGGCGGCGCGGGCGGCGGGCCTGCTCGGCGCCGAGCAGGTCATCGTGATCGACCGGATCCCCGAGCGGCTCGCCCAGGCCCGGACGTACGCGGGCGCGGAGACGATCGACTACTCCGCCACCGACGTGGGCGCCGAGCTGCGCGAACGGACCGGAGGCCGCGGCCCGGACGTCTGCATCGAGGCGGTCGGGCTCGAAGCCCACGGCTCCGCCGCCCACTTCGGCTACGACCAGGTGAAGCAGCAGCTGCGGCTGCAAACCGACCGCCCCACCGCCGTCCGCGAGGCGATTATGGCCTGCCGAAAAGGCGGATCGGTGTTCGTGCTCGGCGTCTTCGGCGGGGTCGTCGACAAGTTCCCGCTCGGCGCGCTGATGAACAAAGGGCTGACGCTGCGCGGCGCCCAACAGCACGGGCACCGCTACATCCCCATGCTGCTGGACCGCATCGCGAGCGGTGAGCTCGACACCAAGCACCTGGTCACCCACGAGTTGCCGCTCGACGAGGCGCCGCGGGCCTATCAGATGTTCAAGAACAAGGAGGACGGCTGCGTACGGGCCGTGTTCCGGCCCTGACACCTACTCGGGCCGAGGTTAGTGACCGGTGACCGCGCGGTGAGTACCGATATGTACCCGACCGTCTAGAGTGAACGTCCCCGGCGAGTCCGCCGAACTGGTGGCCATGACGGTGCCACAAGGAGCCCGCCTCCTCCGAAAGGTGTTACTTGTGGCCGTCCATGCCCAAAGTCCGTGGGAGCGCGTCTTCGACCAGCTGCGCGCCGAGTATCACGGGCGGATCGACCCCGATCTGCTGTCCCGTACGCTGCGGTTGGCGTATCAGCACGCGGAGCACCTCGACATGCTGCGCAATCCGCGGCTCCTCTACAGCGCCGTCCGCGAGTTCCTCGACGCCCAGGTCGACGACTCGCCCGGCATGCGGTACCGGCGCCCGGCCCCGGACGGCCACATACGCTCATCGCGCGAGGATCCGGCCGACTCCCTCCCGCGGTGAGGCCGGCCGCCCCTCGGCGTATGCCTCGCGCCTGGCCGGGTAGGCGGGAAACCAGGCGCCTGATCACGCAGATCAGCCGCGCCCTTCACAGCCTGCACAGCATCGTGAGCGAGGTTACGTATGGGAAAGACCAAGGGCCGGCGTCGCGGGCCGGCCGTTGTTCGCGCCGGGGCACGGGGGCTCGTCGCCGCCATGGCGATGACCGGAACCCGTACCGTCACCGCGGCCGTCGGTCCACACGAAAAGAGCCCACCGGAGGCGATCGTCGACGAACACGCGCCGAGGCAGATTCGGGAGCTGTCGTCGCGCCACCGGGAGGCCCTCACCGAGCTTGCTCACTGGGGGTACGGCACGGCCGGCGGCGTCGCGTTCGGCCTGCTGCCGCGCCGGTTCCGCGGGCACGTCGCGGCCGGTCCGCTCTACGGGCTGGCGCTGTGGCTGACCTTCGAGCTGGCGATCGCACCCGCGCTCGGCGTGGCCCACGCCCGCCGCCACCAGGCCCTCTGGCGCGCCGTCATCGCCGGCGATCACGTCTTGTACGGCGTGATGGTCGCGGGACGGCTCGCCCCGGAGCCGCGCACCCGCCCCTGACGACGGCCATCCCGGTCAAGCCTCTGATCGCTGTCCGTGCCTGGCTGTATCTTCAGAGTGAGCATTCGCCGCGCCATCAGTGCCGCTCTGGAGGTCTTCATGGCTGTCGACCCGGTCGCCCGCATCTATGGCGTGGTCATCCGCCATCTACGCGAGGACAGTGGCCTGTCGCTGAGCAAGGCCGTGCGAGGGCGGGGGCTCGACGGCAGCTACCTGTCCAAAATCGAGACCGGCAACAGGTTTCCCTCCGCACAGGTGGCTGAGACGCTAGATGAGATGTTCGACAGCGACCTGCCATCGACGCTGCGCGCCGAGTTCGAACAGCTGAAGATCCCGGTGGCCGCGGCCGACGACCGGCCGCTCGGGCCTTCGATGGAGATGATCATGGACGAGACCCGCCGCAGGTTAATGCTGAGCCTCGGCCTCCTCGGCGCCGGCGCCGCGACCGTGCCGGCAGCGGTGCTCACACCGATTCGTCAAGCCCTCGCCGGCGCGCTGCCCGATGCCGCCTACGACCACAGCGTCGACGACTGGGAAGAGATCGCCGGCGAGCACGCCCACGCCTACCTGACCATGGCGCCGATGCAGCGCCTGCCCGACCTCGCCGCCGACATCATCACGCTGCAACACCTCATCCGCAGCACCCGCGACGACAACACGAAACGCGCCCTCTACCGTCCCGGCGCCCTGCTCGCGGCGCTGATGGCGAAGACGCTCAGCAGTTGCGGCCAGCAAAGAGAGGCGCGGCACTGGTGGCAGACCGCCCGCCACACGGCCGACGCTTCGGGAGACACCGAGCTGAGCACCGTCGTGCGCGGCGAGGAGGCCATTCGCGGACTGTACGAACACCGCCCCCCTCACACGCTGGAGCAGCGCGTCGGCGAGGCGCTGTCGCTCGGAAAGGGACTGCCCTACGGAGGCGTGGCGACCGCGCTCGCCGCCCGCGCCCAGATGTTCGCGGTGATGGGCCGCGCCACCGAGGCGGTCGCCGTCCTGCGTCAGGTGGAGTCGATGTACGAACGGCTGCCCGACTCGGTCACCACGGACACCTCTAGCTTCGGTTGGCCGCCCCAAGATCTGCATCACACGGCCAGCTTCGTGCACACCCGGTTGGGCAACCTGCCGGAGGCCACCCGAGCGCAGGATCACGCGCTGGAGCTGTACCCCGCCCCTCTCTTCCTTGAACGAGCCAAGATCGAGCTGCACCGGGCCGACTGCCTGGTCCGGGCCGGAGACGTCACCGACGGCATAGGGCATGCCACGGCCGTGCTCGACCGCATCCCGGAGGACCGCCGGACGGTGGTGCTGCGCGATGTGGCGGTCGCCGTCATAGAGAGCGTCCCGGTCAGCGAACGCGATCGGGCACCCGTACGGGACTACCAGGAGCTGCTGGCATAGGGATCACGGCCGGTGCGGCCCGGCGACCGGGCTGCGGGCGGCCAGGTCGACCCGGACGACGCGGATCGCCCTGTGCCAGAAATAGGCCACGGACTCGACTTCCAGGGCGTGGGTGAGCTGGCGCAGCGCGTGTTCGGGTGGCCGCCATTCGTCCTGGATGATTTCGAGCGCTTCGAGCAGGGCGACGCGGGGGTGGAAGTAACACTGGGTGAGGTCGGCGCGGTGCCAGTGCACGCCGCAGTCATCGGATTCTTCGAGGATCCATGGCATGGGAGCGGTGTTTCGCGTTCTCGGGGTGGCGGTTTTCGAAGGCGGTGATGGCGGCGTCGAGCGCGTCGGGTGTGGTGGCGGCGAGCATGCCGTCGGGGGTGCGCGCTCCGTGGGCGAGCGCCCAGAACTGGCGGGTGAACGAGCCGTACCACACGAGCCACCGCGGCGAGTGGCGGTGTTGGAGCCGGCGCGCGATGTCGTGCGGGCCGAGCGGCATGTCCGAGCCTCAGCCGTCGGCCGGCGCGACTCGGATCGCACGCATCGGGCCGAGCGTGAGCCCGTCTTCGAGTGCCGCGATGATGAGCTGCGCCTCGGCCGGATATTTCCCGATGAGGTCGGCCATCGTCTGCAGCTCGGCCGCGGTGGCGAGCAGTTGTTTCTGTTCGCCGCGTTCGGCCTGAACGGTCATTTCCCCTCATCCCTTTCCTTTGTGTTCGCCCCGGCGAATTCGCACCAGACGACCTGGTTGCCGCCTTGGTCTTTACGCCGCCCCCAGCGACAGGCCAGGTGCGAGATGATCTGCAATCCGTGCCCGTCCTCTGCGAGGCAGTTCCCTGCCACATGCGGAATGGTCTCGGCCGATCCGTCGTCCATGACCTCGAGCCGGATGGTGCCGGCGCCGACGTACACCGAGACCGTGATCGCCCCGTCGGGGCAACCGTGTTTGCGTGCGTTGTCGACGAGTTCCCCGGCACACAGGGCGATGTCAAAGAGGGTGCCGTCGTCGACGTGGGGCGCCAGCAGGCCCCGGACCCAATGCCGCGCCAGCGACACCTGCCGGGGCGTGGCGGCGTAAGTGCCGACACCGAGCAAAGACCGCGCATCCGTGACCAAGCCCTTTTCCCGGCCGGGCTCAATGGTCGCCGGGTACATGACGTGGGCGCTGGTCGCGCGGTCCATGAGATGGGGCGCTGATCACATCTGGCTCCTCACTACGTACTTGGGTGGAGCCATGTAATCGGCCGCGTCGGCGGCGGCGAAAGAGTTGACGTCTTGACAGGCCAAGCAGGCAAGACGGTCAGCGACTATACGAATTACTCATCGGCTTACTCATCGGCTTACTCATCGGCCCCGGCGGCGTCCATGGTGATGACGACCTTGCCGCGGGCGTGGCCCGTCTCGATGTGAAGCAGGGCCGCCGGGGTCTCGGCCAGCGGGTAGGTCCGGTCGATGACCGGCGTGAGCTTGCCGGAGTCGATGAGTTCGGTGAGCGCCGCCAGGTCGCGGTGGTCGGGGACCACGACGAATCGGCGCAGGTTCTGGCGGATGAACGGGGACAGCAGGAGCGGCTTGACGAGGCTGCCTTCGCCGGTGCCGCTGTTGAGGATCAAGGTGCCGGTCGGCGTCAGCGCGCGCCTGCACTCGGCCACTGTGCGGTTTTCCACGTTGTCGAAGATGAGGTCGTAGCGGCCCTCGTCCGCCGTGAAGTCCTCTTGGGTGTAGTCGATCACGTGGTGGGCGCCGAGCGACCGGACCAACTCCACGTTCGAAGGGCCGCACACGCCGGTCACCTCGGCTCCGTAGGCGGCCGCGATCTGTACGGCGAAGGTGCCCACGCCGCCCGACGCGCCGTTGATCAGCACCCGCTGTCCCGATCGCACCTTGCCCACATCGCGCAGCGCGCGCAGGGCGGTGGCGGCCGAGGTCGGCACGGCTCCCGCCTGCTCGAAGGTGAGCCCGGCCGGCTTGGGCGCGAGCCGCTTTTCCCGTACGCGGACGTACTCGGCGCAGGACCCGGTGCACGCCCCGAACACCTCATCGCCCGGCCGGAAGCGCGTGACGTCGCCGCCGACCGCCTCGACGACGCCGGCCACGTCGTGGCCCGGGACTCCGTGGCGTGGCTTGAGCAGGCCGGTGGCCAGGCGCACCGGCAGCGGCCTGCCCCGTACGCCGAAGCAGTCCCCCACGTGCACGCCCGCCGCGCGCACCCGGACCAGCACCTCATCGCCCTTGGGCTCGGGCCGGTCGATGTCGCCCAGCGCCAGCGCGTCGGGCGGGCCGTAGCTGTCGTGCATGATCGCTTTCATTTCGTCTCCCCGTGACTGTCCGGGTACTGGAACACCTCGTCGAGAGGCACGTCGAACACCCGGGCGATCTGAAAGGCCATCTCCAGCGACGGCGAGTAGCGTCCCTGCTCGATGGCGATGATGGTCTGCCGGGTCACGCCGATGCGGTCCGCCAGCTCCGCCTGGGTCATCTGCCCGGAGGCGAAGCGCAGCGCCCGGATCGAGTTGGTGACCTTGGTCGGCTTCACCATGACTGGAAGCCCTTGCGGTAGGCGAAGATCTTGGCCACCGACCCCAGGGCCGCCGACAACACGAACGTCAGGTAGATCACGTTGGCGATCCAGAAGTAGTCCCACTCGGCCATCGCCATGAGCAGCGCCGCGACTCCGCCGATGACGACGAACGACTGACCGATGTACTCCCCGAGCCGGCCGATCTCGCGATCGCGCTGGTCGCGTTTGCGCGCCTGCGGCGACGAGATCCCGGCCGCGATGCTGAGCCCGATCTGCGCCGCGATCGCCGCGCCGATGCTCCACAGCAGCGTCGGCACGTACGCCACCTCGGCCAGCGGGGTGGGTCCCGCCCGGCCCACGATGACGATCAGGTATGCCGCGTACGCGCAGACCGAGACCACCAACATGATCCACGCGCGCTTCTCTTCGTACGGCACGGCCGGGCTCCTATGTGAAGAAAACTTGACATCTCCCGCGAATGTAAAACAGTGCGGACATGATGTCAATTTTCCTTAACATCGCTGACCGGCACCGGCCCGGCCCGCATCGCTCCCTTCTGCGCCATGCCTCCCGGTGCGAGACTCGGGCAGTGGGCCGCGACCGCGCCTTCCCCGCCCATCCCGACCGATGACAGTGCGAACTTGGAGTACGGATGAGACGTTCGTGGGCTCTGCTGGCCTCATTCATCCTTGGCCCGGCCTTGCTCGGATCCGCCGCGGCGGCGGCTCCGGCGCCTCCCGGCCCGCACCCGAAGGGCGATCTCGACCGGCGGATCGACGCCGTCGCGCAGCGCGCCGCCGCGCAGGGCGCCGGTCCGAGCGGCGTCCGGCTCGATAACTTCAGGCTCGTCGCCCACTCCCCGCTGGACGGCTTCGGCGACTACGGCGACCTGTACGCGCACGGCGACTTCGCCTACGTCGGCAGCCGGTGCGGCGCGCAGGCCCAGGGCGGCGACGGCGTCCAGGTCGTCGACATCTCCCGGCCGAGCCGACCCCGCCCGGTGAGCACGCTCGCCAACCCGCCGTTCACCCGGGCGGAGGACATCACCGTGCTCGACGTCGAGACGCCGTCGTTCACCGGCGCGCTCGCCGTCGTCGGCATCCAGGCCTGCTTCGGCAGCGGCCACGAAGCCGAGGTCGTGCCAGGGCTGCGCGCCTACGACGTGACCCGTCCGCGGCAGCCCAGGCTCATCGGGCAGTGGGACCTGCCGCAGGGCACGATCGGCTGTCACGAGATCGACGCCGTGCAGCGCGCCGACGGCAAGGTGCTCGCGGTGTGCGCCCGCAACCTGGTCGACCACGAGAACTCCGGCGGCTCGACCTCGATCCACATCGTCGACTTCACGAATCCGGCCGCGCCGCGGCTGACCGCGAACTGGACGCAAAACCTTGCGCCCGACAGCGGGGTCGGCTGCTTCGGGAGCCAGTTCACCCACAGCGGCCGCTTCACGGACGGCGGCACCGCGCTGTACGTCTCGTACTGGGACGCGGGCACGGTGCGTCTCGACATCACCGACCCGGCGGCGCCCGCCGTGGTGAGCCAAACGAAGATCACGCCGCCCGACGAGGACGGCGACAACCACTCGATGACGCTGGACACCGCCACCGAGCGGCTCATCATCAACACCGAGGACACCTCGCCGTCCGACTGCGCCGGCCAGGCGCAGTTCGGCGGCTGGGGCGAGGTCTACGTCTACGACAACGCCGACCCGGCGCGGCCGTCGTTCCTCGGCACGTTCTCCACCCCCAACAGCCGGTCGAGCCGCGACGACGGCGAGTACACCGACCACAACACCGAGGTGCTCCGCGGCGGCCAGTACTTCTCCTCCTGGTACAGCGACGGCATCGTCTGGTGGACGATGGACGACCACGGGGCCTCCCGGCAGCTCGGCCAGTTCGTCCCGTCCGCCACGGCCGACGGCCCGCCCCTGGTGTGGGGCGTCTTCATCGACCGTGTCCACAAGGTGATCCTCGCCAGCGACATCAACAGCGGCCTGTGGATCGTCAAGCCCAAGGGGCTCGCCGGATTCTGAGACCCGGC
>DASTYC010000049.1:0-25960 GCA_035765195.1 Streptosporangiaceae bacterium
GCTGATCGCGGGCCGGGCGACTCTTGTATCGGGGCGTACATTGAAGTAATACGGGTAGGGGGTAGGGGTAGCAACTCCTGACCGGCTATGGCATCATCAGGGACTGATACCCCCTGGGGGTAAGAACCCGGAGGAGACAGATGAGTGACAGCACCTACACGGTGACCGGCATGACCTGCGGCCACTGCGTCGAGTCGGTGAAGTCGGAGGTCGGCCAGGTCGCCGGCGTCACCGCCGTCGATGTCGATCTGGCCACCGGCCGGTTGACCGTGACCAGCGACCGCCCCGTCGACCGCGAGCAGATCAGCGCCGCCGTCGAGGAGGCCGGCTACGAGGTCGCACCACGCTGACGGCGCCGCGCCGGCGGCTCGTCGCCGCGCGCGGCCATGCGGAGCAGAGAGTAGAGGGAGCGATGACACAGGTGACGGCACCGGCCGGCGACCGTACGCCCGGCCGGATCGAGCTGGCGATCGGCGGCATGACCTGCGCCTCCTGCGCGGCCAGGGTCGAAAAGCGGCTCAACAAGCTCGACGGCGTCTCCGCGACGGTCAACTTCGCGACCGAGAAGGCCACGGTCAGTTACCCGGCCGAGGTCAGCCGCGAAGATCTGATCGCGGTGGTGGAGAAGGCCGGATACACCGCCGGCGAAAGCGCGCCGCCCGGCGGGGCCAATGCCGCCGATGCCGCCGATGCCGCCGGGGCCGCGAACGCCACGGACACCACGGACACCGCCGGAGCCGCCGGCGCCGCGGACGCCAACGACGCCGCGCGTACGGCCGAGCTGGAGACGCTGCGGCAACGGCTGATCATCGCCGTGGTGCTGTCCGTCCCGGTCGTCGCGTTGTCGATGATTCCGCCGCTCAAGTTCGACAACTGGCAGTGGCTCTCGCTGACCCTGGCGGCGCCGGTCGTCGTCTACGGCGGGTGGCCGTTCCACAAGGCCGCCTGGGCCAACCTGCGCCACGGCGCCGCCACGATGGACACCTTGATCTCGGTCGGGACGCTGGCCGCGTTCGGCTGGTCGCTGTGGGCGCTGTTCTTCGGCGGGGCCGCCGAAGCGAGCATGCGGGCGGGCTTCGAGCTCGGCACGCCGGGCGGCGACGGCCCGGCCGACATCTATCTCGAGGCGGCCGCCGGGGTGACCGCGTTCATCTTGGCCGGACGCTATTTCGAGGCCCGCGCCAAACGACGCGCCGGGGCCGCGCTGCGGGCGCTGTTCGGGCTCGGCGCCAAGGACGTCGCCGTGATCAGGACCGGTCCCGATGGCACGACCACCGAGGAACGCATCCCGATCGACCGGCTCGCGGTCGGCGACCTGTTCGTCGTACGGCCCGGTGAGAAGGTCGCCACCGACGGCGTGGTCGTCGACGGCTCGTCGGCGATCGACGCCTCGCTGCTGACCGGCGAGTCCGTCCCCATCGAGGTCGAGCCCGGCGACGCGGTGACCGGCGCCACCGTGAACGCCGGCGGGCGGCTGCTGGTGCGCGCCACCAGGGTCGGCGCGGACACCCAGCTCGCCCAGATGGCCAAGCTCGTGGAAGAGGCGCAGGCCGGCAAGGCGCAGGTCCAGCGGCTCGCCGACCGGATCTCCGCCGTCTTCGTGCCGATCGTGATCGGACTGTCCCTCGCCACCTTGGGCCTGTGGCTCGGCTTGGGGGGCGAGCCGGCGGCCGCGTTCACCGCGGCGGTGGCCGTGCTGATCATCGCCTGCCCGTGCGCGCTGGGGCTGGCGACGCCCACCGCGCTGATGGTGGGCACCGGCCGCGGCGCCCAGCTCGGCATCTTGATCAAGGGCCCGGAGGTCCTGGAGACCACGCGCAGGGCCGACACCGTCGTGCTCGACAAGACCGGCACCGTGACCGCCGGCACGATGACGTTGGTCGACGTCATCACCGCCAAGGACGCCGATGCGGACGCCGACACCGTGCTGCGGCTGGCCGGCGCGCTGGAGAACGCCTCCGAGCACCCCATCGCACGGGCCATCGCCAAGGCCGCCGCCGACCGCGTCGGACCGCTCGCGCCGGTCGAGGGCTTCGCCAGCCTCGACGGCCTCGGCGTCCAGGGCGTCGTCGACGGGCACGCCGTGCTGGCCGGACGCCCGCGGCTGCTGGCCGAGTGGTCGCAGCACCTGCCTCCTGACCTGGTGGCCGCGATGACCTCGGCCCAGGCCAAGGGCCAGACCGCGATCGCCGTCGGCTGGGACGGCGCCGCCCGGGCCGTGCTGACCGTCGCTGACCAGATCAAGCCGACGTCGGCCGAGGCGATCAGCCGGCTGCAGCACCTCGGGCTGCGGCCGGTGCTGCTGACCGGAGACAACACCGTCGTCGCCCGCGCCGTGGCGGACGCCGTGGGCATCGAGCCCGGTCCCGACACCGTCATCGCCGAGGTGCTGCCGGCCGACAAGGTCGATGTCGTGAAGCGGCTGCAGGCCGAGGGCCGTACGGTCGCCATGGTCGGCGACGGGGTCAACGACGCCGCCGCGCTCGCCCAGGCCGACCTGGGCCTGGCCATGGGCACCGGAACCGACGCGGCCATCGAGGCCTCCGACCTCACCTTGGTCCGGGGCGACCTGCGGGTCGCCGCGGACGCCATCAGGCTGTCGAGGCGGACGCTGCGCACCATCAAGGGCAACCTGTTCTGGGCCTTCGCCTACAACGTGGCCGCGCTGCCGCTGGCCGCAGCCGGGCTGCTCAGCCCGATGATCGCCGGCGCGGCGATGGCCTTGTCCTCGGTGTTCGTCGTCGGCAACAGCCTGCGGCTGCGCCGCTTCCGGCCGTTCGCCGCCGGATGACCCACGCCGGATGACCCACGCCGGATGACCATGGGCCGGCCGGACGCCTCGGGGGCCCGGCCGGCCCGGGGCCGCCGCCCCCGCCGGGGCGGCGGAGTCGGGCGGTCAGGGGCGGCACCGGCGGCGGGCGGAGCGTGCTTCGGTCTCCCAGTGGGGCGCCTGCCACGCGCGGGCGACCGCGACCGCCGTGGTGAAGTGTTCGGCGGCGGCGCCTGGCCGGTCCAGGAGCAGGGCGAGTTCGCCGAGCGTGTGCCCGACCGGGCGCATCGCCAGGGAAGTGCTCGCGGCACCGGCCAGCTGATCCCCGACAGGGAGCAACAGGGCGTACAGTTCCTCGGCCGACTCCCTGTCGCCGACCGCGACGACCGCCATCGCGCGCAGGGTCGCGAAGATCGACAGATAGAAGTCCGGCCGCAGCATCGGCGCGGCGGTCACCACGGCGCGCGCCTCGTCATGACGGCCCGCGGCGGCGAGCGCCGCGGCGCGCACGTCCGCCGCCTCCCGACCGTACTCCGCGTCGAGCTTCCGCTCCAGCCGCGCGAAGTCGGCCAGGCGGTGTTGACTCGCCCGGACCGTGACCGCCGCCAGGACGCGAAAGCCGTCGGCATGAAGGGATCCGGTGCGTTCCATCTGGGCGCACGCCACGGTGTACGACCGTTCGGCGTCGGCGAAACGCCCCGCCACGTGCGCCAGCATGCCCTCCGAGCACAGGCCCACGGCCAACGGCTCGCACATCTGGTACGCCCGGGCCATCTCGAGGCCCTGCTCGACGTGGCGGGTCAACGCCGCGAGGTCGCCGCGCGCCCCGGCCACCGTCGCGGCGATGTACTCGCCCCACCAGCGGTAGGCGACCAGGCCGTGCTCGGTCCCGATTCGGCCGATCTCCGCCGCCAGTCGGGCCCGCCGGTCGGGCTCGCGGTCCCAGCGTCGCCGGCGGGCGTCTTCGGCCAAGGCGAACGCCAGCAGCGCGGGATCACTCAGCCGGCGCGCGAGCTCCACCGTCTCCCTGGCGGCGGGCGCGGTGCGCGGATCATCCTCTCCCGCCAGTTCCGCGACCAGCGTGGCCAGCAGTCGCACGCGAGCCGGCGGATCGAGGTCCGCGCGCCGCAGCAACCGTTCGACGCCGTCCACGGTGCGGGCGTCGACCAGCCCGTACGGGCGGGCCTGCCACGGCGCCGGTTCGGTCCACGCGGTCAGCGCGGCGAGCAGCAGGTCCTCGCGCCCGGCGCGCTCGGCGAGCTCAACGGCACGCTGCCGGGTGGCTCGCGCCGCCGCCACCGCCCCGGACCGTACCTGGGCCCGCAGCAACCGCCCCAGCAGATCGATCCGCTGGGCCTCCCGGTCGCCGGAACCGGCGTCCGGAGGGATTCGCCGCTGGCAGGCCAGCGCTCGTGCCAGCAACTCCGAGGCCGCGTGGTGGGCGTACCGCCGCTCGGCCAGCTCCGCCGCCCGCACCGCGTACGAGACCGCCGACGCGGCGGTGCCGGACGACCCCGCCTGCGTGAAGTGGTGAGCGAGCGCGGACAGGTCGCCGGGACGCAGCCGCTCGAGCGCGAGGGCGATCTGCCCGTGCATGCCCGCGCGGCGCAGCCCGGATATGCCCGTGTAGACGGTGTCGCGGACCAGCGCATGCGCGAACCGCACCAGACCGGGTGCCGGCTCGGTGAGCAGCCCGGCGACCACGCAGGCCTCCAGCGCGTCGAGCGCTTGGGCGCGATCATCGGCTTCGGTCGCCGCCACGAGCACCTCGACGTCGGCCTCCAGGCCGCAGACGGCGGCGAGACGCAGGACCGACACGGCCGCCGCCGGCAGCCGGGCCAGCCGCCGCAGGAGCACGTCGCGGACCCCGTCCGGCACCCCCGACACGGCGACCGGCGCGCCTTCGGCGGCGAGCAGCCCCACCGTCTCCTTGACATAGAAGGGGTTGCCGCCGGTGCGCTCGGCGAGCGCGGCCACGGTGGCCGCGTCGACCGGCCCGGCGTACACCGCGCGGACCAAGGTGTTCACCTCGGGCAGCGACAGGCCGCACAGCGGCAGCCGCCGCGGGGAGCGGCGGGCCAGTACGGCGAGCGTCTCCGCCAGCCGGTCTCCCGTTTCGGTGGGCCGGTACGCGGCCACGAGCAGGATCGGCGCCGCGGCGAGCTGCTCGGCGACGGTGTCGAGCAGCGCGAGCGTCTCGGCGTCGGCGGCATGCAGATCGTCCAGGACGATCGCCAGCGCGGCGGACTCGGCGGCGTCCCTGAGCCAGGCGCAGATCGCGCGCCGCAGCCGGAACCAGCCCGCCGACGCGTCGGGCGGCAGGGTGGATTCGACCACCGGCCGTCTTCCGGTCCGGCCCGGCTCCCCGTTTCCGCGGGCGCTCCTCGTCCTCCAGCCACGGCGCGAGCGGCCCGGCCGTCTCGCCGGGCGGGACACGACCGGCGAGCCGGCGCAGCGCCTCCATCCACGCCCAGGCCGGCGGCGCGCCCGCACCTTTGGCGCACCGGCCGGCCGCGACCAGCCAGCCGTCCGCCTCCAGGCGACGGCGGGCCAGGGCCAGCAGGCTCGACTTGCCGATCCCGGGTTCACCGGACACCAGGACCACCTGGAACCCGGCGGAGCGTACGCGGTCGGCCGAGGCCCGCAGCGCGGCGATCTCCGCCGTCCGCCCGACGAACACCTCCGCTACCTCCTCGCCGCCGGCCTCGGCCACCGGCGGCGCGTCGGCGCCCGGCGTCTTGGCCGGGCGGCGGGCATCGTCTCCGGCCGGACGGTCCAAGAGCGGGTCCTGCCGCAAGATGGCCGCGTGCAGCCGCCGCAGCGGCAGGCTGGGGTCGGCGCCCAGCTCCTCGGCCAGCCGCGACCGGACCCGCTCGAAGTGCGCCAACGCGTCGGCTTGGCGGCCGCACCGGTACAGGCAGAGCAGCAACTGACCGGCGAGCCGTTCGTCCAGCGGGAAGAGGGCGGCGCGATCGGTCAGCTCCCCCAGGAGGCGGGCGTGCCGGCCGCGGGCGAGCGCCAGGTCATTGCGGTCCAGTTCGGCGGCGAACCGCGCCGCGTCGAGCGCGGCCCGTTCCGCGTTCAGCCATGGGGTGTCGAGGGTGGCGAACGCCTCCCCCCGCCACAACCCGAGCGCCTCGTCGTAGCACGCCGCGGCCACGTCGCCGTCGCCGGCCGCGCGCGCCCGCGCAACGAGGTGGTGGAAGCGGTGCATGTCCACCGCCAGCGGATCGACCGACAGCACGTAGCCCTCTGGGCGACGGATGATCGCGCTATCTGCCGTGGCCGCCAGCGTTTTCCGCAATCGAGAGACATAACCCGACAGCACGTTCCGGACTCGCTGCGGTGGGCCCGCCGCCCACACCCGCTCCGCGAGCTGCTCCGCCGGCACCGGACGGCCCAAGTCGACCAGCAGTGCCACCAGCACACACCGCTGCCGGGCATGACCGACGTCGAGCACCCGGCCATCGGCGCGTGCCTCGACGTGCCCGAGCACCCGGAACTCCGTACCCATCAGGGAGGCCCCCGTTCACCGGCCCGCACCCGCCGGTGGCCAGGCCGGTGTACCCAACCCTCTGCCCGGCCAATGTAGGCGATCGGCGAAACACACCGACAGGGCACGACCCAGATTGGCCATGACAGGCGACTCAGGCGGGGACCCCTCGCCGCGCCCGGCCCCCGGTGACCGGCTGATTCAACGATTGCCGCGACTTTGCCGCGATGGGGCGACACAGGATCCCCGGGAGCAAGTCGAACGAAATGACGGGAGACGGATGATGAATCAGCATCGCGCATCGCGGGGGATGCGCACAGCGATGCTCGCCCTCGCGGCGGTGTCGGCGGCGATGATCGCCCTGGTGCCAATGGCCACCCCCGCGGCCGCGGCGGATCCCCCCGGGACTCTCCGAGGTTGGGGTCTGAACTCGAGCGGGCAGGTCGGGGACGGCACCTTCATCAGCCGGCTCACGCCGACGCGTGTGGTCGGCCTCAGCGACATTCGCGAGGTGAGGGCGGGCGGCATGCACAACGTGGCCTTGGCGGGTGACGGTACGGCGCGGGCCTGGGGATCGAATTCAGCGGGCCAGATCGGGGACGGCACGCTGACCGACCGCCCCACCGCGGTGCGGGTGCCGAACCTGGCCAACGTCACCGCCGTCCGGGCCGGCGGTGTGCACAGCCTGGCCGTTACCGCCGACGGCGCGGTGTGGGCCTGGGGCTTGAACGCCAGTGGTCAGCTGGGGGACGGCACGACCACCAACCGCACCCGCCCCGTGCGGGTGCAGGGTCTGCCGGGCCCGGCCTCGAACCAGGTCAGCGCCGGCGACAGCCACAACCTCGTGGTGCTACGGGATGGTTCGCTGTGGGCCTGGGGGAACAACAACAACGGTCAACTGGGGGACGGCACGACCACCAACCGCACCCGGCCGGTCCGGGTGGCCTTCCCCGGTGGGTTGAGGGCGGTCGAGGCCGGTCGCCACCACACGATCGCGTCGCACACCGACGGCACCGTGTACGCCTGGGGCGACAACAGCCAGGGCCAGCTCGGCGACGGCACCACCACCGACCGGCGCACGCCGAGTCAGGTGCCGGGATTGACCAGCGTCATTCAGATCAGCGCGGGGAACTTCCACAACCTGGTCCGGCGCGGAACCTCGCCGCGGACCGCGTTCGCCTGGGGTCAGAACTCGAAAGGCCAGCTCGGCGACGGCACCACGGTCACCCGGACCCGTCCGGTCCGGGTCCTCGGGCTGACGGATCCCAATTCCGTCAGAGCCGGCGGGTTCCACAGCCTGGGCCAGGAGGTGGACGGGTCGACTCCGGTCCGCGCGTGGGGCGACAACTCCTCGGGGCAACTCGGCGACGGCAGCACGACGAACCGTCTCGTGCCCGTCGTCGTGCCCGGGATCACCAATTCCCTGGTCGACCTCGCGCCCGGCAACCAGCACTCCATCGCGCTGGCCGTGCTCACCTAGCGGCGCGCGCCGGCGGGTAGGTCTCCGGGACAGGAGGGTCCCGGAGACCTTCGCGGTCGTGGAACGGCTTCGCGCTCCCGTCCCCGTGCCCGCTACGCGGCGGGCGGGGCGACGGACTCGCGGTAGCGCACGGGCATCGGAACCCGGTGCACCTCGCCTTCGCGCTCGGCGCCCTCGCGGTGCCTGTCGATCTCGGCGAACAGGACGTCCACGGCCGTGCGGCCGAGTTCGTAATGCGGCAGCGCCACCGTGGTGAGCTTGGGCCGCATCCAGGCGGCGATGGGGTGGTCGTCGAAGGAGACCACGGAAACGTCGGCCGGCACCTTCAGCCCGGCATCGTCGAGCGCTTGGTATGCGCCGAACGCGATCCGGTCGTTGAAGCAGATCAACGCGCGCGGGCGGCCGCCGCCTTCCAGGAGCGCGCGCGTCGCGTCATAGCCGTACCCAGGCTGCCAGTCCGGGCAGACCCGGCCGCCCGCCACCTTGACGCCGGCCGCGCCGAGCACCTCGCGGATGCCGATGAGCCGTTCGACCCCCGCGACGGTTCCGGCCGGCACGTTGCGAGTGCCGGGGCCGGCGCCGATCAGATGGATGCCTTCGCGGTGGCCCGCCTCGAGCAGCACGCGCGCGGCGGACCGGCCCGCCTCGATCTCGTCGGGCAGCACCGAGGGGAGCGGAGACGGCTGCCTGGGGAGCGCGTTGAGCAGCACGGCCGGGCCGGTGGTCAGCCCCTTCGGCACCCTGATGGTCCTGGTGTACATCGCGGCCAGGATGACGCCGTCGACCTGACGGTCGTGCATGGCCTGCAGCAGGCCGCGTTCGAGGTCGGCCGCGCCCTCCGTCTCGCCGATGAACAGCATCACCCCGCGTTCCCGCGCGGCTTCGAGCGCACCTTTGATCATGTCGCCGGCGAGCCGGGAGGTCGCGACCGTGTCGGAGACGAACCCGATCGTGTGCGTTGTGCCCGTACGCAGGCCAACGGAGACGATGTTGGGCCGGTACTGCAGGTCGGCGGCGGCCCGTACGACGCGTTGCTCGACGTCACGGGAGATGCGCAGCTCACGGGTGCGACCGGACAGCACGAGCGACGCGGTGGTCGGGGAAACGCCGGCGACCTTGGCGACATCGGCCAACGTGACCCGTCGTCGGCTCACCGAGACTCCCTCCGGCCCGCGGGGCTCGCCCTGGGGCCCGCCAAGCCCGCTGAGCTGCGCCGGCCCTTGACATGACGCGACACGGATCGCCAGACTAGCGCATCGCTAATACGATTTAGCACCCCCTAGAGGGACGCCGGCGTCCGTCCGGCGAATCCCCCTTGAACGAAGGAGACGCAGATGTCGCGTCGATTTCGCGCCCGCCGGCGTGGAGCAATGCTCGCGGCCGTCGTGCTGGCCGCTGGTTGCGGGGGACCCGGAAACGATGAGGCGGCGCCGAATGCCACCGGCACGTCGGTGGCGGCGGCACCGACGTGCGGCACGGCGCCGATCACGATGGACGCCTACTTCGAGACCGGCTTCCCGATGCCGAAGGCACTCACCACCGAGTTCTCCAAGCAGTACCGGAACGTCAAGTGGGACGTCCGCGAGGACCAGTTCGCGGTGATCACCCAGAACGCACCGCGCGTGCTCGCTGACGATCCACCCGACCTGATGCGGCTTCCTCAGGTCTCCGAGCTCGTCAAGGACAACCTGCTCAAGAACCTCGACGGCTACGCGAAGGCGTTCGGCTGGGACAAGTGGCCGGCCTCGCAGCTCGAGCAACTGCGCCTCGCGCCCGGCGGCAGACCCCGTGGCGAGGGCTCGCTGTACGCCATGGGACTCAACTTCAGCCTGACCGGTGTGTTCTACAACAAGCGGCTCGCCGCCCAGATCGGGATGTCGTCCCCGCCGGCCACCCTGGCGGAGCTCGACGACGCGCTCGCGAAGGCCAAGCGCGCGGATCTTACTCCGATCGCCGCCTTCAACGGCGGGGCGACGGGAGGCCTGGCGTTCCCGCTGCAAGATCTCATGGCCGCCTATGGGCAGCCCGGGCCGATCAATGACTGGATCTTCCAGAAGCCCGGCGCCTCGATCGACACGCCGACGAACGTCCAGGCCGCCCAGCATCTCGAACGGTGGATCAAGGCCGGCTACTTCGCCAAGGACGTCAACGCCATCGACTACGCGAAGATGATGGGCCGGTTCACCGACGACGAGGGCGTGTTCATGTTCAACGGCGACTGGGAGTCGGGCACGCTCGACAAGCAGATGCCCGGCGAGGTGGGCTTCTTCCTGATGCCGCCGGCGCAGCCGGGCGGCCGGTCCGCCGCGATGTCGGCTCCGCTGACGTTCGGGATCAGCTCGCAGGCCGAGCACGCCGATTGCGCGGCGTTCTTCCTCAACTGGGTGGCGACCAACGCGCGAGCGCGCGACATCGCCGTTGAGGTCGGCGGATCGCATCCGATGGGGCTCGCCGGCGCGCACATGCCGTCCGTACGGCAGGGCACGGTTACCGCGAGCACGCTCGCCGCCGCGGCCGAGGTCAGCAAGAACAACGCCGCGATGGACTTCATCGCCAACGCCACCGGCGCGATCTACGCCAAGAGCTGGACCCCGCAGCTGCAGAAGCTGGTCGCCGGGCAGCAGACCCCGCAGGGACTGTTGAAGTCGGTGCAAAGCGATTACGAGAGCCAGTTGGGGAGCTGAGCGTCGATGGCCCGCCCCACACCCGGCCGAGCCACCGGCCCGTCCCGCGCTCGTTCCGGGGCGGGCCTGCGCACCCGGGTGTGGGTGGGCTGGCTGTTCGTCCTCCCCGCGCTCGCCGTGTACGGGGCCATCGTCGGGCGATCGCTGTTCCTCACCTTCGAGTACTCGCTGTACCGATGGGACGGCATCGGCCCCTCCACCTGGGTCGGGCTCGGCAACTACTCGAAGGTCTTCACCGACCCGGACCTGTTCGGCGCGATCGCGAACGCGTTCAAGCTGATCGTGTTCTTCAGCGCGATCCCGGTCGTGCTCGGCCTCGCCATCGCCGCGACGATCCGGCGCATCGCCACCAGCCGCCTCGCGCTGGTAGCGCGGACCGTGCTCTTCCTGCCGCAGGTCATCCCGCTCGTCGCCGCCGGCATCGCATGGAGCTGGCTGCTCGCTTCGACCGGACTGGTCAACCAGCTGCTCTCCCATCTCGGTCTCGGCCACGTGTCACGCGCGTGGCTGGGCGACGTCGGAACCGCCCTGCCGGCTGTCGGCGTCATCGGCGCATGGGTGCTGCTCGGCTTGTGCATGCTGCTGTTCCTGGCGGGCATGAGCAAGATCGATCCGGCGCTCTACGAAGCGGCTCGGATCGACGGCGCCGGACCGCTCCGAGAGTTCGTGTCGATCACGATGCCCAGCCTGCGGCAGGAGATCGGTGTCTGCGTCACGGTCACCGTGATCGCCGCTCTCGCCAGCTTCGACATCATCTACATCTCGACTCAAGGCGGCCCGGCCAACGCCACCATGGTCCCCGGCCTCGAGATCTACTATCTGGCCTTCTCCGAACGGCAGGTGGGCGTCGCCTCCGCGCTGGCCGTGGTGCTCATGCTGCTCGTCGTCGTCTGCGTCCTGCCCATCCAGTGGCTCACGAAAGAGGACTCCTCGTGATCGTGGCGCGGCGCGAGGCCTGGACCGGCAGGTTGCTGCTCATCGGGCTGATGGCGGTCACGATCATGCCGTTCCTCAGCCTGTTCGTCACCGCCCTGCACCCCGCGCGCACCTTTCCGGCCGGGCTCGACTGGCCGGACCGGCCCCACTGGGGCAACTTCATCGACGCCTTCAGGGCGGCGCACATGGGCGAGCTGCTGATCTCGAGCACGCTCATCGTGCTGGGCGTCGTCCCCGTCTCGCTGCTCCTGGCGACCATGGCCGGATTCGCCCTCGGCCACCTGCGGATGGCCGGCCGCCGCCTGGTGTTCCTCACGTTCGTGCTGGGCCTGACGCTGCCGTTCGAAGGCATCATCACGCCGCTGTACTACCAGGTACGCGACATGGGGCTGCTGAACACCAGGTGGGCGATCATCGTCCCGCTCATCGGGCTGTTCATGCCGTTTTCGGTCTTCTGGATGCGGGCGCACTTTGTGAACATGCCCAAGGAACTGTCCGAAGGCGCCCGGATCGACGGCGCGAACATCTGGCAGCTGTTCTGGCGCATCCACGTCCCGCTCGCCACCCCGGCCATCTCCTCCCTGGCGATCTTGCTGTTCCTGTGGACCTGGAACCAGTTCCTCTTGGCGATCGTCCTCGTCGACGACCCGGCGAAGCGGACGATGGCGGGCGCCCTCGGCGCCTTCCAAGGGCAGTGGGGAACCGACATCCCGCTGCTGTGCGCCGGATCGCTGCTGATCCTGACGCCCACCCTCGTGATCTTCCTCATCTTCCAGCGCCGGTTCGTCTCCGCCTTGCTGCAAGGCTCGCTGAAGGGCTGACGTGTGCATCGACCGAGCTCGCGCCGCCGCCGGACCCGCGTGGTGGACGCGGCGGCACCTCGAACTGCTCGCCCCGACCGCCGCGACCACGGCGCCTCCCGTCCGCCCTCAGGCTCCTACGGCCGCGCCGCGCGTATTGCCGCACGATGACGTCTGGGACCTGTGGCCCATCCAGGAAGAAGACGGCTCCATCGTCGCCGTCTTCGGGCGCGAGCTGTGGATGTCTCTGTCCGCACCGGCCCTCGGCCACCCCGAGGCACGCCACGACCACGCCCGCCTGCGGCTGCTCGCCAAGCGCGGCGACGACTGGACCGACCTCGGGCACGTGTTCCCCGACGGCGCCTCACCCGGAAGCCGCGAGTGGTCCGGCTCGGCCGTCCGCCGGCGCGACGGCACCGTTTCGGTGTTCTACACCGCGGTCGGCGAACGCGGCGAGCCACGCCCGACGTTCACCCAGCGCGTCATCGAGGCGCGACCCAGGCTGGTCGCCGACCGTGGCCGCATCATGCTGGAACGAGGCGTCGAGCACCGTGCCGTCCTGCGCCCCGACGGACGGACGTACCTGCCGACGGACGAGATCACCGGAACGCCCGGGAACATCAAGGCCTTCCGAGACCCCGGCTGGTTCCGCGACCCCGCCGACGGACGCGAATACCTGCTCGTCGCCGCGTCCGTCGCATGGCGGGAGCGCTTCGCGGGCGCGGTGGCCCTCGCCGGCGCACTCGCCGGCGGCTGGACGCTGCTGCCGCCGCTCCTCGCGGCCGACGGCATCACCAATGAGATCGAACGACCGCACATCGTCGTCCACGACTCGACGTACTACCTCTTCTTCTCGACGCAGCGGCATTCGTTCCGGCCGAACGGATGCGCGCCCACCGGGCTCTACGGCTTCGCTGCCCCGGCCATCACGGGACCGTACCGGCCGCTCAACGCGTCCGGGCTCGTGATCGGCAATCCCCCCGCCGCTCCCGACCAGACCTACGCCTGGCTGGTGCTGCCCGACCTGCGCGTGGTGAGCTTCCTCAACTACACCTGGGCCGACGGAAAAGACCCGAGACTCGCCAACTCCGACGAGGCGCGGGCCGGCTTCGGCGGGAGCATCGCCCCGATCCTTCATCTCGCCCTCGATGGCACCAGCGCTCACGTCAGCGGCGGCGGGTTCAGTAGTACTCCGGGGGCGGCGGGAAAGAGTCCGGCCGGGTGAGCCCAACACTTTCCAGCAACTGCATGTGGAGCAGCACGTACTTGTTGGCGTCCTCGGCGAAGCTCCGGACCACGCTGTTTTGGCTGGTGCCGCGCACCTGGCCGATCAGGCCAAAGATCTGCCCGTGGGCGAACCGCAGCCACTTGATGTACGTGAGGTCATAGGCCTGACCCGACCTGCCACGGATATCGCTCATCCAGGCGGCCTGCTGGGCGCTCGGCCGGGTCGGCAGGTCGATCCCGAGTTGTGCGGCCACGGCGCGGACCCGCGGCTCCAGGATGTACCTGTGCTGGTAAGCGATCGTCTTGCTGATCTCCCTGACCTTCGGGCTCTGGGCGCGGCTGTCGGCTTCCTCCGCCATGGGCAGTTCCCACAGGTTGGCCAATCGGACCTTCCTGATCAGCCGGCGGCCGGGGTCCGACAGCGGTCCCCACGCCGTTTCTTTGACGACCTCGTTCTCATTGAGCGGGACGCCGCCCGCCCAACTGCAACCCCCACTGGGCAGCACGAGGGTCAGGCCACAGATCACGACGAGAGCGGCACGAACTCGTCCGCTGCGAACACGCCGAACTTGCACTGCTTCTCCGTAACCTCGTCATCTTGAACGGTCACAGGCTCACCCGCGGATACGCGCACGGCCCGGCAGCCGTTCAACAAACCCCGTGGACCGGCCGCCTCACCCACGCACGTATAGAGCCCTCCGCAAGGCTTACCCGGGTGCGCATGTCACTTACTTGACGATCGATGACATCCGGTGGTGCGTTAATGGCGGCCAGCCGTACGAGCAGTCCCCGTTGAGCGACCGGCTTACCTACTCGGCCACGACCAGCCGCGAGCAGGCACTACAGCGACTTGCCGACGCCGGGGTGACGGTGGTGATCGGCGGGGACGCGGTTCCATCGGTCCACCTTCAGGCCCGGAACGGCAGCGTGGAGGAGATCGTCCCGGCGGTGGCACCTCGCCGCGCTGACCTCGATCCTCGACGCCGAGATGCTGCGCCACCGGATCGACCGCTCCCACACGAGCTTCCTCGACTTGTGTGCCCAGGGCGTGCCCACTTGGGCACATCCGCGCCTGCTGACGGACATCGTCCCTGGTCAGCGGCCTAGATGATTGAGCGGTGGAGGTGGGATTTGAACCCACGGATGAGTTGCCCCATCACACGCTTTCGAGGCGTGCGCCCTCGGCCACTAGGCGACTCCACCGCGACGAAGCCTACCCGACCCGACGCCGGGCGAAGAACTCGGTAAGAACGGCGCCGCACTCGTCTGCCAGGACGGATGCGATGACCTCGGGACGGTGGTTGAGGCGGCGGTCGCGGACGACGTCCCACAGCGAGCCGATCGCGCCGGCCTTGGGGTCGATGGCGCCGTAGACGAGGCGGTCGACGCGGGCCAGGACGGCGGCGCCCGCGCACATGGTGCACGGTTCGAGGGTGACGACCAAGGTGCAGCCCGACAGCCGCCAGCTGCCGAGGTGGGCGGCGGCGGCCCGGATCGCGAGGATCTCGGCGTGCGCGGTGGGGTCGCCCGTCCGTTCGCGCTCGTTGTGGGCGGTGGCGATGACCTGGCCGGCGGGGTCGAGGACCACGGCGCCGACGGGGACGTCGTCGCCGGCGGCGCCGGCCTCGGCCAGCGCCAGCCGCATGGCCTCCTCGAAGGAGATCACCGCAGCCGGTCGAACTCGTCCACGAACCCGGCTTGCTCGGCCACGATGGTCAGGGCGTCGCCGGGCAGGGCCCGGTCGCTGAGCTCGACCAGCCGGTCGGCGGCGGTGCCGAGATCATCGAGGAGCGCAAGCTCGCCCGCCGGCTCGCCGTCGGATATCTCACCCAGCGGCTCGACGAGGAACGCGGCGACCTTGCTGTTGCGACCGGCCTCCGGATCGGAGAGGAACACGCGGGGTTCGTCGTCGCCGTCCAAGCGGACCACCCCGAACCAGGTGTCGTCCTCCTCGATGAGCATCAAGACGAGGTCGCCTATCGCCTCGACGGCCGTCTCGCGCATCAGGTCGGCGGCGTCGTCGAGGCTCAGGATCTCGGAGAGGTCGGCATCGGCTCCAATCCAGCCGGCCTCGGTGCGGGCGAACACGGCGGCGAAGTACGGCACATCCCCTATTGTGGCCGGTCAGCCGATTGTGTCCACCGCCCGCTCGAACGGGGTCCCGAATCCGAGGCGTCCCGCGATGCTCATCAACACCTCGTCGGGGTAAAGATCGAGATCGCCGGAAAGCGCGCCCAGCTCCATCTCGTCGATGCCCAGGTCGGCGAAGATCGACATATCGCCGGCCGGCAGGACGAGCTCCAGATCGTCGTCCTCGCCGGGGACCGGAATATCCAGATATTCCAGGACTTGGCGTGCCAGCGGCCAGTCCAGCGCGGCCGTCAGGTCGGACAGGAACACCATCACCTCGTCGCCCAGCACCCGGATCGCGACAAAGAAGTCGTCGCCGACGGCGACCAGCCCGATCGTGCCGCCGATGCTCGGCTGCTGCCGCAGCGCGTGGATCAGCCCCGACAGATCTCCCGTCAACGCGACCGGGAGCACGTCCGCATCCCAGCGGTCGTCCTCCCTGTACACCACGATGGCGAAATCCGTCGCGTCAAACTCCGTCATGGCCACTCCACTGGCGCGGTACCTGACTGGGCATAGTGGCAGATGCCGCGCGTCGGCGCGTACCGCACGCGTAAAGACTCTCACGGCGCGTTGGTACGGCGGCCGGCCGGGCGGGGCACGAGATGCGCGGCGACCGGCGCCAACGTCAGCGGAAGTGGGTGGGGTCGGGGTCGGCGGGGGGTCGGCGGTTGTCGTTGGACGTCAGTGGATCCGGAACGACCGCATGCGCAACATGGCGTGGATGCGGGCCCGGCGGGCTCTCCGTGGAGTCACCCTTCTTCGCAGCTCACGGGCCTCGGCCAGCTCACGCAGGAAGATCGCACGGCGGCGGAGCCGGTCCTTGGTCTCCTGCTCGTTCAATTCCTCCATTCCAAGGTAGTTCCCCTGACCTGCGCTTCCATTCCGCCGAAGTGCGGCCTGGGCTACGGTGATCGCCATGGAGACACTCGTCGCGGACCATCCGCTGGTGGCGCACAAGCTCACGGCGCTGCGGGACGAGCGCACCGATTCCCCTACGTTCCGCCGGCTGGCCGACGAGCTGGTCACGCTGCTGGCGTACGAGGCCACCCGCGACGTGCGCGTCATTTCGACGACCGTGCAGACCCCGCTGGCGCCGGCGGAGGGCGTACGCATGGACCGCCCCGGCCCGCTCGTCGTGCCGATTCTGCGGGCCGGACTGGGCATGCTCGACGGAATGGTCAGGCTGTTGCCGACGGCGGAGGTCGGCTTCCTCGGGATGGTGCGCGACGAGGGCACGCTGCGGGCCCAGCTGTACGCCAGCCGGCTGCCCGATGACCTGTCCGGGCGGCAGTGCTATGTCCTCGATCCGATGCTCGCGACCGGCGGGACGCTCGCGGCGGCCGTCCAGATGCTCCTCGATCGCGGGGCCAACAACGTCACCGCGCTGTGCCTGCTGGCCGCGCCCGAGGGCATCAAGCGGATGGAGCAGGCGTTCTCCTCCAGCCAGATCCCGATCCGGGTGGTCACCGCCGCCGTCGACTCTCACCTCAACGAACGCGGCTTCATCGTGCCGGGCCTCGGCGACGCCGGCGACCGGCTGTACGGCGTGGTCTGAGCGGCGACCGGCGTCCGCTGCCCGGGGGCCCGTCGTCCCGGACCCCGGAACGTCCTGTGCCCAAGGAGTCAGGACACACTCGGAGCCCTTGGGTAAGAGGGATTTTCGCCCGGTAACCGCTACTGTAGAACCAGCCTGGATCGATGGGTCGATCGAAGGGTCGATGTAACGCGGGAGGCCCTCGTTGGCAATGCCGTACGCCATGGACGCCGCAGTCCGCGTCCCCTTCGTGCCGCTCTACCTGATGGCCGCCGCGGCGGGAGTGCCCGGCCGATCCGTCACCGCACCGGCATGAGGCTCATCACGCCCGGCGACTCCGCGCCGTCGTCGGTCATCCGCTACCTCCTTCCGCACGAGGCCCAGGTCATCACGGTGCGGCGGCATCCTGCGGTGCTCATGTTCCCGGTCGGGCTGGTGCTGGGCGGCCTCATCCTGGCGGGCGTGCTGAGCAACACCATCGCCGGCGATGCCGGGTCGGCGGCCAACCTGGTGTGGTGGCTGTGGCTGGGCCTGCTGGGGTGGTTCGTCTGGAAGGTGGCCGAGTGGTCCGTCGACTACTTCGTGATCACCAACCAGCGCATGCTGCTGACCACCGGGCTGATCACGCGCAAGGTGGCGATGATGCCCCTGGCGAAGGTCACCGACATGAGTTTCGAGCGCTCGATCACTGGGCGCATGCTGGGGTACGGCACGTTCGTTCTGGAATCGGCCGGCCAGGACCAGGCCTTGCGGACCGTCCCCTATCTCCCTTATCCCGAACAGCTCTACCTTGAAGTGTGCGAAATGATCTTCCCGCCGAAGGCGCCGCCGACGGAGGAGGATCAGGTCAAAGACGAGCTCGACAACCGCATGAAGGAACTCGCCGTCGTCGACACCGTCCTCGAGACAGAGACCGATCCAGCGAAGCTGACAAGGCTGAACGAGCGCAAAGGCAAGATCCAAGCTCGGGTGTTGGAGCTACACGAGCGCTTGGAGCTGATCGCCGCGGAGAAGGAGGGGGCGCGGCGTAGGTAGGTGTCAGTAGATGTCAAGAGAGCACCAAAAAGCATGCCGACCTCCCGATTTTTCCGAAGTTGGCCGAAGTTGGTGAGTTACTCTCGATGTGTACTGACCCCAAGCGTGCAATCATGTCGTCACCGAGGCCGCCTGTTTTCTTCCGCTAAGTGAGTTTCCATGCCGGGTCCAGGCAACGTTGGAGATCGAGTCCGCAACCTGCGACTGACAAAGCGCCTGTCGCAGGCTCAACTCGCGGGTCATGATCTCTCCGATAGCTACATCTCGTTGATCGAGTCGGGTAAGCGCACCCCGACGCCGGCCGTACTTCGGCTGCTCGCTGAGCGGCTCGGCTGCACGGCGGAATACCTTGCGGACGGCATCGAGCCCGAGCAACGCACCCATCTCGAGGTACGTGGGCGGTACGCCGACCTCGCGCTGCGGGGCGGCGATCTTGAGGCCGCGCTGAAGGAGTTCGACGAGGTCATCGCGCGCAGCGACAGCCCGATCCTGACCGCCCGCGCCAGGTGGGGAAGGGCCCGTACGCTCGAAGAGCTCGGCCGCACCGAGGAGGCCATCCTCGCTTTCGAGGAGATCCGGGAGTCGATGGAGCGCGACTCCGGCCGGGCCAGCACGCTGCCCTCGCTCGTCGCGCTGACGCGTTGCTACCACGCGGTCGGCGATCTCGGCCAGGCCATCGCCCTGGGCGAGCGTGCGCTCGACCGGCTCTCCGAGCTCGGCCTCGGGCTGGGCACGGAACGCAACGAGCTGTCGCGCGTGCTGCTGCTCGCCTACATCGACCGAGGCGACGTGGCTCGCGCGCACGATCTCGGCCGGGCCGTGCTCGGCGCCATCGAAGCGAGCGGCGACCCCCAGCCGGCGCCCCGGGTGACGCCGCTGGACACGTCGGGCGACCCCGCCGCGGTGTCCGAGGCCTACCGCAAGGCCAGCGTGCGCGCCCTCGAACTGGGCTCCGCCGGCGACGCGCTCTATCTCGCCGACCAGGCCCTCGCCGTCCAAGGTGAGGGCACTCGGATCAGTGCGTGGGCGCGGCTGCGCGCCGCCGCCGCGCGCGCCCTGCTGCGCGGCGTGCCGTCGTATCGTCCGGTGCGCGAGGGCAACCCCGCCGAAGAGGCGCTGGAACTGCTGGGCTCGGCCGCTCCCCACCTTGAGGGCATCGAGGCCGTGGATTGCGCGATCGAGACCGCGCGGGCCCGGCTGATGGCCGGCGATCTGACGGCGGCGGTGCAGGCCGTCGACTCGGTGCTGGGCGAACTCGACTCGCCCGACCAGCCGTACAGCAACGACGCCGCCGCGCTCGAAGGCGTCCGGGCCCGCCTGGTGCTCGCCCAGGCGCGCCTGGCGCAAAACGATCGCAAGGGCGCACGCGAGGTGCTGCGGGTCGCGACCGCGCGGCTGGAGAAGGTCACCCCGGCCCGTCCGGTCGCACAGGCGTCCCGAGAGCTCGGCGACCTGCTCGAGGCCGCCGGCGACGAGGCCGGCGCGGCGCTGGCCTACCGCCGCGCGCTCGAGGCCGCGGGCCTGTACCCGGCCGCCCGGAGCATCACCGTCGCCCTCGCCGGCAAATGACCGGGCGCCAGGGATGATCCTTAGCCCGCGGTGACGAGGGCGACTCCGGCGAGGGCCAAGGCGACGCCCAGGCGCTGCACCATGCGCAGCCGCTCGCTGTAGACGACGCGCGCCAAGAGCACCGTGATGGCCGGATACATCGACGTCAGCACGGCGGCGAGGCTGAGCATCCCCGCCCTGCTGGCGAAGACGTACAGCGTGTTGGCGAGCGAGTCGAGGATGCCGGTCAGCACCGCGATCAGCAGCGCGGCCGGATCCGTCGGGATCAGCCGCGCCGGAACGCCGGCCGCCGACCGCCGGGACGCGCGCGTCAGCGCCCAGCCGCCCAGCACCACCGCGATGACCACCGCCAGACCGGCGGCCCGCGACACGACCAGCGCCCATGCCCAGTCGTGCCGGCCGGCCTCTCGCAGCAAGATGAAGAAGACGCCGAAGCCCACCCCGGACAGGGCCGCCATCAAAGGCCCGCGCACCGACCTCGGCCGCCGGCGGCGATCAGATGCGGCCGGTCCGGCCGCGTCTGTGGCGGCGGCATCTGTGGCGGCGGCATCTGTGGCGGCGGCGCGCGGCTCTTCGAGGCTGACGAGACAGATGGCCGCCAGGCAGATCGCCACGCCGATCAGCACCGACGGCGTCGGCCGTTCGCCGCCCGCCAGGCCCGCCGCCACCGGCAGCAGCGCGGAGACGAGCGCGGCCACGGGCGCCACCACGCTCATCGGCCCGCGCGCCAGCGCGTCATAGAACACGATCAAACCGCCGCCGCCGGCCAGCCCGGCGACCAGCGCCCACATGCTGTCGTGCGCGCTGAGCGTGTGCCCGGTCGCCAGCGCGGCCACGATGAGCACGACCAAGCCGATCGGCAGGCTCACCAGCAGGACCGAACGGGCCGAGGCGCGGCGCGACGCGGCTCCGCCGAAGAAGTCGGCGGCGCCGTAGACCACGGCCGAGCCGAGCGACAACATGATCAAGGTCATGTCGCGGGCCCGACCAGCCGGGTTTCGATCCGTACGTCCGGGGCGAGCGCCCGCAGCCGTGCGGCCAGGTCGTCGCCCGCCGCGACGAGCCGATCGAGCGGATATGGCTCCAGCCGTTCGAGGATGAACAGCGCGTTCTTCGTCGTCTCGGTGATGCGGGTCCGCACGCACTGCCGCCAGTTCCAGCGCCGGCAGGTCACGCCCGCGTCGTCGCGCCAGACCACCTCGCCGGGCAGGGGGTGCTCCACGACCTCGGCGCCGGCCGCCACGGTGTCGAACGGCTCGTCGCCGGTCGCCCTGATCAGCCGGGCCGGCCCGCGATAGGCGTCGAGGTCCTCGCCGCCGATCGGCAGGACGTGATCGACGCTGACCGCGTTGTACGCGTCGACGACCCGGTTGATGGCGGGCAGCCCGTCGCCGCGGCGGCCGCGGACCAGCAGCGCGTCGACCGACGGCTTGGTGCGCTTGGGCTTGGCGCCGAACTCGCGGTAGGCCTCTCGCCAGGCGAGCACGTGGTCGTCGGCTTCGGGCTCGACCGCTCGCCCCGCCGCCGTGGCCAGCCAGGTGGCCGAGTCGTCGTCGCTCGGCCCGTTCGCGATGCCTTCGGCGATCATGAGCAGCACGGCGAAGTCGGGACGTAGCGTCCGGACCGCGTCGTCGACCACAATGCTGTGCGGGTTGTACGGCATCCCTGTCCCCCTCTGGCTGATCAGTATAGTGCAGTTTAATGCAACAATCAGTACATTAAACCGACCGTTGAGGAGGCCGACGATGGGCGAGTCCACCCAGCCCGGCGCGGCCGAGACGGGCCCCGGCGACCCAGGTCGGGTGGGCCAGGCGGTGGCGCACAGCGTACGGGCCCTGCGCTCTTCGCACGGGTGGAGCCTTGACCAGCTCGCCGCCCGCGCCGGCGTCAGCAAGGGCGTGCTCGTCGCGCTGGAGCAGGGGCGCGGCAATCCCAATCTCGGCACGCTGATCCGGATCTCCGATGCGCTCGGCGTCGCGCTGACCCGGCTGGTCCAGGTGGAGGAGGAGCCGTCGGTGCGGATCTTCCCCCCGGATCGGCACGTCGTGCTGTGGCGCGGGCCGGGCGGCGGCAGCGGCACGCTGCTCGCCGGCAGCGATCCGCGACCGTCCCTCGAGCTTTGGACGTGGGAGTTGCCGCCCGGCGAACCACACGACAGCGAGCCGCACGCGCCGGGCACGCGCGAGGTCGTCTACGTCGAGCGGGGCACGCTCACCCTGACCGTCGACGGGCGCGGTCACCACGTGACCGAGGGGTCCGCGGCGGTCTTCTTCGGCGACCGCCGCCACTCCTACACCAACGAGGGCGAAGTGCCGTGCCGCTACGTCCTCGCCGTCATGGACCCCTGACGCTCCCCCGATCGGCGACCAATCGGCGACCCCTCGGCCGGCCGGCGGCGACGGTTACAGTCGTTGACGTGAGCAACCTCGACCGGCATCCCGCGGAGGCGGTCTGCGGCGGCGGGCTCGACGTCGCCGCGGAACCCGTCCGCGAGCTGCTGCCCGCCCGCGACGTCGTCCTGGGCGGCCCGCGCGGCACGCTCGTCCGGCGGACGCTGCCGCACCGCGACCTCCGCATGGTGGGGGCGTGGTGCTTCGCCGATCACTACGGCCCCGACGACATCGCCGGACGGGCGGGCATGCGGGTGCCGCCGCATCCGCATACCGGGCTGCAGACCGTAAGCTGGCTGGTCGAGGGCGAGGTGCTGCACAAGGACAGCCTCGGCAACACGCAGCCGATCCGGCCCGGCCAACTCAACTTGATGACGGCGGGCCGCGGCATCGCCCACTCGGAGGAGTCGCCGGCCGGCCACCCGCCGGTGCTGCACGGCGTCCAGCTGTGGGTCGCGCTGCCCGGCGCCGACCGCGACGCGCCGCCTGACTTCGCGCACCACCCGGACCTGCCCATCGTGACCGGCACGGCGGTCGGCCGCGGCGTGGCCGTCACCGTGCTGATGGGCGACCTCGACGGAGCCCGCTCGCCCGCGCGGGCCTACAGCCCGCTCGTCGCCGCCGATCTCGACCTCGAGGCGGGCGCCGCCGGCCGGCTGCCGCTGCGGCCCGACTTCGAGTACGCCGCGCTGGGCCTCACCGGCGACGCCGAGGTCGACGGCGTCCCGCTCGGACCCGGGCCGCTGCTCTACCTCGGGACCGGCAGATCGGACCTGACCGTAGCCGCCGACCGGCCGAGCCGGGTCCTCGTGCTCGGCGGCGAGCCGTTCGAGGAACGCATCGTCATGTGGTGGAACCTCGTCGGCCGCGATCACGACGAGGTCGTCCGGGCCCGGGAGGACTGGATGGCCGGGCGGCGCTTCGGGACCGTCCGCGGCTACGACGGCGACCCGCTGCCCGCGCCCGCGCTGCCCACCACTCGGCTCAAACCGCGTGGCCGCCGCCGTTAGCTTGACGTGTCGTGTCCCACCCCACCGCTGATCTAGGTATTTTCCCGACATGAGGCACATCGGCATCGAGGAACGGCGGGCCCGGCTCGCGATCCGGCACCATCTCGCGACCCCCGTCGCGGACCCGGTCGAGGCGGCGACCGGTGTGGTGGCGCTGCACGCCACCGACGCGGCGAGCGTGTACCTGTCGGCCATCGCCCGGATGCGGGCGCCCGCGCTCGAGCGGATCGACGCCGCGCTCTACGACGACCGGGCCCTCGTCCGGATCCTCGGCATGCGCCGCACGATCTTCGTGCTCCCCGTCGAGCTCGCGCCGATCGTCCAGACGGCCTGCACCGACGCGATCGCCGCCAGGGAGCGGCGCAGGTTCGTCGAGCTGCTGACCGAGGCGGGCCTCGACACCGGCCCCCACCCCGACGCGGCCGCCTGGCTCGCCGACGTCGGCGAATCGGTCGTCCGGGCCCTGCGCGCCCGCGGCGAGGCGCTCTCGGTCGAGCTGTCCGCCGACGAGCCGCGGCTGCGCGAGCAGTTCGTCGTGGCGCCGGGCAAGAACTACGAGGGCAAGATCAGCGTCGCCGGGCGGCTGCTCCCCATCCTCGCCGCCGAGGGACGCATCATCCGCGGCCGCCCGCGCGGCTCGTGGCTGAGCACGCAGTACCGCTGGGCGCCGGTCGAGGCATGGCTGCCGCCGGACGCCGCCGCGACCTGGGATGTGGCGTCCGCGCGGGCCGAGCTGGTCCGCCGGTGGCTGGGCCGGTTCGGTCCCGGCACGGCCGCCGACCTCAAGTGGTGGACGGGTCTGACGCTCGGCGAGATCAAGCGCGCGCTCGCCGTCGTCCGCCCCGTCGAGGTCGACCTCGGCGGCGCGACGGGCTACGTGCTCGCCGAAGACGCCGAACCGGTCGCCGCCCCCGAGCCGTGGGTGGCGCTGCTGCCCGCCCTCGACCCGACCCCGATGGGCTGGACCGAGCGCGACTGGTACCTCGGCGAGCACCGGGCGATGCTGTTCGACCGTTCCGGCAACATCGGTCCCACGGTCTGGTGCGACGGCCGCGTCGTGGGCGGCTGGGCGCAGCGCGCGGACGGGGAGATCGCCGTCCGCCTGCTGGAGGACATCGGCGACCGCTCGAAAGAGGTGACGGCGGCGGCCGAACGCCTCGCCGACCTGCTCGGACCCGCCCGCTTCGCCCCCAAGTTCCGCACGCCGCTGGAGCGCGAACTCATCAAGTGACCGGACGGTGCCCCACAGGGCGGGCGATGTTCGCCGGTTGTTCACTCGTTTCGCCGGAGTGACAGGACGGTCGCGCTAGGTTCGTTCGAGCCATGTCCGCGATCGGGTTGCCGTGATGCCATTGTCCGCCGACGCCCCCGCCGGCTCGCTCGTCCCCGCCCAACGATCCGCACCCGCCCCTGAGACCGACCGGCCCGCCGCCGCCACCGCCGCGGCAGGACGCGACCCCTACTACGACAACGTGAAGTTCCTCGCCGTCGTCCTCGTCGTCCTCGGGCACGCGTGGTACTCGCTCGCCGACAGCCGCCTCACGGCCGCCGCGCACCTGTTCGTCTACACGTTCCACATGCCGGTGTTCATTGTGGTCGCCGGGTTCTTCTCGCGGCGCTTCGCCACCACGCCGAGCAAGGTCCGGCGCCTGGCGGCGGGTCTGGGCGTGCCGTACCTGATCTTCGAGGCCGCCTACCCTCTCTACGCCCACATCGCCCACGGCGACCGGTTCATCTGGAGCCCGCTGTCGCCGTATTGGATCATGTGGTTCCTGCCGGCGCTGTTCGTGTGGCGGCTGTCGGCCCCGCTGTGGCAGCAGTTGCGCGGCCCGCTCGTGGTCGCGGTGGCCGTCTCCCTCGCCTCGGGCGCGATGCGACTGCCCGACCAGGCGGCGACCCGGATTCTCGGCTTCCTGCCCTTCTTCGTCATCGGGCTGCTGCTTCGCGAGGAGCACGTCGAGCGGCTGCGGACGCGGCCCGCGCGCGTCGCCGCGACGCTCGTGACGATCGCGGCCGCGGTCACGGCCGTGCTCGTCGCCCCCCGCCTGAACGAGGAGTGGTTCAGCTACCGGGCCGGCTACGCCGACCTCGGCGTCTCCGCATACGCCGGGATCGCCATGCGGATGGGGACGCTCATCTGCGGGCTCGCCATGACGGCCGCCTTCCTGTCGCTCACGCCGCGGCGCAGGACGTGGTTCACCGGGCTCGGCGGCCGATCGATGTACGTCTACCTGCTGCACGGATTCTTCACCTTCGGCGCCACCTACGCCGGGTGGTACGCCGCCGCCGACCGGCTCGGCCCGATCGGCGGCTTCGCGGCCGTCTCCGTCCTCGGCGTGCTGCTGGCCGTGGCGCTCGCCGCCCGGCCCGTGCGACGGGCCTGCCGATGGGCGGTCGAGCCGCGCCTCGACTGGGCGTTCCGTACCGGCCGCCCCCGCCCCCGCCCCCGTCAGCCGGCGACGTAGGCCGCGAGGTGCTCGCCGGTCAGGGTCGAGCGGGCGGCGACGAGGTCGGCGGGCGTGCCCTCGAAGACGATCCGGCCGCCGTCGTGGCCGGCGCCGGGGCCGAGGTCGATGATCCAGTCGGCGTGCGCCATGACCGCCTGGTGGTGCTCGACGACCACGACCGACTTCCCCGAGTCGACGAGCCGGTCGAGCAGGCCGAGCAACTGCTCGACGTCGGCCAGGTGGAGGCCGGTGGTCGGCTCGTCGAGGACGTAGACGCCGCCCTGCCCGCCCATGTGGGTGGCCAGCTTGAGCCGCTGCCGCTCGCCGCCGGACAGCGTCGTCAGCGGCTGGCCGATCGTCAGGTAGCCGAGGCCGCCGTCGGACAGCCGCCGGAGGATCTTGTGCGCCGCCGGCAGCTTCGCGTCGCCAGCGGCGAAGAGGGCCTCCGCGTC
>DASTYC010000050.1:0-305031 GCA_035765195.1 Streptosporangiaceae bacterium
GGCGCGGGGGTTGCGGGCGATCCTGGAAGAGGTCCTGTTGCATTCGATGTACGAGGTGCCGTCGCGGGAGGATGTCGCGCGGGTGGTGATCACGCGTGAGGTGGTCAACCAGAACGTGTTGCCCACGCTGGTGCCGCGCGAGGGCCCGCGTAAGCGGGAACGCCGCGAGAAGACCGCCTGACGCCTCCCCTTTGAGCATGTCCCCGCGCGGTCGCCTGTCGACCGTCAGGGGACATGATCATGAGAGGGCTGTGGCAGCGACCCAAACATCGGCGCCAACTTGGTACGACCGGCCGCAGACCCGCCGGCCGAGCGCCTGACACGCTGAACGCGTGACTTCCGAACTCCTGCTGCTGCGCGGTGGCACCGTGTTCGACGGGCTCGGCTCACCCGGGGTGGTTGCCGACGTCGTTGTCCAGGACGGACTGATCCGCGAGATCGTCCCCGCCGGCTCCGAGGCTCCCGCCCATGCCCGCGTCGTCGACTGCGACGGCCTCTACGTCGCGCCAGGCTTCGTCGACGCCCACTCGCACAGCGACATGGTTCCGCTGATGGACGAGCCGCAGCCGTTCAAGCTGCTGCAGGGGGTCACCACCGAGGTCGCCGGTAACTGCGGCTTCAGCTTCGCGCCGCTCACCGACGAGTCCGCGGCCGTCGTCCGGGACATGTACGCCGAGCTCGCAGCGGGAGTCGACGTCCGGGCCGGGTCGTTCGGCGCGTTCCTCGACGTGGTCGAGGCGAGCGGGCCCACCAACCACCTGGCCTACCTCGTCGGACACCACACCCTCCGGCTGACCGCCAACGGCGCCGGTGACGAGTTGCGTCCGGGCGCGATCGACGAGATGCGCCGGCTGGCGGCGGAGGCGTTCGAGGCCGGGGCGGTCGGATTCTCCACCGGTCTGATCTACCCGCCCGGATGTTTCGCCGGCCTGGACGAGCTGACCGAGATCGCCCGGGTCGCCGGTGCGTACGGCCGGACGTACGCCACTCACATGCGCGACGAAGGACGCTACGTCGAGGACGCGGTCGACGAAGCGGTCACGATCGCCAGGGCGGGCGGTATCCGGCTGCAGATCTCGCATTGCAAGGCCGCCGGCACGGCCGCGCACGGCAAGGGCACGGTGCTGCTGGACCGCATCGAGCGGGCCCGGCTGTCCGGCGTCGACGTCATGGGCGACCAGTACCCGTACCTGGCCGGCGGGACGGTGATGCTGGCACTGCTGCCCAACGAGGCGGTGGCCGGCGGCGCGCAGGCGATGGTGGCCAGGCTGGCCGATCCGGCCGGCCGGGCCCGGCTGCGCGCGCTGGCCGACCAGGGGCGGCCCGCCGACGGCATGTGGGCCAGCACCGAGCCGGCGAAGATCCTGATCACCTCGCATCGCGACTCGTCGCACGTGGGCCGCACCGTCGCCGACCTGGCGCAGGCCGCCGGCGACGCCGACCCCTTCGACACCCTGTGCGAGCTGCTCATCGCCGACCCCGGCGCCATGATCGTCCTGGAGATGATGGCCGAGCCGGACGTGCGCGCCATCATGAGCAGCCCGCTGGTCGGTATCGGCTCGGACAACGGCCCGCCGCTCGGCCTGCAGCATCCGCGCACCTACGGCTGTTTCCCGCGGCTGTTCGGCACCTACGTCCGCGAACAGCGGGTGCTGACGTGGGAAGAGGCGATCCGGAAGGCGTCGTCGCTGATTGCGCGGCAGGTCGGGCTGGCCGGTCGGGGCGTCCTGCTGCCCGGCGCCCACGCCGACGTGACGGTGTTCGACCCCGCCACGATCGGGCACGCCGGCAGCTACGTCCAGCCGGACGTGCCCACCGAGGGCATCCGCGCCGTGCTGTTGGACGGCCGGGTCGTCGTCGCGGACGGCGTGTTCACCGGCGAGCGGGCCGGCCGGGTGCTGCGCGCCTGACTCCGGCCGGCGCCGGGCCGGACGAATCGCCGGGCGCCCCATCACCCGAGGCGCCTTCCCGCTTCGCCGGGCAAGCATTCCTGGTGAAGCGGGTGCACCCATGCCGGACGTGATCATTTGCAATTGGGCCGCTCGGACGGTTCGACGAGATATGGGGGCGTGACTCGTCGGACTGGACAAAGACGCCGGACCACGTGGAGGGCCACTCTGGCCCGATCACCTGCTCGCGAAGGAGTCTGGTCATGCGCATCGGTCCGAACGTCGCACTCGCCGCCGCCCTGACGGTGCTCCTGACGGCCTGCGGGTCCGGCGACGGTGACGGCGGCGGTGGCGGTGGCGGTGCCGGAGGCGGCGCGGGCTCCGGCGGCGAACCCGTCGTCGACGGGACCTACACGACGTCCATCACCGCCGACCCCGGCAACCTGCACCCGCACCTGACGACGCTCGCCGCCACCCGTGGCGTCGCCTCGTACATGTACGACAAGCTCGTGTACTTCACCCAGGACGGCGACGAACTGCCCTGGCTGGCCGAGTCCTGGGACGTGCAGCCGACGACGGTGACGTTCACCATCCGCGACGGCGTCACCTGCTCCGACGGTTCGCCGCTGACCGCGGGCGATGTCGCGGCCAACTTCCAGTTCGTCGCCGATCCGGCCAACGAGTCGCCGATCCTCGGGGTCATGGTCCCGCCGGTCATGGAGGTCAGCTCGGACGACGCCGCCCGGACGGTGACCATCACGGTCCCCGCGCCTGACCCGTTCCTGCTGCACGCCACCGGCGAGCTGTTCATCGCCTGCCGGGCCGGGCTGGACGACCCGTCGCTGCTGGCGGGTGAGGGCATCGGGACCGGCATGTTCCAGCTGACGGAGGGCGTCGCCGACGACCACTACACCTTCGAGCGGCGCGATGACTACACGTGGGGCCCGGACGGCATGACAGCCGCCGACCCCGGGACGCCGAAGACCGTCACGTTGCGGGTGATCGCGAACGAGTCCACCGCGGTGAACCTGTTCCTTGCCGGGGAGCTGAACGCCGTCCAGTCGGTCGGCCCGGACCGGCAGCGGCTGGTGGACGGCGGCTACGACGAGGTCAGCATGCGTGCGGTGGTCGGCGAGTTGTTCTTCAACCAGGCCGACGGCCGGCCCGGGCAGGACCCGCAGGTGCGGGCGGCGCTGGCGCAGGCGTTGGACTTCGAGGAGCTGATGTCGGTCGCGACCGGTGGCTTCGGCGCCATGTCGGAGGCGCTGGCGGCGGTGGAGCCGAAGGTCTGCCGCTACGACGCCGTCGACGGGACCCACCCGGAGCCGGACCCGGACGCGGCGCGGGCCGCGCTCGACGCCGCCGGCTGGGCCGAGGGTTCCGACGGGGTCCGCGCCCGCGACGGTCAGCAGCTCACGATGGAGCTCATCTACAACAGCACCCGGGGCGACACGACGGCGGCGGCCGCGGAGCTGATCGCGGCGCGGTGGAGCGAGATCGGCGTCGCGACCACGACCCGCGGGATGGCGCCGACCGAGTACAACGAGGTCGTCTTCGGCACCGGTGCCTGGGATGCCGCGCTGCTGCCGGTGAACGTCCGGCTACCCAGCCAGCTGGTGCCGTTCCTGTCCGGCGCCGTCCCGCCGGAGGGCGTCAACCTGGCTCACCTGGACAACGCCGAGTACACGGCCGCGGTCGCCGAGGCGATGGCGATCCCGGGCACGGACAGCTGCACGAAGTGGGAAGAGGCCGAGCGAGCGTTGTTCGCCGCCCATGATGTGGTGCTCTTCGCCGACGAGGTCATCCCGACGTTCCTCGACGGTGCGACGCTGGAGATCGGATCGGACAACGCCGTCCCGCCGACCATCCGGCTGCACTCCTGATGACGACGCCGTCCACACCGGCCGCGGTCACGCCACCACCCGGCCCCGGCCCGGCGGGTTCCGCGGCCGCAGGGCCGCGCGCCAGCTGGGCCGGCAACCCGTGGGTGTCGTTTCTGGCCCGCCGCCTCGTCCGGCTGGTCGCGTCGGTGGTTGTGCTGGTGACACTGGCGTTCCTGATGATCCACCTGATCCCGGGCGACCCGGTGCGCGCGTCACTCGGGATCACCGCGCCGCCGGACCTGGTCGAGGCCCGGCGCGAAAGCCTCGGCCTGAACGACCCCCTGCACGTGCAGTACCTCGACTACGTGCGCGGCCTCTTCGCCGGTGACCTCGGCACGTCGATGACGTCCAACGTCCCGGTAGCGGACACGATCGGCCAGCGGCTGCCGGCGACGGCGTCCCTGGCGGTCGCCGCGTTCGTCCTGGTCATGCTGGTCGCGATCCCGCTCGGGCTCGGCATGGCGGTGCTGACCCGGGGCGGGCGGCGCCGCGGTGCCGAACTGGGGTTCACCTCCTCCAGCGCGGTGGTCGCGGCCATCCCGGAGTTCCTGCTGGCCGTCGGGCTGGTGTTCGTGTTCGGTGTGACGCTCGGCTGGTTCCCGGTGGCCGGGCGGACCGATGCGACGTCGTACGTCCTGCCGGTGCTGGCGCTGTCGCTCGGCCCGGCGCTGCTGATGGCGCGGATCGTGCGGGTCGAGGCGCTGGCGGTGCTCGGCGAGGACTTCGTACGCACCGCGCGGGCCAAGCGGCTGCCGCCGTGGCGGGTGTACCTGCGCCACATGTTCCCCAACGCGCTCACCTCGACGCTCACTATCGGCGGGCTGCTGCTCAGCGGGATGATCGTCGGAACGGTGCTGGTGGAGAACGTCTTCGCCTGGCCCGGCATGGGCATGACGATCGTCTCGTCGATCCTCTCGAAGGACTACCCGCTGGTGCAGGGGATCGTGCTGGTCTACGGCGTCGCCGTGCTGCTGGTGAACCTCGTCGTCGACCTGCTGCTCGCCTTGGCCGACCCGCGTTCGACGATCCGGGAGGGCTGAGATGCGTCGTGAGCACTGGCGCGCCGCGCTGCGCAACCCGGTCGGGGCGACGGCGGCGGTGCTGCTGTTCGCGCTGGCCGTGCTGGCGGTGGTGGCGCCCATGCTGTGGGGCGACGCGGCGGAGGAGACCGACCCGGCCGCGCTGTCGCAGGGCTCAACCGGCGAGCACCTGCTCGGCACCGACGCGCTGGGCCGCGACATCCTGCTGCGAGTCCTGGTGGCGACCCGGTACTCGCTGGGCTTGGCGCTGCTGGCGACGGCGATCTCGGTGCTCGTCGGGGTGCTGCTGGGGGTGCTCCCGGCGGTGCTGGGCCGGCGGTCCGGCCGGATGGTGGTCGCGGCGGTGAACCTGGCGGTCGCGTTCCCCGCGCTGCTGCTGGCGCTGTTCTTCGCGGTGGTGTTCGGGGTCGGTGCCCGCGGTGCGGTGCTGGCGATCGGTGCGGCCGGAGCGCCGTCGTTCGCCCGGCTGGTGCAGACGACGGTGTCGTCGGTCGCGGGCCGCGACTTCGTGGCGGCCGCGCGGGTGGCCGGCGTCGGCCGGTTCCGGCTGGTGACGCGGCACCTGCTGCCCAACGCCGGCGAGCCGCTGGTGGTGAACGCGACGGTGATGGCCGGGTCGGCGTTGCTGGCGTTCGCCGGCCTGTCGTTCCTCGGGCTGGGCGTGCAGCCACCGGCCTACGACTGGGGCCGCCTGCTCGGTGAGGGCCTGGACCGGATCTACCTGAACCCGGCGGCGGCGCTGGCGCCCGGCATCGCCGTCGTGGCGGCGGGGCTCGCGTTCACCCTGCTCGGTGAGTCGATCGCTCAGGTGGTGGGCCTGCGGGCGGCGCGCCTGGGGCAGGCGCCCGCGGACGGGTCACCCGCCACCGAGCCGGCGCCGGAGGCACCGGCGGCACCGGCCGCCGCGGCTGGCCGTCAGCCGGACTCCGACGCCGTCCTCGCGGTCGAAGGGCTGCGCGTGGGCTTCCCCGGTGCCGGCCCGGACGGCTGGACGTACCCCGTCGACGGCGTGGATCTCTCGGTCCGCCGCGGTGAGACGGTGGGCATCGTGGGGGAGTCGGGCTCCGGGAAGAGCCTCACGGCGCTCAGCGTGGCCCGGCTGGCGCCGGAGCACGCCGTCGTCACCGCCGACCGGCTCGACGTCGCCGGCATCCCGCTCGGAGGGGTCGGCGGCAGCACCGATGACGCGGAGCTGCGCAGGAAGCTGGGCACCCGGCTGGCCATGGTGTTCCAGGACCCGATGACGTCGTTCAACCCGTCGATGCGGGTCGGGTGGCAGCTGGCCGAGGTGACCCGGGTGCACGAGGGGCAGGGCCGGCGCGCGGCGCTGGCCCGCGCCGTGGACCGGCTGCGCACGGTGCGGGTCCCGGCGGCTCAGCGACGCGCGCACCAGTACCCGCACGAGTTCTCCGGCGGCATGCGGCAGCGCGCGATGATCGCGATGGGACTCATGAGCGAACCCGAGCTGATCATCGCCGACGAGCCCACCACCGCTCTCGACGTCACCGTGCAGCGGCAGGTGCTGCGGCTGCTCAAGGACGTGCAGCGCGAGACCGGCGCGGCCGTGGTGCTGATCTCGCACGACATCGCGGTGGTGGCGCAGCTGTGCCAGCGCATCGTCGTCATGTACGCGGGCCGGGTGGTGGAGGAGCTGCCGGCCGGCCGGCTGGACCAGGCCGCCCACCCGTACACGCGGGCACTGCTCGGTTCGGTGCCGGATCTGACGACCGACCGTGACGAGCCGCTGACCACCATCCCGGGCCGGCCGCCGGACCCGTCCGACCGCCCGGCGGGCTGCTCGTTCGCGCCGCGCTGTTCGTTCGCCGACGACGCCTGCCGGGCCGACCCGCGGCTGGCCGTCGTCGCGCCCGGGCAGCGGGCCGCCTGCTGGCACCCGCGCCTCGGGCCCGGGCCCGAGGCCACTTCTGGAGAGTTATCGACCCTTCCGGGCGGCGTGAAGCGTGCATAAGTCTCCAGAAGTGGCCGACGAAAGGGGAACTGCGTGAGGGAGTTGGGGTTCCACGGGGTCACGGTGCGCTTCGGCACCGGGCGGTCGGCGCTGACCGCCGTCGACGGCGTCGACCTCACCGTCCCGGCCGGTTCAGTGGTCGGCCTGGTCGGCGAATCCGGCTCCGGCAAGTCGACGCTGGCCAAGGCCGCGGTCGGCCTCGTGCCCACCAGCGGCGGCGAGATCCGGCTCGACGGCGCCGCGCTGCGCACCCGCCGCGACCGGCGCCGCCTGCAGATGGTGTTCCAGGACCCGTACGCCTCCCTGGACCCGCGGATGAGCATCGGCGCGTCGATCGCCGAGGCGATCCCGGGCCGCGTCGGGCGAGCCGATCGAGCCGCAGAGGTGTCCCGGCTGCTCGAGCTCGTGGACCTGGACCCGGCCCGGGCCCGCTCGCTGCCGTCCGGGCTGTCCGGCGGTCAGCGACAGCGGGTCGCGCTGGCCCGCGCCCTGGCCGCCCGGCCGGACGTCGTGCTGGCCGACGAGATCACCTCGGCGCTGGACGTCTCGGTGCAGGGCTCGGTGCTGAACCTGGTCCGCGACCTGCGCCGGCAGCTCGGCCTCACGATGCTGTTCATCTCGCACAACCTGGCCGTGGTCCGCTACGTCAGCGACGTCATCGCCGTCATGTACCTGGGCCGCATCGTCGAGGCCGGACCGGCCGAGCAGGTGCTCACCGAGCCCCGGCACCCCTACACGCGCACCCTGCTGGACGCCGCGCCGCGCTTCGACGCCGGACTGGACGATCCCGTCCCAGCCGACAGCCCGCTGCTGGACGACGAGCCGCCGTCGCCGCACGACCCGCCGCCGGGCTGCCGCTTCCACCGCCGCTGCCCGATCGGCCCGCTGACCACGCCCGAGCGCACCATCTGCGTGGAACAGGACCCGCAGGCCGGCGCCGCGGACCGGCCGCACCGCGCCGCCTGCCACTTCGCGTCCGAGCCGATCCAATCGGAGGTCCCCGCGCCATGACCCAACGGCCGACCCGCCCGCTCACCGAGGCCGACGTGCTGGCTCTGCAGGTACCCGCCGAGCCGGCGCTGTCGCCTGACGGCACCCAGGTCGCCTATGTGCTGCGCAGCAGCGACGAGGCCGCCGACGAGAACCGGTCGGTTCTCTGGCTGGCCGCGGTCGACGGGGACGCCGCCGACGGCGACGCCGACGGGCCGCGGCGGCTCACCACCGGCCACCACGACAGCGCGCCGGCGTGGTCGCCGGACGGCACCCGGCTGGCGTTCCTGCGCACCGACGACGGGCCGGCGCAGGTGTGGGTGTTGCCGCTGGCCGGCGGGGAGCCCGAACGGGTCACCGACCTGCCCGCCGGTGCCGGCGCCGCGGTGTGGAGCCCCGACGGCGACCGGATCGCGTTCACCGCGCCGGTCGACACGCTGGCGGTCCCGGGCGAGGACGACACCGCCCGGGGCCGCCGTTCCACCGCGCCGATCGTCGTCGACCGGTTCGGCTACAAGGCCGACGGCGCCGGCATGCTGCGCGGGCTGCGCCAGCATCTGCACGTCACGGACCTCACGGCCGGCACCACGACCCGGCTGACCGGCGGCGACTGGCATGCCGGCCGGCCGGCGTGGTCGCCGGACGGCGCCCGGCTTGCGTTCAGCGCCGGCACCGCCCACGACGCCGACCTGACCGGCGAATCCCTCGTCCACGTCGTCGACGCCGACGGGTCCGGCACCCCGCGCCCGGTCACCACGGCGGTGCGCCTGGCCGGCGCCGTCGCCTGGACGCCGGACGGCGCGTCCCTGCTGGTGGTCGGCCGCCCGGAGGTGAGCGTCGGCCCGAGCCGGCTGCTGCGGGTGCCGCTCGACGGAGGACCGGTCGCGGACCTCACCGCGGAGCTGGACCGCACCGTGATGCCCGGCGGCCCCGGCTACCCGGGCGGGCTGCCGCAGGTGGTCAGGTCAGCCGAGGCCGGCAGTACCGTGGTCTTCTGCGCCCGGGACCGCGGCTGCACGCACGTGTTCACCGTCGACCTCGACGGCGGTCCGGTGCGCCCCCTGGTCGGCGGCGCGACGCGGGTGGTGTCCGGGCTGTCCGTGGCCACCCGCGCCGGGCGGGCCGCCGTCGTCGTCGCCGATCCCGCCTCCTACGGTGAGGTCGCCGTCGTCGACCTCACCACCGGCCACGAGACCGCCGTGACCTCGTACGCGCCGGACGGCGTCGCGCTGCCGGCCGCCGAGGAACGGGTCTTCACCGTCTCCGACGGCACCGAGGTGCACGGCTGGGTGCTGCGCGACCCGCGCCATCGACCAGCAGCGCCCGGCCCGCTGCTGGTCGATGTGCACGGCGGCCCGCACAACGCGTGGAGCCCGGTGCCCGACGGCGGACACGCCTACCACCAGTTCCTCGTCGCCCGCGGCTGGACGGTGTTGCTGCTCAACCCGCGCGGCAGCGACGGCTACGGCTCGGAGTTCTACACCGCGGCGGTGGGCGCCTGGGGCCTGGCCGACGAGCGCGACTTCCTGGAGCCGGTCGAGCAGCTCGTGGCCGAGGGCGTCGCCGACCCGGACCGGCTGGCGCTCACCGGGTACAGCTACGGCGGCTACATGACCTGCTGGCTCACCAGCCGCACCGGCCGGTTCGCCGCCGCCGTGGCCGGCGGGGTCGTCGCCGACACCGCCAGCATGGCCGGCACCTCCGACGCCGGCCACCTGCTGGTCGGGTTGGAGATCGGCCTGCCGTACGAGGACCGCGAGCGCACCGCCGCGCAGTCGCCGTACGAGCGGGTCGCCGGCGTCACCACGCCGACGCTGATCCTGCACGGCCTGGCCGACGACCGTTGTCCGCCCGGTCAGGCGGAGCAGTGGTTCGGTGCCCTGCGCGCCCGCGGCGTGCCCACGCAGCTCGTGCTCTACCCGGAGGCGTCGCACCTGTTCATCCTGGATGGGCGGCCTTCACACCGGCTGGACTACTCCCGCCGCATCGTCGACTGGGTCACCCGCCACACGACGGCGACGCGCCGCACCCCGGCCGCGTCCACCACCACGAAGGAGGCCACCATGGCACCGACCACCCTGGACGCCGAGCACTGGCAGCGACGACTGGCCGAGCTGTCGCGGCGCTACCGCGTCCCCGGCGCCGCCCTGGGCATCGCCGTCGGCGACCGCACCGTCGAGCTGGCGTACGGCCTCACCAACGTCGACACCGGCGTCGAGGCGACCACCGACACGCTGTTCCAGATCGGCTCGATCAGCAAGGTGTGGACCGCGACGGTGGTGCTGGCACTGGCCGACGCCGGCAAGCTCGACCTCGACGAACCGGTCGTGAACTACCTGCCCGAGCTGGCGCTGGCCGACGCAGGCGTGACCGCGCAGGTCACCATGCGGCACCTGCTCACCCACACCAGCGGCATCGACGGCGACTTCTTCCTCGACACCGGCCGCGGCGACGAATGCCTGGAGCGCTACGTCGCCGCGCTGGCCGGGCTGCCGCTGAACCACCCGCTGGGCGCCACCTGGTCGTACTGCAACTCCGGGTTCACCCTGGCCGGCCGGGTCATCGAGAAGCTGACCGGCCAGACCTGGGACGCCGCGATGCGCGACGTGCTGTTCACCCCGCTGGGCCTGACCCGCACCGTGACCCTGCCCGACGACGCGCTGCTGCACCGCACTGCCGTCGGCCACGTGCACGAGGGTGACGAGGAGCCGCGGCGAGCCCCGGTCTGGGTGCTGCCGCGTTCGGCCGGGCCGGCCGGCCTCATCACGTCCACCGTCGGTGACGTGCTTGCCTTCGCCCGCCTCCACCTTGCCGGGGGCGTCGCCGCCGACGGCACTCGGATCCTGTCCGAGGCCACGGTGGCGGCCATGCAGTCCGAACAGGTCCGGCTGCCCGACCCGTACACGCTGGCCGACTCCTGGGGGCTGGGCTGGTTCCGGCTGGACTGGAACGGCACCCGGCTGATCGGGCACGACGGCAACACGATCGGGCAGTCGGCGTTCCTGCGGGTCCTGCCCGAGCAGAACCTGGCGGTCACTCTGCTGACCAACGGCGGGCACACCCGCGACCTGTACGAGACGCTGATCAGGGAGATCTTCCGCGAGGTCGCCGGGGTCGAGATGTCCGTGCCGCTCACGCCGTCCTCCGACGACGGCGCCGACGTCACCCGGCACGCGGGCACCTACGAGCGGACCGGGGTGCGCATCGAGGTCTGGCAGGACGGCGACCGCGCCCGGCTGCGGATGACCAGTACCCAGGACGTCGCCGGCCTGGACCAGGAGCCGAAGGAGCTGGACCTGCTGCCGGTGCGCGACGACATCTACGTCGTCCGGCTGCCCGGCAACGAGACCTGGATGCCGGTGACGTTCTACACGCTCGCCGACGGCTCGCCCTACGTGCATCTGGGCGTGCGGGCCACCCCGAAGGTCGGCTGACGATGCGGGCGGCCGTTGATCTTGGACCAACTGCGGTATCTATCGGGCATCCCGGGCACGATTACCGCAGGAAGTCCAAGATCAACGGGGGAGAGCGAGCGGGAGGGGCTGGATGAACGCCGCCGAAGCGATGGCCGACGACCTCGGTCGGCTGGTCCGCTGCGAGTCGCCGTCGGCGGACCTCGTCGCGGTCGCCCGCAGCGCCGACGTCGTCGCGGAGCTGGGTGCCCGGCTCACCGGCGCGGAGCCGGAACGGATCGTCGTCGACGGGTGCACGCACCTGCGCTGGCGGTTCGGCCGACCCGGCGTGCTGCTGCTCGGCCACCACGACACCGTGTGGCCGGTGGGGTCGCTCGCCGAGCACCCGTGGCGGGTGGTCGACGGGCGCGCGTACGGGCCGGGCTGCTTCGACATGAAGGCCGGCCTGGTGCAGCTGTTCCACGCGCTGGCCTCGTACGGAAACCTGGGCTCGCTGGACGGGGTGACCGTGCTGGTCACCGGGGACGAGGAGCTCGGAGCCCCGACGTCGCGGCCGCTGATTCTCGAGGAGGCCGCACGGGCGCATGCCGCGTTCGTGCTGGAGGCCTCGGCGGATGGCGGCGCACTCAAGACCGCGCGCAAGGGTGCCTCCTGGTACGAGCTGCGCGTGCACGGCCGGGCGGCACATGCCGGCCTGGAGCCCTGGAGCGGCGTCAACGCGGTGGTCGAGCTCGCCCACCAGGTGCTGGCCGTCGCCGCGCTGGACCGGGGACCCGACGGCGCGACCGTCACCCCGACCGTCGCCGGTGCCGGAACCACCGCGAACACCGTCCCGGCGACGGCGACGGTGCACATCGACGCCCGGGTGCCCACCGCCATGGAGCAGCGCCGCGTCGACGAGGCGCTGGACACGCTGACACCGGTGCTGGCCGGGGCCTGCGTCGAGGTGGTGCGCGGCCCGCGGCATCCACCGTTCGAGCCGGCCGCCTCGGCCGAGCTGTACGAGCTGGCCCGGTCGGTCGCCGCCGGGCTGGGCCTGCCGCCGTTGGAATCGGCACACGTCGGTGGCGCCTCCGACGGGAACATCGTCGCCGGAGCCGGCACGCCGACGCTGGACGGGCTGGGCGCGGTCGGCGCGGGGGCGCACGCGCCGGGCGAGTACGTCGAGGTCGCCGAGATGCCGCGGCGGGCTGCCTTGCTGGCGGGCCTCGTCGCCGCGGTCGGACCGAGTGTCCCGTCGGTGGCGACGAAACCGGGCGCACTGGATCGGGCGGACCGACCATGACGGGCCAGCCGGAGCCGGGCAGCATCGAAGCCGTGGTACACGACGTGAGCAGGCCGCTGCCCAGTGAGTTCGCGACGCCGCACGATCCGGTGTCCGTGCTGGGGCAGCAGGCCGCCCGGGCCGCGGAGGAGGCGGCGCGACGATCCGGGGTCGAGGTCCGGGTGCTCGACACCCTGGCCGAGCTGGAGGGCGTCTACGCGTTGTTCGACCGGATCTGGCAGCCGGACGCGTCGAACCCGCCCGTCACCGTCGAGCACCTGCGCGCCATGACGCACGCGGGCAACTACGCCGCCGGCGCGTTCATCGGCGGCGAGCTGGTCGGTGCCTGCGTCGGGTTCTTCGCCTCGCCGCCGGGGCAGGCGCTGCACTCGCACGTCGCCGGCGTCTCCGGCGCGGCCCGCGGTCGGCACGTCGGGTTCGCGCTCAAGGCGCACCAGCGGGCCTGGGCGCTGGAGCGGGGGCTGCGCGAGATCACCTGGACGTTCGACCCGCTGATCCGCCGCAACGCGTACTTCAACCTGGCGAAGCTGCAGGCCCGGCCGCAGGACTACCTGGTGGACTTCTACGGCGACATGGACGACGCCATCAACGAGGGCCAGGGCAGCGACCGGCTGCTGATCCGGTGGCGGCTGGGCGATCCGTCGGTGGTGGCCGCGTGCTCGGCCGGCGGCGGTACCGCTCCGGACGAGCCGGCCGGAGCGCTCGACACGCTGGCCGAATCGCCGTCGGAGCGGCCGGTGGCCGCGTCCCGGTCCGCCTGGGAGTCCGCACCGTCGTGCCTGGTACGCACCCCGGCCGACATCGAGGCCATGCGCCGCGCCGACCCGGTGGCGGCCCGGCAGTGGCGGCTGGCCATGCGCGACGTGCTGGGCTCGCTGCTGTCGTCCGGCGCCCGGGTGGTGGGTTTCACCCGCTCCGGGGCCTACGTCGTGGAGAGGACAGACCCATGAAGATCACCGGATTCGAGCTGCGCCGGGTCGCGATGCCGCTGGTGGCACCGTTCCGGACGTCGTTCGGGGTCGAGACGGCCCGCGACGTGCTGCTCGTCCGGGCCGTCACGCCGGACGCCGACGGCTGGGGCGAGTGCGTGGCGATGCGTGAGCCGCTGTACTCGCCGGAGTACGCCGACGGGGCGGCCGACGTCATCACCCGGTTTCTCGCGCCCCGGCTGTTCACCGCCGGTGAGGTGACGCCGAACCTGGTGGCCGGGCTGCTGGAGCCGGTCCGCGGGCACCGGATGGCCAAGGCCGCGCTGGAGGCGGCCGTCCTGGACGCATGGCTGCGGGCCCGGGGCGAGTCGTTCGGCGGACACCTGGGGGCGGTGCGCGACCGGGTGCCCGCCGGCGTCTCCGTCGGCATCATGGACACCGTCCCGCGGCTGCTCGACGCCGTCGCCGGCTACCTCGACCAGGGCTACCTGCGCATCAAGCTGAAGATCGAGCCCGGCTGGGACGTCGAGCCGGTGCGCGCGGTCCGTGAGCGTTTCGGCGGCGATCTGCTGCTCCAGGTGGACGCCAATACGGCCTACACCCTCGCCGACGCCCGGCACCTGGCCCGGCTGGACCCCTTCGAGCTGCTCCTCATCGAGCAGCCCCTGGAGGAGGGGGACATGCTCGGCCACGCGGAGCTCGCCCGGCAGATCCGAACTCCGGTCTGCCTGGACGAGTCGATCACCTCGGCCCGGGATGCCGCGGCCGCGATCCGCCTGGGCGCCTGCCAGGTGGTCAATATCAAACCCGGACGCGTCGGCGGGTACCTCGAAGCGCGCCGCATCCACGACGTATGCGCGGCGCACGGCGTACCGGTGTGGTGCGGCGGAATGCTGGAGACGGGCTTGGGCCGTGCCGCCAATGTCGCCCTCGCCGCCCTGCCCGGGTTCACCTTGCCGGGCGACACCTCCGCCTCCGGGCGCTACTACGCCGCGGACATCACCGAGCCGTTCGTTCTCGACGACGGCCACCTCGACGTGCCCTCGGGGCCGGGGCTCGGGGTGACCCCGGTGCCCGAACGGCTCGCCGACGTCACGACCGCGACCGAACGGGTCGTCGGCTGACTTGTCGATTTCGACAAAGACCGGCGCCGTTTTGGGCGGCTCGCACTAGTGGCGGCAGACGGTTGTCGCCTACGGTGAGACCGTGCAGCGGGCCGGCAACGCGCGTCCCCGCGCCAGCCTGGGACGGGTCCTCGACGACCTGGGCGCCACCTTGCTCGACCTCGTGCACGGCGACCCCGACCGTCACCAGGACATCGGCGGCGTCGTCATCTATGACTCACTCGACCGGCCGGTGCTGCCCCCGCATGCGCTGGTGCTCGGGGTCGGCGTCGACGCCCCGGAGGAGATCGCCGCGCTGTTGCGCGGTCTGGGTCGCGATCACGCCGCGGCGCTCGTCCTCCGTTCACCCGTCCCGCTGTCCGGCGAGGTACGGGCGGCCGCCGACGGCTCGGGGGTGGCCGTCCTCGGTTTGAGCAGGGGCGCGCCATGGAGCCACCTCGGCGAGTTGCTGCGCTCCCTGCTCGCCGAAGGCGACGTCGGCGCGGCGGAGTCGGAATCGCTCGGCGGCCTGCCCTCGGGCGATCTCTTCGCCGTCGCGAACGCCATCGCGTCGCTTCTCGACGCCCCGATCACCATCGAGGACCGCAGCTCACGGGTGCTGGCCTTCTCCGGCCGCCAGGACGAGGCGGACGCGTCGCGCGTCGAGGTCATCCTGGGCCGGCAGGTCCCGGAGTGGCTTTCCCGCATGCTTCGCGAACGGGGCATTTTCCGCGACCTGTTGCGCAGCGATGTCCCGGTCTACATCGAGCCCCTCCCCGACGGAAGCGGCGGCTACACCCTGCCCCGCGTGGCCATCAGGGTGCGCGCGGGCGATGAGATACTCGGCTCGATCTGGGCCGCGGTGCCCGGGCCGCTGAGCGGCGAGCGCACCGAGGCGCTGCGGGAGTCCGCCAAGCTGGTGGCCCTGCATCTGCTGCGGGTCCGGGCCGGCGCCGACGTACAGCGGCGGATCCGGGCCGACCTGCTGAGCTCGGCGCTCGGCGGCGGCGTCGGCGCGGGCGAGGCACTCGAACGCCTGGGTCTGTCGGGCCGGCCGCTCCTGGTGCTCGGCCTGGCTCTGGATGAGCGCGCCGACTCCGACAGCGCGGCCGCGGCCCATGATCGTGAGCGGCTCAGCGACGCCCTGGCCCTGCACCTGTCAGCGATCCAACCCCGATCGGCGACGGCCGCGATCGGTGGGGTCACCTATGGGCTGCTTCCCGTCGACGGGACCTTGGATGAGGCCGAAACGCGTGCGGAGCGGACGCTCCAGGATTTTCTGGACCGCGTCGGCGACCGGCTGCCTTCGATCGCCGCCGTGGGCACGGTCGCGCTGGACCTGACCGGTGTGGCGCACAGCCGATCATGCGTGGACAGGGTCTTGCGGGTGCTGCGCGACGGACGCGTCGATCGCCGGGTCGGACGCCTCGACGAACTGCAGGGCGAGGCCTTGCTCATGGAGCTGCGTGACCTCGCCGCGGCCCGCGGAGACGGGCCCACCGGACCGCTGGCGAGGCTCATCGACTACGACCGGCGGCGCGGCGGCAACCTGGTGCAGACGCTCCGCGCGTGGCTGGATTCGTTCGGCGACGTCGCCGTCGCCGCCGACTCGCTGTTCGTCCACCAGAACACCTTCCGCTACCGGCTCCGGCGCGTCGCCGAAGTCGGTGGCCTCGACCTCGACGACCCCGACCAGCGATTCGCCGCCATGCTCCAATTGCGGGTCCTCCGGGTGGACCCCACCGTCGATCCCCCCGCGGCCCAAACGCCACAGGATCACGGGCGCAGCGAACCCACCCAATAGCGATGCGACCCAGCGAAAAACGACATCAGCGCCCGCAAGGGGAGCTGCGGTGCCGCCGCAGCCGCGGACCACGGATCGACATAATGACCTTGACCCAGGAGATGGCATAGCACCGGAGGCACGGACAGCCCTGTGATCATCTTGATGCACAGCTCGAAGACGATGCGCCCGCCGAGGTCCGGTGCGAAACCGAACGGGGTGCCGGTCTTGCTGGATCGGGCCGAAGAACTCGTCGTTTACCTGCGGACGCTTTCGCCGCGGCAGCTGTCCCACATCATGGGCATCTCCGAGGATCTGGCGACGAAGACTCAGGAACAGTACGCCACGTGGACTACCGCGGCGGACCGGCAGGCGCCGGCGGCCGCGAGTTTTGTCGGCGACATCTACAGCGGCTTGCGGATCGACTCGTTCGACGCGGCCGATCGCCGGTACGCCGACACGCACCTGCGGATTCTGTCGGGCCTGTACGGGATCTTGCGGCCCTTTGACGGGATCACTCCGTACCGGCTCGAGATGGGCTACCGGCTCCCGCCTGGCAAGTACTCGAACCTGTACACGTTCTGGGGAACCTCGATCGCCGATCAACTGCCGTCGTCCGGCCGCATCATCAACCTTGCCGCGGGCGAGTACAGCAAGACCGTCGTCAAGTACGTCGACGCCGACCGGGTGGTGTCGCCGAAATTCCTCACTGTCGACCCCGCGACAAACCAGCCACGATTCGTGGTGGTGCACGCGAAGATAGCCCGCGGCGCGTTCGCCCGTTGGCTGATCACCAAGCGGGTCACCGACACCCCGGCGGCGATCTGCGAGTTCAATGAAATCGGCTACCGATATGACGAGGCGCTGAGCAGACCCTGCGAGCCGGTATTCGTGTGCCAGGAGTTCGGCGGCAAGGGCCTGTCCGTCCGGCTCACCTAAGACGTTTGATCCTCGCCAGACCGTAGATCGGTACCAACGGCCAGGAGGGTTTAACCCCCTGCCGCGATCCGAGCTACTCAGCCCAAATGAGCAGGGCGATCATCCCGATGGCGGACATATGGTCCCTGGAGGGTGCCATCGGTCCGCTCGGTCAGTCCTGCGGCCGGACGGTGATCACGACGTTGCCGATCTTCTGTCCCGTCTCCACGTACCGGTAGGCGTCGACGATCTGGTCCAGCGGGTACCGCCGGTCGATGACCGGCTTGAACTCCCCGGACTCGATCAGTTTCCGCAGGCGGCGCACAATCGCCTGGTTGTCTTGTGGGAACGGGAACTTCACCTTCCTGCCGCGCTGCAGCGGGGTGAGGAGTGCCAGGATCGGGTTCTGGGCCCAGGGACCCAGCTCCGAGGACACGTACACCCCGCGGGGCTTCAGCAGCGGTTTGCAGCGGCCGAATGTGCTCTTGCCCACCGCGTCGAACACAGCGTCGTAGGTCTGGGTGTCCTTGGTGAAGTCCCCGGCCGTATAGTCGACGACCCGGTCCGCACCCAAACCCGTCACCAGCGCCAGGTGCTCCGCGGCACATACCGCGGTCACGGTGGCGCCGAGACTCTTCAACAACTGCACGGCGGCCGAGCCGATACCACCGGTAGCGCCATAGACGAGGACATCCTGCCCGGCACGCGTCCCCGCGTGCCTGATGAACGCGAGCGCGTAGTGCGCGCCCTCGGTCCCGGGAGCGACCTGCTCGAAGGTCACGCCCACCGGCACGGTCGCGATCGACCCGCTCGCCGGAACCGACACATACTCGGCATGCGCTCCGAACGCGCCCTCGTTGTACCCGAACACCCGGTCACCGACCGCGAAAGAGGTGACGCCACGGCCGACCACCTCGACCACGCCCGCGAACTCGGTCCCCATGATCGTCCGCCGCGGCCGGGTGAGGCCGGTGAAGAGCCGCATGAACAACGGCCTGGCCGCCCGGTAGGCACAGTCCGTCCGGTTCACCGTCGTCGCATATACCCGGACAAGCACGTCGCCGTCCCCGACCGCCGGCCTGTCCACGTCGCGGATCCGAACGACCTCCGGCGGGCCGTACCTGGTGTGCACCGCGGCCCTCACGGTGAAACCTTAACGTTCCGCTTCCCGCCAGGAAGTCCGCGTCTCCAACCATCTCCGAGCCCGTCAGGAGACGGGATCGCAGGGGGTCACAGTGTGCGTCCCCATTTCGCAGGTCCGTCTCGGCTGGATCGGATCATGGAAGGTCGTCTTGACCGGATGCCGCATGACCGCGCGGATTGCCACCGACGCCGACGCCCAGCCCCCGGCCGCACATCATGGATGATGCAGTTCCTTTTCTGCATTTCTCCTTTTCCGTACTTCGTCAGGTTGGGCGCTTGAGTGTGTTGGGGGGACTTGTTTTCGGCTGGGGTGTGTGGTGTCGGCGGTAGTGCTCGGCCAGGAGGTCGTCGCCGAAGTCGTCGGTGGGGTCGCGCCAGGCCGAGTGGATGTGGTTGCCGTCGGCCTGGGTGTTGTCGTGCTCGATCAGCAGCACCGGGCCCTGGATGCGGAAGTAGTGCCGGTCTCCGGGCGACGTGCCGCCGGCCCAGGCGAATACCAGGTTCTCCGGGCCGGCCTGGTCGATCTTGTGGAGTTGCGCGGCCGCCACATCAGAAGGCATGCGCCCGGCGAACGCCTCGACGATCGCGAAGAGTCCGTTCCGCTGGTCTGCGCGCAGCGCGTGTCCGGGCAGGCCCTTTGGGCTGTTTCGGACGTAGCTGAGGATGTCGCGTTCGACCTCGCTGATCACGTACTCGGGTTCCGGCGCGAACACCGGGTCCGGCCGTTCGACCTCGCCGATCCTGGGCACGATGCGGGTGGCGAGGTCCGGGGGCGGCCGGTGGTGGATGATCGCGGCCGCGCGCTGGCCGGGGTCGAGCGAGTTGACAAACTGGAAGCCGATCTCCTCGTCGTCGGCGAGCGGGGTGAGGGTGCCGATCGTGGCCGGCTCCGAGCCGAGCAGCGACGGGGTCGGGGACACGTATGTCCCGTCGGCCACCGTGAAGTTGAGGGACACATGATGGCCGGCGAGCTGCCAACCCCATGTTCCGGTGTCGCCGGGCCGGCCGAACACCTTGAAGCAGTACCGCCCCGGGTCGAACAGGTCGGCGACGGCCGGGCGGCTCGCGGCGGTCAGCGCGCGTAGCACGTGCTCCATTGCCATCACCGAGACCACCTTCACGTAGCCGGGCATGCTGGTGCCCGCCACGATCAGCTCGTGCGCGAGCTTGCGCTGCGCGTCGTCGAGTACGCCAATCGGCAGACCATCGCGCTGGCGGGCGGGCAGGAACGACCAGTCGCGCCGGTGCGCCTCGTCGGCGAAATCGAAACCGACCATGTCGCGTTGCGCGTCGGTCAGGGCCGCCAGGAAGCGCGTCGCGGCGTCGGCCATCGCTCGCGCGGTCTCCGGCGCGCCCGGCGATGATTCGCCCATGGTCGCCACCCTCCATTTCAACGCCTGCAGGACGGGCGGTGCGGACCCGGTCCAGTCGACTCAGGTTGGAGTCTTCCAGCTGAGATCGCCGTACCCGGGCCGTCGCAGTTGTTGGGCGGCGGGGGTACGTGTCTTCCATCGCGGGACCGGGCGGGTGGCCGTTGCATATGCGCGCAGCACCGGTTCCGGACCGCCTCCGTGGTCAAGATTCTCATCGCGCTGGACTACCTGGCGTTCCCGGGGCGCCGGCGCTGAGATCCCCGCGGGCGGTCTGACGCTGCTGCGGTCCAGCGACGATCTCCTGAGAGATGATAGGGCGCCCCGTGCAGGATTCGAACCTGCGCTCACGGCTCCGGAGGCCGTTGCTCTCTCCCCTGAGCTAACGGGGCTGACGCGAGGACAAAGGTTACCAGGGGTTGGGCGGTGGCGTGCCGGGGCGGCGTTCCCCGTGCGCCGGGGACGCCGAGCGGCTAACCTCGCGCCAGTGAGTGAGCTGGAAAGACGTGGGGTGGAAGGCCGCCCGGAGGGTGAGCGGGCCGGGTCGCTGGGCCGCGTCCTGGTCGTCGACGATGACGAGGTCATCCGGCAGCTCATCGCGGTCAATCTGCAGCTCGAAGGGTTCGAGGTGGAGATGGCGACCGACGGGCAGGACTGTCTCGACCGGGTGCGGCAGGTCAACCCCGACGTGATCACGCTGGACGTCATGATGCCGCGCCTCGACGGGTGGGTGACGGCGGTCCGGCTGCGCGAGGACGAGGCCACCCGGCACATCAAGGTGGTGCTGATCACCGCGCGGGCTCAGGAGCACGACATCCAGCGGGGGCGGGAGATCGGGGTGGACGCCTACGTGACCAAGCCGTTCGACCCCGCCGAGCTGATCCGCACGGTGCGGAGTTTGGCGCCGGGCTGACGGGTGCGGGTCGGATAGTCTCACTGCGTGACCCCAGCCGACCTCGACAAGGCGGTCGTGGCTGCCGTGCGCGCCGCGACGGCCGATGGAGAGCTGGCCGGGGCGGTGCCGGCGGCAGCCGGACTGCGGTGGGCCGACGGGGGTTTCGTCACCGCCCTGCCGATGCGGCTGGCGGCGCGCGGGGGCCGCACGCCGCGGCAGGTGGCGGAGGTCATCGCCCGCCGCGTCGGGGGAGAGGTCGTCGGGCCCGGGTATCTCCGGATCGAGCCGCCCGACCTCGGTGCGCTGGCGCGCCACATCGTCGAGGCGGGCGACTACGGGGCGGCCGACGGCCTTGCGGGGCCGACGTGGCCGGATCGGCCGCGCACCTTCGACAATCCAGGCTTCCGCCTGCGTTTCGCCTATGCGCGCGCCGCGGCCGTACGGCGGTACGCACGCGAACTCGGCGTCCCCGCGGGCGCGCCTGACGGGCTGCTGACCGAGCCGCCGGAGCGGACGTTGCTCGGCCGGCTGGCGGAATTGCCGGGGAAGAACGGCGAAAGATACCGGCGGCACCTGGTCCGGATCGCCGACGCCTATCACGATGTGTACGAGCGGTGTCCCGCGCTGCCGATGGGCGACGAGCCGCCGAGCCCGCGCCACGGCGCCCGGCTGACCCTGGCCGAGGCGGTGCGGATCGCGTTGAACAATGGACTACGCACGCTCGGGGAGACCCCGGAAGATCGACTATGAACCACCCAGCGCGGAGCGACACGTGAGCCGAATCCACCCGGCGGGGCCGCGGCACGCCGAGGTCCTGCGAGAAGACCACCCGTTGCCGCCGCCGGCCGACCCGAACGCGCTGGCCCCCGCGGTGTGGCCGCACGGCGCCCGGCGCGAGGAGGCCGGGCACGGCGCGCTGCTCGTCGGCGGGGTCGACGTGCGGGAGCTGGCGAGGGAGTACGGCACGCCGCTGTATGTGCTCGACGAAGAGGACGTACGGGCCCGGTGCCGCGAGTTCCTGGCCGCGTTCCACGACGGCGATGTGCACTACGCGGGCAAGGCGTTCCTGTGCGGCGCGGTGGCTCGCTGGATCGCCGAGGAGGGCCTCGGCCTCGACGTGTGCAGCGGCGGCGAGCTCGCGGTCGCGCTCGCCGCGGGCTTCCCCCCGGACAAGATCACGCTGCACGGCAACAACAAGTCGTCCGCCGAGCTCGAACGGGCGCTGCGCGCCGGCGTAGGCCACATCGTGATCGACTCGTACGAGGAGATCGCCCGGCTCGGGTACCTGGCCGCCGAGCTCGACCGCCGGCCGAAGGTCATGATCCGGGTGACGACGGGGGTCGAGGCGCACACCCACGAGTTCATCGCCACCGCCCACGACGACCAGAAGTTCGGCTTCGCGCGCAGCAGCGGCGCCGCCCTCGAGGCCGTCCGCAGGGTGCTGCGACTCGACCAGCTCGAACTCGTGGGTCTGCACTCGCACATCGGCTCGCAGATCTTCGAGACCGACGGCTTCGAGGTGGCCGCCCACCGCGTCGTCGAGCTGCTGGCGGCCGTCCGCGACGAGCACGGCGTCGAACTGCCCGAGCTCGACCTCGGCGGCGGGTTCGGCATCGCCTACCTGCCCGATGACGACCCGATCGACCCCAAGCACATGGCCGACAACCTCCGCCGCATCATGGCCAAGGAGTGCGCGTCCTACGGCCTGCCGCTGCCGCGGCTGACGGTCGAGCCCGGACGCGCCATCATCGGGCCGGGCGGCATCACGCTGTACGAGGTCGGCACGATCAAAGACGTCGAGGGGCTGCGGACGTACGTCTCGGTCGAGGGCGGGATGAGCGACAACATCAGGACCGCGCTGTACGGGGCGGAGTACTCCTGCGCGCTGGTCTCCCGCACCTCCGAGGCGGACCCCATGCTCAGCCGGCTGGTCGGCAAGCACTGCGAAAGCGGCGACATCCTCGTACGAGACCTGTGGCTGCCGAGCGACGTCGCCCCGGGCGACCTGCTGGCGGTCGCGGCGACCGGCGCGTACTGCCGCTCGATGGCCAACAACTACAACTACGTCCCGCGCCCCGCGGTCGTGGCCGTCCGCGACGGCCGGGCCAGTGTGATCGTCCGGCGCGAGACCGAGGACGATTTGATGCGGCTCGACGCCGAACTGCGGCCGTCGACGCCCGTCTGAACCGGCGCCAGAACGGCCGAAGGCACGAAAGCCGGAACGTCGAGAGGGGCCGAGAGGCGCCGAAGCGGAAAGACTGGAAGCTGAGATGGGACATGAAGGCGGAGGCAGGGCGGTGACGGCGGCCATCCCCGGCGTCGACCCGGCGGGCCGGGCAGCCGGTGACGCGGGGCCCGACTCCCGGCCGCTGCGCGTCGCGCTGCTCGGCTGCGGCAACGTCGGCTCGGAGGTCGTACGGCTGCTGGGCGAGCAGTCCGCCGATCTGGCCGCGCGGGTGGGGGCGCCGCTGGAGTTGGCGGGCATCGCGGTGCGGCGGCTGGACCGGCCGCGGCCCGGCGTCGACCCCGCGTTGCTGACGACCGACGCCCTCGCGCTCGTCAGCCGCGACGACATCGACATCGCGATCGAGGTCATCGGCGGCCTCGAGCCGGCCAGGTCGTTGCTGCTGGCCGCCATGAAGACCGGAAAGGCTGTGGTCACCGCCAACAAGGCGCTGCTGGCCGAGGACGGCGCGACGATCTTCGGTGCGGCGCGTGAGTACGGCGCCGACCTTTACTACGAGGCCGCGGTGGCGGGGGCGATTCCGCTGCTGCGCCCGCTCAGGGAGTCGCTGGTCGGCGACCACGTGCACCGCGTGCTCGGCATCGTCAACGGCACGACCAACTACATCCTCGATCAGATGGACACCCACGGGGCCGGGTTCGCCGACGCCCTGGACGAGGCGCAGGCGCTGGGCTACGCCGAGGCCGACCCGACGGCCGACATCGAGGGCTTCGACGCCGCCGCGAAGGCGGCGATCCTCGCCCAGCTCGCCTTCCATTCGACGGTCACCGCGGCCGACGTACACCGCCAGGGGATCACCGACGTCACCGCCGCCGACGTGGCCAGCGCCAAGGCGATGGGCTGCGTGGTCAAGCTGCTCGCCATCTGCGAACGGCTCCCCTCCAGCGATGGGCGCAACGGACGCGGCGTCTCGGTGCGGGTGCATCCGGCCATGATCCCCCGATCGCATCCGCTGGCCAGCGTGCGCGAGGCGTACAACGCGGTCTTCGTGGAGGCCGAGTCGGCGGGTTCGCTGATGTTCTACGGCGCGGGCGCCGGGGGCGCGCCGACCGCGTCCGCGGTGCTCGGCGACCTGGTCGCCATCGCTCGCAACAAGGTCGGCGGTGCGCGCGGGCCGGTCGAGTCCACCTACGCCGCGCTCCCCGTGCTGCCGATGGGCGAGACGATCACGCGCTACCACGTCTCGCTCGCCGTCGCCGACCGGCCCGGTGTGCTCGCCCAGGTGGCCGAGGAGTTCGCCCGCCAGGACGTGTCGATCCAGGCCGTCCGGCAGGAGGGGCACGGCGACGACGCCCAGCTCGTCCTCGTCACGCACCGCGGGACCGACGCGGCCCTGGCCGCGACCGTCGAGGCGCTGCGCCGGCTGGAGAGCGTCCGCGAGGTGGTCAGCGTCATGCGCGTCGAAGGCGACGAGATCCTCTGAGCCCGCTGAGTCCACCGATGGGCGCGCACCGTCCAGTATGTGGAACGACTTAGGTGAGCGGATCGGCAGGCCGTAAACTCTGCGCACAACGCCGCGCGCCATCGTCGCGGGTCAGCGCGGTTCAGCACGATGGGGGAGAAGGCCCATGACCATGAGGCGGGCGTGGCGCGGCGTCATCGAGGAATACCGTGATCGGCTCCCGGTGACGACGCGGACGCCGGTGGTCACCCTCCTCGAGGGTGGCACCCCGCTGGTCCCCGGCGACCGGATCGCGCAGCTCACCGGATGCGAGGTCTACCTCAAGATCGAGGGAGCCAACCCGACCGGCTCGTTCAAGGACCGCGGGATGACCATGGCGATCAGCAAGGCCGCCGAGGAGGACGCCAAGGCGGTCATCTGCGCGTCCACGGGCAACACCTCCGCGTCGGCCGCCGCCTACGCCGTACGGGCCGGGATGACCTGCGCCGTTCTGGTGCCGCGCGGCAAGATCGCGGTGGGCAAGCTGGCGCAGGCCCTCGTGCACGGGGCCAAGCTGCTTCAGGTCGACGGCAACTTCGACGACTGCCTCGAACTCGCCCGCAAGCTGGCCACCGACTATCCGGTGGCCCTGGTCAACTCGGTCAATCCGTTCCGGTTGCAGGGACAAAAGACCGCGGCGTTCGAGATCGTCGACGCGCTCGGCGACGCGCCCGACGTGCACTGCCTGCCCGTCGGCAACGCCGGCAACATCACGGCGTACTGGATGGGCTACAAGGAGGCCGAGGCGAGCACGCGCCCGCGGATGCTGGGCTTCCAGGCCAGCGGCGCCGCCCCGATCGTCCGAGGCGAGCCGGTCGCCCAGCCGCGCACGATCGCCACCGCCATCCGCATCGGGCATCCCGCGTCATGGGCCCTCGCCGTCGCCGCGCGCGACGAGTCGGGCGGGGCGATCGAGTCGGTCACCGACCGGCAGATCCTGTCGGCCTACCGGCTGCTCGCCCGTGAGGAGGGCGTCTTCGTCGAGCCCGCGTCCGCGGCGAGCGTCGCCGGGCTGTTGCAGGCCGTGGACGAGGGTCTCGTGGCGCGCGGGTCGCGGGTCGTGTGCACGGTGACCGGGCACGGGCTCAAGGACCCCGACTGGGCGATCTCCGGCGCGCCGACCCCCGTGGTCATCCGGTCCGACGCCCACGAGGCCGCCGCGGCACTGGGTCTCGCATGACCCAGCCGACCCAGCCGCCGTCCGGTTCCGCGTCCGGTCGGCGAGCCGGACCGGTACGGGTGCGGGTGCCCGCGACGAGCGCGAACCTCGGGCCCGGTTTCGACTCCCTCGGCCTGGCGCTGACGCTGTATGACGAGGTCGAGGTCGAGGTCACGTCGGACGGCGTGACCATCGAGGTCACGGGGGAGGGGGCCGAGGTCGCCGACCGCGGTGAGCACCACCTCATCGTCAGGTCGATCAGGAGGGCCTTCGCCGCCATCGACGCCGCGGCCGCCGGTTCCGGCGCCGCCGGTTCCGCGGCCGCCGGTTCCGGCGCCGCCCGGGAGACCCCGCGGCCCGATGCGACCCCGCCGGGCCTGCGGCTGCGCTGCCTCAACCGCATCCCCCACAGCCGCGGCCTCGGGTCTTCCGCGGCGGCCATCGTGGCCGGCCTGCTCGCGGCCCGCGAGTTGCACCCGTACGGCGAGGCGCTCGACGACCAGGCGATCTTCGCGCTGGCGACGGAGATCGAGGGACACCCCGACAACGTCGCCGCCTGCCTCGCCGGCGGTCTGACCATCGCGTGGCGTACGCCCGACGGCCCCCGGCTGGCACGCGTCGACGTCGACATGGAGGTCGTCGTCTTCGTTCCGGAGCAGCGGGTCGCCACCGAGCGGACCCGGGGGTTGCTGCCCGCGGTCGTTCCGCACGCGGACGCGGCCGCCAACGCCGGCCGGGCGGCACTGCTGATCGCCGCGCTGACCGCCGCCCGCCCGCCCGCGGCCGGCGCCGGTCCGGCGGGCGGCCTCGCGGACGCCTTGCTGGCCGCCACCGAAGACAAGATCCACCAGGATTATCGGGCCCCGGTCATGCCGGCAACGGCCGCGCTGCTGGGCCGGCTACGCGAAAAAGGCATTCCAGCAGTTCTTTCCGGAGCCGGACCTGCTGTCCTGGCCTTCACAACAGCATCACAGGTTGATTCGATTGCTTCGGAAGTGGGTAATGGGTGGCACAAACGTCCGCTGAACGTCGACCCCGATGGCGCCCGCGTTCAGCCCCGTCGTCCGTGACACGCGACATCGACCTCTGGGGAATAGCAGTGTGCCCTGGTGATGTTAGGCTGGATGCCGCACCAGATACCCCGTTCGGGGTCCTGGGCTCGTCAGTTGCGCATCGCCAGGCCGGCCGACAGGCCGTGTCCGCCCGGCGCAGATGGTTCCCAAAGACCGCTTCCGCCCGTTGTCCGGTGCACCAGCCAAACGTCGGACGTAGCGGACTTGGGGACGGAACGAGCAGCAGCGAACACCCCGACCATCTGGCTGTGCCCAGATCTCGCCGATCGCGGCCCCATCGTGGTCGGCGGAGCCCGATCCGGCGCCCCCGCCGGATCGCACCACCGGGTTGCGTGGCCGCATAGGCCAGCGCCCGCTCCCTGGGAAGGACCCTTAGTGAGCGAATCCAGCGAACTCCTTTCGGACGCCTCTAGCACGCCCTCCGAGGCGGAAGGCGCGCCCGCGAACTCGACGCGGCGCCGTCGGTCCGGAACCGGACTTTCGGCCATGGTGTTGCCGGAGCTGCAGGCGCTTGCATCCAGCCTTGGCATCAGCGGTACCGGCCGCATGCGCAAGAGCCAGCTCATCGCGGCCATTCAGGACCGGCAGGGGCAGGGGCAGCGGTCGGACGGCGGCGAGCAGGGCGTCGCCAAGTCGGCCGGGGTCGCCGGCGCGCCGGTGGAGCGCACGCCGGAGGTGACCATGACGAACTCGTCGGCGGACTCGGGCGGCAACGCCGCCACCGACACCGACCGGCAGCGCCGGCACGAGACGACGTCCGTGGCGCGCACAGACGACCCGCCCGGGCAGATCGCCATTTCCGACGACGGAAACCGGCAGATCAAGGACGAGCACCAGCCGACGATCGCCGAAGAGGCCGAGCGCGACGCCGGCCGCGAGGGCGTCCACGACGGCAGGGAAGGCCGCGAGGGCGGTTCCGGTCGCGATGGCGGCTCCGGTCGTGACACGGGCGGCAGGGACGGCGGGCGCGCCGAGGGGGGAGGCCGCGAGGGCGGCCGCCAACGGCAGCGCAACGGCCGTGACCGCGGCGACGGCCGCGACGGCCGCGACGGCCGCGATAGCCGCGACGGCCGCGACAGCCGCGACAGCCGCGGCAACGACAACCGCGGCGGCGACCGCAACGAGCAGCAGGGCCAGCGGCGCGGCCAGGGCGGCGGCGGCCAGTCCGACGACGACGGCGAGGGCGGCGGCGGTCGCAGCCGGCGCGGGCGCCGGTTCCGTGAGCGCAACCGCGGTGGCCGCGGCGGGCGCGAGCGTTACGACGCCGAGCCCGTGATCAACGAGGACGACGTCCTGATCCCGGTCGCCGGCATCCTCGACATCCTCGACAACTACGCGTTCGTGCGCACCACCGGCTACTTGCCCGGTCCCAACGACGTGTACGTCTCGCTCGCGCAGGTCCGCAAGAACGGGCTGCGCAAGGGCGACGTCATCACCGGGGCCGTCCGCCAGCCGCGCGAGGGGGAGCGGCGCGAGAAGTTCAACGCGCTCGTGCGTCTCGACACCGTCAACGGCATGGAGCCCGACCAGGCCAAGGGCCGGGTCGACTTCACCAAGCTGACCCCGCTGTACCCGCAAGAGCGGCTCCGCCTCGAGACCGACCCCGGTCAGCTGACCACGCGGATCATCGATCTGGTCAGCCCGATCGGCAAGGGCCAGCGCGGCCTGATCGTCTCGCCGCCGAAGGCCGGTAAGACGATGGTGCTGCAGGCGATCGCGAACGCGATCACCAAGAACAACCCCGAGTGCCACCTCATGGTCGTTCTCGTCGACGAGCGTCCCGAAGAGGTCACCGACATGCAGCGCTCGGTCAAGGGCGAGGTGATCCACTCGACGTTCGACCGCCCGGCCGAAGACCACACCACGGTCGCCGAGCTGGCCATCGAGCGGGCCAAGCGGTTGGTCGAGCTCGGCCACGACGTGGTCGTGCTCCTCGACTCCATCACCCGGCTCGGCCGCGCCTACAACCTGGCCGCCCCGGCGAGCGGGCGCATCCTGTCCGGTGGTGTCGACTCGACCGCGCTGTACCCGCCGAAGCGGTTCTTCGGCGCCGCCCGCAACATCGAGAACGGCGGGTCGCTGACGATCCTCGCGACCGCCCTCATCGAGACCGGGTCCCGCATGGACGAGGTCATCTTCGAAGAGTTCAAGGGCACCGGCAACATGGAGCTGCGGCTGCGGCGCGAGCTCGCCGACAAGCGCGTCTTCCCGGCGATCGACGTCGACGGCTCCGGCACCCGCAAGGAAGAGATCCTCATGGCTCCCGAGGAGCTGCGAGTGGTCTGGCAGCTGCGCCGGGTGCTGCACGCGCTGGAGGTCCAGCAGGCGCTCGAGCTGCTCATCGAGAAGATGAAGGAGACCAAGTCCAACGCCGAGTTCCTCCTGCAGGTGCAAAAGACCACGCTCGCCGACTGACGCTCGGCAGGCGTCCGGGGGTGGGGCTAACCCCACCTCGGACAGGCCGGATCTCCGCATGGTGGCCGGCTGGGCCGTCGGTCACCCTGGGGTCGTACGGTTGATACGGCGATCCTGAGGGGCACTGGTGAATGCGAGCCTGAGGCGCGCGGCGGGGGCGGCACCGAGCAGCGCGCGGAGCGACCCACGAGCGCGGCGAGCATACGGGGACGTGCGCGACGAGCACAGTGCGCCCGAGCGTGGAGCGAGCACGCGACGAGCACGGCCCGCGCCGACCCTGCCCCGGAGGCCGGGCGGCCCCGGCCCCTCGCCGCATATCGAGGGCGGTGCGCGTCTCGCGCGTGCCGCGACCGGGGGTGAGGCGCGATGAGCGGTGGTACGGCGATCCGGCGGACCGCCGAAAGCGGGCTCGCAGGCAGGCTCGAGGGCAGGCCGTGGGCGCCGGTCCAGATGGCCCGCGACCCGATGACGTGGCGGAACGCGGTCTATTTGCTGGTGAGCATGGCCTTCGGGCTGTTCTGGTTCATCTTCTTGACGGTGGGCATCTCGCTCTCGCTCGGTTTGACACTCATCTGGGTGGGGATCCCGCTGCTCGCCTTGGTGATGCTCACCTGGCGCGGCGGGGCCATGATCGAGCGCCGGTTGATGTGGGCCGCGTTCGGCGCCGAGATTCCCAGTCCGTACCGGCCGATGCCGCCCGGGCGCAACCTCGTCCGAAAGTGGGGGACGCTGGCGGCCGACCCGGCCACCTGGAAGGACCTGGTCTACCTGGCCCTGCTGTTCCCGATCACGCTCGCCGAGTTCGTCGTCTCGGTCGCCGTCTGGGCGACGACGGCGGCGCTGCTCACCTTGCCGGTGACGGTCCTGTTCGGCAACGTCCTGCAGATCACCACCGACCGGTGGGTGTACGTCGTGGACGACCCGGTGGAGGCGCTGCCCTGGTCGGCGGTCGGCGTCCTGACCCTGGTGGTCGCCATGTACGCCGTACGCGTCATGGGGATCGGCCACGTGGCGTACGCCCGGCTGCTGCTGGGCCCGAGCGAGAAGCAGGCGCTGCGGGCGCGTGCCGAGCACCTGCAGGCCAGCCGGGCGCGCGGCGTCGACGCGGCGGAGGCGGAGCGCCGGCGCATCGAACGCGATCTGCACGACGGCGCCCAGCAACAGCTGCTCGCGGTCGCCATGGATCTCGGCCGCGCGCGGGCGAAGCTCGACGAGGACCCCGAGACCGCACGGCAGCTGATCGAGCTCGCGCACAGCGGCACCAAGGAGGCGATCGCCGAGCTGCGCAACCTGGCTCGTGGGATCTATCCGGCGATCCTCACCGACCGCGGGCTGGATGCCGCGCTGTCGGCGCTGGCCGCCCGCGCCCCCGTGCCGGTTGACGTCGAGGTGGAGCTGCCCGGGGAGCGTCCGCCGGCGGCCGTGGAGAGCATCGCCTACTTCGTCGTCGCCGAGGCGCTCACCAACGTGGCCAAGTACGCCAGGGCGACCCGCGCCACCGTACGAGTCGTCCGCGACCACAGCTGGATCATCGTCGAGATCAGCGACAACGGCGTCGGCGGCGCGACCCGCACGCCGGGCGGCGGCCTGGCGGGGCTGGCCGACCGCGCCGCGGGCATCGACGGCATCCTCACGGTCAACAGCCCAGTCGGCGGCCCCACCGTCATCCGCGCCGACCTGCCCTGCGCCTGGTAGCCGCGGCTCCGGCCCCGGCGAAGGTGGCGCGGCGGGCAGGGCGCGGGATCGGCGAAGATGAAGGGGTGCTTGCTGGGCTGAGTCCGCGGCGCCGGGCGCTGGTGCTCGGTGTGCTGCTGACGCTCGTGGCGGGCGCGACCGTCGTGGCCGGCTGGGCCGGCGTACGGATGGCGGCCGACCGCTCGGGCGGTTCGACGCCGGCCGCGGATCGACCGGGTCCGGTTCTGCTGGTGCCCGGATACGGCGGCGGTACGGGCGGGCTGCGCGTCCTCGCCGACCGTGTCCGGGCGGCCGGCGGCCGGGCCACGGTGGTCGAGCTGCCCGGCGACGGCACCGGCGACCTGCGAGTGCAGGCCCGCGCGCTCGATCGCGCGGTCACGGACGCGCTGCGGGCGGGGGCGCCGTCGGTGGACGTCATCGGCTACTCGGCCGGCGGGGTCACCGCCCGGCTGTGGGCGCACGATCACGACGGGCGGCACAAGGCCCGCCGGATCATCACGCTGGGCTCGCCGCATCACGGCGCCGAGATCGCCACCGCCGGCGAAGCCTTCGCCCCCGGCGCCTGTCCGCTCGCCTGCCAGCAGCTCGTGCCGGGCAGCGCGCTGCTGGCCGCGCTCGGCGGCCGGGCACCGGAACGCCCGGCGTGGATGTCGATCTGGACGACCGTGGACGAGACCGTGACGCCGCCCGACTCGGCCCGCCTCGATGGCGCGGTCAACGTGCCGCTGCAGAGCGTCTGCCCGGACGCCAGGACCGGCCACGGAGACCTGCCCACCGACCCGCTGGTCACCGGCCTCGTGCTGCGCGCGCTCGGCCCGGCGCCGCTGCGTCCCCCCGGCCCGGCCGACTGCGCGCCCCTCCGCTCCGCCGCGTAACCCGATCTAGCTGGTGACGTCGCGCGTGGCGAAGTTGGCCCACGCGGCGGCCAGGAACACCGCGACGTAGACCGCCTGGATGCCGAGGCCGCGCTGGATGTCGTGCCACAGGATCGGCGCTCGGAAGAAGTCGATCCAGGCCAGCCAGTACCGGGTCGGCAGGTACGGCCGTACCGAGGCCGCGGCGTCCAGCGCGACGAGCACCTGGCTGGTGACGAGGAAGGCCAGCGCCCCGAGCGCGGCCCCCAGCGAGGAGTCGGTCACGGTCGACAGGAAGATGGCGATCGCCCCCACGCCCAGCATCGACACGGCGATGTACAGCACGGTGTAGACGATCCGCAGCGCGACCTGCGACGGCGACAGCCCGGTGCCCGACACCGACGTGACCACGTCGGACCCGACCAGCGCGTCGGCCGGCTCGGTGCCGAAGGCGGTGACCCCGACCGCGTAGGAGGTGAGCGCCACCGACACCACCGCGATCAGCACGAACACGACGAGCGTCACGAGCTTGGCGACGAGCATCCGGGTCCGGCCCACCGGCCGCAGCAGCAGGTAGCGCAGCATGCCCGCACTCGCCTCGCCCGCCACCGAGTCGCCCCCGACCACCGCGACCGACACGGGGAGGAAAAGCGGCAACACCATGGCCAGCGCGGCCGCCGGATACAACGAGCCGTTGGACAGCACGGCGGACAGGAACGTAGGCCCCTCGCCCGGCTGCGGCCCCACCTTGGTGATGGCGAGGAACGCGGCCACCAGGGCGGGCAGCCCGCACAGCAACGCGATCGCGATCCAGGTGCGCGGCCGGCGGAGCAGCTTGACCAGCTCGATTCGCATCATGGCGCGGCCCGCCCATCGCCGCCGCTGCCGCCGCTGCGGCCGCCACTGCCACCGCCGCGGCGGCTGTCGAGGACTTCGGGGAGGTCGCCGCCCCGGCCGAACGGCCCGTCGATGCGGTCGCTGCCGGGGCCCGTCACCTCCAGCATGACCTGTTCGAGAGTGCGCCGCTCGATGTGGATCTCGCTGACCCGCAGCCCCGCCTCGACCAGCCTGGCGTTGAGCGTCGCCGGGTCTTCGCCGGCCTCGCCGCGGACCAGGAGCCGCTGCCCGTCGCGCGCCTCGACGCGGCCGTCGAGCAGGGCGACCGCGCGTTCGGCGTCGGGACTGTTGATCATGATCCGGCCGGTCGGCGCGCGCAGCTCGGCGAGGTCGTCTTCGAGTACGAGGCGGCCGCGGTCCATCATGCCGACCCGCGTGCAGAACTGCTCCACCTCAGCCAGCAGATGGCTGCACAAGAACACCGTCGTCCCCGCCGCGTTCAGCTCCTCGAGCAGCTCCCGGACCTCCCTGATGCCCTGCGGGTCGAGGCCGTTCGTCGGCTCGTCGAGCACGAGCAGCCGCGGCTCGCCCAGCAGCGCGGCGGCCAGCCCGAGCCGCTGCCGCATGCCCAGCGAGTAGGCCTTGACCGGGCGGTTGTCCACGCCGCCGAGGCCGACGCGTTCCAGCGCCGCCTCGATCCTGCGGCGCCGGGCCCGCCGCGATCTTCCGCCGGGCGGCGCCGGGCCGGCCGCGTCCAGCAGGGCCAGGTTGGCGCGGCCGGGCAGGTGGCCGTAGGCGGCCGGGCCCTCGACCAGCGCGCCGACCTGGGGCAGCACGTCGGTCGTGTGGCGCGGCACCGATCGGCCGAGCAGCTCGATCTCGCCGGACGTGGCGAACACCAGGCCGAGCAGCATCCTGACCACGGTCGTCTTGCCCGAGCCGTTGGGCCCGAGAAGCCCGTACCGGTCGCCCGGACGTACGTTCAGTTCGACGCCGTCCACCGCGGTGATCCGTCCGAAGCGCTTGGTCAGTCCGCGCGTAATGATCATCGAGGGGTTCATCACGGCTCCGTGATCAGCTGTTGCGCCGCCGTCACCAGCGGCTTCGCCTCGACCGGCCCGGCGAGCAGGAACGTACGGCCCACGTTGGGCTCGGCCACGATGAGAGCGGTGAGCAATGGCGTACGAATCATGAAGGCGTCGGCGCCGGGGACGCCCGCAGGCCCGGTGACCTCGACTGACTGGGCCCCCGCCGACTCGGCGGCGGCCATCACCCGCCGCCCGAACCGGCCGGGGAGCGGCACCACGGCGAACGCGGCGTACCCCGTGCCGTACGCCCGGACGGTCGAGTCGGTACCTGCCACCGGCAGCGCCGGATAGCCCGCGAGGCGGTCGGGCAGCCGGTCGAGCAGGAACCTGGACAGCCGCGAGATCAGGTCCGGCGTGTCGATGGTGATGCCGGGGGTGCCGCGCGGCGGCCTGACCGACAGCACCGACGCGGCCGGGCGGCGTTGCCGCAGATCGAGGAAGCGCGTCGTGAGCACCGTCCGGCCGTTGCCCTTGCCCGTCACCTCCACCGCCACCGGCAGCCCGCTGCGCGGATCGGCCCAGACGTCCAGGTGGCCCACCGTCGTCGCCGGGTCGGCCGGCGTGATCCGCAGACCGGCGGCGGCCACCCCGGCGACCTTGCGGGGCGGCAGCGCGGTGAGCCGGTCAGCGGGCGCGGCGATGCCCAGCAACCGGCGGGCCAGGTCCGGCGGCGTCAGGTCCGAGCCGCGCGGCAGCCGTACGGGAGGTTCCCCGAACACCTGGGTGAAAAGGTTCCGCTCGTAGTCCCAGGTCGTCGTCCCCCGCGGGCTGCGATGGATGTCGCGTTCGCCGGTCGGTGTGATCACGTCGACGCGCCAGCGCCGCGCCGAGTCGTACCACACCCGCATCCGCGTGGTGCCGCCGAGCAGGTCGGTGACGTCGCTGAGCCCGGGGAGGTCGGGCAGCCCGAGCGAGCCGCGCGTCTCCACGAGGCCCTCGTAGGGCGCCGTGGCCGAGGCAAGGGCGCGGGCGCGCAGCGCGCCGGCGGTGAGCGACGAACGCGCGACGGGCAGCGCCGAGAGCACGACCGGCACCGCGCACAGCGCCGCGATCAACGCGGCCACCATGAGCCGGCGACGCCGGGTCTCGCGCCGAACCACGCTCACGTCTGCCACCGTACGTCGGTTACCGCCGGATCGCGGACCGGCGCCGTCCGCGCGCCGGACGGCGCCGGCGTCGCCGGCGTCGCCGGCCGCATGGCGACCGGTTCCGCTCATGCTCGGCGGCACCGCTCGGCCGGGCCGCTCGACGGCTCTGCCGGCCGCGCCGTTCAGCCGCGCCGCCCGGCGAGGAGTCTGTGCGATTGCTGCTAAAGCCGGGGTAAAGGCGCGATCGCCGTCACAATGGGACACATGCGAGTAGTGATCGCCGAGGATTCGGTGCTGCTGCGCGAGGGCCTGGTCCGGCTGCTGGGCGATGAGGGCATCGAGGCCGTCCACACGGTGGGGGACGGGCCGTCGCTGGTCGAGGCGGTGTCGGAGTACACGCCCGACCTCGCGATCGTGGATGTGCGAATGCCGCCGTCGTTCACCGACGAGGGCCTGCGGGCGGCGCTGGCGGTGCGGGAGCGCGTCCCGGGCACGGCGATCCTCGTGCTGTCGCAGTACGTCGAGGAGCGGTACGCCACCGAGCTGATCGGTGGCGGTGCCCAGGGCGTCGGCTACCTGCTCAAGGAGCGGGTGGCCGACGTGGCCGAGTTCATCCAGGCGGTCCGGAAGATCGCCTCGGGCGGCACGGTGATCGATCCGGAGGTGATCGGTCAGCTTCTCGGCCGGCGCCGCCGCGGCGACCGGCTGGAGGCGCTGACCCCGCGCGAGAGCGAGGTGCTCGGGCTGATGGCCGAGGGGCGCTCCAACGCGGCGATCGCCCGCGACCTGGTCGTCACCGAGGGCGCGGTCGAGAAGCACATCTCGAATATCTTTCTCAAGCTCGACCTGCCGCCGGCCGAGAACAGCCACCGCCGCGTCATGGCCGTCCTCACCTATCTCGGCCGCGCCGATTGACCGCCCTGATTGACCGCCCTGATTGACCGCGCCGATTGACCGCGCCGGACGGGCTGCCGGGTGGGCCGCTGGGAATGCCTGATGACGTCGGCACGTTCAGCTTTCTGGCACACTGATAGGTGCGACCGCTGCGGTACCGGTTCACATCCCCATCGGCATCCGATGTCCAGGGCCGCGGATGACCCGGCGACCGCCCCAAGCGAGGAGAACCTGTGAAATCTGGCATCCACCCCGACTACGTCGTCACCCACGTGACGTGTACGTGCGGCAACACTTTCGAGACGCGGAGCACCGCGCAGAACGGCGTGATCCACGCCGACGTCTGCTCCAACTGCCACCCGTTCTACACGGGCAAGCAGAAGATCCTCGACACCGGTGGCCGCGTGGCCCGGTTCGAGAAGCGCTTCGGCAAGCAGGCGGCGTCCAAGTCCAAGAAGGCCGCGCCCAAGAAGTGACCACATCAACGCCGGTCGGCCCCTTGCCGGGTCGGCCGGTGTTCTCAGTCCGCGAGCGGTCCCGCGGCGCGGCGGTGGCCGCCCGGGGACCCGGGATATGACGTGAACCTCGACGATCTGATCAAAGAGCACCACGATATCGAGCAGCGGCTGGCCGACCCGGCCGTGCACGCCGACCAGCAGCGCGCGCGGACGCTCGGCAAGCGGTACGCCGAGCTGCGCCCGATCGTCGAGGCCTACCGCGAACTCCGGCAAACCGAGGACGACCTGACCGCCGCGCGCGAGCTCGCGACGGAGGACGAGGCGTTCGCCGCGGAGGCCGTTCAACTCGAACAGCGCAAGGCCGAACTCGACGAGCGGCTGCGCCGCCTGCTCGTGCCGCGCGACCCCAACGACAACAAGGACGTCATCCTCGAGATCAAGGCGGGCGAGGGCGGCGAGGAGTCCGCGCTGTTCGCCGGCGACCTGCTCCGCATGTACCTGCGCTACGCCGAGCGCACCGGCTGGAAGACCGAGATCATCGACGCCCAGCCCTCCGATCTGGGCGGCTACAAGGACGTCACCGTCGCGGTGAAGGGCGCCAAGGACGGCGTCTGGGCCCGGCTGAAGTTCGAGGGCGGCGTGCATCGCGTGCAGCGGGTGCCGGTCACCGAGTCGCAGGGCCGCATCCACACCAGCGCGGCCGGCGTGCTCGTGATGCCCGAGGCCGAGGAGGTCGACGTCCAGATCGACCCGAACGACCTGCGCATTGACGTCTACCGCTCCTCTGGCCCGGGCGGGCAGAGCGTCAACACGACCGACTCCGCGGTGCGCATCACGCACCTGCCGACCGGCGTGGTGGTCTCCTGCCAGAACGAAAAGAGCCAGCTGCAGAACAAGGAGCAGGCACTGCGGATCCTGCGGGCCCGGCTGCTGGCGACCGCGCAGGAGGAGGCCGACGCGGCCGCCGCCGCTGAGCGCAAGAGCCAGGTCCGCACGGTCGACCGGTCCGAACGGGTGCGCACCTACAACTTTCCGGAGAACCGCATCTCCGATCACCGCGTTGGGTTCAAGGCCTACAACCTCGATCAGGTGCTCGACGGCGACCTGGACAACGTGATCCAAGCGCTGGTCGACGCCGATATGGAGCAGCGGCTCGCCGCAGCACAGCGATCATGAATCTGCTGCTGGACGAGATCGCTCGTGCCACCGCGCGGCTGGCCGAGGCCGGGGTGGCCTCACCGCGCGCCGACGCCGAGGAGCTGGCGGCCGCCATCCACGGCGTCCGGCGGGCCGAGTTGCACGCCGTGCCCGACGGCGCGTTCGACGCCCGCTTCTGGGAGGGCGTGGCGCGGCGCGAGGCGGGCGAGCCGCTGCAGCACATCACGGGCCGGGCGTTCTTCCGCTACCTGCAGCTGCGGGTCGGGCCCGGGGTGTTCGTGCCGCGCCCGGAGACCGAGGTGGTCGCCGGCTGGTGCATCGACGCGCTGCGCGAGATGGACGTCAAGGACCCAGTCGCCGTGGACCTCGGCACCGGCTCGGGCGCGATCGCGCTGTCCATCGCGCAGGAGGTGCCCCGCACGAGGGTGCACGCCGTGGAGCGCGATCCCAAGGCCTACATGCACGCCACCCGCAACATCGAGGCGATCGACGAACGCGGGCGGGTCAGACCGCACCTGGCCGACTTCGCCGACGCGCTGCCCGACCTCAACGGCATGGTCGACCTGGTGGTGAGCAACCCCCCGTACATCCCGATGAGCGAATGGGAGTACGTTCCGCATGACGTCCGCGACCACGACCCGCCGGACGCGCTGTGGGGCGGCGGAGACGACGGGCTCGACGCGATCCGGATCGTGGAGCGGACCGCCAGGCGGTTGCTGCGCCCCGGCGGGGTGGTCGCCGTGGAACACAGTGACCTGCAGGGCAACGCGGTCTACTGGGTGTTCGCCGAGGAGAAGGGCTGGCGCGACGTCCGCAACCGTCGCGATCTCACCAACAGAGATCGATTCGTAACGGCCCGGCTTCGCACCGATTGAGCGCAAAAGCCTGAGAGGATGAACGGCTGTGAGCCGACGATATGACTGCTCGGATCCCGAGGAGCGGGCCGCGGGCCTCGCCGACGCCGTCTCGCGCGTACGCCGCGGCGAGCTCGTCGTGCTGCCCACCGACACGGTGTACGGCGTCGGCGCCGACGCGTTCTTGCCGAACGCCGTCCAGGCCCTGCTCGACGCCAAGGGCCGGGGCCGGGAGATGCCGGTGCCCGTGCTCGTCGGCTCGGTACGGGCGGCGTCCGCGCTCATCGATGACCTCGGCACCTACGGCCAGGATCTCCTCGACGAGTTCTGGCCGGGCGCGCTGACCGTGGTGTGCCGGGCCAACCCCAACCTGTCGTGGGATCTGGGCGATACCAAGGGCACGGTGGCGGTCCGGATGCCGCTTCATGAGCTCGTCATCGACCTGCTCAAGCAGACCGGCCCGCTGGCGGTCAGCAGCGCCAACCTGAGCGGCCACCCGCCCGCTCGGACGGCGGCCGAGGCCGAGGAGCAGCTGGGCGACAAGGTCGCCGTCTATCTCGACGACGGCCCGTCGGGCGAGGCGGTGCCTTCGTCGATCGTCGACCTCACCGGGTCCGTGCCGCGGTTGCTGCGGGCGGGCGCGATCTCCGAAGACGCGCTCCGCGACGTCCTCGGCGTTCTCCTCGTCGAGACCGACGACGTCGTGGAGGACGAGGACGACGAGAAGCCAGACGAGAAGCCGGACGAGAAGTCGGACGAGGCCGCGGACGACGGCGAGCGGAAGGCCGCCGAGGAAACGGTGACCGAAACCGCGACCGAGGCGGCGAACGAGGCGGCGAACGAGGCGGCGAAGGATCCCAAGGAACCGTCCAAGGAACCGTCCAAGGACGCGCGCGCCGAATAGCCGAATAGCCGGACAGGCGGTCAACGGCTGCCGCGCTCAGCGGCGAGACAGGCAGGGCGTGGCGGCGGCGAGCTCGAGAAAGGCCTGGCGGCCCCCGCGCAGCCGGATGACCATGCTGATCGGCGGCGCGTCCCGGGTCATGGTGAAGGACCTGCGGCGCCTCCCGTCGCCCCGCGGCGGGCGGTCCAGCCGGTAGCCGCGTGCGCTGGCCATGGTGAGCGACACGTCGGTGGCCTGGTCGAGCAGGATCCGGCTGTCCAGCTCGGAGCGCAGCGGCACGCGCCCGCGAAACTCCCAGCGCACCCGGCCCTCCGTACAGTGCCGGGTCAGGTCGGCGAGCACGCTCGGGCGCGCCCCGGCCGGGCCGAGGCGTTCGGCGGCGTCGCCGAGCAGGGCATGGGTGTCGGCGTGCAGCCGCTCGGCCGACTCCGACAGACCTGGGCCATGGGCGCAGCCGCTGACGAGCCCGGTGAGCAGCGCGCAACCGATCGGCGCCCCGGCGACGATGTACGCCACGGTGGACACGCGCACACTCTAGGGCGCGCTCACCTGGGGGAGCTTTCTTTCCGTAAGCGATCGATCACGAAATGACCGTGGATCACGCGCGGGTTTACTCATGTCGGCTTACTCAAGCCCGCGCGGGCCGGGGGAATGCGGCGGCGCACGGCCCGCCCGCAATAGAGTTGGACCGATCGCCGGTACGCCGGGTGAGTGCAAAGGAGGCAGCAGCGCGTGCGCGAGTACCTCCTCATCGCCCTCACCGCCGCCGTCGTGACCTATCTGCTCACGCCGGGGGTGCAGCGGTTCGCCATCAAGTTCGGCGCGATGACCGCGGTCCGCGACCGCGACGTGCACGCCATCCCCACTCCCCGCCTGGGCGGCCTGGCGATGTTCGGCGGCATGGTGGCGGCGCTCGTCGTCGCCGCGCGACTGCCCGAAATGCGGCGAGTTGTCCAGGACAGCGACGCGGCCAACGCGCTGCTGCTGGCCGGCGGGCTCATCGTCCTCATCGGCATGGCCGACGACCGGTGGGGCGTGGACGCGCTGACCAAGCTGGCCGGGCAGGTCGCCGCCGCGGGTCTGCTGATCATGAACGGCGTGCAGATGGTGTGGCTCCCGCTGCCCAGCGGCACCACGCTGTCGCTGCCGCCTTCGTACTCCGTGCCGCTGACCGTGTTCATCGTGGTCGCCACGATCAACGCCGTGAACTTCGTCGACGGCCTCGACGGCCTGGCGGCGGGCGTGGTCGGCATAGCCGCGCTGGCGCTGTATTGGTACTCCTACCTGCTATCGGCGCAAAACGGCCTGACGCGGCTCAGCGGGCCGACGCTGATCACGGCCATCCTCGTCGGCATGTGCGCCGGCTTCCTGCCGCACAACTTCAACCCGGCGCGGATCTTCATGGGCGACACCGGGTCGATGCTGATCGGGCTGCTGCTGGCGGCCTCGACGATCACCCTCACCGGCCAGTTCGACACCAACGTCGTGGGCAACCTCAAGCTGTTCCCCATCTTCCTGCCGTTGTTGCTGGTGCCGGCCGTGGTCGCGGTGCCGTTCCTCGATATGGTGCTCGCCGTCTGGCGCCGGACAAATCAGGGAAAGTCACCGTTCGCCCCGGACAAACAGCACCTGCATCACCGGCTGCTCGAGCTCGGGCACTCCCACCGTCGCGCCGTACTGATCATGTATTTCTGGGTCGGGCTGCTCGCGTCGTGCGTCATGGGCCTGGCCATGGCGTACTCGGTCGCGATCGTGCTGTCGGTCACCGCCGGCGTCGCCCTGCTCGGGGTGCTGACGATGCTGGCGGCGCCGCGGCTGCACCTCGGGCATCGGCCGCGCCGCGGCGGTGCCGCGGGCGGGCCGGCGAGCGGGTCCGTGAGGGGGCCCGTGAGCGGGCCGATGACCGGCGACGACGGCGGAGCGTTCCGGGGGGATTCGGCTCTGCGATGAGCTTGTGATATGTTTCACGAGCAGGTCCCAAACAGGCACGAACCAGGTACGAATAAGAGCACACACGCAGCGTACGACCGCCCACGGATCCCGGAGCGCGCCCATGAATTCGCACGACGCCCCCCGGCGCCGTCATCGTGGGCCGGGGGGTCGAGCCGGGGCGCCGGTCGCGCGGCGGTCGCCCTTGCGAGAGGCCGACCAGAACTGTGATAGCTTTCGGCCAACCGCTGATCCCCCAACCTGTTCAGTCGGAGCGTACATGCAGAGATAGTGATGTCCTGATCGCGGCCCGTGGTGCCGCTCCGAAAGCCCGCGGCAGCCGTTCGTCACGGAATGTCTGCATGCACGGTCGGTGGCCGGGGAGAGCGATAACATGAGCCCGGGAAGCGATCACCCATCCGGCGACGATAAGCCGCAGCTCGGCGCGTTTACATTCGCGCAGCTCGGTATGGTGAACGCCGCCTCTCTGCTCGTGGGGTTCGGCATCGGGTGGCTGGTCGATACCCGGCTCGGCACGATCCCGGTCTTCATCTTCGTCGGCCTACTCGGCGGCGCCGGATGTGGAGTCTACGCCACATACCGCAAGATCCGTAGGTACTTGTAAGACTCGCTGGAGGTCACATCATGGCAGCGGACGTCACGCTCGGCGGCGTGACGAGGGGATATAGACGCGTCCTTTATGTGGCGGCGGCCCTCGGCGCGGTCGCGCTGCTCGTGACGGCCCTGCTCGGCCATTACATGATCGGTGTGACGCTCTGTGTCGGAATCGGTCTCGGGTTCATCAACGCCCGGCTGACCGTTTCGGCGGCCGCACGCTTCTCCACGGCGAAGAGCCATGCCAAGCGCCCGATCATCTTCGGCTCGCTGCAGCGGCTCGGCGCGATCACCGCCGTGGCGCTGCTGGTGGCCTACGCGTTCCGGCCGGACGGCCTCGCGGTGCTCGCCGGCCTCGCCCTCTTCCACATCCTGCTGCTCGGAAACACCTCGAGTGCGCTGCTCGGGGAGCTCCGGAGGACCAAGCAATGACCTACTGGATGACCACCCCGACGCCCCTGGCCGCAGAAGAGGACATCGGCGACGAGATCGGCCATCACATCACCGTCACCATCGGCGGCCTCACGTTCAACGCTGACACCATCTGGTCCACAGTGGTGGCCGCCGGCATCGTCATCGGGCTCGGGCTGCTGCTGCGCAGACGGCTCACCAGCGGTGTCCCCAGCCGGCTGCAGATCGTCTGGGAGAACATCGTCGAGCAGGTGCGCGACCAGGTCGAGAGCCAGATCGGCCGCACCGCGCCGTTCGTGGTGCCGCTGGCGATCGCGCTGTTCATGTTCATCCTGATCGCCAACTGGCTCGAGATCGTGCCGACCGACCATCGGGTCCCGCCGCCGACCGCGGACGTGAACCTCACGTTCGCCCTGGCGCTGGTGGTGATCGTCTGGATGCACGTCGTCTCGGTCCGCCGCAAGGGGGCCAAGGCGTACTTCAAGCACTTCGCCCAGCCCTACGCGGTGCTCGTCCCGATCAACATCATCGAGGAGATCGCCAAACCGATCACGCTGGCGCTGCGGCTGTTCGGCAACATCTTCTCCGGCTCCATCATGATTATTCTGATCGGGCTCTTCCCGGCCCTGCTCGTGCCGTGGCCGAACGCCGCATGGAAGCTCTTCGACATGTTCATCGGCGTTATCCAGGCATTCATCTTCGCGCTACTGACAATTTTGTACTTTGCCGGGGCGGTGGAGACCGAAGAGTCACACTGACTGCGGCGTCCATAGATGTTCGTTCCACAAACCCCAAACGCATCGGGAGAGTGAAATGGCTGTTAACGACGAGGCCGTACAGCTGGCCGGAGCTTTTGTTGGCGGTGGCCTGGCCCTTGGCGGCGGCGCCATCGGTGCGGCGATCGGCGACGGGCTCGCGGGTAGCGCCACCATCGAGGGAGTCGCGCGTCAGCCCGAGGCGCAAAGCCGCCTGTTCAGCATCTTCTTCCTTACCGTGGGTCTGGTCGAGGCGATGTACTTCATCAACCTCGCCTTCATGGCCCTGTTCGTGTTCGTGCTCGCCTAAGGCCGAATATGTCTTCTTCCACCGTCCTCGCGGCGGAGAACAACTTCCTGGTCCCGAACGCCACCATCCTCGTCGAGATCGTCCTGTTCTTCATCTTCCTCGGGGTGCTGTCGAAGTGGGTGTTGCCGCCGATCACGAAGGCGATGGCGGAGCGTCAGGAGGCCATCCGCATGCGGCTCGTGGAGGCGGAGGAGGCCAAGAAGAGTCTCGCCTCGGCCGAGGCCGAATATCAGCAGGCTCTCGCCGACGCCCGCCACGAGGCCTCCCAGATCCGCGAAGAGGCGCGGGCGCGCGGCGCAGCGCTCATCGCCGAGGCGCGTGAGCGCGCACAAGAGGAGGCGCAGGGCATTCTCGACGACGCGCGGCGACAGATCGCGGCCGATCGGGAGCGGGCCTTCGCCGAGCTCAAGACGGAGATCGGCACGATCGCGACCGAGCTGGCCGGCCGCGTCGTCGGGGAACCGCTGACCGGCGACGCCGGGCAGATCGAGCGCTACCTCGCAGAGAACGCCGACGGCAAGCGCGTGAGGACGGAGTAATGGTCGAGTACATCACCCAACTCGTCGGCTTCGCCGTCGTCGTGTTCGTGGTGGGCAAGTGGCTGGTCCCGTTCATCAACAGGTCGATGACGCAGCGCCAGGAGGCGATCCGCAAGCAGCTCGACGAGGCGGAGGAGGCCAAGCGGCGCCTGGCCGCCGCGCGCGAGGAGTACGAACGCGCGCTGGCCGAGGCTCGCGAGGAGGCCGAGCGGCTCCAGGAGAGCGCCAAGGAACAGGCCGAGGCGATCGTCGTGGAGATGCGCGAGCAGGCCGAAGCCGAGGCTCGCCGCATCGTCGAGCAGGCGCACCAGCAGATCGAGGCCGACCATCAGCAGACGCTGAACGAGCTGCAATCGACCGTCGGCCGGCTCACCGCGGGCCTGGCGGAGCGCATCGTCGGCGAGTCCATGCGTGACGACGAGCGCCAGGGCAGGGTCGTCGATCGGTTCCTCGACGAGCTCGAACAGCGCGCCCGCCGAGCGAGTGAAGCCGGGGCGGAGGTCCGATGAGAGGCACCAGCCGCGCGTCGCTGGCGGAGGCGAAGGAACGCCTGGAGGCCCTGCTGTCGTCGGCCGACCCGGCGACGCTGGGCGATGAGCTGTTCGCCGTGCTGCACCTGCTCGACCGCGAGCACGGTCTGCGCCGGGCGCTGTCCGATCCGGCGCAGCCGGGTGAGCTGAAGGCAAGCGCGGCGCGCGACCTGCTGAGGTCCGGGCTGAGCGCCGACACGGTCGGCCTGGTCGAGGATGTCGTGCGGCTGCGCTGGGCGCGTTCGCTGGACCTGGCCGATGCCATCGAGACGCTCGCGGTCACCGCGCAGGTGGCGACCGCGGAGGCGGCCAGGCGGCTCGACGACCTGGAGGACGAGCTGTTCCGGTTCGGCCGGGTGCTCGCCGCCCAGCCCGATCTGCGGCGGGCTTTGAACGACCAGGCGGTGTCGGCGGAGCGGAAGGTCCGGTTGCTGTCCGACCTGCTCGAGGCCAAGGTCACCGACGCCACGTTGCGCCTGGTGACGGAGAACGCCACGCATCCGCGCGGACGTAGCCTGGAGCGAGGGCTCGAGCTGTACGGGCGGATCGCCGCCGAGCGGCGCTCGCGGCTGATCGCGGTGGTGCGCACGGCGGTCGAGCTCACCGAACCGCAAAAGACGCGGCTCACCGCGGCGCTTTCCGCGCAGTACGACCGCGACATCCATCTGAACATCGAGGTTGATCCAACCGTTTTGGGCGGTTTGTCGGTCCAGATCGGGGATGAAGAGATCGACGGCACCATCCAACGGCGGCTCGGCGACGCCCGTCGCCGGCTCATTCGCTGACCGGAACCGGCAGCCGGCCCCAAACAGGACGTACGGCAGACCCACCGACGGCCACCAGATCCGACATAGACGTACGCAGACTTACGGAGAGAGACGAGGAAGAATGGCGGAGCTCACGATCCGGCCCGAGGAGATCCGGGGCGCGCTGGAGCGTTTCGTCCAGGCGTACGAGCCGGACGCCGCCGCGCGCGAGGAGGTCGGGACCGTCGCCGAGTGCTTCGACGGCATCGCCTTCGTCGAGGGGCTGCCCTCGACCATGGCGAACGAGCTCCTCGAGTTCGAGGACGGCACTCGCGGCATCGCGCTGAACCTTGACGTACGCCAGATCGGCGTCGTCGTCCTGGGCGACTTCTCCAAGATCGAAGAAGGCCAGCAGGTACGACGCACCGGTGAGGTCTTGTCGGTTCCCGTCGGCGACGGCTACCTCGGCCGCGTCGTCGACGCGCTGGGCAACCCGATCGACGGCAAGGGCGATGTCGAGACCTCCGGGCGGCGCGTGCTGGAGCTGCAGGCGCCCGGCGTGATGCAGCGGCAGCCGGTGAAGGAGCCGCTGCAGACCGGCATCAAGGCGATCGACGCGCTGACGCCGATCGGCCGCGGCCAGCGGCAGCTGATCATCGGCGACCGGCAGACCGGCAAGACCACCGTCTGTATCGACACGATCCTGAACCAAAAGGACAACTGGGAGTCCGGCGACCCGGCCAAGCAGGTCCGCTGCATCTACGTCGCGATCGGGCAGAAGGGCTCCACGATCGCGCAGGTGCGGGCGGTGCTCGAAGAGGCCGGCGCGATGGCCTACACCACGATCGTGGCGGCGCCCGCGTCGGAGCCGGCGGGCTACAAGTACATCGCCCCCTACACCGGCTCGGCGATCGGCCAGCACTGGATGTACGAGGGCAAGCACGTCCTGATCATCTTCGACGACCTGTCCAAGCAGGCGGAGTCCTACCGCGCGATCTCGCTGCTGCTGCGCCGGCCCCCGGGCCGCGAGGCGTACCCGGGCGACGTCTTCTACCTGCACTCGCGGCTGCTGGAGCGGTGCGCGAAGCTGTCGGACGACATGGGCGGCGGCTCGATGACCGGCCTGCCGATCATCGAGACCAAGGGCAACGACATCTCCGCCTATATCCCGACCAACGTCATCTCGATCACCGACGGGCAGTGCTTCTTCGAGACCGACCTGTTCAACCAGGGCGTACGGCCGGCGATCAACGTCGGCGTCTCGGTCTCCCGGGTCGGCGGCGCCGCGATGATCAAGGCGATGCGCAAGGCCACCAGCAACCTGAAGCTGTTCTTGTCGCAGTACCGCGACCTGGAGGCGTTCGCCGCGTTCGCCTCCGACCTCGACGCCGCGTCGCGCGCCCAGCTGGACCGCGGCGAGCGTCTGGTCGAGCTGCTCAAGCAGCCGCAGAACAGCCCGTTCCCCGTCGAGCACCAGGTCGTGTCGCTGTGGGCGGCCACCAACGGTGAGCTGGACGAGGTGCCGGTGGAGGACATCAGGCGGTTCGAGTCCGAGCTCATCGACTTCCTCCGGCGCAGCCACGGTGGCATCTTCGACTCGATGCGCGAGACCGGCCAGCTCAGCGACGACGTCGAGACGCTGCTGAAGGAGGCCATCGCGGAGTTCAAGAAGGGCTTCGAGACGACTTCGCACGGCTACCTGGAGGAGCACGAGGCCGAGGCCATCGGCGAGGAAGAGGTCGAGCAGGAGAAGATCACTCGGGTGAGGAAGCAGTAGCGGATGGGCGCACAGCTTCGACGGATCCGGCAGCGGGCCACCACGGTCAGGTCGATCGCCAAGATCACCCGAGCGCAGGAGCTCATCGCCTCGTCGCGGATCATCAAGGCGCAGCAGCGGGTGCGGGCCTCGGCGCCGTACTCCCGGCAGATCACCCGCGCCATCTCCGCGCTGATCAGCTACAACGTCAGCATCACCCATCCGCTGCTGACCGAGCGCTCCGACACCGGCCGCGCCGCGGTCCTGCTCATCACCAGCGACCGCGGTTTTGCCGGCGGCTACAACAGCAACGTCATCCGTGAGGCCGAAGGGCTGATGTCGCTGCTGCGCGAGGAGGGCAAGGAGCCCGTGCCGTACATCGTCGGCCGCAAGGGGCTCGCCTGGTACCGCTTCCGGCAGCGCTCGGTCGCGCACGAGTGGCACGGCTTCAGCGACAACCCGCGCTTCGAGCACGCAGAGGCGATCGGCCGGGTGCTGGTCGAGGACTTCGGCAAGCCCGAGGCCGAGGGCGGGGTGGCCGAGATCCACGTCGTCTACACCGAGTTCGTGTCGATGCTCACGCAGCGCGTGCAGGTGCGGCGCCTGCTGCCGCTGGAGATCGAGGAGGCCGAGGAAGCGCCTTCGGAGGAGGAGCTGGGGGCGCTGCCGCTGTATGAGTTCGAGCCGGAGCCCGAGCAGGTGCTCGACGCCCTCCTGCCCAACTACATCGAAAGCCGGATCTGGCACATGCTGCTCCAGGCGGCGGCATCGGAGCACGCGCAGCGCCGGCGGGCGATGAAGTCCGCGACCGACAACGCCAACGAGCTGGTCGAAAACCTGACCCGAGTGGCCAACCAGGCCCGGCAGGCGGAGATCACCCAGGAAATCAGCGAGATCGTCGGCGGCGCGAACGCGCTCGCCGATGCCTCCGCGGGGAGTGAATGACTACACCATGACTGCAGAGACTTTGGACACCGCGACGGCGACCGGTCGCGTCGCCCGCATCACCGGTGCGGTCGTCGACGTCGAGTTCTCCGTCGAAACGATGCCCGAGATCTACAACGCCCTGACGACGGAGGTCGCACTCGGCGGCGAGACCAGGACGCTGACCTTCGAGGTCGCCCAGCACATCGGCGACAACGTGGTCCGCGCCGTCGCGCTGCAGCCCACCGACGGCCTCGTGCGCGGCGCGCCGGTCGTCGACACGGGCTCGGCCATCACCGTACCCGTGGGCGACGGCGTCAAGGGGCACGTGTTCAACGCGCTCGGCGACGCGCTCGACGTGCCCAACGCGTCGATCAAGGCCGACGAGCGCTGGGCGATCCACCGGCACGCGCCGGCGTTCGACCAGCTCGAGCCCAAGACCGAGATCCTCGAGACCGGCATCAAGATCATCGACCTGCTCACGCCGTACGTGCGCGGCGGCAAGATCGGCCTGTTCGGCGGCGCCGGCGTCGGCAAGACCGTGCTGATCCAGGAGATGATCACGCGTGTGGCCCGCAACCACCGAGGCACCTCGGTCTTCGCGGGCGTCGGCGAGCGCACCCGTGAGGGCACCGACCTCATCCTGGAGATGAAGGAGGCGAACGTCCTCAAGGACACCGCCCTGGTCTTCGGGCAGATGGACGAGCCGCCGGGCACCCGGCTGCGGGTCGGCCTGTCGGCGCTGACGATGGCCGAGTACTTCCGTGACGTCCAGAACCAGGACGTGCTGCTGTTCATCGACAACATCTTCCGGTTCACCCAGGCCGGCTCCGAGGTCTCCACCCTGCTCGGCCGGATGCCGTCGGCGGTGGGCTACCAGCCGACGCTGGCCGACGAGATGGGCGAGCTGCAGGAGCGCATCACCTCCACGCGCGGCCACTCGATCACCTCGATGCAGGCGATCTACGTGCCCGCCGACGACATCACCGACCCGGCGCCGCACACCACGTTCGCCCACCTCGACGCGACGACGGTGCTGTCGCGGGCCATCACCGAAAAGGGCATCTACCCGGCGGTGGACCCGCTCGACTCCACGTCGCGGATCATGGACCCGACGATCCTCGGCCAGGAGCACTACGACGTCGCCCAGGAGGTCATCCGGATCCTGCAGAAGTACAAGGAGCTGCAGGACATCATCGCCCTCCTCGGCATCGACGAGCTCTCGGAAGAGGACAAGATCACGGTCTACCGGGCGCGCCGCATCGAGCGTTTCCTGTCCCACCCGATGTACATGGCCGAGGCGTTCACCGGTCAGGTGGGCGTCACGGTGCCGCTGGAGGAGACGATCGCCTCGTTCAAGGCGATCGCCGAGGGCAAGTACGACCACATTCCCGAGCAGGCGTTCTTCATGTGCGGCGGCGTCGAGGACGTCGAGCGGAAGGCCAAGGAGCTGGAGAAGTAACCGTGGCTGAGCTGCACGTCGCGCTGGTGTCCCCAGAGCGCGAGGTCTGGTCGGGCGGGGCCGAGTTCGTGGTCGCCCGCACCGTCGAGGGTGAGATCGGCATCTTGCCGGGGCACTCCCCGGTGCTCGGCGTCCTCCTCGACGGGAGCATCGTGAAGATCACGCCGACCGGCGGGGGCGATCCCGTCCTCGCCATGGTCGGCAACGGGTTCTTCTCCGTCGCGAACGACGAGGTGTCCGTGCTCGCCGAGCAGGCCGAGCTCGGTACGGAGATCGATGTGTCGGCCGCCCGCGAGGCGCTCCGTCAGGCGGGCGAGGGCGAGCGCGACGAGCGGACGGCGGTGGCCGAACGGCGGGCGCGCGCCCGCCTGCAGGCGGCCGGCGTCGAGGAATAAGGTGGCGGGCAGCGGGAGCGGCCAGATGGCCAGGAGGTTCAGGTAGCCAAAGTGGCTCGGCCGGGGGCGATGAGTGGGTAGCCACGGGGGCGTAGCGGCGGCCGGCGGGTTTTTGGCGCTGGATGTCGGCGTCGTGCTCGCCGCCATTTTCCTGCTCGTGGTGTTGTTGCTCGCGGTGGTGTCGGTGCGACGCTGGCTGCTGGAACGCCACGGCGGCACGATCGAGTGCAGCCTGCGCACGCTCAACGACAACGGTGCGGCGGGCGCCTGGCGGCTCGGCGTCGGCCGCTACCAGGGCGACGAGCTGTACTGGCACCAGATGTTCGGCCTGCGCGCCCGGCCCAGGCACATCCTTCACCGCCGCGAGATCGTGGTCTCCAACCGGCGCCGCCCCGAGCCGGGGGAGGTGTCGGGCCTGCCCGCCGAGGCCGCCGTCATCGAGTTGCGGGACGGCCCGCTGACCGTCGAGCTGGCCATGGGGGCCGCGGCGCTCACCGGCTTCCTGGCCTGGCTCGAGGCGGCCCCACCGGGCTTCCCCGTCGATCACATCACCTGATCGCGGTCTCCCGTGGCTGCCGTCTCGTCGGCGGTGCCGTCCGCGTCGCCCGTCCTGTCGCCCGTCGTGTGGCCCGTCGTGTCGCCTGTAGCGCCGCCGCCGGGCTTCCACAGGATGTCGCCGTGGTCGGCATTGGCCACCCGGCACAAGATGAACAGCAGGTCGGACAGTCGGTTGAGGTATCGCGCGGCCAGCGGATTGACCGTGTCGCCGTGCGCCTCGATGGCCGCCCACGCCGAGCGCTCGGCCCGCCGGACGACGGTCCTGGCCGCGTGCAGCAGCGCGGCCCCCGGGGAGCCGCCGGGCAGGATGAAGCTGCGCAGCGGGGCCAGGCCGGCGTTATAGGAGTCGCAGGCCGCCTCGAGCCGGGTGACATACGACTCGTCGATCCGCAGCGGCGGGTACTCCGGATCCGGCACGACGGGCGAGCACAGGTCGGCGCCCACGTCGAACAGATCGTTTTGCACCCCGCGGAGCAGGGCGGCGATGCCGTCCGGCAGGGCTCCCATCGACAGCGCGACGCCGATGGCGCTGTTGGCCTCCTCAACGTCGGCGTACGCCGCGAGCCGCGGATCGGTCTTGGCCGTGCGGCTCCCGTCGCCCAGTCCCGTGGTCCCGTCGTCGCCGGTCTTGGTGTAGATGCGCGAGAGCACCACCGGTTTGTCTCTGCGGTCGTCAGCCATGAGGTCAGCCTACGAACATCCCTGAAATGTTCCGGTGACGGGGTGCGGCAGGGCGACTACACTGTGGTGTCGATCCAATACGAGACGTAATGGATCACGAAGAGGGGTCGCGCCCGGCGGATCACGGGGGCCCGCCGGGCGCAGCGGCCGCCGGGGCCTCGCCCGTGGCATCGCCGGCGGCCGGTGCAGAGGTCGGTGCCGGGGACGAGCCCGAAGCCGACTGCGAAAACGCGGCGAGGAAGAGATATTCCGCGGTGGCGATGACCTCCTCGGCGGCCGGCCGCGGCGTCGCGTGCACCCAGTCGATGAGAAGCTCCTGGACGGCGCCCACCAGACCCACCGCCACCCTGCGTACATTGAGATCGGGCGCCAGCGCGACCCGGCCGCCGACGAGTTCCGCGATCAGATCGGCGAAGCGGTGCACGGCCTCCCGCCGCACCGCGTGCAACGGCTCGCCCGCCCGCCGCACCTCGACGTGCGCGATGCGGGCCCGCCGCTCGTCCGCGGTCATATAGCCGATGTACGCGGTCAGCCCGCCGCGTACAAGCCCCGGCACCGTGCCGTCGGACTCGTCCAGCGCGCGTCGCACCCGCCGTCCGCCCTCGCCGAGGATTCGGTCGTACAGAACCCGCAGCAGCGACTCGCGGCCCTCGAAGCACTCGTAGAAGCCGCGCGTGGACACCCTCGCGTCGGTGCACAGCATCTCGATGGTGGTCGCCGAGTACCCCTGCCCGCCGAACCGATCGAGGGCGGCCGCCAGCAGCCGCTCCCTGCGGTCGGTCAACCGCTCTTGGGCGGACAAGCCGCGATACGTACGCACATCGTTCATTCAGAGGATGTTTGCACGAATTGACCGCGTCGTGTCAGGTAGAACCTGATTCTGGCGCTCGGTACTCTTGCGGTTACTTCGACCTGGAGAATGGTCGTCGGCACTACGGCCCACAGAACACGGGAGGTGGCCGTGTACGACTACATCGTTGTCGGTTCGGGCAGCGCGGGGTGCGTGCTCGCCGCCAGACTGACCGAAGATCCCGATATCAAGGTGCTGCTGCTGGAGGCCGGGCCGCCCGATGACGCCCCCGAGCTGCACATCCCGGCCGCGGTCAGCGCCCTGTTCAAGGGGCCGTACGACTGGAACTACGAGACGACGCCGCAGTCCGAGGCGGCCGGCCGCAGCGTCTACTGGCCGCGTGGCCGCACGCTCGGCGGCAGCTCGTCGGTGAACGCGATGATCTACATCCGCGGACACCGCCACGACTATGACACATTTCGCGACAAGTACGGCTGCACCGGCTGGGGCTATGACGACCTGCTGCCCTACTTCCGGCGGGCCGAGGACCAGCAGCGCGGCGAGTCGGCCGACCACGGCGTCGGCGGCCCGCTCCGCGTCGAGGATCCGCGCTTCAAGCATCCGCTGTGCCGCGCCTGGGTGGACGCGGCGCAGGCGTACGGGCTGTCCGCCAACAACGACTTCAACGCCGGCGATGGCGCCGAGCAGGACGGCGTCGGCTTCTACCAGGTCACCCAGCGGCGCGGCCGGCGCTGGTCGACGGCGGACGGTTACCTGCGGCCCGCGCTCGACCGGCCCAACCTGACCGTCGAGACCGACGCGCTGGTGACCAGGGTGGAGATCGAGCCGGCCGGCGGCACCGAAGGCGGCGGCCGCGCCGTCGGCGTGCGCTATCTGCGCAACGGCCGCGAGGAGCGGGCGCCGGCGGCACGAGAGGTCATCTTGTCCGGCGGCGCGGTGGCCAGCCCGCAGCTGCTCATGCTGTCCGGCGTCGGCCCGGCCGGCCACCTGCGCGAGCTGGGCATCGACGTCGTGCTGGACGCGCCCGAGGTCGGCCGCGGCCTGCAGGACCACCCCACGGTGGCCGCGATGTGGCACGCGCCCGGCACCAAGGGGCTGTGGGAGGGCATCAACTCCCGGGCGTTCATGCTCTGGCAGTCGCTCGGGCGCGGGCCGTACGCGTCGAACGTGGCCGAGGCGGGCGGCTTCGTGCGTACAGTGGCCGGCCTGCCCGCTCCCGACCTGCAGTACCACGTGCTGGCCTCGCCGTACCTCAACCAGGGGCTCGTCGACCCGTCGCGCCGGCTGTTCACCGTGCTCGTCACCGCCGTCGCCGTGGGCTCGCGCGGTCAGATCACGCTGCGGTCGGCGGATCCGCGCTGGAAGCCGGCGATCGATCCCGGCTACCTGACCGACGAGGCCGATCTCGAGGTGCTCGTCGCCGGCGTCCGGCAGGCACGAGAGATCTCCTACGCGGGCAAGCTGGCCAAGCTCACCGCGGGTGAGTACGCGCCCGGCGAGCAGATCGACTCCGACGACGCGCTCCGCGCCTGGGTGCGACGCGATGTGGTGACGCTCTACCACCCGACGAGCACGTGCGCGATGGGCGGCGACGGGCTCGGCGTGTGCGACCCGGAGCTGCGGGTGCGCGGCATCGAGGGGCTGCGCGTCGTCGACGCCTCGGTGCTGCCGACCGTGCCGCGGGGCAACACGAACGCGCCCACGATCGCGGTCGCCGAGCGCGCGGCCGACCTCATCCGCGGCCGTACGCCGCTCAGCCCGGCGAGCGACACGGACGCCGCGAGCGAGACGGACGCCGCGAGCGAAACGGACGCCGCGAGCGAAACGGGTGCCTCGGGGTAGGGCCGGCCGCAAGGCCGTCCGTCACGGCCGGAGCCCTGATGCCGTGGTCTCCCGCCGCATAGGACCGTGATGAGGACACGGCGATGGCGCCACGATGTTCGGACCGAATCCCGTCACCGTGCGACCATGTCTACGTACCGTGCGTAGCGCTTCGCTGAGTCATAGCTTCCGCTCGGTACGTGGAGGAGGACTCACGGTATGCGCGGCACAGCGCTCATCACGGTGATCGTGGCGGGGTTCGCGATCGCGTCCTCGACGGCGACGGCCGACGCGCCGGCCGCCGACGCGCCCGCCGGCGCCCGCATCCAACAGTGGCTGGCCGATCGGCTCGAGGCGGCGACCGCGTCGGCCCGGCGAACCGGCGCCGCGCCGCTGACGGTCCTGGTTCACGGCACCTCGGCGCGTACCGCCGCCGCGGCCGCGCGCGCGTCGGGGCTGCGGGTCACGCGCACCTGGGACGCCATCGGCGTCGCCGTCGCCGGCGGACCGCCTGACCGGATCCGGACGGTGGCCCGCCGCCGCGGAGTGACCTACCTCGAAGGCGACCGTCCGCTCGTCTACACCGACGCCACGTCGAACACCGCGACCCGCGGCGGTGAGGCTCGCCGCGCACTCCGCGGCGCCGACGACCGCGCACTCGACGGGCGCGGCGTGTCCGTCGCCGAGATCGACAGCGGGGTCGACGGCGGGCATCCGTTCCTGACCGGGGACGACGGCGCGAGCGTCGTCGTGGCGAACCTGAAGAGCATCTGCCCGCGCCGGTCATTGGGCCCGGATTGCTTCATCGACGTGCCGGGGAACGACTCCGACACCCTCGCGGCGGGCGGCCATGGCACTCATGTGGCGGGCATCATCGCCGGGCGCGACGTGAGCGTCGACGGCGAGCCGATGCACGGAGCGGCCCCCGGCGCGAAGATCGTCGCGCTGTCGGTGGGCGTGGCGATCAGCGTCGCCGACGTCGCGAACGGCTTCGACTGGGTGCTGCGCAACCACGCGCGTCCGTGCGGCGCGGGCGTGAGCGCGGCCACGTGCCCGCCGATCAAGGTGGTCAGCAACTCGTGGGGCCCCGCGGGCGGCGGGGACTTCGACCCGCGAGACTCCGTCGTGCGGTTTCAGCGCGAGCTGATCAAAACGGGAATCGTGACCGTGTGGGCGAACGGGAACGACGGCGGCTACGGGTCGGCGAACCACAGCAACCCGCCCGGCCAGGACCCGACCCCCGGGGTCATCAGCGTCGCCGCCTACGACGACCTGGGCGTCGGCACGCGTCAGGGAAAGATCGCCGAGTTCAGCTCGCGCGGCAAGAGGGGGCTCGCCGCCACCTATCCGGATATCTCCGCTCCCGGGGTGAAGATCCTGTCCTCGTGCCGGTCGGCCCTTCCCCTCTGCCTGAAGGCCATGGGCGGCGGTGCGCCATCCGGCGACTACGTCGACCTGAGCGGCACCTCGATGGCTGCGCCGCACATCGCGGGCATCGTCGCCCAGTTGTTCCAGGCGGCCCCGCACGCCTCGCCGGGCGACATCGAGACGGCGCTCAAGGCGTCGGCGTACAAATACGCCGACGGCGCCCCGTACGAGCGGGCAGGTTCGTACACGACGTCGAACGACAAGGGAGTCGGGCTCGTCGACGTGGTGGCGGCGGTGCGCGCGCTCACGCGGCCCGGGTCGATGGGTTGAAAGGCGGGGCCTGTTTCACGTGTCCGTCCCCACGCACCTCGCGGCGGCACCTCCGCACGGCGGTGCACTCATCGTGAAACAGGCCCCGGCGAGCGACCGTACGAGGCCCCCGGCGGCGCGTACGGTCATGCTCACACGACAAACCCCGCCCGGGCGTGGCGGGCGCTTGGGGGCGCCAGGCGCACCAGGCGGGATCCGTTGTGCGAGCACGACCGCTGCCGGGGCGGGCCGGCCGGCCGCCGCCGGCAGGGTCACCGGCCGCGCGCCTTGCGGGCGCGGCGTGCGGCCGTAGCCTCGGCGCGCAGGTCGCGGAGGTGTTCTTCGGCGATCTGCCGGATGATCTCGGGATGCATGGCCGTCTCCTCGGGTGTCCGGACCGGGCCATCCGGCCCGACAACTCAAGGTTCGTCCTAAGGTGTGCCGCCCCACATCGGGACGTTGCCTTATCTCCGCCTCTCAGCCCGCGTGATCCCGCTCTAAGGCGCCTTAGCGCCGCGCGCCGCGGCCGAGCCCGCCGTTCGTGAGGATCGTCACTTAGATGAATTCGAGAATGTGACTTTGAACACCCGGTAAGAAACGCTGTCAGGTAGCGGAAAATAGGTAAACCCATGGCCAAACTGGGGCGTCTCGCCTATGTACGCACGCAATGGGGCGTGCCATTCACGGGGAGGATTCCGTGGGGATTCCGTTGCTTGTACGTGTCAAGATGCGGGGGCTGGCTGTCGCTGCCGTGGTCGCGCTGAGCGGCCTGAGTCTCATCGGGCTCGCGTCGGCCGCGTCCGCGGCGCCTGGACCGGCGAAGGCATACGACTTCAATGGAGACGGCTTTACCGACGTGGCCATCGGCAGCCCGTACGGCAAGGTCAGCGGCGTGCAGTACGCCGGCTTCGTCAACATCATCTATGGATCTGCCTCTGGGCCGAACACCGGCAAGGTGCAGGTGTTCAGCCAGTCCAGCCTCAACGTCCCCGGCGCGCCGGAGACCAGCGACCACTTCGGCTACTCGCTGACATCCGGGGACTACGACCAGGACGGCTTCGCCGACCTGGCCATCGGAGTCCCCGACGAGGACACGACGAGCGGTGCCAACGCCGGCATCGTCGAGTTCTTGTGGGGTACGCCGTCCGGCCTGGTGGCCGTGGCCGATGAGGCCGCCGGCTCGACAGGCGAACCGGGAGTCCCGGGCGCCAACCACCGCTTCGGCGAAACGCTGGCGGGCGGCGACATCGAGCGCGACGGCTCTCCGGAGATGTTCTACACGGTCCCCGGCACCAGCCAGTTCGGGTGGTTCTTCTACGGCTCCGCCGTCACGGCGAAGGCGGGAACGGCCCGGACGCCGCACCCCGGCAAGCAGCTGAGCCGGGCGTCGGCCAAGACCGTGAAGACTCTCAAGGGAGCGTCCGTTGACGTCGGCACCCTCTCGGCGACGGACGTCAGCAACTCGTGGCTGGCGACCGGCGACGTGACCGGTGACGACCTCGAAGATCTCGTCTACGCCTGGTACGACGCCGATGCGGCAACCGCGGCCGAGCAGCACGGGTTCGTCGTCTTCCCGGGTACGGCCACCGGCGCGCTCAACGACGCCACAGCGGTGGGCGTCGTCGGTGTCGACTGCAACGCGGTGACCGTGGGCGACTTCAGCGGTGACGGCTTCGCCGATGTCGCACTGGGACAGACCGCGGACGCCAACCACCTCGGCGGGCAGGTCGCGGTGTTCAAGGGCGCGGCGGGCAACATCTCCCCCGCTCCCAGCGGGTTCTACGTCCTCAACCAGGACACCCCGTCCGTTCCGGGTGTCGGCGAGGCCGGTGACGCCTTCGGCGCTTCTGTCGCCGCGGCTGACATCGACCATGACGGCTTCCTCGACCTGCTCGTCGGGGCGCCGACCGAGGACGTCGACTCGGCCGCCGACGCGGGCGGGAGCTGGGTGTTCTACGGGACGGCCGCCGGCCTGACCGGCGCGGGCTCCGTGGGCATCACGCAGAACACCGAGAACATCCCCGGTGCCAGCGAGGCCGGCGACAAGATGGGCACGCAGGTGTCGCTGCTCGACAACACCAACGACGGTTTCGTCGACGGGTTGGTGGGTTCTCCGGCGGAGAACGCCGGTGACGGTATGATCACGTGGCTCAAGGGCGCCGCGGCGGGCATCACCACCGTGGGCGCGAAGGCCATTACCGCCGACCAGTTCGGGGTGACCGGCGTGAAGGCCGAAATCGGCCGCCGGATCGGCCGTCTCGGCTGACCTCGATGAGTAAGGGGTGGGCGTGCGGGGACGCCCGCCCCTTTTTTCGTGGCTGGAACCGGCGGCGTTCGTCAGCGCTTGTAGTGCTTGGCGTGCAGCATGGTGACCAGTTGCAGGGCGCGTGTCATCGCCGAGTCGTCGCGCTTGAACGTGGTCAGATCGAGCGGCGGCGTGAATCGCTGCCGGGTGATGGCCTTGGCCCGGGCGAACTCGCGCAGGCCGTCGGCGCCATGGATGCGGCCGAAGCCCGAGTCGCCGACCCCGCCGAACGGCAGGCCCGGCACGGTCGTGTAGGCCATCACCGCGTTGATCGATGTCATGCCGGTACGCAGGCGGCGCGCCACCGCCATGGCCCGGGACCTGCTGCCGGAAAAGACCGTGCTGGCCAGACCGTAGGTGGTGGCGTTCGCCTTGGCCACCGCCTCGTCCATGCTCTCGACCTTGGTGACCGTGATGGTGGGGCCGAACGTCTCCTCGCAGATCGCCGCCGACTCGTCGGGCACGTCGACCAGCACGACCGGCTCGACGAAGGGCCGCCGCACCGACTCGGCACCGCCCACCACCGCGCGGCCGCCCTGCTCCAGCGCGTCGTTGATGTGCCGTTCGATGACGTCGAGCTGGCCGGGCATCGTGATCGGCCCGTATGACGCCGCCCGGTCCTCGCCCGCGCGCAGGCCGCGGGCCTTCTCGGTCAGCTTGCCGACGAAATCGTCGTAGACGGCGTCGTGGACGTACACCCGCTCCACGCCGACGCACGTCTGCCCGGCGTTGGACATCGACCCCCACAGCGCGGCGTCGGCCGCCGCCTCGACGTCGGCGTCGGCGTCGACGATGAAGGCGTCCTTGCCGCCGCATTCGGCCACGATCGGGGTGAGGCTTTCCGCGCAGGCGGCCATGACCTTGCGGGCCGTCGCCGCCGAGCCGGTGAAGGCGACCTTGTCCGGGCGCGCGGTGGCGAGCGCCGCTCCGGTGGGGCCGAAGCCGGTGACGACCTGAAAGACCGGCTGCTCCGGCACGACGCCGGTGAAGATCTCGGCGAGCAGTTCGCCGACGCCCGGGGTGTACTCCGACGGCTTGAACACGACCGCGTTGCCCGCCGCGAGCGCGTAGGCGATCGAGCCCATCGGCGTATAGATCGGGTAGTTCCAGGGCCCGATCACGCCCACGACGCCGAGCGGGTGGTACTCCAGCGTGCACTTCTGGTTGAGCGCCACGAGCCCGGGGAAGACCCCGCGCGGTCCGAGCACCTTCTGCGCGTTCTTGGCCGCCCAGTCGAGGTGGGTGATCGCGCCGATCGTCTCCAGCTGGGCGTCCGCCAGCGGCTTGCCGGTCTCCTGGTGGATCAGCTCGGCGACCCGGCCCAGGGCGCGGGTGAGCGAGCCCTTGAAGTTGAGCAGCCGCAGCCGGCGCTCCTTCCAGCCGAGCGCGCGCCACCAGTGGGCCGCCTCCCTGGCGTGCTCCACCGCGGCGCGTACGGCCTGCTCGTCGTGGACGGGATGCTTGCCGACGACCTCGCCGGTGGCCGGGTTGAGGGATTCGAACGTCTCGCTCTGGGCGTCCATCGCCACGGACATCGAGACCTCCCGGGAGGGGTAGGGCGGCTTTTGTGGTTGTTCAGTAAACCATTACCCTCCCGTGATGTCCGATTACCGGGTGCCCGATACCTCCGACACCCCCGGCTCCGGCGCCGGCCGCGCGCCTGTGTGCGCCGGGCCGCCGGTGCTTTCGATGACCTCGCCGCCTGCCCCGGGCCGGTCGGTGCGAGCCCCCGGCCACAACCGGTCGACCGTCCAGACGAGCGCGGCGGTCACGATGGCGCCCGCCGCGATCAGCAGGTAGAGCAGGCCGGGATGGTAGAGCCGCATGGCGTCACTATGCGCGGGCTCGCGGCGCGGCGGCATCTCCCCGATTGCGCCACGCGGCCGCGCGCGGCACGTGCGCACGTACGCGTAAGCGGCCGGCTCACTCGACGCGTTGCCAGAAGCGGAAGAGCTCGAGGCCGAGCTGGATCCAGCCCTGGTCGATGCCGAGCGCGTCGGTGAACAGGAACACGGCGTCGAAGAAGGCGCGGTTGATCGGCGGGACCCACAGCAGCGCGATCAGGATGAAGAACGCGTAGCCGCCGATCTCGGTCGCCTTCGCCACCCAGCGCCTGGGCAGGTACGGCTCGACGATGCCGAACCCGTCGAGCCCCGGGATCGGGATCAGGTTGAGCAGCGCCGCCGTGATCTGCAGGAAGGCCAGGAAGTAGACCCCGGACCAGAAGATCCCGTGATCCAGCGTGGCGAGGTCGTCGGGCGGCGCGGCCGACGCGACGACGAGGGCGAGCACGACCGCGAACAACGCGTTGGCGATCGGCCCGGCCGCCGAGATCAGGCTGTGCCGCAGCCGGCCGGGGATCGCGCCGCGGTCGATCCAGACCGCGCCGCCCGGCAGCCCGATGCCGCCGATCAAGATGAACAGCACCGGGATGAAGAAGCTCAGCGTGACGTCGGCGTACTTGCGCGGGTCCAGGGTCAGGTAGCCGCGGGTGGCCACACTGTGGTCGCCCGAGCGGTACGCGAAGTAGGCGTGGCCGAACTCGTGCAGGCACAGCGAGACGATCCAGCCGGCCACGACGAACCCGAACAGCGCGAGGCGGGCGGCGAACACGTCGGCCATCCGGCCGTAGCGCCAGGCGATGAGGCCGCACAGCACGAACACCGTCACGATGACGAGGAAGACCGGGCCCGGGCGCACTGCCGGGCCCCGGTGGTTCACCGGACCCATGACCGACTATCTTGTCGTACAACCCAGTAAGTAGAGACTTACGCCGCCACTCTCCGAGGAGGCCGTCCCGTGACCGGCAAGCTCCGCACCGCGATCGACGAGGCCTACCAGGCCATGCTGGCCGGCGCCCACCTGCCCGGCGAGCAGTACACCGAGCCGGTCGGCGACCCGGGCCTGTTCGGCCCCGACTCGGCGATCTGGAAGGTGCACGGCGACGTCTCCGGCGTGGTGGGCGGCGTGTCGGGGCTGCTGCTCGGCGCGCTGAACGAGCCGGTGACGTACGGCACGAACCGTTTCTCCGACTACCAGAGCGATCCGATCAAGCGGCTCGGTTTCACGTCGTCGTTCGTCCGGGGCGTGACCTTCGGTTCGACGCAGGCCGCGGAGAAGCTGATCGAGACGGTGCGGACGATGCACAAGCGGGTGCACGGCACGTTGCCGGACGGCCGGTCGTTCTCGGCCACCGACTCGGCCGACATCATCTGGACGGGCGCGACGCAGGCGTACAGCATCGCCCGTGCTCACCAGCGCTATCACCCAAAGCCGCTGCGCGGCGCCGAGCTGGACCGCTATTTCGCCGAATACGCGGTGATCTCCGAGCGGCTCGGCGCGGTGGATCCGCCGCGCTCGCGCGCCGAGGTCGAGGACTACCTCGCGACGATGCGGCCGCGGCTCACGGTCAGCGAGGAGGTGCTGGAGACCATCCGCTTCCTGCGCTCGGCCTACGGCACCGATCCGGTGTCCAGGGCGGCCAGCCTCGTGGTCAACCGGGCCGCCACCGACCTGCTGCCGGAGTGGGCCAAGACGCTCCTCGGTCTGCGCCCGCGCACGCCGATCACGCCGCTGGCCACCCGCGCCGCGGCCCACCTTCTCATCGGCACGCTCCGCTACGGCGTACGCAACCGCATGATCGAACAGGCCCACGTCCGCGTCCAATCCTGATCACTACCGCCGGCCCGGTCCTTCGTACTCCCGCCGCGGTAGCGCGGAAGCCTTCCGGTGGCGGATTCGGAGGGCATGACCCCACGCGGACCATCGAGACATACACGACAGAGGAGGTCTCGATGTTCACGCTCGCCATACCGGTGCTGCATCACCCAGGACCGTGGCACGACAACGGCGGCCCGGGCTGGTGGCTGGTCTTTCCGATCACGTTCGGGCTGCTTTGGGTCGCGATCGCGGCCGGTGCGTTCATGCTGCTGCGGCGGCGTACCACCCCGCCCGGCCCGAGGGCGACGGCCGAGTCGCTGCTCGCCGAGCGGTTCGCCCGCGGCGACATCGACGAGGACGAGTACCACAAGCGCCTGTCCACCCTGCAGCACGGCCGGTAACAGCTCAGCCGCGGCGGCCGCTGCGGTAGGTTGGGCAGCCGTGCGACTCGTGATCGCGCGGTGCAGCGTCGACTATGTCGGCCGGCTGACCGCCCATCTGCCCATGGCCCCGCGGCTGATCCTCGTCAAAGCCGACGGCTCGGTCTCGGTCCACGCCGACGACCGCGCGTACAAGCCGCTGAACTGGATGAACCCGCCCTGCTCGGTGCGCGAGGAGCCGCACGAGGAGGACGGCATGGTCGCCAGGTGGACCGTCACGCACGGCAAGTCGGGCGAGCAGCTCATCCTCACCATCGCCGAGATCCTGCACGATTCGAGTCACGAGCTTGGCGTCGACCCCGGCCTGCGCAAGGACGGCGTGGAGGCGCACCTGCAGGAGCTGCTGGCCGAGCACATCACCACGCTGGGCGACGGCTGGGCCCTGGTCCGCCGGGAGTACCCCACGGCGATCGGCCCGGTCGACATCTTGTGCCGCGACGAGGCCGGCATGACCGTCGCGGTCGACATCGAGCGAGGCGGCGAGGTCAACGGCGCATCCCGCGGACGCCACGCCGCGGTCGAGATCAAGCGCGTGGCGGGGATCGACGCGGTGGAGCAACTGACCCGCTATCTGGAGCTGCTCAACCGTGATCCGCTGCTGGCGCCGGTCGAGGGCATCCTGGCCGCCCAAACGATCAAGCAGCAGGCCAGGGTGCTGGCCGAAGATCGCGGCATCCGCTGCGTAGTCCTGGACTACGACGAGCTGCGCGGGATGAAGAGCGACGAAATGAGATTGTTCTAGCCCCCATCGACCGGGTCAGGGTGCCGGGCTCTCGGGAAGGGCCTTTTCGAACCAATGGTGGGCGTAGGGCTCTTCGTTGAAAGGCGCGACCTCGCGGTAGCCGGCCGAGCGATACAGGGCGATGGCCTCGGCGAGCGCGCGGTTGGTCTCCAGCCGGACGACGCGGGCGCCGTGGGCCGCGGCGTGCGTTTCGAGCTCGGCGAGCAGGCGGCGGCCGAGGCCGAGCCCGCGGACCGCCGGCGCCACCCACATGCGTTTGAGGTGGGTGGGCGCGTCGTCGTGGAACTTCAGGGCGCCGCAGCCGACCGGCTCGCCGCGCAGGGTGGCGACCAGCAGCAGGCCCGCGGGCGGGGTCAGCTCCGAGTCGTCGGCGGAGATGCCGCGCGCGGGATCGAAGCCCGCGTCGAAGCGGAGTGACAGCTCATCGAAGTAGGCCCGCATGCACGTACGGGCGTCGGGGTGTCGCGGATCGCGGGACTCGACGTGGACGGCCGAGGCCACCAGGAGCCGTTCGACCTCGGTCATCGCGGCGATCAGCCGCGTGCGCTGTGCGGCGTTGAGCGGCTGGAGGATCGCGCCGGCCGCGTCGTCGGAGCGCTGATCGAGCACGGCCCGTTCGGCCGCCCCGCGGGCGGTGAGCCGCGCCGTGCGCACGCGCCCGTCGTCGCCGTGCCGTTCGATCCGAACGAGGCCGTCGCCTTCCAGGGCGCGCAGCAGCCGGCTGAGATAGCCCGAGTCGAGGTCGAGGCGCGATCGCAGCAACCGCACGTCGCAGCCGTCGGGCCCGATCTCCCACAGCAGGCGGGCCTGGCCGAGCGGGCGGTCGAGGGACAGGAACGAGTCTTCGAGCGCGCCGATCCGCTGGGTGACGGTCCGGTTGAAGCTGCGGACCTGTGCGACCATGCCTGCGTCCATTCTCTGACTATAGTCAGAGATTCGGGCGTTCAGGTGTCTTCGTGCCGGGTGAGCGCCTGCCAATGCCGGTTGGCGGCCGCGTGCCAGGCGTCGTGACGCTCGTGGAAGAGCTCGTAGGCCCGCGAGCCGCTCCAGCCGGCGGGCAGCAACTCGACCGGCAGCCCCGGGTCGAGGAAGGGGAAGCGGCGCCACTCCTGCACCAGCCGGGTGTGCGCGGCGAAGGTCTCGGCATCGTCGCGCGGCCGCAGGGCGCGTACCGCGTCGAGAAAGTCCTCGTACGCCTGCTCGATCCGATCCAGGTGCCAGGCCTGACCGGCGACCTGCCGAGCCTCGTCGAGATCGCCGAGCCGGCCGACGAAGATGGTCGATGAGTCGCCGACGCCGATCTCGCGCAGCACCTCGCGGACGTCGTGCTCGCGCTCGGGGTGCGGCGTCACCCACACGCCGGGGGACAGGTTGCCGAGGCCGTTCCATGACAACCGGGTGCGCAGCAGATGGCGCAGCCGCCGGTTGGTCTCGGGGACGCTGGCCAGCACCAGGAGCCACTGGCCGTCCCACTCGCGCATCGGCCGGCCGAAGCTGTAGATCCGCTCGGTGCCGTCGGTGAGCAGGCCGTGTCCGGAGGGCGTGAGCCGCCACGCCGTGCGCCGACCGCGGCGCTCGCCCGCCAGCCAGCCTTCGGCGGCGCTGCGCGCGAGCGCCTGCCGGACCGCCTTTTCCTCCACGTCGAGGAGCCCGAGCGCCGCGAGGAACGTCGCCGTCCACACCGCCCGCCCGGCGGGCAGCACGAACTCGCCCAAGAGCGTCAGCAACAGCGAGCGGGCGCTGGCCGCGCCGAGCTCCCGCCGCCGGCGGAACGCCGGCTCGGTGGGCGGCGCGACGGCCGCCCAGCCGCCGCCTCCCGACATGCGCCCTCCTCGTGACCTGCGCTGCGACCGCTCTTATAATTCCACATTAGGATTAACTCGCGTCCAGTTTATGTAGCGTTAAATCCGCGTGGTTCGCGTCGAAGGAGAGAACGCATGGTTTTCGTCGTTCGCCTGGTCCGGGAGTAGGCCATGGCCATTTATGCGCTGGGCGACCAGGTGCCGGAAATTCACCCGACCGCGTACGTCCATCCGGAGGCGGTCGTCATCGGGTCGGTCACTCTCGGCCCAGAGGCGACCGTCTGGCCGGGCGCCGTGCTGCGCGGCGACTACGGCGTCATCTCGGTCGGTGCCCGCACCTCGATCCAGGACGGCACGGTGGTGCACACCACGCCTCGGTGGCCGACCGACATCGGCGCCGAGTGCGTGGTCGGTCACAACGCCCACCTCGAAGGCTGCCGCGTCGAGGACCGCTGCCTGGTTGGGTCGAACTCGACCGTCTTGAACCGCGCTCGCGTCGGGCGGGGCAGCGTGATCGGCGCGGGTGCCGTCGTCACCGAGGACGCCGAGGTGCCGGCCGGTTCGACCGCGCTCGGCGTTCCGGCGCGCATCCGCGACGGCGGCATCGACGCGGACAAGCACGACGAGGCCGTCGCGCGCTACGTCGAGAACGGGCGCAGGTACGCCGGCGAGCTCAAGCCGCTCTCGTGATGTGCCGCAATATGCTACAAACCGTTGACGGGACGAGTTGGTCCTGTGGAACATGAGGGGAGACGAGCCGAGCGGGGAGGACCACCATGACCAGCCCCGGCGCCCAGCGGCAAGAGACGCAAGACACGCGCGCCCCGGACGCCTCCGAGGTGCCGCGCGTCGAGTTCCGCGTCGATCCCGGCGGCTATCGGCACTGGAAGGTCGATATCGACGGTCCGGTGGCCACGCTCACCATGGCGGTCGACGAGCGAGGCGGGCTGGTCTCGGGATATGAGCTGAAGCTCAACTCCTACGACCTGGGCGTGGACATCGAGCTGTACGACGCCGTCCAGCGGCTGCGGTTCGAGCACCCGGAGGTCCGGACCGTCGTGCTGACCAGCGGCCTGGAGAAGATCTTCTGTGCCGGCGCCAACATCCGCATGCTCGCCGCCGCGCCGCACGCGTGGAAGGTGAACTTCTGCAAGTTCACCAACGAGACCCGCAACGGCATGGAGGACGCGACGGCCAACTCGGGCCAGACGTATCTCGCGGCGCTCAACGGCACCGCGTCGGGCGGCGGCTACGAGCTCGCGCTCGCCTGCGACCACATCATGCTCGTCGACGACCGCTCGTCCGCGGTCGCGCTGCCCGAGCTGCCGCTGCTCGGCGTGCTGCCGGGCACCGGCGGGCTGACCCGCCTCGTGGACAAGCGGCACGTACGTCGTGACCTGGCCGACTACTTCTCCACCAAGGCCGAGGGGGTCGGCGGACGTAAGGCCGTCGACTGGCGGCTGGTCGACGAGGTCGTGCCCAGGCCGCGCTGGGACGAGGCGGTGGCGGCCCGCGCCGCCGAACTGGCCGCCGGCTCCGCGCACGCGGGGGCCACGGACGGCGCCGCCCCCCGCGGCATCGCGCTGCCGCCGCTGCACAAGACGCGTACCGACACCTCGATCGCCTACCGGCACGTGACCGCCGCGCTCGACCGCGCCGCCGGCGCCGTGGAGATCACGATCACCGGTCCGGAGTCCGACCCGCCGGCCGATGTCGCCGGCCTGCACGAGCAGGGCGCGGACTTTTGGACCCTGGCGCTGACCAGAGAGCTCGACGACCTGATCCTCGATCTGCGCACCAACGAGCTCGACCTGGGCACCTGGGTGTTCCGGACGACCGGCGACGCGCGGCGGGTGCTGGCCTGCGATCGGCTGCTGCTCGACCACCAGGCCGGCGACTGGCTGGCGAACGAGATCGTGCACTACCTCAAGCGCACTTTGAAGCGGCTCGACGTCACCAGCCGCAGCCTCATCGCGCTGATCGAGCCGGGCAGTTGCTACGCCGGGTCGCTGCTGGAGCTCGCGCTCGCCGCCGACCGTTCGTACCAGCTGCTGGGCGTGTTCGAAGACGTCGACCCGGACGCGTCGCCCGCGGCAGTCACGGTCGACGGCATGAACCTCGGCCCGCTGCCCATGGCCAACGGCCTGACCCGGCTGCGGACCCGCTACCTCGGCGACGACGCCGGCCTGTCCGCCGTGCGCGACGCCGCGGGCAAGCCGTTGGAGGCCGAGGACGCGGCGCGGCTCGGCCTGGTGACCTTCGCGCCCGACGACATCGACTGGGAGGAGGAGGTCCGCATCGCGATCGAGGAGCGGGCCAGCTTCAGCCCGGACGCGCTGACCGGCCTGGAGGCCAACTACCGCTTCCCCGGCCCGGAGACGCTCGAGACCAAGATCTTCGGCCGGCTCGCCGCCTGGCAGAACTGGATCTTCAACCGGCCCAACGCCGCCGGGCCCGCGGGCGCGCTGCGCCGGTACGGCACCGGGCAGCGCGCCGAGTTCGACCGCCGGCGCGTCTGACCGCGCGCCACGGCGTTCCTCGTCTACCGCGGGGACCGGGCGGTTCGCGTCGCGCCCGGTACGCCCGGCACGCCCGGTACGGGCGGCTCGCCGCCGTCCGCGTCCGCCGTCGGGCCCGCCGTCTCGGCGGCCGGATCGGCGAGCCGCACCCGCCGAGGCAGCGCGAACAGGCCGAGGAAGACGACGACCAGGATCGCGATCGCGTACCACAGCGTGTCACCGAGCGTCCGTGAGAAGTTGTGCGCGTTGGCCCGTGCCCCGGCGTCGGCGAGCACCCGCTCGACCTGTGCCGGCGCCGCCGCCCCCACGCGCCGGCAACTGGGCGGCGGCACGGTCGGGTCGGTGGCGGCCGACCGGTCGTGCACACAGGCGCGGAAGCCGGCGAGGATCTGCTCCTGGCCGGCCGGCGGCACGCCGACGGCGGCGAGCCGGTCGCGTACGCCGGGCGTGACCGCGTCGACGCCGCGGCCGGAACCGCCGGCCAGCAGGCCGAAGAACACCACGCCGACGAGCGCGACGCCGAGCGCCAGGCCGACCTGCTGGATGGTGCTCAGCACGCCGGACGCCGCCCCGGCGTCCCGGACCGGCACCCCGCTGAGGATGAGGTCGACCATGGGGGCCACCACCATGCCGAACCCGAAGCCCGCGCCGACGAGCGGCGCCACCATCTGCCAGGGATGGACCGCCGGTCCGTAGTGGAACGCGACCCACGCGTACCCGCCGAACCCGGCCGCGTTGACCAGCGCCCCCGCCATCAGCACCCGCCGCCCGAACAGCGGCGTGAGCACCTGGACCGACAGGCCGGCGCCGGCCGTCCCGCCCGCGGCGAACGTCGCGGCGGTCAGGCCGGCGCGCAACGGCGTCCAGCCCAGCCCCACCTGCATGTAGAGCGTCCACATGAGGAAGAAGCCGCCGAGCGCGACCCAGAAGATCAGCCAGACCGCCAAGCCCACCGAGAACGCCCTGGCCCGGAACAGGCCGAGGGCCACGAGCGGCGACCGCGTCCTGGTCCGTCGCCGCTCGTACGCGACGAAGCCCGCCAAGACCGCGGCGGAGCCGGCCATCAGCCCGTACGACCACGCGGGCCAGCCCAGGCTGCGCCCCTCGGTCAGCGGATAGACGAGCATCAGCACGGCGGACACGGCGAGCACCATGCCGATCGGGTCCAGGCCGGGCGCGGCCGCCGACCGGCTCTCGCGGACGACGAATCGTGCCGCGATCATCGCCGCCAACCCGACGGGGACGTTGATGAGGAAGATCGGCCGCCAGCCGAGCCCGGCGAGGTCCCAGCGCACCAGCAGTCCGCCCGCCACCAGCCCCGCCGCGGACGCCGAGCCGAGGACGCCGCCCCACAGGCCGAGCACCTTGCCGCGTTCTTCCGGCGGGAAGGTGACGTAGATGATCGCCAGGATCTGCGGCACCATCAGCCCGGCCATCGCGCCTTCGAAGAACCGCGCGCCGATGAGCACGGCGGGCGTCGTGGCGAGGCCGCACAGCGCCGACGCGACCGTGAAGCCGCCCACGCCGACGAGGAACATGCGCTTGCGCCCAAAGCTGTCGCCGAGCCGACCGCCGGTGATGAGCAAGGCGGCGAACCCCAGCAGGTAGCCCGTTATGACCCACTCGACCTGGGCGTACGCCGCGTCCAGGTCGCGCAGGATGCTCGGGACCGCCACATTGACGATCGTCACGTCGAGGAGGTCCATGAAGCCCGCGACGAGGACGACGACGAGGGCGAACCAGCGCCGCCGGTCCGGCGCCGGCGGCGCCGCGCCGGTCGGGCCATCGTGCGAATCTCGCGTCATCTGCCTGTCTCCCCGCGGGTTCGTCCACGTCACTCCTATGACGGAGCCCGAGGGGAGGGATGTGACCGCGCGGTTCGGGGGCGCTCCCGTTGATCACTAGTTGCCAAATTGTGACAACTCAGGGTAATCGACTTGAATTTCCGTGACGTCTCATACGTGGGGGCACAAACGGTGCCCTTCGTGCGAAGTGCTGCCGAAGGGATTTGTCATGAATATCGCCAGTAAAGCGGCCGTAGTGGCGGTGGGGGCGGCGGCGTTGATCGCTACCGGAAGCTCGGCTCAGGCGGCGTCGAAGATCCAGATTTATCGCGTCTACTACAACTCGCCGGGAACGGACACTCGCAGCAATGCCAGCCTCAACGCCGAGTACGTGGTGCTGAAGAACACCGACTCCGTCAAGCACTCGGTGAAGAACTGGACTCTGCGCGATAAGTCAGGTCATGTCTATACTTTCCCCGCCTTCACCCTCGGGGCTCGGAAATACGTGACGATCCACACGGGTCGGGGAACCAACAGCTCCACCCATCTGTACTGGGGCTCCCGTGCCTATATCTGGAACAACACCGGTGACACCGCGTACCTGCGCTGGCCCGGCGGCACGCTCGCCGACAGTTGCAGCTGGGGGAGTTCGGGCTCGTCGAAGTACTGCTGAGCCGGATCACGTCCCGGTGAGGACAGTTTGCCGCCGACGGGGTCACGGACGGCCGTGGCCTCGTCGCCGGCGACAACCGCCGGGAACCCCGCAGAACCCCGCCCAACTCGGGGAAACTTGCGTGCCTGTTTGTCCGGCTCCTCCTGCCAACCCCGCATCCGATACTGTGAGCGGTGTTGACGCGGCCACGGGCCGCCGTGACAGCGAGGATGCGGTGTGACACAGAGGATCAAGACAAGCGATCTGAGGACACACATTCCGCATCCGGCGCGCGTCTACGACTATTGGCTGGGCGGCAAGGACAATTTCGCCGCCGACCGTGAGGTCGCCGAAAAGACCCTTGTGGTGGCGCCGGAGACGGCGCGCAGCGCCCGATCCAACCGGGCGTTCCTGCGCCGGGCTGTACGACTGGCGGCCGAGGCGGGGATCCGCCAGTTCCTCGATATCGGCTCCGGGCTGCCCACCATGGACAACACCCATGAGGTCGCGCACGAAACGGCGGCGACCGCTCGTGTGGTGTATGTGGACAACGACCCGATCGTCTCCGCGCACGGCCGGGCGTTGCTGACCGACGCCGGATCGACAACCGTGGTCCAGGCCGATCTGCGCGACCCTGACTCGATCTTGCGCCATGACGAAGTGCGGCGCCTGTTGGACCTCGGCCGGCCGGTCGCCCTGCTGTTGCTGGGGATCTTGCACTTCATACCCGACGAGGACGGCCCCTACGAGATCGTCACACGGCTGCGCGCCGCGATGGTCCCGGGTAGCTATTTGATCTTTTCTCATCTGACCGGCGACGCCGACCCCATCAAGGCCGAGGAGGCCATGGACGTGTGGCGGCAGTCACCCGGCACGCCGCCGACGTTGCGCGATCGCGCCCAGGTGGAACGGTTCTTCGACGGTTTCGACATCCTCGAGCCCGGCATCGTGCCCCCTGATCGGTGGCGACCCGAGCCCGACACCGAAGCCCCCGAACGCTATTGGCTCTGGGCCGGCGTCGGCATCAAGAAATAGCGCTCGGCAGGCCGCCGCCATATTCGTGTGGCAGATGGAGTGCGGTCAAAACTTCCCGCGGATCAGGAGAGCCGTATCGTCACCGGCCGATGCGGCGTTCTTTCGCTCTTGCTCGATTTGGTCCCGTAGCTTGTCGAGTGCCCGGGTACGCGTACGGGCTATGGTCCCCCGGTGCAGGCCCAGTATCAGCGCGGCCTGGTCCAGGGTGTGACCGTCCAGATCGACCAGCCGAACCACGCTGGCCTGCCGTGGCGTCAGCTGTGTCAGCAGCCCTCGCACTCGCAGTTCGTCCTCTCTTGCGCCGATGCCGCCGTCCCAGCCGCGCAGCGAATACCCGACCCTTTCTATCAGGCACTCCTCTCGCCGGCGTTTGCGCCATCTGTCGCGAATCCCGTTGATCACTGTGGCTAACGCGTACGCGTAGGGTTCGGGATGGCCCAGCATCCGTTCCGGGCGCGCGGCGAGTCGTATATAGGCGTCCTGCAAAGCGTCCTCCGCCATATCCGGGTTACCCATCACCGCCAAGGCGCGCCGATGCAGACGTGGTAGCAATTTACAGAAGACCGTGTCAAACTCTAGGCGTCCGCTACTCTGCTCTGCAGAGGCATTCACGAGAAACTCCCCTATGCTCCTTGCCCGTGGAAGCTGCTCAGCACCACTCGGAGATCTGCGGCGGAGTATGGCGTTCCTGCGGCTGGGACCCCGAGCCTGCTCGCGTGGACGATCGCAGACGGTAACAAGATCCTCTTATACCGGCAAGGCGCGGTATGGTTCAGAGGTCAACCGAATGGGGCCTCGTTAGGGTCATCCGATTTGGGCAATAGATTAATCGTGATCTTGATGTCTGCCCGGCGGATAGAAGATGGAGATGATTCGACACGCGGGGGTAATTCAGGGTATTGACTGTTATTTCACGAGAAACCGCCGCATCGCTTGCCCGCATAGCCCGATCGATCTGACGGCAATGGTCTTCGTAGGGTAACGGCGGGTGGCAGACGGTAAAAGTTGCCGCTTAAGCGCGGCACAACCCCGCGCGTGGCCGAACCTGGTCTCGCGACAATGACCCGAGCTCTCATGGTTGCCCGCGGGATCTCAGCGCGGGCGGATGGTCGAACCCGAGAGGTCGATCGTGTAACCGCATCCGATGTCGTGGCTCGGCACGCTGACGGAAATCACGACGTAGGGCGGGCCCACGCTCCCATCGAGACGGATCGCCGGCGCCGTCGAGTCGGGCTTTCCCTGGGTCGTCCTCCCCGAGGCGATGTCGACGCCGTTGGCCTTCTCGACCACGTAGGTCAGTTGCGCGTCGTGGACGCAGGGGCTGGCCACCACGGTCGACTCCAGCCGGAAGTGGAGGTGCAGGCTCCAATCGCCCGCGGGGAGTTTCAAGGGGATGCGGATCGGTTTGCCGGGAAGCAGCCGGGGACGTTCTGGGAACTGAAGGATGTGTGTCGCCGGCGGGTCGTCGGCCGTCACCGTGAGGGCCAACGCCATGCCGAGGGCGGCCGTGCTCGCGGCGAAGCACAGGGCCATGACGCGCCAGCGAAGCGGCCGGGCCGGGGTCACCTGGGGCGCTTCCGGCGATGGCGGGCCGGGCGGTTCTTCGGCGGCGGGCGGCGGGCCCGGCGACGACGACTCCGGCGTGCCCTGGAGGATCGTCTCCCGCTCGACCAGACCTGGTAAGGGGTTCGGGGGCAGTTCTCTCACTCTGATGTAGGCATTGATCCAGCGTTCCACTTCGGACGGGGGAAGGCCGAACACGGTGGCCAGATAGCGCACGTAGTCATGGTCGCGAACGTGCGGTTGCAGGGCCCTCGCCGCTCCGAGCACGTAACCCGCCGTGGTACGGCTCAGCGCACCCCACGACCGTTGTTCGATCTCTGCCAATGACGGCCGGCCGGCCCACTGGTGCAGCTGTCTCAGCAACTCGTAGAACTCCGAGAGGGACATCGCGCGGTCGGGGTCTGGAATCTTCTGCTTGTTGAGCACCTGCGCGCTCGACCAGGGTTCGAACCGCCATGGGCCGTGCGAGTGTCCGGAGCCGAGCGTCTTCCGCCATGGAGCGCTCGGTCTGTACTTCTCGAAGAGCCGCCGGCTCAGGGCTTTCTCGTCATAGGGGCGCTGCCGGCGTGCCCGCAGCGCTTGCCGCTCGATTTCGCGCAGCAGCTCCGGCCCGCGCTCTGCCCACTCCGCCGACTCGGCCTTCGCCCATAGCTCGCGCAATTGAAACATCGCCTCTCGGGGCGGCTCCGCCGCCATGGCGCACGTACTGACGACCTCCCAGGCGGACAGGCCACGAGATTTACCGGCGCTCATTTCCCGGACGATTGATTCGGGCAGCCCGCTCGTGCCGGCGAGTTCGGCGGCGTCGACACCCGCGAGCAGGCGGGCCAGCTCGCGGGCGAAGGCGCTACGCAAAGTCCGCGCGTCCACTAGGACCTTCGCGGAGCGGGCAAGATGGACAATCGATCAGCGATATCCACAGCCAGGAAAACTGTGGCGAGCGACGTCGAGAGAGTGGCCACGGCCACGTCATTCGCGAGCAGCAGGTATTCGGAAACGATCAATACCAGCAGCAGGATGATCATGGCGGTTATCCGCGGGCGGCGTTGTGATCGCCCGGTGCGGCATCCTTCGGAGACCCCTTCCGAACCCTTCACGGCGATGTTTTGTGTCATGTGCGGCAACCCTTTCGTGTCCGTTGACCGGTAACAGCAGGTTGACAGACATTGACCATTAAACACCATCGGATGAAAAGACCTGGCGCCATCCCGGGCGGCGTCGCCAATGGCCGCGATATCCGGGTGATCATTCTTCGTCGCCGGGCCGGCGAGCCGATCTCGGCGGCCGTCCGGACCGCGACCGGGACGAGTGGGCGGGCCGTCCACGCGTCCCGGTCGCGTCCCGGATGCCCCGGCTGTGTGGCTCACCGCCGCATCCTCTGCGACCCTGCTGTCAGCGAATCCATGCGTTTCCTGTGTTTCCGCACCAGGGGGGCAACCATGCGGCCGGCTCGGTGGAGCGGCATCGTCCTCAGCGCCATCTTGTTCCTCATCTCCGGTTGCGATTCATCGGACCGGCCGGCACCAGGTCACAGCCGCTTCTTCAACAAGGCGGATTTGCATATCGGGGTGTTCGACGACCAGACCTACCTCGGTTTGTACGATCGCGCCGGCAAACGCTGGTCGGGGTTCGAGATCGACGTGGCCACCTATGTGATGGGGAAGCTGGGGGTCAACAGCGGCCCGCGACAGCCCATCTTCTACTCGGTGCGTCCGGCCGACCGCAAAAAGAGCTTGCTGAGCGGCGGGAACGATCTAGTGATCGCCAGTTACTCGATCACGGACGAACGTATTCGAGAAGGCGTCAGCTTCAGCCGACCCTATCTCTTCAGCTTCCAGGACATTCTCGTCCGCCGCACGGAAGCGGGAACAATCAAAGGTATCAATGATCTGCGTGGCCGCAAGGTCTGCACCGCCCCGGTCGATAGCACTCCATATCAGCAGCTGGCGTTCATCAACCGGCAACGCGAACTCGGCATCGAAATCTATCCGGATATCGGCAATCAAGCGTGCGTCCGGAGACTGCTCGAAAAGAAGGTCGATGCCGTGATCAGCGATGTGGCGGTAATTATGGGAAACCTCGCCGATCACCCTGACCTTCATTTGGTCGGCGTCAAGGTCTGGCCACGTCCCGAACAGTATGGAATCGGGTTCGTGGCCCGATCACAGGCCGACATCGACGAGATCAACGCCGCCGTCAAGGAAATGCTCACCGACGGCACATGGCGCAAGATCGTAATCCAGAACTTCTGCCCGGCCCATCGTCCTGGCGCCGAGCCGTGCGCAGCGGCGAGGCTCTTCCTCGACAACCCGCCACCGGCCACCTGAGCGCCGAAGCGCCTGGACCTGCGACGAGGCGGGGGCGCGCGGCCGATCCGATGAAATGGCTTGACTCTGGCCTGACACGCATCAGACTCAGAGGCGCATGGTCCATGGCTTCCTTTTGTGCTTAACACTCATTACTCCGAACAAAGGAGACGACCTATGCAGGTGACTGCGAAGGGACGTTCGGTGCTGAACATGCTCAGGCCGGCCGCGGTTCCTTTGGTGGTCATTGCCATGGTGACGGCCTTGACGGGCCCGGCCGCCGCCGCGGCTCGGCGTACGGACGTCATCGTCTTGCCGGGGGCGACCTCGGCGGAGGGCATCGCCGCCGGCCGGGGCACCACCTTCTTCGCCGGGGACCTCTTCGCCGGCGACATCTTCCGAGGCGACATCCGGCGCGGAACCGCCGAGTTGTTCATCGACGCGCCCACCGGGCGCATGGCGGTCGGGATGAAGGCCGACACCCGCCACGGGCTGCTCTTCGTCGCCGGCGGCGGCGGACACGCGTACGTCTACAGCACCCGCACCCGGGCCACCGTCGCCGACTACACCGTCGGCGACGCGACCACGTCCTTCGTCAACGACGTCGCCGTCACCAGGCGCGGCGCGTGGTTCACCGACTCGACGCAGCCCAAGCTCTACTTCGTGCCGCTCGACCGGCACGGAAACCCCGGAGCGCTGCGGACGCTCGCGCTCAGCGGGCCGGCGGCCGACCTTTCCGGCGACTTCAACCTCAACGGCATTCAGGCGACGCCCGACGGCAGAACCCTGCTGGTGGCCCACTCCGCCAACAACGCGATCTACAGGGTCGATCCCGCCACCGGCGCCAGCACGCCGATCGTGTCCATCACCGGGCCCGACGGGATCGTGCTCGCGGGCAAGCGGCTGTGGGTCGTCCACACCAACCAGGTGACCCGCCTGCGGCTCAACGCGAGCCTCACCTCGGCCGTCGTCGAGAAGGACATCACCAGCGACCTGTTCCAGACCCCGTCCACCGCGGCCCTCTTCGGCCACCGGCTCGGCGTGGTGAACGCCAAGTTCGACACCGGAGTGCCGCCGACCGCCGACCAGTACGAGGTGATCGTCGTCAACGCCTGACGCGGTGACCACCAAGGTTCACCGAGTCCCCGGCCTCCCACAACCGCCGATCTTGATGTGAGGGTTCCATCGCGTGCCGCGATACAACTCTCGCATCAAGATCGGCGGTTGCTGTGCGACAGGTGCTCGCGGCGGCTCGGCCCGCTGACCGAGGCCGAACGGGCCGCCCCGTTGTCAGGAGGCGATGACCTTCTCCCAGAACCCGCCCGCCGCGGCCTCGACCATGCCGGGGTTGTCGGCGAAGGGCCAGTGTCCGCTGTCGGGCAGGATCACCACCTCGGCGTGCGGGAACGTACGGCGCTGGATCTCGGCCTGCTCGATGCGGAGGTACGGGTCGTGCGCGCCCCAGATCACCAGCACCGGGAGGTCGCCGGCGCCGTGGGCGGCAGACAACGGCGCCGCGACCGCGGCCGACCAGCCCGCCGGGTCGGAGAACGACCGGTACAGCCGCAGCACCGACCGGCGGGTCGCGCGGTCGAAATCGCGATACATGCGATCCACGAACTCCTCCGGCAGCCCCCGCGGGTTGCCCAGTCGACCGACGAGCACGCGGAACGCCCGCCGCGTCGTCGTCGCCATGAACACCTCGCCCAGCACCGGCGTGCGCCAGACCTTCGCCAGGGCGTGCCATCGATAGTCGAGCAGCACGCCGGTGTCGATCAGCACCAGGCTGGCGAGCCGGCCGGTCGCGCCCGCCTTGCGCGGCTTGCCCAGTTCGCGTGCCGCCCAGGCGAGCGCCCACGGGCCGCCGAAGTCATGGACGCACAGATGTGCCCGCCGTACGTCCAGGGCATCCAGCATCGCGCCGATGAAGTCCGCGTGCCCGTCGACCGTCTGCGCGAAGCCGCGCGGCTTGCCGGCCCGGCCGAACCCGGGGGCGTCCCAGGCGATGGCCCGGGTGTGCCGCGCCGCCCGCTCGAGCAGGCCCTCCCAGTCCGCCCCCGACCCGGGGTTGCCGTGCACGAAGACGACCGCCTCGCCGGCTCGGCCCTCGCCCTCCTCGCGGACGACCGTACGGACCCCGCGCACGGTCAGCTCGTACGTCTTCATGACACGCCCGATGACACGCCGGATCCGCCGGAGGCCGACTCCGGGGCCGCGGTCGCGGACGCCTCCGCCGACGGGGGAGCCGGGACGATCTCGATCGGCCGGCGCCGGCGGGGGCGCAGTGCCCGCCAGGCCATCGCGGGCCCCAGCAGCCGTTCCATCGGGTAGTCCAGGCCGGTCACCCGGAAGAACGTGGTGCCGGCCTCATCGTCCAGCGCCGTCGCCCGCTGCACGCGCGTGATGTAGGCGTTGACCAATCGGAAGGACGGCGGGCGCGGGGCCTCGATCTCGGGGATCCCGAGGTCGGCGGTCAGGCCCAGCCGCCAGACGGGCGCGACCACTCGGGCGACCGCCCGGAAGTACCGCCGGGCCAGGTCGCGTTCCCCCTTCGCCAGGGCCGCGCGCAGCGCGTACGCCTCCAGCGCGGCCACGGACATGCCCTGGCCGTAGATGGGGTTGAAGCTGCAGATCGCGTCGCCCGTCACCAGGAGCCCGGCCGGGAAGCGCCGCAGTCGCTCGTACCGGCGCCGCCGGCTCGCGGGGAACCGGAAGGGCCGCACCTCGGTGAGCGCCTGTCCCGCCTGGATCGCGGCGAACGCGTTGGCGGGGGCGACCGTGCGGGCGAACTCGAGGTACCCGGCCTCGTCGACAGGCGGGTGATCGGCGTACCCGACCAGCGTCAGCAGCCATCGATCGTCCTCGACCCGGAACAGCGCCATGGCGCGCGACAGTCCCGGCCGGGGCCCGATCAGCATGGCCCGGTCCGTGCCGAGCGCGTCGGCGGGCAGCCGCATCAGCCGCGACGCGTAACCGATGTCGACGTGCAACTCGTTGGTCGGCGGCTCGGGGTAGCCCAGCTCGCGCAGCCACGCCGGGCTGCGCCCGGCCCGCCCCATGGCGTCCACGACGAGGTCGGCGTCGATGACCCGCTCGCCGTCATGGTCGCCGGCGAGGTCACCGTCATGGTCACCGGTGTGGCCGGTGCCGGCGCCGGTGGTCGCCTGCGGGGCGACGCGCACACCGGTCACCCGTACGCCGCCACGCCCGTCTGCGGTGGTCACCGGTCCGATCACGTCGGTTCCGTCGACGAACCGTACGTTCTCCAGCCGCCGCCGCACGTGGCCTTCGAGGAACGGCCTGGTCATCGACACGAAATCACCGACGGGCGCGCGCCGCGCCAGGTATCCGGCGATGCCGACCTGGAAGTTCTCTAACGCCCGGATCGGTACCGCGCCCGCGGCGACGAGCTCGTCGACGAGCCCGGGGAACAGGCCCTCGATCGCCTTCTTGCCACGGGTCAACAGCAGGTGCGCGTGCCGTCCCTGCGGCACCCCCCGCCGCCCGTCCGCACGGTCGTCCAGCGCATCCCGCTCGATTACCGTGACCTGCGCGTACGACTCCGTCAGCACCCGCGCGCTGAGAAGTCCGGCCATTCCCCCGCCGAGCACGACGGCATGCTCTCCGATGGCACCCATGACGAATTTGCCCCCTTGATCCCGCCCGTTCCGGAGTAACCCGTTCTTGACCCGTGCCGTTGATCGCGAGTATGGGCGATCCAACAGCCTGTGGCTACGGCATTTATTGCTGTCTCGTGTCCGAGGCCACGGCCGGCACGTGGGGCGGGCGGGGTCGGCGGGCGCCGGGCCGGGGCGACGGGGAAACGGCCACCGTCCGGTGCGGTGGCCGTTCCCCGATCATGTCGCGGCCTGGAGACATCAGCGAGCGAGCGAACTCCAGGTCTTGGGCCCGACGATCCCGTCGGCCTCGAGTTTGTGCGAACGCTGATAGTCGACGACCTCGCGCTTGGTCTTCGGACCGAACTCGCCGTCCGTGGTCAGCTTGGGGCTGGCGCCCTTGGCGTTGAGGCGCTCTTGCACCCATTCCACGTCACCGCCGTGCATGAAGGGGCTGGTGAGCTTCAGATGGCGCCCCGGCCACGGCCGGGGCCCGGCCGTGCCCGTGCCCGACTTCTTGTAGGCGGGCCGGCCGAATCCGGCGATCACATTCGCGGCGCGAACGCGGCGCTTGCACGCGTTACCGGTGTTGCCCTCGATCGTCTGGACCCGTCCGTCGGACAGCACCTTCTCGATGACGCCGACGTGGTCGATCGCGCCGATGTTGTTGGTGCCCTTCCAATCGAAGAACACGATGTCACCCGGCCGGGCAAATTGCTTGATGTTGGCCGTGGTGCCGGACTTCCACCGGTCGATGCGCTGAAAGTCCTGAGCGTGCGAGACGGTGTATGCGCGGTCGCCCGCCGGAAGCACCGCGTCGCTGTTGCTCCTGCGCGCCCAGTACGACACTGCCGCGTCGCACCAGGGAAAGTTGCCCCCGTAGGCGCTGCCATGGCGCTCGGCATACCACTTCTGGATGTGGTTGGGCTCGCCTAAGCCCAACGACTTGCGGGCCTCGCGGATCATTCCCGCGGCTGTCATTGCTGTTCCTCCTGGCGGTAGATGCCATCCGAATCGGGTTCTCCGTAGATCTCCCGCAGCACGTCTTCTTCGTCGGGCTCGGTGGGACCCGCCGCGTTGGCCGGTGGCGGCGGGGGCTCGTTCGGTTCGGACACGGACTTGTCCTCCGGGTTCGGTTCGGCCGTGTGGCGATGTGGCGATGTGGCGATTTCGGCCACCGCGAGGGCGGGAGGACCAAGGGAACGGCACAGCGAGACGACACCGGAGAACGAAGCGTCGGTGTCGTTCTTATTCGCGCGTGGAGCCGCCCCCGTGGCTCGAGCGCCCGCGGTGGCAAGTGCTGCCGCTGCCGGCAAGAAATCTCTACATTAATGACCGGAGAAATCCTTGCCGGGTCTCGATATCGAGGGATGGAAGAGCAAAACTATTTTCCCTTGCTGCCCCCAAGTCGGTGCCTTGATGACGAGGGTGTGGCGTAGCTTGACCAACTATGTCACGGTAAGGAGCCGGAAATAGTCAAGGCATGACGGGGGCCGGGGCGCCCGATGGCCGGAGCCGGACAGTGTTCGAGTCTTGCCTTTCGTTCGGCAAATCCGATCAATCTCCGGCCGACCTTCACCCTCGATCACCAACGGTCGGATCCGGTGGCATCGACCCAGATCAGCACCCCTGTTTGCCCGTACTGGCCGCTCCCCGTCCCCGCCGCCCCCGGCGCGCCGGGGGCGCCTGGAAGTTCATGGGAATTCACCAAAGATTCTTTTCAGATGATGACCTTCACGACGTGGAGCGGGCGGCCACACGTGGCCATCCCGGCGTTTGCCGAGATGACGTGGTCGGACTTACTCGGTCCGCCTTCGCCGTGTTAACGGAAGGTTGACAAGCCAGGGCGGCGTACGCAGTATGACGATCACATAGAACCGGCACCAATGGTTCGGATCAAACGGGGAAGACATCGATCCCGCCGGGGTGAGCACTACCGCACACGTCACTTCCGGTTGTCATTGACGCATGTCCTCTTTATGTTCCGGCTCCTCGGTGTTCCACGAATGGAGGTGGCATGCCGGTCACGCCCACTTACCCCGGTGTCTACATCGAAGAGCTGCCCAGCGCCGTCCGCACGATCACGGCTGTCACCACCTCGGTCACGGCGTTCGTCGGCGCCATGCGGCGCGGCCCGCTCGGCAAGGCCGTGACCATCACCAGCTTCGCCGACTTCGAGCGTCGGTTCGGCGGGCTCGACGTGGACCGCCCGCTCAGTTACGCGGTGCAGCACTTCTTCCTCAACGGCGGGTCGATCGCCGTGATCGTGCGCATCGCCAAGGGCGCCGCCGAGGCCCAGTGGAAGGCCGCTCCCGAGGACGCGCCGCCGCTCACCGTGACGGCGCTGGAACCCGGTACCTTCGGCGACGGCCTGCGAGTCGCCATCGACCCGGGCATCGAGCCCGACACCTTCGGCCTGCGCGTCCTCGACGCGTCGGGTGCGGAGCTGGAGAGCTATACCGGCCTGTCCATGGACGGCACGAGCCCGCGGTTCGCGGACTCGGTCGTGAACCCCTCGTCCGAGCTCATCTCGGTGACGGCCCAGGGCGACGCGGTGCCCGGCTACTCGGGGACGGTGTCGAAGGACCTGCTGTCGGGCCTTCCCGACCTCACCGGCAAAGACCTGGTCGCGAAGGTCGACGATGGCGACGCACAGACGGTCACGCTCTACACCGCGGATGATCCGCAGCCCGGCGACCTGACCGTCTCGGGGCTCGCCCTCCGGCTGGAGCGCGCGCTGCGCAGGGCGTCCACGAAGCGGGGGTTCGCGGCGGCGCGGGTCCGGGTGTTCGGCGGCCGCCTTCAGGTGCTGTCCGGCGAGCCGGGCACGACCCTCGGACTCACCGGCGAGGTGGCGAACGATCTCGAGCTCACCACCGCGCGACCGGCCGCCTTCGCGCTCAGCGGCGGCGACGACGGAAGCGCCACGCTCGGCGTCGCCGACTTCCTGGGGCTCGCGGACGACGGCCCGGGCATCGACGCGCTCCGCCAGGTCGAGGACGTCAACCTGCTGTGCCTGCCGGATCTCGCGGGCGATGCGTTCAACGCCGACGACCGGGCGGCCGTGCTCGCCGCGGCCGAGGCGCTGTGCGTCGAAAAGCGGATGTTCCTCATCGCCGACAGTCCGGCGGTCTGGGAGAGCCTCGACGACGCCCGCGAAGGGCTCGCCGCCTTCGACTCGGTGCGCAGCGACCACGCCGCGCTCTACTTCCCGCATATCCGGATGACCGATCCGCTGACCGGTCGCCTGCGCAGCTTCCCGCCGAGCGGCGCCGTGGCCGGGGTCATCGCCCGCGTCGACGCCGAACGCGGCGTGTGGAAGGCGCCCGCCGGGACCGAGACCCGCCTCAGCGGCGTGAGCGCGCTCACGGTGCCGATGACCGATCCGGAGAACGGCCTGCTCAACCCGCTGGGCGTCAACTGCCTGCGCGTCTTCCCGATCGTGGGCCCGGTGCTGTGGGGCGCCAGGACGCTGGAGGGCGCCGACGCGCTCGCGTCCCAGTGGAAGTACGTCCCCGTCCGGCGGCTCGCCCTGATGATCGAGGAGAGCCTCTATCGCGGGCTGAAATGGGTGGTCTTCGAGCCCAACGACGAGCGGCTGTGGGGGCAGATCCGGCTCAACGTCGGCGCCTTCATGCACTCGTTGTTCCAGCAGGGAGCGTTCCAGGGCACCTCGGCGCGCGAGGCCTACTTCGTCAAGTGCGACCGGGACACCACACCGCAGGCCGACATCGACCGCGGCATCGTCAACGTAGTCGTCGGATTCGCGCCGTTGAAGCCGGCCGAGTTCGTGATCGTCAAGATCGAGCAGATGGCCGGCCGGCTCGAGGTTTAGGGAGACCCATGGCCGAGTTCACCGTCAACCCACAGCGGTTCGACCCGTACAAGAATTTCAAGTTCGTCGTGCGCTGGGACGGGCGCGTGGTCGCGGGCGTCAGCAAGATCAGTCCGATGAAGCGGACCACCGAGGTCGTCAAGCACCGCAGCGGCGGCGACCCGAACTCGCCGAGGAAGTCCGCCGGGCGCACCGAGTTCGAGGCGATCACGCTGGAACGCGGGGTCACCCACGACGTGGAGTTCGACCGCTGGGCCAACAAGGTCTGGATGGTGGGGCAGGGCCGCGGCGCGGAGGTCTCGTTGCGCGACTTCCGCAAGGACATCGTCATCGAGCTGCTGAACGAGGCCGGACAGGTGGCCAAGGCCTACAAGGTCTACCGGGCCTGGCCGAGCGAGTACCAGATCGTCGGCGAGCTGGACGCCAACGCCAACGCGGTCGCCATCCAGAGCCTGAAGCTGGAGTGCGAAGGCTGGGAGCTCGATCCCGAAATCCCGGAACCGGAAGAGCCGACCTTCCAACTGCCCGCCTAGGGAGTCCGCCGTGCCCGTCGCGTCCGAGCTGCTGGCGACCTGGGAAATGGGCCACGCCGCCGGCGAGGCGCACCGGGCGTTGCTGTTGCACGCGCTCGCCCGGCCGTCCGCGGACGCCGGGCAGCTGCTCGGCGTGCCGGTCGGCGAACGCGACACCGAGCTGTACGCCATGCGCAAGGCACTATTCGGTCCGCGCATGGAGGTGCGTCTCCGCTGTGCCGGCTGCGGCGAGGAGATCGAGTTCACGCTCGACACCGACGAGATCGCCGCCGCCGGACACGCCGGACACGCCGGACCCCCGGAACCGCGTGATCCGATACGCGTCCAGGTGGCGGACTGCGACGTGCTGTTCCGCCTGCCCACCCCGGGCGATCTGGCCGCCGCGGCCGCCGCGGCCGCGGCCGCGGCCGCGGCGGTGGACGGGAGCCCGGTGGACGGCGCGGACGGGAGCCCGGTGGACAGCGCGGTGGGCGGGAGCGCTGCCGACCGGAGCGCGACGGCCGCGCGCCGGACGCTGCTGTCGCGGTGCGTCCTGGAAGCCGCCCTGGCCGGACGGCCGGTATCCGCCGAGGACCTCCCCGAGCCGGTCCGGCGCGAGGTCGCCGCGGCGGCGGAACGAGCCGACCCGGGGGCGGACGTACGGCTCAACGCGCCCTGCCCCGAGTGCGGGCACCACACCAAGGTCGAGCTGGACATCGTCTCGTTCCTGTGGGCCGAGCTGGACGCGTGGGCGCGCGGCGTGCTGCTGGACGTCCATCTGCTGGCGAGCTCGTACGGATGGAGCGAGGCCGAGGTGCTGGCGCTCAGCCCGCTGCGCCGCCGTTACTACCTGGAGCTGGCCGGCCATGCCTGACCCGGACTTCTTCGATCGGCTGATCGCCCGCGCGGTGCCGGGCGCGGGCATCGGTGCCGCGCGGGACGCCGCTGGCGCCGCCGAAGCCGGCGTCGTACGCGCGCGCCCCCGGCTTCCCGGTCCGTTCGAACGGCCCGGGCCGGCGTCCGGGTTCGGCCTCGCCGATGAGGACGCCGAACGGTTGTGGGCACGGGACCGGCCATGGGCCCGCCCGGGCCCATATCCCGGGGAGGGCGAGACGGAGCGCCGGCCGCTGTCCACCGGCGGACCCGACGCGAGCCGCGCGGCCGAGCCGAGCACGCTTCCCTTTGGCCGCGGCCGCGACCGCGGCGTCGCCGCTCCGGCGCCGCCGCGCCGCGGCACATGGCCTGAGCCGGAGCCGGCACGAGCAGCCGAGCAGGCGTCCTCGCGCGTCGTGCGCGAACTGCTCGGCGAACGGCCCATCCTCGTCCCGGGCGCCCCCGCGCCCGCGCCCGGCGGAGGGCCGGTGCCGCCGCGACCGGCGTTCACGCCCGAGGACGTTTCTCGCGCTTCGCCCGGCCCGCGGCCGGCCGCGGCCGAACCGCCGGCACGGCCACGCCCGGCCGAGCGGGCGGAGGCCGCGGCGGCGCCGCCGCCCTTCCAGCAGCGGCGGCGACCGCCGACGGAGAAGGTGGTGCATGTGCACATCGGCCGCCTCGAGGTCTCGGCGGGCACGGCCACGTCAACGTCCTCGTCCGCCGCGGCTCCCCGGCGACGGCCGGAGCGGCCCGCACCCGCGGTGACGCTCGAGCGCTTCCTCGGGAGGCCGTCGTGAGCAACTATCGCGCGGTCGCCCAGGCGACCGCCGCGCTCCGCCAGTTCCTCGCGCGCAGAGTGACGGACGACCTCGCGATCTCGGTGCAGGTCACCACGGAAAAGCCGCCCGCCGAGCCGACATCGGAGGCGCGGATCAACATCTTCCTCTACCAGGTGACGCCGAACGCGGCGTTGCGCAACCGCGACGCGCCCACGCGCGACGCGAACGGCAACGCGCTCACGACGGCGCAGGCCGCCATTGATCTGCACTACCTCATCAGCTTCTACGGCAATGACGCGGAACTGGTCTCGCAGCGGCTGCTCGGCGCGACCGTGCGGGCGCTGTACGACGAGCCGGTGCTGTCCCGCCAGGACATCGAGGCCGCGGCGACGCTGCCGTACCTCCTCGGCGCCGATCTCGCGCAGTCGCCGCAGGCGGTCCGGTTCACCCCGACCCAGATGGACGTCGACGACCTGTCCAAGCTGTGGTCGATGCTGTTCCAAGTGCCGTACGCGCTGTCGGTGGTGTACCAGGCCGGCGTGGTGCTGCTGGACGGCAGAGGCACTCCGGCGGCCGGCAAGCCGGTGCTGGCGCGCACGGTGCGGGCGGTGCCCGGCGGGCGGCCCGTCATCGAGCGGGTGCTGTCGCGCCCGGCCGGCTCCGCCGAGCCGCCCGAGGACGGGCCGGCGCCCAGGGACCACGAGATCTGGCTGGTGGGCCACGGGTTACGCGGTGACGGGGTCACGGTGCGGATCGGCGAGCAGGAGATCGTTCCGGCCGACGTACGGGACGATCGCGTCGTCCTGAGCCTCCCGGACCCGGATCCGGCGCCCGGGGTCTATCCGATCCAGGTACGCCAGGACGTGCGGACCGGCAGCGCCCCGGGCGCGCCGATCCTGCGCGGCGTGCTGGACTCCAACGTCGTCACGCTGATGCGGCAGCCGCGCATCGTGGGCGTGGAGGCGACGCAGGCGCCCGCCGCGCCGCCCGTGCTGACCGTGCACACCGACGTCAACCTCCGCGACAACCAGCGCGTGCAGCTGCTTCTCGACGAGCTCGACCCGCCGCAGGACCGGGCCCCGCGGAGCTATCGGTTCACGGCTTCGGTTCCGCTCGGTCCGGTCGGGCGGCCACCCGACCAGGTTCGGCTGGAGACGCCCGGCGTCATGCCCGGCGGCTATCTCGTCCGGATCGAGGTCGACGGGGTGCGGAGCTTCGTCGCCACAGACCTGAGCGCGCCGTCCGTCGACCTCGGCGGGGGCTGACGCCATGACCACGCGGCCCGTCGCCGCCGACGTGCACACCGGGGCGCTGACCGCCGCGGTGGAGACGGTGTTGGCGCACCTCGACGCCCACGCCAGGCGGCTGGCCGACAGGTCGGAACCGGATCCGCCGCCGCGACCGGAACCCGCCACGGCCGTGGGCGCGGCGGCCGGCGCCGCGGCCGGCGCGGATCAGGCGGGCGAGGCCGCGCTCGACGTCGTGTGCTCCTGCTTCGGGCTGACCCCGTTCGAACGCGATGTGCTGGTGCTGGCCGCGGCCGCCGAGCTCGATCCCGGTACGGGCGCCCGCTGTGCCGCCGCGAGCGGCGGGCGGGCCTACCCCACGTTCTCGCTGGCGCTCGCCGCGCTGCCCGACGCGCACTGGAGCGCGCTCACCCCCGTGGCGCCGTTGCGCCGGTGCCGCCTGGTGGAGCTCGACGACCCCGGCGCCGTGACGCTGTCGCGGCTGCGCATCGACGAGCGCATCCTGCACTACCTTGCCGGGCTCACCTACCTCGACGTTCGCCTGCGGGGCGTGGTCTCGCGGGTGGCGGTGCCGGCCGGCGCCGGCCGGCCGGCTTCGCAGCGGCGGGCGGCCGGCGAGGTCGCGGCCGGATGGGCGGCGGCGGGACGCGGCGGCCGGCCGCACGTCGACCTGACGGGGGCGGACCCGCAGACCCGCCGGGAGGTCGCCGCCGTCGCGGCCCGCTCCGCCGGACTCGCCCTGTACGCGGTGGATGCCGCCGACCTGCCCGGTGACCCGGCCGAACGCGAGGCGCTGGCCCGGTTGTGGGAGCGCGAATCGGTGCTGTTGCCCGCCGCGCTGCTGCTGGAGATGACCGATCCGGGGGCGCCGGGGACGGAGCGGCGGGCGGTCGCGGAGGCGTTTCTCGGCGGCCTCGAGGTGCCTGTGGTCGTGTCCAGTGCCGACCCGCTGCCGACCCTGCACCGGCATCGGCCGCGCGTCGCCGTACCCGCGCTCACCCAGGCGGAGCAGCAGGAGCTGTGGCGGTCCGCACTGGGGCTGACGAACGGCACCGACCCGGGACTGGACGAGATCGTCGCGCAGTTCTCGCTGCCCGCGCACACGATCCGCGCGGCCGGCGACGCCGTGTGGCGGTCCGGTGGCGCCAACGGCGCGGCCGCGGCGGCGGTCGATCCGGACCCCGGTGAGCTGACCAGGCGGGCCTGGCAGGCCGGACTGGCCGAGGCGCGGGTCGCGCTGGACGAGCTCGGCCAGCGGATCGAACCGCGGGCCCGCTGGGACGACCTCGTGGTGCCGGCGCAGCAGCGTACGGTGCTGCGCGAGATCGTGGCCCATGTACGGCAGCGCGCCACCGTCTACCAGGCGTGGGGTTTCGAGTCGGTGCTGCGGCGCGGGCTCGGCGTCACCGCGCTGTTCGCCGGGGCCAGCGGCACCGGCAAGACCCTCGCCGCCGAGGTCGTCGCCGGCGAGCTCGGGCTCGACCTGTTCGTGATCGACCTGTCCCAGGTGGTCAGCAAGTACATCGGCGAGACCGAGAAGAACCTGAGGAAGGTGTTCGACGCGGCCGAGCGCGGCGGCGCCGTCCTGCTGTTCGACGAGGCCGACGCGTTGTTCGGCAAGCGCAGCGAGGTCAAGGACAGCCACGACCGATACGCCAACCTCGAGATCAGCTACCTGCTCATGCGCATGGAGGCCTACCGGGGCCTGGCCATCTTGACGACCAACATGAAGCAGGCGCTCGACCAGGCGTTCATGCGGCGCATCCGGTTCCTGGTGGACTTCCCGTTCCCCGGGCCGCACGAGCGCGCCGAGATCTGGCGCAGGGTGATCCCGCGCGAGGTCCCGGCGACCGGCCTGGACATGGCCCTGCTCGCGCAGCTCACCGTCTCGGGCGGCGCGATCCGCAACATCGCGCTGTCCGCCGCGTTCCTCGCCGCCGACGAGGGCAGCCCGTTGCGCATGCGGCACGTGCGCGCCGCGGCCCGTACCGAATATCTCAAGCTGGAACGCTCCCTCACGCCGGGGGAGGTCTCCGGATGGGACTGACCGGTCCGCTGCCCACCACGCGCGTCGCGGTGCACATCGACGAACTGGCGCTCGACGGATTCGAGCGGATCGACCGCGACCAGGTGGCCGCCGCGTTCCAGCGGGAACTGGCCCGGCTGCTCCGCCGCCACATCACGGACGGGGCGAACGCGACCGGACTGGCCGCGTCCGGAGGGGCCACGTCCGGAGGGGCCACGTCCGGAGGGCACCCGGCCGGAGAGGCGCCGCTGGCGGCCGCCTCCGACCATGCCTACGACGGCATCTTTGGACTGACGCTGCGGCTGCCGCCGGCGGCGTCCGCGCGCCGCCTCGGCATCGAGCTGGCCCGTGCCGTCCACGCCGGGCTCACCCGGCCAGGGCAGGCCGCGCGATGAACGGCCGCAAAGCGGCGGCTCCGCCCCAGCAGACGTCCGGCAAGTCCGCACGTCAAAAGCCCGCCGGGCGGGCCCGAAGGCGGCCGGCGCGCACGCACCGCCCCCCGGAACCGCGCGACATCGTCGGCTCGCCCGGGCGGCCCTTGGACGGCGGTCTGCGCCGCGAGATGGAAGAGCAGCTCGGCCACGACTTCAGCCGGGTGCGGATCCACGCCGACGCGGACGCCGCGGCGCTGGCCGAACTGCTCGGCGCGGACGCGGTCGCGGTCGGCGCCGACATCTTCTTCGCCGCGGGGGCGTTCCGGCCGGAGACCTCCGCCGGCCGCCGGCTGCTGGCCCACGAGCTGCTGCACACCGTCCAGGTCCCGTACGCACCGGGCCCGCTCCGCCTCGGCCGCGAGGCCGGTGCGCTGTCCCGCGCCACCGAACCCCTCGAGGTGGCGGCCGAAGCCGCGGCCGCGGACGGCGCCCGGTCGCCGTCCGCTGCCGCCCATGACGTGCGTCCGGCGGCCTCGTGGCTGCGCTACACCCGGGTGACCGCCGACCAGCAGCGCGCCGAGCAACTCGACCCGGCCACGCTGGCCGATCGGCTCGCCGCCGGGCTGTTGCGCAGCATGCGCGGCGACCCTGCCGACGCCTCCGGTCGCGTACGACTCCAGCTCGTCCGGCTCGCGCCCGAGCTGCGGACGACGGTGCTGGAGCGGCTCGAAGCGCAGCTGCCCTCCGCGGAGTACGCCCGCGTCCTGGAGCTGATGGCCGACGCGGAGGGCCCCGCCGGTCCGCCGCCCGAGCCGGGGACCGCGCCCGAGCCCGTGGCGGAGCCCGCCGACCGTACGGAGGAAGAACGGCAGGGGGCCCAGGACGACGAGCGCGCCGCCCAGGACGAAGGCGACCGGCGTGACGTCGACCGCGACGCCGAACAGGGTCGGCAGGCCACGGACCGCGACGAAGAGCGGGAGCGCGCCGACCGGGCCGACGCCGACGAGCGGGATCGCGAGGACGCCGACCGGGCGGAACAAGACGAGGACAAGGCCGACCAGGACGAGGATCGGCAGAAGAAGACCGACGCCGAGAAAGAGGAGCAGGAGAAGAAGAAGGACGGGGCGAAGAAGAAGGACGACGCGGCCAAGGCCACAGACGAGGCGGAAAAGGACAAGAACAAGAAGAAGGACGAGCGAAGCGAAGAGGGGGAAAAGCGCGGTCAGGAGTCCAAGCCGGGTGCGCCCGGCGCACCTGTGCTGGGCGTCGAGGGCGCGCAGCCCACCCTGGGCGAGTCGCCGATGACCGGCGGCATGGCGCCGGACGCCGCGCCGATGGGCGCCGGCGGGGCCGAGCCGGTCCGTGAGGACCGCGCCGAGGCTTTCGCCGAGGACCCGCAGGGCCCGCTCGCCCGCCACGGCCTGCTGGACCGCCCCGGACGGCCCGAGGACGCGCGGCCCGAGGAGGAGCCGCTCGACGTCGAGCCCGCCGCGACCGAGGAGGTCGCCGCTCCTGAGCCGCCGCTGGAGCCGCCCGAGGCCGCCGCCGAACGCGCCGAGCGCGAGGCGGGCGACGACAAACCGCCGCCCGACCCGCTGCCCAAGACCGACCTGGACGTCTCCCGGGTGCCGACGGCCGACGAGGAGCTGCGGCTGCCGCCCACGGGCGAGCCGCCACGACCGCGCGAGGCGCCCGGTTTTCCCGCTCCGCCGCCGGTCGAGGCCGAGCCGGAGCAGCGGGAACAGGCCGACGCCGAGGACCGGCGGGCAGGTGACGATCCCGAGCTGAGGGCGGCCGAGGGGGAGACCACCGTCGACCGCCGGGTCGACGCCGAGGCGGCGGAGGCGGCCCGAGCGCCGGAGGACGAGGGCGCCGCGGAGCGGGCGTCCGAAGCGGCCGGACAGGAACGGGCGGGCGGTGTGGCCGGCGAGGGGCCGGCGCCCGCGCCCGAACAGCCGCCGTCCGTGACGGCAGAACCCGATGGCGTCGCCTCGCCCGAGTCGGCGGAGGCCGGCGTGCCAGACGTGGCCGGCGAGCCCGGCCGCGGACCTGTGGCGGTGGGCTTCACGGAACAACCCGCCACCGGCATGCCGGGAATGCCCGGGCCGGCCGAGCCGGTGCCGGGGGGCCCGGACATGGCGGCGTCCGCCGGAGGCGGCGCGGCCGCGTTCGAGACCGCCGAGATGCCGGGAGGCGCGGGCGCTTCGCTGCCCCAGGACGCCTCGCTCGAACCGGGCGGCGGGTCGTGTGCCGGCGGCGCGCCGCCGACCACCGAGGGCGCCGAGCAGGGCGGCGAGGGCGCTCCCGGCGGCGGCTGCGGCGGCGGAGGCGCCCCGCCGCCCCCCGCGCAAGAGGAAGAGGCCGCGGCGGCGTCAGCCGACGTATCGAGCCAGGAACCGCAGGCGGCGCTGGTGACGGTCGGCCGGCTGCCGCCCGCCCGGATGCCGCAGGCGCTCGGCGGGGTGGACCAGTCGGTCAACCGCACCGTCGGCGCCGAACAGCGTGATCTCCAGCAGAGCCCGCCCGAGACGGCCCGGCCCTCCGGTGCGCCCCAGACCCAGGCCGGGCCTCCGCAGTCCGCGCCACCAGTCGAGTCAAAGCTCGTACAGCTGACCGAGGTCACCCCGCAGACCCTCGCGGAGCGGCGCGAGGCCGAGCCGCCGCCGGCCCCCGGCGGACCGAACCCCGCCGACCAAGTGCAGGCGCCCAACGTGGCGGGCAACACCGAGGGCCAGGCCACCGACGTCGAAGTGCAGAACATGCAGAACGCGGTGGACGGCGTGCCGACGTCCGACCCGCGGCTGCACCAGACCGTCGGGCCCGCGCCCACGGTGAAACTGGAGGGCGAGACCGACCCGGCGCTCGGCGACGAGCAGCGGCGGCAACTCGACGACCAGTCCGGACGGCTCGTCGGCGAAGGCCGGCAGGACGCCGCGCGACCGCTCGGCGAGGACCGGATCTTCCCCGACGTCCCCCCGGAGACGCTGCGCGCCCAGGTGCCGGGGTCAGCCGGCGCAGCGGCAGGCGCGCCCGCCGCCGGACAGGCTCCGGGAGCCGCCGGACTCGACGCGGACTCCCTGTCGGCCGTGACGACGCAGGAACGCGGACCGCAGATCCAGGCCGGCGTCGCCCAGGGCGGCCGGCAGATGGCGACGGGCAAACAGGATAAAGATCAGAATTCGGGACAGGCTCGCGCCGACACCCAGGCCCAGATCACCCAAGAGATCCAGGCCAACACCGATCAGCAGACCGCGCAACGCGCGGCGGCCAAGGAACAAGCACAGGGCCGCCGGGCCGAGTGGCGTACCGAGCAGGACAACCTCCTCGACGAGAACCGCAAGAAGGCCGACGAGGAGCACACCGGCAAGCGCACCGGGATTCTGCGGAAAAAGACGGACACCGACGGCGACGTACAGCAGCGCAAGGACGCCGACAACCAGCGCATCACCACCGAACGGCGGCGCGCCGAGTCGGACGCCCGCAAGAAGCGCCAAGAAAAGAAGGAAGAGTCCCGCAGCTGGTTCAGCAAGGCGGTCTCCGCCGTCAAGTCGGCCTTCAACGCCCTGCTCAACGCGATCAAGACCGTCTTCGACGCGGCCGTCAACGCGATCAACAAGATCAAGGACGAGTTCAAGAAGGCCATCAACGGCCTGATCGACCTGGCCACCAAGGCCATCGTCGGCCTCATCAAGGCCCTGGCGACCGCGCTCATCGCCATCAGCGGGGTGCTGCTCGCGGCCTTCCCCGGACTGCGCGACAAGTTCCGCAAGTTCATCGAGGATCTCCGCGACGCGGCCATCGCCAAGGTGCAGCAGTTCGCCGACAACCTCAAAAAGGCCGTCAACAAGCTGATCGACGCGCTCGCCGGCGCGCTCGTCGGCCTCCTCCGCCTGTACGAAAAGGCACTCCTGGCCGCCGTGGCGTTCGTCCGCGACGCCGTGGTCAAGGCACTCCAGTTCGTCGAGAACGCCATCAAGCTCATGGGCGAGTTCGCCGCCCTCGTCAAGGACATCGCGCCCGACCCGATCGGCTGGATCAAAAAGCTCGGCACCGCCGCCAAGGACGGGATCCGCAGCTACCTGTGGGGCGCCGTCAAGACCGCCGTCCGCCAGTGGTTCAACGACAAGGTCGAGTCGGTCCTCGGCCTCGGCAAGCTCATCTGGAACGTCCTGATCAAGGGCTGCCTCTCGGTCGCCCAGATCGGCAAGATGGCCTGGCAGGCGATCGTCAAGGCCCTCCCAATGATGATCATCACGCTGGTCATCGAGAAGGTCGTCTCCCTGATCATCCCGGCCGCCGGCGCCATCCTCACCATCGTCCAGGGCCTCATCGCCGCCTACGGCACGGTCAGCCGCATCATCGCCGCCTTCGCGAAGTTCTTCACCTTCCTCAAGTCCGTCAAATCCGGAGGCGCCGCGGCCGCCTGCAACTTCGCCCAAGCAGTGGCCGCCGGCGTCGTCGCTCTTCTCGAATTCATCACCAATTTCCTGCTCGCCCGCATCGGCCGGGCCCTCAAAGGCGTCGGCGGCCGCCTCAAAGGCATCGCCCAGAAGATAATGAAGGGCCTCAAGCGCGGCGCCAAAGGCGCCCGCAAGGCCGCGGGCCGCGCCGTCAACGCCGGCCGTCAGGCCCTCCGCACCGGCGCCCAGGCGGTCCGCCGCGGCGCCACCCGCGCGGCCCAGGCCGTCCGCCGCGGCGTCACCACCGGCGCCCGCGCCGTCCGCACCGGCGCCCGCCGCGTCGGCACCGTCGCCCGCCAGGGCCTGCGCCGCGCCGGCGCCCGCGCCGGCCGCGCTCTCACCTCGGCGCGCAACGCCCTCCGCCGCGGCCTCCACGGCGTCCGCCGCGCCACCCGCGCCCTCGGTCGCCGCCTCGCCCGCACCAAGGTCGGCCGCGCTCTCGCCAACGGCGCCCGCCGCGCCCGCGACGCCTACCGGCGCATGCGCGACCGACTCCGCGCCTGGCGCCAACGCCTCGCCGACCGCCGCCGCCAACGCCAGGAGGACAAGAAAAAGAAGCCACAGGAATCCAAGGAAGCCCGCCTTCAGCGGATACTCGTTCGCATTCGTCCGAGATTGGACCGACTGCTGCGGCGTGGCGTCCGCCAGATGATCCTCGTCGGCGTACTAGGTGCAATGCGGCTGTGGTATCGGCTCACATCGCTGCAAGCCAGAAGCTCTGGAGCGACACAGGACATCTGGGCCCAGCTCAACCCCGGTGGTTCGGCAGGACGAGCATACGAACCATCCGATGCTGAATTGAGAGCGATCATTCGCGAAGCGGTCCGTGACGTTCTTGGAAACACGGACGTCAGGCGTTCAGCGTCAGAACTCCGTCGCCAGGAAGAAGCGGCAAGGGCAGGCGGTCCAAGGCCGCATATCGGCACCGGTGTAGGAATCCCCGGAGCCGTGCGTCGGTTCACTCGACGCGGTTCTGACGTCGGGTCTTCCTATCGAGGATACACCTTTGGCGGAAATCGCTTGGCTATCGGAGAATTTCATCCCGGTGGCAATGTGGCCAATGCCGATCCCCGGAATGCGCGAGTCAACTGGATTGGCACATACCCGAGTATTGCGAATAAGGCCAATGAGACGGTCGATAGTCTTCGCCGGCAAGCGATAGCTGGTCTGCAGGTGCCTGGATTGTCCCGAGGGGCAATCCAAGACCTCCGCCAAATGAAGCAGGGCAATGTAGCTATCGCCACCGCGATGCGCCAGTTCATTGTGAGTGGCTCATGGCCTGGAGGATTTAGTCCTGCTGAGCAGAACCGGCTTGGCCGACTAACATTCCTTATGCACGTGCGGGAATCGGTTCGCGATCCAGAGAACGTTGCCCTGGCGCCGATGACTTTAGACCTCATTGAAAAAGGGCATCTGACTTTCGAAGAGGCATTTGCCGCATTTGAGCGGCCGGGGAACCCGTCCGCACCGTGGAGAACGGGCGGCGGTGGGTTGTATCCTGCGTCGATGGTTGGAGCGTATCGGGCGACCCGCGGTATGGAGGCGGAAAGGGCTGGGCGAGATCTTTTGGATCGCGCTGAAGAGGAACGGATTAGTCGTGAGGGCACCGCAGATGAGAGGAGAATGCGCGATGCTCAGGTCGCAGCGTACGGAACAGCCGATGAGCGTCGAGATTTGGAGTTGCGCAAGACGGATATTATCTCCGCTTGGATAGAAATGAATCTCAAGAGTGGCGGAGGGGTTTGGGGGGCAAGTCGCAACGATATTGTAGTCTTCATTCGACGCTTCATCAGCAGATATTATGGTGTTACTTCAAGATGACGATTAGAGTGGATCCATGATGAAGCGAGATGTGCGGATCGTATTGAAACCAGGCGTAACTCGGGATGCCATCGGGAGTGTTGGATCGTGGCATGATTGGTGGCTCTTGTCGGTCGGTCGAGAGGATGAAAAGTATATACGGGACGAATGGCGCACCTCTGACGGCGAGACGTTTATTACATATCTTGAAGATCCGGTGGTCCGTCTGCCTTATATCGTCGTTAGGGGGCCATTGGCGGAGAGTGTTGGACAGGTGATTCGAGAATCGCTCCAAGTGTGGTCCATTGAAGAGGCAGAGGATTTGTTGGCGCACGCCGAGAGCAGTTCCGATAAGGTAAATGCCATATATTTTCTAGCGCTGAGTTCGTCGGAAGAGAATGAATCTGTAGTAAGCGCTCTCGAACGAATGTCGCACGACAATGACCCTCGCGTCCGTCGTGCTGTAGTGATCGGTATCGGCTATCTCGCGTGGTGGCCGGCGTTGAGAACGCTTCTCGAAACTATTCGTAGTCATGATCTAGACGAAGGGGTGCGACGGGATGCGGGTTATGTGCTAGCAGATTTGGATCTGCCGGATTTTTAGGTGAGTGTGCATGTGTTGGGAGAAGGCGTGACGCGGTTTGGGGAGTTGCCGCGGCCGGTGCGGTCGGGGTTGGTGATTGTGGACCCGATTCGGGGGACGCCGGAGCGGATCATTGTGATGCAGTTCAACCCGGACTCGCTGGAGCGGAGTTTGGCGCCGCAGGCGGCCGGGGCGGACGGGCAGGGAGACCGGACCGAGGCGCTGCGGCTGAAGGGGCCGGCGGTGGAGAGCTGGAAGTTCACCGCGGAGATCGACTCGACGGATCAGTTCGATGTGGACGCGCCGAACGGGATCCACCCCCAGCTGGCGGCCCTGGAGATGCTGATCCAGCCGTCCAGCAGGCAGTTGCGGACCAATCAGGCGCTGGCGGCGACCGGGACGTTGGAGATCACGCCGATCGAGAGCCCGTTGACGTTGTTCGTGTGGGGAAGCAAGCGGGTTCTGCCGGTGCGGCTCACCGAGTTGGGGATCACGGAGGAGGCCTTCGACCAGGACCTCAACCCGTACCGGGCGACGGTGAGCATCGGGTTGCGGGTGCTGAGCGTGAGCGACCTGCCGACCGGGCATCGCGGCGCGGAGCTCTATCTGGCCCACCTGGTGCAAAAGGAACGGCTTGCCGGGTCGTCGGCACCGGGCGGGCTGGGCCAGCTCGGACTGAGCGGGATCTAGGAGAACGCCAATGACGATAGGTCCGTTGGACGCGACGCCGAGCGCGTATCCGCGTACGAGCCGCTACTACGGGATCGAGCAGGCCGTTCACGTGGCGGACGACGGTCAGGAGATCCCCTACCTGCGGCGGCGGTTACTGCCACGGGCGGGCGACCTGGCCGTGATCACGGAGTACGAGGTCCGGGACGGGGACCGGCCCGATCTGGTGGCGAACCAGTTCTTGGGCGACCCCGAGCAGTGGTGGCGGATCGCCGACGCCAACCCGGTGCTGGACCCGCGCGAGCTGACGGACACGGCGGGCAAGAAGATCCGCATCACCCTGCCCGAGGGTGTGCCCGGCGCGGCGAGGTGAGCCGATGCCGGACATCGCGCTGACGCTGCTCATGGGCCCGCAGATCCCGGTGCCCGTGCCGCAGCCGGTCACGGACGCGATCCTGTCCGCGCAGATCACGGTCGCGGCCGGGCAGCGCAGCGGGTTCCAGCTGTCCTTTGATTTGAGCAAGAGCGGGGTTATCAGCCGGACGCTGCTGCCCGCCGGCTTCTTCGACCCGCCGACCAGGGCGATCATCATGGTCACGGTGCGGGGGACGCCGAGCGTCTTGATGGACGGGGTGGTGATCCGGCACGAAGTCGGCGTGTCGGGGGTGCCAGGCCAGTCGACGCTCACGCTGACCGGCGAGGACCTGACCGTGCTGATGGACCTCGAGGAGCGCGAGGGCGTGCCGTTCCCCGCGATGGGGCCGGCGGCGCGCGTGGTCGCGATCATCGCGCAGTACGCGCGGTACGGCATCGCGCCGCTGGTGATCCCCGAGCTGATCCCGCAGACCCCGATGCCGACCTCGCGGATCGACTTCCAGAAGGGCACGGATCTCGGCTATCTGAATGAGCTGGCCAAGGCCAACGGGTATGTGTTCTATCTGGACCCCGGGCCGCTGCCGGGCGTGAGCCGCGCCTACTGGGGGCCGGAGGTGCGGCTCGGCGTCCCGCAGCACTCGATCAACGTCAACATGGACCACCTGTCCAACGTCGACCAGCTCACGTTCGGCTTCGACGGCTCGGCGCGCGAGCAGCCCGTGGCGCGGGTGCAGATCCCCGCCACCAAGGTCTCCGTGCTGTTGCCGGTGCCCGAGGTGAGCGTGCTGCGCCCGCCGCTCGCGTTGAAGCCGGCACCGGCGCTGAAGAAAAAGGTCATCGCCGACACCGCGAAAAAGGACGCCGCGCAGGCGTTCGCCGAGACGATCGCCAAGGCAACCGAGTCGTCCGACGCGGTCACCGGCTCCGGCCAGCTCGACGTCGTCCGGTACGGCTTCCTGCTGCGCCCGCGCGAACTGGTCGGCGTACGCGGGGCCGGGATCACCTACGACGGCCTCTACTACGTCAAGAGCGTCACGCACAACCTGCAGCGCGGCGCGTACACCCAGAACTTCACGCTCGCCCGTGAGGGCCTGATCTCGCTGTCGCCCACCGTCGTCCCCTAAGGACTCACGTCATGCCCGAGCCCGGCCAGTTCCTCGGCAAGTACCGGGGCACCGTCGTCAACAACGTCGACCCCGAGCAGCGCGGTCGCATCCAGGTGCAGGTATCCGACGTACTGGGCGACATCCCTTCCTCGTGGGCGATGCCGTGCTTCCCGCTGGCCGGGCCGGGGATGGGGCAGTACGTCGTGCCGCCGGTCGGCGCCGGCGTGTGGGTCGAGTTCGAGCAGGGCGACGTCAGCTATCCGATCTACTCCGGCTGCTGGTACGGGTCGGCGACCGAGGTGCCGACGCTCGCGCTGGCGGGGCCGCCGACCAACCCGAACATCGTCTTGCAGACGACGGGCCAGCGCACCGTCGTGCTGTCCGACCTGCCCGGCGGCCCGGGGATCACGCTCAGGACCGCGACGGGTGCCGCCATCGTCATCAACGACGCCGGAATCTTGATCACCAACGGCCAGGGAGCGTCGATCTCGCTGAACGGCGCGTCCGTGACCATCAACCAGGGCGCCCTGGTTGTGACCTGAGGACTGACGACTCGAAGGGAGCGGCGACCGACCATGTCGGGGAACCTCTTGCACGTCAACGCGACGGTGACGTGCCCGCACGGGGGCACGGCCGGCTCCCAGCCCGCCCAGTCGCGCGTGCTTGTGAGCGGCCAGCCGGTCGCCACGGTCGCGGACCTCTACACGGTCACCGGCTGCCCGTTCGCGGTCGGGAACAAGCCGCAGCCGTGCGTGACCATCCGCTGGCTGGTCCCGTCCGCCCGGATCACGGTCAACGGCTCGCCCGCGCTGTTGCAGGCCACACCCGCGCTGTGCCAGAGCGCCGAGCAGATCCCGCAGGGCCGCCCCCTCATCACCGTCATCCAGCAGCGCGCGATCGGCCAATGAGCGCTTTCACCAGGGAAGAGAAATGAACGGACAGACCGTACAGGCAGTGGTGGTCCCGGCGCCGGAGGCGTTGCCGCGCCGCACCGACATCGCCTTCCCGTTCCGCGTGGACCGCCGGGGGCGCACCGCCGACACCGGCTACGACGACCACGTCCGCGACATGATCGAGCTGCTGCTGTTCACCAGCCCCGGCGAACGCGTCATGCGCCCCGACTTCGGCTGCGGCCTGCTCGATCTGGTCTTCGAGCCGAACAGCCCGGAGCTCGCCGCCACGCTGCAGCTGTCGATCCAGGCCGCGCTGCAGCGCTGGCTCGGCGACGTCATCGACATCGACTCCCTCGCGGTCGAAAGCGAGGACAACGTGCTGCGCGTGCGGCTGACGTACGTCGTCCGCGCCACTGGGACGCGGCGTTCTGACGTGTTCGAAGGAGGACCGGGGGCATGACCTTCAGCCAGGGGGCCGGGCGGGCGCCGTCGCCGCCGTCACCGCCACCGTCACCCCAGGAGTGCGCCGGCGAGCGCCGGCGCGGCGATGTGCGGCGCGCCCACCTCAACGGGATCGACGGTGTCGAAGTCCACGATGCGGACAACGACGCGGCCCGCCGCGGCGGCGGAGTCACCTTAGAAGTGACGTTCCTCGGCAAGGCGCCGCGCCGTCTGGGCCCGGAGAACATCCGCATCGACGGCGGCCGCCGCGTCACCGGGATCCGTGCGATCGACGTACAAATCGAACGCGAGGAGGACCCCGACCTCGACGACGTCATGTTCGTCACGGTCGACCGCACCGGCGACAACTCGACCTACCGCCTGTGCGTGGTCGAGGCGGACGCGTACGGAAGGCCCGGCACCACACCGCGCCGCGGGTTCGACCCCCGATACGCCTGCGCGGACTTCGTCTTCCACCCCGACTGCCCCGCCGACCAGGACTGTACGACCGTGGAGCCCGCCGCGCCGGTCGCCCACCCGCGGCCGGTCATCGACTACACGGTCAGGGACTACGCCAGCCTGCGCCGGCTGCTGCTGGACCGGATGACGCTGACCACCCCCGCATGGGTGGAACGCCACGTGCCCGATCTCGGGGTCACGCTGGTCGAGCTGCTCGCGTATGTCGGCGATCAGCTCAGCTACCAGCAGGACGCGGTGGCCACGGAGGCCTACCTCGACACCGCCCGCCGCCGCGTCTCGGTACGCCGTCACGTCCGCCTCATCGACTACGCGATGCACGACGGCTGCAACGCCCGGGCCTGGGTGGCGCTGGAGACCGCGGAGGAGACCACGCTCACCACGGACGACGTCCGCTTCGCGGCCATCGACGTGAGCCAGGTCGACCCGAGGGAGCGCCCCGGCCTCGATGCGGCGGTCTCCTACGACGATCTGCTGCGGCTGCCGCCCGGGGCCAGGTATGAGGTGTTCGAGCCGGTCGTGGACGAGCCGGTCAGGCTGCTCCCCGAGCACAACGTGATCCGCCTGTGGACCTGGGGCGACGAGGAGTGCTGCCTGCCCGCGGGCGCGACATCGGCGACGCTGCGCGACGAATGGGAACCGCGGGGCCGGCGACTGCGGCTGCGGCCGGGTGATGTGATCATCATCGAGGAGGTCATCGGCCCGCGGACCGGCGCCGCCGCCGACGCCGACCCGGCGCACCGGCAGGCGGTCCGGCTGACGTCGGTGACGCCGGTCGTCGACGCGCTGTACGACCAGCCGGTCGTGGAGGTGACCTGGAGCGCGCAGGACGCGCTGACCTTCCCGGTGTGCGTGTCCGCCCGTGGCGGCCCGGACTGCGGGCTGCTCACCGACGTGAGCGTGGTGGCGGGCAACGTCGTCCTCGTCGATCACGGCCAGGACATCACCTTCTGCGACCGGCCGCCCGAAGAGGCCCACGTGCCGCCCGCCCCGGTGATCGCGCCGTCATGCGTACCCGAATGCGGATGCGCGGACCGCCCCGAGGAAGGCCCGGCGTCGGCCGAGATCCACCGGCTGCTGGCGACGGCGCGGTCGGGGATCCCGCTCACCGCCGACGACGTCGCCGTGCTCGTTCCGCTTGTCGGGCGCGATGCCCTCGCCCGGGCCCGGCTGGCCGGCGACGAGCCGGCCGCGGATCAGGCCGGGGCCCTCGAGGCGCTGCTGGCCCAGCTCACCTATCCGCCGGTACGCCGGCCGTTCCGACCCGTGCTGCGCGGTGCGCCGGTGACGCAGCGGGCCCCCTTCCCCGATCCGCGGCTGGTCGCCTCGGCGCAGGCGGAACTCCTCGCCGCGATACCAGGCCGTGCCCGCGCACGGCTGACCGGGCTATGGCACGAGATCGACCACGACCGCCGAGATCATCACCACGACGGAGATCACCACGACGGAGATCACCACGACGGAGATCACGGAGATCACCACGACGAAGATCATCACGACCGGCGCGAGCGTCACGACGACCGTCGGCTGAGCGGCGAGGTGATCGTCGAGCTGCGCGTTCTGTTCGGGCAGGCGATCCTGGACGAGGTCGCCCTGACCGAGCGGCCCGCGCGGGCGCTGCGCGAGCTGATCGCCCGTTTCGAGGAGCTGCTGGCCGCCAAGCTGCGGCGGCTCGACTCGCTCGTGCGGCGCGCCAGCCATGGTGAGGTGCTGGGCGGCGGCATCGGGTGGGAGATCGCCCGGACCTGGGGCAACGGATACGCCGACAGCCTCGATCCCGCCGATCGGCGGCTCGCCGGGCCGGCCGCGACCGCCCTGGCCCAAGATGTGCGGGCCGCGCTGCCCGCCGTACGCGTCGCCGCGTACGCCGGGCCACTGCCCGGCGCCGAGCCGGTCGGCACCTGGCTGCCACGCCGCGATCTGCTCGACGCAGGTCCGCGCGACCGATGCTTCGTGGGCGAGCTCGGCGACGACGGGCGCCTCACGCTGCGGTTCGGCGACGGCGTCCACGGGGCCGAGCCGCCGCCCGGCGGACGGCTCGCGATCCGGTATCGGGTCGGCAACGGCATGGCGGGCAACGTCGGCGCCGACGCGATCGATCATCTGATCGTCTGCCACGCCGCCTCGCCCGTCGCCCGGCACGTCACCCGGGTGCGCAATCCGCTGCCGGCCGCCGGTGGCACCGACCCCGAACCGGTGGATCAGGTGCGCAACCTGGCGCCGCTCGCGCTGCGCCGCACCCGGCGCCGCGCCGTCACGGCGGACGACTACGCCGAGCTGGCCGCCGGGGTCGCCGGAGTGCAGCGTGCCGCCGCGCGGATCCGCTGGACCGGGGCCGGCGAGGAGGTCCACGTGGCCGTCGACGCGCTCGGCGCGGCCACCGCCGACGCCGCTGTGCTCGCGAACGTCGAGCATGCCCTGGCGGCCTACCGCCGGATCGGACACGATCTCGTCGTGCGGCCGGCCACGCTCGTGCCGATCGACCTCGAGCTGACGGTCTGCGTCGATCCCGGCTACCAGCGGGGCCACGTGCTCGACGCGCTGCGCGGCGCGCTGGGCACCAGAAGGCTCGCGGACGGCCGGCTCGGCTTCTTTCACCCCGACGCGCTGACCTTCGGCGAACCCGTGCGAGTCAGCCGGCTCGTCGCGGTCGCCGCCGCGGTGCCGGGCGTCGTCAGCGTCCAGGCGACACGGCTGCGCCGGCTGTTCCGGCCGGAGAACGGCGAACTCGACGAAGGCCTGCTGCGGATCAGCCCGCTGGAGATCGCCCAGCTCGACAACGACCCCGACCGGCCGGAGAACGGCCGGCTGCGGATAGTCCTCGGAGGTGGCAGATGACCTGCCAGTGCGGAAGCCGCGGAACCCGCTCGGGCGGCGGTTGCTGTTCGGGCATCGAGGTGGAGACGCCGGTCGGCGCCGCCAACCCGCCCGGACTCCCGCGGATCGCGTTCCGTACCGGAACGCACGGCGAGTTCCTCGCGTCGATGCTGGCCCGGCTGTCCGGCCCGGCGTACTCCGAGCTCGCCGGGCTGACCGTGCGATCTCCCGACGATCCGGCGATCGCGCTGCTGGACGCCTGGGCCGTGCTCGGCGACCTGCTCACGTTCTACAACGAGCGGATCGCCAACGAGGGCTACCTGCGCACGGCGACCGAACAGCGGTCGCTGCGGCTGCTCGGCCGCCTCGTCGGCCACGAACCCAGGCCCGGTGTAGGCGCCGGCACCTACCTCGCCTACACCGTCGACCGCGATCCGCGCAGCGGCGACGACCCGCTCGTCCCCATCCCCGCGGGAGCCAGATCGCAGAGCGTGCCCGGGCCGGGGGAGGAGCCGCAGTCGTTCGAGACCTTCGATGACCTGTCCGGGCGATGGTCCTGGAACGACCTCGAGGTGCGGCTGCGCCGGCCGCACCAGCTGACGCTCACCGCCGCGGGCGGCATCGACCGCAGGCAGGTGAATCTCGCCGGGGCGGGCAACAACGTCAAGCCGGGCGACCGGCTGCTGTTCGTGTTCGGCACAGAGCGCGGACGGCAGGCGGTCGACATCGCCGCGAAGGTCGTCGTCGACCAGCAAAGCGACATCACCATGATCGAGCTGCCGCGGCCGTTCCTGCCCTCGTTCACCGACCTGGTGGAACGGTTCCGCTCGTTCGTCGCCGACGGACAGGCCGACGAGATGTACGGGCGCAGCCGCATCGTCGCCCGCTACGTCGACGACGTCCTCATCCCGATCGACCACCGTCTTCCCGCGCCCCCAGAAGAAGAGCGCGCGGCCCGGGCCGTGTCCGGCGCCGACGAGCCGATCGCCACCCCGACCGAGTTCGTCCGGGCCCTCGACGACGCGCTGGAACGGATGGCGGTGTCGATTGAGCTCGCCCGGCCGTACCCGAACGTCCTCAGGTGGTTCACGCCCCGCCGGCCCGAGCTCGCCGAGCTGCGCGACCAGCTCGGCCGGCTGGAGCCAGCCCAGGAGCGGCCGGAGAGCGAGCCGCTTTTTCACGCGCTCGGCCTGGACCGCGGCACCCCGTTCGCCGGCACGTCCGTGAACGGAGGCGGCGGCGCCAACGGAGGCGGGGGCGCCAACGGAGCTGGGCACGGATCCTCCGGCGGCTCCGCGAACGGGTCCACGGACGGGCCAGTGGCCGGCGCCGCACAGGGAGCGACCGCCGTCCTCGGGCTGGGCGCGCTGCTCGGACCGCTGCGGCTCGCGCCGAGCCGGCCCCCCTCCGGCTCCCGCGCGCTGGCCCGCGATCCGGTGCGGGCGTTCGCGCCCGGGTCCGATCTCGGCGCGCAGCTGCTCGCCACGCTCGACTCGCGGCTGCGCGAGGGCCTGTACGCGGCGTGGCGGCAGGTGAACGTCACCCGGCCGCTCGCCCTCGCCGACCTGCAGGCGATGCGGATCGTCGCGACCCCGTTCGGCGCCACCGCCCCGCTCCAGCCCATCTTCGACGGTCCCAAGGTCATCGGTTACGTGGACTGGCCGCTGACCGGGGCCAAGTCGCTCGGCGTGCTGGTCTCCTACGACGACGCCGGAGTTCCGAGAAGCCTGCACCTCACCTACGTCGAGGCCGGAGCGGCGACGGTGAGCCTGTCCGTGCCGCTGCCGTCCAACGAGACCGTGCGGCTCGGGCCCGGCCGGGTCCGGATCACCACGGTCGTTCCACCGCCCGAACCGCCGGCCGCCCAGGGGTCGCCGGACGCCGCCGAACCCGCGGACGAGGAACCCGAGCCCGAACCCGGCGTGGAGGTGCGGTTCCTCGGCGAGCTGCCCGCCCAGACCGTGTTCGTCTCCCGTGTCAAGATCGACCCCGACACCGGCGCCGACACGGTCCACGTGCTGCCGCTCGACGTACAGCTGGGCCCCGAGGACGACGAACAGGAGCAGATCGGCGAGCTCTCGGTGGCCGCGCGCCGGTCGGCCGCGGATGAGGACCCGATGACCGTCGAGGTCACGCTCACCACCACCGAGAAGTCGTCGATCTCCCACAACACCATCGCGCTCGACGCCGTGTACGGCGGGATCGCTCCCGGCAGCTGGGTCGCCATCCTGCGGCCGGGCAAGCGCCCGGCCCCGGTCGAGGATCCGGAGCTCGTGGGTCCGGAGGTCTTCACCCAGGTCACGGACGTACGAGTGATCTCGCGCGCCGACTTCGGCATCACGGGGAAGGTGACCGAGCTGGTCCTCAAGGACAACTGGCTCGACGAGGAGGACACACTGCTCGCCGACATCAGGGACGCGACGGTCTACGCGGGCGGGGAGTCGGTGCCGCTGGCCACCGAGCCGATCCCCGATGACGTGGCACTGGACGAGATCGAGCTGGCGCGGCTGTACGACGGGCTGCGGCCCGGCCGCATCGCGATCGTCACCGGCGAACGGACCGATCTCCCTGGCACGACCGGCGTGACCGCGGCGGAGCTCGTGATGATCGCCGGCGTGCGGCAGAGCGTGGACGAGCAGCGGCCCGGCGACACGGTCCATACGACGATCACTCTCGCGACGCCGCTGTCCTACACCTATCGCCGCGAGACCGTGCGCGTCCTGGCGAACGTCGTCCGCGCCACCCACGGCGCGACCCGGGACGAACCGATCGGCAGCGGCGAAGCCGCCCGGGCCGGTCAGACGTTCCGGCTGTTCCAGGGCCCGCTCACCTGGCTCGCCGCCGACACCCCGCAAGGAGCGCGAAGCACGCTGGAGGTCCGGGTCGACGGCGTGCGCTGGCACGAGGTGGACAGCCTCGCCGGGCGCGGGCCGACAGAACGGGTCTATGTCACCTCGACCGACGAAGACGGCCGTACGCTGGTGACCTTCGGCGACGGTACGCATGGGGCACGGCTGCCGACCGGGCACGAGAACGTCCGCGCCCGCTATCGCACCGGCATCGGCAAGGCGGGCAACGTCGCGGCGGGAACGATCTCGCAGCCGATCACCCGCCCGCTCGGAGTCTCCGGCGTCGTCAACCCGCTGCCCGCGAACGGCGGGGCGAACCCCGATGACGCCGCCCAGGCGCGTCGCGGCATCCCGCTGTCGGTGACGGCCCTCGATCGTCTCGTGTCGGTACCGGACTACGCGGACTTCGCCCGGGCGCGGGCCGGGATCGGCCGGGCGGCGGCGGCCCGTCTGTTCGACGGAGCCCGCGAGGTGGTGCACGTCACGATCGCCGGAGTCGACGACATCCCGCTCGCCGACGACTCCGACATCGTGACGACGCTGCGCTCGTCGTACGCGACGTTCGGCGACCCTCAGCTGCCGGTGACGGTGGCCGTGCGCGAACTCGTCGCACTGATCGTCTCGGCGCGGATCGGCGTGCGGCCCGATTACTCCTTCGACCTGGTGGAGCCGCAGGTGCGGGCCGCGCTGCTCGCCCGGCTGGGTTTCCCGGCCCGTGAGCTCGGCCAGCCCGCGTACCTGTCGGAGGTCATCGCCGCCGCCCAGGCGGTGCCGGGAGTCGATCATGTCGACGTCGACGTCTTCACCGGCGTCGCGGGCAGCCTGACCCCGGCGGGGCTGGTCGCGCTGGCCGGCAGGCTGACCGCGGCCGAACCGGTCGTCGCGGCGCGCTCGGCCGCCTACGACGAGACGCGCTACCAGGTGACGGCACCGGCGGACGACCCCGACCCGGACGGCTACACCGAGACGCTCACCCTGGTGGCCGCCAAGAACGGCATCTCCACCGCCGAGCTGCTCCGCCTCAACCCAGATATCACCGGCGCCGAGCCGTTGCCGGCGGGACGCAGCGTCGTCGTATTCCGCGGCGTACGGCCCGCTCAGCTCGTCGTGCTGTCGCCGGACGTGCCCGACACCCTGATCCTCACCGAGGTGCCGGCGGCGTCGCGAACGGAGGGACGGACCCGATGAGCACGGACCGGCTCAACGAACTGCTGCCGCAGCACATCCGCAGGCGCGATGCCGAGGGCGGCGGCCGGCTGCGCGCCCTGCTCGCGGTGATCGCCGAACAGGTCGGCCTGGTCGAGGCGGACATCGAACGGCTGTATGAGAACTGGTTCATCGAGACCTGCGACGACTGGGCGGTGCCCTACATCGGCGACCTCGTCGGCTACCGGATGCTCAGCGGCTACACCGAGGCGCTCGCGGCCGGCGGCCATCGCGAGGCGCTCTCGGCGGCGGCGGGCGGCACGCGGCCGCTGGCCGCGCGGCTCGCCCCGCGCCGCGACGTGGCCGCCACCCTCGCGGCGCGCCGCCGCAAGGGCACGCTTGCGCTGCTCGAAGAACTCGCCGCCGCGGTCGCCGAGTGGCCGGCCCGGGCCGTCGAATTCCACCGCCTGCTCGCCCGCGATCAGAACGTACGCCTGTACGGGGGCGACGCCGACGCGGTGACCGGACGGGCCGGGCGGCTGGCGGGACTCGGCTATGTGAACGTCCGCGACGGGGGCGGGCTCGCTCTCGCCGGCGGCCCCTTCGACCCGTTCGCGCACGTGCCCGCGGCCTCGCGGATCACCTCGCCGCGCAGGCAGGGGCGATACGGCCCGCCGGCCGTCGGGCTGTTCGTGTGGCGGCTGCCGCCGTTCTCCATCACACACGCGCCGGCGTACTGCGTCGACCGGGCGCGCAACCTGTTCACGTTCTCGATCCTGGCCAACGACACGCGGCTGGTCACCCGGCCGGTGCCCGAGCCGTCGCCGGACCACATCGCCGAGCCGGAGAACGTGCCCGCCTTCATCAGCCGGCGGACGCTGCGAGACCGGCTCGCCGACTTCTACGGCCCGGACAAGAGCTTCGCCATCTGGCGGCAGGGGCCCGGCGGGCCCGGAGGCAGACCCGCCGATCCCCTTCCGCTGTCGAGCATCGTCGTGGCCGACCTGACCGATTGGGCGTACCGGCCGCGGCGCGACCAGGTGGTCGTCGATCCGGAGCTCGGCCGGATCGCCTTCGGCGCCCGCGCGGTGCCGCGGCGCGGGGTCTGGGTGACCTACCACTACGCCTTTCCCGACGCGCTGGGCGGCGGCGAGTACCTCCGCGATCGAAGGAACGCGGCGGCGGGCGGCGCGGGCACGAGGGGCGCGACCAGGATCTATCAGGTCGGGCCCGGGCAGGAGTTCGAGCGGATCACCGACGCCTACGAACGCTGGAAGGCCGACGACGCCGACGGGGACCAGCGCAGCGCGATCATCGAGATCACCCACAGCGGCTCCTATCAAGAGCAGCTCGAGTTCGTGCTCGATCCCGGCGAGTCCCTGGAGCTGCGGGCCGCGGAAGGCACCCGCCCGACGCTTCGGCTCCTCGACTGGTACAGCAACCGCCCCGACTCCCTGCAGATCCGCGGCACCGACGGAACCGAGAGCCCCGACGGCACCGATGGAACCGACGGAACCGACGGAACCGACGGAACCGAGGGACACGGGGCGGCGCCGCCGCGGTTCACCCTCGACGGGCTGCTGATCACCGGCCGCGGGATCAGCGTGACCGGACCGGTCGGCTCCGTGCTGATCCGGCATTCCACGCTCGTCCCCGGCTGGTCGCTGGAGCCGCACTGCGAGCCGGTCCAGCCGGAGGAGCCCAGCCTGGTCCTCGAAGACACCACCGCCTGCGTGCGAATCGAACGCAGCGTCCTCGGCACCATCTTGGTGATCGCCGACGAGGTGCGCACCGACCCGCTGCCGATCCACATCGCCGACAGCATCCTCGACGCCACCGGACGGGACCGCGAGGCGCTGTCCGCGCCCGAGTGCAGGCACGCACACGCCGTCCTGCACGCACACCGGACGACGGTGATCGGTGAGGTGCACACGCACGCGGTGGCGATCGGCGAGGACAGCATCTTCGACGGCCGGATGAACGTCGCCCGCCGCGGCATCGGCTGTCTGCGCTTCAGCTCCGTGCCACCAGGGTCGCGTACCCCGCGGCGCTACCACTGCCAGCCCGACCTGGCCTGGGCCGCCCTCGCCGAGCAGGCCGAACGCGGCGAGATCGACCCGGAGGACCTGCCCCGGCTGCGCTCCATGGAAGCCGAACGGGTCCGGCCGCAGTTCACCGGCCGCCGCTATGGCACCCCGGCGTACGGGCAACTCGCCGCCGGCGGCCCGGCGGAACTCGCCCGCGGCGCCGAGGACGGCGCCGAGCTGGGCGCCTTCCACGACCTGTTCCAGCCCCAACGCGAGGACAACCTGCGGGCCAGGCTGACCGAGTTCACACCGGCCGGCACGGACGCCGGCATCGTCTTCGTCACGTGACCAGCCGACCAAAGGAGTCGATATGCGCGGGGACTTCTCACGCCACACCCACCGGCCGGACAAGCAGTTCGCGGCGGTCCTCGCCCAACAGGGCAGGGTCCAGCTCGACGCCGAAGCCAACGAGCAGACCGCGATCCAGCTGGCGCTGAGCCGGACGATCGCTGCGGACATCATCGGGCCCCGCGGCGGACCCGGCGACGGCTTCAGGATCACATATGTCGCGGCCGCCGACGGCGAGCCGGCCGGCCTGGACATCGCGGCGGGGCACTACTACGTCGACGGCGTGCTCGCCGACGCCACCCGGCCGGCGGCGCCGGACGCGGTGCCGGGCCCCGGCGGCGGCGAGCGCGTCGGCGAGCCGGGCGCGCCGCGGCCCTGGACCTACTGGGACCAGCCCTACGCCCGCTTCGATCCGGAGCTCGACTCCGACGAAGTGCTCAGGACCTTCCCGTTCGTGGTCTACCTCAAGGTCTGGGACCAGCTGATCACCGCGGTCGAGGACCCGGAGATCCTCGAGCCCGCGCTGGGCGCCGCGCTGCCGGACACCGCCGCGCGGATGCGGGCCACCTGGCAGGTGCTCGCCCGGCCGCTCGGCAACACCGACGACCCGGTCGGAGCGTTCGACGAGTGGGTGGCCGGCGTCCGGCCCGACGCCCACCTCGCCGCGCGGGCCGAGCGTCCCGACCGGGTCGAGAACGACCCCTGCGTCCTGCCGCCCGACTCTCGCTACCGCGGGCCTGAGAACCAGCTCTACCGCGTCGAGATCCACCGCGGCGCGGCCGACGAGAACACTCCCGCGACGTTCAAGTGGTCGCGCGACAACGGCTCGGTGGTGTTCCCGATCAGCGAGATCGACGACGCCTGGGTGAGCCTCACCACGCTCGGCCGCGACGACAAGCTGGACCTGCACCCGGGCGACTGGGTGGAGGTCGTCGACGACGTCGCCACCGCGCGAGGCGAGGTCGCGGCGCTGCTGCAGGTGTCCGAAGTGGACCTGCCGGCGCGCCGGGTGCGGTTGTCGGCGAGCCCCGCCGGACAGGTGGGCCGGCGCGCGGCAGACCACCCCTATCTGCGCCGCTGGGACCACACCGTGAGCCGGCGCGGGCCCGCGCTGTCCGACGGCGCCCTCGTGATCAGAGAAGGGGAATGGATCGACCTGGAGGACGGGGTCCAGGTGTGGTTCCAGGACGGCGGCACCTACCAGAGCGGCGACTACTGGCTGATCCCGGCGCGCACGCTGGGCGGCACGGTCGAATGGCCGCAGGGCGCCACCGGCACCCCCCTGCTCAAGCCGCCGGACGGCGTCCCCTACCACTACGCGCCGCTGGCGTGGATCACCGGCCCCACCGCGGTCCAGGATCTGCGCCGGACCTTCCTCCCCCTCACCGAACCAAGGTGATCGTCCCTGCCCCGCATCAGGCCGGGCCGAGGCTCCACAGCCTGATCGCGAGATCGTCATGACACGTGATCGCGATCGGACGCCCGCCCACCTCCCCGCCCGCGACCGGTCCCCCCGGCCCGGGAAGCGCCGTCGCGCCCGCGAACCGATCGCCCGCGTGCTCGCGCCTGGAGAGGTCCCACACCCGTACCTTGCGGTCGGCGCCGCTGGTCAGCACGACAGGACGGCCGGAGGGCGGGCCGAAGGCCACGAACATGACGGCGCTCGGGTGCGTCAGCGGCGGGCCGAGCTCATGGCGGGTGGCGAGATCCCAGATGCGCACGGTCCGGTCATAGCCGCCGGTGATCACGATCGACCTACCGTCGAGCCTGCCGCAGGCCACCGACATCACGGAGTTGGTATGGCCGGTGAGCGGCAGGCCGTTCTGCCGGCGATCGCTCAGATCGAGGACCCGTACGGATTGATCCCACGCGCCGCCCACCACGGCCACCGTACGCCCGTCGAGTTCGCCGCACGCCGCCGACATGACGCTGTTGTTATGGGCCAGTGGCGGGCCTAACTCGCGGTGCCCGATGAGGTCCCACAGCCGTACCGACCGGTCGTCGCTGACGCTCACCGCCACGGGGGCGGCGTCCAGCGCGGTCAGTGAGACCGACATGACCGCGCCGCTATGGCCGCGGAGCGGTGCGCCGACACGTCGTCCGCTCGTCAGATCCCACATGTTGAGGGTGTGGTCCTGACATCCGGTTAGCGCGATCGGCGTGCCGGCCGGGCCGACGCCACAGGCCACCGCCAATACCGCGCTGTCGTGCCGGAACGGCGCCCAGATCTGCTGGTGCCCGGCGAGGTCCCAGACTCGCGCGGTACGGTCGTGCCCGCCGGTGATCGCGATCGGTCGTCCGCCGTCGGCGAGGCCGTAGGCCACGCACGTGATGGTGCGGGTGTGGCCGGTCAGCGGATCACCGATCTGGCCGGGGCCGGGCAGCGAGCTCGGCGCGGCGCGGCGGTCCAGCATCGACACCACGTCGGAGGCGCTGGGGCGCTTGGCCGGATTCTTCAGCAGGCAGGCGGAGACGATGTCGTGCAACGTCGCCGGGACGCCACCAAGTTCGGGGTCGCCATGCAGGATCCGGTACATCACACCGTGCCCGTAAGTGTCGTTACCGAGCCCGAAGGGCGGCGCGCCTGTCGCGGCGAAGACCATCGTCGAGGCCCACGAGAAGACGTCCGTGTGCGGGCCCATCGGACTGCCCTTGACCTGCTCAGGCGCCATATACGCGGGGGTGCCGCGCCGGCCGGGATCTCGGCGCGCGATCGTCTCCATGGCCCGCGCGATGCCGAAGTCGACGATACGCGGGCCGTCGTCCGCCGCCAGGATGTTGGCCGGCTTGACGTCGCAGTGGACGAGCCCGGCGGCGTGAATGGCGGCGAGTGCGGCAGCGGTTTCCGCGGCCAGGCTCATCATGTCGGCCGGGCCGTACGGCCCGTCACGGTCGACCTTGCGCTGGATGGATTCGCCCGCGATGTACTCGGTGACGATGTAGGGCCGGCCGGCGTATTCGCCGGAGGCCAGGACGCGGGCGGTGTACCGCGTGACCCGGTCGGCGGCCTCGATCTCGCGGGCGAACAACTCGGGGCCGCGCACCGCACCGCTGAACGAGGTGTGCAGCAGCTTGATCGCCACCTGTCCACCGCCCGGGGCGTGACCCAGATAGACCACGCCCTGCCCGCCCGCACCCAGGCGGGCGACCACGACGTAGTCGCCGATCATTTCCGGGTCGTCGAGTTCGAGGGGAAGCAGGTCCGGCACGCTACGTCTGCTCCACCGCGGCGATCGACCGGCTCAGCCTCTCCACGTGGGCGGAGTCTCCGACGAACTGCCGTACGACGCGGAGGAGATCTTGTAGCCCCTGTGGATGCTCATGGCAGGTACGGACGATCGCGGCCATGTCGGCGCGGTCTCCCTCGACCCGTACCGCCCTGATCGCTCTCGTCAGCGCCAGCGGCAACTCGGCGACGATCTGATTGCGCAGGTGCCTGCCCCGAAGCTGCCTGATCGCCAGGGCGAGGTCGACCACGCTGTCGAGATCCCGCCGCTGATCGGCGATAGTGGCCACGGCGCGTGGTGGATCAGGGGTCGTCGGCGGCTCGGTCGGCGGATCGACGTCGACGACCGTGACGGGTGCAATCAGCGTCGGGACCGGCGTCCCCGGCACCCTGATCCAAGCCGGGGCGATGGTCTCCTTGATACGGACCTCGACCGGCTGGTATTCGTCGGGGTCGACAAGCCCGTCGCCGTGCCGGATCACGTCTTCGTACACCCGCTCCGAGGCGATCAGCACGAGGTCGGTGCCGGTCCTGCGCAGCGCCTGCCTGAGCTGCTCTGCCTCGAGGATCCGGAATGCGTGGTTGACGGCGGTCCCGACCAGCCCCTCGGGGTCGGACCGGACTGTCCCCGTATGGACGGCCACGCGGAGTCGCATCTGCGCCCGAGCGGCCGAGAGGTAGTTGTGCCGCCGCACGTCCGCCCGCAGCCGATCGACCAGCGAGGTCAAAAGCGTCGCGACGTCGACATGCGGCGGCACCGCCAGTAGCGCGCCATCGCCCCGGTCCTCGCGATAACAACTCAAGAACGGGATTCCCTCGCCGTCGAAGCTGCCGCACAGCCCGTCATAGAGCGCCATCCGGACCTTGGCGCGATCGAGATCGCTGCGTGCGGGGTGCCCGAAGTCGGCGATGTCGCAGACGAACAGCGAGCACAACCCGTTCGGCCTCCATCCGCTGGAGCGTTCGGGCATGCGCATGTCGCCTTCCCACGTGAGCGGTCTCAATGTGAGAAGTACCACGAAGTCCGCCGAGTCCGTCAATGTCGCATGCCACACAACGTCACACGCCGGATGCCGGATAGGAGACCCGCACTTGATCGAGAGATGTCTGCCCACGGGACGTATCTTCGGGCGTCTCCTCCTGGAACTCGCTCTGAGCGTCCTCGATGGGAGGGCGCTTCGGTGCCGCTTCGCCGCCTGGTCGCCGTCTCAGCCCGTGGATCGTGCGGCTGATCACCCGAGTCGTCTGGCGAAGCAGCCAACGGATCACCCTGGCGAACGACAGCCGTGTCGGGCCCAGCACGAGAACCACGCAGGCCATCAACATGATCGCCGTGAAGGCCAGGAGTGCCGCGCCACGGGGCTGGAGCCAGCTGACGAGGTAGCCGGCCATCAGCGCACCGAGCGGGACGGCACCGCTGGTCACGAAACGAACGATGCCCATGACACGTCCGAGCAGGTGCCCGGAGACGCGTTCGACTTGGTAGGTGATCATGGCAACGTTGAGGATGGCGCCGGTAACGCTCAGCCCGCCCCAGGCCGCCAGGCCGATGCCGGCGTTACCTGATACCGCGACGACCAGGGTCAGCACCGCCCATGTCCCCACACACAAAGCGATGATGTTCCGTTCCGAGCAGAACCGCTTCGCCACCTTCGGCGCGATCATCGATCCGATCAGCCCGCCGACGCCAGAGGTAGCGAGCAGCAGGCCAATGCTGGCGCCGGACATACCTTGTTGCTCGGCCAATACCATGAGCAGCAGGACGACGGTTTGAAAGAAGAAGTTTCCTATAGTGCAGACAATGACCGCAGTCAGTAGAAACGGGCTGAGCACCACCTCCTTCACGGCATCGAAGGTGGAAATCTTGGTCGCGGGTTTGTCCCTGGCGTGCGGTTGGAAATCCCTCTCCTTCATGGTCAGGAGGGCGAAAATCGAACCTATGGAGACAAGCACATTCATACAGTAAGGAAAAGCCCTATTGCATTCGAACAGGAACCCGCCCAATGGTTTGCCGGCGATAACCGCTACGTGCACGCGCGCTTCGTTCAACGCCAGGGCTGACGGCAATTCCTCGGCGTTCACGACATGTTGTACCGCGGTGATCTCGGCAGCGTTGTAGAGCACGAGAAAGGTGCCCTCGAACAGTGCCGCCACGACGATCACGACAGTCGGACATTGCCCGGCCCAAAGGGCGTATACTAGTGCTGTAGCGGCGACAAATCGGCCTACCTGGCCGATAAACATTAGCAGCCGACGATTGAAGCGATCGACGAACCAGCCCGCTGGGAGATACATAAGGAGGCTGGGGACCGTACTTGCCGCTCCCACCAAGCCGGCGAAAATCGGTGAGTGCGTCAGAAAAAGTGCCAGCAACGGGTTGGCCGTGGTGGAGCAGATGTTGCCCAACTGTGATGTCGCCGACGCACTCCACAGCAGTGTGAAGTCGCGGCGTCTCATTCGAGTCGGCTTCCCCCCGACCAACTAATCTTCACTAACGCTACCTTCCGCACAAATAGGGGCAATTACGGGCCTGAAATGTAAAATTAGCGACAATAATGCATAAAACGGACATAGTTCATCATAGTTAACCCATCTGAGTGATGATCCCGTCCGGATTGCACTAGTTCGTCATGACATGCAATCGGCGTATCGGCACGCTGTCAGTACCGTGGGGCAGTGCCGTCGCCTAGGATCTCAGATAATGCCTCTAGGGTTGGCGTGGTTTGAGCAACGTGTTGTTCGACGATCCGGTGTCGCGCCCGGCCACAAGCGCGATGGCAGGATTTCCCACGCCGAATGGGCCACTCAAGTGACTTCGTGGATCTCGGCCGACAGAATTGTACGCTTCGCCACCAGGCGATTACGGTGCATCTTTTCGAGCAGGTCGACGACACCGCTCGCGAGACGGTCGGCGTCCTGGACGACCGTTGCCCGCAGCGGGCTTTGCGCGTTGTCGATCAGTGCTCTCGTCTCTTGGACTCCGTCGATTCCTACAACGATGGTGTCCTGAGAGGCATGGTCGGGGAGAGAGGACAGGGCGTCAACGGCACCGAGAGCCATTTCATCGTTGGTGCAGAAGATGGCGTCCAGACGCTGCCCCGGGGCAAGCCGCCGGATGTGCGCGCGTACGGCATCGTGGGCGCGAGAGCGAATGAACGCGCACCCATCGTTTATGGTGATGTTCACATCGGGTAGTGCGGCACGTAGGGCCTGTTCGCAGCGCTGCTGCCGGGCGTTGTGCTCGCGACTGGCGATGATGAGGACGTTCGGGCGTTCCGTGCCTTGCAGTGTCTTGGCCAGCCATCGCCCGCCAAGGTCACCGAGCTCGCCTGTGTCGAATCCGATGTACGCAGTGTTCTTCGGGTATTGATCTTCCGTGTCGAATGGCTCGATATCGGTGAACACGACGGGCAGTCGCGAATTTCGACAGAACGCGATCAGGTCGTCGCGGAGCCGGTGCACCTCGGCGGCGACGATGATGCCGCCGATGTAGTCGTGGCGCCTGTCCAGCAACCTGCGCAGGTGGTGGGATTGGGCGCTCGCGTCGTAGTCGCGGTCGGGGACCTTGAGCACCAGGTCGATGCCGTCGCGATCGAGCAGGCTGTGCAGGCGCTGTACCAGCGCGGCCACGTAGTATTTCTGGCTGAACGCAGAGGTCATCAGGAACACTCGCGCAGAGCGCTTACGCGCTCCCAAAAACACCGATCGCGCGACAAAGGCTACAGCCGCGGCGCCACCGGCGGCCAGCGTGAACCACATGAGCACGACGCCGTCGGCAATGCCGCCGCTAAATGCCTTCAGGATCACCGACACGACGAGACCACTGGCGACAGAGGTCACCAAGGTAAACCGCACCGGCTTTTGATCTCGGTCAAGCCACGCCATCGACGCTTCCTCCGTCCAAGGCCAAGTAAGCGGATGATTGGCCGCAGCCCCGGGAAGCAGCCATCGTACGCAGCAGTAATTGATCATTGTGCACCTATCGCTTGAACTGCGCGGCGAATGTTCCACCCAGCCGATGAAGATAGGTGAGCGCGGCAGCAGAAGTGCCCGCGGCGGATTGGCCGTTGTCGCGCATATGTTGCCGTGTAAGGGTGAAGGCTGATCTCCTGCCGGCGCGGTTAGCGTAAACGCTCGACCATCAGCCGTTCGGCCTCTTTGCGTAGATGCCGGGGGAGCGGGGGGCGCCTCGCTTTGACGGCGCGTTCCGCGAGGTCCGCAGCGGTGTCGGCGTCTCCCTCCAGACGGAGGACCCGAGCTACACGCAAGAGAACCGGTCCGCTGTCGGCGGCGTCATTGACGAGTCGGCGTTCCTCGGTCTCGGGTGGGCCGACCCCTTCATAGGTCTTCTTGGCCAGGGCCCAAGCGGCAAGGCTGGAGATGCGATCTCCGTAGTTGACCCGATCGAGATCACGCAACGCCGGCTCAGCCTCGTCCAGGTCGGCGAGTAACTCGCCGCGTAGCCGAAGGGCTTCGGGGGTCCCGCCGTCTTGGCTGAGCGCGTCGTCGAGGACGGCTATCGCCGCCTGCGTACGCCCCGCGTACCAAAGGGCATGCGCGAGGGCGGTCTTGACGAACGGATCGCCGGGCAACCGGGTGAGCGCGGCCAGCAGGCTGTTCACCGCCTCGGGCGTGCCGTCGCCGATGCGCAAGCGGCCGACGGCAGCGAACAACATGCCGACGTGCGCGGTGTCACCGAGAGCGCCATAGGCGCCGGCCGCGGCCTCGTAATGCTTTGTGGCCAGCCTGGGACGGCCCTCGTCGTAGGCGATCGTGCCCAGCAGGCATTCGGCCGCCGCACGTTGTCGCGCACTGGCGGTGGGATCCGCCGCCACGGCCTTCGCGCGGTGGCGCGCGAGTTCGAGTTCGCCTGCCGTAAAGGCGGCCTCCGCGGCGGCCAATCGGGGTCGCACGGGTCGCGGCGCATCTCCCGCGGATGCGTCGAGACGCCTGATGGCGGGACGCAGCCGGGCCTGCCGCAGCCGGTAGCGGCGTTCGCCGGAGCATTGATCGGCCTCCAGCAGGCGCATGTCCTCGAGTGCCCGCATGACGCTGTTGGGCAGGTCGTGGGTGGTCACTCGTCCTTCGACGATCCCGGTGGCGTGCCCGCGTGCGAAGAGATCTCGAAACCACGTGCTGAGCACATGCGGCAACCTGCCATGTTCACGGGCGACCGTTGCCAGTGCCTGCCGGCAGTGGTCGCCGAGCACATGATCGACCACGGTCGGCAGCAGTTCTATCGCGTCGCGACTCCCGGACGGCACCGCGTCCCAGAGCCGGCCGCAGACGATCTGCAACAGCGCGGGATCAACGGCGGCATCGCCGGCGGCCAGCTCTTCGACGAGTTGCCGGGCGCTCGTGGCGAGAGGGTGGTCGATGCCGTCCAGCGGTCCGCGGACCGCCTGGCAGGCCGCATCGGGATCGAACGCGTTGAGCGGGAATTCGACGACGGAGTCAGTGGGCAGCCCGGCTTGGACAAACAGTCCCAGCAGTGCGTCGAGGTTTTCCGTGCGGACCGCGATGAGCAGATGGACGCCGCCAAGGCCATGTCGGGTGGTGGCGGTCGCTTCGATGAGTTCCTCCACGAACCGCCTGCGGTGCCGGTCCCGCCGGCCGGCCGTCGGGAAGAGCAGATCGATCTGGTCAATCGCGGCGAGCACGGGGATCGGATCGCCGCGCGGAGTAGTGCGGCACTTCCTGCGAACGAGGTCATGGATCGACGAGCCCGAGATTCGCGCCGGGGGTTCATCCGGATACCAGGACGAAAGCAGGGCGAAGGTGAACGGATTGAGGTCCAGGGCGGCCAGCGGAAGGTCCGCGCGGAGGGCCGGCCGCCCTATGGGGAGTACTTCGACATCAGATGCCGGGCCGAGCATCGGCAGCACACCGGCCCGGAGCAGGGACGTCTTACCCACACCGGCCGGGCCGTGCAAAACGATCAGCGGACGATCGCGCCATAGCCCGGACAGCGCCGTCGATTCATCGGCTCTGCCGTAAAAGATCGTCTTATCCGCTGTGCTGAAAGGGTGCGAGCCGACGAAGGGTGAATGTGTGCTCATTGCTCGTCAACGCCATGAGTTGGGGGGCGGGCGTGTTCAGTCTTGAGGCGCAGGGTAATGTACTTGCTCCGCGTCCCCGCAACGAATGAAGGAAAGCAAACGAGAACTGGCCGGATGCGGAACCGGCTCCCTCTCGTCGTACTCTTCGGCTACATCTTGTTGTTGAAGCCGGCGCCATCGGCAATCAACGTCGTGGGATCGATCGCCTCCTCGACCGCAGCGGCGAGCACTGGGTTGTCGGTGTGTTTCGTGAGACTGGCGGTGATTCCCTGCAGGTCGATCGTGAGTGGCTGCATGGTCTCTCCTTGATGAGTCCGATGCGCGGACCAGGGGACGATCTCCACAATATAGCTCCGGATTCCGTTATCCTCTGTTGCGCCTGCAGATCTAATCAGGATTCTGGACGGCCGAATTATGGATGTGTCACACGACATATAACGCCGGTAGTTAACGGGGTTTTCTGTTCCCTGTGGACGATTATGCCGACCTTGGACATAGGGTGGGTTAATCGTCGGCTTGACCGAGATGAGTCGGAGGCGGAACGAGTGGTTGGGCGACAAGCGACTGCCGGGACTCCGGAGAGCCGCGTCCCTCCGGTATGGGGGAGTGTTCCTCCGCGCAACAAGAACTTCACCGGTCGAGAGGAACTTCTGGCCACGCTGCGAGCGGGTATCGCGAGTCAGGTGACGGCTGTCGTCCCGCAGCCGAAGACGCTGCACGGTCTGGGCGGCGTCGGCAAGACACAGATGGCCGTGGAGTACATCTATCGGTATCGGCACGAGTACGACGTGGTCTGGTGGATCCCGTCCGACCAGCCGTTCTTGGTGAAGACCGCGTTAGCCGAACTCGCGTCGCACCTCGGATTGCCCGCAGCGAGCGGGATCGAGGACGCGGCCAAGGAGGCGCTGGACGCACTGCGCCGCGGCGAGCCTTATGCCAAATGGCTGCTTGTCTTCGATAACGCGGACCAGCCGGAAGATCTACTCGATCTCATCCCGCGAGACGGGCATGTGCTGATCACTTCGCGCAACCATCGCTGGGGGAGTCTGGTCGACGCGATTCCGGTGGATGTCTTCCACCGGGAAGAGAGCGTGGAGTTCCTCGCCAAGCGGGTGCGCAACGCGATCAGCGAGCGCGACGCCGCCCGGCTCGCCGAAGAGCTGGGCGACTTGCCGCTGGCGCTCGAACAGGCCGGAGCGCTGCTCTTCGAACGCGGCATGACCGCCGCCGAGTACCTCGAGCAGCTGAAGAAGCGCACCAGCCAGCTGCTCTCCCAGGGAAGGCCGGCCGAGTACCCGCTGCCGATGACGGCCGCGTGGAGCATCTCCGTCGCCAACCTCACCGAGACCCTTCCCGAAGCGGTCGAACTGCTGCGGGTGTGTGCCTTCTTCGGCTCCGAGCCCATCCCGCGTGGAGCCATCAGCCGGGCTCCGGAGGGCCTGCGCCCCGAACTGGCGGGGCTTATCAACGACACGATCCGGTTGGGCCGCGCGGTCGGCGAGCTCGGGCGGTACGCGTTGGCCAGGCTGGACATACCCGGACGCACCATCCAGATTCACCGGCTGGTGCAGAAGCTGGTCCAAGACGAGCTGTCTCTGGAGGACCAGGAGCACTACCGCAGAGAGGTCCACCTGCTGCTGGCGGCCTATGACGCGGGTGACCCGGACGACGAGACGAGCTGGCCGAAATACAGCAGCCTGCTCGGCCACCTGGCGCCGACCAAGATCGGTGACTCCGATGTGCCCGAAGTTCGCGCGTTCGCCATCCGGATGCTCCGCTCTCTGCTCAGCTCCGGCGACTACCAGTCGGCCCGGATCGTGGCGGAAGACTTCATCGATCGGTGGAGCGCCGAATCCGGAGTCGAGCATCCCGACGTCGTGCGGGTGAAGCTGGAACACACCAACGTCCTGCGGGAACTAGGGGAATACGACCAGGCGACTGAGCTCAACAACGAGATCTTGGCCATCGCGGAGAAGGTGCTCGGGCCAGAGGACGAAGACACCCTTCGAGCGCTGCGTGGATCAGCCGCCGACCTGCGGGCACTCGGGGACTTCAAGGGAGCCTTGGAGCGCGATGAGCAGGCGCTCCGCCGCTATGAGGAGAAGTACCCTCGCGGTCACGCGGGGACGCTTCGCGCCGCTCATAACTTGGCCCTCGACTATGGCCTGATAAGCGACTACACCCGGGCCAGAGAGTTGCATGACCGCGCCTTTTCGGGCTGGCAGCAGCAGGGAACGGGAACGGACAAGTCCAGCATGGTCAGTGCGCTCACCGGGCTGGCTCGCGCGGTTCGCCTGTCCGGCGAGTACTCCGAAGCCTGTGACCTCGGTGAGGACGCATACGCGATCGCGATGGAGGCGCTCGGCGCCGAACACAACTGGACGCTGCGCACGGGCACCGACCTGGCCATCGCTCTGCGCAGGCACGGCGATTACGAACGGGCAGAGGAACTCGCCCTGCAGGTCCACGAGCGTTGCGTTCGGTTGTACGGGTTGCGCTCGCCTGACACGCTGGCCGCCGCCACGTGCCTGTCGAACGTGTGGCGCACCCGGGACCGGCTCGATGAGGCCACGACGTTGGTCGTGGACTCTGTCGGCCGCTATGCGGAGGTCTATCGGGGCGACCACCCGTACAGCTTCGTCTGCCTGACCAATCTGGCCGTGCTGCGTCGCGTCCAGGGCGAGGCGCGGAATGCCTACGAGCTGAACCAACGTGCTATCGCAGGCCTCGACGCCGGACTGGGCCGAGATCACCACTTCAGCCTGACCGTGGCGCTCAACCTCGCCAGTGATCTCGCCGCACTCGGTGATCTCGACGCGGCTTGCCGCCTGGGCGAAGATACGCTTCGGCGACTCCAGGTGTTGTTCGGTGACGTTCATCCGCTGACCTTGACGGGCGCCGCGAACCTCTCGGCCGACCTGATGGCGAATGGCCAGACGGATCGAGCCAAGGCGATGATCGACGAGACCCGCGCCCGTTACGAGCGGACGCTCGGGCTCAACCACCCGGACACCCATGTTTTCCTGAACGGCCGGCATCTGGACGCCGACTTCGACCCGCCGCCGATCTAACCTCGCCGCGCCCTGAGCGCCTCGACGTCATTGGACACCACCCCATGGATGTGGGTGATGAGGCGCTCGAGGTCGCGGCAGTAGACGCTGGGATTGCGGAAACCACTGCCCTTTCGATAGCGGTGCACGTAGTTGCCCGCCCCGCAGACCGGGTGGAGGCGGCAGGCGCCGCATCCGTCGTGCAGCGCGAGACCCCTGATCTGGCGCGCCGCGATAGAGGGCAGGAACAGCGCGGCCTCGAAGGGATCGCGGGACACGTGCAGGGTGGTCCCGGCCGCGCCGTCGTATGCCGACTTGAGGGAGTCCACCTGTTCGATCTGCCCGTTGGTCTCCACCACCGCGATCGCGACGGGGGACAGGCCGACCGCCTCTCCGCTGGAGCGCTTCCCGAAGAGCAGGCGCATGATCTCGTTGAACAGACGGACCCGCGTCCGCATCGTGGGCGATCTATACCAGCGGTCGAACGTCGTGACCAGCCAGTCACCGTACGGTGAGGATGCGTCCGGGAGCCGACCTGGCGGTGGGTTGTCCCAGTTACCGTGCGGAAGCAAGAAGTCGATGGCGGGCGGTTCGAACTCCAGCATCGCCTCGTACGTCCGTATCGGGTCGTTGCGGAGATCGACGGTGCTCAACAGGCCACTGAACAGGTGGCGGTACGGCTCGGCCCCGAGTCGGTGCAGGCCGGCCCGAACGGCCTGGAAACTGCCGGTGCCGTTCGCCCATCGGCGGTGCCGATCGTGTCCCTCCTCGTCGCCGTCCAGGCTGACCCCGACCCGTACGCCGTGCTCGCGAAAAAGTTCGAGGAACGACGGGTCGAGCAGGACGCCGTTGGTCTGGACGTTGAACCGGACCTCGACGTCCGGGGCGCAGGCGGCGCGGACCGCCTCGATCGTGTAGCGCAGATGTTCCACGCCGGCGAGCAGTGGCTCGCCTCCGTGCAGCGTGACATCGACCCGCTCGAGCAGTTTTGCCCGGGCGTGCTCGGCGATCCGCCGCGCCACCCAGTCGACGGTCGGTCTGGCCATCTTCCGAGGCTGGCGGCGCCAGCCTTGGTCGGCCATCTCGTACATGTAGCAGTAGTCGCAGGACAGATTGCAGCGGCTATGGATTTTGAGGACGAACTCCCTGAAGGGTGTAGGGCGCCAACCCCGGCCCAGCAAAGCCTGTACGTCGAGGTGCTCTGGCCACTCGGGTGCCTGGGCTTGCTCTTTGACGTCGGCCACTCAGCTGCCCCCTGTGAATGGGTCCGGGCGCACCGCTGCACTATGTTATCTTTTTGCCTGACATATGCAACTTTCAAGATATTTAAACATTCTCGACGGACACCACTTTTGCGGTGGCCGCCCACCGTTCATGGTCGCGCCACTCCCCGGCGATGCGGATGGCCTGCGGCGCGGCAGCGACGGGCCGGAATCCCGCCTGCTCGACGACCCTCATTGATGCCGCGTTCGCCGGCTGAATATCCGCCTCCAGTCGGTCCAGCCTGAGTTCGTCGAACGCGTACCGGACCACCAGCCGTACCGCCTCAGCAACGTATCCGTGACCCGCGGTCGCCACGAATCCCCCATATCCCAACGCGCCACACCGCTCGGGCACCCACACGAGATGATTGATATTGACGAATCCCGCCAATTCTTTGGTGGTGTTCAGGCGCACCACGAAACCAACCGCGTTGACGCCGTCGAAACGCGCGAGGTATTCGTCGAACTCGACCACGGTCGTCGGCGCGAAGACCAGGCCTCGATGAAAGTCAATGCTCTCTCGGGCCCGCGCCACGAACTCGTACCGATCCGCGTCGTTCAGCGGCCACAGCGAGACTCGCGCCCCCACACGCACATTCACCCGAGGACGTTAACCCGAAGGGCGGGCGCGGGGCAGCACACCGTACGGCAAATGCGCGCGCCCGGCCGGGCCTGGCCGGGCCGACGCCCTCGGCCGGCGGGGTCGCGTGCCTTTGCCCGTTCGTGCGCATGGTCCGCGGCGAGGGGGTAAGGGGCGTGGGAGGTCGTTTCGTCGCGAAGGGGGCAGTGATGAATGAGATTCCGCCGCAGGAGCAGTCGTATCCGGGGCGTACCGGCACGATGCGACCGCAGCCGGAGGACGAGATGCGCGGCTACACGGGCAGCGGGATGCTGGCCGGCAAGCGTGCCCTGGTCACCGGCGGCGATTCGGGCATCGGGCGAGCAGTGGCGATCGCGTTCGCCAAAGAAGGCGCGGACGTGGCGATCGCCTATCTGTCGGAGGACGAGGACGCCGAGCACACCCGTCAGCTGGTCGAAAAGGCGGGCCGGCGCGCCGTGCTGATCCGCGGCGACCTCGCGGAGGAGGAGCGCTGCCAGGAGGCGGTCGACCGTACGGTGGAGCAGCTGGGCGGCCTGGACATCCTCGTCAACAACGTCGCCTACCAGGAGCCCGTGCAGGACCTGACCGAGCTGTCGACGGAGCAACTCCTCCACACGTTCCACGTCAACATCTTCAGCTACGTGTGGACGACCAAGGCCGCGCTGGCGCACCTGCCCGAGGGAGGCTCGATCATCAACACCGGCTCGGTGAACGGGCTGCGCGGCAACAAGTCGCTCATCGACTACGCGGCGACCAAAGGCGCGGTGAACGCCTTCACCTACTCGATGGCCCAGTCGCTGCTCGATCGGGGGATCCGCGTCAACTGCGTGGCGCCCGGCCCCGTGTGGACCCCGCTGATTCCCGCGACCTTTCCCGACGAACGCGTCGAGGGCTTCGGGGAGCAGGCTCCGATGGGGCGCGCCGCCCATCCGGACGAGATCGCCCCGTCGTACGTCTTCTTCGCCAGCGATCGGCTCTCGTCGTACTACACGGGCGAGGTGCTCGCCCCCACCGGCGGCGAGATCCAGAAGGGTTAGATCCAGAAGGGTTAGCGAGCCGCGGGCCCACCTCGGAGTCGGCTAGCTTGGCGGGCATGTCCCTCTCGCAGCGGCTGGCGGTCGTGCCCACCCCGTTCCTGGTCGAGCACCTGCCCCACGCGACCCTGCCCGAGGACGACGAGTGGATCGCGCTGGTCCGGGCGCCCGAGGGGTTGACCGTGATCAGAGAGGCTCCGCACTACGTCGAGAACGACCGCTGGTTCGGCTTCTACGGCGGCGCGACCCCGCACGGAGTGGAGTCGACCGGAATGCTGGCCGCGCTCGTCGGTCCGCTCGCCGAGGCCGATATCCCGGTGTTCGCGGCGTCGACTTACCACGCCGACCTGGTGCTGGTGCCGGAGCGCAGGCTGGAGGACGCCATGGTCGCGCTCAAGGACGCCGGTCACGAGGTCGGCCGGAACGCCTAGCCGGGCTGGCCGGCCGGCCGGCCCCGCGGCGCGGGCGCGCCGCGGGGCGTCGGCGGTCAGCGGATGACGGTCAGCGTCACGCTGTTGTTCGCGTACGACACCCGGAACCTGTGGCCGTCCGCCCTGACGACTCCTCCTTCGGGCAGGCCGCGGAAGGTCCCGCGGATCGAGTCGCCGCTCATGATCGTCAGCACGGTGCCACGGGTCAGGGCCCCGTCCACATCCAGCCGCAGCGTTCCGCCCAAGACCACGTCACCCGCGGCGCGTACGCTCGTGTGGTCGCCGTCGCCGGAGACGGTCGCGGCGAGGCTGCCTTCGCGGCCGAGGCGCACGTCCCCGCCAATGTTCAAGACGTTCCCCGGCGCGACCTGTCCGTTGGCGCGCCGCGCTTCACGTGCCGTGACGCCGGGCTCCAGGACGCCGTCGGCGACGTTGACGTTGTCGGCGACGCTGCCGCTGCCGCCGAGCGTCCCGCCGCGCACATCGATCGAGGAGGCGTGCGAGCCGACGACCGAGAGCTTGCCGCCGCGGACCGTGCTCGCCCCGTGCCAGGTGTCGTTGCCGGTGAGGAACAGGGTGCCGTGGCCGCGCTTGGTGAGGCTGCCCTCGTAAACGCGCGCTTCCCGTGCCTGCTCGCGCCTGGTACCGGTGGCGAAGTCTGACTTGTCGACCTCGCTCGCGTCCGGAGGCAGGCCGTTCGTCCATCCCCTCGCGACCTTGGTGGCCTCCCAGGCGGCCGCCTCGGCGGCGTCTTCCTGCTCGCGCGCCTGGATGGCGGCGTCGGAGATGTCGTTCGACCACACGTCGCTGAGTCCCCGCGTGTCGACGTCGAACCGTCCCAGCAGCTGGCCGGGACCCCGCATGGCCTCCCGCAGGCTGACCGTGTGCCAGCCGTTGCGAGAGTCGGGAACCCGCACCATCTGGCCGCGGGCGGGATTAGGGATGGGGTTGCCCTGCGCGTCGTTGATCGTGCTGTTCTGCCTGCCGGTGGTGAACATCGTGTAGAGCGCCTGCGTGTTGGTCATGTACGGGAAGCGCTGCATGATCAACGCCAGCGAGGCCGCCGAGTGCGGTCCGGCCATCGATGTCCCCGACGCGGCCCGATAACGCGCCTGCGGCACGCCGTCGACAAGCTCTACCCACGTGCTGTTGATCAGCCTGCTCGGCGCGGTGATGCAGGACCACTTCGCGACGCCGCACTGGTTGAACTCCTGCTGCCCCGGCACCTCAACGGAACCGTCGGCGTTGAACGTGCGCCCGATGTTGGGATTGACGCCCGAGGTGGTGTACCAGCGTCCCTCCAGGTCGGGCAGGAAGTACGGCGTGGCGGCCCGGGCCGTCGGGTTCGCGACGCCGGCGTTGCCCGCGGTGAATTGGAGCACCTTGCCGCTCCGTGCGACCTCGATGGCGCCGTTCAGCCAATGCACGGTGTTGCCGTTCGCGTCGGCGACGCCGTCCGGAGTCGACAGGTACCGCCACGCCGCGTTCAGGCCGAAGGTGGCGGGGCCGCCGGGCGGCGGCTCGAGCGTGTTGTAGTTCTCCGTGGGGGGCGCGCTGCCCCAGCTTGTGGTGATGATCCGAAGGGGCCTGCCGTTCGCGGTCTTCGCCCTGCTCACGGCCCGGTAGACGTTGGCGAGGTAGCCGTTGTCGGGGGTCTGCGCGGGGGTCGCGGTCGGCGGCACCAGGCCGTAGAAGACGCCGTCCGTCTTGTGGGTGTTTCCGGTGTAGGTGTCGGCGTTGAACGCGACGCCGTGCATGTTGGCGTCCGGCCCGTCCGGCTGCGTTTCGCCGACGCCGTCGCGGCTCGCGGCCACGGTGCCGCTGACGTGCGTGCCGTGACTGTCGTTGAACGCCGGATCATAGAAACCGGGAGTCGGGCCGGTCTCGCCGCCCTGGGCCGTCACCGAGAAGTAGCGATCGCCGACCGCGTAGTTCGTATCGAGGCTGCCGTGCTCTCGCATGTGCCCGGCGAAAAAGCCCGAATCGACGATGCCTATGTTCATCCCGGCGCCGGAATAGCCGGCCGCGTAAGCGAACTCCGCGCCAATCGACACGAGGCCGGAGTCCCGGTTGAATTCCGGGGTACGCCAACTCGCCGGGTCCCCGAGGCGGCCGGGATCTCCTTCATAGGACTCGATCGGCGGCGGCTTGGACGGGTTCGCCAGCGCCGGCTGCGCGACAACACAGGGCAACACGACCAGCGGCGCCGTCGCCGCGATCAGTGCCGTCTTCGCGCGCTTCGTTGTCGACACTCCGGCCTCCTCTGGGATCGATCCGCGCAAACGGTATATTCGCCTCCATACGGGAGCAACACGTTGGCCGGTAACGGTTAGGCCTCGCGGCGCGAAACGAGCCGGCGCCTCCAGATGCGTTCGACCACGGGGTGTGCCGGCGCGTAGCCGTCCCGCGACGGACGGCACGTCCGGGCGCGATGGACATGCTGATCACCGCCCGGGCCGGGCCCATCCGTGACGGTGCGACACCGTCTTCGGGGCCGTCGATCCGAAGGGATAAAACCCGGCGTACTCGACCCTCGTACTCGACCCTTTTGGGCTCAGCGGCAATTCGCGAGGCCGAGGGGATAGGTCGAGGGATACGCCGGGGAGATACGCGGAGGGGATAAGCCGAGCGGATAAGCCAAGGAGATAGTCGACAACTACCTGTGGTCGCTCATTCGTGCCGGCCCGACCGCGGATAATGGCCGATGATGTCGCGGCCGAAGCGGGCCATCTCTTCGTGCTGCGGGGAGAATTGCAGGAGCATGAGATCGACTCCGGCGTCCTCGTAGGCGCGGACGCGGTCGATGATGTGGTCCGGGGTTCCGATGAGACCCGCCCGCAGACCCCGGTTGGAGACGCTGTACTCCCGCAGCGTCACCTCCGACTCCAGGTGCGACCCCTCGATGAAGTCACGGTAGGAGGCGTACGCGTCCGGTGACGCGTGCACGTCCAGGATGCGGGACAACTCGGCCTGCGCCTCCTCCTCGGTGTCTCGGCAGATGACATATCCGGAGACGCCGAACCGCAGCGGCGGCAGGCCGAGCGCCGATCGGCGGGCGTTCATGTCCGTCACCTTCGCCGAGATGACCTCGGGGGGATCGCCGTGCATGACGTACGCGTCGCCGTAGGCCGAGATGACCTCTTTCGCCTTGGGCGACTCGCCGCCCATGTAGACGGCGGGCGGCCGCGATGGTTTGGGCTCCATCACCGCGCCCTCGAGGTCGTACAGGGGTCCGTGGTGGGTCACGGTCTCCTCGCGCAGCAGTCTGCCGAGCACGTCGAGCCATTCCCGCGTCCGGGCGTACCGAGCGTCGTGGACGTCGAACGGGGCGCCGTACTGCACCGCCTCGTCCTTCCACCACGAGGAGACGACGTTGAGGCTCACCCGTCCCGGGGCGATCGCGTCCAGCGTCGAGATGGCCTTCGCGGTCAGTGCCGGCGGGTGGTAGTTGGGCCGGACCGCGAGCATCAGCTCCACCGCCTGGGTGACGGCGGCCACCGCCGGCGCCAGCGTCCAGCAGTCCAGTGCTCCCGCTCGATGGCCCTTGATGTCGTTGAGGTTCAGCTCCGCGATCAGTGTCAGATCGAAGCCTTGTCGCTCGGCGTCCACGGCCAGGTCGCGGATGTACGGCCAGGTGATGCTCATGCCCTCATCGGGTACGTTGCGCAACCAGCCGCCGAAGATCGGCATCCAGTACCCGAACCTCATCGACGCGGGGCCCTTCGAGACGCCGCCGCCGCTCCGTTCGCGCCGCTGTGCTGATCGAGCAGCCGGCCCAGGAAACGGGCGACCTGACGCGCCGCCGAGCGCGGCGCCACCGCCTCCACCTCGGCGTTGTAGTTGGTGGTGGTGTTCACGTCATAGGTGACCAGCCGGCCGTCGGCGGTCTCGATGAACTCGAACCCCGCGATCTCGATTCCGTGCCGGCGAGCGAAGTCGAGGTAGCGGCCGATGATCGGGTGGTCGTCGAAGCCGGCCCGCAGCGCGAACAGGCCCGGCGCCGCGCCATCGGCCGGGTCGCCGGCGTCGAGCGCGCACGCGTCGGCCGGGCACAGCTCGAATCCGCCCCGCGCGATGTCGGCGGTGATGGCGTAGACGTACTCGCCGCCCACGACCTCGACCCGAGTGATGTACGGCTCGGCCGGCGTCACGTACTCCTGGAGCAAGGTGATCCCGTCGACCGGCGGCGCATAGTCGGGAGAGTCCACGTGCGCCGCGAAGTCCTCGACCGAGGCGAATCGGCGCACCCCGAGCCCTTTGCCGCCCTGGTTGTGCTTGGTGATGAACGGCGCGGGCAGTTTGCCGGCGGCGCTGACCAGTTCGTCCGTGCCCGCCACCGCGATGGTCCGCGGGACGTCGAAACCCGCGGCGCGCAACGCGGCGTGCTGCTGGGTCTTGCTCACCTCGAGCTCCAGTACGCGCCGGCTGCCCACCACACGGCGGCCGTGCGACTCCAGCCAGCCGAGCACCGCCCGCGCGTGGTCCTTGGCGAACACATTGCCGCGGGTGTGCGACGAGGCGCTCATCCGGGACCAATACACCCCGGGCGGGGGCTCGGCGTCCAGGTCCAGCGGGCCGCCGCCGAGCGGCCACTGCTCGTGCGCGACGCCTTCGGCGTCGAAGGCCGCGGCGAGCGGCGGATACCAGTCGGGGTTCTCGTGGAGCACAAAGACCTTCACTGGGTCACCGCCCTACTGCCGGACACCGGTTCCTCGCAGAACATACGAAGCCGGCCTGTCGGCGGATTGGTCGCCGGATGCACGGTCACAAAGTGTCCATCGTCGGTAGCGCCGCCGGGAACTCCTCCAGCGTATGCGGGCCGGCGGGCGCCGGCGGGCGCCGGCGGGGCCCGGTGGGCCGGCGGGCTAATCGTTCGCGGTGACCGCGGAACGGCCCGGTCTCCGTGCGCCGCGTCGTCCGGCCGGGCGAGGCGCGGGGTGCTCACCCGGCGCGGTGTTCATCACCATCTTCAGGGCGAGGTCGGCATAGAACTCGCCGATCTGCTCGGGGGAGTCGGGGCCGTCGAGCCGGTACCAGCGGACGAGGTCGATGCCGAGCGAGAGCATGGCGCGCACGACCCGGTTGACGTCGACCGACGCGAACGTGCCGTCCGCGACGCCGCGGGTGACGGCGTCGCGGACCACCTCGGCATGCTGGTGGCGCAGTTCGCGGATCTCGTCGTAGTGCTCGGGGCTCAGCCCGTGGAGTTCGTACTGGCAGACCCGCGCGGCCACGTGATGGCGCGCGTGCCACTCCACGTGCCGGGCGATCATCCCCCGGAGCCGGTGCGCGGTCGCGGCGGCCTGCTCGGCCTCCGGAACCTGGACGTAGGCGAGCGCGCGCTCGTGCCCTATCCGGCTGATCGCGTAGAGCACCAGTTCCTTGGTGGGGAAATGCACATAGAGCGCGGCCGGGCTCAACCCGACGCCGGCAGAGATGTCGCGGGTGGTTGTGGCGTGAAAGCCGTTGGCGGCGAAGCACCGCACCGCGGAGGTCAGCAAACCGCGCTTGACTTCGCCGAACTCCTCGCCCCACAGGTTGGGTGACTCGTCCTGTAGCCGGGGATCGCCCGCCAGGTCCTCCGGCGTGAAGCGCGCCTGCCGCTTGGGCATGCCGAGCCTGCCTCCTCGTGAGCCTGACGCGATTCTAACTTCGCCCGTGACTCGGTCACGGCAATGGATCCGACACGTGGATTCGGCGCACGCGACCGTCTTCTGCGTGCCTTGACATGTCTATCACATGATGTGACTATGCGCTTAGTCAGCACTTGATGATCTTCTTCTCCACGATGAGGAGTACCCATGCGCACCGGAATCGTGGTGACCGCCCGGCCGGGGATCGAAGACCTCGCCGCGCGGGCCGAGGAGCTGGGGTTCAGCAGCTTCTGGGTCTACGACACGCCGATGGTCAACGGAGACCCGTTCATCGCGCTCGGGCTGTGCGCGAAGGCGACGAGCCGCATCAAGCTCGGCATCGGAGTCACCTCGCCGGCACTGCGCTCGGTACCCGCGGCGGCGGCCGCCGTGTCAAGTTTGAACGCGATCGCCCCAGGCCGCGTCATCTGTGGGATCGGCACCGGCAACACGGCGCGCCGGACGCTGGGCATGCTGCCGACCAAGATGGCCGAACTGGAGGCGTTCACCGCGTCGATGCAAGACCTCACGGCCGGCCGGGAGACCGAGTACACCGAGGGCGAGCGCACTCGGACGATCAAGTTCCTGCACGTCGGCCCCTACGTGAACACCGCCGACCCCGTGGAGTTCGTGGTCGCGGCGTTCGGGCTCAAGGCCGCCGCGATCGCCGGGCGGCGCGGCACCGGGGTCATTTCCTTCGGCCTGCTCGCCCCGGAGGCGTGGACCGCGTTCGACGCGACGCGCCGGGAGGCCGCGCGCGCCGCCGGACTGCCTGAGGAGGTCGACTCCTATGTCATGACCTCGCTGCACCTGCTCGGCGAGAACGAGGACCGCTACAGCGACCTGGTCAAGGACAAGATGGGTCACATCGCCATGGCGCTGTTGACCTTCGCCGCCGACAACCCGTCGTTCGGCGAGTCGCTGGAGCCGGAAGAGGCCGATGCCATGCGGCGGCTGCTGGAGCGGCGCGGCACGACGGCGACCGACCCCACCCGGCACGCCACGCTCTACCGCAACTACCTGGGGCGCATCCAGCCCGAGGACCGTGACCTGATCGTGCCGTCGCTGGTCGACAAGCTGGCGCTGATCGGCACTCGTTCGGAGTTGCGCGATCGCATCGCGGCGATGGAGAAGGCCGGCATCGACGAGATCGTCATCCAGCCCGTGGTCGATCCGGAGACCGAGATGTCCGAGCTGGCCAAGCTGATGGCCTGACCTGGGTAGTTCCCCATCGACGGCTCACATCCAAAGGAGGACGAGCATGGCCGATACAGCTGCCACGGTGATCGACGGTTTTTCCTATCTCGAGGGGCCGCGCTGGCACGACGAGCGGATCTGGTTCTCCGACTTCTACACCCACCAGGTGCTCTCCGTCCGCGAGGACGGTTCCGATCTGCGCGTCGAGGCCGCTGTGCCGCAACAGCCCTCCGGACTCGGGTGGCTGCCCGACGGTCGTCTGCTGATCGTGTCCATGCGCGACCGCAAGATCCTGCGCCGCGAGCCCGATGGCACCCTCGTCACCCATGCCGATCTGAGCCGGCTCGCCACCGGCCATCTCAACGACATGGTCGTCGACGCCCACGGCAGGGTCTACGTGGGCAACTTCGGCTTCGACCTCATGGGGGGCGCCCCGCTCGAGCCGGCCGCACTGCACCGAGCCGACCCCGACGGCACGGTGACCGAGGTCGCCGCCGACCTCTGGTTCCCCAACGGAAGCGTGATCACCAAAGACGGGACTCTCCTCGTCAACGAAACCTTCGGCAACCGCGTCACGGCGTTCGATCTCGCCGAGGACGGACGGCTCGTCAACCGCCGTACGTGGGCGGAGTTCGGCCCGCTGCCCACTCAGCGGGAGATCGGGAAGGCGCTGGGCGAGCTCGCGGTGGCCCCCGACGGCTCCTGCCTCGACGCGGAAGGTGCGCTGTGGATCGCCGACGCCCTCGGCGGGCGACTGATCCGTGTCGTGGAAGGAGGCAAGGTCACCAACGAAGTGCATCCAGGAACCGCCGTCTTCGCGTGCGCCCTCGGCGGATCCAGCGGAAAGACTCTGTTCGCCTGCGCCGCGCCCGACTTCGACGAACATGCCCGGTCGGCCGCACGTGAGGCACGCTTGATCGCCGTTCAGGTCGCGGTTCCCGGAGCCTGACGCCCTGCCGACCCGGCCCCTGCTGTGCTGAGATGGGGCCGTGGTGCCGTCGTCTTGGCAGGACGTCGACCGTGGGCGATCCACGGAGCGTACGCGGGAGGCCACCGAATTCCGTGAGTTCGCGTGGCGGTGGGTATGGCTGGCCTTGGTCATCGGCGGCTGCGCAGGTGTGACGGTCACAGTGCTGTTGTGGGGCGGCACACCAGGCGATCACCGTGATGCCCTCGACAAGGGGTGGCGCAGCGCGGCCTCCGTGCTGGCCGTCCTCGCCACCTTGCTGGGCGTCAGCCGGTTGCGGCTCAGCCAACGCGAACATCGCCGCCAGCTCGCCGCCGACCATGCGGTTCGTGAGGAGGCGACGGCCCGCCACATCACGGAGCTGGCGTCTCAGGCCGGCGAGCAACTCGGGAGTCCGCACGCGGCGACACGCATCGGAGCCCTGGCGGCATTGGAACGGCTCGCCGAGACCTACCCTGGGCTGCGGCAAACGGTGGTCGACCAGATTTGTTCCTATCTTCGCCGTCCCTTTCACCCGCCTCCCGAGCGGGTGCGCACGCTCACGCAGGCCACGGCGGCTCCCATCGAGGCCGACGGCGGACGAGACGGCCACGGCATTGCGGCGCACGACGCGGTCGTCGCCGACCGCCAAGAGCTCGACGTACGCCGCACGGCGCAGGAGATCCTCAGGCAGCACCTGTGGTGGCCGGCGGCCATCCCGGACGCTCCCGCGACGTTCTGGGACGGGATCGCCGTCGACCTGCGAGACGCCGTGCTCGTCGAATTCAATCTTGGACACTGTCGGATGGGTTTTGTCGATCTGACCGACACCGATCTCCATGGCTCAGCGACGTTCACGGAAGCGGTTTTCACATCGGCCGCGCGCTTCGACGGGGCACGATTCGGCGGCAAAGCCGGCTTCAGCCGGGCGACATTCCAGCGGCGGGCAGAGTTCTCGAACGTCACCTTCGGCGGGAACGCCGTATTCGAAGGGGCGAAATTCCGCGGCGACGCCTCGTTCAAGCACACAATCTTCGTTGGCGATGCGGATTTCGGTGGTTGGCGCTACTTTCTCGGCGGTGGTTGCCCGTACCACGGGCCAGAGAAGATCGAGACGCCTGGGGCCGCCTTCCACGGAGCCGCGGTGTTTCAGCGCGCGATCTTCGGTGGGAGAGCCGATTTCCGCGAAACGCACTTCGCGGGTCCGCCCTTCTTCCAGGAAGCGACCTTCGAGAATGCCGCTGACTTCCATGACGCGACGTTCACATACACCAGCCAGAACACGATCACGACATACTTTCCCGAAACCTCACCCGAGGCGGCCGTGACCGTCGACTTCTCTTACGCCTTTATGCTCTACGATATCCGCCTTATCCAACCCGATACATTCCACTCCTGGCCGCCCGGATGGAAGATCATGTCACCTGACGCCGACCCGCCCGCGCGGCTGGTGTACGCGTTCTGGGAACCACACGCCGTCTGACCTTGGACGCCGGGCTAGATAACCGCACCGGAATCACCTCCGGGGCGTGCGGCCTTGGCCGGTTTCCTCGTGGCGACCTTGCCGGTGCCGGCGGTTCGGCCGCTGGGCGGCGGCACGGCACTGCGGTTATGGAGTTCGATGGCGAGTGGGGTGGCGGTGAACATCGAGGAATAGGTGCCGACGGCGATGCCGATGAGCAGGGCGAGGGCGAAATCGGCGAGGGAGTCGCCGCCAAGGAAGAGCAGCGCGGTGAGGATGAAGACCGCGCCGAGGCCGGTGTTGATGGTGCGGGGGACGGTTTGGAGTACGGCATCGTTGGCGAGGTCGGCGAAAGACACCCGAGTGCGGGTGCGCCAGTGTTCGCGGATGCGGTCGAAGACGACGACGGAGTCGTTGACGGAATAGCCGATGACGGTGAGCAGGGCGGCGAGGAACACCCCGTCGATGGGCTTGCCGAGCCAGGCGAAGATGCCGATGAGGATGGCCACGTCGTGGGCCATGGCGGCGACCGCCGCGGCGCCGAAGGTCCAGCGGAATCTGATGGCCAGGTAGGCGAGTTGGGCCGCGAGCGCGATGGCGAGCGCGATGAGGGCGTTGCGACGTAGTTCGTCGCCGAGGCTGGGGCCGATGAACTCATCGCGCAGCTTGGTGGCCTCGCCGCCGTCGCGCGAGAGCGCGGCGCGGATGCGCTCTTGTTCGTCGCCGGTGAGCCGTTCTGCGCGGACGGTGATGTTGTCCTGGTCGGAGGCCTGTACGACGGCGCGGGGGAACCCGGCCGCGGCGATGCTCTGGCGGGCCTGATCGACGTCGACGGGCCGGGAGGTGGAGTATTCGACCAGCCGGCCGCCGGTGAACTCGACGCCGAAGTTCAGTCCGCGCACGAAGATGCCGCCGACGGCGATCACGACCGCGACCGCGGAGATGGCGAGCCAGCCGCGCCGGCGGCGCATCAGGTTCGGCCGGCGCCGGGTGAGCCAGGAGCGGACCCGACCGAGTCCGGCCATGCCCGTCACCTTGGGGTGGCGGCGGACGACCCGTCGATTGACCGCCCATTCGGCGAGGACACGGGTGACGACGAGGGCGGACAGCATGGAGGCGAGCACGCCGATGGACAGCGTGACGCCGAACCCGCGGACCGGCCCGGAGGCGAGGAAGAACAACAACCCGGCGGCCAGCAGTGTGGTGATGTTGGAGTCGGCGATGGCAGACACGGCGCCCCGGAACCCGCCGACCAGGGACCGCCGCAGGCTCTTGTCCCTGCCGGCCGCGTATTCTTCGCGGGCGCGTTCGAACACCAGCACGTTCGCGTCCACGGCCATGCCGATGGCGAGGACGAATCCGGCCAGGCCGGGCAGGGTCAAGGTGGCGCCCAGCGCGAGCAGCGCCGCATAGGAGATCAGTCCGTACCCGGCCAACGCGACCGTGGCCATGCCGCCGAGCAGCCGGTACACGGCGATGATGAACAACCCGGTGAGGATGACGCCGATCACGGCGGCCTTGGTGCTGGCCTCGATCGCGGCCTGTCCCAGGCTCGGACCCACCGTGCGCTGCTCGATGATCTGCACCGGCACGGGTAGCGCGCCACCTTTGATCAGCAACGCCAGGTCCTGCGCCTCTTCCGGGGTGAACTGGCCGGTGATCTGGGTGGAGCCGCCCAGGATGCCCACGTTGCACTGGACGCTCTCCTCGACCTGGGGGGAGGAGATGATCTCGTTGTCCAGCACGATCGCGACGCGGCGTCGGGGGTCGCCGGGCGGCTGACACGCCGCCTTCCCGGTGACCTGCTCCCAGGCCCGGCCGCCACCGCCGCGGAAGTCGATGGTGACGAACCAACCCATGCCGGGCTGTTGCGGGTCGGTGCGGGCGTCGGCGCCGCCGACCCCCTCCCCGGTGAGCACGGCCGGGCCGAGCCGCAGCCGCTCCCCGCCCTCATCGGCGAGCACCACCTCTCGGCGAGGATCGATCACCGTCGGCTGCCTCGACTGCCCAGGGCTCGGGGCCGGACTCGCGGCGGGGTTCCGGGTGGGGCTCTGGGCGGTGCTCTGGGTGGGGCTCGGCGTCGGGCTCGGCGCCGGGCTCTGAGCGGGTGGCTCGATGCCGAGCACAGGGTGGAAGGTCAGCTGTGCGGTGCGGCCGATCACGGCGGCCGCCTGCCGCGGGTCCTGCACATCGGGCAGTTCCACGACGATGCGGCGCTCGCCGGAGCGGACCAGGGTGGGTTCGGAGACGCCGAGCGAGTCGACCCTGCGGCGCAGCACCTCCAGCGCCCGGTCGGTGGATTCGGCGTTGGCCTTGGTGGTGGGTGAGTCGCTGGTTTCCAGCACGATCTGGGTGCCGCCACGCAGGTCCAGCCCCAGGCGCGGCGGTTTGGTGACGACGAAGAAGGCGGACAGGGCGACGACGACGAGCGCGAGTACGGCGCGCACCGCGGCAGCGCGGTTCACAACAACTATCTCCGGACGAAACGAGGCCGCCAGACGCGGCGGCGGGGCCGACGATCAGGACCAGGGGTGAGGGTCAGAGATCGACCGGAGCGCGCGGCGGTGCCCTGCTGCCGATGCCGCCGATCGTCGCGACGCCCGCGTCGGCGCCCGGCCGGGAGGCGGACAGGGCGACGGCCACCGCCGGCGGACGAATCGACGCTCCACTCGCCGGCACGGCCGCCGGGTGCCCGCCGACGCCGTCGGCTGTGGGGATGTCCGGCGCGGCCCGCTGTGCCCCGGCCCGGCCGGGAATGGGCCGCTGGGTGCGGGAGGCCACCACCGCGACCTGATCGACGACGGATATGCCCTGCCGGCCGGAAGGTGAGCCGCCGTCGCGATCGGCGACCGCGGCGGCCGGGGTGACGAGCAGGACCGGCGATAGCACCGCGGCCAGCAGCACCGCGACGGCCACGGCCGGCAGCCACCGGCCCCGCAGGGGTGCCGGATGTGCGTGCCCCGCCGGCTGCCGCATCGTCTGTGCCCTCCACCTCGTCGGCGGCGCGGTGTGTGTGTCCGCCTCATCAGCTTCGCACAACACCGGGCGAACGCGCCCGGACCCGCGCCCGCGGCGTTGGCCGCTCGAGATGCCGACCGGTGGGAACGGCCACGGGACCCCGTTGAGGCGGGACGGGAGGGGCCGGGCCCGTCCCGCCTCATGGGTTCACCAGGGGATGTCCTCGTCGAAGTCGGGGTGGTCGAAGGGGATCGGGTTGGGGAGGCGGGCGCCGCCGATGGACACCGGCTGACCGACCAGTTGCTGGACCCGCAGGCTCGGATCACCCGTGAGCGACCAGGCCGGGCCGTTCATCGGATCGGGCGGACCGACCAGCAGGCCTTCCCCGGGCGCGGCCCAGACGTCGCGGTAGAGCTTGGAGTGCCAGATCGCGACGTTCGTGGTGGCGGCGCGTTCGGAGATGCCAAGCGCCAGTGACGCGTCGGAGGGAGTGACGAAGGTGAGGAAGGCCGGCATCCTGCCGGAGTTTCCTGCCATCGACCGCGACGCGATGTCGAGATATCCAAGCGGCTGATATCTGCTGTAGTCGAGGCCGATGGTCCTGTCGGTGGCCTTCATCTCGAAGTAATGGCTGCTCAGATAGAACTCCGTCGGCATCCCGTTCCGTTCAACGACCAGATCGGCGATGGCGTCCGGCCGGACGCCCTGCACCGCGCCGAACGTACGGGAGGCGCGCGCGGGGGAGGCGAAGGTCTGAGTGTTCCGGCTGAACGACGCGAGCGGCGTGGAGATCGTCGCACCGAGCGAGCGGATCGCGACGTCCTCGAAGAGCAGCCCGATGGCCTGGTTGCGGTTGATGCCGGATGGCAGGTTCCGCAGCAGGCCCCGGTCGTCCAGCATCCCCTCGAACTCCTTCCGGGTGACCGGGGCGTAGCGGGCCCGGTCGAAGAAGAGGTTCTGCCTGCCGTCGGGGTCGACGACCCGGACCGGGTTGTGCTCCGCGTAGGAGTAGAGCGCCAGGTTGCCCGGCTTGTAGACGCCGCCGTTGCCCTCCCCGGTCAGGTAGCCGGCCAGCGCCGGATCCGGAGACTGCCACAGGCTCGTCCGCGCGTCGTAGTAGCGGGCGCCGTAGTAGTACAGGCCGGTTTCTTCGTCGAGTTCCTTGCCGGTGAACAGGTAGGGATTCTTGGTGTCGGGATGCTCGTCGACCCAGGTCTCCCCGGTCGGGAAGTACTCGTTGTGCTCGGCCAGCGCTCCGTCGGCGTCCGTGCCGAACGTGGTCGACCCCAGATGGTCGCTCTGATAGAAGAACTGGTCCTTTTCGAAGTTGTTCCCGGACTTGGCGATCTTGGTGACCAGCCGGGTGCTCCCGACGAAGACGTGCTTGAAGTCGGTGCGGTCGCGCTCGGTGAAGTTCTGATTGGGATAGATGTGGGTCTGGTTGGCGTCCTTGATGATCCGGTTGCCCTGGTCGTCATAGACATAGCCCGCCGCCGGAGGCTTGCTGAACTTGTCGCAGGAGCTCGGGTCCTGCGACATGTCCTGGTTCTTGCCGGTGTCCTGCACGCAGGCGAGCCGGTTCTCCTCGTCCCAGATAAGTTGCCGCCGATGGTCGTCCGGCGTCGCGTCACGCTCGATGAGATTGCCGTTGGCGTCGTAGCGCATGGTGTCCGGCCCGATGGCCGTCGGTGCGTGCGGCTTCTCGTCGCTGTAGCGATACTGCAGGTCGTAGGTGGTGTCCTTGTCCACGCGGACGTTGCCGCCGCCGAGGACGAGTTCGTGCCGCTGGTCCTTGGCGGCGACGTTGCCGATGAAGTCGTAGCTCATGTCGAGCCGGTAGCGGTCGGCCTTGTCCTCCCCGGTCCGGAACTCGCCGGCGGCGCTGGTGAGCCGGTTGAGGTCGTCGTAGCCGAAGGTCTGCGTGGACGGCCCGCCCAGCTTCGGGCCGCCGCGCGACGGCAACGCGGCGTCGTTGGTGATCGAGGTGATGTTGCCGACCGGGTCGTAGCGGTAGCTCACCTTCTGGAAGGCGTATCCGCCCGACTGGTCGGCGGGCAGCGCGGCCTGTTGCGCCGCGAGCCGCCGGTCGGCGTCCCCGTAGCTGTAGCGGGTGATCACACCGTTCCCGGCTTCCATCAGCACGCGCTGGCCGAACTTGTCGTAGTCCATCCGCTTGAGGTAGGGATAGCCGAACCGGCCCTTGACCCCGGCCGCGGAGGTCACCATGCCGCCGCTGTCGTAGCCGTAGGACAGCACCTCGCCGTCCGGGAACGTCAGCTGGAGGACCCGGTTCCACGTGTCGTACCTGTACTTCGTGGTGAAGGTCTTGTCGAGGATGCCGTTCCCCGGGACGTGCCGGGTCTCCTCGACGACTTCGCCGAGCGGCCCGTACCGCCGTTCGACCTTGCCGGCGGCGTCGTCCACCCGGACGACGCGGCCAGCCCCACCGTGATCGGCGCCCGGCCGGCCGTAGGTGTACGACACGTCGTTCCGCGTGAAGACCGGGTAGTGGATCTTCGCGAGGCGCTTGAAGTCGTAGTCGTACTCCACCGCTTCGTCCCTCGCGTTCAAGTTGGCGGTGATCTTCTTCACCGGGTTGTCCGCGAGGTCGAAGATGGTCTCGGTCCGCCCCGTGTCGGGGTTGTCCACCACCGTCCGCCGGCCGAAGTTGTCGTACACGGCCCTGGTGACGTCGCCGTTGGCGTCGATGACCCGCAGGACCTCGCCGAGCGGGTCGTAGTCGTAGCTGGTCCAGATCGACGGCTGATCGCCGGCGGGGTTGGACTCGTGCACCGCGGTGGTCAACTGGCGGACGTTGCTGTAGCTGAACTTGGTGTTGCCCTTGGCGTCGGTCACCGCCGTCTCGAACTGGGTGGCCGAGTTCCGGTCCGGTCCGAAGCCGTACGCCGTCGTCACGACCGTGTCGTCCGCGAGCACCGCCCTGGTGATGCGGTCTTGGGTGTCGTAGCTGTTCCTGGTGGGCTTCACCTGGTCGAACGCGGGGTTGAAGACCTCATTGGCCGGGCCCTTCGGCTCGCTCGTCGGGTAGTACTGCTCGACGACCCGGCCGAGGAAGTCGAACACCTGCCGTCCCGACACCGTCATGGCCTCCTGGGGCGGGGTGTCGGGGCCCGCGGACAGGGTGGCGTCCTTCTTGGTCTGGATGACGCGCTTCAGTCCGTCGACGAAGGTGATGGTGTCGATGGTGTCCGGCCGTACCTTCCCGTCGGCCTGCCGGTCGATGTTGCGCGTGACGGCGTACGGCACGTCCGCGTCGGGGTGATATTCGAAATCGATCGTGGGCCGCTGCTCCGCGGTCTCGTACGGCCCGGTGATCGAGTCCACCCGGCCGAACGAGTCGTAGGAGTAGCGCATCACCTGGCCGTTGAAGTCGGTCGTGGTCGCCACCAGGCCGAAGGCCAGGTCATAGGTCGCGGCCGACCGCAGGCCATAGCTGTCGGCGATCGAGATGACGTGGGTCGCCACCGTCGAGTCGTAGGCGTACTCCTGCCGGAAGCGCTGGCCCTTCGCGTTGGGCGGGCCGGTGACCGACTTGACGTTGCCGTCGGCGAAGTAGTCGATGTCGCTGACCGCGGTCGCGCCGTCCGGCAGCTTCGCCCGCACCTGCGTGACGTTGCCGGTCGCGCAGTCCACCGTGGACGAGCGGTCGCGCATCAGCCGCCCGTCGCCGCGCACCTGGATCGCCCGGGCGGTGCCCACGACGCCGGTGGTCCGGCAGGCCGGGTCGTCGGCCGTGTAGGAGGTCCGGGTCTCGACGTCGTCGGCCGATCCGGGGTCGCCGGCGTCGAACGAGCGGACGATGTTGCCGAACTCGTCGTAGCTCATCTCGGTGCGTGTTGACTTGCCGGGCTGCGGCTCGCCTTCATAGAACCGTTTGTCGGTGCGCACCAGCTGCGGGAAGATCGTTGCCGTGGTGCTCGCCGCGTTCGCCGGGGTCTGCCCGGTGGACACATCTCGCAGCTGGTAGGCGTTCACCGACTCGCCGAACCGGTGGCCGTCCGCGTCCGTCGTCACCTCGCTCGTGAGCAGACCGCGGGTGTAGTGGCTGTCGGTGCGGTAATCGCGGGTGACGCCGCGGAACGGCTTGTCGCCGCCCTGCGGGTCGCGGTGCTCCTCGACGACCCTCCCGTAGCCGCGGAACTCCCGCTCAAGCCGGTCCTGCACGCCCCCGGAGTAGCGGTAGGTGGACAACTGCACGTTCTGGCCGTCCCCGGACATGCCGTCGTCGACCGCCACCCGGGACAGCACCCAGCGCGACTGTGGCTGGTCGTAGGTGTTGCCGTCCCGCGTGTAGTCGAGGTCGATCTTGGCGCCGAGCGGGCGCCGTACCGTCTTGAGCAGGTTGGTACGGCCGGTGCGGTTCCCCGCGACCGTGAGTTCGCCGTCGTCGGTGGAGCGCAGATGGTCGGCGAAGCCGTCGCCGTCGATGTCGCGCAGCGCCTGCTCGGCGCGGCTCGCGCCGGTGAAGGTGTTCGCGCCCGGGTTGATGATGGCGCAGGCGGTCACGACGGCGAAGCAGACCGGGATCGTGACGTACGCGCCACCGTCGACCTTCGCGTTGGCGTCGGCGTTGATGCCGGACAGGCTGCCGTGGAACGGCACCGGAGCGGCGAACCCGCCGCCGGTGTTGACCGCCACCCGGATCGGGTCGCCATCGAAGATCCGGTCGGCCAGGCCGTCGCCGTTGACGTCCAGCAAGGTGTTCGCGGTCGAGCTGTTTCCTTCGTTGAAGGACACGCCGCCCGCCAGGCCGTAGAAGTCGGTGTTGAATCCCAGGTTCAGGCCGCGGTTGCTCGTAGAGCCGTCGTTCAGCACCCCGCCGGGCCACAACTCGGCGGCGGCGAAGCGGTAGCCCAGGTTCAGCGCCACGTCACCGTTTTCGAAGACGCGGTCGGGCAGTTCGTCGCCGTTGATGTCGAGCAGGTCGAACTCGGTGTCGGAGTCGCCGCTGCCGAGGTTGCCGCCGATGCCCAGCGGCGGCATGTCGTTGCCGGACTCCGCGGTGTTGGCGGTGCCCTGACCGGGCGGGGCGGCCTGCCCGCGTCCAGTGGCGGCGGTACGGGCCGCGCTGCCGGCGCTGGCGTTCCCGGCCTCGTTGCGGCTCTTGCGCACGCTCCCGCCGGGCAGCGACCCGCGGGTGGCGCCGAGGCCGCCGTCCATGTCGGTGTACTGGATGCCGCCCGACCCGACGACGTCGGGGAACTTGTCGCCGTTCATGTCCATGTAGTCGAGCTCGCCGGTGCTGTCGCCGGAGGCGATGCTGCCGCCGACGCTGATCACCCCGCCGCCGGCGCTGCCGGTGAGGGAGACCTGCGTGGAGCGCGCCAGCCGCGGCACGCCGGCCGGCTCGGTCGCCGTGGCGCCGGTGCCGCCGGCCCCGGCGGTGGTGCCGCCGAGGTCGGACGCTTCGGGCAGCCCGAGGGTCGGCCCGCCCCAGCGGGAGCTGCTGACCGTGTCCTTGGCGACCCACAGCGAGTCGCCCGATGCCCAGCGGCGGTCGGCCGGAGACGGCGAGAACATGATCACCTTGGGCGGGGTGACCTTGGGGTCGGCCGCGAAGGCGTCCCGGTCCCTGACCGGGTCGACGTCGGTGGGCAACTGGTCGGCGAAGTCGCCGGTGACCGCCAGGTCGGCCTGGCCGATCGGGCGGTCGGCGCGGTCCCGGTTGCCGTTGTAGCCGACGGCGGCCCAGCCGCGGTACGGCTGCGGGAAGACGCCCTCCTCGGCCGGGCGGTGCAGCGCGCTCGGCGCCGGCTCGAACGCTCCGCCGCTGCCGTCCGCGCTCACCCGTACCGAACTGGTCTCCACGGCCGCGGCGAGCGCGCGGTCGGTGGTGCTGAAGTCGAAGTACAGCGTGTCGCCGGCGTTCGCCGCGGCCGTGAACCGCAGGTCCTCGGGCGCGGGCGCGCGGCCGTCCTTGACCTCGATGACCTTCTTGGCGACGAGCTCGCCGGGTCGCTTCACGGTGAGCACGACCCTGCCGTCGGGTGGGGTGGCGCCGTCGCGGAAGGCGAGCGACGGTTCGACGGTGAGCGTGCCGCCGGCCGGGACGGCGGCGGGGACGGTGTAGGCCTCCTGCGGCGCGGTCAGGTCGGACACCGGGTAGATGTCGATCTCGTACGGCGGGTTGATCTTCTGCGCGGGGGTGTCGGTGTAGTTCGCGGTGGGCGTCCAGTCGAGCCGGGTCAGGTCGATCGGCGAGTCGACCCGCACCCGCCAGCGCAGCTTCTGGCCCTTGGCGACCGGAATATCGCGGGCGATCGGAATCTGCCCGGTCGCCGCGGCCCGCAGCTCACCGGTGAAGACTTCCCTGCCGTCCTGGGTGATCGTCACGGCGATGTCGTCGGTGGTGGCGGCCCTCTTGGTCAGCGTTCCGCCCAGGTGCAGGGTGCCGTCCGCCGGGACGATCAGCTCGGACGTGCGGCCGGCCAGGGTGAAGTCCGCCGCGGCGCCGTAGCGGTACGGGGACAGACCGTTGACGTCCGTGACGTCGGGCACGCCGACATAGCCGATCTGCGGGTCCCACGACACCTGGTCGGCGGAGCCGTCGAACCTCGACTGCACGCGGAAGTAGATCCGCTGGCCGCGTTCCACCGGGATCGCGTCCACCTGACCGGGGGAGTGCTCGGCGTGATCGTCCGCGCCGATCGTCTCGGCCCACAGCTCGGTGTCCTCCTTTTGGACGGCCACCCGCACGCCGTCCGGCTTGGCGAAGGCCGGCCGGTCTCCGGCGGGCTCGGCCAGCCGCACCTGGCCGGTGACGCGGACCGTGCCGTCGAACGGCGCCACCCACCGGCGCACGCTGTCGACCAGCGGGAAGGACTCGATCCGCCGTTCCCGCTCGGCGGCCAGGTCGGGCAGCAGGCCGCTCGCGTCGATCTGCCCGGGGCCGATCGGCACCGGCGTGTCCGCGCTGACCCCGTACACCGGGACGCCGTCGGCGCCGACCCGGCCGAACAGGACGCCCCGGCCGTTCACCAGATCGGTGATGCCGTCGCCGTTGACGTCGGTGAAGTACCGCTCGGTGGTGGCGAAGGTGTCGATGTTGTCGAGTTGCGCAGCCACGCCGCCGGCGAACCCTTCCACCCCGACGGTGCGGGACTCGGTGCGTTCGGTCATGATTCCGGGCAGCGTGGGCAGTCGCGTCGCGTCCTGGCTGAAGCGCGGCTGGCCTCCCGGCCGGGACAGGTTCTTGCGGTACGTCACCGTGCCGCCGGTGGTGAAGACCTTGTCCGGCAGGGAGTCGCCGTCCACGTCGGTCAGCGCGAGCAGGCCCTCGTCCGTGCCGCTGCCGAAGCCCGTCTTGACGCCCACCGAGCCGGACTTGCTCCGCGAGGGGCCGAAGCCGACGTACAGGTGGCCGCCCGCGCCGGTGCTGGTGTTGCCGTTCAGGGCGCCGGCCTCGCCGGACCCGCGGCTCGCGCCGTTCACCGTGTCGTTGGCGACGTTGTCGTCCGGCGCGGTCCAGCCGATCCGGCCGAAGGCCTGGTAGCCGCCGTCGGCGTCGCGGATGTCGTCGTGGTAGTCGAACCTGTGGGTGTTGAACAGCGCGCCGTTCGCGTCGAACTGGGCGATGGACGCCAGCAGCGTCTTGTCGAAGGCGCCCGCGCGGTAGCCGAGCTCGTAGCGGCGTACGAGCCGGTCGCCGAACTTCACGTCCACCCGGCGCAGCAGGTCGGCTGTGACCTGCTTGAACCCGCCGCGTGCGTCGATCAGGACGTCCTTGCGGCGCGGCTCGCCGAGCTCCCGGTCCCGGATGAAGGTGACCGTGTACTTCCCTTCGGCGTCGTCGCGGCCGGTGTAACTGATCCGTTGCGGGTAGAGGGCGCGTCCGGGCACCGAACCGCCCTGGGCGACGCCGAAGTCGTCTTGCCGGACGCCGCGGTAGCGCATGACGTTGCCGTTGCGATCCCGGACCTCGCGCAGCGCCCAGAGGAACACGTGCCCGGCCTCGTCGGTCAAGGTGGCGTCGTTCGCCGGGCCGTTGGCGCCGGATCCGGCGCCGTACAGCCAGCGCGTGCCGGCCTTGTCGGTGACCTCCCAGGTGTAGTTCGTGGGCGCGTTGCCATGGCGGACGATCCGGGCGAACCCGCCCTCCACCCGCGTGTGGAACACCTTCTCCGCCGTTCTCGGCTGGAGCGGCCCGCGATGCGCGACCGGCGTCAACTGCTCGCCGTTGAGCAGGTAGGTCTCGGTCTCGGCCGCGGCGTCGTAGCGGGGTACGCCCCAGCGTGTATCGATGGTGATGGCCGGGACTGACAGGTTCCACCCCAGGCCGAGCCAGCCGTTGGCCGTCCCCGAGGTGTAGCCGATGCTCAGACCGGGCTGCAGGCCGCCCCGGCCGGGCGGCACCTCGATCGGGTACGACAGCCGAGCCTCGCCCATGTTGTTGGGCGAGGGCGCCTCGATCAGGTTTACCCCGGCGGCGGGCTGGGCGGCCTGGATGCCCTTGAGCTGGTTCGGGTCGAACGACGCGCCGTCCGGGTGATCGGGGACCGTCACCGTGGCGTTGACCATGTCGGTGAAGTGATCGGTGAGCGACACCACGGTGTGCGTGGTCTCGTCGACCGTCACCCGCTCCAGAGCCCGCCAGCAGCCGGCCTGCTCGTCGTAGTAATAGGTGTGCACGTCCTGGGCGGTCAGCCCGTCGGCCACCAGCGCCGGGTCGTAGGGGAGGGTGAGCTCGATCTTCTGCTGGAACCTGAACGGGTGCGGTGTGAACCGGTAGCCGTGTCGCGGGCCCTGCGTCACGTTGGTCATCCCGGTGTCGAGCGGCGGTAGCTCCGTCTCGCTGAGCGGGGTGATGCCGATCTCGATCGGATCGGGCGTCGCGTCGGCGCCGATCGCCAGCTTCGCGTCTTCGTAGGCCAGCGTCGTGACTCCGCCGGTCGCGGCGGCCGCCTGCGGATCCACCATCGCCTGAAAGGCCGCCGGCCCTCCCGCGGCCGCGGCCGCCGCCGGCCGTCGCTGACTCACCTGTGTCGCCTGCGCGGCACTGTCCGCGCTCCCTGTGCCGAACGCGCAGGTGGCGACGGTCTGGTCGGCGTCCAGCGGGACCGACGCCGACCGAAGATCGGCGGTGACGAGCGCGCCGAGCATCGCCAGGACGGCGAAGACCGAGATGGAGCGGCGCCGGGCACGGCCCACCGCCAACGTCCGGCCGAAACCTCGATAAATGACGTGTGACCGCATGATTTAATCCAGTTCAGGCGTGGTTTTCAACCTGGGTATGGGCCGGCCGTGAACGCGCGGGCGTTGTTTATGCGCATGAAAAGGTCCGCGCAGGGGGCGGTGGAGAAAGAAGAGATATAAGTAGTTCGAACGGAGTAAGTGGGGACTGCTCAAAGCACTCTAAGAAGACACCAACCCCGCAGGTTTGTCCACAGCCCGCGCCACCTTCGCGTTGCGAATATTTCTGCTGGTCAAACAGCTTGTTGAGGCATCCGCCGAGAAGGGTTCCCGCGGCCACATGCGGACACGACCGGCTGAATCCAGATTGGCGCCTGGGCCGGTCCGTGTCGCGGCGCGACTCCAGGTAACGCCAAGCACACCATCGGCGACCGTCGCCGGCCGCGGCTGCCAACCGTCGGCCAGATGAATGCGGCCGACAACGGCGGCCGCGGAAGAGCCCGTGGTGGTTTTCATCGAACGAATGATCGGGTGGGCGCGACCAGACAATATTTTCGCCACACACGCGCCCGGTCCGGCGACGGAACATTTATCCCGAGCCTTCGGTCCCCGCCGAGGGTGACGTGGGTAACAAGGACCTCGGACCCTTATTGCCGCGACTTTCTACCCGCCGCGAGTGAGACCTCTGGCGGGCGCGCCCCGGGTCATTAGGGAGCAGCCTCGTCCGTGACTATCGTCCCGCATCCGGACCACGGAGGACGCCTGGTACCGATCAACGGTGCGGACGATTCGGGGAAAGGATTGTCATGCCTGCTCCTTTTGCTGACAAAGAGTTCACGTTCCGCAATCCGGATGGCTCCCAGATCCGCCTGCGGGGGACGGGAAATCAATTCGTCGCGGTGTTCGAGACTCCGGACGGCTATACGGTCGTCCGACATCCCGAGACCGGCTACTACAACTACGCGCGGCTGTCGGCCGACGGGTCGAGCCTGGTGCCGACGGATGCCCGCGTCGGCGAGGTCGATCCCGCGACGCTCGGCGTTCCGCGGCACCTGCGGGTGAGCGCGGCGGCGGCCAAGCGCGCGGCGCGGGCAGCACTCGAAGCGCGTCCGAGAAGGCCCCGCTGGGAAACCCGGCGCGCGGAGCAGGAGGCGCGCCGGGCGGAACTGCGCCGCGCCGGCGGAGACGAGGAATTACTGGCCGTGTCAGGCGGCATCACCGGCCTTTGCCTGCTCATCGAATTCCCTGAGCGCCCGGCGACGGTCAGCCGCGAGGAGGTCGACAACTTCTGCAACCAGCGGGGCTACAACGGAAACGGCAACAACGGCTCGGTGCGCGACTACTTCCTGGACGTCTCCGGCGGCCGGCTCGACTACACGAACGTGGTGACCGCCTACTACACCGCTCAGCACAATTTCGATTTCTACAACTACGACCCCACCTCGGAAGGGGCATACGGGGTCATCAAAGAGGCGCTGACCAGCCTGCGGGAGCAAGGGTTCGACTTCTCAGGGCTGAGCGCCGACGACGCCGGATACATCTATGCGCTCAACGTCTTCTACGCCGGTGACGCCCCACCCACCTGGGGTGACCCCATGTGGCCGCACTTCTCGTCGATTCCGCCCTTCGAGGCCACGCCGACAACTCGATTCTCCGACTATCAGATTACGAACATCGGCGGCGCTCTCACGCTGGGTACGTTCTGCCACGAGAACGGCCACATGGTGTGTGGCCTGCCCGATCTGTACGACTACGGCTATGAGTCCAACGGGGCGGGCGGCTACTGCCTGATGGCCTTCGGCGGCGGCGGGACCAATCCGGTGCATCCCTGCGCGTTCCTGAAGAACATGGCCGGATGGACGGACCGGCTGACCGAGCTGAACGCGGACACCACCTACTCGGTCGACGCGGGGCGTAACGACTTCCTGCTGTACCGAAGGAACGATCAGGAGTACTTCATCCTGGAGAACCGGACGCAGACCGGTCGAGACGCGAACCTGCCGGATGCCGGCCTGTTCATCTGGCACGTCGACGAGTGGGGCAGCAACGACAACGAACAGATGACCCCGACCCTGCACTACAAGTGCTCGCTGGAGCAGGCGGACGGCGCGTTCCATCTGGAGCACAGGGTGAACTACGGCGACGACGGGGACGTGTTCGGCGCCCCGTCCGAGACGAGTTTCAGCGACTACACAACTCCCGACAGCAGATGGTGGGACACCAGTCCCTCCGGGCTGCGGATCGAGGAGATCTCGGCGCCCGCGTCCACGATGACCCTCGCGGTCCGAGGCGGGTGGCACGCGGCGGCCGTTTCCGCGGTGGCCGACCGCAGCGACATCGTCTACGTCTTCGCCGTCGACGAGGTGGGTGCCACGTACCTGACATCACGCGGCGACCAGGGCTCGTGGAGCCCGTGGGAGGCGAACTGGAACAAGGCGCCGAAGCTGCGGGCCGTCACCGCGACGGGCGATCGGTCCAACAGCCTCTACGTCTTCGGCCTGGCGGACGACGGAGTCGTCTACGGCACCTACCGGGACGCCACAGGTGCGTGGGGTTCGTGGGAACGCGACTGGAAGGGCGCGCCCAGGCTGCGGACCCTCGTGCCCATGGGAGATCTCAGCAATCGGCTGTATGTCTTCGGCCTGGCCGCGGACGGCACGACGTACCGGACGGAACGCGATGCCCAGGGCGCGTGGGGCACATGGCAGGCCAACTGGAACAGGGCGCCGAAGCTACGGACCATCACGGCCATGGCCGACCTCGTGGGCAACGTCTACGTGTTCGGCACGACCGCGGACGAGGCCGTGTACATGACAAGCCGCGACACTCGGGGCGCGTGGACGGCGTGGAAGAAGTGGAGCGACGCGCCCAAGCTCCACGCCATCGCGGTGGCCCATGACCGCACCAGCCAGATCTACGCGTTCGGCCTGGCCTCGGACGGCACGGTCTACCTGGCCACCCGTGACAACACAGGTGCATGGTCGTCCTGGGATCCGGACTGGAACGGCGCGCCCAAACTCCACGCCGTCGCTCCCGTCGGCGACACCGCCAACGCGGTCTACGCGTTCGGCGTGACTCCGGAGGAGACGGTCGTCCGGACGTCGCGCGACGCGAACGGTGCCTGGACTCCGTGGCAGGAGCACCTGGCCGGCGCACCGGCGCTGGCGATGGTCGTCCCCGTCGAGAACGGCGACAACACCCTCCATGTGCTCGGCGCGACACCCGCCGGCAGGATCTACGTGTCCACGCGCGATCCACAAGGTAGCTGGACCGATTGGACCGCCCTCAACTGATCGCCGGCAATCCTCCTGAGCGGCGCGGGCGCTTGGTTCGCCCCACCGCTCAGGAGCGATATCCGGGCCGGGGGCCTCGAGGGGTTATCGGTCAGTGCTCGCCACCGTGGCGAAGGTGAATCGGACGGACGGAACCGCGGGAGATTCAGGGCCGAAGGCGCCTAAGCCCCGCAGCCGCCCGCCACCCTCGGTGACTCGCCCTTCACGGATCGCCGGGAAATGTCCGATGCCTGTTCTAATCTGGTTCTCATCCGACCGACGGAGGCCTGGGGGCGGCTATGGCTGGGCGCTGGAGGACCATCAATGGTCGGCGGGTTCTGATCGGTGCCGAGGGGGGCGGCGCGGGAGGGGCCGTCGCGGTGGGTTTAGCCGCGGCCATGATGCTGGGGAGTGGGGGCGTCGGCGGCGTCGCCGGCGGTGCGGGGGGATCGTCGGTGAGCACGCGGACCGTCAAGGCTCGCAAGGCCGACGCGAAACGTGCCGCGCGCATGGGCAACGCCGACCGAGCCTGGCGACGCATCGGAATGCGGCTCAAGCGGGGGGTCGACAAACGGAACGTGGGATGTGTGCGCGCCACGTGGGGGGAAGTGCGGCGGTCCCTCATCCGCAATCCGTGTACGTCGCTTGACCGGACGTTGTTCCCCATCGTCGACGGGCGCGGGAACACCGCCCTGATCTCGGTCGCCTGGGTAAGGTTCCGCAGCGGCGGTGACCGGAGGCGGTTCCAGAAGGTGATCGACGTCTACGGCACCGGCGACATCAAACCGCTGGCGGCGAGCCTGCTCGGCATGGCCGACGTTCGCTTCACCGGCCGCTATTACCATTCGATCGCCAAAGGCAGGCGGCTCACCGTCGCCGAGGCCGAGGCCGTCAGGGGCACCTTCGACGCCAAGGTGCTCGATGGATTCGCCGAGATCGCCGCCGAGCTGCCGAGACCGCCGGGTCGGCGGCGCCGCTGACCGCGCGGTGACCGGCATGGGAAGCGCTCCCCATGGACGATGCGTGCCACGGTGACTACGTTTCGGAGCGGCTCTCGCGGCACGCCGCGAAAACCAATGCGGACCGTCCCCGTCCATCGGACTCGCGTGCGCACCACGCCGGTGGCCGCTCGCGACAGTGCAGAAAGTGAATCCATGTCCAAGTTGTTTGTCCGCCCGGCGGGGTTGCTGCTCGCCTTAATGTGCTTCACCCTTCCGTTCCTCGCGGTCTCCTGCGACACCCCGGTGGGCGGCGTCTCGGCCGAATACGCCGGCGTCGACTTCGTCTTCGGCGGGGAACCCAGCCTCACCGGGTCGGCGGCCGACGAGGCGACATCGGGCGAAGAGGGCGGCGACGAGAGCGCCACAGACGAAGACGGCCGGGTCGATCCTCAGCCATTGGCCGTGCTCGCGTTCGTCTCGATCATCGGCGGGCTCGTGCTGTCCGTCCTGCCGCGGCTGCGCGCCCATACGCTCGCCAACCTCGGTGCCGGCGTCACGATGTCGCTGCTCCTGGTGGCCAACCAGATCGTGTTGCACGACGCCGCGGTCAACGAGCTGGCGGAGTCCGACGAGATCTTCGCGGCGCGGGCCGCCGAAATGGTGGGAACCCGCTACGGGTTCTGGCTGACCCTGATGCTGCTGCTCGCGGTGGTCGGTTACAGCGTCGTTGAGCTCCTACGCGAGCGGGGCCGATTCCCGCGCGCCGGGGCGCTGTCCGGCGGGTACCCGCCGCCCCCTCCACCGCCCAGGGGCGGGGCGCCCGCGGGTCCCGGAGGTCCCGGAAGCCGACCACCATCGGGAGGGGGCTGACCGGCGCGGCCTGCCCGGCGCGGCCCGGCGCGGCCCGCCCAGCCGCGGCGCGTCGCGCGCGGTGGGTCCGGCCGCCGCCGGGCAGGACCAAGGTCCCGCACGTACGCCACCGATCGGCCCATCCAACGTGTCGGCCCCGGCGACGAACCTGAAGGGCGTCGGCCACCGTCCGCCGAGCATGGGAGCCGAGAAGAGGGCAGGTCATGTGCGAACACTGCGGGTGCCGGGAGATCACGCCGATCGGCCGGCTCATGGCCGAACATGAGCGGCTACTCGATCTGGTCGGACTGATCCGCACCGCGTTGCGGGCGGGCGACGAGTCCGGCGCCCGCGAGATCGTCGCGGAACTGGCCGGTGTGCTCGACCCGCACGTGCGCGCCGAACGCGGGCTGTTCGCGGTGATGCGGGAACAGGGCGAGTTCGTCGACTATCTCGACGGGCTGGAGGGCGAGCACGCCGATCTGGCCGCCCGGCTCGCCGGCCCGCTGGCCGCGGCGGACCTGATCGAGATCTGCGACCGGCTCCGCGAGCACATCCAAGCCGAGGAGTACGGGCTGTTCCCGGCGGCGCTGGCCGGGCTCGGCGGAGGAGACTGGGACGATGTCACCGCCCGGGAGGCGGTGGCGTCGAGCTGACGGCCGCGTCCCGGCCACCCTCCTCGTCACGGCCTCTCAGCAGCGGGCGAGCCGCGCTGTGAACGAGGGGACGCAACAAGGGGTGGAACAGGGTGGCGAGCATGGCGGCGAAGGTGATCGCCCAGGCGGGGAAGGCCACCCACACCCACGCCCGTCCGATGTGTTCGATGATGGGCAGCGCGGCGGCCCGGCCCAGTTCCGTGCTGGCCACCGCGTACATGCCGAGCGGGAACACGACGCTCCACAACTGCGGCAGGTACTCCAGCCGGGCCCGCCGCAGCAGGTGCCGCCACACGCCGAACAGCACCAGCATCGGGATCAGCCACGTCCCGAACGCCCACAGCACCACCGCCAGCCCGGTGATCACCGCGCGGGCCGCGTCGATCGCCGGCGCTTCGGGCATGCCGACGATCCGGGCGGCCGCCAACACGGTGATGGCCGTGGCTCCCATGGTCACCCAGTACGGCGGCGTCAGATCCGCCGGCCGCACCTCGAGCAGCAGCAGCCGCAGCAGCACGAGCGTGGCGACGATGAGGTACAGCATCACCCCGACCGACCACATGAGCACCGCCGCCAGCCCGGCGAGCCGCGCCTCGCCCGGGTAGGCGGAGCCGAGCGCGGCGGATATCACCGCGAGCGACTGGGTGCCGACCACCCAGATGAACCAGGTGCCGTTCACCCCCGCCAGTACGGGTCGCGGGCGCGGGCCGAGGATCAGCCGCAAGGGGATCCCGTAGCTCATCCCCGCCCAGGCCAGCAGGCCGACCCCGCCCAACACCATGGTGACTTGCGTGTTGCCGTCGGCGGCGACCCTGGCGCCGATCACGCCGCAGGCCGCCACGAACGTGAAGAACCCGTACGCCCGGTCCGGCGCCGACAGGTCGGCCAGCAGCTCGCGCGGAAAAACGATCACGCGGATCGTCACCGCCACGACCAGGACGCCGAAGCAGACCACGGCGATGACCAGCAGCACCGCCGACATGCCGGATCGGCCCACGTCGCGCAGCGCCGATGACACGATCCCGGTCGCCATCACCGACGCGAAGTAGCCCGGGTACAGCTGCCGCACCATCTGGACCCGGTCCCGGACACGAACGGGCCCGGCCCGATGCGCCGCCCGGCGGATCCACAGCGCGCGCCGATGACCGGTCACCCAGCCTCCCTCCGCCCGCCCTGTGCCGTCATCGTCGGTCATTGCCACGACGGATGGTCTCGAATCTCATGGTCTCGAATCTCATGGTCTCGAATCTCACAGTCTCGGATCTCACCGCCGAAGGATCGGGCGTGGAAGATCCGATCGTCGGGCTGCCCTGAGGTCCCGCGGGGGCGGGACCTTTGCCCCTTGGGCCGCCGCGGCCATGTCCGGAAGCCTCTGCTCAAGGCCGCACCACCGGTTGACGGGACGACTCGAGCCGCATGCCCGGAGCGCGGCGCGAGGACGTCGCGACGCGTGTCCCTTGGAAGGTGCATTGGTGAGAGGTGCATGGTGACTCATCCTCTTGCGGCGCATGCCGGTGCCGGTTTGCTGGTGGCGGCGGCGAGTGCCGCACCGTCGGTACACAACACCCAGCCGTGGTGGTTCCGCCGACGTGACGGTCAGGCCATGGAACTGCACCTGGACATGGACCGGCTGCTGTACGTCATCGATCCGCGCGGCAGGGGCATGCTCATCAGCTGCGGAGCCGCCCTGTTCAATCTGCGGCTGGCGGTGCGCGTCACCGGCCACAAGCCGTTGATACGACAGTTGCCCGACGATGGCGATGAGCCCACGCTGCTCGCGGAGATGGACATCGCGCGGGCCACGCCCCCGACCCGGGATGAAACCGATCTCTACACCGTCATCCCACGGCGCAGGACCAACCGCGGTCCGTTCGAGGACCGCGCGGTGCCGCGCAGAGTGCTCGCGGAGCTGGTGTCCGCCGCCCACGCCGAGGGCGCCACGCTACGGCTGCTGGACCCGGCCGCGTCCGCGCACGTGCTCGGCCTGGTCGCCGCCGCCGACGACGAACTCACCTCCGACGCGTCCTACTGCGCCGAGCTGTCCCGTTGGACCCACACCCGAATCTCGAACGGGAACCGGCCGGACGGCGTGCCTTGGTACGCCTTCGGTCCCCGGCCGAGCCGGCGCGGCCTGCCGGTCCGCGACTTCGGTCTCGCCCGGCCCGTTCCCGGACGACCGGTCGACGACTTCTCCGCCAGGCCGCACCTGGCCGCGCTGATCACCGACGGCGACGAACCGGAGGACTGGCTGACGGCCGGGCAGGCCCTGCAGCACGTCCTGCTGACCGCCACCCTGCACGGCGTCTCGGCGTCCTTCCTCACCCAGCCGCTTGACGTGCGCGACATCCGAGACAACCGAGATTTCGGATATGAGCGCCGCCGCCCCGGCCCGCTCGACAACGTCCAGATGCTCATCAGATTCGGGTACGGGCGGCCCATGCCCAGTGCGCCACGCCGGCCCGTCGCCCACGTCCTGGACCCATACGGCTAGGACCAACCACCTCAGAAAGGCAGTCCATGACAACGGGCACGACAGTCGTACAAGAGTTCACCGACATCTTCCGGACCGAGCACCGCGCCGTGCGCGACCTGCTGCTCGAGCTGGTCGACGCGTTCCGCGGCCGTGACCCCGAGCGGGCACGCTCGCTGATCAGCGCCATCGCCGCCGCCACCGGCCCGCACTTCCGGTACGAGGAAGAAGCGATGTACCCGCAACTGGTGGACATCTTCGGAGACGCCTACGTCGACAAGCTGCTGGCCGATCACGACGGCGCGATCCGCAATGCCCGTGAACTCCTCGACCTGGCCGGCAACAGCGTCCTCACCGCCGAGCAGGCCGACCGCGGGGTGGAGTTGACCCGGCAGATCCTGCCGCACGTCAGCGACTGCGACGGGCTGTCCATCATGGTGGAAACCCTGCCCGAGGAAGCCGTCGGCCGCATCCTGACCGCCCGGCGCGCCGCCCGCGCGGCGGGCCTCGACCTGCTCACCTGGGCCGCCACCGAACGCGACCGCGGTGCCTGACCCAGCCTCCGACCCCGCGGCGTCCGAGGTCGTTCCCGAGGTCGTTCCCGAGGTCGTTCGCGGGGGCGGGTCCGGTGCCGCCGTGCCCGTCGTCATCCAAGGCGGCATGGGAGCGGGCGTGTCCGGGTGGCGGCTGGCGCAGGCCGTCGCCCGGACCGGGCAACTGGGCGTCGTGTCCGGCGTCGCCCTCGACGTCATCATGGCCCGTCGTCTCCAGCGGGGAGACCCCGGCGGCCACGTACGCCGCGCGCTCGGCCGCTACCCCGAGCCGGAGACGGCCCGGCGCGTCTTGGACCGATATTTCGTGCCCGGCGGGATCGAACCCGGCACCCCGTTTCGTCCGGTGCCCCGGTTGGGTCTGCGCCCCAACCGGGCCCGCGACGAGTTGATCGCCGCCGCCAACTTCGCCGAAGTGTGGCTCGCCAAACAGGGCCACGGCGGCCCGGTCGGGATCAACTACCTGGAGAAGATCCAGCTCGCCACCCCGCCGGCCGTCTACGGGGCGATGCTGGCCGGAGTCGACTACGTCCTGATGGGCGCCGGGATCCCCACCGAGATCCCGGCGCTGCTGGATGCGCTCGCCCGCCGGGCCGTCGCCGAACTGTCGGTCACCGTCGCCGACACCGATGTCAACGACACCGTCGCCTTCGACCCGGCGACGTTGACCGGGTCCGCGGCCGCGCCGCCGCTGCGCCGCCCGTCGTTCCTGGCCATCGTCTCCGCCGCCGTCCTGGCCCAGTACCTGTGCCGGTCGCCGGCCACACGGCCGGACGGGTTCGTCATGGAAACGCCGGTCGCCGGAGGGCACAGCGCTCCGCCCCGCGGCCGGATGCGGCTCGACGAGACCGGCGAGCCGATCTATGGGCCGCGCGACCGCATCGACCTGGCGAAGGTCGCCGCGCTCGGGCTGCCGTTCTGGCTCGCCGGCGGCTACGCCACCCCGGACGGGCTGGCCGCCGCCCGCTCCGCCGGCGCCGCCGGCGTACAGGCCGGTACGGCGTTCGCGCTGTGCCGCGAGTCCGGGATCGACCCCGCCCTGCGGCAGCGGCTCCTCCGGCAGGCCGCGGCCGGTGCGCTGAAGGTGCGCAACGACCCGTACGCATCACCGGCCGGCTTCCCCTTCAAGGTCGCCGACCTGCCCGGAACGCTCTCCGACGACATCATCTACGCCGACCGGGCCCGGCTGTGCGACCTGGGCTTCCTGCGCACGCCTTATCGCAAGCCCAACGGCGCCGCCGGTTACCGCTGCCCCGCCGAACCGGTCGACATCTACATCCGAAAGGGCGGATCCGCCGCTGACGCCACTGGTCGCCGCTGCCTGTGCAACGCCCTCATCGCCAACGTCGGCCTCGGCCGCCACCGCCCGGACGGCTATGCCGAACCGCCCCTCATCACGCTCGGCCAAGACCTCGCCTTCCTGCGCGACCTGCCCGGCGACTACTCGGCCGCCGACGTCATCGACTACCTGCTGACCCATGAACCAGGTTCCGGCGCGGGGCCGGTCACCTGATCTGCTCCGCCAGCTCGACGATGATCCCCTCGGGACCGCGGACGTAGCAGAGCCGGTAGCTGTTCTCGTACCGCACCAGCTCGCCGACCAGTTCGGCGCCATGGGACCGCAGGCGGTCGAGGACCTCCTCGATGCCTTCCACCGAGAACAGGATGTGCCGGATGCCGGGTGTGTTCGGCGGAGCGGCGGGGTCGCCGCCGTGCGCCGGCGGCGTGTGGTACTTGATCAGCTCGAGCCGTCCGTGGCCGTCCGGGGTCCGCATCACCGCGATGTCGGAGCGGACTCCGTCGAGGCCGCTGAGCCGATCCACCGTGTCGCCCTCGACCGTTGCCTCGCCTTCCAGGTCGAGTCCGAGTTCGGCGAAGAACGCCATGGCGGCCGCGAGGTCGTTGACGACGATCGCGATCTGCTCCAGCCGTTTGACCGCCACGCGTCCAGAGGCGCGGCCCCGCTGTTCGGTTTCCTTCATGGTGATCCTTTCCGGGGGCGACCGCCCGGTTGGGCGGCGCGTGTTCGTGTTCAGACGCGCCGGCGTTCGTCCCGTCGCCGCATGAGCTCCTCGATGGCGGTGGGCAGGGTTGTCTCGAAGTCGATCAGCTTGGCCCAGGTCGGGGTCACCACGATCCGGACCATGCCCTCGTAGAGCGACCGCACCCCGATCTCCCACTCGGCCCGTTGCTCGGGCGTCATCTGGTAGGCGCCGTTCCATTGCATGTACTCGTCGGGGATGCCGTCGACCGCGTCGAGTTCGGCCCGGCCGCGGATGAGCAGAACCTTCGGCGGGTGCACCTCGGTATCGATCGTCAGCGCGACCGCGGGGTTGCGCCGCAGCGCGGGCAGCTTCCGCGCGTTCGTGGACGTGCACATGACGATCTCCGTGCCGTTCCAGAAGAACCCGATCGGGATCGACCGGGGGGTTCCGTCGAGCGCGACGAAGGCCAGCCGGGCCAGGTCACGGGCCAGGAGTTCCTTGCTGAGCGGCTGGTTGAGGACCTCGTCGACAGCGCTCTGATTCATGATCGGTCTTCTCCTCGAACGGTGTGATCGGCGGTGGACACCACAGGGACGGAGCCGTCCCCGGCGTCTCGACACAACTGACTGTGACGTACGTCACAAGTCGCGCTCGGTGTCGTAGATGTGGCTGATGACCGGTTCGACCGTCACCCGGCGGCGCGAAGCCGCGCGCAAACAGCGCGGACGGTCACCGCACTAGCTCTCCGTCCGATCCTGCATCTCCCAGGCGTGTTCAAGGACGTGCCAGGCGATCCGGCGGGCCGCGTAGCGGGTCGACCAGCCGTTGGGCACGACGGGCGAGCCGTCCGATGGGGCGCCCACCACGGCGCCGATCGCCTGACGTAGCTCTTCGATCGCGGCCTTGTCGTCGATGGACGGCCGCTTGAACTTCACCCCGAGCTTGCGCGCATAGGTCTTGTCGGCGCCGATCACGTGGTCGACGATCTCGTCGCGGTCGCGTCCGCCACCGCGCGGGCCCTTACGCAGCACAGCCGGTGACGCGGCGGCGATTTCGTCGAAGTTCGCCCAGGTGGCCGCGAGTAGGCCGGCCAGGCGCCGGGCCGCGGTCTGGGACAGTTCCACCCGCTCGGCCTCGGCGGTGAGTTGTGGAAACGGACGGCGGCACTCGGGTGCGGCGAACGCGGTCGCGGGCCCGCCGGGCATCCGCTCGACGAGTTCGAAGTCGACCGTGGACGGGAAGCCGACACCGGCCCGCTCGGCCACCGGCGCGTACCGCTCGGCGTAGCCGGCCAGCGCCTCGAGTGCGGTGCCCTCGTCACGGCCTGCGCGACACCAGCCGGGCCAGTCGAGCGCGAAGGCGATGCTCTTGTCCGAGGTGACCTCGAGACAGACGGCGACGTGACCAGACGACATGCGGTGATCCTCCCACCGAGGACCGCCAGGCGTCGTTGCGCCTGGCGGTCGCGTCGCGGCCGGGGGATGGGAAATGGGGATCTCCGTAGTAAGGGGATCTCGGCGGTAATCGGAAGATCCCGGGTAAGGGGTTTGGATCAAAGCAGGGCCATATTGGGCTCCAAACCGCACAACACCATCGGAGCCGAGATGGCCGTGTCTGCGACCAGAACCGGCCATAAATCCGGCTGGTCCGGTCGTTCTGCCTCTTTCTGTGGATCGAATGGATCAAAACTGAACGAGTCGATCGTCAGATCCTGCGGGGGCTGGGCCGTGGACTATCGCGTCTTGGGGCGGCTGAACGTCGTGGCGGACACTGAGCTGCCGCTCGGGGGTCCACGGCAACGCGGCATTCTGGCCCTGTTGCTGCTCCGGGCCGGCCAGGTCGTCGCGACCGATCGGCTGGCCGAGGAGCTGTGGCACGGCAGGCCACCGCGGGGAGCCCAGATCACCCTGCGGAGCTATATCTCGCGGCTGCGCTCGACGCTGGTGCCCGCGGCCGGTCGGCCGGTGCTCGTCACCCAGGCTCCCGGTTATCTGCTGGACGTCGGCCCGGCCGACGTCGATGCGGCGCGGTTCGAGGCGCTGGTCCGCGACGGGCAGGCGGCCCTCGCCGCCGCCAGGCCCGGCGCCGCCGCGGATCTGCTACGGACGGCGTTGGCGCTGTGGCGGGGCCCGGTTCTCGAGGATCTCGGCGATCTGGCGCTCGTACGAACGGAACGCGCCCGGCTGGACGGGCTACGGCTGGCCGCCGTGGAGTCGCGGATGGAGGCCGACCTCGCCTTGGGCCGGCACGCCGACCTCATCAGCGAGCTGGAGGCGGTGCTGGCCGAGCATCCGCTGCGCGAGAGTCTGCACGGGCTTCGCATGCTCGCGCTCTACCGCTGCGGACGCCAGGCGGAGGCGCTCGCCACGTACCGTAGCGCGCGCACGATGCTGGCGGAGGAGTTGGGCATCGAGCCCGGTACGGCGTTGCGCCGCCTGCACGAGGCCATCCTCCGGCAGGAGCCGAGCTTGGAACCGGCGGCCGCCGACGCGACGGTGACGGCTTCGGCCGTCCGGCGCCGCGACTCGGCCGCGCCGCCCGGCCGGGCCGATCCGTTCGTGGGACGCGACGAGGAGCTGGCGCAGTTTCGCGGCGCCGTGGAGGACGCTCGGGCCGGGCGCGGGCATGTGCTGTTGCTGGTCGGCGAGCCCGGCATCGGGAAGAGCCGCATGATCCAAGAGTTCGGGGCCGTGGCGCGCGCCGCGGGCTTCGACGTGCTGTGCGGACGAGCCTGGGAAGAGCAGGGCGCGCCTCCGTTTTGGCCCTGGGTGCAGGCCCTGCGCGCCTGGGTTGAACGGCTGGAGCCCTCGATCCTGCGGACCGCGTGCGGTTCGGAGGCGTCAGTGCTCGCGCAGCTCGTCCCGGCCGTCGCCGAGCGGCTGCCCGGCCTCGCCCGGTCTCCGGAGCAGGAGCCGGAGCCCGCGCCGGCGTACGCGCGTTTCCGGCTCTTCGACGCCGTGACCAGGTTGCTGTGCAGGGCGGCGGCCGAACGTCCGCTGCTTCTGGCCTTGGATGACCTGCATCGGGCCGACGCCGCGTCGCTGCGGCTGCTGCAGTTTCTCGCGCGCGAAGTGGCGGGCGCGCGGCTGCTGATCGTCGGCGCCTACCGCGACCTGGACAAGGGGCATGAGGTCGTGTTCCGTGACGTGCTGGCCGAGCTGTGGCGCGAGCCGGGAACCGGGCACCTGCGGCTGGCCGGACTGCGGCGACCGGAGATCGCCCAGTACGTCGAGCTGGTGTCCGGGCAGCGCGCCGCCGAGCCGCTCGTCGGCGCGCTCCAGGCCCGGACCGGAGGCAACGCGTTCTTCCTGCGCGAGCTCGTCCGGCTGCTGCTCGCGGAGGGTGGCCTCGATGAGTTCGAGCGGTTGGACGGCCGGATCCCGCACGGGGTCAGGCGGCGGTCGAGCGACGGCTCGAGGCGCTGCCGGAGCAGGCCAGGGCCACGCTGGCGCTCGCGGCCGTCATCGGCCGGGTGTTCTGTGTGAACGCGCTGTCCGCCGCGGGCGATGTCCCGGCCGAACTGCCGCTCGGCCACCTTGATGAGGCATGCGCGGTCGGTCTGGTCACTGAGCTGCCCGACGTGCCCGGTCGATACCGCTTCACGCACGCCCTGATCCGCGACGCCCTGTACGCGGGGTTGAGCGGCACGCGCAAGGCGCGGCTGCACCTGCGGGTGGGTGAGGCGCTGGAGTATTTCCATGGCGCCGACCCGGATCTGCATCTGGCCGAGTTGGCGCACCATTTCCGGCAGTCGAGGCGACCGGAGGCCCGGCGGCGGGCTGCCTCGTACGCGGCGCGCGCCGGCGAGCGTGCGCTGGCCGTGTACGCCTACGAAGAGGCGATCCAGCAGTTTCGCCTGGCCCTGGACGACACGGCCGACGGCGACTCGCGCACCCATGATGACCTGCTGCTGAGCCTGGCCGATGCCCAGGTGCGGGCCGGGGATTTCGCCGCGGGGCGGCAGACCTGCCATCGGGCCGCCGCGTTGGCTCGCGAACGCGGCCGGCCGATTCAGCTCGCGCGGGCGGGTGTACTGCTCTACGACGACCCGATGGAATTCGGCACCTTCAATCCCGAGCTCGTCGCGCTGCTCGAGCAGGCTTTAAACGGGCTGGGCGATGAGGAGCCCGCGTTGCGCGCCAAGGTCCTCGCCCGGCTCGCCATGGCGCTGTCCTGGCAGCCCGCCGACGATCCGGACGTGCTCGGCGCGCTGGCGGGGCGGTGCCAAGTCCTCGCCAGGCGGGCCGTCGCGCTGGCCCGCGGTTTGGGCGACCCCGCCGTGCTCGCCTATGCGCTCGGGGCCGACAACCATGTGCACTCCGGTCCGGAAGACGCGGAGCGGCGCTTGGAGGTCGCGGACGAAATTCTCCGGTTGGCCGGCCCTCCCGGCGACCGTACCTGGGAGTTGCAGGCCCGGCGGTGGCGGGTGATCACCTACGCCGAGCTCGGCCGGTTCACCGAGTTCGACACGGAGGTCGACGCCTATGCCGCGACGGCCGAGGAACTGCGCATGCCCGACTATCTCGCGTGGGTGCCCCTGTGGCGGGGGATGCGGGCCGTCATGGCGGGCGATGTCGAGCAGGCCGAACGGCTCGCCGCGCAGGCGCGGGCCTGCGTGCCCGACCCACCCGCACCTGCGGTGATCCAGGGCTACGGGGCCGCGCTTTGGACCCTGCACAGGGAGCAGGGGCGGCTCGGCATGTTGGAGCCGACGCTCTCCGGTTTCGTCAGACGGTTTCCCGCGCTGCCGGGCTGGCGCGCCGCGCTCGCCCTCACGTTGGCGGCCGCCGGACGGGTCGATGAGGCACGCCGCCAGCTCGACCGGCTCGCCTGGGCGGGCTTCCGTGACGTGCCGCGCGATCGTGGCTGGCTCATCACCATGACCCGACTCGCCGAGGCTTGCGCGCTGCTGCCGGAGGCGGATCACGCCGGCCGGCTGTATGAGCTGCTGTTGCCGTTCGAGCGGCGTTGCGCCGTGGCGTTCGGTGTCGCCACCACCGGCCCGGTCGCGTTCCACTTGGGCCGGCTCGCCGAGGTGCTGGGCCGCGAGCCGGAGGCTCATCGCCACTACGCTCTCGCCGTCGAGATCAGCCGGCGGATCGGCGCGTCGTCGTGGCTCGCTCAGGCCCGCCACCGGCTCGCGTCGCCGCCTGCCCCGGTGGTCGCCGACGTCTGAGCACGTCAACGGGGACGTGCAAGCCGGTTGCAATCGCGTTTCAACGCCGTTGCACCGTCGGCACGATGCGATACGCCTGCACGCCCACCCCGTGCCGGTGCGGTGGCCAAGGGCCGATCGCGCCGAATCCGCGCTCGCACAGAGCAGGAAGGCGAAGAGATGAATTGCCATCCAGTCCGGCTGTTGTCGCTCGTCACGATCGCCGTCGGCGCCGTGACGGCGTCAATGATCACCGGCGGCCCGGCGAACGGCGCGGTCGCTTCAGGCGACACGTCCACGTCCGCGAGTGCGGATGCCCGCCTCGCGGACGGCACCCCGGTGACCACCCGGGCCACCGCCGACAAAGTGAGCAAGTTCTGGACCAAGGACCGGATGCGGCACGCCATCGAGCTGAGTGACGCCTCCTCCTCGGACGCGAGCGGCGCCCCCGCCCTACGGCCTACGGGCAAAGCGGGCACGTACCCGTCGGCCAAGGCCGTGCAGTCGGCCGCCCGGCAACTGGCGCGGGGGGACGCCGCCGCGGCGGCGGCGATCACCGAGTCGGCCACAGTCGGAAAGGTGTTCTTCACCAAGCCGAGCGACGGGAAGAACTATGCCTGCTCGGCCAGCGCGCTGAACAGCGCCTCGAAGCAGTTGGTCATCACCGCCGGGCACTGCGTCCACGAGGGCAACGGCGACGCGGACGCATGGATGACGAACTGGACGTTCGTCCCGAGGTACCGCGACGGCAACCGGCCGTTCGGCACCTTCGCCGCCAAGCAGTTCCGGGCGTTCGACGCCTGGCGGCTCAGCGGGGACCGGCGCAGGGACGTGGGGCTCACCACGACCTTCCCGCTCAATGGCCGCAAGCTCGTCGATGTGGTCGGCGGCATGGGGCTCGCCTGGAATTTCCCGGAGGCCGTCTCGATCACCGCGTTCGGCTATCCCAGCAACTTCAACAGAGAGGTCCAGCGGGTCTGCTCTGGCACCACGGCACACGCGTCGGACTTCATCATCCAGATCGCGTGCAACTTCGGCCCCGGCGGCAGCGGTGGCCCTTGGCTGTTGAACTTCGACAGCGCCACCGGGCGCGGCAACGTCAACGGCGTCTTCAGCACGAATAACAGCAGTGGCATCAACAAGAGCTCGTACTTCGACGACGCGGTGAAGGCCATGGTCGACGCGCAGGGAGGCGTCACCTGATGGGCCACCGATGAGGCACGGCCCGCCGGACCCACCAGCGGTAGCGTGGGTCCGGCGGGCCCCGACCTACGGAACTTCGAAGGAGATGCCCGACGGTGAGACGTTCCACTGTTCGAAGGGTCGCCGTGAGTGTCGCGGCGATCGTCGCGGCCGCGGGCGTTGTCGTCGTCTGGGCGGCGACGGCTTCGCCGCGGTCGGCGCCCGCACGCCTCGACCCGGACTCGGGTTCGACGAGCAGCCGGACTCAGCCGCCCCCGGCGCCCGGCGAGGAGTACTGGACGCCGGAGCGCATGCGGTCGGCCCAGCCCGCGCCGATGCCGCCCGACGACGACTCGTCCCGCGCACCAGGCGGTCCCCCCGCCCCATAGCCCGCCTCCTGGGTGCCGGGGCCCAGCAGCAACCGCCACGTCATGGACCTGATCAGGCCTTACCCGTAGAGCTCATGTGCAGTTTTCGCCGGGGTCAGGGCGAAAGGTGAGGCGGCCTCGGTCCCTTGGCGCGTGATCATTGTGAGCCCAGGGTCCACAGTGCGGCCATCGGCAGGGCCGTCAGCCGGTCCCCGAAGGACAGGGATTGCTCGCCGGCGTACAGGAGATATCCGGCGTGGAAGCGGTCACCGAGCCGCGTGGCGAGGTGTCGAAGACCGCGGAAGTCCTCGCCGCGGACTGTCTCGGCCGCCTTCACCTCGATGCCGACGATGTGGCCGGAGGCGTGTTCGAGGATGATGTCGACCTCGACCTTGTCGCGGTCGCGGTAGTGGAACAGTTGGACGGGTTCGTCCGCCCAGGTGAGCTGACGAGCGATCTCACTGATCGCGAAGTTCTCCAGCAGCGGCCCGACCGGCGCGGTCGGGTCCTTCGTTCGTTCTTCCGACAGTCCGATGAGCCGGCCGCCGATGCCGGAGTCGGTGACGATCAGCTTGGGAGTCGAGATCGCGCGAGTGGTCAGATTCGACGACCACGCCGGGATGCGTCGGATCACGAAGATCAATTCAAGGAGGTCCAGGTAGCGGGACAGGGTCATCCGGGGCAGCTGAACGTCCGCGGCGATTGACTGGACCACGGCCAAGGATCCCATCCGGGCCGCTACCACGCCCAGCAGGCGGCGCATCTGCGCGGGCCGCTCGATGTCGGAGATCTGCCGAACATCTCTGGTGATCAGGTCGGTGATATAGGAGTCGAAGAACCGGGCCCGTCGGCGTCCCGGATCGCGCCGGACCGCTTCTGGGTAACCGCCGCGCAACGCACGGGCAACGTAGTCGCGTTTGGTGAGGCCGCACGGCGGCAGCATCACCGACCTGTCGGCGCTGAAAACCGCGTCGACAAACCCATCGTGTTCGCCGTCGATCTCTCCCTGCGACAACGGCCACAGCTCGATCGTCTCGCTGCGGCCCGGCAAAGCGTCAGGCAGATCCCGCAGACCGAGCAGACGGGCAGATCCGGTCAGCAGGTACCTGCCCGGACGGGGGTCCCGGTCCACCTCCCGTTTGATCGAGAGCAGCAGCTCGGGCACTCGCTGGATCTCATCGATCAGCAACAACCCGTCATGGCGGACGAATGCGCTCGGGTCCTCCGCGGCCGCAGCTCGTACGGCCGGGTCATCCAGATACAGTTCCCGCGCCCCTGCCGCACCCGCGACGAGCAGCTTCGCCAGGGTGCTCTTGCCGACCTGCCGGGCCCCGTTCACCACTACAACCCGGGTATCCGACAGGGCATCCACCGCCATGGCCTCAGCTCGTCGAGGATAGAGATGCCTACCATCCACACATGGGACGTTATCGCAGAAGGACGTAGCCGCATGGTCAATCTGCCGACCGTGTGGTGGGCGATCTGCCGGGACCTAAATGAGCGGAATGCCGACGGGACGGCGAGCAACCTGCCATACCCGGAACGCCCGGGCAATCAGGGTGCCGTATGCCGCGGAAGCCCCTCCAAAGGGCTATACGTCGATGCTGAGCACGTGGGGCCACGCGTCACGGGTGGTCCGCGGCCGACCAAAGCCGGTCGCGCCAGCATGTACGCACACAGGGCCGTACAACGCAACGGTAGACGATGATCACTGGCGTACGGCGATACTCACGTCCGCCATGGCTGACGGGTGTTCGAGTAACGCCCCTTGGGTGGACCTAATCACTCACTACTCGAACACCTTCGACCAGGTAGAGCGCCTACACAACCGCCTGGACGCCATGGCGTCGGTCGATGACGCGCCTGACCTACCGGTATCCCAAGCCCCCAGCCTCAAGTCTCGCCCTGCGCGGCCACCAGTGCGGGACCTTCTGACGAACGAAGACATGTCAATGCTCGTGAAGAGCTTCCGGTCTGGGGTGCCTCAGAAGGAGCTTGCCCTTCGGTATGGCATCAGCCTTAGCAGCGTGAAGCGCCTACTAAGGAAGCCGCCTGGTTAGGGAAGCGAGATAGACAGCCCGAGGGCTTATTGTTTGGCGTAGACCGAACGTGATGGCAGCCTCACCAACTGTATCCACTTCATACCGGTAGGCAATCGCGAACTCCGAGCGGTAGGGCCTGGGGCTGTGGCTACGAGTCAAGTATGGTGGGGACTCCGGATGGAGACTCATGACGTGCGGTGGACTCGGTCAATCACTTGTCGGCATGCGCCGCTATTGCTATGAGGAACAATGGGTAAGCAGCACAAGAAGAAGCGTAGTAAGAAAAAGCGAAGAAACAGCATTACTCTTGCCGACATCAAAGCGGTATCAGGGATCAAAAGCGACAGAATACCTTTTGACGCAGATAGGGTGCGCAGCGTGGTTCCTACGAGTATGGAGACCAAACGGAGCAAGCACTAGGATCAAAGGTGGGTGGCTCCCGGGATCCGGTCTCGAGGGAAATCAAGTTTGGAGACGTCGCCTGATTGCCTGCGTCAAAGTCACGCGCATCTCTACAGGTTCGCGGTTATCGTAAACACGTTTGGCAAGTGCGACTAGGGAATCCCGGTCAAAGTAGTATGGTGGTGGCCAGTCAATCATATCCAATTGGACTGGCCAGATGGGCAGGACGGAACCGCCAAAGTCTTCAAGCGGTGCCAGCGTACCTTCGAGAAACGGTATAAGGACTTGGAAAACCACTCGGCCAACAGCGAAGGTCACGCATAGCGCAATAACTTCGTTGTCACTTTCTGCCATGATTTTCCATTGGTGAGCAGCTAGAGCATCCGAACCGTCGTTGTAAGCCGCAACCCATACATGCATGCCGCGATGCGGTCGCTTTTGAATCATGAGAGAATGGCCGAATCCACGGGGGACAACAGGCTTACTATTGGAAGCGTCAAGCAGCAGGGCCACCTTGACGGCCCAAAACGCAAGCACCGCCTGCTCTCGTTGATCAACCAATCGTGTCTCGTAGACCAAGGCGAGAAGGACATCCTTGGTATTCTTCTCCAGTACCGCCATCCAATTGTTGTTACAGTCCATGCACACCCGAGTCGTTGGGCCGCTGAATCTCTTGACCACTCGCCCGTCCCGCGTGAATCGGGCACCTCTACTCTTTAGCTCCTTAAGGAACCATTTAGGGTAAATATGTTCTTTTGAAAATGGTCCATTGCTCTGACAAAACGGGCACTCTCGAGTTTGCACAGGCGAACCCATGTCGAAGCGATCAGGCGTGTTGCTGATCTGCTCGGCAAAGAAGATATACGGATCATCGCTAAACTTGATTTGATTCGCCCGGATGCGCTCGACGGCTTGCGGCAAGCAGGCGTAATGACTTACTCCCAGGAATACGAGGCTTTCATGCTCAGGCGGGGGGAACTCATCGGCGAACGCGCGGCCCGCATCTACGCCAATAGCCATAACCCAACTGCCCGACTTTGTGCCGCCCACTCGAATCCAAGAATTAACGGCGCGTTTCACTATATCCCCACAACCAAGGCAGGGGGCGCGACGCCAGTTATCCCAGTGAAGGGCTGGATACTGATTCATTAGTCACTGTTCGCCTTTAGATGGTGCAACTCCAAGGGAAGCCAATCCCTAACTCCCGTCATTACGAACCTACGCAGCTACATCGGCAAGTGCGACTGCGGACGACTCCTAAGATCTGCCGCCCAGGCGGGGAGGGGGATTTGCGCCAAAGCTTTTTCAAAATCACGCAGGCCGAGATCAAGCAGCAGGATGGTTTCCCAGTCTCTCGCCAATTTATCTAGATCGTCCACTGTACGCCCGTTGGGTCTAGCGCGTGGAAAGTAGCCGCTTTGAGGCTGCTCTGTGCTGTCTCTGGGATAGTCGCCTAGATTAAGAACCGACGTTACGCGGTAAGCCTTGGACGGCTGAATCCAGCCCCGATATATGCGTAGTTCGCTTGGCTCGGCAGCATCCATAGCTTCCGCAACGGCGGTGCACACGCTCGTAATCGTCAATAGTTCAGCGAGCACGGCATGGTAGAGATCAGCCAGGTTGATCAGCTCAACCTTGCCCGACTGATCGTAGTGCCGCAGACCAAGCAGGAGAGAGAGTTCACGCCCCGCAAGGCTGAGGTACGCCGATGCTGTGATAGGTGCCTCTCCAGCGGTGAAGACGTGTCCGCCAGCCGGCGCGCTCATCTTGAACCACGCGGATGTCGCTTCAGTCATCCGCCAACCGAGTGGGGAGACTTCCTGATGCGGGGCGAGACCCCATACCTTGGTGGGAATTGGGGACTGGTTGAGAGTATCAAGTGCGGCCTTCCTGGCTGCCGAGCCTAGCCATGGCTCTTCCAGGATGCGGTACGGCAAGGTAAGCCCGCCCTGAAGACGGAGGGTGGCTATCTCTCGTGGTTCCTCTTCTGGCCAGAGGGGGTATCTTGCCGGATCATTTGGCTGGGAACGGTTGTCTATCTCGAATTGCGGAGTTTGGTACGACGCACTGTTGTCGCGGGCAATCAGATCAATGATGCGCTGACGGTCGGCGGCGACGTTCTGGCCAGGAATTCGATATCTAACCTCCCCGTTAACCACCACAGGATGAAGCACGGCGTCTGCATCTACCCGAAGAACGATAATAAGCCGCTCAGTGCCCGGAATTCTAACCGGAACTATCTCCGGAAGAGCCGTCGGCATCAGGCTACGCATTTGGGTGATCAGGGCATCCGGCTCGCGCTTTGAAACTCCTACAAGACGATCTTCGCCTGCAAGTTCTTCCGATACCCCTACGAGGACGATACCGCCTTCTGCATTGGATAGCGCCTGCACAGCTTCAACCACGTTACGGCTACTACGTTCGCGCTTGAGCTCCAACGTCAGTGACTCTGTAAGCAGGTTGGCCTGCTCAGCATCTAGCACGAAGTCACGCACCATGTCATAGGTGATCTGATCCGCCGGTGCGTCGTAGAGGCGTGAGCTGACGAGCATGCAGTTAGCGTAGCCCCACGTGGAGCTACGAGTCACTCAGTTATCTCTAACGCCGTTGAGGAACCCCTGCTGGCTCTCGGCACGCGGCTTTAGTAGGGCGCTATCAATAAACCTTCTGCTCGGCGATTTCCCAGACGCGTTCAAAGCTTTCGATGTACATGCGGGCCATGCTGCCGTCTTGGTGTGTGTGGAGGTGGAGTGTGGGGGCTTGGGCGGCGGGGAGGCCGTAGACGTGTGGGTTGATGAGGAGTTCTTCGTCGCTGCGGTAGATCGAGTTGTATAGGACGGTGTCGTGGAAGCGGAGTTCGACGCCGTCGATGTCGAGTAGGGGGCGCAGCAACGCTAGGACGTTGTGGATCTTTGCGGTGATCGAGGTGCCGATGCCCTCTTCTTCGCCTCGTTCTCGGATTCGTGGGCCGTCGGGGTTGCCGAGCAGGATCCGGATGGCGACGCCGTTTTGTGCGCGGTCGCCGATGGCTCGGACGATACCGGCGTCTTCGGCGAGGAACAGGGCGGCGTAGGCGAGGATGCCGATCTGTGTTTCGGCTTGGTTGAAGAATGCGTGCCAGGTGGCGCGGGGGACGGCCCAGCGGTGTGGGTAGGTGTTGAGGACCTCGCTGGCGGGCTCGGCTCGGCGGTTGGGCGGGCGGTGCGCGATGACTGGCCAGAGGTCTTTCTCGTCTGCGTTGAGGAGCGTTGCCACGACTCGGCGGTGCCGGGCATAAGGGACTCGGCCGCCGACCCATCGGTAGGCGGTCTTGGGGTCCACACCTGTCTTTGAGGCAAGATCCACCGCTGTGAGGCCTGCCGCGTCGAGCGCACGGCGAAGGGACTCGTTCATGACCGGTGGATGCGGGTGTCGACGCCGAGCACGCACCACTTGCCGATCAACGAGATGGTCCTTTCTGACGGTCGGATGCCTGGTGGAGGGCATATGGCCCGTCCAATGACTTTGAGCTTGTCCGTGCGGCTGGGGACGTCTCTACGGACATCCGGGGACGTCCGAAGACGTCCCCGGGGTCGTGCCTGTAAGCAGGGGTTTTGTCTATGCGTGGGGACGCCTGCGGATCGCGGGGACGTCTGTAGACGGTCTGATCGCGTCCCTGCATGTCCGGGTGTCCGCGTCTAGCGTGTGGATCTATGAGCGATACGGCCCCGTGGGCGAGCGAAGTGGCGGAATCACTGCTGGCGGATGCCCTGCCGCGTCGGTGGAGGCACTCCCAGGGAGTTGCCAGGACAGCGCGGAGTCTGGCAGGGGTCCTGGGGGATCGCGCTGATCTTCTCGAAGCGGCAGCGTGGCTGCACGATATCGGCTACAGCCCATCGCTTGACGTTACTGGGTTCCACCCTTTGGACGGGGCGCGCTATCTGCGGGACGTCCTTCGCGTGGACATGGAGATCTGCCGCCTCGTGGCTCACCACTCGTGCGCGATCCTGGAAGCCGAACAACGCGGCTTGGCGGCTGAGCTGGCGGCCGAGTTCCCGATGCCCGACGCGTCGCTGTGGGACGCGCTGACCTACTGCGACGTCACCACGTCACCGGACGGCCGCCCGGTGACCGTTACCGGGCGGATCGCCGAGATCCGGCAGCGGTACGGCGCTGGTCACCTCGTGACCGAGTTCATCGGACGCGCCGAGCCGCACATGATCGGCGCCGTCCGCCGGATTCAGCGGCGGCTCGGGCTAGATGATGACGGGATCCCGCCGCTGCGCGTAGTGGTCCAGGCGTAGCCGCGTTGACCGGTCCATCGACAGGGACTCGGTAGCGTCCATCGGGACCCAGTGCACTTCGCGGGACTCGCTGCTCGGCGTCGGCTTTCCGCTGACGGGACGACCGGTGAGCACGATGGCGAACTCTTGGCGGATCTCTTCGTTGCTGGTGTAGCGGATGATGTGGCCAGGGTCGGAGTAGATGCCCACGATTCCGGTGATCTCGCAATCGATGCCGGTCTCTTCCTTGGTCTCCCTGATCGCGGCCTGCCGGACCGACTCACCCAGGTCGATCACTCCGCCGGGCAACGCCCATTTGTCGTTGTCGGTCCGGCGGATCAACAGGATCTCGCCGGCCTCGTTGGCCACGACCACGACAACCGCCGGAACGAGGCTGTTCGGCGCCGGGGCGTTCGGGTCGTCGAAGTAGTCGATTCTGCGGGCCACTGCTCAGCTCCCCGGTAGCGGACGGGCACCGTCCCAGACACGTTCGAAGCTCTCGACATAGCTGTTGAACAAGTCCCCGCCGGGGACCTTCCGCAGGTGCCACAGCGGAGCCTGAGACGCGTTGTTGCCATAGATGTGCGTGTTGACGAGAAGCTGGTCGTCGGCCTGGTAGATCGAGTTGTACAGCACCGTGCTGTGCATCCGAAACTCCGCACCATCGGTCGCGATCAGCGGCCGGTATAGCACGAGGGCGTTCCTGACCTTGGTCGCCACGGCGTCGCCGATGCCCTCATCCTCGCCGCGCTGCGCGACAGCCGCGCTTTCGGGATCGCCGAGCAACACACGCACACGCACGCCTGCGGCGGCCTTGTCCCGCAAGATCTTCTGTACGCCTGAGTCCTCGGCGAGGAAGAGCCCTACGTAGACGAGGATGCCGATCTCACGCTCGGCGGACTCGAAGAGCTTCCCCCACGTCTCGCGCGGTACGGCCCAGCGGTGCGGGTAGATCGAGACGATCTCGCTTTGCGACGCCTCGGCCACCTGGTCCTGCGAAAGAGCGTCCGGCCACAGATAGATCTCATCTAGACCGAGACGGGTCGCGACCGCGAACCGATGTTTGCGATAGGGCACACGGTTCTGGGTGATCCAGCGCTCGACGGTCTTGGGATCAACGCCGATCTCCTCGGCGAGAGCGGCGACCGACAGCCCCGACTGGAGCAAGGCCGCACGAAGCCGTTCGTTCGCCATCTCGCTCACAAGATCCAGGGACACCAAAGGACGTCCCCACAGTAACGGAGGACGTCCCCAAGCCGTCCCGTCATGCAGTGGAGCCGTCCGCCCACTTCAGCGGATTCTCAATCCCAGCATCACCGACCCACATCACAATCCGTGACTTGTCTATGTCTACGTCCACGCGCGCGTCTGCACGTAAGGCGGCATACGAGACATAGACGTAGACAAAGACAATCACCCATCGTGACGAAACAGGAGGTGACCGGACACGGACTGACTCAACCCGGAAGGAGGTGGTAGCCAGCGGCCACACCTCGACGACCACGGCGTATCCGGATCTACGGAAGACCCCGCGACCCGATCAACGAGGACCTCGTCATGCAAGCGCTCCTGATCATCGCCCGCGACCTCGCACACGATCCCGCGCCAACCCGACACGCTCGCGCTGAGAACCGCGACGACGAACCCTGACGGCTGTTCCGGAAACGGAACATGACGCGTAGGCTTGGCACTCCGAGCAAGAGGCGTCGAGCCTACGTGGGAGGGAGGTGGTCAACATGCCGGCCAACAAGCCACCGGTCGGGATGACGCTTGGTCGCTACCTCGGCGACGCCCGACAACACGCGGGTTACAGCCTGCGCGGGCTGGCGGCTATCACCGGGTACCCGATGTCGAGAATCAATCGCCTGATGAAAGACGAGGTCGACCGGCCCTCACCGGCTACCCTCGTGCAATTGGCCAATGCCCTCGATCTTTCGGCGTGTGCTTTGTTCACGCTTGCGGGCCACCCCTACCCCGAACTTGATGACATGCTCCGCACCGACTATGGCCTTCCCGATGAGGCAATCACCAAAGTCCGCGACATCATCAATAGCCACGCAACATCCGAAGGGAATCCTTGATGGCTCCTCGACGAGACCGAACCAAGGACGCGCGGTCAAAGCGGGCGGTCCTCTACCTTCGGGTGTCCACCCTCGCACAGGTCAACACCGACTACGACCCCGAAGGGAACTCCATCCCCGCCCAACGGAAAGCGGGACGGCAAAAGGCGGCCGGGTTGGGCGCCAAGGTCATCAATGAATTCGTCGAACCTGGTAAGACGGCCACGAGTATCGACAAGCGGCCGCAGTTCCAACAAATGATGGCATGGGTGAAAGCCCACGCGGAAGACGTCGACTACATTATCGTCTACACCTTCAGCCGCGCGTTCCGGAACAGCATAGATGCGGCGATCACCAAACGCGACCTCAAAAAATACGGCGTCCGCGTAGTCTCCACCAGACTGGATCTGGGTGAATCACCAGAAAGCAATCTGGTCGAGTCGATCATTCACGCGGTCGACCAATACCAGTCCGAGGCCAGCGGCGCGGACATCGCCTACAAGATGGGCCAGAAGGTCACGCGTGGAGGCTCGGTCGGCCGCGCCAAACTCGGGTACCGCAACGTACGTGAGAAATTCGAAGGACGCGAGATCCGTACCGTCGCCGTGGACAGGGAACGTGCGCCCTTCGTCCGGATGGGCTTTGAGTTGTTCGCCACCGGCACCTACAGCGAAAAAGACATCGCCGACGCACTCACCGATGCCGGGCTACGAATGAAGCCCACCAAACGCCATCCGGCAGGAGCCAACATCTCTGTCCACAAAGTCGGGCAGATGCTCCGCGACCGCTACTACCTCGGCTACGTCACCTACAAAGGCGCCGAACATAAGGGCCGCCACGAACCCATCATCACCCAAGAACTCTTCGACCGAGTCCAAAAAGTCCTGAGTGACCGGGCGCGTGACACCCGCAAACGGACACACGACCACTACCTCAAAGGCACCCCTTGGTGCCGTCGCTGCCAACGCCGCCTCATCCTCATGACCGGCACCAGCAAAAGCGGCGACCAGTACTTCTATTTCATCTGTCGTGGACGTCAAGACCACGTGTGTGACTTGCCGTACCTGCCGGTCGCCACTGTCGAAGATGCCGTCGAACGCTATTACACGGCCATCGCGATTCCCGCCGACGTACGCGCCCGCATCACCCAAGCCATCGACAACGCCATGGCGGACAACGCAGCGACCAACGACGAACGCCGCCACCACATCAAGAAGCAACTCGCCGACCTCGACCGACGAGAAGATCAATATCTCGACCTCATCGGCGACCCAGACTGGCCCAAGGAAAAACTCACCGAACGAATCCGGAAGATCCGCGACGAGCAAAACCGCCTACAACGTCAACTCGATCACATCGAAAACCCCGAACTCGAAACCGGACGCGCGGCACTGGACACGGTGCTAGACCTCTTGGCACGCCCCGATCGGCTTTACCAACTTGCCAGCACACGCGCCCGCCGCGTACTCAACCAAGCCCTCTTCGCGCGGCTCTACATCGACACAGACGAGGCGGGACCCATCGTCTCGACCAACGAGCCCACAGCGCCGTTCGCGCCGCTCCTAAGCGCCTACACGGCCACACAACAAGACAGCGGCGACCCCGCCCAACCGGACGACACCGCCGCTGATCAACAATCCTCGACGCTCCTCCACACCGCCCTGAAGGGTCAGTGTTCGAGTAACGCCCCGTGGGTGGAGCTGAGGGGATTTGAACCCCTGACCCCCTCGATGCGAACGAGGTGCGCTACCGGACTGCGCTACAGCCCCGAGGACTCCGCAAGGTTAGCAAACCGGCGGGGGTGTTCGCGCATCCAGCGGTGGGGCGGGTGGGCATTGTCGGGCGATCTCGCGCGTGATGGACTGCTGGACGGAGTCTGGCAGGTCGTAGGAGGAGCCTCGATGGAGCCGATTGTGGCCACGTCGTATGGGAAGGTGCGGGGGAGCGTTCAGGAGGGGGTGGCCCGGTTCCTGGGGGTTCCGTACGCGGCCGCGCCGTTCGGGGCCAACAGGTTCGGCAGGCCGGTGGCGCCCGAGCCGTGGGACGGGGTGCGAGACGCGCTCAGCCACGGGCCGACGGCGCCGAAGCCCGAGTATCGGGCGGTATTCGCCACATTGCTGGACGACCCGGTCATTCCGGGTGAGGAGTGCCTCAACCTCAACGTCTGGGCGCCCGAGGACGGGGCGAGGCTGCCGGTCATGGTATGGATCCACGGCGGGGCCTTCCGCAACGGGTCGGGGGCGGTGCCGCACTACGACGGGACCAACTTCGCGCGCCACGGGGTCGTGTGCGTCACGATCAACTACCGGCTGGGCGTGGAGGGGTTCGTTCAGTTGCCCGGCGCGCCCGCCAACCGGGGATTGCTCGACCAGATCGCGGCGCTGGAGTGGGTACGCGACAACATCGCGGCCTTCGGCGGGGACCCGGGGAACGTCACGGTGTTCGGGGAGTCCGCCGGCGGGATGAGCGTCACCACCTTGCTGTCGATGAATCTGGGGCTGTTCCACAAGGCGATCACGCAGAGCGGCGCCGGGCAGGTGGTGCAGACGGCCGAAGACGCGCTGCTGGTCACCAACGAGCTGGCGGCCCGGTTGGGGGTGCCGCCGACCGCGGAGGGCTTCGCGGAGTTGCCGCCGGAGAAGATCCTTCCCGTCCAGATGGCGTTGTCCGACGAGTTCGCGGCGCGGCCCGACCCGGCCCGGTGGGGCGAGTCGACGGTCCGCGCGAACCTGCCGTATGTCCCCGTCGTCGACGGGGAGGTGCTGCGGGAGCACCCCGTGGACGCGATCGCCGCCGGGGCGTCGCGCGGCGTGCCGCTGCTGACGGGCACGACCACCGAGGAGTACCGGTTCTTCCTGGTGCCGACCGGGCTGGCACAGGAGATCACCGCGGACGGGCTCGGCCGCGCCCTCGCGCGCCGCGGGATCGATCCGGCGATCGCCGAGGTCTACCAGCGCAACCGGCCGGAGGCGACGCCCGGCGACGTGCTGTGCGCGATCATCACGGACTCGTTCTTCCGCATCCCGACCTATCGGGTGGCGGAGCTTCGTGGCCAAGAGAGCACTTATATGTATGAGTTCGCATGGAAGACGCCGGTCATGAACCTCGGGGCGTGCCATGCCCTGGAGGTCGGCTTCGTCTTCGGCAACCTGAGGCCGGGCGGGCTCGCCGGCGACGATCAGCCAAGGGCGCTGAGCGCGGCGATGCAGCGCGCGTGGGTCGACTTCGCCACGTCCGGCGACCCGGGCTGGGCGCCGTACGACCTGGCGAGCCGTCTGGTGATGGTCTTCGACGGCGACGGCGGCAAGGTCGTCCACGACCCGCGGGCCGACGAGCGGCTGCTGTGGGACAACGCGCGGAGCGCCGCGCCGTCAAAGCCAGTCGCGTAGCCGAAACACCACGTACAGCGTCACGCCGCCGACCGCCCACAGTCCGGTGCTCACCAAGAAGCCCCAGTGCTGCTGGGAGCCCGGGTACGGCACGTTCTGGCCGTAGAAGCCGGTGACGGCGGTCGGCAGCGCGATGATCGCGGCCCACGCCGTGAGCTTCTTCATCACCTGGTTGAGCCGGTTGCCCTGCATCGCGATGCGGGTCTCGAGGACGCTGGTGACCAGGTCGCGCAGGCTGTCGGTCCACTCGGCGGCGCGCAGCGCGTGGTCGTAGACGTCCTGGAAGTACGGCGCCATCGATTCGGGCACGACGCGCAGGTCCCGGCGGAGCAGCGTGTTGACGACCTCCCGCATGGGCAGCACCACCCGGCGCAACAGCACGAGGCTCTTGCGCAGCTCGAAGCTGCGGCGCTGGACGGCCTGGTCGCCGATCCGCTCCGCGAACAGCAGGTCCTCCAGGCCCTCCATCTCGGTGTCCAGCGCCTGTACGGCGGCGAAGTGCTGGTCGACGATCAGGTCGAGCAGCGTGTGCACCAGGAACACCACGCCGTACTGCACGAGGTCCTGTTCCGCGTCCCACCGCGCCGCGAGCTCGTCGACGTCGAAGTCGTCGTTCTGCCGCACCGTCACCAGCGCGCGTTTGGTGATGAACGCGGACACCTCGCACGTCGCCAGCTCGCCGCTGGCGGTGTCGAGCCGGACCGAATAGACGTTGAGGAACAGATGCCCCGGGTAGCGGTCGAGCTTGGCCCGTTCGTGCTCGCTCAGCGCGTCTTCGACGGCGAGCGGCTCCAGCCCCAGCTCCTGGCTAATGACCCGCAGGTCCTCGGGTGCGGGCGCGCAGAGGTCGAGCCAGACGATCGTGTCGTCCTGCTCCAGGTACTCGCTGATCTGGGCGGGGGCGAACCCCTCCTTGTCCAGCCGCCCGTGGCGCCACACCCGGGTCCGCGGGGCTTGGTCCATAGGGTCATGCTTACCCCGTCCGGGTCACGAGTGCCGCGCGGGGGTCAGATCCAATCCTTGAACCGTACGATCTGGTGCCATTCCTCGTACGGGATCACCTTGGCCGCCAGCACCGGATAGAAGTAGAAGAAGTTCGCGATCACCAGCAGCATGTACGCGCCGGCCACCGCCGACCCGAACAGCCGGCGCGCGCCCGGATCACCCGCGGGCCCGATGAGCAGGCCGAGGCACATCACCAAGGCCAGGATCATGAACGGCAGCATCGGGGTGGCGTAGAACAGGAACATCGTGCGGTGCCCGATCGCCGGCCAGAACCACGGCAGCCACCCGGCCCCATAGCCGACCAGGATCGCGCCGGCCCGCCAGTCGCGGTAGTAGAGCCACAGGACCGCCATCACGAGGAGCGCCACCACGGCCGCCCACCAGATCGCCGGGGTCCCGATGCCGAGGATCTCCTTGGAGCACTTGCCCGCGCCGCAGGCGTCCTTGGGCTCGGTGTAGTAGAACGCCACCGGCCGACGCAGGATCGGCCAGTCCCACGGCCACGACTGATAGGGATGCTTGGCGTGCAGGTTGGTGTGGAAGTCCCACATCTGTTTGTGGTACTTCCACAGGCCGGGCAGGGCCTCGAAGGGGCGCAGCAGCACGTTGTCGCTGACCGCGCCGCGGCCCCAGCCGCCCGCCCGGAAGATCCAGCCCCACCAGCTCGCGATGTAGGTGACGAAGACGACGACGCCCCCCGCCACCAGCAGCGGCAGTTCGCGGGCCAGCGCGCCGACGTACGGGTTTCGCACGCGCGCGGCGCGGCGCGCGCCCATGTCCCACACCAGCGCGAGCAGCCCGAAGGCGACGACGTAGTAGATGCCCGTCCATTTGGTCGCGCAGGCCAGGCCGAGGCAGACGGCGGCGCCGATGCGCCAGCCGTGCGGCAGGAACGGCCCGATGCCCGCGTCGCCGCGCTCGGCGACGAGGACCGCCAGCCGCTCGCGGGACCGGTCACGGTCGACTACGAGGCAGCCGAAGGCGCACAAGATCCAGAACATCACGAAGATGTCGAGCAGCGCGGTGCGGCTGGTCACGAGATGCAGGCCGTCGAGGGCGAGCAGCAGGCCGGCGGCGCAGCCGAGCAGCGTCGATCCGGTCATGCGGCGGGCGATCCTGGCCAGGATGAGCACCGACAGCGAGCCGCACAGCGCCGCCATGAACCGCCAGCCGAACGGCGTCGCGCCGAAGATCCATTCACCGATGGCGATGAGCCACTTGCCGGCGGGCGGATGGGCGACGAAGCTCGCGCCGTCGGACCAGATCGGCGGGTTGTGGACGTTCGTGCCCGGGGCGAGCAGGATCTTGTCGGCGTCTTTGACGGTGTTGTGCTCCCAGCCGAACTTGAGCAGGGCCAGGGAGTCCTTGGCGTAGTAGGTCTCGTCGAACACGACGGCCCGGGGGATGCCCAGCCGGTCGAAACGGAGGAAGGCCGCGAAGATCGCCACAGCGATCGGACCGATCCAGCCGAGCAGCGGCGCGCCGGGAATGCGCGGAGCCAGCCATTCGCGCAGCGGCGGCGGACGACGTGGATCTCCGCGCTGCTCGATCACCTCGCTCTGCGTTATCGCCATCCCGCCATCGTACGGAAGCCACCTGTGCGTACGGGGGCCGATCAACGCAGAGAATCACGCGGCGCAGCCGAACGAGGAGAACAGTGGAGCCCAGCGGAGCCCAGAGGCCGCTGAGCGACCGGGCCCGCGCGGCCACCGGCCGCGAAACGCGTGAAAGGAATCGGGGAGGATGGAGATCGTGACGCCGGTGACCGCGGTAACGGCGATCTCGAACAAATCGGATTCAAGGTGCGAATGGTGTCTAAGGGATGAATCGGGCTTCGAGGGGTGAATCAATGGGGACCCCGGGCACGCTGATCCTGGCCGGCGCGCCGATCGGCCGTCCCGACGACGCCTCGCCGCGACTGCGCACCGCGCTGGCCGACGTGCCGATCATCGCCGCCGAGGACACCCGCCGGCTGCGCCGGCTGGCCGCCGCCCTCGACGTGACCGTGTCGGGCCGGATCGTCTCCTACTTCGACGCCAACGAGCGGGCCAGGGCCGACGAGCTACTCCGCGAGCTCCAGGCCGGGCACGACGTCCTCCTCGTCACCGACGCCGGGTTGCCGGGCGTGTCCGACCCGGGTTATCGCCTGGTGACGGCGGCCGTCGCCGGGGACGTGCCGGTCACGGTGCTCCCAGGGCCGTCGGCCGCCACCGCGGCGCTGATCGTCTCCGGGCTGCCCACCGACCGGTTCTGCTTCGAGGGCTTCCTGCCCCGCAAGGCGGGCGAACGGGCCACTCGCCTGGCCGCGCTCGCCGGCGAGCCGCGCACGATGGTCTTCTTTGAATCGCCGCACCGGCTCGCCGCCGCGCTCGCCGCCATGGCCGAGGCCTTCGGCGGGGATCGCCCCGCAGCCGTCTGCCGCGAGCTGACCAAGACGTACGAGGAGGTACGGCGCGGGCCCCTCGGCGATCTCGCCGGCTGGGCCGAGGACGGGGTGCGCGGTGAAATCACCGTCGTGGTCGGCGGCATGGTGGCGAAAAGCGGCCACGGCGCCCAGGTGGATCCCACCGAACTGGCCGCCGCGGTGGCGGCCCGTGAGGCCGCGGGAGTGCCGCGCAAGCAGGCAATAGCCGAGGTGGCCCGCGATCGAGGAGTGCCCAAGCGGGTTGTTTACGACGCCGTCCTGGCAAATTAGGAGTAGTGGGGTGTAGGGATTCTCCGCTCTGGGGTCCACTATGGAAACAAAGCAAGGGCGACGTAACGCTGTAGGGCGGCGACATGGTGTATGCGTGCGCGGAACGCCGGTTGCCGTGGGCAGGAGTGTTATGTCCCCGCTAGGACAGACCGGCTGACAAGGGCAGGCCGGCTGACGTTACAAGGGCGAGACAAGGGCGAGCCACCGAATGGGGCAGGTGGGCTGATGGGGCAGATGGACTTGTCGCAGGGTGGGTCCGATGACCCTGCGGCACGTCGCGAGCCGGAGGCCGTGACCAGATGGGCGAGCCGCGGTGACGGCGAGAGCCGGACCGCCAACGCCGACAACGCCAACAACGCCAACGGCGACGCCAACTCCAACGCCAACGGCAGCGCCAACGCCAACGGCAGCGCCAACGGCAATGGCAATGGCTATGCCAACGGCGCCAACGGCAATGGCGCCAACGGGCGTGGCGATCGCACGAGCGCGGACCTTCGCCTATTGGGCGGAGGCGGGCTCGCGAGCGGGTTCGGCGGCCGGCTGTGGCGCGTCGGCCGCGCCGCCCGGCGCGTCCTCGGCCGATACGACGCCGCGACGCTTCCGGAGGCGATTTGGATATCGGGACCGTACCTCTGGGGTCAGCGCGAGAGCGGCGGCGATGCAGGCGAGCGGAGTGGCGGGCAGGACGTACCGATAGTCGAACTCCGCCGTCGCGGCCGGGGCGAGCAGTAGCCCGACCGCGGTCATCCACGGCAGCAGCGCGGCTCCGCCGAAGCGTCGCCACAGCGGGATCATCCCGCCGAGGCCGACGAGCAAGATGACGCCGAGCAGCGACCCGCGCAGGTAGACCACGTCCTGGTAGACGCGGATGATGCCGGCGAACGGCTCGGCGATCTGCGTGCTCGCCCGGCCGCGCTCGTACGCCGCGGCCTCCTGGTCGGCCGTCTTGTCCTGACTCATCCGCCAGTCGGGCAGCGCGGCGGAGTGCGTCCGGAACTCGTACTCCTCATAGGTGTCGCGGTCGGGAAAGACCGTGCGATTCCATTTGAAGACGCGGAAGAAGTCACCGGCCACCACCTTGAGATAGTCACCGGGCTGCGCCATGATCGCGCGCTTGGCGAAATCGCCGGCGATGCGGTTCTGCATCTCGGTAAATCGCGGGGCGGGCACGCGGTGCAGCGGCGACCGCCGATTCCAGATGCCGTCTTGCGAGAACGGCAGCTTGTGGTCGGCCTGGACGCACAGCGGGATTTCTTCGGTCGGCGGCTGGATCTTGTTGCAATCCGCGAACTTGTAGACCCGGGCGTAGAGGAAAACGCCGTTGCTCTCCGTCATGGAGAACTTGCCGTAAAAGGCGTGGAACCACGCCGAGTAGGCGGCCATCGGCAGCCCGCACAGCGCGACCGTGGCCACGATCACGCGCCAGCGCACTCGGCGGGCGAGCATGAAGATGACGACGGCGAGCAGGACCGGCAGCCCGACCGAGCGGGTCAGCGACGCGAGCCCGAGCAGGAGCCCGACGGCGGCGCCGACCTTCCAGGACGGGTTCTGGTACCACAGCAGGGCCGCGATGACCAAGATCACCAAGAACGTGAACGGGACGTCGGACAGCACGAGGTGCTCGAGCTGGATCTGGTAGGCGTCGAGCAGCACGGGGGCGGCGGCCAGGCTGCCCACCCACGCCGGCAGCGCGAACCGCGTCCGCAGCAGGGCGTAGATGATGATCGCCATGATCACGCCCATCAGGTGCTGCAGGCCCACGACCAGCGCGAAGCTGTGGAACGGGCGCAGAAGCAGCAGGTAGAAGGCGTACCCGTCCGGCCGGATCGGATGCGGGTAGGGCGCCATTGCCACGTGCAGGTAGTCGAAGGAGTCGTTGAACCACATCGCCGGGCGATAGCCCAGCATCGTGTCGATTCGCAGCAGCACGCCCACGGTGAGCAAGGCGGTGAACGTGCGATGGCGGCGGATAAGGGCCCAAAAACCGCCCTCACCGATCCTGTTGGCACGCTCGGACGCCGCCGTCGGCTCGACCGGCCCGGCCGGCTCCGTCGGCGTGGCCGGCGATGGCGACGATGTGGTGTCCAGCGCTGCCCCGGCCACGGGCGACCCCCCTCCGCTTCTGTCCGGCCGCCCGCCGGCGGCGTCCTGTCGTCCGGTCCTTGCCGTACGTTCTGCCCTGTACGGTCTGTAGGAACTTCCTGCTATGTAAGGTCTGCTTTGTCTGCCGGGATCGGCCCGGGAGCCGGCCCTCACCAGGGTCTCCGGCGCTCTCGTCGCCCTCCAGGACCTTCCCGGGCAGGCCGCCTATATGCTGTCTCCCTAGCCTGCCGTCACCGGTCGTCCAGTTGTGGGACTTCAGGTTGCAACTTGGCAACGCGGTGAGCGTCCTCTCGTCCTCTCCGCGGGCCTGTCCGCGAGATAGACCCGCATCGCGCGGCTCGGGCGGGCATTATGGCACCGGCGTACCGCACGTCGGAACACCACGAACGTCATTGAAAACCGTGACCAGGATGAGAGTAGTCGAATGCCCCGCGGGCCGATGAGCCAGGGGTAATGGAGGAGACGGTGACGTGGAACTCTCCGTAGTCATGCCATGCCTGAACGAGGCCGAAACCGTCCAGATCTGCGTACGCAAGGCGATCGGCTTCTTCGAAGAGCACGGCGTCGACGGCGAGGTCGTCATCGCCGACAACGGCAGCACGGACGGCAGCCAGCAGCTGGCTCGCGAGGCCGGCGCGCGTGTGGTCCCGGTTTCCGATAAGGGGTACGGAAACGCGCTCATGGGTGGCATCCGCGCCGCCAGAGGCCGCTATGTCGTGATGGGCGATGCCGACGATTCCTACGATTTTACTGGGCTATGGCCGTTTCTCGAGCAATTGCGGGACGGCGCCGATCTCGTGATGGGCAATCGCTTCCAAGGTGGTATCGCGCCCGGCGCCATGCCGGCCCTGCACCGCTACCTCGGCAACCCGGTGCTCAGCTATATCGGCCGGCTGTTCTTCCGCAGCCGGATCGGCGATTTCCATTGCGGGCTGCGCGCCTTCCGCAAGGACGCGATCATGCGCCTCGGACTCCAGACGGGCGGCATGGAGTTCGCCAGCGAGCTGGTGGTGAAGGCCACGCTCGCCAGGCTCGACATCCGCGAGGTCCCGACGACGCTGTCGCCCGATGGCCGGTCCCGTCCGCCGCACCTCAACACCTGGCGCGACGGCTGGCGGCACCTGCGCTTCCTCCTGCTCTACAGCCCGCGCTGGCTGTTCTTCATCCCCGGGCTCGTGCTGATGACGCTGGGGCTGGCCGGCGGGTTCGCCCTGTCGTTCGGGCCGGTGCGGATCGGTGATGTGGCCTTCGACGTCGACACGCTGGTGGGGGCTTCGGCGATCCTCGTGATCGGCTTCCAGGCGGTGCTGTTCGCGCTGCTGACCAAGGTCTATGCCATGGAGGAGGGCTTTCTCCCGCACGACCGCCGGGTACAGAAGATCATCGACTTCTGGAGCCTGGAGCGCGGTGTGGTCATCGGCGGCCTGCTCGCCCTCGCCGGCCTCCTCGGCGTCGTGTTGTCGATGGTCCACTGGCAGGTCAACAACTTCGGCGAACTCGACCCGCGGTACGCGCTGCGCCTTGTCGTGCCGTCGGCCACGGCGCTGGTCATGTCCTGCCAGATGGTCCTGGCCTCGCTGTTCCTGAGCATCCTCGGCATCCGGCGCCGCTCGCACCCGCCGCGGTCCGACGCCGCCCAGGAGGCCGCCGATGTGGTCGACGCCGCCGCCGAGCAGGCCGCGGCGGAGCAGGTCGCCGTCGAGCACCCATAGCCGCACCCGTAGCCGGACCCGTAGCCGCACCCGTAGCCGGACCCGTAGCGGCACCCGTGCGGCCCGGCGTCGCCGATGCGGGCGAAATATGGCGCGAGCATCGGTGCCGCGCCCTCTAGGCTGGAGCCATGTCCTCGTCGAGCCGTCACATTCTGTCCGCGCCCGCTTGGCCGTACGCCAACGGGCCCCGGCACATCGGGCACGTCTCAGGGTTCGCCCTGCCCTGCGACATGTTCAGCCGCTACCAGCGGATGGCGGGCAACGAGGTCCTGATGGTCAGCGGCACCGACGAGCACGGCACGCCGATCCAGGTCCAGGCCGACAAGGAGGGCCTGACCGCCCGTGAGCTCGCCGACCGCTACAACCGCGTGATCGCCGAAGACCTGCACCGGCTGGGCATGTCGTACGACCTGTTCACCCGGACGACCACGCGCAACCACTACGAGGTCGTCCAGGATCTGTTCGTGGGGCTGTTCGACAACGGCTACATCTTTCCCACGACCACGATGGGCGCGATCTCGCCGTCCACCGGGCGTACGCTGCCCGACCGCTACATCGAGGGCACCTGTCCCATCTGCGGGTACGACGGCGCGCGCGGCGACCAGTGCGAGAACTGCGGCAACCAGCTCGACCCGATCGACCTGATCAACCCCGTCTCGCGCATCAACGGCGAGAAGCCGAAGTTCGTCGAGACCGAGCACTTCATGCTCGACCTGCCGGCGTTCACCGAGACGCTCGGTTCCTACCTGCAGAGCAAGCAGGGCGAGTGGCGTCCCAACGTGCTCAAGTTCTCACTGAACCTGCTCGGCGAGCTGCAGCCGCGCACGATCACGCGCGACCTCGACTGGGGCGTGCCGATCCCGCTCGACAGCTGGCGCGATCAGCCCAACAAGCGCATCTACGTGTGGTTCGACGCGGTCATCGGCTATCTGAGCGCGTCGATCGAGTGGGCGAAGCGCTCCGGCGACCCCGACGCCTGGCGTGCCTGGTGGCAGAACGACGCCGCCGAGTCCTATTACTTCATGGGCAAGGACAACATCGTCTTCCACAGCGTGATCTGGCCGGCGATCCTGTCCGGCTACAGCGGCCGGGGCGCCAAGGACGGCACCCCGGGTCCGCTCGGCGCGCTCGGCCTGCCGACCGAGATCGTGTCGAGCGAATACCTGACGATGGAGGGCCGGAAGTTCTCCTCCTCCCGTCAGGTCGTCATCTACGTCCGCGACTTCCTGGCCCGCTACGACGTCGACGCGCTGCGCTACTACGTGGCGGTGGCCGGGCCGGAGAACCAAGACACCGACTTCACCTGGTCGGAGTTCGTACGCCGCAACAACGACGAGCTGGTCGCCGCCTGGGGCAACCTCGTCAACCGGTCGGTCTCGTTCGCCGCCAAGAACATCGGCGCGATCCCGGCCGCCGGCGAGCTCACCGACATCGATCGCGCCGTCCTGGCGGGGTCGCGCAAGGCGTTCGACGCGGTCGGCGCCGAGCTGGGGCGCTCGCGGTTCAAGAACGCCGCGAACGAGGCGATGCGCACCGTCGCCGAGGCCAACAAGTACCTCTCCGAGCAGGCGCCCTGGAAGCTGCGCAACTCCGACCCGGAGCGGATGAAGACCATCCTGCACGTGGCGCTGCAACTCGTCGACGACGCCAAGTCGCTGCTGACGCCGTTCCTGCCGAACTCCTCCCAGAAGGTCTACGCCATGCTGGGCGGCGCCGGGGAGTGGAGCGGCATGCCGAGACTGGAGACGGTGTCCGAGCCGGGAGGCACCGACTATCCGGTCCTGACCGGCTCCTACGACGCCCAGGCCATCCAGGCGCGCTGGGAGTCGCGGCCGATCGCCGTCGGCACCCCGCTGGCCGCGCCGAAGCCGCTGTTCGCCAAGCTCGACACCTCGGTGGTCGACGAAGAGCTGGCCCGCCTCGAGGCCGCCTCCGGGGGCTCGTCCGGTGCCGCCGGTGCGGCCGGTGCCCCCGACACGGGCTCGGCTTGACGTGCCGCCGGGCGATTGCGCTGGTGACACGGGCATGATCGGTACGCCGGAGGGAACTGTCAAAGACAGTACGTCCGCGGCCGGACCTGACCGGCCGCGGGCCGACCGGCGGAGTGTCCCATGACCAGTGCGCGGGGTTTGGACGGTTTGCGGGGCGCGAGTTTCCCGCCGCTGCCGGAGCGCCTGCCGGTAGATGTCTTCGACAGCCATTGCCATCTCGACCTGCTCAATGTGCCCGTGCCGCGGGCGCTGGCCGCGGCCCACGCGGTGGGCGTGCGGCGGGTTTTGACCATCGGCGTCGACCTGCCGTCGTCGTCGTGGTCCGCGGAGGCGGCGCGCGAGAACGGCGACGTCTACGCCGGCGTGGCCATGCATCCCAACGAGACGACGGGCATCACCGACGACGTGCTCCGCGACATCGCGTTGATGGCGGAGCTGCCGCAGGTGCGGGCGGTCGGCGAGACCGGGCTCGACTACTACCGCGACTGGGCTCCCCGCGAGGACCAGCAACGTTCGTTCCGCGCGCACATCGAGATCGCCAAGAGCAGCGGGAAGACGCTGGTCATCCACGACCGGGAGGCGCACGACGACGTGCTGCGCATCCTGGCGGAGGAGGGCCCGCCCGACAAGGTGGTCTTTCACTGCTTCTCCGGTGACGCCGCGATGGCGAAGGCGTGCGCGGCCAAGGGCTACGTGCTGAGCTTCGCCGGCAACGTCACGTTCAAGAACGCCGAGCCGCTCAGGGAGGCCTTGAAGGTCACGCCGCTCGAGCTGGTGCTGGTCGAGACCGACGCGCCGTTCCTCACCCCGATGCCGTACCGCGGCAAGCCCAACGCCTCCTATCTCATCCCGCTCACCGTGCGGAGCATGGCCGAGGCGAAGGACGTGGACGTGGCCGAGCTGTGCGCCGCGATCTCCGCCACCGGGGAGCGCCTTTTCGGGCCCTGGTGATCTGGTGGCTCACCCGCCGCACACGCGGAACCTGCTGGGCCCCGCCGACGTACGAGAGCTGGCCCGGCGGCTGGGAATCCGCCCGACCAAGACGCTGGGCCAGAACTTCCTCGTCGACGCGAACACCGCACGCCGGATCGTGCGGGCAGCGGCGCCCGCGCCCGACGATGTCGTGATCGAAGTGGGGCCGGGGCTCGGGTCGCTGACCCTCGCGCTGCTGCCGGCCGTGCGGCGGCTCGTCGCCGTCGAGATCGACCCCACGCTGGCCGCGGAGCTGCCGCGTACGGTGGCCGAGCGCGCGCCGGAGGCGACCGATCGGCTCGAGGTCGTCCAGGCCGACGCGCTGCGTCTCGACGCGGTGCCGGGGCCGCCGCCGACCGCGCTGATCGCCAACCTGCCTTACAACGTCGCGGTCCCCGTGGTGTTGCATCTGCTCGCGCTGCTGCCGTCGCTGCGCCACGGGCTGGTCATGGTGCAGGCGGAGGTGGCCGACCGGCTCAGCGCCGGGCCCGGCGGCAAGGTCTACGGCGTGCCGTCGGTGAAGATGGCCTGGTACGCCGGTACGCGCCGGGCGGGGCCGGTGGGACGTTCGGTGTTCTGGCCGGCGCCCAACGTGGACTCCGGGCTGGTGGCGTTCACTCGGCGCGAGCCGCCGCCGACCAGCGCGACCCGCGAGGAGGTGTTCGCGGTCGTCGACGCGGCGTTCGCGCAGCGGCGCAAGACGCTGCGCGCCGCGCTGGCGGGCTGGGCCGGTTCGACGGCCGCCGCCGAGCGGGCGCTGCGCGCGGCCGGCGTCGATCCGGCCGCCCGCGGGGAGTCGCTCGACGTCGCCGCCTTCGCCCGCATCGCCGAACACCGGACGGCGTGACGACCAGACGGTCCAAGCGGCCGGGTGCGCCCCGGTCAGGAGGCGGGGACCCGGACGCCGTTGCTGGTGCTGTCGTCGTACAGGACGACCGAGGTCGGCTGAAAGCCCGGCGGCACGTCGAACAGCACAACGCCGGAGAACGTCGAGCCGGGGGAGAGCAGTTGTGGCGCCACGCGGTTCCGGGCCCGCGCGTCGCCGCGCAGCAAGATCGCGCCTGAGCGGTAGTTGCCGTTGGCGTCGTGGAGCTCTTGGTAGCCGGGCGCGAGCGTGCGGCGCTTCGTCCCGGTGTTGGTCACCGAGAACGGGACCTGGCACAGCTTGCCCTTGCTCGGCGTGATCCCGGCGACCCTCGCCGCCGCGCCGCACGTGGCCGGGCCCCGGACGACGAAGGTGAACTGCCCGTCCTTGGCTGGTCGGCCGAGCTCGCCGTCGCTCGGCTGGGTCAGATAGCCGATGATCAGCAGGGCGGCGAAGACGGCCACGACCAGCCCCACGCCGGTGAACAGGCAGCCGCGCACGCGGCGGCGCCGGCGGGACGCCCGCGCGCCCGGCGGCGGCTGCCCGCCGTAGGACATGGCGTGGGTCGGCGACCCCGGCGCGGGCCCGGCGATGGCACCCGGCATGGTGCCGGGTCCGGGCCCGGGCCCGGGCCCGGAGGCCATTCCCGGCGCCGGTCCGGGCGGCGGGTACGACGGCGGGTACGACGGCGGATAGCCCGCACCGCTCATCGGGCCGGCCCGCGGCGCACCCGGCGGCGACGGCGAAAGCGCCGGCGCCGAGAACAGATGCGACGAGCCGGGCGCCGGCGTCGGCGTAGGCGTCGGCGGCGATGCGGACGCCATGCCCGGGGACGCCATGCCCGGGGACGCCATGTCCGGGGGCGGCAGGGCGGGCGGCTGGGCCCGCCAGGTCCTGCTGATCTCGCGATCCGCCGCCGCCTGGGCGTCGGACGGCCCGCGTGCCGGCTCGTCCGCCGGCCGTTCGGTTCCGCCGACCAGGGAGAGCAACAGCTGCTGCGCGGACGGCCGTTGACCGGGATCGGCGGCGAGCGCTCGTCGTACGATCGCGCGCAACGCCTCCGGCAGACCGGCCAGATCGGGTTCACCATGCTCCGCGCGGGCCGCCAGGGCGATCACCGGGCCGGTGCCGTACGGCCGTCGCCCGGTGCCGGCGAAGGCCACCAAGGTGCCCCACGCGAAGATGTCGACGGCCGTGCTGATCTCGCCTCGCAGCACCTGCTCGGGCGCCATCCAGCCGGGACTGCCGACCAGGAAGCCGGCCTTCGTGTGCTGGGCGGTCGCGTCCGCGGCCCGCGCGATGCCGAAGTCGATGACCCGCGGGCCGGACACGGACAGCAGCACGTTCGCCGGCTTGAGGTCCCGGTGCACCAGGCCGGCGGCGTGGATGGCGGTCAGCGCCGCCGCGACCCCCACCGCCACGCCGTGCAGCGTGCCGGGCGGCAGCGCGCCCTCGGTCTCGATGTACTCGTCGAGCGGCCTGCCGTCGACGTACTCGGTGACGAGATAGGGCCGGTCGTCCTCCTCGCCGTGTTCGAGGACCTGCGCGGTGCAAAAGGACGCCACCCGCTGGGCGTTGCGCACCTCGTCGCGGAACCGGTTGCGAAAGCTCGCGTTCGCCGCCAGCTCGGGGCGGATCACCTTGATCGCGACGAGGCGGCCCTCGCCGTCTCGGCCGAGGTAGACGGCCCCCATGCCGCCCTCGCCGAGCTTGCCGAGCAGTTCGTACGCCCCGATGCGCGCCGGATCGCCTGGCCGCAGCGGCGCGGCCCGGCCGGCTGGGCCGGCCGGGACGGCCGCATCCGCCGGACCGTTGTGGTCCGCGGGGTCCGCGGGGTCCGCGCCCGTCCGCTCTGTCCGCTCCCGCACCGGACCCCCTCCCTCCCACCCGCGCCCGCCGCCGTGGCCCGGCCGACGAAGTAGGAGCAACGGTATCCAAGGTCGCGTGCGCGCCGGGCGGCCAAGCGACCGCCCGGGTGCGGGGCCGCGAGCCGCCTCCTTTACGCTTTCAGAGCGTGACAGCCGTGAGCGTGCGCGTGCCAGCGAAGGTGAACCTCCAGCTCAGCGTCGGGCCGCCGCGCGACGACGGCTACCACGACCTGGTGAACGTCTTCCATGCGGTCTCGCTGTTCGACGAGGTGACGGCGACACCGGCGCCCGGTTTGAGCGTGGTCGTCGAGGCCGATGGCGGCCTCGACATCGACGCGGTTCCGGTCGGTCCCGACAACCTCGCCGCACGGGCGGCCACCTTGGTCGCCGCGCGGATCGACGTGGAGCCCGCCGTCCAGATCACGATCCGCAAGGCGATCCCGGTCGCCGGCGGGATGGCCGGTGGCAGCGCCGACGCCGCGGCCGCGCTCGTCGCCTGCAACGAGCTGTGGGACGCCGGACTGGGCGAGGCCGATCTGCACGCGCTGGCCGCCGATCTCGGCAGCGACGTGCCGTTCGCCCTGCTCGGCGGCACCGCGGTGGGGCTCGGCAGGGGTGAGCGGCTGTCGCCAGTGCCGACCGGCGGCAGGTTCGACTGGGTGTTCGCGCTCGCCGACGGCGGCCTGTCCACCGCCGCCGTCTACGCCGAATGCGACCGGCTGCGCGCCGCCGGCGGCGAACCGGTACCGGCGCCGCAAGTGTCCGAGGGCCTGATCGCGGCGCTGGCCGCGGGGAACGCCACGATCCTCGGCAGAGAGCTCAGCAACGACCTGCAGCCCGCGGCGCTGACGCTCCGGTCGTCGCTGGACGCCGCGCTCGCCGCCGGCCGCGAATCGGGCGCGCTGGGCGCGCTGGTGTCCGGCTCGGGGCCGACCTGCGCGTTCCTGGCCGAATCCGAGGAGCACGCGGTGGATCTGGCGGCCGCGCTGGCGGACCGCGCCGTGGCCAGATCGGTGATCAGGGCGCACGGCCCCGTCCCCGGCGCGACCGTGCTCTGACCGCGGAGGCGGGCCCGCCCCGGTGCGGCATCGCCGAAGCCGTTCCCGAGGGGTTTTCCACAGGGCTTTCGCGGCCCCGCCGCATGCCCGCCGCCCGGGTAATGTCGGGGCCGATGACTCGCGTCGGAAGCGGAGCCGCACCACTGTCGTGAACCTGATCAATGTTGCCGATGTCGCGAAGGCGTACGGGCCCAAGCCGTTGCTGCACGAGGTGTCGCTGGGCGTCGACGACACCGACCGCATCGGCGTTGTGGGACGCAACGGCGACGGCAAGAGCACGCTCGTCTCGATCCTCGCCAAGCGCGTGCCGCCGGACGCGGGCCGGGTGACCCACGCACGCGATCTGCGGGTCGGGTTCTTGACGCAGCGCGACGAGTTCCCCGATGAGGGACCCGTACGAGACGTCGTGCTCGGCGACCGGCGCGAGCACGAGTGGGCCGGCGACGCGCGGATCCGTGACATCTTCGCGGGGCTGCTCGGCGACGTCGATCTCGACGCCGCCGCCGCCACGCTGTCCGGCGGCGAGCGGCGACGGGTGGCGCTGGCCCGGCTGCTCGTTCCCGAGTCCGATGTGCTGGTGCTGGACGAGCCCACCAACCATCTGGACATCGAGGCGATCAGCTGGCTGGCCCGGCACCTGCGCGAGCGTGCCACCGCCCTGATCGTCGTCACCCACGACCGCTGGTTCCTCGACGAGGTGACCGAGCGCACGTGGGAGGTTGTCGATGGCGGCGTCGAGCGCTACGAAGGCGGCTATTCGGCCTACACCCTGGCCAAGGCCGAGCGCGCCCGCATCGCCGCCGCCACCGAGGACAAACGGCAAAACCTGCTGCGCAAAGAGCTGGCCTGGCTGCGCCGCGGCCCGCGTGCTCGCACGTCCAAACCCAAGTTCCGGCTCGACGCGGCGCAGGCCCTCATCGCCGATGTGCCGCCGCTGCGCGACGAGGTCGAGCTCACCCGCTTCGCGACCGCACGGCTCGGCAAGACCGTGTACGACCTCGAAGACGTGACCGTCGCCGTCGGCGATCAAACGATCTTCGAGCGGATGACCTGGCGGCTCGGGCCCGGCGATCGCGTCGGCGTACTCGGCCGCAATGGCAGCGGCAAGACCACGCTGCTCCGCCTGCTGGCCGGATCGCTCGCACCCGGCGCCGGCCGGCTCGTCCGCGGCAAGACGGTGCGGCCGGCCCATCTGTCGCAGGAGCTCGCCGAGCTCGATCCGTCCCGCCGGGTGCTGGAGTCGGTCGAAGAGATCAAGCGCCGCATCACGGTCGGCAAGCGCGACTGGACCGCCGGCCAGCTGCTCGAGCGGCTCGGCTTTCGCGGCGACGCCCAGTGGACACCGGTCGGCGACCTGTCCGGCGGTGAGCGCCGCCGATTGCAGCTGCTCCGCCTGCTCATGGGCGAGCCCAACGTGCTGCTGCTCGACGAGCCGACCAACGATCTCGACATCGAGACCCTCACCGAGCTCGAAGATCTGCTCGACGGCTGGCCCGGCACCCTGGTCGTGGTGAGCCACGACCGTTACTTCCTCGAACGGGTGACCGATCACGTCGTCGCGCTGCTCGGCGACGGCCTCGTGTCGATGCTGCCGGGCGGTATCGACGAGTATTTGTCCCGCCGCGAGACCATGAGGGCGGCCGAGCGTCCCGATCGAGCCCGTCCGGCCACGGCCCGTACCCCCGCCGCCGGCCAGGGCTGGCGCGCCCGCAAGGAGCTCGACCGGCTGGAGCGGCGCATCGACAGGCTGGGCGACCGCGCGGCCGAGCTGCACGCCGAGCTGGCCGCGCACGCCACCGACTACGAGAAGCTGATCGAGCTGGGCGCCGAGCTCGAGTCGGTCGAGGCCGAGCGCGTCAAGGTCGAGGAGGAGTGGCTCCACCTCGCCGCCGATCTCGACCTGTGACCCCCCGCCCCACCGCAACACAGCGGCCTCTTCCGCAAGCTCGGGGTGCCGGGCGCGGCGTGGCGGTCCGCCGCGGCCTGCCGTCAGCGGTGGCCGGGTCCGGTGGGCCGGTCGCCGGCCGGCTGGGCGTCGGGTGAGTGAGTGGCGGCCGCGTCGAACGGAGCGAGGAGCGTGCGCAGCAGATCCGCCAGATGGCGCCGGTCGGCGCCGCTGAGGCCTGCCAGCAGCACACGTTCGCGGTCGAGCAGATCGGCGAACGCGGTGTCCACCCGCGACTTGCCGGCCTCGGTGAGGCGGACCTGCACGCCGCGCTTGTCCTGCGGGTCCGGGTGCCGCTCGACGAGGCCGGCGGCGGCCAGCCGATCGATGCGGTTGGTCATCGTGCCGGACGTGACCAGCGTGACGCGCAGCAGCTGGCCGGGATTCAGCTGGTACGGCTCGCCCGACCGGCGCAGCGCGGTGAGGACGTCGAACTCGCCCGACTCGAGGTCGTGTGCGGCGAACGCCGAGCGCCGGGCCCGGTCGAGGTGCCGCGCCAGCCGGGAGATCCGGCTGAGCACCTGCAACGGCTCGACATCGAGATCAGGGCGTTCCGTGTGCCAGGAGGCCACGAGGCGATCGACCTCATCATCCACGCGGCCAGCCTACCTGTCTTGACATCGAGATACTGTTGACATCGGCTCGCCGAGCGCGACACCATGTTTCTTGATGTCGAGAGATATGGGACGGTCGGGTACCTGGGATCCCGAGCAGTACGGGCGCTTCGGCGACGAGCGGAGCAGGCCCTTCTTCGAGCTGCTCGACAGGGTGCGGGCCGCGGACCCCGTGTATGTGGTGGATCTCGGTTGCGGCAGTGGCGAGCTCACCGCCACCTTGGCCGACCGGTGGCCCGCCGCCCGCATCGAGGGCATCGACAGCTCCCCGGAAATGATCGCGATGGCCGAGCGGCGCGCCGTGCCAGGGCTGCAATTCACCATGGGGGACATCGCGACCTGGACGCCGGCCCAGCAGGTCGACGTGATCGTGTCCAACGCGGCGCTGCAGTGGGTGCCCGCTCACCGCGAGCTGCTGCCCAAGTGGATCAACGCGCTGAGTCCGGGCGGCTGGCTGGCCTTCCAGGTGCCGGGCAACTTCGACGGCCCCAGTCACACCGCGGTGCGGGAGCTGTGCGGCTCGCCGCGCTGGCGCGACCTGCTCGGGGACCTTCCTCTCGGGGCGGGGGGCGGCGCCGACGGCAAGCCCGTGGACATGCCCGAGGCCTATCTCGAGCTGCTCGCGACCCACGGCTGCCGGCCGGTCGACGCCTGGGAGACGACCTATTCGCAGGTCTTGCAGGGGACCGACCCGGTGCTGGAATGGATCAAGGGCACCGCGCTGCGGCCGGTCCTGTCCGCCTTCGACGCGGAGCCCGCCGACCCGGCCGGCAAGGCCGATTTCCTCACCGAGCTCGCGGCCCGCCTCCGCGCGGCCTACCCGGCCCGGCCGTACGGCACGGTGTTCCCGTTCCGCCGCGTCTTCGTCGTGGCAAGGCGAGACCCCGCGGCCTAGCGGCGCGACGGTCGGCCGGACTGACCTGCCGCGGCTCCCTCGAATGGGTTCGAGGGAACGCGCGACGGTGTGTCAAACGTCACGCCGGGGCCGGGGGAGGGAGCTCCGCGGCGGGCTCGGTGGTCATCTCGAAGTCGACGTCCGCCTTCCCCTCGGCCCGCCGGCTCTTGCGTTCGGCTCTTGCCGCCGCCTTCTCGGCCCGCCGCTCGGCCTTCTCGCGCTCTTTGCGGCGGCGCTTAGGTTCCAGGTGCGGCTTGGGCTCCAGCCGGGACAGCCCGTTCCAGGCCAGGTTCACCACGTGCGCGGCGACCTCCTCCCGTCGGGGCTTGCGTGCCTCCAGCCACCATTGGCCGGTGAGCGCGACCATGCCGACCAGCATCTGGGCGTACATCGGCGCGGTCTTGTCGTCGTAGCCGCGCTGGTCGAACTCCCTGCCGAGGATGTGCTCGACCTGCTGAGCGATCTCGCTCAGCAGGCTGGCGAAGCCACCGGTGCCGGAAGTCCCGTGGGAGTCGCGGACGAGGATGCGAAAGCCGTCCGTGCTCTCCTCGATGTACTCCAGCAGCGCGAGCGCGGCCTGTTCGAGCTTGTCGCGATAGTGCACCCCATCACGCACCGCCCTGGTGACTATCGCCAGCAGCCGCTCCATCTCGCGGTCCACGACGACGGCGTACAGGCCCTCCTTGCCGCCGAAGTGTTCGTACACCACCGGCTTGGACACCCCGGCCCGCGCGGCGATCTCTTCGATGGACGTGCCATCGAAACCGCGCACGGCGAAGAGCCCCCGTGCGATGTCGAGCAACTGCTCGCGTCGTTCCTTGCCGGTCATCCGCTTGCGGGACCGGGGGGCAGGTTCGCTCACTTTTTGAATGATGGCGGATAGGTGACGGGATCGGCGCTAGGCCACGAAATCGTTTAGCTCACCCGCTTCGTAGCAAGCCGATCGGTCTTTGGCCATCGTACGTCGCTGACCCAGCCGAGCCGCTCGAACGCCCAGATGACGCGGGCGCTCATGTCGATCTGCCCCTTGAGCACGCCGTGCCTGGCGCAGGTCGGATCGGCGTGGTGCAGGTTGTGCCACGACTCGCCGAACGAGGCGATCGCCAGCCACCACACGTTGCGAGACTTGTCGCGGACCTCGAAGTCCTCGTTGCCGAAGGTGTGGCAGATCGAGTTGATCGACCACGTCACGTGGTGCAGCAGCGTGATCCGTACGAGCGAGGCCCAGAGGAACGCGGTCAGCGCGCCCATCCATGACATGGTGATCAGGCCGCCGAGCACGGCGGGCAGCAGGAACGAGACCGCCACCAGCGCGGGGAACAGCTTGTGGACGCGGACGAAGTCCTTGTCGTCGAGCAGGTCCGGGGTGAACTTCTCCTTCGACGTGCGCTGGCCGTTGAGCAGCCAGCCCCAGTGGGCCCAGACGAGTCCCTTGCTCAGGGCCTTCCAGTCCGAGCCGAATCGCCACGGCGAATGCGGGTCGCCCTCGCGGTCGGAGTACTTGTGGTGCCGGCGGTGGTCGGCGACCCAGGTGATCACCGGGCCTTCGATGGCGAGGCTGCCCGCCACCGCGAGCGCGATGCGCAAAGGACGGTTGGCCTTGAACGAACCATGCGTGAAGCAGCGGTGAAACCCCACGGTGACCCCGAGGCCCGAGATGAGATAGAACGGCACGGCGAGCGCGACGTCGGTCCAGCTCAACAGGCCCCAACCCCAGGCGAGCGGGATGGCGGCGAACAGCGCGAGGAAGGGCACGCCGGTGAAGACGGCGACGAGGATTCGCTCGAAGGTGCCGTTGGGCTCTGGGTCGATATCTGGACGTGTCTGCACACGGGGTCGTTCGAGGGTGGGGGCTGTGGCCATGGGATACCCGCTTTCTGTAGGCGATCCTTACTTACGCCACCGTAACCTACGGAACCGTAAGTTCAGCAAGGTACCCCTAGAGGATTTCCTCAAACGTCCCGTTCGTGACACATGCTGATTGCCGACCCGCAACACGGTGATCTGCGGTTATTCCTCTACTCTTACCCATCGCCGCCGCTACCCCGTGCCCGGGGCGCCCATGCCCTGCCCCACCGTCCGGCGCGCGCACCGTCTCAGCCGGTAAGGTGAACGCGGTGCCGGGCGTCGCGCGCGGAGGCCGATGCCCGTGGCACTACCCATCCGGCGTGGTGTAATCGGCAGCACAAGGGTTTTTGGTGCCCTCGGTTCAGGTTCGAGTCCTGGCGCCGGAGCGGCGGCGTTTTATGTTCGTCTTGCGCGAGATCGCGATCTGACAACCGCGCGTCCCCGCCGTAGAGCAGTGCGGGTGGAGGTTCGTACTAGAGCCTTTTGTCTGGGTTTTGGGGACTTGACACTGTCTTGACCTGCTGGGGTTGTGTAGGTCGGCTGGGATGACACCCGCCGGGTGGACGGTATCCTGCGGGTGTCGGGCGGGTGACGATCTGCGCCCTCGGCCCCCTGCGCCGGTCGTCCAGCGTCCAGCCCGAGCCGTCCAGTCCACGACGCCGAGGAGCCTCCAAGTGAGTGCTAGCCGCCCGGCTGCCGTGATCGTCCTCGCCGCCGGCGAGGGGACGCGGATGAAGTCCCGTACCCCCAAGGTGCTCCACGAGCTGTGTGGGCGGAGCATGGTGGGACATGTCCTCGCCGCCGCCCGCGAGCTCGAGCCCGAGCGTCTGATCGTCGTCGTCGGCCACGGGCGCGACAAGGTGATCGAGCACCTCAAGCAAGTGGAGCCCGACGCCGTCCCGGTCGTCCAAGAGCGGCAGGGCGGCACCGGCCACGCCGTACGGATGGTGTTCGAGCAGGTCGGGGCGCTGCACGGCACGGTCGTCGTCACGAACGGCGACCATCCGCTGCTGCGCGGCGCGACCCTCGCCGAGCTGGTCCGCAGGCATGACGACGAAGGCAACGCGGCCACCGTGCTCAGCACCGACATGCCGGACCCCACCGGGTACGGCCGGATCGTCCGCGATGACAGCGATGCCGTCACCGCGATCGTCGAGCACCGCGACGCGACCGCCGTGCAGCACGCCATCCGCGAGATCAACATCGGCATGTACGCCTTCGACGGCGAGCTGCTGGCCGACGCCCTCGGCCGGATCACCACGGACAACGCCAAGGGCGAGGAGTACCTCACCGACGTCGTCGGCATCCTGCGCGGCGACGGCCACCGGGTGGGGGCCTGCAAGGCCGCCGACTGGGTCGAGACGCAAGGCGTGAACGACCGGATCCAGCTCGCGCAGGCACGGCGCCAGTTCAACGAGCGCATCCTCGAAGACCACATGCGCGCCGGCGTCAGCGTCATCGACCCGAACACCACCTGGGTGGACGCCGACGTCACCCTGGAGCCCGACGCCGTCCTGCACCCCAACACGCAGCTGCACGGGCGCACACACGTCGAGTCCGGCGCCGAGGTGGGGCCCAACGTCACGCTGACCGACACCACGGTCGGCGCGGACGCCAAGGTCAGCTACGCCGTCTGCGACTCCGCCGAAATCGGCCCCGCCGCCAGCGTGGGGCCCTTCGCCTACCTGCGGCCCGGGGCCAGACTGGCCGAGCGGGCCAAGGCCGGGACGTACGTCGAGATGAAGAACTCCGTCGTCGGCGAGGGCGCCAAAGTGCCGCACCTCACGTACGTGGGCGACGCCGAGATCGGCCCAGGCGCCAACATCGGCGCCGGCACGATCTTCGCCAACTACGACGGTGTGGCGAAGCACCACACGAACATCGGGGCGAGCGCCTTCGTCGGCAGCAACTCCGTCCTGGTCGCGCCCGTCAACGTCGGCGACGGCGCGTACACCGCGGCCGGTTCCGCGGTCATCAAGGATGTGCCGCCCGGCGCGATCGGCATCGCGCGCGGGCAGCAACGCAACGTCGACGGCTGGGTGGAGCGCAAGCGCGCGGGTACGGCGTCGGCGGCCGCCGCGCGGGCGGCTCAAGAACGCGAGCAACGCGACGCACGCGAAGACAGCGCTGAGGGTGATGTCAGGTGAGCGGCATGAAGGCGACGGGCGAGAAGAAACTGATGCTCTTCTCCGGTCGCGCGTACCCCGAGTTGGCCAAGGAGGTAGCCGACAACCTCGATCTCGAGCCGACGCCCACGGCCGCCTACGACTTCGCCAACGGCGAGACCTTCGTCCGCTTCCTCGAGTCCGTGCGCGGGTGCGACGCCTTCGTGATCCAGAGCCACACCGCCCCGATCAACCAGTGGATCATGGAGCAGTTGATCATGGTCGACGCGCTCAAACGCGCGTCCGCCAAGCGGATCACCGTGGTGGCGCCGTTCTTCGGCTACGCGCGGCAGGACAAGAAGCACCGTGGCCGCGAGCCCATCTCGGCAAGGCTGATGGCCGACCTGTTCAAGACCGCGGGCGCCGACCGGCTCATCGCCGTCGACCTGCACACCGCGCAGATCCAGGGCTTCTTCGACGGCCCGGTCGACCACCTGTTCGCGCTCAACCTGCTGGCCGCGCACGTCGAGGCCAAGCTCGACACCTCCGAGGTCACCGTGGTCGCGCCGGACGCCGGCCGGGTGCGCGTGGCCGAGCGGTGGAGCGATCGGCTCGGCGGCGCACCGATGGCGATCATCCACAAGCGCCGCGACCCCGACGTCGCCAACGAGGTCAAGGTCTTCGACGTCGTCGGCCAGGTCACCGGCCGTACGTGCGTGGTCGTCGACGACATGATCGACACCGGCGGCACGGTCGTGAAGTCCGCCGAGGCGCTGTTCGACCACGGCGCGTCGCGGGTCGTCGTGGCCGCGACCCACGGCGTGCTGTCCGGGCCCGCCGTCGACCGGCTGAAGAACGCCCGCATCTCCGAGGTCGTGCTCACCAACACGCTGCCGATCCCCGAGGAGAAGCGGTTCGACAAGCTGACCATCCTGTCGATCGCCCCGCTCCTCGCCCGGGCCATCAACGAAGTCTTCAGCGACGGGTCGGTGACGAGCCTGTTCGGTGGACAGTCCTTATACATGTCTTAGGTGTATGAGTCCTGGTGCGCTGAAGGGCGTTCGCATCGGCTAAACTCTGGAAACCGCGTGCCACCCATGCCGGATCGCACCGACCGCTGCGCCGCAGGGAGCACCCAACGATCTTCGGCGGTCGGCGCCTGGCCGCCGCCGGGCATCGACCGAGACTGAGCACCGACCAGCTATCGGCCCCCGAGGCCAACGAGGAGTTTTCGCCGTGTCCGAGGTACGCATCGCCGCCGAGCCGCGCACCGAGTTCGGTAAGGGTGCCGCGCGGCGCACCCGCCGGGCCGGCCGGGTGCCCGCCGTCCTCTACGGCCATGGCACCGACCCGAGGCACATCTCGCTGCCCGGGCACGATCTCATGCTCGCGCTCAAGACGCCGAACGTCCTGCTGCGGGTCGAGGGCCTCGACAGCGGCAGCGCGCTCGCCCTCCCCAAGGACGTGCAGCGCGACCCGCTCAAGGGGTTCCTCGAGCACGTCGACCTGCTGCTGGTCCGGCGCGGCGAGAAGGTCACCGTCGAGATCCCCATCCAGCTCAACGGCACCATCGCCCCCGGCGGCATGCTCGACCAGCAGCTCGTGCAGATTCCCCTGGAGGCCGAGGCGACGCAGCTGCCGAGCGCAGTCGAGATCGACGTCGAAGGCATGGAGATCGGCACCACCGTGCTCGCCCGCGACCTGAAGCTGCCCCCCGACTCCTCGCTGGCTGGCGACGAGGAGGCCATGGTCCTGCACGTCATCCCGGCGCCGACGGCCGAGGACCTCGAGGCCGCGCCGCCGGAGGCCGCGGAAGAGGCCGCCGAGGCGGAGGGTGCCGAGGAAGGTGCCGAGGAGGCCGAGCAGCCGCAGGCCGCCGAGTAGATCACGCCGGGTCGGTGCCGGTCGCGGAGCTGGTGCGGCCGGTGCCGGGCTCCGGTGCCGGGGAGCGTGACGTCACATGCCCGCGCGCCGGTCGCCGTCGTTCCGGTGGAAGATCCGACGGGGTACATCGATGGCCACGACCTCTTGGCTGGTGGTGGGGCTCGGCAATCCGGGGCCCGGGTACGCCGCGAACCGGCACAACGCCGGGTTCATGGTGGCGGACCTCCTCGCCGAGCGCATGGGCGGCCGGTTCAAACGGCACCGCGGCCGCGCCGAGGTGATCGAGGGGCGGCTGGGGTCCGACCGGGTCGTGCTCGCCAAGCCGCGCTGCTACATGAACGAGTCGGGCGGCCCGGTGGCCGGGCTGCGCGACTTCTTCAAGGTGCCCCTCGACCACCTGATCGTCGTGCACGACGAGCTCGACATCCCCTACGGGGCCATCCGGCTCAAGCTGGGCGGCGGCGACAACGGCCACAACGGGCTGCGGTCCGTCACCAAGTCCCTGGGCGGCAGAGACTATCTGCGCGTGCGGTTCGGCATCGGGCGGCCGCCCGGCCGGATGGACGCGGCGGCGTTCGTGCTCCGCGACTTTTCCGCCGCCGAACGCAAGGAACTGGCGCTCAACGTCGAGCGGGCGGCGGACGCGGTCGAGGCGCTCATCCGAGACGGCCTGTCCGCCGCACAGAACACCTTCCACGCGACCACCTGAGCGCCCGCGCGGGGAGCGCGCGGGGAGCGTCCGGGCCGGCCCAGAATCGACCCGGAACCGGCCCGGAACCCGTCCTGGACCGTGCCGCGGCGGCCGTCGCGGGCCCCATTCGGCCCCGGACCGTGCGCGGCCGCGGGCGCCTTTATCCCCATCGGGCATGAATTGTCGCTGATCAGCGGCTCCTTTCTCTGTCAGAGTCCTCCGCGTGGCGAGTGATACGGCCGTAAGATGCTCGCCGAGGAGGTTCGGGTGATGCGTGAACCTTTGGCGGGCGTGCGGCGTCCTGGTGACGTGTAGGTCTTTGTGAGACAAGCGTTGCAGGGGGTGTAGGCCTTCATGGCGGTGGTCGACAAGGTGCGCTCCGAGACCCATACCGTGACCGCGACCCGGCGCGAGCAATCCGGAGGCTGGACCACCTCCTATGTCAGGGTCGCCGTCGCCATCGACTTCCTGAGCATGCTCGTCGCCGGCTGCCTCGCCCTCGGCATCAGGTTCCGCGGCGTGACGAGCATCTACACCATGCCGTACATCGCGATGACCTTCTCGCTGCCCTTCCTGTGGGTGGGCACCCTCGCGGTGTGCCGCGCGTACGAGCCGCGCCTCATCGGCGTGGGCTCGGAGGAGTTCCGCCGGGTGCTCCAGTCCGGCTTCGTGCTGACCGCCACGGTGGCGATCGTCGCGTACGCCACCAAGACCGACGTGGCCCGCGGTTACGTTGTGATCGCGATGCCGTTCGCGACGGCGCTCAACATCTTCGCCCGCTACAAGCTGCGCAAGCGCCTGCACCGCAAGCGCTGGGAGGGCGAGTGCATGCGCCGGGTCGTCGCCGTCGGCCATCGCGCCGCCCTGGGCGACCTCATCCGGCTGCTGCGCGAAAAGCGCTATCACGGCATGGACATCGTGGCCGTCTGCCTGCCCACCGCGCTGTCGTCCGGCGAGGACGCCGTCAAGGACGTCGAGGGCGTGCCCGTCCTCGGCGACTTCGGCGAGGCCGCGCTGGTGGTCGAGAACATCGGCGCCGACAGCGTCGCCGTCCTGGCCTGCCCGGAGATGAACGGCGTCGCGCTGCGCCGCCTGGCCTGGCAGCTCGAAAAGGACGACGTCGAACTGGTCGTGGCCCCCGCCCTCATGGACGTCGCGGGCCCGCGCATCTCGATCCGCCCGGTCGCCGGACTGCCGCTGCTGCACGTGGAGCATCCGGAGCTGAGCGGCGGCAGGCAATTCGTCAAGAGCCTGTTCGACCGGGCCGCCGCGCTTGCCGCTCTGTTGCTGCTGACGCCGCTGTTCGTGGCGATCGCCATCGCGATCCGCGTGGGCACCCCCGGCCCCGTCCTGTTCCGGCAGACCAGGATCGGGCGCGACGGCCGAGAGTTCACCGTGTTGAAGTTCCGTACGATGATCGCGGATGCCGAGCTGCACAAGCCCGCGCTGCTGCAGCGCAACGAACACGACGGCCTGCTTTTCAAGATCAAGAAAGACCCTCGGGTCACCTCGATCGGAGCCCGGCTCCGCCGCTACTCCCTCGACGAGCTACCCCAGTTGATCAACGTGCTCCGCGGTGACATGTCGCTGGTCGGGCCGCGTCCGCCGCTGCCGGAGGAGGTCGCCAAGTACGGCGACGACGTCCGCAGGCGACTGGTCGTACGGCCCGGCATGACCGGCCTGTGGCAGGTGAACGGTCGCAGCGACCTGTCGTGGGAGGAATCAGTTCGCCTCGATCTGCGCTATGTGGAAAATTGGTCGCTGATGCTGGACCTGCAGATCCTGTGGAAGACCTGGTCCGCGGTCGCTCGCGGGTCGGGCGCGTACTGACCCATCCTGTCGGGGGGAACGTTGACAGATCACGCCTTGGCTGCGGCACTGGCGACCGAGGCGGGGCGGCGGCTGCTGCGGCTGCGCGCCGGCCGTGGTTTCGCCGACCCCCGCGCGCTGAAGGACGCCGGCGACCGAGAGTCGCACGAGTACCTCATGGCGGAGCTGGCCGCGCGCCGGCCCGGCGACGCGGTGCTCAGCGAGGAGGGCAAGGACGACGCGGCGCGCCTGACCGCCGACCGGGTCTGGATCGTGGACCCGCTCGATGGCACCAGGGAGTTCGGTGAAGAGGGCCGTACCGACTGGGCCGTCCACGTGGCCTTGTGGGAACGGGGCACGCTCGTCGCCGGGGCGGTGGCGCTGCCCGCCGAGGGCCGGACGCTCGCGACGACCGCCGAGGGCGCAGCCGATATAGCCGACATGGGCATGGCGAGCCCCCTGCGCGTCCGCGATCTCGTGGACGCGGGGCGGATCAGGGTCGCGGTGAGCCGCACCCGCCCGCCCGCGTTCCTGCGTCCGCTGACCGCCCGCCTCGAGGGGCAGCAGGTGGAGGTGGAGCCGGTGGAGATCGGGTCGGCCGGGGCCAAGATCGCGGCGGTGCTGCTGGGCCGGGTCGACGCCTACCTCCACGCAGGTGGCCAGTACGAATGGGATTCGGCGGCGCCGGCGGCCGTGGCCCTGGCGGCGGGCGCGCACGCGTCGCGCATCGACGGCGCTCCGCTGGAGTACAACCGAGCGGACCCCCGGCTGCCCGATATCCTGGTCTGCCATCGGGGGTTGGCGGCGACGCTGCTCGCCGGCATCCAGTCCGTGACCGGCCAGCCCTCCGCCAGCGCAGTCCCGGCCGACTCGTCTCCGACCGGCACAGCATCCACCGAGGCACCACCGACCGACGCCTAGCGCGACGTACCTCTGTAAGACGCCGAGAGAGAGCCCTGATCGATCATGCAGCGGACCGACTATCGACTGTCCCAGCTCGACGTGCTCGAAGCCGAGTCGATCCATATCATCCGCGAGGTGGCCGCCGAGTTCGAACGGCCCGTGCTGCTGTTCTCGGGAGGCAAGGACAGCATCACGATGCTCAGGCTCGCTGAGAAGGCGTTCTGGCCCGCGCCGATCCCGTTTCCGGTGATGCACGTGGACACCGGCCACAACTTCCCCGAGGTGCTCGACTACCGCGACCGCAGGGTCGAGGAGCTGAACGTACGGCTGATCGTCGCGTCCGTACAGGAATCGATCGATCAGGGGCGAGTCGTGGAGGAGACGGGCAAGCGGGCCAGCCGCAACCGGTTGCAGACCACGACGCTGCTCGACGCGATCGAAGAGCATGGCTTCACCGCGGCCTTCGGCGGCGCGCGGCGCGACGAGGAGAAGGCCAGGGCCAAGGAACGGGTGGTCTCGTTCCGCGACGAGTTCGGCCAGTGGGACCCCAAGAACCAGCGGCCCGAGCTGTGGAACCTCTACAACACCCGGATCCGGCAGGGCGAGCACGTCCGGGTGTTCCCGCTGTCCAACTGGACCGAGCTCGACATCTGGGACTACATCCGGCGCGAGGAGGTCGAGATCCCGTCCATCTACTTCGCCCACCCGCGCATGGTGTTCGAGCGAGACGGCCTGCTGCTCGCCGACAGCCCGTACGTCAACCGCGACGAGGACGAGCCGGTGTTCGAGGCGATGGTCCGCTATCGCACCGTCGGCGACATGAGCTGCACCGGCGCGGTCAAGTCGGTGGCCACCACGCTCGAAGAGGTCATCGAGGAGATCGCGGCCACCCGCATCACCGAACGCGGCCAGACCCGCGCCGACGACCGCTCCAGCGAGGCCGCCATGGAAGACCGTAAGAAGGAAGGCTACTTCTGACCATGAGCATGGAGCGGCGAGCCGCCGAGCGAGGGGAGTGGAGGGCCGAGGGACGAGGTCTTCCGCGGAGCGAGCGAGAAGGGGAGCGCGACCGTTGAGCATGGAGCGGCGAGAAGGGGAGCGCGACCGTTGAGCATGGACATATTGCGGTTCGCCACCGCGGGCTCGGTCGACGACGGCAAGTCCACTCTTATCGGGCGGCTGTTGTACGACTCGAAGTCGATCTTCGAGGATCAGCTCGAGGCGGTGGAGCGCACCAGCCAGGACCGCGGCGAGGAGTACACCAACCTGGCGCTGCTCACCGACGGACTGCGCGCCGAGCGCGAGCAGGGCATCACGATCGACGTGGCCTACCGCTACTTCGCGACGCCGCGGCGCAAATTCATCATCGCCGACACGCCAGGCCACATTCAGTACACGAGGAACATGGTCACCGGCGCGTCCACCGCCGACCTGGCGATCATCCTCATCGACGCCCGCAAGGGCATCATCGAGCAGTCGCGCCGGCACGCGTTCCTCACCACGCTGCTGAAGGTGCCGCACCTGGTGCTGGCGGTCAACAAGATGGACCTGGTCGACTACGACCAGCAGGTCTTCGAGCGCATCCACGATGAGTTCACCGCGTTCGCGGCCAAGCTCGACGTGCCCGACCTGACGTTCATCCCGATCTCGGCGCTGCACGGCGACAACGTGGTCGAGCGGTCGTCCAACATGCTGTGGTACGACGGGCCGTCGCTGCTGCATCACCTGGAGAACGTCCACATCGCCTCCGACCGCAACCTCATCGACGTGCGGTTCCCCGTGCAGTACGTCATCCGGCCGCATCGCTCGACCGACCACGACCTGCACGACTACCGCGGTTACGCCGGGCAGGTCTGCGGCGGCGTGCTGAAGCCGGGCGACGAGGTCATGCACCTGCCCTCTGGGCTGATCACGCACATCACCGACATCGACACGGCCAACGGCCCGGTCGAGGAGGCGTTCGCGCCGATGTCGGTGACGCTGCGGCTGGCCGATGACATCGACATCTCGCGCGGCGACATGATCTGCCGGCCGCACAACCAGCCGACCGCCGCCCAGGACATCGAGGCGATGGTCTGCTGGATGTCGGTCGAACGGCCGCTCACCTCGCGGACGAAGCTGGTCATCAAGCACACCACCCGTACCGCGAGGGCGCTGGTCCGCGACCTGCACTACCGGCTCGACGTCAACACCCTGCACCGCGACGAGGACTCGTCCGCGCTCGGGCTCAACGAGATCGGCCGCGTGACGCTGCGGGTCACCCAGCCGCTCTTCGTCGACGACTACAACCGCAACCGGCTCACCGGCGGCTTCATCCTCATCGACGAGGCCACGAACGGGACGGTCGCGGCCGGGATGATCGTCGACGCCAAGTAGCGCGGCGGGCGACCCGGCCCGGGTCGCCCGGTCCCAGCCACGCGACCCCACGCCAACGAGACGGGTGCCATGGAACCCCCCAACCCCACCGCCGGCGCCGCGGAAACGGGCCCGAGCCCGGCGGCCGCCGCCACCGCTCCCAGGGTGCTGTACCTTGGCGGGCTCGGCCGCAGCGGCACCACGTTGCTCGACCGGCTGCTCGGCGAGCTGCCGGGCGCCATCTCGCTCGGCGAAGTGGTGCATCTGTGGGAGCGGGGCGTCGTCGACGGCGAACGCTGTGGCTGCGGCGCGTCGTTCGGCGACTGCCCGTTCTGGCGCGAGGCCGGACAGGTGGCGTTCGGCGGCTGGGAGCGCCTGGACATGGAGCGGCTGCGCGCGCTGCGGGCCGCGGTGGACCGCACCCGGCGCATCCCCGTTCTGGCGCGCCGCCGGCTGCCGGCCGCGCTGCGGGAGCAGGTCGACGCGTACGTCTCCCACTATGTCCGGCTCTATCGGGCCGTGGCCGAGGTCAGCGGCGCGCGGGTGCTCATCGACTCCAGCAAGCAGGCATCGCTCGCCTGCTGCCTGCGCTGGGCCCCCGCCGGTTCCCCCGACGGCGCGGGCCCCCCGGGCGGCCCCGGCTCGAAGGGGGTCGACCTGCGGGTGCTGCACGTCGTGCGCGACAGCCGCGGCGTGGCCTACTCCTGGACGAAGAAGGTGCGCCGGCCGGAGGCGGTGGCCGGGGGCGAGGAGTTCATGGCGCAGTGGTCGCCGGCCAAGGCGGCCGCGTACTGGAACGCGGAGAACGGCGCGTTCGCGCTGCTCGCCCGCCGCGGCCTGCCGACGATGCTCGTGCGGTACGAGGAGTTCCTGCGTACGCCCATCGCGTCGCTGCGGCGGATCGCCGAGTTCGCCGGCCTGCCCACGGACGACGCGGCGCTGGCGTTCCTGTCCGCGGGCGACGGTGGGGTCACCGCCCGGCTGTCGGCCAACCACACCGCGTCCGGCAACCCCATGCGGTTCCGGACGGGCCCGATCCAGCTGCGCAGCGACGAGGAGTGGCGGACGCGGCTGGCGGCCGCCGATCGCCGCCGCGTCACCGCGCTGACCTACCCGCTGCTGCGCCGTTACGGCTACCTGCGGGGGGCTCCACCCCCCACAAACCCCCCGGCGGCCCCTCCTTCGTCGAGGGGGGAGGCTCCGCCCGCATGAGCGCCGCGCCGCCGTCCGTCGGGGTGGTGCTGCCCACCCACAACCGCCCCGAGTTGCTCCGCCGCGCGCTCGACGCCGTCTTGGCCCAGGAGTACGCGGGGGAACTGCGCGCGGTCGTGGTCTACGACCGCGCCGAACCCGACAAGAGCCTCGCCGCCGACCGGGTCCAGGTGATCGCCAACACTCGTACGCCCGGTCTCGCCGGCGCCCGCAACAGCGGGATCCTCGCGCTCGACACCGATCTCGTGGCGTTCTGCGACGACGATGACGTGTGGCTGCCCGGCAAGCTCGCCGCGCAGGTCAAGGCGCTGGGCGCCGCACGCGGCGGGGAGCTGGCGAGCTGCGGCGTCCTCGTCGACTACGGCGGCAGGCAGATCCCGCGCCTCGCCTTCGCGGGCAGGGTCACCTTCGAAGACCTCGTGCGCTCCCGCATGGTGATGGTGCATTCGTCGACCTACGTGGCGCGGCGCGACGCGCTGCTCGACGTGGGAATGGTCGACGAGGAGATCCCGGGAAGCCAAGGCGAGGACTGGGATCTCGCGCTGCGGATGTCGCGTCGGCACGCGATCATTAACGTGGATCATCCGTTTGTCCGGATCTTGTGGGGTGGAACGTCCTACTATGCCCAGGCGTGGGAGACCAAGGTCGCCGCGCTGCACTGGTTCCTCGACCGATACCCCGAGCTCGGGCGGTCGGCCGAGGGCGGCGGCCGCGTCTACGGGCAGATCGCTTTCGGCTACGCGTGCCTGAAGCGGCGCCGGGCAGCGGTGCGCTGGGCGGGGCGAGCGCTGCGGGCCAACTGGAAGGAGCCGCGGGTGCCGTTCGCGCTCGCCGTGGCGTCCGGGCTCGTCTCCGGTGAACGCGTGCTGCGCACCCTGCACGCCCGCGGCCGGGGCATCTGAACCAACGGAGGACCGATCGTGACAGGTCGCGCGGGCGGGGCGCGCGCAATGGCGCTCGTGCTGGCCGGCGTGTGCGCGCTGGCCGGCTGCGGGTCGGACGGCGACGACGCGAAGCCGAAGATCCACAGCACGGTGCGGGCCGGCGTGGCGCCGACCCCGCCGAGCCAAGGCGCCTACTTCGGCGCCTGGGTCGACTCCGGCCCACGGGCGGCCTACCGGCAGGGCCCGTTCCAAGCCGTGTTGAGCTTCGAGCAGAGCATCGGCAGGAAGCTGGACATCGTCAACACCTACCGAACCTGGGACCAGCCGTTCCCGCGGCCGGAAGACAATGCCGTGCTGAGCAGCCGGCGCTACCTGATGCTGTCGTGGAACGGCGTCGACACCGAATTGATCACCTCCGGCTCGCAGGACCAGATCATCAATGCCCGGGCCCGGGCCATCAAGGCGACCGGCAGGCCGATCTTCCTGCGCTGGCAGTGGGAGATGGACCGCCCCAACATCAAGGACCGCATCCACGGGCCTGACGCGTTCATCGCCGCCTGGCGGCACATCCGGGCGATCTTCCGGCAGAACCAGGTCAACAACGTCGCCTGGGTCTGGTGCCCCACCTCGAAGGGCTTCACCGGCAAGGACCAGGCCGCCGCGTACTATCCGGGCGACAACCAGGTCGACTGGTTGTGCGCCGATGTCTACCCGGAGCTCGGCTACGAGTACCGCGATCTGTCGGAGTCCGCGGCCGCCTTCCTCCATTGGGCGAAGGCCCACCCCAAACCCATCATGATCGGGGAGTTCGGCGTGCCGAGATCGTATGGCCCACGTCGCCCTGAGTGGTTGCGCAACGCCGCCCAAGCGCTGCAAAAACCGCAGATCAAGGCCGTCGTCTATTTCGACGGCGCCACGTACGGCATCAAACCCACCCCCCGCATGCGCTTCTCGCTCGAGGGCGACGAGAATGCCCTGTCCGCGATGCGCGAGCTCGCCACCACGCCCTACTTCAACCCGCGCAACGTCCCCGTCAACAGCGGCTGATCAGCGGCACGACCTGACCTGAGCGGTTTTCCACAGGTGGTGTGACTACTTCGCACGAGGGTCTGCCCGTGACAGCGTGGCGCGCATGGGAAGAGGAGGGCAACATGAGTGTCATGCTCATCAACGATGTCGTGCTGCCGGACGATCGGCCGCTCACCGTCGACGATCTCGAGCGACTGCCCGACGACGGCAACCGTTACGAGCTGGTGTACGGGGTGCTTGAGGTGAGCCCCGGGCCTTTCGGCGGTCACGAGGACGCCCTGCATCGGCTGGAGTTCCTGCTCGAGCTCCACTGCCCGTCCGACCTGATGCTCGCCCGCAGCCAGGGGGTGAACCTGCACGGAGATCCGACCCGGCATCGCGTTCCGGACACGACCGTCATCCGGCGGGCCGAGTTCGAGCCGAAGTTTCAGGTACGCCCGGCCCTGCTCGCCGTGGAGATCGCGTCCGAGAGCACCGCCCGGCGAGATCGCGAGGTCAAGAAGTACGAGTACGAGCAGTTCGGCATTCAGTCGTACTGGATCGTCGTGCCTGATGAGAAGCATCCGAGCCTTACCGCGTTCGAGCTCACTGACGGCCGTTATGTTCAGGTGGCTCACGTGGCAGGCGACGAGACCTTCCGCGCCGAGCGGCCATTCCCCATCGACATCACCCCGCGCCGCCTGGTCACCCGCGGCGAATGGAAACGCTGGCCAACCTGATCGAACCCATCTGGCCGCAGCCCGCGAACTCGCGCGGTCACCTTAGGACGGATCGGGGAAGATGTCCGCCGCGGTGACCACGACGGTCTCGGCGTCGGCCCGGGTGATCTCGCTCCGGACGCAGACGATGTAGGTGAGCCGGTCCACGTCCTTGGTGAGGGCGGCCGCCTTGGCGATGAGTCTCGCCTTGACGCGGGCGGCGTCCACCGATCTGCCCCACTTCGCCTCCCCGACCGCGACCGGGATCCGAGTCAGGTCGGGTTGGGCGAGCGCCACGGCGTCCTGTATGTGATGTTGGTTAATTGGATCTTCGGGCCGGGGAGCGGAGCGCGCGGAGGGTGCCGAGCCGCAGGGGCTTGCGGAAGCGCCAGCAGCCGTAGCCGTACAGGATCGTGCCGACGGCGGTGGCGGCCGCCAGGACGGCGTAGCCGTCGCCCAGCAGCGCACGGGCGAGGAAGGGCAGGGCGCCGAAGCAGAGGGCGGCCAGGGCACCGGCCACGAGCGTCGCCGCGCCGTACGGATGGATCCGCAGCGACCAGACGATGAGCGCGAGCGGCACGATGTTGTTGATGAGGATCGCGGCGGCCCAGGCGAGCGCCGCGCCGAGCACGCCCAGGTGCGGGATCAAGATGACGTTGAGGGCGAGGTTGGCGGCGAGGCCGAGCAGGGTGGTGACGAGGTTCCACGACGTCCGGCCGGCCATGGACAGCACCATGTTGACCATGCCGGAGGCCGAGGCCACCAGCATCGCGCCGGTCAACACGTAGATCACGTCGGTGCCGCCGGCATAGCCGCGCCCGAACGCGGCCATCATCGGCGCCGCGAACACGGCGCACAGCAGGTACAGCGGCCAGGCGATCAGCACCAGCCACGCGGTGGCCGTCTCGAACAACGTCCGGGCGCCCGCCCGGTCGCCGAGCGCGAGCCGCTCGGCGAGCTGCGGCTGCAGTGTGGTGCCGAGTGAGGTGTTGGCGAGCTGGCCGACGACGAGGAAGCGGGTGGCGGCGGTGAAGACGGCGGCCTGGGCCGGGCCGCTGAGCGCGGCGACGAGCACGATGCCGGCGCGCTGCAGCGCGATCTGCGCGATCACGGTGAACGTCTGCGGCCACGTGTAGCGCCAGAACTCCCGCTTCATCCCCTTCTCGGGCTCGGCCGCCGGGACCTCGGCGGGCCGGCGGGAGGAGAGCGTACCCAGCCAGAGCCAGGCGAGCAGGGCGGCGGGCAGGTAGGGGAGCGCCCAGGCGAGCCCCAGCCACGGCGTCGACGCGGTCGCGATCACGAGCAGGGTCAGCGCGACCTGGGTGAGCGGCCGGCCGATGTTCTCGATCATCACGGTGGGACGCTGGGTGCGGAACCCGCGGGTGGCCGCGAGCAGCGGATCGGCGAACACCGCCAGCGGCAGGCAGATGGCCAGCACGCGCAGGTACGTGGCGAAATGTCCGGGCGGACCGGCGACGAACACATGAGCGAGCGGCGTGGCGAAGGCGAACAGGCCGCCGGCCAGCAGCAGTCCGACGACGCCGACCGGCGTGAGGGCCACCGCGATCGCCTGGCCGATGCGGTGCCGCTGATCCAGCACACGGAACCGCGAGATGAAGTAGACGAGGCCGGTCTGCGTGCCGAGCTGCGCCGTCGCCAGAGCCAGCAGGAACACCGAGGTGGCCGCGAAGAAGACGCCCGCCTCCGCCTTGCTGAACCCGCGCGTGATCAAAACCACCAGGCCGACGTTGGCGAACGTCGAGACCGCAGCGCCGACCAGGCTCAACGCCCCGCCGCGCGCGAACGAACGCAGGTCGGCGCCGGCACCCGGCGCCGGCGCGGCCGGACTGGCGGTGCCGGCCGCGGTCATGTCCGCCAGCTCGGGGGCCGGCCGAGCCAGTCGGCCAGCCGGGCGTCGTACGGCTCGAAGTGGCCGGCCAGCCGCGCGCGCAGCGCCGCGGACAGCGGCGCCCGCTGCCGGGCGTTGTGCCGTTTGAACGGCGGGTGACCGAGCCGGGGCAGCCCGAGGAAGTCGAGGACCCGGTCGTAGACGGGACCGGGATCGGCGAAGAACTCGTGGCTGTCCACCACGTGCAACCGGTCGCGGCCGAACACCTTCTCCAGCCGCTCCAGGTAGTCGACGTAGTGACCGCGTTCGACGTAGGCGTGGTGCTGGTGGCTGTGGCTGTGGTACGACGGGTTCGCGATGATCTTGGCGACCTCGCCGGCCAGCCGCTCCGGCTCCAGCTCCAGCGCCCGCTCGAAGGACGTCTCGGTCTCGAAGCCGCGCGCGAGTTCGTGCGCGTGCGCGGAGTAGGCGCGCTCCACCGGGTCGCGGAGCAGGATGATCAACCGTACGCCGGGCAGGTCGCGGGCGATCCGGTCCGCGGCGAGCGGATGACAGAGGTAGTACGGCGACGACTCGAACGCCAGCGGCCGCACCCCGACGCGCCGTTCGACGCGGCGCGCGGCGGCCCGCGTCGGAAAGTGGCCGCGGTACCAGGCGGGGCCGTGGTCGTACCCGGTGTCGAAGTAGTGCACGCCCTTGTGCAGCACCGGCTTGAGCACCGCCGGGTGCGCGCTCAGCGCGCGGTACATCGACGTGGTGCCGCAGCGTTGCCCGCCGGTGATGAGGAAGTCGGGCAGCACCCGGGCCGGGCTCGTCAGCCGGCCCGCCGTCACCGAGAGGGTCTGCGCGGCGCGCTTGACGACCGGCGGCGCCGAGGAGGTGTCAACCAACGGGCAACCTTTCCACCTGTGCGGTCAGTACGGGCAACAGCCACTCCCGCGGCCGGCCGAGCCGGGCGCCCGCCTCGGCCTGTTTGTCGGCCAGGTAACGGACGGCGATGTCGATGAAGTAGAGCAGCGCGGTCAGGTGGGCGGCCGCCGCGGGCTCCGGCGAGGCGGCCCCGAACGGGGCGAGCAGCCGGGCGGCGTCGTCGAGGGTCCGCGTCACCGCGACCGCCGGATCGGCGCCGCCGCGGACCACCGCCTCCTGGAAGGCGTAGTGGACCGCGTCGAAGCCGAGCGGCACGCCGCAGGAAAACCGCTCCCAGTCCCACACGAGCAGGGTGTCGCGCAGCGTGGCCATGTTCCACGACGTCCAGTCGCCGTGCCAGGAGCCGTAGCGCAGCCGGACGGCGCCCGCCAGCTCGCCGATGCGGGCGTACGCCTCGCGCAGCGCGCGGGCCGTCTCGTCGTCGATGCCGCCGAGCCGGACGCCGAGCCCGGCCCAGTAGTGACTGTCGCGCAGCGGAGCCGTGGTCACCCCGCCGATCTCGGCGACCTCGAGCATCGCGGACCGCAACCGCGCCTCGCTGTGCCGCGCCCGCGGCAGCCAGATGGGCAGCGGCGACAGCACCAGCACCTCCAGGCCGTTCCACCCGCCCTGGTGCAGCACCGACGGGACCGTGAGGTGCCGCGGCGCGGCCGCGGCGACCGTGCGCAGCGAGCCGGCCTCGGCCGCGGCGAGCGCACGGGTCAGGTCGTTGACCCCGACCTTGGCGAACCCGACGGTGTCCCCGCGCCGGGTCAGCACCTGCAGCACCGGCTTGCGGTTGGCCCGGGCGGGGCCGATGGACATGCTGAGCACCACGTCGCCGGCGGCGCCACCCGGCGCGGCTCCGGTCGTCTCGGCCAGCGCGCCGCGCAGGTAGGTCTCGATGGTCTCGACGTCGGCCGTCTCACCCCGGGGGCCGTCCACGCACACGCGAAACCGCGGCCGCAGCGCGACGCCGCCGAGCCCCGTGCGCAGGGCCGTCGACAGGCCCCGAAGGACGAGTCGTTGCGTGACCGCGCCCGGCTCCGCGTACCGCCGTACGGCCGCCGCCGCGGCGCGCGGGTGGCGAGCGGGGACGAGGAGGCGCGGCCGCTTGGCGGCGAGCACGAGCAGATACTCGCTGATCGCCTCGCCCGCCACGTCGAAGCCGGCGCGCGCCGGCGCCGGCCACAGCAGACCGGACACCTCGGTGAGGTGGCGCAGCCGCAGCGCCGCGTCGCCGCCGGCGTGGGCGTCGATCGCGTCGCCCGGCGGCGCGGCCGTCATGCCGGCCTCGTCGCGGCCGACCGGGCCATGAACCGGCGGTGCCGCGGCCGCAGCTTGACCCGGCGGGCGACCCTGGCGTGCTCGATGTCGTTGCGCCACAGCAGGGCGTACGCGAGCATGAAGAAGCCGAGCGGCGTCACGAGCGCGTCGTAATAGACGTTGTAGAGCAGCGACAACAGCAAGATCAGCACCCCGCTCAGCCCAATGGGCGTGATATCTCGCCAATAGCGCACGATGCCGTAGACGAAGAACAGTGTGTACAGGGCGAGCCCGACATAGCCCTGCGAGATCAGCACCATCCAGACCTGCCCGTTGCTGCCCAGCGCCGGGTTGCCGCACTCCTGGCACTGGGCGGTGCGGCCGACCGCCACCGACTGGGCGCTGCCCACCGCGTTCCTCGTGTTGCCGAAGCCGATGATGGGCGATTGCCGCGACACCTCGACGACCTTTTCGGTGGTGAACTCGCGGATGCGGTTGCTGTGCCCGTGGTTGAGCCGCTCCTCGAAGATCGTGTGCAGCGGCGAGAGCAGGAAGACCAGCCCGGCGACGGTCAGCCCGACGGACAGGCCGCCGACCACCCACAATCGCCCGCGTGCGGCCAGCCGTGCCGCGACGTACACGATGGTCAGGCCGATGGCGATCCACATGCCCCGGTTGAGCGAGTAGATCGTGGGCACCATGGACAGCCCGATGATCCCGATCGCGGCGAGCCGGCGCAGGCCCGACCCGTACACCCACCAGGCGACGACGAACCAGATGAGCAGGAGTGAGAGGTTCTCGCCCCACACGTTGGTGTAGCCGTACGGCGCGGCCGGGCGGGGCGCCGGGTCGCCCAGCACCGCCTGCACCTGCGCCGAATTGGGATGGACGAGGCTCTGCACGTAGTTGTTGGAGCTGATCGATTGGGGCAGCACCAGCTCGACGGGGGAGGCGAAGCCGAAGTTCGGCCAGAGCATGCCGAGGAAGCCGCCGGCCACGGTGACGATGAACCCCACGGAGAGCCAGCGGACGAGGGTCGTACGGGGCAGCTGCCGCTCCGTCAGGTTCCCGACGTACAGCAGCATCACGGTCACCGACAGGTACAGGACCAGGCGCAGCGCCACGACCGCCAGCCGGAGGTTCCCCGAGTTGCCGAAGGTGCCCGGCGGATTGACCCGGAGCATGATGACGCTGGCGCAGAACCACACGAGGAACATCAGCCAGATGCCGAAGCCCGGCGGCACCTTGATAGGCCGGTGCCGCAGCAGGTAGATCGCCATCGGGACGGCGACGATCGGGTAGATGAAGGTGCCGAGCCCGAGCAGCCACCACACCGGGTAGAACACGAACAATGCCCACAACGGCCAGGCGTAGGGCACCGCTGTCGGCGCCAGCGAGCGCAACAGCCCTCGCCGTGGCGACGGGTCGTGCGAGCCGGTCCGCCGCGTCCGCGTGGCGGGCTCGACCACGACTCCGGTCGGCACGGTCACGCCGCCCGCCCCGCCTGCCGCGCCCGCCCCGCCTGCCGCGATCGCCGCCTCGTCGCCGGTGCCCGCGGCCGGTGCTCCGGGTCGGCCGGGGGGCTGGATCAGGGAGGTCATCTCACCGGTCGCCGACGCGGCCGGGATCGAACGCGTCGTCGTCGGCGGCACCCGCTACGAGGTCGTCGATGGCGTCGAACGCCTGGGTGCGATCGGCCGCCTCGAAGCTTTCGGTCTTGAACGTCTCGGGCGGGAACAGCTCGGCGGCGCTCTTCCCTCCGCCCGCCGACCGGCCGGCGCCGCCTTCGTCGCCGTAGGGATCGGCGGACATGTCGGCATAGCCGGCCAGGCCCGAGCGGCCGTCGGGCCGGCCCCGGTGCGGCGCCGGCGCGGGGGGCTGCGCCGAGGACAGCTGCGCCGACGACAGCTGTGCCGGTGGCATCTGGTCTTGCCGATAAGGCGGCGGCTGACCCGCGTCCTCGTACAGGTCGTCGACGAGGGGGTCCGGCGCCGCATGGCGGCGCCGGCGCGGCTCCATCCGGCCGGCGTCCGCCGGGTCGGCGTCGGCCCGGCCGGTCGTGACACCCTCCATGCGGGCGGCGTCCATGCGGGCGGCGTCCACGCGACTCCCGTCGCGGCGCCGGGACGTCGAACGCGAGGCGGCGGGCGGCGGCACGGTGCCCGGCTGGACGGGCAGGACCACCGCGCCGAGCACGGCGGTGCCCATGCGGTCGAGCTGCCTCATGCCCTCGCCGACGTGCTCGCGTTCGGCCCGCGGGATCTCGGCCACGATGATGGATACGTCGGCGACCTCGGCCAGGGCCTGGGCGTCGGCGCTGGTCGAGGTGGGCGGGGCCTCGATGATGACGTGGGTGGCGTGCCGCCGCAGCCCCTGGATGAGGCGGTCCATCGACTGGGTCTGCAGCCGCTCCCACGCGAGGTCCTCGTCGTGCCCCGGCGTGATGACCCGCATCCGCGGCAGCTCGCGCGGCGCCTGCACGACGTCGGACACCGACGTGCCGTGCACCAGGATCTCCGACAGCCCGGGGCCCTCGTTCAGGTTGAGCAGCCGCGCCGAGTAGGGCGAGGGCAGGTTGGCGCAGACGAGCACCACGTCGTCGTCCGTGCGGGCCAGCGCCGCGGCCAGGTTGGCGCAGATCGCGCCGGCGCCCCAGCCGGGAGTGACGCCGGCGACGAGGATGACGTGGTTGCCGTGGCCGAGGATCGCGTTGAGCGAGTGGGCGAGCTCGTGGAAGGCCTGGCCGCCCTGGCTGCGGGCGGGCAGCAGGCCCATCGGATTGCGGCCCTTGACCGGGACGTTGAGCAGGACGGGGAGGTTGAGCAGGCGTTCGATGTCTTCGGCCCGGCGGATGCGGCGGTCGGCGCGGTCTCGCCACAGGGCGGCGAGAACGCCGAACAACAGCCCGATCATGAAGCCGCTGCCGAGGTAGAGGGGCATGATCGGAGCGGTCTGCACGCCGAGCCGGGCGTCGCTGATGATCTGGCCGGGATTGCCGATGGCGCCGTCGAGCTCCACCACCCGCTCGCCGAACTTCTCCATCTGGTTTTGGATGCGGGTGACCTCGGCCTTTTGCCGCTGCCTGTCCTGCGAGGTGCCCGGCACTTCGAGCATCTGCTGGATCAAGGCCTTCTGCTGCTTGTCGAGGTTGACGATCTGGGCGCGGTAACCCGCGATCTGCCGGGAAATGTCGTTCTTGACCTGCTCGATGCGGTTTTGAAGGTAGGCCTGCGCGTACAGGTGGGCGCCCTGCTGGGCCGCCGCCGGGCTGCTCGCGTTGTAGGAGACGGCCAGCACCGAGGAGTTGGGGATCGCCGTGACCTCGATGTGGCGGGGCAGCCGCGTCGGGCTCTCGTCGGATCTCAGCAGCGCCTTGGCCCGGACCGCGACCTGCTGCGACTTCATGACCGCGACCTCGGTGTCGAGGTTGATCTTCTTGCCGTTCGAGGTGGGGTCGCTGGGGTCCTTGATCAGGATCTGGGCGGCCGAGGTGTAGACCTTCGGCCGGGTCACCAGCAGCGCGCCGCCGATGGCGAGGCCGATGACGGACACCGCGACGACGACCCACCAGCGCCGGCGCAGCAACGCGCCGTACTGGCTGAGGTCCGAAGACGCGGGCGTGCTCGGCGTCGCATCCATCGACTCCCGGCCCCTCCTTTGTGACTCTGCGTTACCCAATTGACCTGAGCGTTCCCAGCAATATAAATCAGCTTGGAGCTCAGCAGAGACCGGTGTGGGCAGATGACCGATTTGGGCAAGACGTGGCATGGCGGCACACGTCGTTACTTTTAGTGATCGTCAGTGCCGTCGGGCGATCGCTCACGGCATGAATTGCGGCTCGTTGCTGAGTTTCCGAAAGGCCGCGAGCGACGCGGCGCTGGAATCGACACGCGTGTCGATCTGGGTCCCGGCGAACGGGCCGCGCGGGGTCTCGAAATACACCATGGCCTTGATGCGCGGATGGCGTTTGAACTGGGCGCCGACGGTCTTGAAGAAGTTCGCCTTATGACGGTGTCCGGAAAAGACGCCCCATTCGGCGATCATGAGGGGCTTGCCCTTGGCCATTTTGGCGGACCAGTTGTAGAACCCGGGGAACCCACGGCCCCGGTCGGTGGTCTGGTTGACCAGCCGGGCGAAATCGGGCATCTCGGCGGAGGCGTAGGGGTCCATGCCGACCCAGTCCACCACGTCGCCGCCGGGATACAGCCGGTCGAACCACGGCTGCCGGCCCCAGCCGTCGAAGCCCATGAACACGACCGTGAACAGCGCGTTGCGTACGCCCTCGGCCCGGAACCGGTGGACCACATGGCGGAACATGGCGCGGAAGTCATCGGCGGTGTAGCCCGAGCCCGGAGCCGGCCTGACCTCTTCCTCCGGCTCGTGGTGGATGACCATGAAGAACTTCTCGGGGAACTTCGCCTTGATGTGCGCGGCCAGCCGGTCGATGTGCCCGTCCATCGAGCCGGCGGCGACCGAGGCCCACGAGCGGCCCCAGTCGGGTTTCCAGTTCAGCAGCAAGATCCGGCGCTGGCCGGGGTCGCGCGCGATCGCGATCTCCTCGTTGGTGGGGAAGACCTCGTGGCCGCGGTGGTAGGCGTGGTAGATGTCGACGGGCCGGTCGATCTTGCGTTCGAAGTCGCGCAGCGCCTGGGTGCGCGGCGTGGCGGTGAACGAGGCGGGCGCCACCCCCCACCACGCGCCGCAGGACGGCACCAGCTTCGCCGACACCGTGCACCTGGGAGCCATGGTGCGGGTGGCCCGCAGCAGGGCGCGTGGGTCGGGCTCGGGGTGCCTGACTTGGGTCGAGGGGTGCGCCGGGGGCGACACGACGACCGGCGGCGGCACCGCCATCGGATCGGAGCGAGAGACGAGGCCGTCGGGCAGGCCCAGGGCCACGGTGGAGACCACGAGACCGCAGCCGGCCACCGCGAGCCCTATCGCGATCAGCGCGCGGCGCGCGCGATGGGCCCCCTGGCCGCCACGGCGGCCCCGGGCGTGCCCTGGGCCGCCATATCCGCCATGCCCGCCATGCCCGCGGTCACCCTGCCCGTGCCCGCGGCGCCCGCGCCGACCACGGCCGCCACGGCGGCGGTTTCGCTCGCTCATGGCGGCAAAATACACGCCCCGTGACCGCCCGGCGACTGTTTCGTCAACTGGTGCCGCTGCGGGCCGCCTCCGCGGCCTCCCGCCTTTCGGCGCGCTTTTCCGAACGGGCGAGCGCGGGCAGGCCCTTGCTGCGCCGCAGCACCATCCAGGCCAGCGAGCTCACCAGGAGGGCGCCGACCAGCGTCCAGGCGAGGACGGCATTGTCGACGTCGAACATCTTCAGCGCCGAGGCGAGCAGCACGAACGCCAGCGCCCGCCGGATCAGCCCTCCGGGCGCGCGTGAGGAGACCATCGAGCCCAGGTAGACGCCGGGAATCGACCCGGCAAGCAGGGCCGCGGTGATCTCGATCTGGAAGTCGCCGAACAGCAGATGCCCGAGCGCGGCGGACATGACCAGGGGAACCGCCTGCAACAGGTCGGTGCCCACGAGTTGATTGCCGGTGAGCCGGGGATACAGCGCCAGCAGGGCCACGATGATCAACGAGCCGGAGCCGACGGACGTCATGCCGACGATCAGCCCGCCTATAATTCCTACCAGCAGAGTCGGGATTTGGCGTACGGAAATGGCCGGGGGCTCGGTAGCGGCGGGCGATCCGGGGGCGGCGGTGCGCCGCGTGCCCCCGGCCGACGGTCTCGTCCGGTCCACCAGCGCCAGGTAGGCCCGCACCGCGAGCCCGGCCGCCGCGATGAGCAGCGCGACCCCCATCGCCTTCTTGACGACCGACTGGACGTCGTCTCCGCTGCCGAGCGCCTCGGCGACCAACACCCCGCAGAACGCGGCCGGGACCGATCCAATGCACAACCACCCGACCAGCCTGAGGTCGACCGTGCCGCGCCGATAGTGCACGAAGCTGCCGACCGGTTTCATCACCGCCGCCGCAACCAGGTCGCTGGAGACGGCCGCCAGCGGCGGCACGCCGAAGAACGTGACCAGCATCGGGGTCATGAGCGCACCGCCGCCCATACCGGTCAGGCCGACGATGATGGCGACCAGAAACGAACCGATCGCCATGGCGTAGTCAAAGTGCATGGTCCCACTCTGCCCCGATTGCGGCGTCCCAGCCTACTTGGGGCGATGATCGACTAACTGTCCGTCCTCGGGTGGCCCGCCGGCTGTCGGCGTGTCGGCCGGTCGGCCTGTCCGGCGTGTCGGCGAGGTCGATGAGCCGGCAGGGTCGGCCGCTCGGGTCGAGGGCGCGCCGTCAATCGGCCGCCACCCAGCCGCCCTCGATCAGCAGGTCGAGCACGGCCGCCACCGCGTCGGCGGGCTCCATGCCGGAGGTGTCGAGGACGAGGTCGGCGTCGTCGGGGGGCTCGTACGGATCGGAGACGCCGGTGAACTCGGGGATGAGGCCGGCCCGCGCCTTCGCGTAGAGCCCCTTGCGGTCGCGCCGTTCGCATTCGGCCAGGGGAGTGGCCACGTAGACGAGGACGAAGTCGCCGACGGTCGAGACCATCGTGCGCACTTCGCGGCGGGTCGCGGCGTACGGCGCGATCGGCGCGCAGATGGCCAGGCCGCCGTGCCGGGTGACCTCGGCCGCGACGTAGCCGATGCGGCGGATGTTGAGGTCGCGGTCGGTCTTGGAGAACGTGAGCCCCGCCGACAGCAGGCGGCGCACGACGTCGCCGTCGAGCAGCGTGACGGTGCGCCCGCCGCGCTCGATCAGCGCGTCGGCGAGGCCGCGGGCGATCGTCGACTTGCCCGACCCGGACAGCCCGGTGAAGAACACGGTGAGCCCGCGTTCGACGCGCGGCGGTCGGGCGGCGCGCAGCTCACGCGCGACCGCCGGGAAGGTGTACCACTCCGGGATCGGATCACCGCGGTCGAGCATCGCGTCGAGCTGGAGCGTCTCGGCTCTGATGTGATCGGGCTCGATCCTGGCCGTCGGCCGCCAGACCTCGACGCTCTCGTCGTAGGCCCAGGGCTCGGGCACCACGAGCTCGAGTGGAGCCTCGTCGGCGAGCCGCTCGGCCAACTGCTCGGCCGTCTGCTCGCCCGCCGCACCGGGGTGCGGCGCCGGCACGAACAGGTGGGTGGCGCCGTAGGCGGCGGCGACGTGCGCGCGCAACAGCAGGTCGCGCTCGGCGTCGGGGTGCTCGTCGAGTGGCACCGGCACGACCAGCGCCTCGCCCGGCATCTCCTTGCGTACGGCGAGCAGCGCGCGGACCAGGCCGTCTTGGTGTTCGCCCGTCAGCAAGGGCAGCACGAGCACCGTCGCGCCGAGCTTATCGGCGATCTGGCGAAGCTGCCCGGTCTCCCTGCGGTGCAAGGGGCCGCGGACGGCGACGGCGATCATAAGGCCGTCGCCGGACCTGGCGGCGCGGACCTCGGCGGGCGGGCGGCGCAGCGCACGGAACGTGCCATGCGCGGGCGGACGCAGCGCGGTGACCGGACCGGCCACCCTCGTCTCGTCGCCGTACGGCCAGATCTCCGTCACCTCGAGGAGGGCCAGGGGGGTGCCCTCGGGATCGTGCAGCACGAGGCGCCGCCCGTCGTCGGGGCGTGCCGCCAGCTCATCGGCCACCTCGGCGGACACCGCCAACGTGATCGGCACCGGCCAGGGTGTCCCGTCGGCCAGCCGGCGGCCGGCCAGCACGGACTCGGTGTCATACGAGCCGAGGAACCCGCGCAGCGGTGCCAAGCCGCCGGACAGCAGCAGCTCGAGATGGCCCAGTTCGGCCTCGCCAGGGGTCCATGCCGGCCCGTCGCCGTAATCGCCTGGCAAGCCAGGTTCTCCGGTCAACCGTCGCCTCCGATTCGCCAGGTCAGCCCCATCCTCCGGCGAAACGGTAACACCACAGCCGGTCAAATCACCCTGGCGAAGCGGTTCTCGGGCTTGCGGATCACCATGGTGACCTCGCTGTGGTCGGCGGTCAGCCGGTTGCCGGACAGCGTGGCGACCATCCGGCCGAGCCAGCCGATCAGGCTGGTCCACCGGCCGAAAGCGGCCACGGTGTCACGGGAGACGTACTCCTCGGCGACCACCAGGCCGCGCATCACGCAGTACCACCGCATGCCCTTGCGGGAGGCCACCGGCTCATAGACCGGCGTCGGCGGCAGATCGCCCGGCCCGTCGCCCGGCCCGTCGGCGGGGGCGTCGGCGGACGTACCGGCCGCGTCGGCCGCGCCGCCCGGGCCGCCCGGGCCGCCCGGGCCGCCCGGCAAGACCGCGCCGCCGGCCCCCAGAACGGCGCCCGCTCCGATGCGAGCCCGCAGCCAGCCGGGCAGCATCCGGTCGATGAAGCCGAACGCGGTGGCGCGGTCGCGCAGCCGGACCAGGAGGAGCCCGCCGGGCTTGAGCGCGGCGACGAACCGGTCGAGCACCAGTTCGGCCTGCGGGATGCGTTCGATGAGGAACGGGGCGTGCACGACGTCGAATTCGCGCGGCGGCAGCGGCACCGTGCGCAGGTCGCCCAGGTGCCAGCAGTCGAGGTCGGACCGGGTGAGCGTGTGCGCGCGCAGCGCGGGCTCGTCGAGGTCGACGCCGGTGACATGCCGCTCCAGGTCGCCGAGGTCGAGGCCCCGGCCCCAGCCGCAGCCGGCCTCCAGCACGTGGATCCGCTGGAGCGGCCGGTTGTAGGAGTACTCCCGGACGCGCTGCGCGAAGGGATCGCCGTCGTGGGTCGGCGCGGTTCGCAGGTCGGTCACAACCCCGCAGCGTAGCCGCTCGACCGCGGAGCGTGGGGACAATCCGCCTCTGCCCGTGTCGCGCCCCGCGCGCGGACACCCCCCGCGGCCGCGTAGGCTTGACCCGTGACCCCGGGGTGCCCGCCGCGCTCGGGCGTTTTCTGTTGCGCAAACCCGGCCAAAGACCCCGCCCGTTCGCCCGCTTGACCAGTGGCAGATGATGACGCTTTCCGGACTTGTTGACCTTGCCGCCACCGATCCTGCGCTGCGGCGCGCGCTCGACGCCGCGGGGACGGGCCCCGCTGGACACTACGACCTCGTCGCGCCGCCCGCGCTGCGGCCGCTGCTCGTGGCCGCGTTGGCCCGCCGACTCGCGGCGATCGACGCCGCCGGCGCCGCCGCCGCGGCCGGCGGAGGTGGTGTCGTGCTGGCGATCACCGCGACCGGCCGCGAGGCCGAGGACCTGACCGCCGCGCTCACCAGCCTCCACGATCCCGAGCGGGTCGCGCTGTTCCCGTCCTGGGAGACGCTGCCGCACGAACGCCTGTCGCCCCGCTCCGACACCGTCGGCCAGCGGCTGGCCGTGCTGCGGCGCCTCGCCCACCCGGCGACCACCGACACCGGCACCGACGCCGGCACCGGCACCGGCACCGACGCGACCACCGACGACGCCGCCCTCGGCGGTCCGCTCGACATCGTGGTCACGCCCGTACGGGCGGTGCTGCAGCCGATCGTGTCGGGCCTGGGCGACCTCGAGCCGGTCCGGCTGCGCACCGGCGACGATGCCGAGATCGACGACATCGTGACCCGCCTCGTCGAGGCCGGCTACCGCCGCGTCGACCTGGTCGAAAAGCGCGGCGAGGTGGCGGTCCGCGGCGGCATCCTCGACGTCTTCGCGCCGACCGAGGAGCATCCGCAGCGGATCGAGTTCTGGGGCGACACCGTCGAGGAGATCCGCTACTTCAAGGCCGCCGACCAGCGGTCGCTCGAGGTCTCCCGCGACGGCCTGTGGGCGCCGCCCTGCCGGGAGCTGCCGCTCACCCCGAAGGTGCGGGAACGGGCCAGGGAACTGGCCGCCAGGCACCCGAGCCTGGCCGGGATCCTCGAGGCGATGGCCGCGGGCGACGCGATCGAGGGCATGGAGGCGTTCTCGCCCGTCCTGGCCGAGGACATGGTGCTGCTGCTCGACCTACTCCCCGCGGACGCGTACGTCCTCGTCTGCGACCCGGAGCGGATCCGCACCAGGGCGGCCGACCTGGTCCGGACCAGCCAGGAGTTCCTCGAGGCCTCGTGGGTGAACGCCGCGTCCGGCGGTGAGGCGCCGATCGACCTGGGCGCGGCCGCGTACAAGAGCATCGACGACGTGCGCGACCGCGCCGCCGAGCTCGACATCCCCTGGTGGACGGCGACGCCTTTCACCTCCGATGAGGAGTTCGACGACGAGGCGCTGACCATCGGGGCGCGGGCCGCCGAGACCTACCGCGGCGACACCGCCCGGATGCTGGCAGACGTCAAAGGCTGGGTGCACGAGGGCTGGCGCGTCGTGCTGGTGACCGAGGGCCACGGCCCCGCCGAGCGGCTCGCCGAGGTCGTCCGGGACGAGGGGCTCGGCGCCAAGGTGGCCGCGCTGCCGGCGCCGCCCGACCCGGCGGTGGTGCACGTCGCGCAGGGCCGGCTCGAGCACGGCTTCGTCTGGGACGCGACGCGGCTGGCCGTGCTGACCGAGGCCGACCTGTCCGGGCAGCGGTCGTCGACGAAGGACATGCGCCGGCTGCCGTCGCGGCGCCGCGGCGGCATCGACCCGCTGCAGCTGACCACGGGCGACTACATCGTGCACGAGCAGCACGGCGTGGGGCGGTACGTCGAGATGGTGAGCCGCACCGTCCAGGGCGCCACCCGCGAGTACCTCGTGCTCGAGTACGCCAAGGGCGACCGGCTGTATGTGCCGACCGACCAGCTCGAAGAGATCACCCGTTATGTCGGCGGCGAGGCTCCGGCGTTGCACCGGCTCGGCGGCGCCGACTGGCAGAAGGCCAAGGGCCGGGCCCGCCGGGCGGTACGGCAGATCGCCGGCGAGCTGATCAGGCTGTACTCCGCGCGCATGGCCAGCCCCGGGCACGGGTTCGGCCCTGACTCGCCGTGGCAGCGCGAGCTCGAAGACGCCTTCCCCTACGTGGAGACCCCCGACCAGCTCGCCGCGATCGACGAGGTCAAGGCCGACATGCGCAAGCCGGTGCCGATGGACCGGCTGATCTGCGGCGACGTCGGCTACGGCAAGACCGAGATCGCGGTCCGCGCGGCCTTCAAGGCCGTCCAGGACGGCAAGCAGGTCGCGGTGCTCGTCCCGACGACGCTGCTGGTGCAGCAGCACATGTCGACGTTCTCCGAACGGTTCGGCCCGTTCCCCGTCATCGTCAAGCCGCTGTCGCGGTTCCAGTCGGACGCGGAGGCGCGCGAGACACTCCGCGGCCTCGCCGACGGCACCGTCGACATCGTCATCGGCACGCACCGGCTGCTGTCGCCCGAGACCCGGTTCAAGGACCTCGGCCTGGTGATCGTCGACGAGGAGCAGCGGTTCGGCGTCGAGCACAAGGAGCAGCTCAAGCGGTTGCGCACCCAGGTCGACGTGCTCGCGATGTCGGCCACGCCGATCCCGCGGACGCTCGAGATGGGGCTGACCGGCATCCGCGAGATGTCGACCATCTTGACCCCGCCGGAGGAACGGCACCCGATCCTCACCTTCGTCGGCCCGTACGACGAGAAGCAGATCGCCGCCGCGGTGCGCCGCGAGCTGCTGCGCGAGGGCCAGGTCTTCTTCGTCCACAACCGCGTGCGCTCGATCGACCGGGTCACCGCCAACCTGGCCAAGCTGGTCCCGGAGGCGCGCATCGCCACCGCGCACGGCCAGATGAACGAGCATCAGCTCGAACAGGTCATGGTCGACTTCTGGGAGAAGAACTACGACGTGCTCGTGGCCACCACGATCGTCGAGTCCGGGCTCGACATCCCCAACGCGAACACGCTGATCGTCGACCGGGCCGACACCTACGGCCTGTCCCAGCTGCACCAGCTGCGCGGCCGGGTCGGGCGCGGGCGGGAGCGGGCGTACGCGTACTTCCTCTACCCGCCCGAGGTGCCGCTCACCGAGACCGCGCACGAGCGGCTGGCGACCATCGCGCAGCACACCGAGATCGGCGCCGGCATGTTCGTCGCCATGAAGGACCTGGAGATCAGGGGCGCGGGCAACATCCTGGGCGCCGAGCAGTCGGGCCACATCGCCGGTGTCGGCTTCGACCTGTACGTCCGGATGGTCGGCGAGGCGGTACGCGAGCTGCGCGACGAAGGGCCCGCCGAGACCCCCGAGGTCAAGGTGGAGCTGCCGGTCGACGCGCACATCCCGCACGAGTACGTGCCGGGGGAGCGGCTGCGGCTGGAGGCCTACAAGCGGATCGCGGCCATCGACGACGACGAGCAGGTGCTCGCGGCGCACGAGGAGCTCAAGGACCGCTACGGCCCGCTGCCGGTGGCGCTGCTGAACCTGCTGGAGGTCGCGCGGTTCCGGGCCAAGGCGCGCCGGGCCGGGCTCACCGATGTCGGGATCCAGGGCAACCACGTCCGGTTCGCCCCCGTCACGCTCCCCGAGTCGCGGCAGGTACGGTTGCAGCGGCTCTATCCCAAGAGCCTGCTGAAGGCGCAGACGAAGACGCTGCTCGTGCCGGTCCCCAAGACCGCGTCCATCGGCGGTCGTCCGCTGCGCGACCAGGAGCTGTTGAAATGGTGTACGGAGCTGCTCGAGGCGATCTTGCTCCCCGCGCCCCCGGCCGCGGACGCCGCTTCGGCGCGGGCACCGCAATGACGGCGCCTCGGCGCATCGGCGGCGCGACGGTAACGTGACAGCGACGCGACGATGATCGGAAGACTCGCACCCGTGAGCAGAGCTCACCAGGCCCTGAAGAGGACAGTCGTGTTCCGTAGAGCAGTGACCGCGGCCGTCGGCGCGCTCGTGGCGGGCGCCGCGCTGAGCGCGTGCGGCCAGGTGAAGATGGGCACCGCCGCGACCGTCGGCGACGAGCGCATCACGACCGCGCAGCTGGACCGCACGGTCGCGGAGTGGCGCAAGGAGTTCGACGCCAACCGCCAGGCGGCGCTCGTGCAGCAGGTCGCCGAGCAGCGGGGCCAGCGGCTGCCCTTCGACCCCGATTCGCCTCATCGCAGCGCGCTCTATCAGCTGATGAGCTTCAAGATCTGGGACGAGGTGGCGAGGGAGCGGGGCATCGCCGTGTCGCAGGGGCAGGTCGACAGCCTGCTCGGCGGCCTGGGCGGGCAATCCGGTGTGTCCGCCGGCGTGCTGGCCAGCGACATCCCGCTGCGCTACACCCCCGACATCGCCCGGACCGTCTTGATCCAGCAGGAGCTGCTACGACGCTACGGCGCGGCGCCCAACGCGTTCGGCCAGGTCGACCCGTCCGTTCAGCAGCGCGCCCTCCAGCAGCGCGACGCGGACTACTCGGCCGCGGCGCGGCGACTGAAGATCACCATTAACCCGCGGTTCGGCGGCTTCGACCCGCAGCAGGTGGCGCTCGATCCGGTGACGTACCGGCTGTCGCGGACGGAGTCGGGTACCGGCTGATGTCGTTGCTTTTCCTCGCCACCACCCACCGGGTGGCGCCCGGGCTGCTCAGCTGGCGGGCGTGGCAGGCGCTGCGGTCCGCGTCCCGGGTGCTGGCCGCGGAGGACAACCCGCAGCTGCCTTCCGTGCGCGATGCCGGGATCGAGGTCGAGGTGGTGACGGCGCCCGACGCGCGGGCGCTGGTGACGGCGGCGGCCGGCGGGCGGCAGGTGGTGTGGATCGCGTCGCCCGACGGCGACGAGGAGCTGATGCGGTCGGTCGGCGCGCTGGTCGTCGCCGCCGACGAGCCCATCGAGCTGGAGGTGCTGCACGGGTCGTACGACCTGCCGGGCGCGCGGGTGCTCGACCTGGTGTCGGTGATGGAGACGTTGCGGCGCGAATGCCCGTGGGATCGCAAGCAGACGCACGCCTCGCTCGCGCCCTACCTGCTCGAGGAGGCCTACGAGGTCCTCGACACGATCGAGAGCGGAGATCTGGGCGCGTTGCGCGAGGAGCTGGGCGACGTCTTGCTGCAGGTCGCCTTCCACTCGGTGGTGGCGTCGGAGCGCGCAGACGAGACGGCCTTCGTGATCGACGACGTGGCCGCCGCGATCGTCGACAAGCTCATCCGGCGTCATCCGCACGTGTTCGGCTCGATCGAGGTCGACAGCGCCGAGCAGGTCAGCGCCAACTGGGACGACATCAAGGCCGCCGAGCGGGCGGCCAAGAACGGCGCCGAGACCTCGGTCTTCGACGGCGTGCCGATGGGTCAGCCCGCGCTGGCGCTGGCCGCCCAGCTGCAGCGGCGTGCCGCCGGCGCCGGCGCGCCGGCGGAGTTGTTCGCCGCCGGGCAGGGGGTGGCCGCCGAGCTGTTCGCGCTGGTGCGGAAGGCCCGAGACGAGGGCGTCGACCCGGAGACCGAGCTGCGCGGCGCGGCCCGCGAGTTCCGCGACCGCGTGGAAACCTGGGTCGGCGACGCGTCGGACCCGCGCTGACCATATGTGGCGTTTCATCACAATTTCAGCCGTCCGACCGGTTCAGTGCCACATGGCCGGAGTTGGGCGTCCGATTTGTTAGAAGAGCGTCATCTGACCGCTCTAGGCTGATCACGTGTCGTACAAGGGCCGGTCGTCGAAGCGATCGTTCCAGGCGGTCAAGGCGATCGGCGGCCTGGCGGGGGCAGGGGTCTTCGCGGGCCTGCTGGCCGCGCTCATGGTGTTGCCCCTCGCCTGCACGGCGGGTGTGGGCGCGCGCGACTCGGCCGAGTGGTTCCAGAGCATGCCGAGCGACCTCAGGACGCCGCCGCTGCCGCAGCGATCCAGGCTCCTCGCGGCCGACGGCTCACTGCTCGCGACCTTTTACTTCGAAAACCGTGTGGAGGTCCGTCTCGACCAGGTGGCGCCCGCCGCCAGGCAGGCGATCCTCGCGATCGAGGACAGCCGGTTCTACGAGCACGGCGCGCTCGACGCCAAGGGCACCGTGCGCGCCCTCGTCCAGAACATGCGGTCGGGCGAGGTCACCCAGGGCGGCTCCGGGCTGACCCAGCAGTACGTCAAGAACGTGCTGTTCGAGAGCGCGGAGACCGAGGAGCAGCGCAAGGCGGCGCTCGAGGTCAGCCCGGCGCGCAAGGTGCGCGAGCTGCGGTACGCCATGGCGCTGGAGAAGATGCTGCCTAAGGACGAGATCCTGCGCCGCTATCTCAACATCGCCTACTTCGGCGACGGGGCCTACGGCATCGAGGCCGCCGCCCGACGGTACTTCGGCAAACCGGCCGCGCGGGTGACGCTCGCCGAGGCGGCGACGCTGGCCGGGGTTGTCCGCTACCCGTTCGCCTACAACCCGCGCCTGCACCCGGGCGCGGCCAAGGAGCGCCGCAACACGGTGCTGGACCGCATGGTCGACCTCGGCTGGGTGCCGGCGGCCGAGGCGCGCGCGGCCGCCCGGCAGCCCCTCGGCCTGGACCTGCACGACACCCCGAACGGCTGCGTGACCAGCAAGGCGCCGTACTTCTGCGACTATGTGCAGCGCGAGATCCTCGCCAACCCCGTCTTCGGCGCCACGGCGCAGCAGCGGCTGCGGCTGTTGCAGCGCGGCGGGCTCACGATCAGGACGACGCTCGACTGGCAGGCCCAGCGCGCCGCCCAGCGCGCGGTCAACCGCCACGTGCCGCCGCGCAACGACGCGCACAAGGCGGCGGCCGAGGCGCTCGTCGAGCCCGGCACCGGCGAGATCAAGGGCATGGTCGTCGACCGCAAGCTGGGCCCCGACAAGGAGCGGGGCAAGACCTGGATCAACTTCGCCGCCGACTCCTCCCACGGCACCAGCGTCGGCATGCAGTCCGGGTCGACGTTCAAGGTGTTCACGCTGGCCGCGGCGCTCAGCGAGGGCATGCCGTTCGGCGAGCGGCTGATGGCGCCGCGCGAGTACACGACGACCGGCATGCGCGACTGCGACGGCAACAGGGTGAGCATCACCAAGCCGCTGCGCAACTCCGGCGACGGCGAGGGCGGCCGGACGTTCAGCCTCCTCACCGGCACCCATCACTCTGTCAACACGTTCTTCCTCGCGCTGGAGAAGAAGGTCGGGCTCTGCGACACGGTGAAGATGGCCGAGCGGCTCGGCATGCGCCGGGCGGACGGCAGCCCGCTCCGGCCGGTCGGCTCGCTGACGCTGGGCTCCAACGAGGTCTCGCCGGTCCGGATGGCGGCCGCGTACGCCGCGTTCGGGGCGCGGGGCAGGTACTGCTCGCCGATCGCGATCAAGTCGATCACGGACGCGAACGGCGCGTCGCTGCGCGTGCCGAGCGCCGATTGCCACCAGGCCATCCGCAAAGGCGTCGCGGACGCCGTCAGCTACGTGCTGCGCGGCGTGCTCACCGAGGGCACCGGCGCCGGACTGGGCATCGGGCGCCCGGCCGCCGCCAAGACGGGCACCGTGGACAACTTCTCCGCGGCCTGGTTCGCCGGGTACACGCCCGACCTGGCCGCGGCCGTCTGGGTGGGCGACCCGCGCGGCGGCTACGCGCACCCGATGGACAGCCTGTGCATGGACGGACGCTGCTACGGGCCGGTGTACGGCGCGGTGATCCCCGGGCCGATCTGGCGCGACACCATGATCGCGGCGTTGCGCGACGTCCCCGCGCACGGCTTCGCGCGGCCGCCGTCGCAGTACTTCCGCAAGGGCTCAGGGGAAGACTCCGAGCGCGTGCCGGACGTGCGCGGCCTGTCGGTGTCCGCGGCGATGAGCAAGCTGCGCGACGCGGGCCTCGACGCGGAGGTCTCGCCGGAGACCGTGCCCTCCGACCGCTACCGGGCGGGGACGGTCGCCATGACGAGCCCAGAGCCGGGCGCCGAGGTCGACGCTGGGTCGTCCGTGACCCTCTACCTCAGCAGCGGCAGGCCCGAGCCGCCCGAGCCGCCGTTCACGGAGCCGCCGTTCACGGAGCCGCCGTTCGATCCGCCGCCCGGCCGGTTCCCGTCGCCGACCCCGACGTTCCTCCGGCAGGGGAACGGGCAACCGTAGGCAAACGCGCGGGGCCGTCGAACAGGCCGGTTCCGGAGTGCGCCCCGGCGGTGCGAAGCGGCGCGATCAGTCGGGGGAGCGGAGCCCCCAGCGGTCGCGGAGCGCCCGGTCGCCGACGCCGAAGAGCTGGTCGATCACGATGCCGATGATCAATATCACGATCATGATCGAGATCATGTCGGCGGTGTCGCTGAACTCGCGGGCCGCCGACAGCAGCACGCCGAGCGACTGCGTGTGGCCGATGATCACGAGCAGCTCGCCCGCCATGAGGCTGCGCCAGGCGAACGTCCAGCCCTGCTTCAGGCCGGCCACGAACGCCGGCAGCGACGCGGGCAGGATGAGGTGCCGATACAAGGACGGGCCGCGGAGTCCGAGCACCTTCCCGGCGCGGAGCAGAATCGGCGGCGTGTAGTCCACCCCGGCGATGAGCCCGTTGGCGATCGACGGCGCCGCGCCCAGCACGACCACGAACAAGATCGCGCTCTCGCTCAGCCGGAACAGCAGGATCGCGAGCGGGAACCACGCGATCGACGGCATGGTCTGCAGTCCGGTGATCAGCGAGCCGAACGCGGCGCGCAGCACGCGAATCCGCGAGACCGCCGCCCCGACCAGCACGCCGATCACGATGGACAGCGCGTAACCGATCAGCGCCCGCCGCATGGTCAGGCCGACCGCGCCCCAGAACGTCCCGCTGCCGAGGTTGTCGCCCAGCCGCGGGAGAACGTCCGCGGGCCCGGGCAGCACCCATGGCTCCTTCCAGCCGCTGAGCGCGACGAGCTGCCAGGCGGCCAGGGCGATCGCGATCGCGGCTGCGGCGGGCCACAGCGCGGACCAGAACCGCGAGGCGAGGCTCCTGCGTGCGGCCGCCACCGACTCCAGCGCGTCGAGCCCGGTGATCTGGCGGTCGAGAGCGTTAGTCGCCATGGCCGTCCTCGCTCGTGATCGCGCTCATCCGGTCAGCGGCCATGGCGGCTCACCTCATCGCGCAGCCGGTCGGTGATGGCGGCGGCCAGCTTCGCCACCTCGGGTGAGTCGACGCGGCGCGGCCGGGAGACGTCCACGGGGAACTCCTCGGCCACCGAGCCCGGACGGCTGGTGAGCAGGACGACCCGGTCGCCGAGCCGTACCGCCTCGCGGACGTTGTGGGTGACGAACACGATCGTCAGGTCCCGCTCGCGCCAGATCCGTTCGATCTCGTCGTGCAGCAGGTCCCTTGTCATCGCGTCGAGCGCGCCGAACGGCTCGTCCATGAGCAGCACGGTGCCGGCGGCCGCGTCGCCGGCGCCGGTTTCGTCGATGGTGAGGGCGAGGGCACGCGCCAGGGCCACGCGCTGGCGCATGCCGCCGGACAGCTCGTGCGGCCTTCTCTTCTCGAACCCGGCGAGGTGCACGGACGCCAGCAACCCGGCCGCGCGCGTCCTGCGCTCCCGCCGGGCCACGCCGCGCATCCTGAGCGCCAGCTCGATGTTGCCCGTCACGGTCAGCCACGGGAACAGCGCCGGCTCCTGGAACATCAGCGCGACGCGGGCGCCGCCCCCCACGTCGATCGTGCCCGCGGTCGGCCGGTCGAGGCCGGCGACCAGGTTCAGCAGTGTGCTCTTGCCGCACCCGGACGCGCCGAGCAGGCAGACGAACTCGCCGGCGGCGACGTCGAGGTTCACGTTGTCGAGCGCGAGCAGCGCGGCGGAGCCGGAACCGAACGCCTTGGCGACGCCCTCGAGCCGGACCCCGCCGGGCTCGCCCGGCCCGCCCGGCCCGTTCGCGAGCGGAGTCCCGTCCGGGCGGACGACCGGCGCCCCGCCCTTCATTTGTCGCTCACCTGGGCGGCGCCGCCGGACCGGAGCACCTCGTTGAGCGGGCGGAGGTCGTAGATGCCGTCGAGGTCGACCGGGTCGAGCAGGCCGGCCTGCCGGGCATGCTCGGCCCCCACGCGCAGCGACGCCGCGACCGGGTCGTTGGTGAATGTCACGTTCTTGAACGCGGCGGCGAGCACGTCCGGCTGGAGCGACTTGCCGGTCAGCGCCCTCAGCGCGTCGTTGGCGGTCCGGGCCGCATCGGCCGGATGCTCGTTGATGTGGGCGTTGGCCTCGACGGACGCCGCGAGCAGCCTTTTCACCAGGTCGGGGTGCTCGCGCATGAAGTCGGTCCGTACGACGAGGTCGGTGACCACGAACCTGCCGCCCGGCCAGAGGGTCTTCTCGTCGACGAGCTTCCTGCCGTTGCCCTCGATGATCAGCCGGGAGGCGTACGGCTCCGGCACCCATGCTCCGTCGATCGTGCCCTGCTCGAAGGTCTGTACGGTCTGGGCATTGTCCTGCGGCACGATGTTGACGTCGCCACCGCCCTCCTTGGTGGTCCGCAGCCCCTGCTGTTTCAGCCAGTACCGCAGTGCGACATCCTGCGTGTTGCCCAGCTGCGGAGTCGCGATCTTCTTGCCCCGTAGGCCGGGCACGCTCGTGATGGACGGCTTCACGACGAGTGCGGCGCCCCCGGAGGCCGCACCCGAAATGATCTTGATCGCCTTGCCGTGCGACTTCGCCCATGCGTTGATCGAGGGGTTGGGGCCGACGTAGGAGGCGTCGACCGCACCGGAGAAGATCGCCTCGACCGCGGCCGGACCGGCGTTGAACGTCGCGGTCTTGAGCTTGACCCCGCCGCCGAGGTGCTTGGCGAACAGGCCCTTCTGTACGCCGACGAGGGCGGTGGCGTGTGTGATGTTCGGGAAGTACCCCAGCGTGACGGTGGTGCCGCCGCCGTGGCTGGCCCCTCGCGAGGGGTCGCCGGCGCCGCCGGAATCGCCGCAGGCGGCGAGCGTCGCCGCGCCGGCCAGGGTGATCATCGCCACGATGGCGGACCGCACTCTCATCGCGTCACTCCTCCTCATCGGTCACCGTCGATCACCCGTCGATCGCCGTTACCGCTTTTCCTATTATTTAGGTCGATTAAACTCATATAGTGGACAACATCGCCGGCGAAGCGGTCAACTCCTGGTGGGGGACGGATCGGTGACAGGGGCGACCTTGGGTCCGGCGCGCCCGTTCGGCGCGCGCCTCGCGGCCTACTACGCTCATAGGGACGAACCGACCCAGCAGACCTGAGTCCAGCAAGGAGCCCCTCGTGTCGTCGATCGATGCCGTACTCGCCCGGGAGATCCTCGATTCCCGTGGCAATCCCACCGTCGAGGTAGACGTGCTGCTCGACGACGGCAGCGAAGGGCGCGCGGCCGTTCCGAGCGGAGCGTCGACCGGCCAGTTCGAGGCGGTCGAGCTGCGCGACGGCGCGGACCGCTACGGCGGCAAGGGCGTACAAAAGGCCGTCACCGCCGTCGAGGACGACATCGCCCCGGCCATCGTCGGTTACGACGCCGCCGAACAGCGGCTGATCGACCAGACGATGATCGACCTGGACGGCACGCCGAGCAAGTCCAGGCTGGGCGCCAACGCCATCCTCGGCGTCAGCCTCGCCGTGGCGCGCGCGGCCGCCGAGTCGGCCGGGCTGCCGCTGTTCCGCTACGTCGGCGGCCCCAACGGGCATCTGCTGCCGGTGCCGATGATGAACATCCTCAACGGCGGCGCGCACGCCGACTCCAACGTCGACATCCAGGAGTTCATGGTCGCGCCGATCGGCGCGCCCACGTTCGGCGAGGCGGTGCGCTGGGGGGCCGAGGTCTACCACGCGCTCAAGTCGGTGCTCAAGGGCAAGGGCCTGTCGACCGGGCTCGGCGACGAGGGCGGCTTCGCCCCCGACCTGCCCAGCAACCGCAACGCGCTCGACCTCATCATCGAGGCGATCGGCGTGGCGGGCTTCACCCCGGGCCGTGACGTCGCGCTGGCCCTCGACGCGGCCGCCACCGAGTTCTACGCCGACGGGGCGTACGACTTCGAGGGCACGAAGCGGTCGGCCGACGACATGACCGCCTACTACCGCGACCTGATCGGCGCCTACCCGCTCGTGTCCATCGAGGACCCGTTGGCCGAGGAGGACTGGGACGGCTGGCGGGCGCTGACCGAGGCGCTCGGCGACCGGGTGCAGATCGTGGGCGACGACCTGTTCGTCACCAACATCGAGCGGTTGCAGCGCGGCATCGACACCGGCACCGCCAACTCGCTGCTGGTCAAGGTCAACCAGATCGGCACGCTGACCGAGACGCTGGAGGCGGTGGCGCTCGCCCACCGCAGCGCCTACACCTGCATGGTGAGCCACCGGTCCGGCGAGACCGAGGACGCCACGATCGCCGACCTGGTGGTGGCGACCAACAGCGGGCAGATCAAGACGGGCGCCCCGGCGCGCAGCGACCGCGTCGCGAAGTACAACCAGCTGCTGCGCATCGAGGAGCTGCTCGACGACGCCGCCCGCTACGCGGGAGCCGGGGCTTTTCCCAGGTTCCTCCGGGACGGGTGACCGAGCCGCCCGATGGCAGGTATCGACGAGCCTGACGCCCCCCGTTCGGCGGCCGACGCCCCGGAGTCCGCCGTCACCGGGGCCCGGTCCCGCGCCCACCTCACGAGCCGGGCCGCCATCTTGGCGGTCGTGGTGTGCGCGATCGCGCTGAGCCTGGCCTACCCGATCAGGGAGTACATCGCGCAGCGGCGCGAGATCGCGGCGCTACGCGAACAGCAGCGCGTCGCGCAGCAACAGGTGGAGCAGCTCGCGCGGCACAAGCAGCGGCTCGGCGACGACTCGTACATCAAGCGCGAGGCGCGGCGCCGGCTGCACTACTGCATGCCGGGGGAGAAATGCTACGTCGTCCTCGACGGGAGCAAGCCCACCGGGCCGGCCGCGCGGCAGGGACGCCCGCCGCGGACGCCGCCGTGGTACGTGACGCTGTGGCGTTCGGTGGAAGCGGCCGACAAGGGGCGCTGAGCCGCGCGTGGCCGAGAGCGGGTGCCGCGGGAGACGGCGTGCGTCGCGGCGTGTGACGTCTCATGTGTCATCTGGTGGGCCCTGTGGTGTTTTCGTCCATGTTTTCGACATTGTTCGTCAGCTCTCGTCCATGACGGTGACCGCCGCGGGTACGGTCGTGGTACGGGGTCCCCATGAGGTTGCGGTGTGGAGCAGATGGAGCAGAGGGATCGGCCGGAGGAGATGGAGGAAGCCGACAGGGCGGTGGTCGCCGCCCAGCTGGGGCGGACGCCGCGGGCGGTGCGCCGCGTCGCACACCGGTGCCGGTGCGGGCTGCCCGATGTGATCGAGACCGCGCCGCGGCTGCCCGACGGCACCCCGTTTCCGACGCTGTACTACCTGACCTGCCCCAAGGCCAATTCGGCGATCGGCTCGCTCGAAGCCGGCGGCGTCATGCGGACCATGACGGCGCGGCTGGCGGCCGACCCCGCCCTCGCGGAGCGATACCGCGCGGCCGACGCCGACTACCGCCGCCGCCGTGACGCCGCGGCGCGCGCGGACGGCATCGAGCCGCTGCCCGCGGGCACGCAGACCGCCGGCGGGATGCCGGATCGGGTGAAATGCCTGCACGCGCTCGTGGCGCACGAGCTGGCCGTCCCCGGGGTCAACCCGTTCGGCCGCGAGGCGCTCGACGCGCTCCCCGCGTGGTGGCGGGGCGGTCCGTGCGTACGTCCGCTTTGCAACGAACGTCAGGAACAGATAGAGATGTCCACCAAGAGTGTGGTGTGGCAGGGAAAGTCGGGGGAGTCGGTAAAGCCAGAAAAGTCGGGTAGACCGGGGAAGGAGGAGGTGCCGTGGCGGTGACACGAGTCGCAGCGGTCGACTGCGGGACGAACTCGGTGCGGCTGCTCATCGCCGACGTCGGTGACCGGCTCATCGACCTCGAACGGCGGATGGAGATCGTCCGGCTGGGCCAGGGCGTCGACCAGACCGGCATGCTGTCCGCCGAGGCCCTCGATCGCACGTTCAGCGCGATGCGCTGCTACGCCAAGCAGATCGAGGAGTACCGGGCCGAGCGAGTGCGCGTCGTCGCCACCAGCGCCACCCGGGACGCCGCCAACCGCGCCGAGTTCGTCGACGGTGTGATCGACATCTTCGGCGTCGAGCCGGAGGTCATCACCGGCGACGAAGAGGCGGGCCTGTCGTTCGCCGGCGCCACGCGCGAGTTCGCCGGCACCACCCGAGAGCTCACCGCGCCGCGTCCGCCCAAGCCCTACCTGGTGGCCGACATCGGCGGCGGCTCCACCGAATTCGTGTTCGGCGGCGCCGAGATGGAGGCGGCCGTGTCGGTCGACATCGGCTGCGTGCGGATGACCGAGCGCCACCTGCGCGGTGACCCGCCCACCCCCGAACAGATCGCCGCCGCGGTGGCCGACATCGACGCCGCACTGGCCACGGTGCGCCGGTCGGTGCCGGTCGATCGGGCGCGCACGCTGGTCGGCCTGGCCGGGTCGGTCACGACCGTGGCCGGCATCGCGCTCGGCCTGCCCGAGTACGACCCGGGCCGCATCCACCTGGCGCGCATCACCGGCACGCAGGTGCACGACATCACGCGCATGCTGCTGCACTCCACCCACGAGGAGCGCGCCTCGATCGGCGTGATGCATCCGGGCCGGGTGGACGTGATCGGCGCCGGCGCGCTGATCCTCGATCGCATCATCCGGGAGTACGGCTTTGGCGCCGTCGTGGCCAGCGAGCATGACATCCTCGACGGCCTCGCCTGGTCATTGGCCGGACAGACCGGAAGCACGGCGAGGCCGGGGAGCGCCGGCTAAGGCGGTGCCCGCCCTCGGCGGTAGTGGCCGCAGGTGGCCTGGACGCCCATGGTGAGCACCATTTTGGGCTCCTTCGCCCCCTATGTGCCCCTCCAGGCGTAGATCGGCACTTCGGTTTACCTGAGCGACGCTTTTCGCAACTGGTATCTTCCGTTTCCTAAATCTTTGGACGCCGGGCGTTCGGCCGTTCACCACCGCTTCACAACAGAGGGGCTCTATGCGTGCGCTCATCACGGGGGGAGCGGGCTTCATCGGCTCGCGGTTGCGGGCCGCGCTGCTCGACGCGGGTCACGAAGCCCTGGTCATCGACGACCTCCGGCTCGGCCATCCCCGGCCGGAGCCGAACGAGCGCCTGAGGGTGGTGATCGACAGCCTCGGCGGCGACGCCGCCGCCGACGCCGTCCGCGCCTTCGCGCCCGAGACGGTCTTCCATCTCGCGGCGATCCACTACATCCCCTACACCGAGGCGCACCCCGAGGAGACGTGGCAGGTCAACGTCGACGGCACGGCGTGGGTGCTCAAGCTGTGCGAAGATCTCGCGCCGCGCGCCGTCGTGGCGTGCAGCTCGGCCGCGGTGTACGGCTTCAGCGACGCGCCGTTGCGGGAGGACTCCCCGTTCGCCCCGCGCGGCGTCTACGGCGAGACGAAGATCGAGACCGAACGGCTGCTGGACTCCTACGCCGCCGCGCACCCGGGCGTGCGCGTGGCCGCGGCGCGGCTGTTCAACGTCTACGGCCCCGGTGACCGCAACCCCCACCTGATGCCGGCGCTCATGGAGCAGATCCGCCGCGGCGACACGATCAAGGTGGGCAACACCTGGCCGAAGCGCGACTACGTGCATGTCCACGACGCGGCGGCGGCGCTGCTGCGGCTGTCCGACGGGCCGGCCGGATTCGCCGCGTACAACGTCGGCACCGGCATCGGCACGACCGTCACCAGCCTGATCGAGGAGCTCGTGTCCGCGGCCGGCCTGTCCGGGCGGTCCGCGCGATACGAGGTCGACTCGGCGCGCGTACGAGCCGACGACGGTCACCTGGTCGGCGACTCCGCACGGATCACCGCCGACACCGGCTGGCGTCCCGAGGTGGCGCTGCGCGACGGCCTGGCCTGGCTGGCCGAGGACGTCGCGTGACCGCCGCGAACAACCCGCGAGGGCAAGGGCCGGAGGAGGCGACGGCGACGATGGGGGCCATGGGGGACGTGAGCGACATGAGCGACATGAGGTGGCGGCACGAGACCGTCGACGTGCTCGGCGTACGCGTGAGCGTGGCCGACATGCCGCTGTTGCTGCGGCTGATGTCGGAGGCGGTGACGCGGCGGCGGCAGCTCACGATCACCTTCGCCAACCCCAACTACGTCATGGCGGCCCAAAAGGACGAGCAGCTCCGCGATCTCATGAACGCCTTCGACGTGAACCTCGCCGACGGGTGGGGGGTCGTGCTGGCCGCGCGGATCTTCGGCAAGCCGCTGCCGACGCGCATGGCCAACGACGACATCACCGACGGCATCTTCGGGCTGCCCGCCGAGCGGGGCTGGCGGGTGTATCTCTTCGGCTCCGCGCCGGGGGTCGCCGATCAGGCCGCGCGCAACCTGGCCGAGTGGTATCCGGGGCTGAACGTCGTCGGCACCGAGCACGGGTACTGGGACGTCGAGCGCGGCCATCCCGGCAAGTTCGACCCGGACGACGTCGAGCGCATCGTCAAGGACATCAACGCCGCCAAGCCCGACATCCTGCACGTCGGGGTGCCCACGCCGCTGCAGCAGATCTTCGTGACCGAAAATCGCGACCGCCTCGACGTGCCGGTCATCATCACCGGCGGCTCCTATCTCGACCATCTGGCCGAACGCCGCCACTGGTTCCCGCCGTGGGTGATCAAGATGCGCGTGGGCTGGCTCTACCGGCTCTCGCGCGACCCGCGTCGCCTGTGGCATCGCTACTCGGTCGAGCTCGCCGACTACCTGTTCCGGGTCGCCCGCTACCGCCTCACCCACGGCAAGCAGCGGTAGCGACCGCCGCGTAAACTGCTCGCGTCCAGGTGGCCGGGCGGGCGGGCGGAGCCGCGGCGCGCCCACGTGCGGAGCCGGCGGCGCCTATCGGTACCGACACGGAGACGGAGGCGTGCGGGTGTCGTACGTCGAGCCCGGGACCGGCTGGCCGGACGATCCCGCCGGGCCCGGCACGCCGGTGGCGCACGGGCCCGATGACGTACAAGAGCTTGCCGCCGGCGCCCCGACGCTGGCCGAACTCCTCGCGCGGCAGTCGGTCTGCCGGGCCTGTCCGCGCCTCGTCGAATGGCGCGAGCGGGTGGCGACCGAACGGCGGCGGGCGTACGCGACGGAGACCTACTGGGGCCGGCCCGTTCCCGGCTGGGGCGACGAGCGGCCGCACGTGCTGATCGTCGGGCTCGCCCCGGCCGCGCACGGCGGCAACCGGACCGGCCGGATCTTCACCGGAGACAGATCGGGCGACTGGCTGTTCGCCTCGCTGCACCGGGCCGGGCTGGCCGCGATCGCGACCAGCACGCACGCCGGGGACGGCCAGCGGCTGATCGGCACCCGGGTGGCGGCCACCGTACGCTGCGCGCCGCCGGACAACAAGCCGACGCCGGCCGAGCGGGCGGCGTGCCTGCCATGGCTGGCCCGTGAGGTCGCCGAGGTCGCCGGCAGCGTGCGGACGATCGTCGCGCTCGGCGGGTACGCCTGGCAGGGGGTGTGGCCGGCCCTCAACCAGGCCGGCTACCGGCTGCCCCGGCCGCGGCCGTCTTTCGGCCATGGCGTGGAGGTCGAGCTGACCGCGCCCGGAGGTCATCCCGTCGCCCTGCTCGGCTGCTACCACCCGAGCCAGCAGAACACCTTCACCGGACGGGTCACCGCGGACATGCTCGACGAGATCTTCATCAAGGCGGCCGGCTAAAGGAGCGTCGCGGGCCTGCCCGCGGGGCAGGGCCGGCCAGGCGATCGCACTACCGCCTGGCGCCCCCGTCTGGCCCTGACCCCGCGCCCCCCGGCTCGTGATATGAGATGCGCTCGCGGCTCCGGCGGTTCAGTCACTGTGGCCGTGACTTATGCCACTTCGTGCGGTTTTTCGGGACACCGGAATTTTCCCGCCGCTCTCACTGCTGTACTCTGCGAGGAACTTTGTGAAAGGATTCACAAGCTCTCAGAGTGAGGTGATGGACGCCATGGGTACGCCAGCCGGCATGTTCCCACGGAAATCAAGACGCGTGCTCATCGTGGGCGGCGGCTATGTCGGGATGTACACCGCGCTTCGGCTGCAGCGAAAGCTGCGCCGCGACATCAGGCGCGGTGACGTCGAGGTCATGGTCGTCGATCCGCAGTCGTACATGACCTACCAGCCGTTCCTGCCCGAGGCGGCGGCCGGCAACCTCGAGCCCAGGCATGTGGTGGCGCCGCTGCGCCAAGTGCTGTCCAGGGTGCGGATCCTGAACGGCCAGGTGGTCCGCGTCGACCACGAACGGCATCGGGCCACCGTCCAGCTGGTCGGCGCCGAGCTGACCGAGGACGGCACGCGCGAGCTCGACTACGACCTGCTCGTCATGGCGGCGGGCTCGATCTCCCGGACCCTGCCCATCCCGGGCCTGGCCGAGCGGGGCATCGGCTTCAAGACCGTGGCCGAGGCCATCTACCTCCGCAACCACGTCATCGCGCAACTGGACATCGCCGCCTCCACGGAAGACCCGGCGCTCAAGGCGCGCGCGCTGACCTTCGTCTTCGTCGGCGGCGGGTTCGCCGGCGTCGAGGCGCTCGCCGAGCTTGAGGACATGGCGCGCGGTGCGCTGAAGTACTATCCCGGCCTGCGCAGCGAGGACATGCGCTGGGTGCTCGTCGAGGCGACCGACCACATCCTGCCCGAGGTCGGCCCCGACATGGGCCGGTGGACGGTGGAGGCGCTGCGCCGTCGTGGCATCGAGGTCAAGCTCGAGACGTTGCTCAAGTCGGCCGAGGAAGGCCACGTCGTGCTCAGCGACGGCGACTCCTTCGACGCCGGCACGCTCGTGTGGACGGCGGGGGTGAAGCCGCACCCGGTGACGCGCGCCGGCGACCTGCCGCTCGACGAGAAGGGGCGGCTCAAGGCGACCGCCGAGCTCACACTGGAGGGTCTCGACGACGTGTTCGCCGCGGGCGACAACGCCGCCGTGCCGGACCTCACCCGGCCGGGCGAGCTGTGCGCTCCCAACGCGCAGCACGCGGTACGGCAGGCCAAGCGCCTCGCCGACAATGTCGTCGCCACCCTGCGAGGCAGGCCACTACGCCCGTACCGGCACGCGTACGCGGGGTCGGTGGCCAGCCTGGGCCTGCATAAGGGCGTGGCGCAGATCTACGGTGTGAAGGTCCGTGGGCGACTCGCCTGGTTCCTCCATAGAACCTATCATTTGTCAAGGATCCCCACATTTAACCGAAAAGTTCGAGTCGTCCTTGACTGGACGCTTGCCCTTTTCTTCCGCCGCGAAATCGTCTCGTTGGGTGCGCTGCAGCGGCCCCGCGAGCAATTCGTTCTCGCTGCTGGTGGGGGTACTTCCGCCCACGCGGAGCCATCTCCACCTGATCAAAAATAACGATCGTGGGCCGACCGGGCTGCTAATGATCGGTAACTCTCAACCCGTTGCTAGATCAATTTCTTCTGTCGCAATCAGGTCTCGGTCCAAGCCCATGACTTCCAAACTTTACCCATCGGCGTGCAGAATGACAGCGACGCTTTACCAACAAGATCAAGTCGCTGGTCATTGTTGCGCGCCCCTGTAGCCCAACGGCAGAGGCGGGCCCCCTAAAAGGGCCTATCGTGTCGGTTCGAGTCCGACCGGGGGCACCGAGGCGACCACGTGCTCTGCCGCGTGGCCTGGTACTTCGTCGGCGGCCGCACGCGTGATGCTGTCCGGTTGCGTCCGGCTGGCACCGAGGGACGCCGGTTGGCTGCGGCGAATACACGGTGAAGATCTCCGACTGATCGCGGACGACGGCAGGCGGTCATTCGTCGACGAGGCCTCGGCCACGATCCGCTCGGCCTGCCATGTGGTGTGGCCCCCGCGCTCGGGTGGCCCCCCATGCTGTCGGTCAAGCATTACCGGTCGAGGCTCGGTGTTGCCATCGCTGACCGGCAGCCGCCCGGCTTGGGACGCTGCGAGTGCGGTCCGCTCGGGGTGTAGATCCTGGTGACTACAGGGCAGATGTCGTCCGCGGTGAGCAGCGCGCGGCCGCCGGCGACGCCGACGATCTCAGCTGCGGTCAGGAGCTGGCTCCTACCCAATTGCCCGCCTCCGTCAGTAGGTCGAGTTGATGGGGTGTCGGCCGCACGAGCACGCGGGCCCTCCAGTCGAGGCGAACCTCAGGCAATTTGCCTCACTGGTCTATCGGTTGTTGGGCCTGGCCCGCCGCTATGGCAGCCAGCCGGTCGACGCCGCCTGCGGCCGGGCGCTGGAACTCGACGTCATCTCGGTGACCAAGATCGCTGCGATGCTGGCCCAAGCCGCCGAGACCACGCCGGTCATCACCGAGAGGAAGATCGCCCGGGGCGGGCCCGGCCCGGTTCGCCCGCGACCCGGCCGAGTTCGCGACCAGCCGGCTCGGCTTGCTGCGCGAGCCGTCCACCACCGGTGCCATGCCGGCAACGCCGACGACGGCACGGCCGATCAAAACGGGGTGAACATCTGATGGCCGCCACCCGCACCGTCAAAGGCCGACCCGCCCCGGCGGCGAACACGGCCGCGGGCGCGCAGGCGGTGGTGATCGGGGCGGAGCTGAAGCAGATCCTGCGGATCCACAAGCCCGCCCGGATGCTCACCACCCTGCCCGACCGGCTCGCCCTGGCCCGCCAGCAGCAGATGACCCACGTCGACTTCCTCGAACTCGCCCTGGCCGACGAGATCACCCGCCGCGAGACCAACTCCGCCGCGCTGCGCTCCCGCGCCGCCGGGCTCGACCCCGCGATGCGGCTGGACACCTGGGAAGAATCCGCCGCCGTCCGCTACGACCGGCAGCTGTGGAACGAACTCGTTAGCCCCCGGTTCCTCGACGGCCCGCACGGCGCCGTGGTCCTCGGGCCGGTCGGCGTCGGCAAGACACACCTGGCCTCGGCGCTGGGGCACATCGCGGTGCGCCGCCGCCGCACCGTGCACATGTCCCGAGCCGACAAGCTGTTCAAACGGCTCAAGGCCGCCCGGCTCGACAACACCCCTCGACGCCGAGATCCGCCGCCTGGCCGGCATCGAACTGCTCCTCATGGACGACTTCGCACTCAAGCCGCTGGACGCCACCGAGACCACCGACTTGTACGAACTCATCGTCGAGCGGCACCAAAAGGCATCGACGGTGGTGACCAGCAACAGGGAGCCGAGTGAGTGGCTGGCCATGATGGCCGACCCGCTTCTCGCCCAGTCCGCCGTGGACCGGCTCACCTCCACCTGTCACGAACCCGTCATCGAAGGCGAGTCCTACCGGCAACGGCAACGGCCCTCACACCACGCCCGAACCGTTGACGCACCGAACGGAGATCACCATGCTCGATGACAGCTCCAGGAGGTCCCCTCCTCGTGGCAACCAGGTGGTCCCCAGGCTGGCAAGCGACAACTCTCCGAGAGGATGGCTTTCGGGAACCCGCCTGCTGATCGGCTTCGGTCCAGGCCACGCCGTCCTCCCAGGCGGCGCGGGTCAACGCGACCGGCACACCGATGCCGGCCTCGCGGGCACGCTCGCCGAGTGATGGGTGGATGGCGCTGCCGACATACGAGCGGTGTGAGTCCTCCGGCGCATGGCTCGGGTTTTGTAGTGACGACGGCGACCGCAGCTGCGGTCCAGAGGACGAAGACGCGGGCGCGGTAGTGGGTGCCGGTCCCGCTGGCGAGCCAGGGGTCGATGTTCATGCTGGGGTGCAGGCCGCCAGGGTCTTGCAACATTCGCATAGCCAGGTGATCAGCTTGAGAGCGGCGCGGACTTCGTTTTGCATGTAGTCGGCTTGTGGCCAAGCTCCCAGCCTTCGTCCGGGATGTGGTCCGGAAGATGCCGTCCGGCGCACGAGCAATGCCGAAGTCGACTCGTACGGACGGGATACTTGCTCGTCGGACAATGAGGGCCTCCTGCGCCAACAGAAGGCCCTCTATGCTCGTCGTCGTGTCCGGCTCAGGAACAGAACGTCGGGCAGCCTGCGGCCGCGTGGCTCACAGGCGACTCTTTATTTGACGGCATCCGGAGTTGTTCTACCAGACATCCGGCGGCCCCGTGCTGGATGATGCCTGGCCAGCGGGTTGTTAACGAGTTTCCGGTCAAGTCTTTTCAAGTCATGACGAATGCGTCGGGGGCGAACATGCTTCGCTCCACTCGGCGGTAATGGGCCGTATGTTGTTCGGGATCATGGTCCGGGCGTTGAGGATGATGCGACTGATCCGCAATGCTTGGTTCGCGCACTGAGGTACAGCAGCGCCAACTGCTGACGCCTCGAAGCACGACGGGTGCGCGCGTGTCCGGCTATACAGGGCTATACAGAAGGAGGGCATCCTGTGCCCGCGTCTGCCAATCCATATCCGTGCCCGTTGTCATATCAACTCGCAGTCCTATTCGCTGCAGCCGCGACCGTCTGCTCCCTCCTTGGCTTGGGGCTGACCCCGGTGTCGGCCACGGCCGTCACGCTGATCGCCACGGCCAGTGCCGTGGAGATTTCCTGTCGCCTCACCGACCCACATCCCGCGCCCTCGATCCGGATCAAGGTCGTGGTTCTCATCCTCGTCTTGGTGACGTACCTGGTTGGGCTGGGGTATCCCCCAGTCCTCATGCTTCCCACAGTACTGACCGGCGCATGGTGGATCACGAGGACTGCCAGACGGCTGACTGGCATCCCATACCAGCTACCCAAGTTGGTGATCGTCTTCTAAGAAGACCAACGAATCGGACGGTTCGGGTTATGGCTCGACCTGAAGGACACATCGACGGCGACGGGCCGCGGGCCGACTTCGCGCGCGCTCTGCGGTCCGAAAAGGCCAAGGCCGGGATCACCCTCCAGCAGATATCAGACAGAACGCACTATTCCCGCACGGTCCTCTGCGATGCCACACGAGGAGTGACGACGCCGACATGGTCAGTCGCCTGGGCGTACCTGTGTGCTTGTAACGAGCCGAAATCCCGGCTCCAGCGCCGTTACTGGGAGCGTTTTTGGGAGGCGGCCCGCGCTGACTCGGGTGAGGGAGGGCATGGCTCGACCTGAACGTCCGGTGGAGAATGAGGGGCCCGTCGGCGACTTCGCGCGGGCCCTACGAGCTCTACGCGCCGAGGCCGGCGTCACCTACCGGCAGATGGCCGAAAACACCCGGATCTCTCATGTGGCGCTGGCCTCCGCGGCGTCGGGACGCAAGGTCCCGACCTGGCCCGTGACCCGCGCGTATCTCGAGGCGTGTGGATCCCCAGATGTGGACGCATGGCGAGCCACCTGGAGGGCGTGCCGCTCAGCGACCCGATCAGGGAGTTCCGGCGGTGAAGCCGCCGCAGCACAACATGATGCTGCTGACGCAGCGCGGTGCGCGTTCGCGGCCCGGCTGGCCGAGCTACTGGATCTTTCTGAACTGTCATTGCCAAAGGCTGCAGCGCTGACGATGCGGCGGCGCCCCCCGGGGGCCACATGGAGGCTCACCGAGCGCAGGATCAGCGCGTGGAAGACCGGCGTCAATCTGCCCGCATCGGATGGGGCGTTGTTCGCCTTGGTCCGCGTACTCACCGAGCACGCCCGGGCCGCTCACGGCTCTCTCGCTGCCGAACTGCCCACCGAGAAGGAGTGGGCGGCCCTACTGCGAAGGGCCCGCCGTCAAGAGCCAACTGCGCCCGGGCAACTCCCTTCCCCACCCAGTACCGCGTCGCCCGGAAAGTCTCTGCAAGCCGTGGCACCTACCCAATCGCTGCCGCGTATGGACAGACAGGCGGCTGTAGCGGCTCAGGACAACTTCATCGCCGAGCTCAATGCGGCCTGGGAGGCGGCGGGACCGCCCTCCTACGCTCGGCTGGAGAGGCTATCGCTACGTGTCTCCGGCGGCCTGCATGGATTGCGGCTGCGGGTACTGGCCGCCTCAACCACCCAGGCCATTCTCAGCGGCAGGCGCAAACGCCTGCCGGAATGGGGATGGGTCGCCTCGTTCGTCAACGGCTTGCGGCTCGCCGCGGCCGAGAACGGCCTTGACCCGGACGTGATCGGCACCATCCAGGAGTGGAAGGCCAAGCATCACGCGGTCCGCCTCGCGCCTGCCCGGCAGGTGTTCCCGCAGAGCTGGTCGGGGCGGAACTGCTCGATCGTACTCACGGACATCGTGGGGTTCGGATCGGACAAGCGTGACGACTTCGATCGGCAGATGATACGCCGCCAGATGTACGAGCTGCTCCGGGACGCGTTCGAGAGGTCGAACGTCCCGTGGACGACGAGCTACCGCGAGGATCGGGGCGGCGGGATGCTCATCGTGGTGCCGCCGACCGTTCCCACGGCTTCGATCGTCGATCCACTCGTCGTTTTCCTCGCCGCCTCGCTCAGGCGGCACAACGACCGGTCGAGCGAAGCCGTCCGCATCCAGCTGCGACTCGCGCTCAACGTCGGTCCGGTAACTGCCGACAGAGATAGAGTCACCGGCGAATCCATCATCCGGACCGCCCGACTGGTCGAGGCGCCCGTCCTCAAGGAGCAACTCGCCATCACAGCCGCCGACCTCGGCGTCATCGTCTCATCCTTCGTCCACGACACCGTCGTCACACACGGCTCCGGCCAAGTGGACCCGGCCAATTACCACCGAGTGAGCGTCCAGGTGAATAGGTCGAAGCTCACGGCCTGGATGCGCCTTGCCAGAGCCGAGTCCCTGTCGCCGAACCAGCAGCCTTCTTGATTCAGATCTCGGTGCCACCACGCGTTGGGTCAGCACTTCCCTTCTTGACACGCGTTGCTAACCAGGCAGGCGCTCGCGAGCCATAAACGTGGCCTCAGCAGGTGACGGTCGACTCCACAAGCGCGGAGAGCGCAGAAGAGCGGCATTGTGACTTGATGGCCAGAGGCGGCCCCGCAGCACCACGGCCGCCAGCGGCGCGATGAACGACCTCCTTCGCGTTCACGAGGAGGTAGCGCCGTGGCGACCACTCGGCCCGAGCCGCCTGCGTCCAGCGGGACAGCGGGCTCGTGGCGACCACCACATTTCTTCTTGCCGCGTGAGGCGCTGGATCACCTCCGCCAACACCACGACCTCAAGGGGTGCCTGCGCGGGCTCCGGCATGGCACAGGCAAAGGACAGCGCGTGGACCGCCCCCGGCAACTAGAGAGGAATCCGCTTAGCCCTGTCGGGTTCTGGGCGCCGCGCGCCTCGCTAGCACCTGCCCGAGGCGACCTACGAAGCGGTTACCGGCAGGGCCCGGCCAACCGAGTCCGGCGAGCTGGGCTGTTCAGCGACGGCACCGCCCGGCTCGTGCCGACTTCCCCGAAGATTTTCCGTTCGGGATTCCCGGACATGGCACGTGCTTGACCGGGTGCTGAGAATCGCCTGATCGGCTGAAGTCATGACGAACGGACTGCTCGTGTTCCTGGGGATGGCTAACCAGGAGTGGCAATGGACCTCAAGAAGAGTGCACGCACCGCCAAGATTCTAAGCATCATGCAACTGCTCATTATGGGCGGCGTAGTGGCCATCCCAGCGCTCGTCTATGCGATCAAGGCCGAGAATTACGCCTACGACGGTGAGGTAGATCTGGCCAAGAACCGGCTCGACACTGCGCATGTCTGGCAGTGGATTGCGCTTGTCGCGGGACTGCTATTCTGGGCCATCGTATTGCTCTAACCGGCCGTGTAGGTTTCAACCTGCGACAGCTACAGTTGGCGGAGCATTGCTCGTGCACTCGGTTCGGTCCGGCGCCGCCGTGTGGCGGTGCACTCGCGCAACATTGGACACTTGGACATTGCCGCCCCGATTCGGGCCCGGATCGAGGTCGGGCGAATGGTTATGTCATCTGCTCGAGGCAGCCGGACACGCAGGATCTATGCAGGCACGATCCCATAACAGCCCGCCAGGAGAGTTGTCGGGCAGGACATCACCGATTCCTCCCGGAATGCACTTCACACATGAAGCAGGTGCCGTCGCGGTCGAGGACAACGCCACACCGGCCGCACTCCCGAGTGGGTGATGCAGTCGCGAGCCGCCGGTCAGGGGTTCCGCTGGCGTGGAGCACTCTAGCCAGCGGGATGGGATGTTCACGGGCATGCCCGCCTGTCGAGCGACGCGAGCGGCCGATCTGGCGTGATGGTCGGCGCGGCGGGCGTCGTGTCGCATGAGGCCAACGCGCGATAGCCGCCGACGGGCGGCGGACGCATGCCTGAACGCATCACCCCGGGCCGCCAATGCGGTATCGCGCTGAGCGGCCCGCTGAGCCTGCTCGGCGCGGATACGGCGGGCGTGGTCTGCGGCGAGCTGCCCTGGGGCCGGATGCAGGCCGCCGCCACGGATGTGCCAGCAGGCACGGCAGGTGCTCCATCGCGTACAGGACATCGGCAGGGGTCCACCCCGCCGCCCAATACCGTCGGGCCAGTGAGCGAAGGTGCCGTGCGGTCAGTCTGCGCAGCACCGGGTTACGGTGCCGCAGCGTCTCGGCTGCGGCGAGCGCCTCTCCCCGCGTCGCTGGGCGTCGTGTCGCCGGCCAGTGGCGGGAGTTTGAGCTTTCGGACGGGTCTTCGCGCGGGGGAATGCTTCTAGGTCCCTTACGGGACCCAGAAGGGGTGCCAGATTCGCGCTGGGGTACCTGCGTCAGCGGGGTGGGTCGTTGTCGAATCGGGCGGCGGTCACTCGATCGGCTGGGCGTGCACAGCACGTACTCCGCCGCACGGTTGCCCTCGCCGGCGGCCGCCAGCCCGTACAGCAACCCGATGCGGAACAGCGGCGTGGCCCCGGACTCGACGGTGCCGAGGTAGCCGCGGGCGCGAAGCCACTCGATCACGCGGGCCACCGTGCGGCGGCTAACCTCTGCCTGTTCGCCGACTCGGGCCCAGGTCGGCCGGGTCGTCCGGTCCTTCCAATCGGCGTAGCGGGCCAACACCCGCACCACCTCGGCCCAATTTCCGCGCCGGTCGGACCGCAGCTGACCGAACGCCGGGCTGCCCAGCACGTCAGCCACCCACGCCATCTGACTACGGGCACGGCGCGACCCCACCGGCACTGCCCGGAAGATCTCCAGGGTGCGAGGCGGCAATCGCCGAGCGGGCGATCTCGAGTGTCGGCGTCGCACGGTCGTCGCTTCGCTGGCCACCGCGAACGAATGCTCCGACTCGGCGCCGGACGCAAAGATGCGTGTCGTCACGATGTCCTTTCGGAGGAGCGAGCCTTGGCGTCGGGTTGGCGACTTGGGCGCCAGGGCCGCTGTGATGCCAGAGTGTGGACGCGAGGTGGGCTACGTCATTGTGTGCTGACGCTGCTTCCGGCGTCTGCGCGGTGACGGTGCGGCGAAATCCGCTCCGTGCTCAGCGTCTTGGCTGGTCACGGCCTGATCGGTCGGTCTCCTAAAAGGGCCTATCGTGTCGGTTCGAGTCCGACCGGGGGCACGAGGCGGCGTTTGGTGTTCGCCGAACGGGGCCGGCTTCACCGAAGCCCGCGGTGCTGACCCGGGGGGCGACCCCCCGGCCCCCCGATGTGGGGGGCTCCGCCCCCCACGCCCCCCGGCGCCGGGGTGTCACTGTCGGGGCAAGTCACGAGGTGGGCCGACGAGGCGGACGCGATCGGGTCTCGCCGGGCGTCGTGCGCGTGCAGGCGCTGCGGTCCGCCAGGCATATTGGTGGCGGCGGAGTTCGTTCTTAGAGTCAGTTGTGGGTGCCGCGGTGCGGATACGCCTACACTGATCGCAATCTGCGGACGTGTGGAGGCAAGTGATGGAGAGCAGGAACCCGGCCTTCCGAAGGGCGCCGATAGGGCAACAGGCGCAGGCCTATGCGCCGAGCGCGCAACAGCTCCAGAACATGTACAACGCGCCGTCCTACGTTCCGCCCAAGGTGGCCCGGCCGATGACCCTGGACGACGTGGTCGTCCGCGGCTTCTTGAGCCTGGCCACGCTGGTCGCGACCGCGGCGCTCGCATGGGTGCTGGTACCGGTCGAGCTGGCCATGCCGATCCTCGTCATCACGCTCATCGCCGAGCTGGGCATCTGGGCGTTCATCACGTTCGGGCAGAAGGCGAACGCGCCGCTCGTGCTCGGCTTCGCGGGCGTCTACGGAGTGGCCGTCGGCATCATCAGCCATGCCTACAACGACGTCTACAACGGGGTGGTGCTGCAGGCGGTGGCGGGCACCGCGCTCGCGTTCGCCGCGATGCTCGCCGTCCACTCGCTGCGGATCTTCCGGGTCACGCCGAAGGTGGCCAAGTTCATCGTCGCCGCGGGCTTCGCGCTCGTCGGGCTCATGCTGATCAACATGCTGGTGCAGGTCTTCGGCCCGGACTCCGGGATCGGCATCCGCGACCCGAGCAACCCGATGGCCTACATCTTCAGCATCGTCGCGATCCTGGTCGGCTGCTTCTTCCTGCTGCTCGACTTCGCGGCCGTGGAGGAAGGCGTACGGGCCGGCGCCCCGGAGAAGTTCGCGTGGTACATGGCGTTCGGGCTGACCCTCAGCCTGGTGTGGATCTACCTCGAGCTGCTGCGGCTGCTGTCGTACTTCAGCGGGCGAGACTGACCTCGATAAACACGAAGCGAGGGCGCCCTCGGGGCGCCCTCGCGGTAGCGGTAGGGGAATCGTCTCAGTAGCGGCGGGCCCGCCGGCTCAGCTCGTGCTCGTGGACGAGCGCGGACGCGTAGCCGTGTGAGATGCCGTGCTCGTCGGCCAACCAATTAACGCGTTCGTCGCAACGCAGGAAGGCCGGTCCGTTTTCGATGGCTTGGAACCACTCAGGGAGGTCACGTCCAGTGACCGCAGGGATGCGGGCGATGAGCTTGTTATGCGTCTCCGGTGAGTGGTTCAGGGACATCGGCTACCTCCTGGTCGCTCCGTGCACCTCTTCTGCCGACTGTGCAACAGCTCAAGCGATGAGACAACCCCCCGAGCGAACCTTTCTGTCACGGTAAGTAGATCATCACTTACAGTGCGTGCCTCGTTGGTTGCCCGAGGTGAACACCCTCCGGAAAGCGGCCGAAAACGGGCTGAACGCAGGGGAAAGGACGGTTTGTTCAGAGCCGTTCGAAGATCATCGCCATGCCCTGGCCGCCCCCAACGCACATGGTCTCCAGGCCGAGTGTCTTGTCGTGGAACCGCAGGCTGTTGAGCAGAGTCGAGGTGATGCGGGCGCCGGTCATGCCGAACGGATGACCGACCGCGATCGCGCCTCCGTTGACGTTGAGCTTGTCCATGTCGACGCCGATGTCGCGGGCCGAGGGGAGCACCTGCGCGGCGAAGGCCTCGTTGATCTCGACGAGGTCGATGTCGTCGATCGTCATGCCGGCCCTGGCCAGCGCCTTCCGGGACGCCTCCACCGGACCGAGCCCCATGATCTCGGGCGACAGCGCCGTCACACCGGAGGAGACGATGCGGGCGATCGGCGTGATGCCCAGCTCGGCGGCCTTGGTGTCGCTCATGACCACGACGGCGGCCGCGCCATCGTTGAGCGGGCAGCAGTTGGCCGCCGTGACCGTGCCGTCAGGGCGGAACGCGGGCTTGAGCCCGGCGACCTTCTCCAAGGTGGTGCCCGGCCGCGGCCCGTCGTCCTTGGCGACGACCGTGCCGTCGGGCAGCGTGACCGGCGTGATGTCCTTCTCCCAGAACCCGTTGGCCAGCGCCTTCTCCGCGAGGTTTTGGGAACGGACGCCGAACTCGTCTTGCATTTCGCGCGTGATGCCGCGCAGTTGGGCGACGTTCTCGGCGGTCTGTCCCATCGCGATGTAGACGTCGGGTATCGCGCCGTCCTCGCGCGGGTCGTGCCAGCTGCCCTCGCCCTCGGCGAGCTTGGCCGTACGGGCCTCGGCGTCGGCGAAGACGGGGTTCTTGGTCTCGGGCAGGCTGTCGCTGCTGCCCTTGACGAACCGGCTCACCATCTCGACGCCGGCCGAGATGATCACGTCGGCCTCGCCGGATTTGATCGCGTGGAAGGCCATCCGCGTGGTCTGCAGCGAGGACGAGCAGTAGCGGGTGATCGTCGCGCCCGGCACGTGATCCCATCCGAGCAGGATCGCGACCACGCGCGCCATGTTGTACCCCTGCTCGCCGCCGGGCAGCCCGCAGCCGAGAAGGAGGTCGTCGATGCCCTTCGGGTCGAGCTCCGGCACCTTTTCCAGGGCGGCCCGCACCATCTGGACGACCATGTCGTCTGGCCGCGCCTGCGTCAGCGATCCCTTGAACGCGCGGCCAATCGGCGAACGGGCGGTCGCGACGACAACAGCCTCGGGCATGACGGTCTCCCTCGTCTTGGCGGCCATGTGTTACCCACGGGTATAGGAGGAAACCTAACTCGTGCTAGGCATCCTCGCACTACCGGGGTGACCCGGATCACGTCGACGTCGACGCGAGCTGGCGGAGGAGTCAGCCGTAAGCGCCGTACATGCCGGGCGTGGTGCCCTGGGTGTCGTGGACGGCGTGCAGGGCGCCGCGCTCGTCGCGCCACACCCGCCAGCCGTCGACCGCCCCGGTGTACCAGCCGGGCGGCGCGCCGGGAGCCGCCGCCCGCCGCCCCGTCGCCAGGTCGTACGCGCACAGCGCGGCGACCGGGTAGAAGTCCCGCTGTCCGACGATCTTCAAGGGCGGCGGCGAGACCGTGCAGAACGACCAGGTGCGCATCCCGGCGGGTGCGGTCGCCGCACCGCGCCGCAGGTCGTACGCGGCGCCGGCATGTCCGGGGACCAGGAACCCGATCGCGGACAGGTCGGCGGGGAACGACAGCCACCAGGTCGCCCGCGGGGCGGCGGCGGCCGGAAGCCGCGCCGTCGTACGGCCCGTCCGCGGGTCGAGCCGAACAAATCCGGCATAACGGCCTCGATCGTCGACCGCGCGGGTGATCAACGCGACCGCCGGGCTGGCGCTGGGATAGACCCGCAACAACCGGGGTCGCCGCCACGCGAGCCGCCCGTCGGCCAGCCGCACGCCGAAGAACCCGAACGCCGACAGCCGCCTGCCGCCCCCCGCCTGGTACGGCGCGATGTGTCCGACCAAGACGTCGCCCAGCGCGCCGAAGTCCCAGCCGCCGGTGAGGTTGATACCGGGACCGACGGCCGCGTCGACGGCGAACGACCAGAGGACCGCGCCGGTGCGCAGGTCGTGCGCTTCGAGGACGGGCCGGCGGGCCATCCGGAACACCACCACGCGGCGCGCGTCGGACCACTCGACCTCGGCGATGCCGGGAAGGCGCCACAGGCCCTTGCCGGTGGCGGGATCGAGGGCGGCGAAGTTGGCGCTCGCGCGGGCCGTGGACTGCGACACGCAGACGTACGGGCCGCAGCGGGCCGGACCGAACGTGGAGTCGATCGGCCGGGCCCAGCGCTCCCGGCCGGTGCGCGCGTCACGCGCCACCAAGGTCGCCCGAGCGGCCCCCGCCGCCCCGGCTCCGGCCCCGGGCGACTTGGCTCCCGGCGACCCGGCGCCCGCCGGTCGCGGCTCGAGGGCGGCGACGAGCGCCGCCCGGCCAGGCGCGCCGACAACGGCCGGCGGCTGTACGCCCATTCCGGCGAGCCGTCCGGCCATCGTCGCCGGTTGTGTCCACAGCCGCCTGCCGCCGGCCAGGTCGAACACGGCCGTTTGCAGGCGCCCGTCGCCGCGCAGCTCGGTCACCGCGGTCACGCCGGCGCCGACCGCGGGCCTGCTGACGACGTTGACCCCCGTGTTTGTCCACGTGGCACCGTCGGGGGCGCCGCCCTTGGCCCCTGCCTCGTCTCCCGAACAACCGGCGGCGAGTGCCGCGACGACCACAAGATGTACCGATATAACCGCGGAAAGTAGTCGCGGGCGGCTGTGTCGGTGCATGGCGGTGGCTCCTGGGGTATGTCGTTCGACGGACGGTGCGTCGCGAGCGTCACGAGCGTCACGAACGATCTGATCGACGGGGCGGGCCGGCGTGACGGGCGCGCCGGCGGCGCGGCGGTCACCGACGCTAGCAGCACGAGGTGACATCGGTCCGTGACTTCGCGAAGACGGACGGTGGCGGTCGCGCGGCGGCCCGTGGCGGACGCCGCTCAGCGGCCCGCCGGACCCCCGTCCAGGTCACGCGGTCGGCTACCGTCTGACCGGGACCACATCTGACCGACAAGGATGTCGCTGGTGGACGTACATGAGTCGTTGCTCGACCTGATGGGGAACACGCCGCTCGTACGGTTGCGCAGGGTCACGGCCGGGCGCGCGCCGCGCGTGTATGCCAAGGTCGAGTACTTCAACCCGGGCGGCTCGGTGAAGGACCGCATCGCGGTGCGCATGATCGAGGCGGCCGAGGCCTCGGGCGCGCTCCGGCCCGGCGGCACGATCGTCGAGCCGACCTCGGGCAACACGGGGGTCGGGCTGGCGATCGCGGCGCAGGAGAAGGGCTACCGCTGCGTGTTCGTCTGCCCGGACAAAGTGGCGCACGACAAGATCAGCGTGCTGCGCGCCTACGGCGCCGAGGTCGTCGTGTGCCCGGGCGCCGTCGCACCGGATCATCCGGACTCGTACTACTCCGTCTCCGATCGGCTGGCCCGGGAGACTCCGGGCGGGTGGAAACCCGACCAGTACGCCAACCCGGACAACCCGCGCTCGCATTATGAGACCACCGGTCCGGAGATCTGGACCCAGACCGACGGCCTGGTGACCCACTTCGTCGCGGGCATCGGCACCGGCGGCACCATCACCGGCACCGGCCGCTATCTCAAGGACGTCTCCGGCGGCCGGGTGCAGATCATCGGTGCCGACCCCGAGGGCTCGGTGTACTCCGGCGGGTCGGGCCGCCCCTATCTCGTCGAGGGCGTCGGCGAGGACATCTGGCCCCAGACATACGACAGGAACGTGTGCGACCGGGTCATGGCGATCAGCGACCGCGACTCGTTCTTGATGACGAGGCGGCTGGCACGCGAGGAGGCGCTGCTGGTCGGCGGCTCCTGTGGCCTGGCCGTGGTGGCCGCGCTGCGCGTGGCCGACGACGCCGGACCGGACGACGTCATCGTCGTGCTGCTGCCGGACGGCGGCCGCGGCTACCTTTCCAAGATCTTCAACGACGACTGGATGGCCGACTACGGATTCATTCCGTCCTCGGCCGGCGAGGCCGACGTGGCGGCGGTGCTGGCGCGCAAGGTCGCGCTGGCCAAGGAGGGCCGGGACGGCGAGGCGCTGCCGGAGTTCGTGCACGTCCACCCCGGCGAGACCGTCGGTACGGCGGTCTCGGTCATGCGCGAGTACAACGTGTCGCAGTTGCCGGTCATGAAGGAGGAGCCGCCGGTCATGGCCGCCGAGGTGGTCGGCTCGATCGTGGAGCGCGACCTCCTCGACGCGCTGGTGCACGGGCGGGCCGGGCTCGACGACGCCCTGCAGGGCCACATGTCCGAGCCGCTGCCGATGATCGGCTCCGGTGAGGCGATCAGCCGGGCGTACGGCGTGCTGGAGAAGTCGGGCGCGGCGGTCGTGCTGGTCGACGGCAAGCCGACCGGACTCATCACCCGGCAGGACCTCCTCGCCTTCCTCGCGAGCACCTCGACCGGCTGACGGGGCCGTCTCACGGCATGCGCTCCGCCGCCCGGGGGCGCGGGCCCCCGGGCGGCGGAGCGTCGGCGGTCAGCCGCGCCACGCGGGCTCCGGCCGGGTGACGGCGGCCTCGCCGGCGCCGCCTCCGCGGCCGGTGGGCCGGTCGCCGTGACCCGGCCACCAGGCCGTGTGGCCGATCAGCGCGGTCAGCGCCGGTACGAGGAACGCCGACATCACGAAGGCCGACAACATGATGCCGATGGCGACGCCGAAGCCGAGCTGCTTGAGGAACAGCACCGGCGCCAGCATCAAGACCGCGAACGTGCCGGCGAGGATCAGGCCGGCCGCCGCGACCGTGGGGGCGCCGTGCTCGACCGCGAGCGCGGCCGCTCGCCGCGGCTCGTGGCCCTCCTTCGCCTCCTCGCGCAACCGGGCGATCATCAAGATGTTGTAGTCGGTCCCGATGGCCAGCACGAACAGATACATGATGATCGGCAGCTGGAAGGTCACCCCGGGTTTGTCCAGGACGCCCATGTAGGCGTACACCGCGGACCCGATGGTGGCGGCGAAGCCCAGCAGCACGGCGGCGACCAGGTACAGCGGCGCGATGAGGCTGCGCAGCAGCAGGGCGAGGATCAGCGCGATGAGCACCGCGGCCACCGGCAAGATGACAGAAAGGTCCCGGTTGTTCGCGGAGTTGATGTCGGCGAAGATCGCGGTGTTCCCGCCGACCAGTGCCCGCGTGCCCGGCGGTGCGGCCTCGTGCACCGCGTCGCGCAGCGGCCCGCGGACCAGGCTGATCGATTCGTTCGACACCGGGTTCTTCTCCAGGGCCAGGTCGACGCGGGCGATGCTCGGGTCCTGGCTGGGCTCCTGCGCCGGCTGCACGCTGCCCACGCCGGGCGCGCTCCTCGCCGCCGCGGCGAAGGTCGCGATCTGGTCCTTCGACAGCGGCTGCCCGTCGGTGCTGCGCAGGTAGACCTCGGTCGGGGTGAGCAGCCCCGCCGGGAAGCCCTTTTGCATCTCCTTGCCGGCCCTGGCCGACTCGGTGTTCTGCGGGAACCCCGCGTTGAAGTCGTAGTCGGCCTTGAACCCGAGCGTGCCCACCGCCAGGATGATCATCAGGCCGCCCGTGACGAGCGCGACGACGCCGGGCCGCCGTCCGACCAGGCCGCCCAGCCGCGCCGGGACGGTTGCCTTCGGCTGCTTCTTCCAGGCCTTCGACGGCCAGAACACGGCGGGACCGAGGAGCGAGATGATCGCCGGGATCAGCGTCAGCGCCGTCACCAGCATCACGCCCACCGAGATGGCCAGCGCCGGGCCCAGCGAGCCGAACCCGCCGAACGTGGCCAGCAGCAGCACGAGGAAAGCGACGATGACGGCCCCCGCGGCCGAGGCGATGACCTCGCCGACCCTTTCGACCGCCACGATCATCGCGGTCTTCTTGTCGTCACCGGCGCGCAGTCGCTCGCGGTAGCGGAACAGCAGGAACAAGATGTAGTCCGTGCCGATGCCGAACAGCACGATCAGGACGATGGTCTGCAGGTCCTGTTCGACGTTGAAGCCGAACGCCTTGCCGGCCAGCGCGACCAGCGATGTCGACACCTGCAGCACAACGCCGATCACCAGGATCGGCAACAACGCGGCGAGCGGCGCGCGGAAGATCAGCAGGATCAGTCCGATGATCAGGATGAAGGTGGCGATCCCGACGACCTGCAGCGCGGTCTCGAACGAGTCCTCGTTGTCGGCGAAGCCCGCCACGTCGCCGCCGACGAGAGCGGTCAGGCCGGATCCCTGCAACTGTCCCGGCAGCGCCGCGCGGATGTCGCGGACGGCCTCGGTCAGCGCCTGGTCATCTTGGGCCTTCCCCTGCAACGTCACGTTGATGAGCTGGACCGACCTGTTGGGGGCCACCGTCCCCGGCCCGCTCAGCACGTTCGTCACGGTCGCGATGTGCTCGTCCCGCAGCCCCTGCGCGACTTGGCCGACCTTGGCGCTGTCGGCCTGCGTCAGCGGCCGCCCATCGGACCGCTTGACGACGACCAGCGCCGACTGGGTGTTCTCGTCCCGGTCCGGGTAGGCCTTCTTGGCCACTTCGATGGCCTGGACGGACTCGTACTTGCTGGGCAGGAAGCTGCCCTGGTCCGCCTTGGTGATCTCGCTGATCTTCGGGGAAAACGCGATGATGGCGATGGCCGCGACGAGCCACGCGACAATCGTCCACCACGGATGTCTGACGACGGTACGTCCCAGCCGGCCGAACACGAGGGCTCCTTAGTCGTGGGTCAACGCACGATTTTGATCGATTGGATTCCCTCTGACAGTAAGGACGCGAAGCCCACCAAACCTCCCCACAGCAGTTGAATTCGTGAGTCGTACCTTCGGGGGATCTCGCTCCTCCTCCGGTATGGCGGAGCGCGTCGCCGGGCGTTGCCTTCGCCACTGCCGGCGTATTGCCCGGGGGAATTTGCCGAGGGTATTGCCGGCGGTACTGCCGGAGGTGCGGCCTCGTCGTCGGCGACGTCGCCGGTAGCCTCGTGGTCATGCAGGATTTCAGCGACGGGGCTGAGGAGCCGGCGGCCGACGGCGACGCGCGGTCGGGCTTTGACACGCTGGCCATCCACGCCGGTCAAGAGCCCGACCCCCGCACGGGCGCGGTCGTGCCGCCGATCTACCAGGTCTCCACCTACAAGCAGGACCGCATCGGCGCGCCGCGCGCCGGTTACGAATACAGCCGCACCGCGAACCCCACCCGCGCCGGGCTCGAGGAATGCCTCGCCGCCCTCGAAGGCGGCGCGCGTGGCCTGGCCTTCGCCTCCGGGATGGCCGCCGAGGACACCCTCCTCCGGACGATCTGCCGCCCCGGCGATCACGTCGTGATCCCCGGTGACGCGTACGGCGGTACGTACCGGTTGTTCGACAAGGTGCTGCGGCCGTGGGGGCTCGAGTACACCCCGGCGCCGCTCGGCGATATCGCCGCGGTACGGGCGGCCGTGCGGCCGGAGACGAAGGTGATCTGGGCCGAGACGCCGACCAACCCGCTGCTGGGCATCGCCGACATCGCCGCGCTCGCGCAGGTCGCGGCCGAGGCGGGCGCGCTGCTGGTCGTGGACAACACCTTCGCCTCGCCCTACCTGCAACAGCCGCTCGCGCTCGGCGCGGACGTCGTCGTCCACTCCACCACCAAGTATCTGGGCGGCCACTCCGACGTGCTGGGCGGCGCCGTGGTCGTCGCCGACCCCGGACTCGGCGAGCGGCTCGCGTTCCACCAGAACGCGATGGGCGCGGTCGCCGGGCCGTTCGACGCGTGGCTGACGCAGCGCGGCGTCAAGACGCTCGGCGTGCGCATGGAACGGCACTGCGCCAACGCCGCCGCCGTGGCGCGGATGCTCACCCGGCACCCGCGGGTCGCCGAGGTCTACTACCCGGGCCTGCCCGACCATCCCGGCCACGACACCGCCGTCAAGCAGATGCGCGGGTTCGGCGGGATGGTCTCGTTCCGGCTGGCGGAGGGGGAGGCGGCCGCCATCGCCGTCTGCGAGCGGGCCAAGCTCTTCACGCTGGGCGAGTCGCTCGGCGGGGTCGAGTCGCTGATCGAGCATCCCGGGCGGATGACCCACGCCTCGGCCGCCGGTTCGCCGCTCGAGGTGCCCGCCGATCTGGTGCGGCTCTCGGTCGGCATCGAGGACGCCGACGATCTATTGCGGGATCTCGAGCAGGCCATCGCCTGACCCCCTATGATGTCGCCAGCCAGTCGTCACTGGCGGCGTAACGGGCGACGTATCAGGTCGTCAGCCCGGGGTGGAGAGGGGCGCTGGTGCGGGCGACCGGTCGGGCTGGCAGCGCTCGGGGAGCGCGGAGTTCTCGAGGCACGCACGGGCCGCGTCCGACGCGTCCGGCGCGTCCGGCGCGGGCCGCGGGCGCGGCGGCGACCGCCGTCGCCACGATCGTCGCTCTCGTCGCACCCGTGCCGGGCCGGCCCGACGCGGCGCACGCCTCCTCGATCCGCCCGAACGGTGCCACCCGTGGCGGCGATCCGCCCGTCGTGCGGCTGGTCGTGGGGGCCACGCAGACCATCTACGCGCCGCGGCGCGTGCACGAGGCGACGTTCGCCTACGGCGGCGACCCCGCGCAGCGCTTCGACGCGTACTGGACGGTCCGGCTGGGCGACCCCGCGGGTTGGGCCGAGCGGCGACCCGGCGTCTTGATCCTGCACGGCGGCTACTGGCTCGGCGGCGACAAGTCGACGTGGCGGGCGACCGCCAGGCGGCTGGCGGCCCGCGGCTACGTGGTCTTCTCGGCCAACTACCGGCTCAGCGGGCGGGCGCCCTGGCCGGCCCAGCTCCAAGACGCCGCCGCCGCGCTCGGCTACATCCAGCGGCACGCGCGCACGTTCCGCCTCGATCCGCGTCGCATGGTCGTCATCGGGTCTTCGGCGGGCGGCCAGCTCGCCACGATGCTGGGCGCGGTGGGCGGGGTGAACGCGCCGGGCGCCCGGCGGCTGCGCGGCGTGGTCGCCCTGTCGCCCGTCAACGCCCCGTATCTCGCCTACGTGCACGGCGGGCGCGACGACGCCACCGCCCGCCAGCGCAAGCTGCGCCGGGCCGTCACCAGGTTGGTCCACTGCGCGCCCGGCGGCCTCGACGCGGCCGCCTGTCTGACCCGGATGGGCGGGGCCACGCCGCGGATCACCCCCGCCGCGGTGCCGATGCTGTTCGTGCATTCGCGGCACGACTTCGTGCCGGTGACGCAGAGCGCGGCGGTGCAGGACGCGCTGGCGCTGGCCGGGGTGTCGGCCGACCTCAAGAGCGTGCCCGGCGCGAGGCACGGCGGCGGCCTGCTGCGCGTCCGCCGTGTCTACGCGATGGTCGTGAACTGGATCGACGCGGTCACGTCGTAGACCGCGACGGCAGGGCGGCCGCGGTCACTGCCGGCTGTACCACACCATGAGGAAGAGGATCACCAGCCAGATCAGCGCGATCACGCCGGAGATGCTGGCGATCCGGCCGCGCTCGACGCGGGCGATGTCGTCGTCGGCGGGTCGCGGAGCGGCGGTGTCGGCGGTGTCGGCGGTGTCGGCGGTCTTCGCGTTCGCGGCGTCGCGCTCGGCCGCCTCGCCGGCCGCCGCGTCCGGCTCGGCGGCGGCTTCGACCTCGTCGGTCTTCGTCTCGGCGGCGGCCGCGCGCCGGCCGGCGGGCTCGGGAAGGGCGATCCGTCCGGCGGCGATGGCCACCTGCAGCGCGTGGACGGCCCGCCGCTGGTCGCGCTCGACGAGCACCAGCAGCACGAAGGCGACGATGAAGAGGGTCATCGAGGCCGACAGCCAGACCTTGGCGAAATCGCCACCCGCGAGGAGCAGCCCGAACAGGAAGATCCCCAGGGTGGCGAGCCCGTAGATCCGAGTGATCCGGGTGAGGTAGCGCAGCACCGCCACATCGTGCCGGCGGATGTAGCGGGGGGTCGCCATCGTGGCGGCCGTGAGCGGGCCCAGCGTGAAGATCGCGAACCCCACGTGAAGTATCAGCAACAGGCGGTCGGAACTCGACATGAGGCGACCCTAGTCCGCCGCGCCACGCGGGCCCAACCCGACGCCCCTTCGGTGCGGTGCCCGGCCGCCGGGGCTCAGCCGGCGCGGCGGCGGGTGCGCAGGTAGTCGCTGACGACGTACTCGCCGAGCCGGTCGGCCGACGGCGCGAACACGCGGCCGCCGTTGCGCCTGGCGACCTCCTCGACGAAGGAGATCAGCCGCCCGTCGTCGGCCAGCATGAAGACGTTGAGGGTGGCGCCGCGCCTGGTCATCTTGTCGACCTCGGCCAGTGTGAGCACGAGCGTCTCGGGCGACGGCGGATAGTCGAACAGCGAGCTGCCGTCACGCCGCAGATGGGCCGTCGGCTCGCCGTCGGTCACCACCAGCACGATCGGCTCGTACTCAGGGTGCTTGTCGAGGTGCCGGCCGGCGATGAGCAGCGCGTGGTGCAGGTTCGTGCCCTGCACCATGTCCCAGTCGAGATCGGCCATCTCGGTCGCGCGCAGCACGCGCGCGTAGTTGGAGAACCCGATGATCTGGATCGCGTCCTGCGGGTACTTGGTCGTGACCAGGGAGTGCAGCGCCAGCGCCGTCTGCTTGGCCGCGGCCCAGCTGCCGCGCAGCACCATGGAGTACGACAGGTCGACCAGCAGGCAGACAGCCGCGGACGTGCGCCGCTCGGTCTCCAGCACCTCGAAGTCCTCGACGCTCAGCCGTACGCCGCCCGGGCCGCCGGCGCGGCCGTTCCCCTGCGCGTCGGCGGGGACGCTCGCGTCGCCCCCGACGGCCCGCAGCCGCTGTCCGCGGCGCACGGCGTTGCCCACCGTCCGGACGACGTCGATGGGTTGCTCGTCGCCGAACCGCCACTCCCGGCTGGCGCCGGTGAGCTCGCCGCCCTGGCCCGCGTCCGGTTGGTCGTGGTCGCCCTGACGTGCGGCGTCCACCTGGGCGAAGACCTTGCGGAGCGCGGACTCGCCGAGGCGGCGGACGGCCTTGGGGGTGAGCTGGAGGGACCCCCCGCGGCGGACGAGGTAGCCCTGGCGCTCCAGCTCGGCCTCGATGCGGCGCAGCGCGGCGAGGTCGTCGACGGCCTGGCGGCCCAGCGCGCGCCGCACCGCCTCCTCGTCGATGTCGTCCATCCGGGCACCCGGGTAGTCCTGGCGCAGCGCCGCCTCCAGGTCGGCCAGGTCGGCGAGCTCGGCCAGCGCCGTCGTCGCGTCGCCCATGCCGAGCGGGTCGTCGCCGTTCATCTGTTCGCTGCTGCCCCAGTCGAGGTCGGGACGGCGCAGCCGCAACGAATCCGACAGCCGGGACATCTCCATCGCCAGCCCGGCGTCCTCGAGCATCTGGGCCATGAGCCCGCCCAGCTCCGCCCGCTGTTCGGGGCTGAGCGAGGCCATCAGCCGGTCCATCGCGGCGGCCCGGCGGGCCAGCGAGTCGACGAGCTCATCGAGATCGCGCGGGTTGTCGGGGAACATATCGCCGTACTCGCGCATGAACCGCTCGAAGTCCTCCTGGGTGTGCTCGCCCCTGGCGTCCTTCTCGAGCATCTCGTTGAGCGCGGCCATCATGTCCTTGACCCGCTGCATGGCCTGCGGATCAGGGTTCTCCAGGGCCTGCTTGATGCCGCGGAACTGCGCGTCGAGGATGTCGCGGCGCAGCAGGTCGGTGAGCTCCTGGAACGTCTGGCGCGCCGCGGGGGAGCGCCAGTCGTAGTCGGCGAGCCGCCGGACCGCCTGCGCGGTGTCGGACGGCAGCGAGTCCAGCTCGGCCTCGCGCAGCCGGGCGTCGTCGCTCGGGTCGGGGAAGAGCGCGGCGCGTTCCTGGCCGATCGCCTTGTCGAGCAGCGCCCGCACCTGCTCAAGCGTGCCGTCGAGCCGGCCCCGCCCGCGCAGCTCGCGGCGGCGCTCACGCACGTGGCGCAGCAGGTCGTCCAGACCGCGCCGGCGGGTGGCGCCGTGGTGCGGGGACAGTCCCCGGCGGAGCAGTTCGCGCAGCGCGTCGCCCGGGCTGCTGCCCTCCAAGATTGAGTCGCCCATGGAGTCGAGCGCGGCGCGCACGTCGTACGGCGGCGCGAGCGGGTCGGGCCCCTCGTGATACGCCCCGTACCGATAGCGGGTCATGGGTCGCTCACCCTTCTCGTTCGCTGCGCGGAAGGCCTCGTCCTTCGGCCCCCACTCCGCTCACTCGGCGGGCTCGCTCCCGGCTCATGGGTCTCCCTCTGAATGGTTGGGCTGTGGGCCGACTCGACCCTTATGCGCGATAGACGTCGTCGGGCGTATTACGTGGCGTTAGGTGCGGTAGGTCGTGGTGCCGTGGGTGTCGTCCTTCGACAGCCGGCGGGTGAGGTAGAGGCCTTCGAGCACGAACTCCAACGCGGAGGCGGCCTGCCCCGGCGACTCGCCGGTCATGCCCAGCCGTTCGACGATCTTGGCGAGACCGGACACCGGGCCGACGCGCCGCAGCAACTCGCCCGCCGCCACCAGTTCGCCGGACTCGACGCTGTCTCCGGCGTCGAACTTGTCGAGCAGGCCGGTCAGGTCGGCGCCGCCCAGCATGTGCCGGTAGGTCTCGGCCGTCGCCCGGCGCAGCAGGTGCTCGAGCACCTCCTGCTCGCGCCCCTCCTCACTGACCTCGAACTCGACCTTGCCCATCAGCGTGGGCACGACCGCGGGCAGGTCGCACACCCGGGCGATCGGCTCGTCCTCGCCGACGAGCGCGGCGCGGCGCAGCGCGCCCGCCGCCACCGTCTCGGCGCCGGCGATCGCGAACCGCGCCGACACGCCAGATCGGGAGTCGACCGCGGGGGAGTCTCTGACCAGCCGGGTGAACCGCGCGATCACCTCGACGAGGTGGCGCGGCACCAGGCCGCCGACCTGGGCCTCCTGCTCGATGAGCGCCAGCTCGTCGGCCAGCGCGAGCGGGTAGTGCGTGCGGATCTCGGCGCCGAAGCGGTCTTTCAGCGGGGTGATGATGCGGCCGCGGTTGGTGTAGTCCTCGGGGTTGGCGCTGGCGATCAGCAGCACGTCGAGCGGCAGCCGCAGGGCGTACCCGCGGACCTGGATGTCGCGCTCCTCCAGCACGTTGAGCAGCGACACCTGGATGCGTTCGGCCAGGTCGGGCAGCTCGTTGATGGAGAAGATGCCGCGGTTGGTGCGCGGCACCAGGCCGTAGTGCACCGTCTCCGGATCGCCGAGCGTGCGCCCCTCGGCCACCTTGATCGGGTCGACGTCGCCGATAAGGTCGCCCACGCTGGTGTCGGGCGTGGCGAGCTTCTCGCCGTACCGCTCGTCCCGGTGCTTCCAGTCGACCGGCAGGTCGTCGCCGTGATCGGCGGCGAGGCGGCGGCAGCGTACGCAGACGGGGTCGTAGGGGTGGTCGTTGATCTCGCAGCCGTCGACCACGGGCGTCCACTCGTCGAGCAGCCCGACGAGCGTGCGGATCAGCCGTGTCTTGCCCTGCCCGCGCTCGCCGAGCAGGACCAAGTCGTGCCCGGCGAGCAGGGCGCGTTCGAGGTGGGGCAGAACCGTTTCCTCGAACCCGACAATGCCGGGGAAGCGTGGTTCGCCGGATCTCAGGCGAGTTAGCAAATTGTCGCGGACTTCTTCTTTGACCGGCCGCTGGACGTGACCGCTGGCCCGAAGCTCGCCGACGGTGGAGATCCCGCTCGGGGTGGTAGCACGCACGCGTTCGACAGTACGTCGCCGACGCGCCGACTCGCACCCCGACTTTCCTGTGGAGTCCGATTTCACGCCGCCCCGCAGGAGGCCCATCGGGCTCTACGTGGGCAGGATCGGCCGGTCCCGCACCGGCTCGCGCGCCCCGTTTGTGGCCCCCGGCGTTGAACCTGAAGAATTGGGGAGACCAGGGGAAGAACGGCCTGGACGAAGCACCGATGAGGAGGAGGCGAGCCAGTGGTGCGATTCGGCGATGGCGTGGCCACCGGGCCAGACCTGCTGGGCGCCGCCGAGGCGGCGATCAAGCAGGCGATCGCGCCGCTCGACCGCCGGCCCGACCTGGCCTGCGTCTTCGTCTGCGGCGAGGACCCCGATTTGGTCGCCGAGGCCGCCCGCCACGCGATGCTCAGGGCCGACGCCCGCACCGTGCTCGGCTGCACCGCCTCCGGCGTGATCGGCGGCAGCCGCGGCGTGGAGGAGCCCAACGCGGTGAGCGCCTGGGCGGGCGTGCTGCCGGATGCCCGGCTCGAGCCCTTCCGGCTCGAGACGATGCGCACCGACGAGCGCCTCATGGTGCTGGGCATGCCCGAGGGCCAAGACGACGACGTGGTCGGCGTGCTGCTCGCCGACCCCTACAGCTTCCCCGTTGACGCGTTCGTGGAGCGCTCCGGTGACGTGCTGCCCGGACTGCCGCTGGTGGGCGGGCTGGCGAGCGGCTCCGGCGGCCCCGGCACGGTACGGCTGTTCATCGACGGCGAGGTGATCGACTCCGGCGCGGTGGGCGTGGTGATCGGCGGGCCCGTCATCGCCGCGACCCTGGTCAGTCAGGGCGCCCGGCCGATCGGCCCGACCATGGTGGTCACCAAGGCCGAGGACAACATCCTGTACGAACTCGCCGGCGCGCCCGCCCTGGACAAGCTCGAGCAGATCGTCGCCGAGCTGACGGCCGAGGAGCAGGCGCTGGCGGCGGGCGGCCTGTTGATCGGCGTCGCGATGGACGAGTACGCCGACGAACACGAGCAGGGCGACTTCCTGGTCCGCGGCGTCGTGGGCGCCGACACCGACGCCAACGCGATCGCCATCGGCGACGTCGTGGAGGTCGGCCGCACCGTGCGGTTCCAGGTGCGCGACGCGAGCGCCGCCGAAGACGACCTGACCGAACTGCTCGACCGCTTCGACCTGCCGTCGGTGGAGGGTGCGCTGCTGTTCTCGTGCAACGCGCGCGGCCGTGCGATGTTCCCGACCTCCGACCACGACATCGAAGTGGTCCGGCGCGCGCTCACCGCGGGCGGCGTCGGCGGGTTCTTCGCGGCCGGTGAGATCGGCCCGGTGGGCGGCCGCAACCACGTGCACGGCTTCACCGCGTCGATCCTGGCCTTCGGTCCCGCGAGCGCGGCGTCGGCACATGGCGAGTGACGATCTCGCGCTGGCGGTCGACATCGGGGGCACCAAGCTGGCCGCCGCGCTGGTCGAACCCCAGGGCCGGCTCGCCGGCTACATCCGGGTCGAGACCCCGACAGGGCTCGACGGCGAGGCCCTGTGGCGCACGCTCGTCGCGATGGTCGGCAAACTGCTCGCCGACCACGGAGACCCGACGCCGGCCGGGGTGGGCGTCGGCTGCGGCGGCCCGATGACCTGGCCGCGGGCCGAGGTCTCCCCGCTCAGCATCCCCGCCTGGCGGGACTTTCCGCTGCGCGACCGCATCGCGGAGCGCTTTCCCGGCCGGCCCGTACGCGTGCACAACGACGCGGTCTGTGTGGCCGTCGGCGAGCACTGGCGCGGTGCCGGGCGCGGGCGCGGCAACGTGCTCGGCATGGTCGTGTCCACCGGCGTCGGCGGCGGCCTCGTTCTGGACGGCCGGCTGGTCGACGGAGCCAGCGGCAACGCCGGTCACATCGGTCACGTCGTGGTCGATCCGGCGGGTCCCGAGTGCCTGTGCGGCGGTCGCGGCTGCCTGGAGGCCATCGCCCGCGGACCCAACCTCGTCGCGTGGGCGCAGGCGCAGGGCTGGCGGCCGGGGCGCCCCGCCACCGGCGTGGAGCTGTCCGCCGACGCCGCGCGCGGCCACCCCATCGCCACCACGGCGCTGCGGCGGGCCGGGCGGGCGCTGGGCGTCGCGATCGCATCGGCGACGCATCTGTGCGATCTCGAGGTCGTCGCCGTCGGCGGCGGGCTCTCGCAGGCCGGCAGCCGCCTGTTCGATCCGCTGGAGGAGACGTTCCGGGCGCACGCTCGGATGGACTTCGCCCGCGAGGTGCGCGTGGTGCCCGCCTCCCTCGGCCAGACCGCCGGCCTGGTCGGCGCGGCGGCTCTCATCTTCGCCGCCGACCACTACTGGCACGCGGACTGATCGGAGGATCGACCTGATCGGCGTCAATCGGCGCTGATTTCTCGTTGCCTTTCTCGGCTCGTCGAGTGGCCTTTCACGGCGTCGATTTCATGAACAATGGCCGGGCTGTCACGGGCCGGGTGCCGGCGATCCCGCGGCCCGCGGACGTGAACCATTTGCCCGCGTCGAGCGTCGGGTGGAGGGGGAGCGGCGCGCGCGGTCGAGTCGTTATTACCCGCAGTAAGCGAAGCATGACATTTCAATGTGAGATCAGGTATGGCGGCTGGGCCTCATCGAACTTGCGGGGTTAGATTCTGCAGTAATGCCACGCTGCCGGCGGGCTGGACAGGGGCGAAAGGGTCTTCAGGGTGAGTAAGACAACGCCTGGGCAGGGGGACGCCGAGGGAACGGCCCCGGGTGAGGGTGGTCCGGAGGCGCAGGAGGATCCGCCGCGGCTCCCCGTCATTCCCGACTTCTCGTCGGTCTGGCAGCAGTGGGGGGTCGACTGGGTGGATCCGGGCGGCCGGCAGTCCGAGGCCGCGGCGACACAGCCGCCCGTCGGGCCCGCGGCGCCGCCGGTCGGCCCGCCGCCGGGTTCGCCGCCACCACCCCCACGGCAGCCGATCGGGCCCCAGTCGAGCCTGCCCCCTCCGCCTCCGGCGCCGCCGTCCGTGCCGCCGCCCGCGCAGCCACCCGCGCAGCCACCCGTGCCGCCACCCGCGCCGCCGTCCGTGGCTCCGTCCGTGGCTCCGCCCGCGCAGCCGCCCGCGCCGCCGTCCGCGGTCGGGACCGGCGGGAGCCCGCCCGGCGTGCCACAGCTCGCCGCACGCCGGCCGGCGCCACCGCCCGCTCCGCCCACGCAGGCCGAGCCGTGGCTGGTGCCGCGCCAGCGACAGCGAACGGCGCGCGGCGGGGTCCGGCCGCGCACGCTGCTGCTCGCGGTGGCCGCGGTGACGGTCGCGCTCGTCGCGGCCGGCGGCGTCTTCGTCCTCACCAAGGGCGGCAAGGGGGACGAGGGGCCGCAAGGTCCGCCGGCCCGGCTGGCCGCCGGCATCTTCGCGGCCGATCCCGCCGCCAAGACCGACGGCCGCGATCAGGAGCTGAACGCCGTCGCAGCCGCCGACTCGACCGTCGTGGCGATCGGCGGCGAATACGACAACGTCGCGTACCGAGCGCAGTTCCTCGTCTCCACCGACGAAGGTCGCTCCTTCCGGCCGGCGGCCGTGCGGGCCGCCGACGGCGCGGAGCCGCCCGGCGCCGAGGTCCCCGCTCACCTCGTGGGCACGGCGCACGGTTGGGTGGCGCTGGGCACCCGGTTCGGCGGGTCGGTGCTGTGGACGAGCCCCGATGGGCGGACGTGGACGAGGCAGCCCAACGTTCCCGCCTTCGGTCCGAAAGACCGCGTCAACCGCGTGGCCGGCACCAGGTCGGGCTTCGTCGCGGTCGGCGCCAACTCGGCGAGGGGCGACTTCACCGACGCCACCCCGGTCGTGTGGCTGTCGCCGAACGGCAGGAACTGGGAACGCCTGGCGGGCAACCAGCTCAACATGTCGGCCGGCGGCGGCACGTTGTCGCTGCTCAACGTCGCCGTGAACGGCGACATCGTCATCGCGCAGGGCATCCGCGTCAAGAATCCGAAAAAGCCGCTCCCGCTCTCGGTGGTGTGGCGGTCCGCCGACGGCGGCCGTACCTGGCAGGAGACGCCGATCCCCGCGCCCAAGGGCACTGTCGGGCTCAGCGTGAGCGCGATGCCGTCCGGGTTCTTCGCCGTTCGCGAAATAAACGAAAAGTCGGGAAAGCACGGGCTCGCCTTCGTCTCGGCCGACGGCGCGTCCTGGGCCAAGGCCGGCGAGCTCCAGGTCCCTGGCTACCGGCGCGTGAGCTGGCTGACCGCGTCCCCCCAGGGAATCGCCGCGCTCGTGACCGCCGACCAGCGGACGGTCGTGCTGCGCAGCGCGGACGGCAAGACCTGGCAGAACTCGGGCACGCTGCCGCTCAGCGCGAACCGTGCGGTGCGGCAGTTCGCGCTCACCACCAACCAGACCGTCATGGTCGGCCGCGACAACACCGGCAAGGACGCCAACGCCCTGCTGGCCGTGCGGACCGCGCAGGGCGCCGAGGTCCCGGTCGACCTGTCCCGGATCCCCGGGGCTCGGCAGCCGGATCAGGCCGTACAGGCGCTCACCGCTGTCGGCGGCACGATCGCGGCGGTGGGCGGCACCAACGGCGCGGCCGCCGTGTGGACCTCCGGCGACGGCGCCACCTGGCGCCGATCCGAGCCGACCGGCAATGCCTTCGACCGGCCGGGACAGCAGCGGCTGCTCGACGTGACCTCGGGCGGGCGGGGCTGGCTCGCCGTCGGCTACGGCGGCGTACGCCCGCTGCGCCCGCTCGTCGTCACGTCGCGGGACGGGGCGAGCTGGCGGGCGGCCGACGGCGACGCGGCGTTCAAGGGCGAGTCGAAGACGCCGCTCGTCACCTATGGCGCGGCGGCCGGCCCCAAGGGCTATGTCATCGTCGGCGAGGACGGGCTCTCCGCGGCCACGTGGTTCTCCGCCGACCTGAGCACCTGGAAGCGGGGCGGCGCGGAGAACGAGACGGACCTGGAGCAGCGGCGCGGCGCGAACCGATGGATGCGCGGCGTGGTGGGCGGGCCGTTCGGCTTCGTCGCGGTGGGCGGGCTGACCGAGGGCGACGCGGCCCCCGGCGGCGCCGGCTCTGGCCGCCGCCCCGCGGTGTGGGCGTCCGCGGACGGAACCACCTGGAAGCTGAGCAAGCCGCCGCTGCCCGCGGGGGTCCGCGAAGGCTGGCTGCCGTACATCGCCGCGCGCGGCAACGTCCTGCTCGCCGCCGGCACGGGCCTCACCTCGACGGGCCGGCGTCCGCTGGCGTACCTCTCGGGCGACGGCGGCGCGACCTGGCAAGAGGTGCGGGTGCCGACCAAGCTCGGGTCCGGCGACGTGGTGGTGACGGAACTGACCGCGACGCCGTCCGGGTTCGTCCTCGCGGGCACCGTCGGCCGGCCCGGCACCTCCGATGTCGTCGTGTGGACCGCGCCGGACGGCCGCTCCTGGACCTACGACAACCCGGCGGGCACCGGCCTGAACGGCCGCGGCGACCAAGAGATCACCGGCCTGGCCGCCTTCGGCGGCAACCTCATCGCGACGGGGACCACGGCCGATCACAACGGCCGGCAGCCGACGCTGTGGCGGCGGCCGCTCCCCTGACGGGTCGATGATCTTGTAGCGTGGGAGCGCGTCCACGGACGACATTCCGCGGACGACACGGCGGAGGGAGGGGCCCGAGTGCGACCACGGGTGATCTCCCTCCTCGCCGCGGGCGGCGCGGTCAGTTTGTTCGTCGCCGTGCTGGCCGTTGTCATCGGGGCCGGCCGGGCCGAGTCGCCCCGGCCGTCGCCCACCATCGTGTCGATCGGCGGAGCCAAGGTGACAACGGTGCCGCCGCCCACCAGGGCGGTGGTCACGTCCAACTTCCCCGATCCCGACGTGATCAAGGTGGGGAACACCTACTACGCCTACGCCACCAACGACAACGGCGTCAGGCTGCCCATCGCGACGGCCTCCTCGCTGGGCGGCCCGTGGACGCGCCAGGTCGGCGACGGGCTGGCCGGACTCGGCGCGTGGGCGGCGGAGGGGCACACCTGGGCGCCGGACGTCTCGCCCCGGGGCGACGGGACGTTCCTCCTCTACTACACGGCGCGGCTGAAGAACACCGAAGACCAGTGCATCGGCGTCGCCGTGGCCGCGTCGCCGCTCGGCCCCTTCGATCCGGTGGGCGCCGAGCCGCTGATCTGCCCGCTCGGCCACGGCGGCGCGATCGATCCGGCGGCGTTCGTCGACACCGACGGCACACGGTATCTGCTGTTCAAGAGCGACAGCTTCTCCGCCCTGCACCCGGCGGCGATCTATCTGCAACGGATGAGCGCCGACGGGCTGCGGCCCGAGGGCAGCCCGCGCCGGATCTTGGTACGCGACCGTGAGCCGACCCTGATCGAGGCTCCGGCCATGGTCAAGCGCGGGGGAAAGTACGTCCTGTTCTACGCGAGCGGGGTGTTCTTCAACTCCTCGTACCGCACCGGCTATGCGGAGGCGAGCTCGATCATCGGGCCGTACGTGAAGGCGGACCGCTCGCTGCTGTCGACCGACGGGTATCGCGACAAGGTGATCGGCCCGGGCGGCGCCGACATCGTGGCCGACGCGAACGGCGATCACATCGTCTTCCACGGGATTCTCGGCTTCCTCGGCGGCCGGCGCGTGATCCGGGGCATGTTCGTCGCCGATCTCGCCTGGGCGAACGGGCGGCCCGTGGTCCGGGGCAGTCCGACGCGTTACGAGGCCGAACGCGGCAGGCTCGACAACTGCATCGCGCGGGCCGAGCGAACGGCGTCCGCGGACGCCGCGGTCGGTTACCTCGACTACCCGGACAGCGGGGTGGCGGTTTCCGTCTACGCGCCGGCGGCCGGCGGTTATGCCGTGCGGGTGAGGTACGCCAACCGCGGGACGCGACCGGCCGCCCACGGGCTGCGGGTCAACGGCGCGGCGGTCGCGACGCTCACGTACTCCGCGGTCCACGCCGGGCAGTGGCGGACCACGACGGCGGTGCACGTCGCCCTGCGCGCCGGCTGGAACACCTTGTACGTCCATCGCGTCACCGGCCAGGCCGAACTCGACTACATCGAGGTCGCCTGACGGGCGATCGGCCGGCCGGGTCGTCAGCCGATGGGCGCGGTGCGGCTCTCCACGAGCAGCCGCGCCGCCCGGTCGATGTCGCCGTCGAAGACCACCCGGCCCTGCGCCAGCAGGACGCCGCGATGGCACAGCTCCTTCAGCAGCGGGATGTCGTGGGCGACGATCACCATCGTCATCCCCTCGGCGCGCAGCGCGCGCAGCTTCTCCCGGCACTTGACGCGGAAGAGGGGATCGCCGACGGCCATCACCTCGTCGATGAGGAAGACGTCCGGCTCCGTGTGCACGGCGATGGAGAACCCGAGCCGCATGAACATGCCCGCCGAGTAGAACTTCACCTGTGTGTCGAGGAACCGCTCGATCTCGGCGAACGCCACGATCGAGTCGAACTTCTTGGTGATCTCCGGTTCGCCCATGCCGAGGATCGCGGCGTTGAGGAAGATGTTCTCGCGGCCGGTGAGCTCCGGATGCAGGCCGGCCCCGACATCGATCAGTCCGGCGACGCGGCCGCGCACCCGCACCCGCCCGGCATCGGGACGCATGACGCCGGAGATGAGCTTGAGCAGCGTGCTCTTGCCCGAGCCGTTCAGGCCGAGCAGCCCCACCGTGGTGCCCTGCTCCACGACGAGACTCACCCCGTCGAGCGCGTTGAACCGTTCGTAGCGGCTCTGGCGGCGCAGCATCCGGATCGTGACCTCGCGGATGGAGTGGGCGTGCCGCAACGAGAACCGCTTGGTCGCGGATTCGACGACAATCGACGGGGTCACCGCTAGAGCTCCTCGGCGAATCGCCGCTGCTTGCGGGAGAACACGTATTGGGCGAGGCCCAGCACCAGCAGCGCGCCCGCCAGCGAGATCACGCCGTTGGTGAACAGGTGGGGCGGAAGCTCGAAGGGGCGGGCGGCGGCCGGAAACCAGAACGCCCGCTGGAACAGGGAGACCGCGGTGACAAGCGGGCTCGCCAGGTAGAGGTCGAGCGCCCAGTCCGGCACCGCGTCTCGTACCACCATCCACGGATAGATCATCGGCACCGACCAGACGATCACGATGTTGAGGATGTCGATCACCTGCTCGAAGTCGCGGAAGAAGACGTTGTAGGCGGCGCACAGCAGGCCGAGCGCGAGTCCGAGCACGGCGATGACGGCGAGCGCCAGCACTATGGCCGCCGCGCCGACGAGGGACGGGGTCCACCCGGTCGCCAAGGCGCCGACGACCAAGATGAGCAGGCCGGGGACGAAATGGACCGCGGACACCAGCGTGGAGGCCGCGGGAAACAGCTCGCGCGGCAGATAGACCTTCCTGATGAGCGGCGCGTTGCCGCGTATGGAGCGCGTGGTGGAGTGCAGCGTCTCGGTGAAGAAGTTGATGAGCACCATCCCCGAGAACAGATAGATCGCGAAATAGTCGATATTTCTGTTCATCTTCAGGAAGACGCCGACCATAAGGAAATACACGCTGAAGTTCACTGCCGGCCGGACGTACGACCAGCCGAGCCCGAGCACCGACCCCTGGTAGCGCGCCTTGAGCTCGCGACGCACCAGCAGGCGCAGCAGGTAACGGTGGCGGAGCACCTGGGCCAGTCCGCCGGTCCGCCCCGGCTCGACCAGCTCGGGCACGGCCGGCCGGACGGCGGTCACGCTCCCTCCACCGCGTCTTCCGCGGCTCGCCTCACCGCTTCCTCCGCCGCCTCCTCCGGCGCGGCGACCCGGTCGAAGGTCTCGCGCCAGCGCTCGGCGGAGGTGATCTCCGGGAGCGCGGCGCGGTACTCCGCGTGCAGCCGCTTCCACTGCCGGTAGACCTTGAGGTGCAGCCGCACGTTACGCCAGATGAGCGCGCGGAACCGGCGCGGGTCGCGCTGGTACCACGCCGCCTTCGTGCCGTCGGCGGACGAGACCAGCGCGCTGTCGTAGCGGCACAGCAGCCACCACCGCTGGTCGACATGCGGGACCAGGACCTGGGGGTGTTGTTTGGCGAAGTCGTCCACCGGCCGCACCTGCCGCAGCGCCCCGGACAGGGCGGCCTTGACGGCGGCCCGGCGCCCTTCCGGCGGCGCCACCTCCCTGCCCTTGCGCGGCGGCCTGCGCCGCCGGACGGCGGGAAACTCGTCGAGATCGCCCCGCGTCTCGGCGTCGACGAACCCCGCCCGCAGCGATCGCAGCCGCGGCATCGTGCCCGCGATGCTCTCGTGCAGGTGGTCCGGGCCCCGCAGCAGATCCTCGATGCCCTGCAGCATGAGCTCCGCGGTGGAGTACTGCATCGACATGGCGTGCTTGGTGACCATGATGAAACTCTCCTTGAGCATGTTGCCGCCCCGCTCGTAGGGGGAGTGCAGCAGCCCGGAGATCATCCGGTTCCGCTCCTGGAAGTACGCCTGCCAGTCCAGGTCGTTGTCCTTGTCGCGCCACGGAATGTGCCAGACGGCGACGCCGGGCAGCGGCACGGTCGCGATCCCGGCGGCCTTGGCGCGCACGCCGTACTCGATGTCGTCCCACTTGATGAACACCGGGAGCGACAGGCCGACCTTGCGGAGCACGTCGACCGGCATGAGGCACATCCACCATCCGTTGAAGTCGGCGTCGGCGCGATGGTGCAGCCAGTGCGTCTGCCGGAGCGGGTGGTGGGCCAGGTTGTGCCAGTACGCCGTGCGCGGCGCCGGCACCATCCACCACCGGTAGGGGGCCACGCTCTCGGCGTACGCGTGCAGGACGGAGGGGTCGTACAGGTCGAACATGTGGCCGCCCACGATCGTGGGGGTGCGGCACAGGTCGGCGAACGCGACGGCGCGGACGATGCTCTCGGGCTCGGTGATGACGTCGTCGTCGAGCAGCAGCACGTAGTCCGCGCGCCCGCCCGCGAGCGTCTCCTCCATGGCGCGCGAGAAACCGCCCGATCCGCCGATGTTGGGCTGGGCGATGACGCGGAGCCGGTCGCCGAGCGCCGCGGCCACCGCCGGGAAGTCCGGCAGGTCGCGAACGCGGCTGGTCCCCTGGTCGACGACGAGGATCTCGTCGATGACCTCGAGGACATCGTCGGCCTGGCTGAGCGCGACGAGCTGGTCCAGGCAGAACCTCGGCCGGTTGTACGTCGTGATGCCGATGTTGGTCGTGCCCCGCGGCCGGCCGGTCTCGGCGCACCAGTCGGCCTGTTCGAGGACGGCGGGGCGGGTGCCCGCCGTGACCTCGATCCAGTACCAGCCGCCGTCGATGAACGGCTGGAGCGACAGGCGCACCTCCTGCTCGGCCGACGTCGCCGTGTCGAAGTCGATCGAGCGCACGCGCTGCAGGTGACCTTTGGAGGTGGACCGGTAGACGAACAGCGTGCCCTGGCCGCGCACGCGGGCGCGCAGCACGATCTCCTCCAGCACGCTCCACCGTCGCCAGTACGCGGCCGGGAACGCGTTGAAGTAGGTGCACAGCGACGCCCGCAGGCCAGGGGGCACGAGCAGGCTCCGCCGGCTCACGATGCTCGCGCGGTCGGCGGACAGCCGCGGGGGCACCGGCCGGCCGGGGGAGCCGTTGGCGGCCGAGCCGTGGGGCGCCGAGCCATTGGGGGTGGAGCCGGGCGGCCCGTGGTCGCCGGGCGCCTCGAGGTCGCCGGGCGGCGTCGCCTCGCCGTAGATCACGTCGCCGTCGACGTACAGCTTCAGGACATCGTGGTCGCGATCCGTCGGCATGATCACTCGGTGCAGCACGCGCAGCCGCTCGGTCACTGTCCACTCCTGGGTCGCGTCAAGGGGATGGCTCCCGGGCACGGAGAGCCGCGAGTCGCCGGCGCGTCCGTCCCACGTCAAGCGCCAAATACTCCCTGGTGTGGCGATATGATACTCAGCGCCAGATGTACGATTTGTCGCCATGTAGTTTATGTTTACCGACGTGTAACACTAAGTGTCCAGATCCGGTCACCACGGGTGTCCAAAAGCGAAACGAAGGTCTGCCGGATGGTGTCCCAAGTCGCGGAACGCGCCGAAAACACCGGCCGGCCCGTGGTCTTCCTCCACTTGGGCACACCGAAGAGCGGCACGACATACTTGCAGAACATCCTTTGGACGAACCGAGAGCGGCTAGATGCGCTCGGTGTCCGGTATCCGGGTGAACACTACCTGTCACATTTCCACGCCGCTCTCGACCTCCAGGACGCGCCATTCCTCGGTTATCGGGATCCGGCCGTGCGCGGCGCGTGGGCGCGATTGGTCGACGAAACGCGGGCCTGGCCCGGGACGACAGTTATCTCCCACGAAAACTTCTCCACCGCGTCGCCCGAGCAGGCAAAGGCGGCGGTGACCGACCTGGACTTCGCCGAGGTGCATCTCGTTCTCACCGTTCGCGACCTGGCGCGGCAGATTCCCGCGGCGTGGCAGGAGGACATCAAGAACCGGCACGTTCTGGGTTTCGCCGACTACGTGCTCGCGCTGCGCGAAGATCGCCGGATCCCGCAGGTCACCGGGTTTTGGCGGATGCAGGATCCGGTCGACGTCCTCGCTCGCTGGGGCGAGAGCGTTCCGCCCGAGCGGATCCACGTCGTGACGGTTCCGCCCGCGGACGCTCCGCGCGAGTCGCTGTGGCGGCGCTTCGCCGAACTGACCGGGATCGATCCGGCGGCGTGCGATGTCGCGGAGGTCGATGCCAACCCGTCGCTCGGCGTCGTCGAGGCGGCGATGTTGCGCCGGGTCAACCGGGCGCTCAACGATTATGGCGGCGATTCCGCCCTCGACCGGCCCGCCTACGAGCGATACGTCAAGGACAGGCTCACCTCCCGGGTGCTGCGCCGGCGACCCGGTGGCGGGCGGCCGCGGCTGCCCGCGGCGGAGTATCCCTGGGTGGCGGAGCGCTCGGCCGCTACGGTGCGCGCGCTGCGCGAGGCCGGCTACGCGGTGGTAGGCGATCTCGCCGAACTGCTGCCCGCCGCGCCCGCCGCGGGCGATGCCGCCGATGCGCCGCCGCATCCGGACGACGTCGCCGAGTCCGCGGTCGCCGCCACCGCGGTCGAGTCGGCCGCCTTCTTGCTGACCGAGCTCGCCGCCGCGGCGGGCGACGCGCACGCGGCGCGGGCGGAGCTCGCGCGGGAACGCGCCGAGCACGCGCGGGCGCGGCAGGCGCTCGATGAATTGCGCGCCGAGGTGGCCGACGACCGCGCGAAGCCCATTTACAAGATGGTCGTTCGCAGGCTCAGCGAACGGCATCCGCTGGTAATGCGGCTGCGGGTGGCCTATTGGCATCTCGTCGAACATCTGCGAGATCGGCGCGGCCGCCTCAAGCGCGGGTGACCGTCAACGGCAGCCCTTCGGTGAAATGCGGGCGGAGCCGATTTTCGACCATGGTCAGGGCGGCGGCGATGGCCATGTGCATGTCGAGGTATTTGTACGTGCCGAGGCGCCCGCCGAACAGGACGCCGGCTTCGCGGGCCGCCATTTCCCGGTAACGGCCGAGACGCGCTCGGTCCTGCGGTGTGTTGATCGGGTAGTAGGGCTCGTCGCCGCGTGCGGCGAAGCGCGAGTATTCCCGCATGATCACCGTCTTGTCGGCCGGATACCAGGCGCGCTCCGGATGGAAATGGCGGAATTCGTGGATCCGCGTGTACGGGACGTCCTCGTCGGCGTAGTTCATGACCGGCGTGCCCTGGAAGTCGCCCACCGGCTCCACGGACAGCTCGAAGTCGAGCGTGCGCCAGCCCAGTTCGCCCGCCGCGAAGCCGAAATAGCGGTCCAGGGGGCCGGTGTAGACGACGGGCACATTGCCGGCGGCGTCGAGGTCGAAGAAGTCGGTGCCCAGCTTGATCTCGATACCGCGATGGTCGGCGATGCGCTCGAGCAGCGCGGTGTAACCGTCGACCGGCAGGCCCTCGTAGGTGTCGCTGAAGTAGCGATTGTCGAAGGTGTAGCGCACCGGGAGCCGCGTGATGATTTCCGGCGGCAGCTCCTTGGGGTCGGTTTGCCATTGCTTGGCGGTGTAGCCGCGGATGAACGCCTCGTACAGCGGCCTGCCGATCAGCGAGATGGCCTTTTCCTCCAGGTTGCGGGGCGGTCTCCCGGCGCCGCCGCCCGCCTCCGCCGCCTGCTCGGCGATGAGCGCGCGGGCCTCGCCCGGCGACATGGCGCGACCGAAGTACTCGCAGATCGTGGCCAGGTTGATCGGCAGTGAGTAGACCCGGCCCTTGAAGATGGAAAAGACCCGGTGCCGGTAGGACGTGAACGACGTGAAGCGATTCACATACCGCCACACCTTCTCGTTGGAGGTGTGGAACAGATGCGCGCCGTAGCGGTGGATCTCGATTCCGGTCTCCGGCTCGATCTCGCTGTAGGCGTTCCCGCCGATGTGATCCCTGCGTTCCACCACCAGGACCCGCAGGCCGAGTTCCGCGGCGCAGCGCTCGGCCACCGTCAGCCCGAACAGGCCCGAGCCGGCCACCACGAGATCGACGTTCACGCGTCCGCCTGCTTCACCGGCGCGGGTGAGCCGATCCGGGTGCGGCGGCGCTCGCGGCGCAGACCGTACGGCGCGACCAGCCGCCGGTAGACGGGACGGCGGATCCAGGTCGGCACGAGCCGGTAACCACCACGGATGCTGACATTTCGGATGTACTGCATGCGCGACGTAAAACCGCTTCCGAACAGCTCGCGCTGGAGGCGCAGTTCCGCTCTCAGCAGCCCCAGCCCGCCCCGCCGCTCGTACGCCCCGTTGCCCACCCGGTAGTACACGAGCGGCTCGGGCACGTTGGTGACGGACGCGCCCGCCGCGATCATGCGGACGAACAACCAGTAGTCCTCCATCAGCGGCACGTCCCCGTAGCCGCCCGCCACGAGCACGGCGCTGCGCCGGTAGACGACGGTCGGATGGTTGAACGGGTCGTGCAGCCGCGCGTAGGCGGCGATCTTGGCCGGGTCGGCCAGCGGCGTACGGCGCCCGACGATGTCGCCGAGGTCGGCGCCGAACTCCAGCATGCCCGCGCCGACGAGGTCCGCGCCCCGCTCGATGAGCGGGATCTGCACCTCGAACCGGTGCGGCATCGCCACGTCGTCGGCGTCCATACGGGCGACGATGTCGTGGTGGCTCGCACCCAGCCCGGCGTCCAGCGCCGGGCCGAGACCGCGGTTGAGGTCCAGCGGGAGATAGGTGACCGGGACGGGGCTGCGAGCGCGCAACTCGCGGAGGCACGCATCGAGCTCGGGGCCGACCCGGCCGTCCCGGACCAGGACGACCTGGGCGGGGCGGCGGGTTTGAGCATCGACCGCGCTGTGAAAAGCACTCCGGACGTGATCCGCACGATCACCGCCATAGACGGTGAACAGCAGGGAGAACGGTTCGCCCATAATTGGAGTTGGACTCCCCCCGATTTTCGGTTGCTAGTGGCTAAAGTGCCGTCAGATGGCGCATACAGCCGTATGTGAGATACCTGAGTGACCATCCTGGTTTACGCGATTCGAGATTGTTACGGGAAGTTTTCTTATTGAGTGCGGAGCGGAGTTTTCCGATGCCTCTTCGTGTAGTCGCGGTCGTGGTCACGCACAATCGCCGAGACCTGCTCGCCGAGGCGCTCACGGCGGTCGAGGCGCAGACGCGGCCGCCCGATCACGTGGTCGTCGTGGACAACGCATCCACCGACGGCACCGCGGACCTCATGGGGACGCGATCCCGCGCCGCAGCCATGCCCGTCGAGCTCATCCGGCTGCGGCGCAACAGCGGCGGCGCCGGCGGGTTCGCCGTCGGCCTCTGCCGCGCCCTCGAACTGGCGGCGGATGCGATCTGGCTGCTCGACGACGACGCCGTCGCCACCCCCGGCGCGCTCGAGGCGCTCGTCGCGGCACACGACGACGCGGTCGTGGTCGCCAGCCGGGTGCTGTGGACCGACGGCGCCGACCACCCGATGAACACGCCCCGCTCCCGGCCGTCCCCGCATCCCGGCCGTGCGCGCATCCGATCGGCGTCGTTCGTGTCCGTTCTGGTGGACGCCGCCGCGGTCCGCGAACGCGGCCTGCCCGTCGCCGACTACTTCCTGTGGAACGACGACTTCGAGTTCACCGCGCGCCTGTTGCGCGGCCGCTCGGGTCTGCTGTGCCGCGACAGCGTCGTCGTGCACAAGACCAGGTCACGTGAGTTCGACCCGACCGCCCGGTTCTTCTACGAGGTCCGCAACAAGATCTGGTTGTTCACCCGGAGCCCGTGCCTGGCGCCCGGCGAGCGCCTGCTCTACGCCGGGTCCACGCTGCGCCGCTGGATCGTCGCGTTCGCCCGGTCGCGCCGCCGCGCCGAACTGTGCGGCGAGCTTGCCAGGGGCCTGTGGGCCGGCATCCGCACCCGCCCCCGGCCCACCGAGGAGATCCTGCGCGACCTCCGCCCCCCGGGGGTCAGTCCTTGCAGACGTCCTGTTTCGGCGAGACCTCGCCGCCGACCTTGGGGATGGCGACGTTCTGGAGCCGTACGCCGCCTCGGCCGATAACGAGATAGACCATGCCTTTGGCGCCCTTCGGATCGGCCACGGGGTTGGCCTCGGGAATGAGCGCCGCCAGCGCGGCCGCCTGCTGCCCGGCGCCGGGGCCGTAGCGGATCTGCGTCGTGTCGGCCGGGGGCCGGGCGGTCACCTTCGCCACGGCGAAGCCGTGCGCCTTGAGCTGCGCGACCGCCGGTCTGGCCGACTCGGCCGGGCCGAGGACGGTGACCTTGACCTTGCCCGGCTTGGGCAGCGGCCGATTCGCGGCCGCTCCCGGCGGAACCGCCGTGGGCGACGCCGCCGGGGCCGCCGGCATGGTGGCGTCCTGGCGGATCGCCTCGAACAGCGGGCCCGCGTGCGCCATGTCCCACTGCACGCGGTTCGGGTCCTTGGGATAGGTCCGCGTCGGCACCGTGACGAACCGCACGGTGCCCGCGCTCATCCCCTTGAGGCTGCTCGCGAGCTTCCTCATGACCGAGAACGTGAACTCGTCGTCGGTGGAGATCGACTTGGTCACCGCGTCGAGGAAGCTGTAGGTCCTGGCGGGATTGGCGAGCATGCCGGTGCTCGTCGCCTTGTTCACGACCGAGGCCATGAACCGTTGCTGGCGCTGGATGCGCTCCAGGTCGGAGCCGTCGCCGAGCGAGTAGCGGGCGCGGACGTACCCCAGCGCCTGGTCGCCCTTGACCACCTGGCGGCCGGCCTTCAGCCTGAGGTCGGCCCGCGGGTCGTTCACCGCCTGGGACACGCAGATCTCCACGCCGCCGAGCGCGTCCACCACACGCTTGAACCCGGCGAAGTCGATCTGCGCGTAGTGGTCGATGTGGATGTTGGTGAGCGACTCGAGCGTCTTCCAGGTGCAGGTCGCGCCGCCGACCGCGAAGGCCGCGTTGAGCTGGCCGAACCGTGCCGCCGCCATGGTGCCGTTCCGCTGCTCGCACGCCGGGATCCGCACCATGGAATCGCGCGGGAAGCTGACCGCGACCGCCCGGTCCCGGTTCGGCGACAGGTGCAACAAGATCGTGGTGTCGGAGCGTTGTCCGCTGATATCGGGCGACCAGTACTGTCTGTTCGCGCCGTCCCTGGAGTCGGAGCCGAGCAGCAGGATGTTCATCGACTTGTTGAGCTTCGCCGGCCGGTTCGGGCCGAGCTGGTCGGTAACGTGCTCCTTGCGGACGTTGCGTTGCAGCTTTTGGTAGAGGATGTACGCGGTGACGCTCGTGCCCACGAGGGCGACGGCGAGGCCGACGCTCACCCAGCCGAGCACGCGCCGCAGACGCCGCCGTTGGCGGGGTCGCGGTTCCGTGCCGGTTCCGGGCTCGCTCGTCTCGGCTGTCTCACCAGGTTCGCCAGGATTGCCGGTTTTGTCTTTGTGGTGGGGGTCCGTCGCTTCCGCTGGTCTGTCCCGCTCGGCCATCGCACCCCACCGTCAGTTGTACGAAACCGGCACGTCCCCCGGGTCGTGCCGCCCCTACCGCGCGCAAATCCTTATGTGACCTGCATGGCGGTTCGTGCCACTTTACTGGAGATTGTGCCGACGTGGCCTGGCGCGAAACGCGGACCGCCGAGGTGGAAGACTTCGGGCTATGACCCGCGCCACCGTCAGCGTCGACGACATCCGCGCGGCCCACGCGCTGCTGGCCGATGTCGTCGTGGCCACGCCCCTGTTGCACTCCCGCTACCTGTCCGGCCAGGTCGGCGGCCCCGTCTATCTCAAGTGCGAGAACCTGCAGCGCGCCGGCTCGTTCAAGGTACGCGGCGCGTACGTCCGCATCGCCAACCTGAGCGACGCCGAGCGGGCGTGCGGAGTGGTCGCGGCCAGCGCCGGCAACCACGCCCAGGGCGTGGCGCTCGCCGCCGCTCTGCTCGGCAGCAAGGCCACCGTCTACATGCCCGAGGGCGCGCCGCTGCCGAAGGTGGCGGCGACCAAGTCGTACGGCGCCGACGTCGTCCTGCACGGCCCGACGGTCGACGGGTGCCTGACCGCGGCGCGCGAACACGCCGACGAGCACGGCGCCATCTTCATCCACCCGTTCGACCACCCCGACATCGTGGCCGGGCAGGGCACGATCGGGCTGGAGATCCTCGACCAATGCCCCGACGTCCGCACCGTGGTCGTGGCCGTCGGCGGCGGCGGGCTGGCGGCGGGCATCGCGGCGGCGATCAAGGACACCCGGCCCGATGTGAAGATCATGGGAGTGCAGGCCAAGCGCGCGGCGGCATTCCCGCCGTCACTGGCCACCGGCCATCCCGTCCGCGTCGACGTCGGCCCGACGATGGCCGACGGCATCGCGGTCGGCCGGCCAGGCGACCTCACCTACGCGATGGTGTCCCGGCTCGTCGACGCCGTCGTGACGGTCTCGGAGGAGTCGCTCGCCCAGGGCCTGCTGGCCTGCCTCGAACGCTCCAAGCAGGTCGTCGAGCCGGCAGGGGCCGCCGGGGTGGCGGCCATGCTGGAGCATTCGTACGCCTTCGAACCGCCGGTGGTGGCCGTGCTGTCGGGCGGCAACATCGACCCGCTGCTGCTGGCGAAGGTGCTGCGCCACGGGCTTTCGGCCGCCGGCCGCTACCTGGTGTTCCGGGTGCGGCTGTCGGACCGGCCGGGCGCGCTGGTCATCTTGCTGAGCGAGCTGGCCGAACTCGGCGTCAACGTGCTCGACGTGACCCACGAACGGGTGGCCGCGCGGCTGCCGGTCGACGAGGTCGAGGTGCTGCTGCACGTCGAGACCCGCGGCCCCGACCACTGCGACGAGGTGCTCGACCGCCTGCGCGCCAGCGGCTACACGCTGAGCTTCACCTGACGCCCGGCCGCCCGCGAGGCCCGGCTGCGGCGAGCCGGCTCAGCCGGACGGCTTGCCCGCGGTGAAGGCCCAGGCCTGGAAGAGCGGGCCCAGATCCTTGCCGGACAGCCGCTCGGCGAAGGCGATGAAGTCGGCCGTGGTCACGTTGCCGTAGCGATGCTCGGCCGGCCAGCGCCGCAGCAGCGTGAAGAAGGCGGCGTCACCGATGGCCTTGCGCACCATGTGCAACGTCATCGCGCCGCGGTCGTAGACCGTCTCGTGGAAGATGTTGTCGCGGCCCGGGTCGGCCATGACCGGCTTCCACACCGCCGCGCTCGGGCCCTGCTCGTAGGTCTCGTCGAACAGCTGCTGCGCGGTCTTGCCGCCCGACCGTTCGCTGTAGAGCCACTCGGCGTACGTCGCGAAGCCCTCGTTGAGCCAGATGTCCTTCCAGAACGCGGGTGTGACGCTGTCGCCGTACCACTGGTGGGCGAGTTCGTGTGCGAGCAGCCCGCCGCTCGGGTTCACGCCGGGGGTGCGGCGGTCGTACACCGGCCGGCCCTGGGTCTCCAGGGCGTAGCCCACGCCCGCCTGATCGGCGATGCCTCCGGTGGAGGTGAACGGGTAGCGGCCGAACAACGTCTGCTCCCAGTCGACGACGCCCGCGGTCTGGCTGTGGAAGTCGGCCGGCTGCGACGCGGTCGTGACGACCTGTGGGTCGATGGCGGTGATGTTGGGGATGCCGCTCGGCGTCCGGCCCGACGTCACCGTGTACCTGCCGATCGCGACCATGGACAGCTCGCTGGACATCGGCTGGCGCATCGCCCACCGGTAGGTGGTCTGATCGCCGTGCCGCCGCCGGCCCATCGGATCGCCGTTGGCCAGCGCGGTCAGTGAGCCGGGCACCGTGATGGCGTAGGTGTAGGTGGCCTTGTCGCGTGGCGTGTCGTTGACCGGGTACCACGTGGCGGCGCCGATCGGCTGGTTGAGGGCCACAGCGCCGTCGTTGGTGGCGACCCAGCCGGACAGGCCGAGCGCGGGATCGTCGATCTTCTCGGGCACGCCGGCGTACGACACCGTGGTGGTGAAGCCGGCGCCCTTGCGCAGCCCGCGGGCCGGCGTGACGACGAGTTCCTGGGTGCCGCCGCGGGCGAAGGACGCCGGCCGGCCGTCGACGGTCAGCTTGCTGATCGTCAGCGGGCCCTGGAAGTCGAGGTCGAAGCGCGAGAGGTTCTGGGTGGCCCGGGCGAAGATCCGGGCGGTGCCGGTCAGCCGCTTGGTCGTCGGGTCGTAGGCCAGGACCAGGTCGTAATGGCCGACGTCGTAACCCCCGTTCCCCATGTCCGGGAAATAGGGATCGCCGGTGCCGGGCGCCCCCGGCGTGAAGCCCTCGGCGGCCGCGCCCGTGGTGCCCATGGCGCCCAGCAGGCCCGTCGCGACCAGCGTCGCGGTGACCGCGGCGCCCGTGGCGCCGCCCCATCTGGTGAAGGTTCTGCCGCTTGACATGCGTCCCTCGTTTCCTGCGTCGCGCTTGCACGCCCGCGTGCGGCGAAATCGTCGCACCGCGAACGCCACACTGCAAGATCATCAACAAACCGGGCCGGCGCCGGACAGACGCCGGGCGCGGCTGACCGCGCCCGGCATCGGCCGGCAGGCCTCACCAACGGCGCGGCTTGCCCTTCTCATAGAGCCAGACCCGGAACAGCCGGCGCAGCGGCCGGTGCGAGATCTGCTCGGCGAGCGCGATGAACTGCGACGTTCGCACGTTGCCGTCGCGGTGCCGGGCCGCCCACTCGCGCATGATGGTGAAGAACGCCGGCGAGCCGACGCGGTCACGCAGCGCCTGCAGCGCCATCGCGCCCCGGATGTAGACCGAGTAGCCGAACATGTCGTTCCTGCCGGGCCGCCCCGGCGGCGGCCGGAAGATCGGCGAGGTGGCCGGTTGCGCGTAGTAACGCTTGAAGATCTTCCTCGTCGTGGTCTTGTGCCGGTACTCGTGCCACATCCACTCGGCGTAGGTGGCGAAGCCCTCGTTCAGCCAGATGTCCTGCCAGTTGGACAGGCTCACGCTGTCGCCGTACCACTGGTGGGCGAGCTCATGGACGATGAAGTCCTCGTCGGGTGCGAACCCCGCGTACACGGGCCGCTCCTGGCTCTCCAGGGCGTAGTCGAGGCGCGGGTCGTCGACGATGCCGCCCGCGGTGCTGAAGGGATACGGCCCGAAGATCTTGCTCTCCCACGCGACCGCGGCGATCGTGGTCCGGTGCAGCCGCTTCGCCGCCCGGCGCAGCGTCGGGTCCACCGCGGTGATCACGGGCGTCTTGCCCACCGCGCCGCGCTGGACGGCGAACTTGCCGATCGCGATCATGGCCAGGTAGGTGGCCATCGGCGACCGTTCGTTCCACACGTACGTCGTGGTGCCGCGGCCGGCGACGGGCGGGCTCGGCGCTCCGTTCGCGAGCACCCGAAGCCCCTTGGGGACCGTCACCCGGAAGGTGAAGGTCGCCTTGTCGCTGGGGTGGTCGTTGCACGGCAGCCAGGTCGGCGCGCCGTCCGGCTCGGCCACCACGAGCGCCCCGTCGCGGGCCGGCACCCAGCCGTAGGTGCCCAGCGCGTTGTTGCGCAGCGGTCCCGGCCGGCCCGCGTATCGCACGATCGTGGTGAACCCGGCGCCGCTGCGCAGGCCCGTCGCCGGCCTGACCGTGAGCTCCTGGCCGCGCCGGCGGTACGTGGCCTTCGCGCCGTCCACGGTGATCGAGAGGATCTTCGGGCCCCGGTAGTCGAGGTTGAAGGCGGACAGATCCTGGGTCGCGGTCGCCGCGATCGTGACGGCGGCGACGACCCGCTTGCGCCGCGGGAAGAAACGGAGATCGACGACGTAGTTCCCCACGTCGTAGCCGCCGTTGCCGGCGTTCGGGAAGTATGTGTCCCGCACGCCCGCGGCGCCCACGCCGCCGGCGTGTCGCGCCCGCGCGGCCGGATCATGGGCCGCCCGCCCTTCCGAGGGGGCGGCCGGCGTCATCGCCCGCGATGTGGACACCTCGACGGCCCCGTCGGTGCCGTCGACGACCAGCACTACGCATGCGGCGACCGACACTGCGACCCCGCGACCAATTAGCACGTTCATCCGGCACACGTTGGCGGGGACCGCGGGGCGGCGTCGCGGCACCTGCCGGGGCTTTCCACAGCTCTTGCTGCCGGTTCACCGCCGGGAGACCATCAGCCCGCGCTGGGGCGGCCCTTCTCGTACAACCAGGCGCGGAAGAACGCGTCGAGGTTCGTGCCCGAGATCTGGTTGGCCAGCGCGATGAACTGACCGGTGGTGACGTTGCCGCCGCGGTGGTCGCGTGCCCAGGTGCGCAGCAGCTCGTCGAACTTCTCGGTGCCGATCTTCTGCCGCAGCGCGACCAAGGTCATCGCGCCCCTGTCGTAGACCGACCTGCCGAACATCTGCGGCCGGCCGGGGTCGCCCGGCGGGACGTCCCACAGATCCTTGTTGCCCTCCTGCCGGTAGCGCAGGTCGTACTGCTGCTGCACGGTCGGCCCGCCGCTGCGCTCGCCCCACGTCCACTCGGCGTAGGTGGCGAAGCCCTCGTTGAGCCAGATGTCCTGCCATCTGGTCACGCTGACGCTGTCGCCGTACCACTCGTGCGCCAGCTCGTGCGCGAGGATCGTCGGGTCGGCGCCGAACGAGCCGAACACCGGCCGGGTCTGGGTCTCCAGCGCGAACCCGACGTCGGCGTTGTCGACGATGGCGCCGGTCGAGGAGAAGGGGTAGTCGCCGAACGTCTTGTCGAAGGCGTCGGTGATCTCGGCGGTGTTGGCGTACACGCCCTCGACGGTCGAGGTCTCCACACTCGGGTCGACGGCGACGTGGATCGGCACCCCGCCCGGCGTGGTGCCCTTCTTCACGTTGAACTTGCCGACGTCCACCGTGGCGAGATAGGTCGCCATCGGCTCCTTGACCTGCCACGTCGTGTGTGCGCCGCCGTCGGTGGAGCTGGTCTGATCGCCGTTGGCGACCACGGTGCTGCCCTTCGGCACGGTGATGTCGAAGTCGAAGGTCGCCTTGTCGCTGGGGTGGTCGTTGCTCGGGAACCACGTGTGGGCGCCGCTCGGCTGGCCGGCGATGAAGACGCCGTCGCTGGTGCGGATCCAGCCGTATCGGCCGAGGACCGGGTCGTTGATCTCCTTCGGGGTTCCGGAGTACGCCACCGTCACCTTGAACTGGGCGCCGGGGGCGACGGGCCGCGCCGGGGTGATGATCAGCTCGCTGCCCCGCTGCTGGTGCCGGGCGGCCGCGCCGTCGACCTTGACGCCGCCGACGGACAGGCCCGCCAGGTCGAGGTTGAAGCGCGCCAGGGGCTGTTTGGCGGTGGCGGTGAGCTCGGCGGTGCCGTCGAGCGCGCGCACGCTGTCGCCGGGGTTCAGCCGCAGCGTGAGCCCGTAGTGCGTGACGTCGTACCCGCCGTTGCCGTCGCCCGGCGTGTACGGGTCGCCGGCGGTGGCCGCGCCGATGTCGGAGCCGCCGGGCGCGGCGGTGGCCGGGGCCGACGTGCCGTCGGCCGGGGGCTCGCCGTCGTCGCCCGAGCATGCCGTGACCGTGAGGCCGAGGGCCGCGGCGGCGGCCACGGCGGCCCAGGATGCCGGGATTCGGGGGGTACGTGGGGTGGACACGACGCCAAGCCTGCCGGGATTCGCGGTCGCCGGGCAACCCGGAGCTACGGGGACGTCGGCGGCGACGCGGAACCGGGGGCCGATCGGGCCGCCGATCCGCTCGCCGCGTACGGATCGGGCGCGGTCGGATCAACCTTGATCACGAGGGTCCTGGCCGCCTTGTCGTGCAGCGCCTGGCGCCGGTGGTCCCACAGCAGCCAGGCGGGGTCGAGCAGGGCCAGGATTCCGCCGAAGCCGCAGGTGACCAGGTTGACGAAGAGCGCGAACAAGATCGAGAAGCCGGCCCGCCAGGCCGCCTGCGCCCAGGTCACGGGGCCGCCGTCGGTCATCCGGACCAGCCGGGTGCGGGCCGCCCGCTTGCCGAGCGTCTGACCCCACTTGGCGTGCTGCAGCCAGTAGTAGAGGAAGGCGATCACCAGCGCGAGGAACCCCGCCATCCGGGTCCCGGGCCGGCTCGCGACGTACGAGGCGCCGTACCCAGCCTGGCCGACCCGATCCCAGCGGATGGTCGGGCCGATGAGGATCGCCTGGATCACGAGCACGACGATCGCGTCGATGACCCCGCCCCCGAACCGGGCCCAGCGGCCGGCCAGCCGCCCGACCGAGTCGGCGTCGCTGAAGACCGGGCCATAAGCGCTCCCGCCGTACCGCGGGCCGCCCGGCGGCGGATGAGTCATGCCGAAGACAATGAGCGGAGAAGCCCGTCGTCAAACGCCGGCACGGCTCGTCCAGGCGATGATTTACCCGATATTGGGTGACATGGTGGTCACAGATTGCCGCGTCGGTGTTGCTCCCGCTCGATCGCCTCGAACAGGGCCTTGAAGTTGCCCTTGCCGAAGCCGAGCGAGCCGTGCCGCTCGATGAGTTCGAAGAACACCGTCGGCCGATCCTGCACCGGCTTGGTGAAGATCTGCAGCAGATAGCCGTCCTCGTCGCGGTCGACCAGGATGCGGCGCCGCCGGAGTTCGGCGACCGGCACCCGGACCTCGCCGATGCGGGCACGCAGGTCGGGGTCGTCGTAGTAGGAGTCCGGGGTGTCGAGGAACTCCACGCCGGCCGCGCGCATCCGATCCACGGTGGCGAGGATGTCGTCGGTGGCGAGCGCGATGTGCTGGACGCCGGGGCCGCCGTAGAACTCGAGGTACTCCTCGATCTGCGACCGGCGCCGGCCGTGCGCGGGCTCGTTCAGCGGGAACTTGACCTTGCGGGTGCCGTCGGCGACGACCTTGGACATCAGCGCCGAGTACTCCGTGGCGATGTCGTCGCCGATGAACTCGGCCATGTCGGTGAAGCCCATGACCCGGTGGTAGAAGTCGGCCCACTCGTTCATGCGCTCGACGTTGCCGACGCAGTGGTCGACGCTCCGGATCGGCGGCTCGGCCGGCGGTCGCACGATCGGCTCCGCCCGCTCGTAGCCGGGCAGGTACGGCCCCGAGTAGTTGGCGCGGTCGACCAGCGAGTGCCGGGTCTCGCCGTACGTGGCGATGGCCGCGATCACCACCTTGCCGTACTCGTCCTCGACCACGTGCGGTTCCTCGATACCGGTGGCGCCGCGGGCGACGGCGTGCTCGTAGGCGGCGGTGACGTCGGGCACCGTGATCGCCAGGTCGATGACGCCGTCTCCGTGGGCGGCGACGTGGCGGGCGAGATCGGTTCCCGCACGGACGGGGCCCTTGACGACGAACCTGGCCTCGCCCGACTCCAGGACGTAGGCCGCCTCGTCGCGGCTACCGGTCTCGGGGCCCCGGTAGGCCACCAGCCGCATGCCGAACGCCGTGGAGTAGTAGTGCGCCGCCTGCTTGGCGTTGCCGACGGCGAAGACGATGGCATCCATCCCGTGGACGGGGAACGCGTCAGTTGATCTCATCCCTCCACTTTGTGCGGCGTGCGACAGAGTGTGCAAGGCATCGTCGAACAGCTGGACAATATGTACAGTCACACGGCCGAAGCCGTGCATACTCTGTGCACCCTGCCCAGGGAGGAAGACGACCGTGACCGTCGACGCGCTGGACGCGCGGATCATCGAGTTGTTCGCCGCGGAGCCGCGCATCGGCGTGCTGGAGTGCTCACGCCGGCTGGGCGTGGCACGCGGCACCGTCCAGGCCCGGCTCGACCGCATGGGCCGGCGAGGAGTGATCAGCGGCTTCGGGCCCGAGGTCGACCCCGCCGCGCTGGGCTACGGCGTGACGGCGTTCGTGACGCTGCAGATCCGGCAGCCGGGAGGCCACGATCCGGTGGCCTCCCGGCTCGCCGCGATCCCCGAGGTCATCGAGGCGCACACGATCACGGGCGCGGCCGACATGCTGGTCCGCATCGTCGGCCGCGGCAACGCCGACCTGCAGCGGGTGATCGATATGATCGTCGACGTCGCGGGCGTGGAGCGCGCCTCTACCGCGATCTCGCTCGCGACGCAGATCCGCCACCGCACGCTCCCGCTCGTGCGCGCCGCCGCGGCGGAGGGCGAACGGGCGGCGGAGGGCGAACGGGAGGAGACGGGGCGTGACCCGCGGCCCTGATCCGGGGGACCAAGGCCGCCGAGTGCGTGCGTACGGTCCTGGGTCAGGCGCCCGCGTAAGGGGTGGCGTCGATGATCTCGACCGTCATCTTCCGGCCGTTGGGCAGCGTGTAGGAGGCCTGCTCGCCGACCTTCTTGCCGTTGATAGCGGCGCCCAAGGGCGACTTCGGCGAGTAGACGTCGATCGGTGAGCCGCTCTCTTCGCGCGAGGCCAGCAGGAAGGTGACCTCGTCGCCGTCGCCGTGGAAGCTCACGGTGACGGTCATGCCGGGCCCGACGACGCCTTCGGTGCGGGGCGCCTCGCCCACCCGGGAGTTCTCGAGGATGTGCTGGAGCTGGAGGATGCGGCCCTCGATCTTGCCCTGCTCCTCTTTGGCCGCGTGGTAACCGCCGTTCTCCCGGAGGTCGCCCTCCTCGCGGGCCGCCTCGATCTTTTGGGCGATGTCGATGCGACCCTGTCCCGTGAGGTGGTCCAGCTCGTTCTTGAGCCGGTCGTACGCCTCCTGCGTCAGCCAGGTGACGTTGTCATCGCGGGTCTCGGTCACGGGTACTCCTCATCCACATCCACATGCGGGGCGACGAAACCTCTAGCCTATATGAGCCGCAAGCGTAAACGTTCCGTCGTGAATTCATTTACCCAGACCCAAGAGATCGTACGTCTGTGGAACCGATCTGTTGGCGAGGTCCGGGAATCTCCGCGCGTCCGGCGTCGTTTGTCATGGACAATCGGACGGGCTTCCCGCACCCGGGACGGCCCCGTCCTGACGAAGGCAGACGAAGGCACCGGACGAGCTCAGTCCAACGCCCGGCCGGCGATCACGTTTTCCAGGCCGGGACGCGACGGAGGGATCTGACGGAGCCCTGGCACGAGGGGGATCTCCAGGTGGCTGAGCCGGCGAGGCTGCGGCTGATGGCCGTACACGCCCATCCGGACGACGAGTCCAGCAAGGGCGCCGCGACGATGGCGCGGTACGTGAGCGAGGGCGTCGATGTCCTGGTCGTGACCTGCACGGGGGGCGAGCGAGGCGACATCCTCAACCCGGCCATGGACAGGCCGGAGGTCAAAGAGAACATGGCCGCCATCCGCAAGGCCGAGATGGCGGCGGCCCGAGAGATCTTGGGGGTCGGCCAGCGCTGGCTCGGCTTCGTCGACTCTGGCTTTCCCGAGGGCGATCCGCCGCCGCCGCTGCCCGAGGGTTGTTTCGCCGTCCAGCCGCTCGAAGTGGCGTCGGCACCCCTCGTTCAGGCCGTACGCGAATTCCGGCCGCACGTAATGCTGACTTACGACGAAAAAGGTGGCTATCCCCACCCAGACCACGTCAAGTGCCACGAAGTGTCGATGGAGGCGTTCGAGGCGGCCGGCGACCCGGACCGCTACCCAGGGACGGGTGAGCCCTGGCAGCCGCTCAAGCTCTACTACCACCTCACCTTCACCAAGGACCGCATCCTGGCCCTCCACAACGCCATGCAGGAGGCCGGGCTCGAGTCTCCCTACGGCGAATGGATGAAGCGCTTCGAGGAGTGGCCGCAGCCGTGGGAGATCACCACGCAGGTGCCGTGCGCCGACTTCTTCGAGGCGCGCGACAAGGCGCTGATCGCCCACGCCACCCAGATCGACCCGAACGGGCCGTGGTTCGCCTGCCCGCTGGACATTCAGCGCCGGGCATGGCCGACCGAGGACTACCATTTGGCCAGGTCCCTGGTTGACACCGAGCTACCAGAGGACGACCTGTTCGACGGCGTCCGGGAGAAGGTGGGAACTTCATGACGGTGAGTGCCGCGGCGCTGCTCGCGGTTCCCGAAGACAAGGTGACCCCTGGGGCCCTCGGCTTCGTCATCGTCCTCGCTCTCGGTGTGGCGCTCTACCTGCTGATCCGCTCGATGAACAAGCAGATCGCCCGCATCGAGGCGCCGCACGAGGAGGACCTGAAGCAGGAGGAATGGGAGCGGCGCCGGCAGGAGGAGTCAAGCCGGCGCTCCCCGAACGGCGACGGCGGTCCCGCCTGACCGCCTGAGCCGACGTACCGGCCCCGGCCACGCTCGCGCCACGCTGGGCCATGACGGTCTGTGCGGCGGTCAGCGGCGGTTGGCGTCGCCGAAGGTGATCGAGCCGTGGATGTCGCGGGCCTGCACCAGGTTGCCGTGCACCTGGGCGGAGCCGCCGACGATGTTGGTGACGCCGCCGCTCACCTGTTCGGCGTCGGCGAGCCACCGGCGCAGGTCGGCGGCGAACTCAGGGTCGAGGTCGGCGGCGGCCGCCAGCGCACCGGCGAGTTCCTCGACCCGGGCGGGGTCGCCCGGGTGCCGCTCCAGCTCGGTGACCGCCTGAACCGGCCGGGACTTGTCCCGGCCGCCGAATGCGCGCCGCACTAACCCGGTCAGCGCCGTCCACGCCTGTTTGCCCGCCTTGCCCGCCGCGTCATCGAAGATCTTGACCAAGATCGCGGCCACCACGGGCGTCGTGATGGGATCCATCGCCTCAGCGTACGCGCGTCGCTTCAGCCGGTCAGCTTGCCGGTGTCGAGGGCGCCGTGTAGGGCAGGATCGGAGGCATGAATCGCCTCCAGGACGCGACCAGCCCGTATCTGCTCCAGCACGCAGGCAACCCCGTCGAGTGGTGGCCCTGGTCCGATGAGGCGTTCGCCGAGGCGCGGCGCCGGAACGTGCCGATCCTGCTCAGCGTGGGCTACGCCGCCTGCCACTGGTGCCATGTCATGGCCCACGAGTCCTTCGAAGACGAGCAGACGGCGCGGCTCATGAACACCCTCTTGGTCAACATCAAGGTCGACCGCGAGGAGCGCCCCGACGTTGACGCGGTCTATATGGAGGCCACCCAGGCGCTGACCGGCCAGGGCGGCTGGCCGATGACGGTGTTCATGACGCCCGATGGCCACCCGTTCTACTGCGGCACGTACTTCCCGCGCCAGCGGTTCCAGGCCCTGGTGCAGGCGGTGAGCCGCGCGTGGAGCGAGCAGCACGAAGAGGTCGTCCAGCAGGGGCAGCAGATCGTCGCGGCGCTCACCTCGCGCGACCGTCGGCCCTGGGCCGCCGGCGACCCGCCGGACCACGAGCGGCTCGACGCCGCGGTCGAGACGCTCCGGCGGTCCTACGACGACGTCCGCGGCGGCTTCGGCGGGGCGCCGAAGTTCCCGCCATCGATGGTGCTGGAGTTCCTGCTCCGCCACCACGCGCGCACCGGCGAGGGCCTCGACATGGCGGAGCACACCATGCGGGCCATGGCCAGGGGCGGCATCTACGACCAGCTCGGCGGCGGGTTCGCCCGCTACTCGGTCGACGAGCGGTGGCTCGTGCCCCACTTCGAGAAGATGCTCTACGACAACGCGCTGCTCGCCCGCGTCTACGCGCACTGGTGGCGCGCCTGCGACGACCCGCTGGGGCGGCGGGTCGCGCTCGAGACCTGCGAGTGGATGCTGCGCGACCTGCGTACGGCCGAGGGCGGCCTCGCGTCGGCACTCGACGCCGACAGCGAGGGCGAAGAGGGCAAGTACTACGTGTGGACGCCCGCCGAGCTGCGCGAGGTGCTCGGCGCGGCCGACGGCGCCGCCGCGGCCGCGATGTTCGAGGTGACCGAGGCCGGCACGTTCGAGCGCGGCGCGTCGGTGCTGCAACTGCCGGCCGACCCCGAGGACGAAGACGCCTACCGGCGGATTCGGGCCGCGCTGCTGGCGGCGCGCGAGCACCGGGTGCCGCCGGGGCGCGACGACAAGGTCGTCGCCGCCTGGAACGGCCTGGCGATCGCCGCGCTGGCCGAATGCGGCGCGCTGTTCGACCGGCCCGACCTAATCGAGGCGGCGAACGAGGTCGCACGGCTGATCGCCGACGTGCACGAGTCGGACGGACGACTGGTGCGTACGTCTCGGGACGGGGTCGCCGGGGGCAACGCGGGCGTGCTCGAAGACTACGCGGACGTCTCGGAAGGCCTCCTCGCGCTGCACGCCGTGACCGGCGACCCGGCGCACGTGGCGATGGCCGGGCGGCTGCTCGACACCGTGCTCGACCGGTTCGCCGACGGCTCGGGCGGGTTCTACGACACCGCCGACGACGCCGAGGAACTGTTCCGCCGGCCGCAGGACCCGACCGACAACGCCACGCCGTCTGGCGGGTTCGCCGTGGCCGGCGCGCTGCTGTCGTACGCGGCGCTGACCGGGTCCGCGCGACATCGGGAGGCGGCGCTCGCCGCGCTCGCCCCGGCCGCCCTGCTGGCCGGGCAGCACCCCCGGTTCGCCGGGTGGGGGCTCGCGGTGGCCGAGGCGGCCGCCGGCGGCCCCCTCGAGGTCGCCGTCGTGGGTCCCGCCGACGACGACAGGACGCGCGCCCTGCACCGCACCGCGTTGCTCGCGACGGCGCCAGGCGCGGTGGTCACCGTCGGGGCGGGAAACGAGGCGAACGAAAACGAAGCCGTGGACGTGCCGTTGCTCAAGGGCCGCCGGCTCGTGGACGGCGCCCCCGCGGCCTACGTCTGCCGCGACTTCGCCTGTCGCCTTCCGGTCACCACGCCCGAAGATCTCGCGCGGCAGCTCCAGACGGCCTGACTCGGCTGGTCAACGTGTGGTTCACCGCTCGCGCCCGCGACTCGCCGGTGACTCGGCGGGCCGCGGGCCGGCCTCACATGCGGAAGAGTGGGGACGAAACGGGAACTTCGGTGCCTGGACTGTCGTCGCCTAAGTAGGCCATAGTCGTTGATGGTCGGTTCCGGCGTCGCCGGAGTGGTCGCAGGGTCGGGCGATACAAGGAGTGGATACAGTGCGCAGGCCGAGCCGCCGTGTGCTCCCGACGGTTATCGGTACCTCCGTCGCCGCGACCTTGGCGGCCGACATCGGCATCGCGCTGGCGCGCACACAATCGCAGGCGCCCGGCCAGGCCCCGGCGGCCGGCCAGTTCGTCGCCGCGTCGCAGCGCGAGAACCTGTCGCCCACCGCGGTCGCGCCGCTCACGCAGCGGCTCAGCGCCGACCTTCTCGTCGCGTCCGCGCGCACCTTGCCGCCCGCGGTCGTCGAGCGGGTCCGTCGCCTCAAGGGCGTGCGGGGGGCCGAGGTCATCGACGCCGCGCAGGCGCTGGTCGCCGGCAAGCGAGTCGGGCTCGTCGGCGTCGACCCGTCCACCTTCCGCGCGTACACACCCAAGCCCACGGCCGAGTCCGACGCGCTGTGGCGCAACATCTACGCCGGAGACGTCGCCGTCTCGTTCGTGTTCGGCGCGGACGGCGGGGTCAAGCTCGGCAGCACGGCGGCGGTCGGCGGCAGGCAGCGGCAGCGTCCGTTGCGGATCGGCGCGTACGCGACCATGGGCATGAGCCAGATCGACGCCGTCGTGTCCCACAGCACCGCGCAGTCGTTCGGCATGCCGACCGGCAACGCGCTCGTCGTGAGCGCGCCCAAGGCCGACGCCGGCAAGCTGCGCAAGGCCCTGGCGAAGATGCTGCCCAAGGGGGCCAAGGCCGCCGAGATCCACCCCGAGATCCGGCTGCCGAGCCGGGCTCCGGCGCCGGGCCGGGGCGGCCGCATCGGCGAGGTGCTGAGCGCGCAGCAGATCTCCATCGCGATCCAGGCGGCTCAGTCCAAGCTCGGCGTGCCGTACGTGTGGGGCGGCGAGTCCGACGCCGAGGGCGGGTACGACTGCTCCGGGCTCCTGCAGTACGCCTTCGGCCAGGCCGGCATCCGCATGCCGCGCGTCGCCGCCGATCAGGCCAGGACCGGCTGGCGCATCCCCTTCGCGCAGGCTCGCCCCGGCGACCTGCTGATCTGGGCCAACGACCCGACGGCGCCGGGCTACATCTCGCACATCGCCCTCTACATCGGCGGCGGCAAGATGGTGGTCGCGCCGCACACCGGCGACGTGGTCAAGATCCAGCAGGTGTACTTCACCAACTTCCAGGGCGCCATCCGCATCAACCCCAAGGTCGCCGCCCGGCTCGCCTAGCGCGTCCGCCTCGCTCAGCGCGTCCGGTCTCGCCTCACAGCGGGCAGCCGGCGGCGAGGAAGGCCATGGCGTCGTCGACGAGCGCCGGCAGGTCGAGTGCGCCGTCGCTGTCGACCCAGGTCACGATCGAGGCCTCCAGCGCCGCCGTGGTCGCCCACGTGAGCGCCCTGACCCGCGGGTCGTCCACCGGCCTGCCGGAGCGCTCGGCGACGAGTTCCATGAACGTCGTCAGCGCCTCTTGGTGCATCAGGTCGAAGCTGCGCGCGCGCAGCGCCGGGACCGAAAGGATCAGCCTGGTGCGGGTGAGGATCTGCTCCTTGTCGCGCGGGTACATCTGGGCGAACACCTGCCGGTACATCGCCCGCAACGCGTCGAGGACGCCGAGCTCCGGCGGCTGGGCGCGGAAGACCTCCGCCATGACCGGGTCGTACTCGTCGGTGAGCACACAATCTTCCTTCGAGGGGAAGTAGCGAAAGAACGTGCTGGGCGAGATCTCCGCCGCCGCGGCGATCTGCTCGACGGTCGTCGCGTCGTAGCCCTGCTCGACGAAGAGCCGGAGGGCATGCTCCTGAATGGCCCTCCGGGTCTTCAGCTTCTTGCGTTCGCGCAGCGGCAGGCGGTCGTCGAGCGAGTCAGCCGGAGAGGTGCTCATGAGCCGATTCTCCGGCACCTTCCGTGGCGCGCGCAGCAGCACCGCCCTCCGCCGCGCGGCCCGGGAGCAGGGCGACGGTGATGATCGCGGTGACCAGCAGCAACCCGGCGCCCGTCACCAGCACGAGGTCCATGCCGTGGACGAACGCGGCGCGGACGGAACCGAGCAGCGCGGGGTCGCCGAGCCGCTCGGCGACCGCGACGCCGCCGCCCAGGCCCTGTCGTACGGCCTTGGCCGCGGGGTCGGGCAGCCCGGCGACCGCCACGTGGCCGCGGTAACCGGCCGACAGCAGGCTGCCGAGCACGGCGGAGCCGAGAGCGCCGCCCACCAGGCGGATCGTCATGATGAGCGCGGAGCCGGCGCCGCCCCGGTCGGCAGACAGCGCGCCGATCGCGACGGTCATCGCGGGGGGCAGCATCAGGCCCATGCCGAGCCCCACGACCACCAGCCAGGCCGCCGCGTACGCGTACCCGTCGCCGGCCGAGGTCGCGGCGCCGGCGAGCGCTCCGGCGACGAGCACGAGCGTGCCCCCGACGATGAGGACGCGGTCGCCGAGCCGTTCGACCAGGCGCGCGCTGAGCCGGGCGGCCAGCATCAGTCCGCCGATCATCGGCAGCAGCCGCAGCCCGGTGCCCAGCGGCCGGGAGTCGAGCACGCCCTGGAAGTACTGCGGCACGGCGAAGAGCACCCCGAAGAGCGCGAAGCTCGCCACCGTGCTCGGCACCAGCCCGCCGACGAACCGCCGGTCGCGGAACAGCTCGAGGTCGATGAGCGGTACGGACACGCGCCGGCTCCAGGCGACGAACGCGGCGAGCGCGGCCGCGCCGGCGAGCATCGAGCCCCACACCCGCACGTCGCCCCAGCCGCGCTGCGGCTGGTCGATCACGCCGTACACGAGGGCGAGCAGACCGCCGGTGGAAAGGAGCAACCCGACGATGTCGGTCCGGCGGGCGGCCTGCGACCGGGACTCGGGGACCAGCGCGACGCAGGCGACGAGGGCGACGATCGCGACGGGGATGTTGATGAGGAAGATCGAGCCCCACCAGTAGTGGTCGAGCAGGTAGCCGGCCACGATCGGGCCGAGCGGGAGGCCGAGGAACGACGCCGCGGCCCACGCCGCCATCGCCTTCGCCCGCTCCTCGGGCGGAAAGACGACCAGCATGACCGACAGCGCCAGCGGCAGGAGCACCGCCGCTCCCACGCCCATCAGGGTGCGGGCCGCGATGAGCCCGCCTGGACCGGAGACGTACAGCGCCCACACCGAGCCGGCGAGGAAGATCACCAGGCCGCCGAGCAGGATCTTCTTCCGTCCGTACCGGTCGCCGAGCAGACCGGCGGGCAGCAGCAGCGTCGCCGACGCGAGCGTGTAGCCGGCGACGATCCACTGCAGGTCGCCGGTGCCGGCGCGCAGCGCGGTCGAGAGCGTCGGCAGGGCCACGTTGAGCGCGGTGAGGTCGAGGCTCACCGCGAGCAGGGTCACCACGAGGGCGCCGAGGACCCACCAGCGCCGGGCGCCGAGCGCGGTCACGGCAGAGAATTCTTGAGAGACAGTCACAAATGACATTAGCTCTCAAAAGAAAGGGACTGTCAAGACAGTCCCGGCTCGGGCACGGGCATTGGCATGTAAGGGGAAAGGTGTAATCATGATTACATGGGTACACCCGAAGCGACCGAACAGCTGCGCGGATGGTTTTCCGGGCGGCTGCCCGAGGGATGGTTCGAGGGGCCGCTCCAGATCATTGACGACCGCGAAGAGATCACGGTCATCGGCACGCTGCCGGCGCCCGCTGTCGGCGCCGACGCGTCGGAGACCGAACGCGCGGCGGCCGCTTCGGGGCAGATCGGACGGTTTCGCGAAGAGACCAGGGAGCGGCGCATCGCGATCGCCAGGGAGGCCGAGCACCGCTTCGGGCGCAAGGTCTCCTGGGGAGTCGAGTCGGCGGGCCACCGAGAGATGTTCACGACCTTGTCGGTGCCGGTGATGACGAGACTGCGGCAGGCCGAGCGGCGCGTGCTGGACACGCTGGTCGAGGCGGGCGTGGCCCGCAGCCGCAGCGACGCCCTCGCCTGGTGCGTGCGCCTCGTCGGCAAGAACGCCGACGAGTGGCTCGCCGAGCTCCGTGAGGCCCTCCAGCACGTCGAACGCGCCCGCGCCGCCGGCCCTCAGGTCTGAGCCCCGCCCCTCAGCCGGCCGCCCCAGTCCCGTTCACGGCCTGGTGATCACAGGGTCAGCGTTCGGACAAATCTCACTTCGCGCCCTCGATCGCCGTCTCAAGATCGGCCTATCGTGCGCCCTGTGAACGGACTGCGGTGCCTCGACGGCTCGTCGCTCGTGATCATCCCGGTGCCCTCCCGCGATCGCCGCGGCACGCCGTACGAGATCACGCTGGAGCTGCTGCGGGACGGCGGGCCGTTCGGTGCGGTGGGGGAGCGCTGCGGGCACGCGCTCGCCGCGCTGTCGCGGCTGCTCACCGCCGCCAGGGCCGACGACTCGCCGCAGGCGAACGCGTGGCCCGACATGGACGACCGGTTCCCCGACCCGCCGCTCGACCGTGCCCTGCGGGCGACGGGATGCGGTCACGACCTGGGCGCCTATCTGCCAAGAGAGCGAGAGCTGTTCGCGTTTCGCTGCCGCGACCGCGGCGATCTTGCCAGCACCGGCGAGCTGCGCTGCACCCTGCGCACCTCCTGCTGCTGGGCCGGCGGGCAATGGCGGATCGCGCGCCGGGCCGTGCTCGACGCCTGGGGCGCGAGCGGCCGGGGCGTCCGGGTTGTACTTACATCGGGGGAATTGTCGAGCTTTCTCGCCCAATTGCTCCAGGAAGCGGAGCGCATGGGGGCCGGTTACCGAGATCTCATAGACGGGGCCGTTACGCGCCGATCCAGGCCATAATTGGGGCGCTCCACCAGCGTCGGCGCGTGGGAGGATGACCATATGGGGGCCCGGGACCTCGTCTACCGGCTGTACGAGCGTCGCCTCGAACGCTCGCTACCGCCCGGTGCGTGCCCGCGCCACGTCGGTGTGATCCTCGACGGCAACCGCCGCTGGGCCCGGTCGATGGGGCTGGCCGACGTCAACACCGGCCATCAGCGCGGCGCCGACAAGATCTCCGAGCTGCTGCAGTGGTGCACCGAGGCGGGCGTCGAAGTGGTGACGCTGTGGCTGCTGTCCACTGACAACCTCGGCCGCCCCGCCCGCGAGCTCGACGCGCTGCTGCGGATCATCGAGAACACCGTGCAGGGGCTGGCCGCCGAGGGGTGGCACGTCAAGCCCATGGGCGCGCTCGACCTTCTGCCCGACAAGACGGCTCGTGTCCTTAAAGATGCTGGAGAACGCACTTCTGACGCTCCTGGCCTGATTGTGAACGTCGCCGTTGGGTATGGAGGTAGGCGTGAGATCGCTGATGCGGTGCGCTCACTGCTCCATGAGCATGCGAGCAAAGGCACCAGCATCGAGGAACTCGCCGAGATCCTCGACGTCGAGCACATCGCCGAGCATCTCTACACGCGCGGTCAACCCGATCCTGACCTGGTCATACGCACGTCAGGAGAGCAGCGCCTCTCTGGCTTCCTGCTCTGGCAGAGTGCCCACTCGGAGTTCCACTTCTGCGAGATCTACTGGCCTGATTTTCGCAAGGTCGACTTCCTGCGTGCACTCCGCTCGTATGCCGCGCGGCATCGTCGCTACGGCTCCTAAAATCCGCTATATCCACTTTCCGTCCAGATCCGGCCGAATTACCGTCTCCTCCTGGGGGCCGGGCCGTAGCTTCGAGTCAGGTCCCCACGCTGAGTTGATTCGGGGGGCGACCCCCGAAACCCACCACGCAAGGGCGCGGGCCTTCTCGGGGGCGCGCCCGAAGGAGAGCGAGTGGCCACAACCCAGACGTCGTCCACGGCTCCTGCCCAGCGGCGCACGTACGTCCTCGACACCAGCGTTCTCCTCGCCGACCCGGGCGCGCTGACCCGGTTCGCCGAGCACGAGGTCGTACTCCCGATCGTCGTCATCACCGAACTCGAAGCCAAACGGCACCACCCGGAGCTGGGCTATTTCGCCCGGCAGGCGCTCCGCGCCCTCGACGACCTGCGCTTTGAGCAGGGACGCCTGGACGAACCGCTGCCCATCGGCGACCAGGGGGGCACGCTGCGAGTCGAGCTCAATCACTCCGACCCGAGCGTGCTGCCCGATGGGTTCCGGCTCGGCGACAACGACACGCGCATCCTGTCGGTCGCCCGTTGGCTGGCGAAAGAGGGCCGCGACGTCGTGCTCGTGTCGAAGGATCTGCCGCTGCGGGTCAAGGCGGCCTCGGTCGGGCTCGCCGCCGAGGAGTACCGCGCCGAGCTCACGGTGGTCGAGTCGGGCTGGACAGGGATGACCGACCTGGACGTGACGGCCGAGCAGTTGGAGGAGCTGTACGAGCAGGGCCGGGTGGACCTCGAAGAGGCGCGCGATGAGCTGTGCCACACGGGGCTGCGGCTGATGTCGGCGAACGGGTCGGCGCTCGGCCGGGTGCTGCCGGACAAGTCCGTCCGGCTGGTTCGCGGCGACCGCGAGGTCTTCGGGCTGCGCGGGCGCTCCGCCGAGCAGCGCGTGGCGCTCGACCTGCTGCTCGACGAGGACGTCGGCATCGTCTCGCTCGGTGGCCGGGCGGGCACAGGCAAGTCGGCGCTGGCGCTGTGCGCCGGGCTCGAGGCGGTGCTGGAACGGCACCGGCACCGCAAGGTCGTGGTGTTCCGGCCGCTGTACGCCGTGGGCGGGCAGGACCTCGGTTACCTGCCCGGCTCGGAGAACGAGAAGATGTCGCCCTGGGCCCAGGCCGTCTACGACACGCTGTCGGCGGTCACGACGCCCGAGGTGATCGAGGAGGTCCTCGACCGGGGGATGCTCGAGGTGCTGCCGCTGACCCACATCCGGGGCCGGTCGCTGCACGACGCGTTCGTGATCGTGGACGAGGCGCAGTCGCTGGAGCGCGGCGTGCTGCTGACCGTCCTGTCGCGGGTCGGCACGGGCTCGCGGGTGGTGCTGACCCACGACGTCGCGCAGCGCGACAACCTGCGGGTGGGACGGCATGACGGTGTCGTCGCGGTGGTCGAGAAGCTGAAGGGCCACCCGCTGTTCGCTCACGTGACCTTGACCCGGTCGGAGCGTTCCCCGATCGCCGCCCTGGTCACCGACATGCTCGGCGACGTCGGCGCCTAGCAACCGCCGATCTTGATGTGAGCGGTCTGTCACCACACGCGATGGAACCCTCACATCAAGATCGGCGAGGTGGGGTCGGCCGAGGTGCGCGGGTAGGGTCGCTCGGGTGCGGTTCGATCTGCTGATCCTCGATAACGACGGCGTCCTGGTGGACAGCGAGCCGATCGCCAATCGGGTGCTCGCCGGGCTGCTCACCGAGTGCGGGCACCGCACGACGTACGAGGAGTCCGTACGCGACTATCTCGGCGGCACGCTGCGGCTGGTGCGGGACGCCGTCGAGCCCCTGCTCGGCCGGCGGCTGCCCGATGACTTCGAGGACCGCTACCACGAGCGGCTGTTCGCACGGATGCGCACCGAGCTCACGGCCGTGGCCGGGGTGACGGCGGCCCTCGACGCGCTGGCGGCGATCGACTTGCCCGTCTGCGTAGCGTCCAGCGGCACGCACGAGCGCATCGAGACCGCGCTGACGACGGTGGGGCTGTTGGACCGGTTCGCCGGCCGCGTCTTCAGCGCCGAGGACGTGGCGCGCGGCAAGCCGTACCCCGATCTGTTCCTGTACGCCGCGGAGCGGATGGGCGCGGACGCGGAGCGGTGTCTGGTCGTCGAGGACAGCCCGCATGGGGTGACGGCGGCCAAGGCGGCGCGGATGACGGTGATCGGCTACGTCGGCCTGACCCCCGCCGCACGGCTCGCCGGCGCCGACATCGTGATCGACCGCATGGCCGACCTGCCGGAAGCCGTCAGGCTGTCGGTCGGGCGGGCGTCGGCGTGATCTTGCTTGGAGTCATGAAAACCATGACACTGCGCTGTCGGACGCATCCGCTGTGCGACGCCGTGACAAACGTCACAGGTCGGCGGGTGGGACGCCGGAATCCCAGGTCTCGACAAGGTTTTCGTCATCTTTCACCAAAGTGACCGGCGTGTCGCGCGAGGCCAGTCGTGGCGTTTCGGTTGCGAGCCACCCCTGTGACTACGGCAGGGTGAGCGTCGTAAGCACCTCCCGTGCACGCCGGTCCGTACCTCCCCGCTCATCCGTCCGGGCCGTTGCGGCACGCCGTGGGCGTGACCGCCGCCGGCATTCTGGCGCGCCATCACGCTGGGGGTGAGGCTTTCGCGCGCGCACTCGGTGCGCGGGCGACCGTCGGAAGGACCGTCTTGGACGGAGGCTCGTACGGGTCCCCAAAGCGAGACGATCGACAAGACGAAGCGGATGTCATGACCTTCGGGCGTGGTCACCTCCACGCCGACGTGAAGGTGGCAGGCAGTCCGCCACCGGATGAGCAGCCCCCGCCGCCGCGCTCGGCCCGCCATAGCGCGCTCGGCCCGCCCGATCTGGCCGGCGGCTCACCCGATCTGCCCGGCCCGCGGATGCCGGCCCGCAAGACGGGTCTTATCGCGGCCGCCGCCGCGGTCACCGTGCTCGTCGGCGGCGGGACGGCACTGGCGCTGACCGGCGGCGGCGAGGATGGCGAGAGCGGCACCGTGGCCCCGGCCCGGGCGGCGTCGGGCATCGTCGCCGACGCGATGCGTCAGCCCACCGAGGCGCAGGCCCGCAGGATGCTGGCCGACCGGGCCGCCCGCGCCGCCCGGCGGGACGCGGCCAGGCGTCCCGTGATGGCGGTCCGCGGCACGCCGCCGCCGAAAGAGAAGGAGTCGACGGCGGCGGCCGCCCCCGCGGGCAATCCCGTGCCGGCCGGCGAGGCGCAGCGCATCGCCAAGGCGCTGATGCCCAGATATGGCTTCAATCCCAAGACGCAGTTCGGCTGCCTGGTCGAACTATGGGATCGCGAGAGCCATTGGAATGTGCACGCCGGCAGTCCGGGCGGACCGTATGGCATTCCCCAGGCGAATCCCGGTTCGAAGATGGCGAGTGCCGGCTCGAATTGGCTCGACAGCGCCACCACTCAGATCAAGTGGGGTTTCGGATATATCAAGGGCAGATACGGCGGTCCATGCGACGCGTGGAGCCACTTCCAATCCGCGGGCTGGTACTGAGCGCACACAATTAACAGCTGATAAAAGCGGGCGGCCACTGGTCGCCCGCTTTGTTTTTCGACTGCCATCGATTGGCAAACGCATGTCATCGATCGCCGCAAAAGCCGTCGGCGCCGCGTCGATATGGGGACGCTAAGCGATGTGTATCGGCACAGGCGAACGCGGTGGCGTTCGCCGGAAGCATCCCGGAAGCTCGTATTTCACCACAATTGTGGACGAGCATCACACAACGCCGCCCATGGGCGGGCGGCGTCCGGCGGCTCGGCGTCCGGCGCCGAGTCGTGCCGCGGTGCCCGGTCGTCCCTCGGGGACGCACCCGCCGGGATGAGATCGCTCGACCGCGCGACCGGCGCGGCGGCCGGCGGAAGGACCATCTTGGATCGACATCGTCACACCGGCTTCGGCGTTCGGCCGTCACGCGGCCGCGGCGTATGGGAAAAGACAGTCGCGGTCATGACCGCGTCGTTTCTCACGGCCGGACTGACGGCGGAAACGCCCGCCCGTGCGGTCGCGTCGAAGCAGGCTTCGAGGATCCAAATGCACGCCCAGCAGCACCGGGCGGCGAAGACATCCAAACGGGAACGCGCCCGGCAGCGGCGGCTCGGGCGGATGCAGCAGACCAAACGAGACGCTGCCGTCATGGTGGCCCGCACCGGCTGGTCGCCGCGACATTTCAACTGCCTGGACCGGCTCTGGATACGGGAAAGCGGCTGGAACCACCGCGCGTACAACAGATATTCCGGGGCGTACGGAATTCCGCAGGCGCTGCCGGGCCGTAAAATGCGCAGCGCCGGCCGCGACTGGCGGACGAATCCGTACACGCAGATGAGATGGGGCCTGGGATATATCAAGCACCGCTACGGCAGCCCGTGCCGCGCCTGGCGGCATCTCAGAGCAACCGGCTGGTACTAGATCTCACTAGTCCGGCCCGCACCGCGCGGTCACGTGCCGGGTCGCCCGGGCGTGACCGCGCGGTCGCGCGATCGTCACATCGAGATCACTCGGTCGACGCGCCGGTCATGCCGAGCACGTCGAGCGCGGCGTCGAGCTGTTCGATCGTCAGCGTCCCGTTGTCGACGTGACCGCGTTCCAGCACCACCTCGCGGATCGTCTTGCGCTCCGCGAGCGCCTGCTTGGCGACCGCGGCTGCGGCCTCGTACCCGAGGTAGCGACCCAGCGGGGTGACGATGGACGGCGACGACTCGGCGTACTGAAGACAGCGTTCGACGTCGGCCTCGATGCCCTCGACGCAGCGGTCGGCGAACAACCGGGACACGTTCGTCAGCAGACGGACCGACTCCAGGAGGTTGCGGGCAAGCATCGGGAGCATCACGTTGAGCTCGAAGTTGCCCGCCGCGCCGCCGAAGGCGATGGCCGCGTCATTGCCGATCACCTGCGCGGCGACCATGCAGACCGCCTCGGGGATGACGGGGTTCACCTTGCCCGGCATGATCGACGAGCCTGGCTGCAGGTCGGGCAGCCGGATCTCGGCCAGCCCGGCCTGCGGTCCCGACCCCATGAGCCGCAGGTCGTTGGCGATCTTGTTGAGGCTGACCGCGACCGTGCGCAGCGCCCCGCTCGTCTCGACGAGGGCGTCGCGGGCCCCTTGGGCCTCGAAGTGGTTGCGCGCCTCGGTGAGCGGCAGCCCGGTCGCCCTGGCCACCTCGCTGATCACCCGGCCGGCGAAACCGGACGGGGTGTTGATGCCGGTGCCGACGGCGGTGCCGCCGAGGGGCAGTTCGGCGAGCCTGGGCAGCGCGGCCTGCAGCCGCTCCACGCCCAGCTTGATCTGCATGGCGTACCCGCCGAACTCCTGGCCGAGCGTGACCGGCGTGGCGTCCATCAGGTGGGTGCGGCCGGACTTGACCACGGTGGCGAAGGCGACGGCCTTGCCGTTGAGCACGCCCTCGAGATGCCGCAGCGCCGGGATCAGCCCGTCGCGGACGGCGCCGGTGGCCGCGATGTGGATCGAGGACGGGAACACGTCGTTGGACGACTGCGACGCGTTGACGTGATCGTTCGGGTGCACGTTACGGCGCAGCCGCTCGGTGGCCAGCGTCGCGATCACCTCGTTCGCGTTCATGTTCGACGAGGTGCCGGAGCCGGTCTGGAAGACGTCGATGGGGAAGTGCTCGTCCCAGTGCCCCTCGGCGACCTCCCGCGCCGCTTCGGCGATCGCGGCGGCCATGTCCGCGTCGAGCACGCCGAGGTCGGCGTTGACCTTCGCCGCGGCCGCCTTGATGTGGCCGAGCGCGGCGATGTGGGCGCGGTCGAGGGTGCGCCCCGAGATCGGAAAGTTCTCCACCGCCCGCTGGGTCTGGGCCCGCCACTTGGCCGCCGCCGGGACCCGCACCTCGCCCATGGAGTCGTGTTCGATGCGGAAATCGCTCTGCTCGGTCATCGAAGACACCTCCCGCCGCCCAGCCTGCCACGGCCGGCGGCCGTCACTCACCCGCCCCGCCCGTCGCGGAGCGTGCTACGGGCGGCGGCCGATGGTCAGGATCGGGCCGGTCGTGTCGGCGAAGAAGTCGTTGCCCTTGTCGTCGACCACGATGAACGCGGGGAAGTCGACCACCTCGATCTTCCAGACCGCCTCCATGCCCAGCTCGGGATATTCGAGGACCTCGACCTTCTTGATGCAGTCTTGGGCCAGCCGGGCCGCCGGGCCGCCGATCGAGCCGAGGTAGAACCCGCCGTACGCGGCGCAGGCGGCGGTCACCTGCGCCGACCGGTTGCCCTTGGCGAGCATGACGAACGAGCCGCCCGCGGCCTGGAACTGCTCGACGTAGGAGTCCATGCGCCCGGCCGTGGTCGGCCCGAACGAGCCGGAGGCGAAGCCTTCGGGGGTCTTCGCCGGGCCCGCGTAGTAGACGGCGTGGTCGCGTAGATAGCCGGGCATCGGCTCGCCGGCGTCCAGCCGTTCCTTGATCTTGGCGTGCGCGATGTCGCGCGCCACCACGAGCGGCCCGCTGAGCGACAGCCGCGTCTTGACCGGATACTTAGAGAGCTCGGCGCGGATGTCGCTCATGGGCCGGTTCAGATCGATTCGTACGACGTCGCCGTCGAGATCGTCGTCGGTGGTGTCCGGGAGGTACTTCGCCGGATCGGTCTCCAGCCGTTCGAGGAAGACGCCCTCGGCCGTGATCTTGGCGAGCGCCTGCCGGTCGGCGCTGCACGACACGGCGATCGCCACCGGGCAAGAAGCGCCGTGCCGCGGCAACCGGACCACCCGTACGTCGTGGCAGAAGTACTTGCCGCCGAACTGCGCGCCGATGCCGAGCCGCTGGGTGAGCTCGAAGACCTGCTGTTCGAGCTCGCGGTCGCGAAAGCCGTGCCCGCTCGCCGATCCCTGGCCGGGCAGCGCGTCCAGATAGTGCGCCGAGGCGTACTTGGCCGTCTTCAGCGCGTACTCGGCGCTGGTGCCGCCGATCACGATCGCCAGATGGTACGGCGGGCACGCGGCGGTGCCCAGCGATCTGATCTTCTCCTCGAGGAAGACGGGCAGCCGCTTGGGGTTCAACACGGCCTTGGTCTCCTGGTAGAGGAATGACTTGTTGGCGCTGCCGCCGCCCTTGGCCATGAACAGGAACTTGTAGGCCTCGCCGGTCGTCGCGTACAGCTCGATCTGCGCGGGCAGGTTGGTGCCGGTGTTCCTCTCCTCCCACATGGTGATCGGCGCCAGCTGGGAGTAGCGCAGGTTGAGCTTGGTGTACGCGTCGTACACGCCGCGCGCGACGTGCTCCTCGTCGCGTCCGTCGGTCAGCACGTGCTGGCCGCGCTTGCCCATGACGATGGCGGTGCCCGTGTCCTGGCACATCGGCAGCACGCCTCCCGCGGCGATGTTGGCGTTCTTGAGCAGGTCGAGGGCGACGAACTTGTCGTTGTTGCTCGCGTCCGGGTCGTCGAGGATGTTGCGCAGCTGTTGCAGGT
>DASTYC010000051.1:0-30664 GCA_035765195.1 Streptosporangiaceae bacterium
TGGGCCGCCCACGGCGGCGGTGCACTGTCTGGACCGCACCGCTCCGCCGTACGGCGGGTGCCGGACCGCGACCATGTCCCGGTGCCCTGAGCCCTCCCGGGGCGGGACGAAATGGAGCGCCATGGTGGAAGTTGCACCGGACACCGAGGACCTGGCCGGATCCGGCCTCCGGCTCGAGATCGACGGGGCGGTGGCCACGATCACGTTGATCCGGCCCGAGCGCCGCAACGCGCAGACGCCCGGCATGTGGCGGGCGCTCGCCCGCATCGGCGACACGCTGCCGGTCGGCGTCCGGGTTGTGGTGGTACGCGGCGAAGGTCCGTCGTTCTCCTCCGGCATCGACCTGCGCGCGCTGTCCGCGGCCGGCGTCCCCGGCGAAGAGCCCGCGCTCGACCCCGAGGCCGGCGCCGAAGAGGTCGAGCGGACGATCGCCGGATACCAGCGCGGGTTCATGTGGCTGCGCCGCCCCGCGATCGTGTCGATCGCGGCGGTGCGGGGCCACGCCATCGGCGCGGGCTTCCAGCTCGCGCTCGCCTGCGACCTGCGCATCGCCGCCGCGGACGCGTCGTTTTGCATGAAGGAGGCCGCGCTCGGCCTGGTCCCCGACCTGACCGGCACCAAGCCGCTGGTCGACGCCGTCGGTCTGGCCCGCGCCATGGAGATGTGCCTGACGGTCCGCACGGTGCCGGCCGAGGAGGCACGCGAGCTCGGCATCGTGCAGGCCGTGGTGCCCGTCGCCGAGCTGGACGACGCCGTGCGCGACCTGGCCGCCGCCCTCCTGCAGGTCGACGGGGGCGCCGCCGCGGCCACCAAGAGCCTGCTGCAGCAGGCCCCCGGCAACTCGCTCGACGAGCAGGCCGCGGCCGAACGCCGCCACCAGATCGATCGTCTCCGCGTCCTCTTCGCGGCGCGCGGCTGACGTTCCCCGGCCCTCCGTCGTCCCGGAGCGGACCACGACCCGGTAGGGCCGGGTAAGGAAGACGTCCCCGGCCGGGCGGCACGGTAAGGACGGCGTGCGCCGGCGGACACGGTTCGGCACGCGATCGCGCCCGGGTCGGCCAAGTCGGGAGTGGCACGAGCCCGCCGGCGCCGCCGCCCGGACACGCTGTGCCGGTCAGCGACATTCCGCGAAGCGTCGGCAGGCGACGCTGGATGGGGGCTTTCCGACATGGTTCACGCACGACGACGCCGCCGTCTCGCCGGCGTCGCGCTGGCCGCGACGGCGGCGGGGGCGACATGGGTGAGCGGCGTGCCGGTCGCGCTGGCGGCGCCGGACGCGCCGCACGCGCCGGACGACGCGACGCGACTGCGCGCCGCATGCAGCCGCGCCGGCTGCGACAACAAGGATCCGGTCGTCACGGGCTGCGCGCGCACCGCCCGCCCGGTCGCGTCGAAGAACACGCCGAAGGGGCGGTTCTCGCTCTACTGGTCGCCGACGTGCCAGACGAACTGGATGCAGGTCAACAACTACGCCGGGGGCGGCCAGTACCTGAAGTTCAAGACCTCCGACATGGACCGGCCGTTCTACGGCCACGTCTTCACCGCCTCCACGCGGCCCGGCCTGCACTTCGGGGACATGGTGTGGTCGCCCGGCCGCAACTGCGCCGAAGGTCACGCCGACTGGATGGCCAACGGCCGCGACGAGGTCGTCGTGAAGTCGCGTTCCTGCTGAGCAGCGCGGGCGCGGCCGTCCGGATCGCGGGCCCGGCCGCGGCCGCCCTTAGCTCGTTTTTAGTCCCTTCTTGTTGAGATCGGTGGTATCCGGTCGCGAAGCCCGGGAGATCGGGCGGGTCAACAACATGGAGGGAGACCGAGCATGGCTCTCAGCAGGCGAGCCAAGATCACCGCAGGCGCGTTCGGGCTGACCGTTTCGGCGCTCTTCGCCGCCTCCGGTTCGGCTTTTGCATCTGCTGACGAGGACGGCACCCAACTGGTGATCGTCGAGCAGGCGCAGTCCGGGCAGCAGGCGCCCGCGGCCGCGCACGCGCCGGGCGACTGCGGCGCGAAGGGCGAGACGAGCACGGCCATGGTGGCGGACTCTCGGTGAGCTTCCATGGCGATCCGCAGGCCCGCTTGCCCGACACGGCGCTCGCCGAGCGCGCGCTGTTCGAGGTCAAGCGGGTCATCGTCGGGCAGGATCGCATGGTCGAACGGATGCTGGTCGCCGTGCTGGCGCGGGGACACTGCCTCCTCGAAGGCGTTCCCGGCATCGCCAAGACGCTCGCGGCGCAGACGCTGGCGACGGTGATCGGCGGATCGTTCGCCCGAATCCAGTTCACCCCTGACCTCGTGCCGTCCGACATCGTCGGGACCCGCATCTACCGGTTGTCGGCGGAGAGCTTTGACATCGAGCTGGGTCCGGTGATGGCGAACATCGTGCTCGCCGACGAGATCAACCGGGCGCCGGCCAAGGTTCAGTCGGCGCTGCTCGAGGTCATGGCGGAGCGGCAGGTCAGCATCGGCGGCCGCACCTTCGACGTGCCGCTGCCGTTCCTGGTGCTCGCCACGCAGAACCCGATCGAGTCCGAAGGCGTGTACCAGCTGCCGGAGGCGCAGCGCGACCGCTTCCTGATGAAGATCGACGTCGGGTACCCGACCGAGGACGAGGAACTCGCCATCCTCTACCGGATGAGCGTGCGCGCGCCCGTCCCGAGCCCGATCCTCGACACCGCGCGTCTGGCGGCCTTGCAGGACGCGGCGGACGCGGTGTTTGTGCACGACGCGGTCGCGCGGTACGCCGTGCGGCTGGTCGCGGCCACCCGGGACCCCGCGGCCTACGGCGTGCCGGACGTGGCCGGGCTGATCGCCTACGGGGCGAGCCCGCGGGCCACGCTCGGCCTGGTGGCGGCCGCCCGCGCGCTGGCGCTGTTGCGCGGGCGCGAGTATGTGCTGCCGGCCGATGTACGGGACCTGGCCGGCGAGGTGATCACGCATCGCCTGGTGCCGTCCTTCGACGCGCTCGCCGACGGCGTTCCCCCGGCCTCGATCGTCGAGCGCGTGGTCGGCGCCGTTCCGCTGCCCAGGATCGCGCCGAGCGGCGACGAGCCCGCGGGAGAGGCCGCGTGACCTCGGCGCCGCCCCTGCGCGAGCTCGCCCCCGAGCAGGCGCTGCGCCGGCTGGAGCTGACGATCGTCCGCAGGCTGGACGGGCTGTTGCAGGGCGACTATCTGGGCCTGTTGCCCGGCCCGGGCAGCGAGCCGGCGGAGGCCCGCGAGTACCAGGCGGGCGACGACGTACGGCGGATGGACTGGAACCTCACGGCGCGCACCACGCTCCCGCACGTCCGGGATCTCGTCGCGGACCGGGAGCTCGAGACCTGGCTGCTGGTCGACGGGACGGCCAGCATGGACTTCGGCACGGGCCGGGTCGAAAAGCGCGACCTGGCGGTGGTCGCCGCGGCGGCCGTGGGCTTCCTCACCGAGCGGGCGGGCAACCGGGTCGGCGCGTACGTGCTGCGGAGCGCCGGATCGCGGCACGTTCCGGCCCGCACCGGGCGGGCCCACCTGCTCGCCCTGCTCCGCGCGCTGCTGTCAGCGCCGCGCTCGCCGGCAGGCGGCCGGCCGCACGGGCAGTCGCCCGGGCAGTCGCACGGAGAGCCGCCCGGCATCGGCGCGGGCGCCGACCTGCTGCGCCGCACGTTGCGCCGGCGCGGGCTCGTCGTCATCATCTCGGACTTCCTCGAGGACGCGGCGGCGTGGGAGCGGGAGGTGCGGCTGCTCGCGGACCGGCACCAGGTGCTCGCGGTCGAGGTCGTGGATCCGCGTGAGCTGTCGCTGCCCGACGTGGGACTGCTCACCGTCGTGGATCCCGAGACCGGGCGGCGCCGCGACGTGCAGACGGCCGATCGGCGGCTGCGGGAGCGGTACGCGGCGGTGGCCGCCGAGCATCGCGCGAGCACCGAGCGGGCGCTGCGGCGGGCGGGCGCGGCCCGGTTGCCGCTGCGGACCGACGGGGACTGGCTGCCCGACATCGTCCGGCACGTCGCTGCCCAGCGCGCCCAGGAGCGGCGGCGGGGTGCCGGCCGATGAGTTTCCTCGCCGCGGGCCGGTTGTGGCTGCTGCTCGCCCTGCTCGCGCTGGTCGCCGCGTACGTGCTGGTGCAGGCCAGGCGCAGCAGGTTCGCGGTCCGGTTCACCACCTTGCATCTGCTGGAACGGGTGGCGCCGACCCGGCCCGGCTGGCGCCGGCACGTGCCCGCCGCCGCGTTCCTGCTCATGATGGGCCTGTTCGTGACCGGGTTCGCGCGGCCGACCCACGAGGTCGAGGTGCCGCGCGAGCAGGCGACGGTCATGGTCGCCGTCGACGTGTCGAGTTCGATGGAGGCGACCGACGTCGAGCCGGACCGGCTCACCGCGGCCAAGCGCGCGGCCCACGCGTTCGTGGAGCGCCTGCCGGCGCGGTTCAACGTCGGGGTCGTGTCGTTCTCCGGGTCGGCGGCCGTGGTCGTCTCCCCGACGACCGACCGCCGGGCGGTGCTCAGCGGCATCGACAACCTGACGCTCGGACCGCGCACCGCGATCGGCGAGGCGATCTTCGCGTCGCTGCAGTCGATCACGTCGTTCGGCGCCCAGTTCGGCGAGTCCGCGCCGCCCGCGCGCATCGTGCTGCTGTCGGACGGCACCAACACGGCCGGGCGCAGCCCCGAGGAGGGGTCGGCGGCGGCGGCGCGGGCGCGCGTGCCGGTGTCGACCATCGCCTACGGCACGCCGGAGGGCGTCATCTACCAGGGGCTGCGGGCCATCCCGGTACCGGTCGACGGGCCCGCGCTCGAACGCATCGCGCAGACCACCGGCGGGCGTTTCTACGAGGCCGCGACGGGCGACGAGCTGCGCCAGGTCTATGAGGACATCGGCAGCAGCGTGGGCTACCGGCTCGAACGGCGCGAGGTCTGGGCCTGGTTCATCGGCGCCGGGCTCGTCCTCGCCTGCGCGGCGGCCGCCGGGTCCCTGCTGTGGTTCTCCCGACTTCCCTGATACGTCGGCGCTGAAGGAGTCACCATGAGACCTCGATCGCACGAGGGGGAGCGGTTCGGGCTCGGCGAGCCGCGCGGTCCGGACTTCCTTCGGCCGCCGCCGGTGCCGCCGGTCGAACGGCCCACCGGCCCCGGCGACGCGCCCTGGGCCGGACCGCTCGGGCCGGCGTTCGGGCCGGACCCGGCGGCCGCCGCCCCGCGCACGACGGTCCGGCGGGTCATCGCGATGGCGGCGCTGGTGGCGGCGCTGACCGGGGGCGTGGCAGGGGTGGCCGGCGCGCAGTTGCTCGGTTCCCCGGAAGCGGCGCCGATCCCGCAGTCCACCGCCGGCCCGGTGAACGGGCCGGGCGACCTCAGCGACGTCGCCGCCCGTGTCCAGCCGAGTGTCGTGTCGATCCAGGTCAGCGGGCCGCGCTCGGTGGCCGCCGGATCAGGGTTCGTCATCGACCGGGCCGGCCACATCGTCACCAACGCGCACGTGGTCGAGGACGGCACCGCCGCGACCGTGGTGCTGGCGGACCGGCGCCGGCTGCCCGCCCGGATCGTCGGCACCGACAGCGCGCACGACATCGCCGTGGTGTCCATCGACGCGGGCGACAGCCCGCCGCCGATCGCGCTGGGCCGGTCGGCCGACGTCCGAGTGGGCGACCCGGTCCTGGCGATCGGCTCCCCGCTCGGCCTGTCGGGCACCGTCACCGGCGGCATAGTGAGCGCGCTGGGCCGCGAGGTTAGGCTGGGCGACGGGGATCGGCAGACCGCCGTGCAGACCGACGCCTCCATCAACCCCGGCAACTCCGGCGGCCCGTTGGTCAACGCGCGCGGCGAGGTCATCGGCGTCAACACCGCCATCGCGACGTTGAGCCGCGGCGGCGCGGGCTCTGGCGGGTCGATCGGCATCGGCTTCGCCATCCCCGTGGACCGGGCGGCGGACCAGGCTCAGCGGCTGATCCGCTGACCGCCGGCCGCTCCTCGAAGGGAGATTGCCGCGATGCGGTTGCTCGTGGTCGAAGACGAGGAAGACCTCGTCGAGGCGGTGCGGGTGGGCTTGGTGCGGGCGGGCTACGCGGTCGATGTGGCGTTGACCGCCGCGGCCGCCACGGAGAAGCTCTACGCGAGCTCCTACGATCTGATGCTGCTCGACCTCAACCTGCCCGACGGCGACGGCTTCGACCTGTGCCGGTCGATCCGCGAGGGCAAGCTCGCCGGTCCGGCGGGGTCGGCGCTGCGCATCTTGATGCTGACCGCGCGCGACCGGCTCGCCGATCGCGTCCGCGGGCTCGACGAGGGCGCCGACGACTACCTCGTCAAACCGTTCGCGTTCCCGGAGCTGCTGGCGCGGGTCCGGGCGCTGCTGCGCCGCGACAGCGGCGGCGGCTCCGCGGTCTGGACGGTGGGGGAGCTGCGCCTGGACACCGCCCGACACGAGGCGTACCGGGGCGACCGGCCGCTGCGGCTCACCCCCAAGGAGTTCGGCGTGCTGACCTACCTGATGAGCAGGCACGGCGAGGTCGTCTCGACCGAAGAGCTGCTCGAACACGTGTGGGACGAGCACGCCGACCCCTTCACCAACACGGTCCGGGTCACCGTCGGCACGTTGCGCCGCAAGGTCAGCGAGGACGGGGAGGAACCGCTGATCGAGACCCTGGTCGGCAGAGGCTACAAGCTCCGGGAAGGCTCATGAGGGGGATACCGCGGCTGCCCGCGTTCGCGCAAACGATCCGGTTCCGGCTCACCGTGCTCTACTCCATGCTGCTGTGCGCGCTCGCCGCGCTGGTGGTCGGCGGCATCTACATCGCGGTGTCGAAGAGCACCGAGGCCGATCCGATCACCAACAACATCATCAAGGCCAAGAAGACCGACATCTACGGGCAGTACATCGGCGATGTGGAGGTCGTCAAGCTCAAGGCCGTGGAGCAGGCCGTCAACTTCGAGACGATGCAGAACCTGCGCAACTACTCCTTCGGTCTGCTGGGCGGGCTGTTCGTCGTCAGCCTCGGCATCGGCTGGATGCTGTCGGGGCGGGCGCTGCGGCCGGTGCGCGCCATCGTGCAGACCGCGGAGGAGATCCAGGCGACCGACCTGTCCCGGCGCATCCGGCTGCGCGGGCCCAAGGACGAGCTGCGCTATCTGGGCGACACCGTCGATTCGATGCTGGACCGCCTGGACGCGGCGTTCCGGGCGCAGCGTCAGCTCATCGACGACGCCTCGCACGAGCTGCGCACCCCGCTCACCGTCATCCGCACCAACCTGGACGCGGTGCTCATCGCCGCCGACTCCACCGACGAGGAGCGCCGGCGCGCCGCCGCTGTGATCGACCGGGCCACCGACCGCATGATCAGGCTGGTCGACGACCTGCTGGCCTCGGCCCGCCGGTCGGCGCCGGCCTTCGATGACACCGACGTGGACCTGGCGGCGGTCGCCCGGGAGGCGGCCGAGGAGTTCGAGCCGCTGGCCGCCCGGCGCGGGCTGGTCATCGACCGGACGGTGGGCGCCGACCTCATCTTGATCGGCGACCACGACGCGCTGCGCCGGGCCGTGGGCAACCTGCTGTCCAACGCCGTCCGCGTGGCGCCCGCGGGCTCGACGGTCACCGTCGGGGCCGGACGGCGGGACGGCTGGCTGTGGGTCGCGGTCAACGACGCCGGGCCCGGCATCGGGCCGGGCGAGCAGGCGCGGGTGTTCGACCGGTTCTGGCGGCGTCCCAACGGGGAGCAGACCGGCGCCCCGACCGGCGACCGGGGCACCGGTCTCGGGCTCGCCATCGTCCGGCAGATCATTGAGGCCCACGGCGGGCAGGCGCGGCTGTTCTCCGCGGTGGGCCGGGGGAGCACGTTCGTGCTGTGGCTGCCCGCCGCCGACGCCGGCGAGTCCGCACCGCCCGACGTCGACCCGCTGGGCGCGCTCCCCTCGACGGCCGGCTGACCCTCACGGTGCGCGGTCGCGGGGGCCGGCCGGTGCGGTGGCTCCCGTCGGAACCACCGCACCGGTCCACCGGTCCTGAGGGTCAGCGGACGGTCAGGTCGGCGGACTGGTCGCCGGCGACCAGCTTGTAGGCGCCGGGCAGGACGGACCTGGAACCGGAGCCGTTGATGTCGCCCCTGGTGACCGCGAGGCGGGACATGGGGAACGACAGCGAGACGGTCTTGGTCTCACCCGCCTTCAGGGGAACGCGGGTGAAGGCGACCAGGCGGTTCGGCGGCACCAGGATCGGGCTCACCGGCTGCTGGGCGAAGACCGGCACCACCATCTCGCCGTCCCGGGAGCCGGTGTTGGCGACGGTCACGGCGACCCGGACGGTCCCGCCGCGCGAGACCGCGGCCGGCCCGGCGATGCCCCGCACCGCGTAGGTGGTGTAGGACAGGCCGGCGCCGAACGGGAACAGCGGGTCGTAGCCGGAGCTCGGGCCGCCGTTCGTGCCGTTCAGCTGCTGGTAGTACATCGGCTGGTCGCCGACGGTCTTGGGCCAGGAGACCGGAAGCCGGCCGCTCGGGTTGGCCCGGCCGAACACGACGTCGGCGACCGCGGTCCCGGCCTCGCTGCCCGGCAGCCAGGCCGCGATGAGCTGCTTGGCGTCGGCGGCCTTGCCGAGCACCAGCGGGCGGCCCGACACCACGACGACGATGACGGGCTTGCCCGTCGCCTGCAGCGCGTCGACGAGGTCCTGCTGGTCGGCGGCGAGCTGCGGGATCTCCGCGTCGCTCTCACCCTCGGCGCCGGGCCGTTCGCCGACGGCCACGACGACCGCGTCGGCGTTCCCGGCCTTGGCCACCGCGTCGTCGGCGCTCGTCGCGAGCTCGACCTTGTCCGCGCCGAGCAGGTCGCGTACGCCCTCGTAGATCGTCACACCCGGCTCGGGGGAGCCGTTCGGGATGCCCTGCCAGCCGATCGTCCAGCCGCCGTTCTGGTTGGCGAGCGAGTCGGCGCTGTTGCCCGCCACGACGACCTTGCCGACGCCGGTCGACAGCGGCAGCACGTTGCCGTCGTTCTTGAGCAGGACCTGCGACTCGGTCGCGGCGCGGACCGCGAGGTCCTTGTCGGCGCCGAGCACGGTCGCGTCGGCCTTCGCCGGGTCCACGAACGGGTGGTCGAACAGGCCGAGCTTGAACTTCAGCGTGAGGATGCGGCGCACCGCCTGGTCGATCCGCTTGCCGGAGACCTTGCCGTCCCGGGCCGCCTGCAGCAGCGCGGCGGGGAACCGCCCGTTGTCGGTGGGCGGCAGCATCGCCATGTCCACCCCGGCGTTCACCGCCAGCGCCGCGACGTCGGCGTAGGTGTCGGCCAGGTGGTAGCGGGTCTGCAGGGACTGCACGTCGTCCCAGTCGCTCACGACCACGCCCGTGAAGCCCCACTGGTCGCGCAGCAGGTCGGTCAGCAAGTAGTGCGACGCGGTCGCCGGGACGCCGTTGATCGCGCCGGAGTTGGCCATCACGGTGAGCGCGCCCGCGTCGACGCCGGCCTCGTACGGCGGCAGCAGCGTGTCCTGCAGGTAGCGCCGCGACACGTCGGCGGGAGTCCGGTCGTGGCCGTTGAACGGCTCGGAGTAGGCGGCGAAGTGCTTGTCGGTCGCGGCCACCTGGCCGGTCGCCTGCACGCCCTTGATGTACGGGACGCCGAGCGCGGCGGTCAGGTACGGGTCCTCTGAGTAGGTCTCGTAGTAGCGGCCCCAGCGGGTGTCCCGCGCGACCTCGAGGACGGGCGCGTAGTTCCAGTTCGGGCCGGTCGCCTTGACGGCCTTGCCGGTCGCCTGGCCGAGCAGGCCGGTCAGCTGGGCGTCCCAGGTGGCGCCGAGGCCGATCTGGTGGGGGAACTTGGTCGCGCCGACCACGTTGTTGTGGCCGTGCACCGCGTCCACGCCGTAGGTGATCGGTAGGTGCAGCCGAGAGTTGTCGATGGCGTACTTCTGGATGGCGTTGACCATCTCGGCCCACGCCCGCGGGTTGTTCTGCGGGGGCGATGTGCCGCCGCCGGAGAGGATGTTGCCGATCTTGGCGTCGACGAGGATCTGCTTCATGCAGGTCTCGTTCAGCTCACCGCCGGACCATTCGCAGTCGCCCTGGATGCCGGTGATGTTGAAGACGGACATCTGGCCGATCTTCTCTTCCAGGGTCATGCGTCTGATCAGGTCGGCGACCCGGTCGGCTACGGGCGCGGAGGCCGTGCGGTAGGCCGGCAGCCGCGGCTGCGCGGTGGCCGCCGTCGTGCCGATCGCCACGGCGGTCAGCGCCAGCGCGGCGGCGACCAGCAGGCGTACGGTGCGGCCGAGCGGTAGGGAGGTCGGGATGCGAGTCATGGCCATTCCCGTCGGTGGATGAGAGACGGTGTGGAAGACGAGACACGCGGAGCGGGAGGTCGCCTTCGCTGCCTGCGAGTCAACGACCGCGGTATGGCGGCGTCAAGATCCCCGACACGTCCACTGATGGCCGATATATCACCGTACGGCGCTTTCTGCCGTTTGCCCGTGTTGCCGCGTTACCGGACGGCGTCCAGCGCTGCCGTGCCGCCCGTGTCCTGACGGGCGAACTGCGTGTCGTACAGCTCGGCGTACAGGCCGCCCACCGCCAGCAGATCGGCGTGCCGCCCGCGCTCGACCACTCGCCCGTCGTCGATCACGAGGATCTGGTCGGCCTCGCGGATCGTGGACAGCCGGTGCGCGATGACGATCGACGTACGCCCGACCAGCGCGGTCTTCAGCGCGCGCTGGACGGCGACCTCGGACTCGGAGTCGAGGTGGGCGGTGGCCTCGTCGAGCACCACGACGGACGGCGCCTTCAGCAACAGCCGCGCGATGGCCAGTCGCTGCTTTTCGCCGCCGGACATCCGGTACCCCCGGTCGCCCACCACGGTGTCGAGGCCGTCGGGCAGCGACGCGACCAGGTCGTAGATGTGCGCCGCCCGCAGCGCCTCGTCGAGCTCCTCATCGGACGCCTCCGGCTTGGCGTACACGAGGTTGGCGCGGATCGAGTCGTGGTAGAGGTGGGCGTCCTGGGTGACGACGCCGATCGTGGCGCGCAGCGACTCCAACGTGACGTCGCGCACGTCGTGACCGCCGATCCGCACCGTGCCCGCCGACACGTCGTACAGGCGGGACACCAGATGGGTGATGGTGGTCTTGCCGGCGCCCGACGGCCCGACCAGCGCCACCAGGCGGCCCGGCTCGGCGGTGAACGTCACGTCGCGCAGCACCTCGCGGCTCGGCGCGCTGTCGGCCCGCGCGATCGACTCCAGCGACGCGAGCGAGACGTCCTCGGCGGCCGGATAGCTGAACGAGACGTGGTCGAACTCGACGGCGGGCGCGGCGCCCGCCACGGCGGGCGGCAGCGGCCGCGCGTCGGGGTTGTCGTCGATCATGGGCTTGAGGTCGAGGATCTCAAAGACCCGGTCGAAGCTGACCAGCGCCGTCATCACGTCGACCTGCACGTTGGACAGCGCGGTGAGCGGCCCGTACATCCTGGTCAGCAAGGTGGCCAGCGCGATCAGCGTGCCGAGCTCGAAGGTGCCGCCGATGGCGAGCCAGCCGCCGACGCCGTAGACCATGGCGGTGGCGAGCGCGGCGACCAGCGTGAGGGCGGTGAAGAAGACCCGGCCGTACATCGCGGCGATGATGCCGATGTCGCGTACCCGGCCGGCCCGTTCGGAGAACACGCCGGACTCCTCGGCGGGCCGTCCGTACAGCTTGGCCAGCATCGCGCCGGCGACGTTGAGCCGCTCGGTCATGAGCGAGCTCATCTCGGCGTCGAGGATCATTTGTTCGCGGCTGATCCGCTGCAGCCGCTTGCCGACCAGCTTGGCCGGCACGATGAAGATCGGCAGCAGCACCAGCGCGATCAGCGTGACCTGCCACGACAGCCAGATCATCGTCACCAGCACCATGACCAGGCTGATCACGTTGGACACGACCGAGGACAACGTGGTCGTCAGCGCCCGCTGCGCGCCGATCACGTCGGTGTTCAGCCGGCTGACCAGCGAACCGGTCTGGGCGCGCATGAAGAACGCGACGGGCTGGCGCTGGACGTGCGTGAACACCTCGGTGCGCAGGTCATAGATCAGGCCTTCGCCGATACGGGCGGAAAACCAGCGCTGGGCCAGGCTGAGCACCGCCTCGAAGAGCGCGATCCCCGCCACCGCGACGGCCAGCCAGACCACGATCGCGCTCTGGCGGGGGATGATGCCCTGGTCGATGATCGCCTTGAGCAGCAGCGGGTTGGCCACCACCGTCCCCGCGGCGAGCGCGTTGAGTCCCAGGAACAGCACCAGGTCGCGCGTGTAGGGGCGGGCGTAGCCGGCGATCCGCTTTACGGTCCCGGGTTTGAGCTTTTGCTGCGTGACCGAATCGTCCCGCCGGAAGGACGCCATGACCTGCCACGGCATACCCGGCATTCCCACCGCGGCCTCCCGTTGTGTGCTTGAGGGGTTGGACCCTGACGTAATTCTGTAATCATCCTGCAGTCCGCATTACGCATCTAACGAAGCGGCGGCGGACGCGCTTCCCAGTTTTGCTCAAGGCGAACCACCACCGGAGGCCCGCGCACCGCGGCAGGTTAGTCAGATTTGGGCCTTGTCTGGCCCTTGTCACGCTATGTGGGATGTAAGGCGCTATCTCCGCTTGCTGCCGGCCGAACCGTGGAGCCCCCCGATGCGACGACGCACCACCAGCGGATCCACTCGCCCGCCCCGCGCCCGGCGTCGCCTCGGCGCGCTGAGCGTCGCGGCAGGGGTGGTCACCGCGCTGATCGCCGTGCCCGCCGGCGCGGCGGAACCGCCGCGGATCAAGGTGACCGGCGACGAGACGCAGCCGATCTTCTCCCGAGCGGACGCGATCTTCCAGACCGTACACGTCGAGACGGCCGTCGACAGCGACGGCGACGGCGTCCGCGACCAGGTGGAGATGCGGATCCTGCGGCCCAAGGAGACCGACCAAGGGCTGCGGGTGCCGACCATCATCGAGCCGAGTCCGTACTGGTCGGGCGGCAACCCCATCGAAAACCACGACGTCGACATCGACGACGGCGAGGGCGCCTCCGCGTCGAGCACACGCAGCGTCCAAAAGGAACTGGGCGACCTCGGCGGCCTCGGCGACCTGGGCGAACGCGCGGCGGGCGCCGAGGCGCCGGCGTTCCCCGGCATCTACGACAACTACTTCCTGCCGCGCGGCTACGCGGTCGCCGACGTCGACAGCATCGGCACCGGCGGCTCGACCGGCTGCCCGACCTCCGGCGGACGGAACGAGACGCTCGGCATCAAGGCGGCGGTGGACTGGCTGAACGGCAGGACGCGGGGCTGGGACGCAAGCGGCCGGCCGGTGACGGCGCGGGCCTGGTCGACCGGAAACGTGGCCATGATCGGCCAGTCGTACAACGGGACGCTGCCGCAGGCGGTCGCCAGCACCGGCGTCGCCGGTCTGAAGACCATCGTGCCGATCGCCGCCATCTCCTCCTGGTACGACTACTACCGGGCGAACGGCGGGGTCGTCGCCCCCGGCACCTTCCAGGGCGAGGATCTCGACGTGCTCGCCGAGTTCGTCTACACCCGCGCGGACCGTGAGATCTGCAAGCAGGTCATCGCCGACCTGGAGGCTCGGCAGGACCGCGTGACCGGCGACTACAGCCCGCTGTGGGACGAGCGCAACTACCTGAACGACGCGCGGAACGTCCGGGCGAGCGTGTTCGTCGTGCACGGCCTGAACGACTGGAACGTCAAGACCAAGCACTTCGCGCAGTGGTGGCGGGCCATGGCGAAAAACCACGTGCCGCGCAAGCTCTGGCTGCACCAGGCCGCCCACGCCACCCCGTTCCGGTGGCGGGCCGAGGAGTGGCTGCGTCAGCTCCACCACTGGTTCGACTACTGGCTGTACGGCATCCAGAACGGGATCATGGCCGAGCCGAGGGTCGACGTCGAGCGGGCGCCGGGCGTGTGGGAGCGCCACCGCGACTGGCCTGAGCCGGGCACCAAGACCATCGCGCTGCACCTCAACCAGGCGGCCGACGGGCAGGCGGGGCAGCCCGGGCAGCTCGCCGCCACGCCCCGGCGCGGTCCGGCCGTGTCGTTCGTCGACCAAAAGACCCGAACCGCCGAGCAACTGGCGGACAACTGGACGGCGGCCGATCCGAACCGGCTGGCCTTCCTCACGCCCGAGCTCACCCGGCCGCTGCGCGTGAACGGCACGCCGGAGATCTCCGTGCGGGCCTCGCTCGACGGCCGGTCGCCCTTCCTCACCGCCCTGCTGGTCGACTACGGCACCGACACCCGGCCGACCGGGGCGCTGGTGAGCACGGGCGAGCAGTTCTGCTACGGGCCGGGGGTCACCGGGGACACCGGGTGCACGACGCGGACGAGGCACGTCACCGAGACCGCGCCGTTCAGGATCGTCACGCGCGGCTGGCTGGACGTCCGTAACCGGCACGACCCCGCCCGCACCGAGCCGATCACTCCCGGCACGATGTACTCGTTCCGCTGGGACATGCAGCCGAACGACTACGTCTTCAAGGCCGGTCACCGCATCGGCGTGGTGGTGCTGTCGACCGACTTCGACTACACCCTTCGCTATCCGGCAGGGACGCAGGTCGCCCTCCAGCCGGGCGTGAGCCAGATCCGCCTCCCGATCGGGTGATCCGCCCGGGCGGTGTCCTCGGTGTGCCCTCCCCGGGCCGGCGCCGCGCGACCACGTTAGCCGGAAGATCATCGCGGGAACGATCTGGGACACGGGGATGGGGCGAGCGGACTTCGCGTTCGTTCCACTGGCTGACAACGCAGCGGAAACCGGGCCGTCACCCGGGCCCGGCATCGTTGAGGGGACGCGACGTCTCCTAAAGGGGGCAACGATCGTGCGCAGGCGCGACATCAGACGAGTCACGGCGATCTTGGTCGGCCTGGGCGCCGCCGGCATCGCCATCGGCTGGGTGGGCGAGGAGATGGCCCGCCGCCAGGCGGCGCACTAAAGACACCCGCCCCGGGAGCGAGACACCCTGGGAGCGAGACACCCTAGGGGTGGCCGGCCGGCGCGGCGACTAACCGCTTCGCCGGCCGGTAGCCGAGCCGCCGCAGCTCGGCCCCCGCGATGCGCTCCACCTGGGTGACCTGCCGCTGGGTGAGCCGGTCGCGCCACACGGCGACGCCGCGGCCGTCGATCCCGGCCAGCGCCGTCGTGGTGACCGGCGTACCCAGGTAGTCGGCCACGCCCTCGATCACCCGCGCCGGCCGGCTCACCAGGTCTTCGAAGCGGACGGTGTAGAGCTGGTCCTCCGGGGTCTGGGCGCGCAGCCGGGCGCTGAGGCGGACCGAGCCGCGCCAGCGCAGCGCGCACTTGACCGCGGTCGCGGCGATGGGCCAGCGGGCGCGTTCGGTGGCGTCCTCGACCCCCAGGAAGGGATTGGGGAAGACCTCGTCGAGGTTGGCGACGCCGGGTTTGAACCAGGCCAGGCACTGTTCGTCGTCGAGCATGTCGGCGACCACGTCGCGGCCGTCCCTGATGATCTGCAGCAGCTGAGCGTCGGGGAAGGCGTCGAACAGCACGTCGGTGCTGTAGAGCAGGTCGGGAGATGCGTCGGCATAGCGGTGCGTCCCCCTGACATCCTCGACGCACGGCCCGGGCCCCGGCCGCCCGCCCAGCTCGCGGCACTCGCGCGGGCACTCAAGGCAGCCGCGCGGCGAGATCTGCCACGCCTGGGCGTAGGCGTCGCGCAGCACCCGCGCCGCGCCCTGCCCCCGCCCGCTCGCGATGGACGGCCGGCGCGCGAACGCGTACGTCACCCGCAGCACGCCCGGGCGGCCCATCGTCAGGTGGAAGCCGGCCGACCGCTTGAGCGCGGCGGCCAGCAGGCCGGCGCCGGAGTGGGGCGCGCCCACGATGAAGACCGGCCGCCGGACCTTGGTGCCGTTGATCACCAGGATGTGCGGTGCTGACCTCGCTGGCTTCATGATTACTTTTCAGTGTGGCACTCGGCGGCGCCGATATGCATGCAAGAGCGGGCTGATCTAGTCTCGGGGCCATGACGGTGACGCTCCGCGAGCGACTCGCCGCGGCGACCTCGATCACGGTGCTGACGGGGGCCGGGGTCTCGACCGACAGCGGCATCCCCGACTTCCGGGGCCCGCAGGGGGTGTGGACCAAGGACCCCGCGGCCGCCACGATGGCTACATTGGACGCCTACCTCTCCGATCCGCAGGTGCGGCGACATGCCTGGCGGTCACGCCGTGACCACCCGGCCTGGCGGGCCGAGCCCAACGTGGCCCACGCGGCGCTCGTCGACCTCGAACGCGCCGGGCGGCTCAACGCGCTGGTCACACAGAACATCGACGGGCTCCACCAGCGCGCCGGCTCCAGCCCGGAGTCGGTCATCGAGATCCACGGCACGATGCGCGACGCGGTGTGCCTGGCCTGCGGGGTGCGCACGCCGATGCCGGAGGTGCTGGCACGGGTCGACGCGGGCGAGGACGATCCGCCGTGCCTGGCGTGCGGCGGCATCCAGAAGTCGGCGACGATCTCCTTCGGGCAGGCGCTCGACCCCGACGTCCTGAACGCCGCCGTCCGCGCCGCCCGCTCGTGCGACCTGTTCGTCGCCGCCGGCACGTCGCTGACCGTTCACCCGGCGGCCGGCCTGTGCCTCGAGGCCACCGAGCACGGAGCGTCGCTGGTGATCCTCAACGCCGAGCGGACTCCGTACGACGAGTACGCAGACGCGGTGCTGCGCGGCCCGCTCGGCGAGACGCTGCCCCAGCTCGTCGGCCTCGTCACCGGCGCGAGCGGGGACGCCGCGGCGTCCTGGCCGGACGCCGCTCCCGGGTCCGCCGAGGCCGGGTGACCCCGCCCCGCCGGCCGCCGCGGCTGCGACCCGGCGACACGGTCGCCGTGGTGGCGCCGAGCGGCCCCGTCGATCCGGCGCGGCTGGCCGCGGGCTGCGCCACGCTGCGCGACCTCGGGCTCCACGTCGTCGTGGGCGAGCACGTGCGCGCGCGGGTCACGCTGGCCGAGACGGAGCCCGTGCCGCCGGGCTGGCAGGCCCTCGCGGGCACCGACGCCGACCGGGCCGCCGATCTGCGCGACGCCTGGTGCGATCCGGCCGTCCGCGCCGTGCTGTGCGCGCGGGGCGGGTACGGCTCCACCCGGGTGCTCGATCACCTCGACTGGGCGGCGCTGGCCGGCGCGATGGCGGCGCAGGGGCCGAAGATCCTGCACGGGTCCAGCGACATCACCGCCCTGCATGTGGCCTTCGGGCGCCGGCTGGGGGTCACCACGTCGTTCGGCCCCATGGTCGCCGCCATCCTCGCCGACCGCGAGCCGGTCTCCACCGAGCACGCCCGGGCCGCCTTGTTCGGCGCGGCTGCGCCGGTGCGCGGGCGGCGCGCACTGGCGGGCGGGTGCGCCGAAGGAGTGCTCACCGGCGGGAACCTCGCGCTGCTCGCCGCGCTGGCCGGCACGCCCGACGCCGCCGAGCCGGCGACCGGGCGCATCGCGTTCCTGGAGGACGTGGCGGAGCCGCCGTACCGCGTCGACCGTATGCTCGGGCAGTTGCTGCGGGCGGGCTGGTTCGCGGGCGTGGCCGGGATCGCGCTCGGCACCTGGGTCGACTGCGGCACGCCCGCGGAGCTGGACGCGGTGTTCGCGGCCCGGTTCGGCCCGCTCGGCGTGCCCGTCCTCGCCGGGCTGCCGGTGGGGCACGGAGCGCCCCAGCTCACGATCGAGCTCGGCGCCCGCGCCCGGCTGGACGCCGACCAGATGTTCCTGACATCGGTTTGACGTTCGTCAAGCGGCGGTCGCCGTCGCGGTCATCGGGTTATCCGCCCAGGTCCATCGCCCGGCGGCCGCGAGAAGGCCGGAGGACCGTCCCCGTACCGTTCCCGCAATGTGAAGCAGAAGGTCTTCCGGAGCCGCCCAACTCCTGACAAGCTCTACTCTGCGGATCATGTGATGGTCGAGGAGGAGTACATGCGCGCCGGCGAGGGGGAGGGGCGTCGGGGATGGGTCTCCTCCCGTGGCCCGGGCGGTGAAACCGCGCTCGACTCACTGGTGGTGCTGGTCGCGGAGAACCTCGGGTACGCGTGTCGCCGGATGCCGGGCGACGTCATGCTGCTCGAGGGCGCGCATCGGCTGCACGTGAGCATGAAGAACCTGCGGCAGCTGGCGCGCCTCGTGCCACGCGACGACTGGCCGGCCCTGGTGTCCGACCACATCTCCACGATCGTCACCGCCATCGAGGAGCCGCTCGACCTCAGCGACTTCGAGCTCGCCCAGCACCTGCTGCGGACCAGGATCTACCCGGCCGAGGCCGACAACGGCATCCTCGCCGCCCGCCCGTTCGCGCCGGGCCTCATCGAGGCCGTCGTCGTCGATACGCCGACGACCGTGCGCACCGTCACCATCGACGAGATGGAGGAGTGGCCGGTCTCCGGCGACGCGTTGTTCGTGCTGGGGCGCTCCAACGTCCGGTCCGACGGTCCGCTGCAGGTCGAAGAGCAGTACCTGGGCGAGAACGTACGTGCCGTCGTGCTGCACGGCTGGACGTTCTACGCGGCCACCCATCTCGCCTGGCTCGACGAGTACGTCGACATGGGCCCCTACGGCGCGCTCGTCGTGGTGCCCAGCCGCAGCCTCATCGCCGCGTACCCGATCCGCGCCGGCGGCTACCGGCTCGAGGCCGCGGTGCACGCGGCCGCCGCGCAGCTGCACAACCACGCCCGCCAGGCGTACGAGGAAGGTCCCGGGTCGCTGAGCCCGCATCTGTTCTGGTGGCGGGCGGGGGCGCTCACCTTGCTGGAGACCCGGTTCGACGGCGACGCGCTGGTGCTGCCGAGAGAGTTCCTGGCCGCGTTGAGCACCCGTACCCCCTCGCCCTAGCCAGCGGCGCGCGGGAGACACTACCGGCCGTGGACGGCGTGGCTGCGGCGCGGGCCGTCGTGGCCGGACAGGTCGTAGGCCGTCCTGATCAGCGGCACGTGGCTGAACGCCTGCGGGAAATTGCCGACCAGACGACCGATGGAGGGGTCGTACTCCTCGGCGAGCAGCCCCACGTCGTTGCGCAGCCCCAGTAGCCGCTCGAACAGATCGCGGGCCTCGTCCTCGCGGCCGACCACCCGCAAGCCGTCGGCGAGCCAGAACGAGCACGCCAGGAACGCCCCCTCCTCGCCGGTCAGCCCGTCGGCGGACACCCCGTGGGCGACGGTGGGGTAGCGGCGGACGAACCCGTCCTCGGCCAGCTCCCGGTGCACGGCCGCCACGGTGCCGGCCACCCGGGGATCGTCGGGGGGCAGGAAGCCGACCTGCGGGATGAGCAGCAGCGCGGCGTCGAGGTCGGTGGAGCCGTAGGACTGGGTGAACGTGTTGCGCTCGGGGTCGTAACCGTGCTTGAGCACGTCACGGTGGATCTGGTCGCGGATCCGCCGCCAGTGGGCGATCGGGCCGGGCCGGGCGAACTCCTCGGCCATGCGCACGCCGCGATCGAAGGCGACCCAGCACATGACCTTGGAGTGCACGAAGTGCTTGGGCTCGCCGCGGACCTCCCACAGGCCCTCGTCGGGAGTGTTCCAGCGCGACTCGAGGTAGGCCAGCAGCGACTGCTGCATCGCCCACGCGGGGTCGGCGGGCGCCAGGCCGCCCTTGAGGCCGATGTAGAGCGAGTCCATCACCTCGCCGGGCACGTCGAGCTGCAGCTGGCTCACCGCCGCGTTGCCGATGCGGACCGGGCGGGAGCCCTCGTAGCCCGGCAGCCAGTCGACCTCCCATTCGAGGAGCCGCCGCTCGCCGCCGACCCCGTACATGATCTGGATGTCGTTGGGACTGCCGGCGACGGCCCGGATCAGCCACTGCCGCCACGCCTCGGCCTCCTCGGTGTAGCCGCTGCGGATCAGCGCCTCGAGGGTCATCGTGGCGTCGCGCAGCCAGCAGTAGCGGTAGTCCCAGTTGCGCGAGCCGCCGAGCGCCTCGGGCAGCGAGGTGGTCGGGGCGGCGACGATGCCGCCGGTCGGGGAGTAGGTGAGCGCCTTGAGCGTGATGAGCGACCGGATGACGGCGTCGCGGTACTCGCCGTCGTAGCTGCAGGTCTTGACCCACTTGCCCCACAGATCCTCGGTCTCGCGGAGCGCCAGCTCGGGGTCGACGGGTTTGGGCGGGTCGCGATGCGACTCCTTCCAGGTCAAGACGAACGCCACCCGGTCGCCCGCACCGACCGTGAAGTCGGCGACGTGCGCGAAGTTCTCGCCGCTGACGGGAACCGAGCCGCGCAGCCAGATCGAATCGGGGCCGGCGGTGCCCGACACCTGGCCGTCGAGCTGGCGCATCCACGGCATGATGTGCCCGTAGTCGAACCGCAGCCGCATCTCGAACCTCATCGCCACCTCGCCGCCCAGTCCTTCGACGATGCGGACGATGTCGGGGGCCTCCCCGCGATGGGGCATGAAGTCGATCAGCCGCACCGCGCCGGTGGGAGTGTCCCACTCGGTCTCGAGGATCAGCGTGTCGCCGCGGTAGCGGCGGCGGGAGGCGAACCGCTCGGTGCCGACGGGCGCGATCCGCCAGTGGCCGTTCTCCTCGTCGCCCAGCAGTGCCGCGAAACAGGCGGGGGAGTCGAACCGGGGGAAACAGAGCCAGTCGATGGACCCGTCGCGGCAGACCAAGGCGGCGCTTTGCATGTCGCCGATCAGCGCGTAGTCCTCGATACGTCCCGGCATGCCCGTCCTTTCACGCTCGCCCTGTACGAACGGTAACTCGGGGTGGCCACGTCGTCCCGGCTCGCTCCAGGTTTACCCGACGTTGGCGTCGTGATGAGTCATGTCGCGGCCCGTCATCGACGGAAACAACGGTGGCACCGGGTGGGATCTAGATTGCCCTGTAGGGGGCCAATTTGGCCTTCACATATCAATGTGGCCCGCTTAGGCGGGAAGAGGGTTGCGTCACCCAGGCCAATAGGCGAGGGTGGCGCTATGGCGGTTGCACCCCGGATGATTGGTGGCCCTCAGCTGGCGCGACTACTCGGCGAGCTGCCGGCCGAGCGGCCCTTTTACGCCGTGCTGGCCCGCGCCATCCGCGGCCTGATCCTCGACGGCGGGCTGGCGCTGCGCGTCCGGCTGCCCGCCGAGCGCGACCTCGCCGCGGCGCTCGGCGTGAGCCGCACCACCGTGACGGCGGCCTATGACGCGTTGCGCGCCGAGTCGTTCATCCGGAGCCGGCGCGGGGCGGGGAGCTGGACGGCGCTGCCGCGCGGCCGCACCTCCCGCTTGCCGCACGCGACCGCCACCGCGACGATCTACGGCATGGCCGAGCCGGAGATCGACCTCGGCAGCGCCGCGCCCGGAGCGCCGGAGCTGTTCGACGAGGCAGTCGCCGACGCCGTCGCCCGGCTGCCTGCGCACACGGCCGGCCCCGGCTACGATCCGGCCGGCCTCGGCCCGCTCCGCGAGGCCGTCGCCGCCCGCTACACCGCGCGCGGCCTGCCCACCCGCCCCGAGCAGATCATGATCACCGCGGGCGCCCAGCACGCGCTGAACCTGCTCGCCGAGGAGCTGATGACTCCGGGCGACCCGGTGCTCGTCGAGTCGCCTACCTACCCCCACGCGCTCGACGCGCTGCGCCGGCGCGGCGCCCGGCTGATCCCGGTGGGCGTGAACGCGGGCTGGGACGTCGAGCTGATCGCCACCAGCATGCGCCAGACCGCCGTCCGGTTCGCCTACGTCAACCCCGACTTCCACAACCCGACCGGCCGGCTGATGGACGACGCGGGCCGCGCCGCGCTGGTCGAGGCGGCGAGGCGGGCCGGCTGCCATCTGGTCGTCGACGAGACCTTCGCCGAGCTTCCCCTCGACGACGATCTGCATGGCGGGCAGGCGATGCCGCCCCCGCTGGCCGCCCACGACACCGACGGACGCGTGATCAGCGTCGGTTCCGCAGCCAAGGTGTTCTGGGGCGGGCTGCGCATCGGCTGGATCCGCACCACGCCGCCGATGGCCCGCAGGCTCGCCACGTTGCGCGAGTCGCTCGACCTCGCCAGCCCGGTGCTCGAGCAGCTGATCGTGCGTGAGCTGCTGCTGCGCGTCGACGAGGTCCGCGCCGAACGGGTCGCCCTGCTGCGCGCGGGGCGGCAGGCGCTCGTGGCCGCGCTGGGCGATCTGCTGCCCCACTGGGAGTTCACCGTGCCGCGGGGCGGGATGTCGCTGTGGGCGCGGCTGCCGGCCCCGGCGTCGACGTCGCTGGCGGGGGCCGCCGCCCGGCTCGGCGTACGGGTCGTGCCCGGCCCGTTGTTCGGCGTCGACGGTCTGCTCGAGGACTATGTGCGGCTGCCGTACGTCCAGCCGCCCGGCGTGCTCGGCGACGCGATCGAGCGGCTGGCGCGGGCCTACCAATCCGTCGAGACCTCCGCCGCCCCCCGCTATCTGCCCAGCTACGTGTAGCGCCCCGGGCGCGCCGGCTCGCTTCGCATGAGCGGCGCGCGCCCACCGGCGAAATCACAATCCCGGGCGAAACAACAGAGGAACTACCAATCCGCTGCGGGACGGAAGATAACTCGGCTACGGTCCATGGTTGAGCCGATACCAAGCGGAGATGGCGGACCGGTTTCCGATGGCCCGTTCGGCCGGAATTCGAGGGAAATCCGGCTGCTTCTTCGTCCTCGTCATATGCCAGGGAACGCCTTCTGATGTTAGCTCCGACCAAACGCAGGGTTCGTCGTGCCTTCGGCCAGTTGCCCCAGTGGTCGGGAAAGGCGCGCATCTGGCTTGCAGGAGTGCTGGCTGCGGCGTTGGCCACGGCGTTGAGCGGCGTCTTTTCGGATACGCTCGGTACCCTTGGCGAGGCGGTCACAAAACAGCGCTCGCCGTCACCGAGCGCGCTCGCCGTCGCCCAGATAAGCCCGGTCAAAGAGTTCAGCCGCTACACCGGCGTGGAATCTGGAATGACGTTCATGTTTCCCCAGCCGCCGGCGAGGCTGCGACCCGCGCGGCCGCCGCTGGACCCCAATTCGGATCCCGCTGCGGTCTACAGCTGGGCGAAGGCGAACGGCGGCGTCGATGTCGAGGACACCGTGCTTTATCTCATCGTCACCGGGAGGAGCCGGGACGCGGTGGTCTTAACGGATTTCCGGGTGAATGTTATTGACCGGAAACCGCCCATGAAGGGGAGTCTCGTGGGCGTCGTGACCGGCGGCGGACCGATCGCCACTCGACACATCGAGGTCAATCTCGACGGCCCCGTTCCCCGCATCAGGTTGGGCGACGCACGTGAATCCGCTGGAAGGGGACGAACGTGGTCGTTCCCGCTGCGCGTATCCTCCTCCGACCCGGAGGTGTTCATCATCTGGGTCCGCGCGGCATCGTGCGACTGCCGGTGGACGGCCGAGCTGCGCTACGTGGTGCACGAACAACAACGCGTGCATCGCATCAACGACAGCGGCAAGCCGTTTCGCACCACCGGCGTCGAGAACGCCACCGGGAAGTTCCAGACGACCGACGGCCGGACCTTCCAAAGAGACTTCGGCCCGACGATGCCCCGATGACCGCGCCACCCGTCCGTACGACCCGCACCGGCGGCTCGTCCCTTCGGTTCCCGATCTGTCTTGTGCTCGTCGGCTCTCTGCTCGGGTCGGCATGCACACGGCAGCCGGGCTCGGCGCCCGCCGCCTCGCCTGGTGCCACCTCGGCCGGCCGGGCGACGGTCACGATGGCCCGCTTCAGTCCTCCGCAGGCACGGCGGTACACGAAGTTCACCGCGACGATTCCCGTGCTGCACGATCCACGCGACGCGCACACGGCGCAGCTGATCAATAGCGACCTCAGGGCCGTGATAGGCGCCAGCATCAAGGAGCACCTCAAGGATGAACGAGAGGTCGGATTCGAGCCTGGTACGTTTGCTGTGCGGTCCATCGTCCGGTATTTCCGCTTCGATCTGTTCAGTGTTGAGATGCGAACGACGTCGACCACACCGATGTCGATGCAGCCGGCCATGGACTCGATAACGAGGAACTACTGGCTCGCGGATGGCCGTGTGATCACCTTTGATGACCTATTTCTGGATGATGCGGACCATCTTTGGACCATCGCGCACCGTATCGTCGAGCAGATTCCCAGGGGCATCCGCTTTCGCGAGCATCCCGAGCAGTTGATGTCGGAGGTCGTGGACATCGTCTACGACAGCAACTATCTGATCGCCGACCGTGGGCTGAGGTTCGTGTTTCCGCCGTGCCAGATCGGTCCATGTACCTCGGGCTATATCGAAACAATCGTCAGCTTTCGCGACCTCGCACGTGTCATCGACCCCGAAGGACCCCTCGGCAGGTTCCGGAACCCCTGAAAGCGGCGCTTGGCCGGCTCAATCCGGCCGGCCGACGCGCGTGCCCGGATGCGGCAGCCGGAGCGGCGGGGTCGTGCGGTATTCGAAGTGCCACCATTCGTTGTCGTAGACGCGGTAGAGGCCGTAGCGCCAACCGTGTCGTTCGAGCCACCGTGCGCCCTCGGCCGGCCGGACGTCGAGCGCGAGCCCCCGCACGTGCCTGGACTCCTCCGGTGGCAGCACCCGGCGCCGGGCCGCGGCCTCCGAGCCGGTGCGCCGTACCTCCCGGGTGAAGATGCGGTGCTGTTCGGCCGCGTCGCGGTATCCGGAGGTGAGGCCGATCAACTGCCGGTGGCGCCAGAACGCCTCGGCCCGCGCGCGCGTGAACGCCGTCAGCGTTTCCGGCGTCAGCCCGCTGAGGTCCTCGGCGGGGAAGCGCAGGCCCAGCGCCCACTGGCAGGCCAGGAAGCGGGCGCGGCCCGGTGCGCGGCAGCAGGCGATCGGCACCAGCAGCACCGCGATGAGCCGAGTGAGGGTCGCGAGGACGCGCGCTTTGATCGCCACAACTCACCGCCCAAGGGTCAGGCCGTGCGCAGGGCCTCGGTCGGCGAGAGCCGGGCGGCGCGCAGCGCGGGCATCAGGCCGGCGATCGCGCCGATGACCATGGCCGAGCCGATGCCGCCCGCCCAGGCTTCGGCGGGAATGACGACCGTCCAGCCCTTGACGTTGGCGTACACCGCGGTCGCCCCCGCTCCGGCGGCGACGCCGACCACACCGCCGAGGGCCGCCAGCATGATCGCCTCTGCCAGGAACTGTGTGCGGATCTGTCCCCGGGTCGCCCCGAGCGCGCGGCGCAGGCCGATCTCCGAGCGGCGTTCGAGGACGGAGATGATCATGATGTTGGCCACGCCGACCGCCCCGACGATCAGCGCCACCACGCCGAGTCCCAGGAAGAGGCTGTTGAACGCCCCCTTCGCCGCGGCACGCGCGGTGAGCGCATCGGAGGGCTGGCTCACGTCGACCTCGTTCGGCGCCTCCGGGTTCGCGGTTTGCGCGAGCACCGACTGCACCTCGCCGACCGCCTCGGTCTTCGACCGTACGTAGAGCGTGCTCGGCGGGCCGTCCGCCGGCTTGCCGCGGGCCATGCCGACGTGGCCGAGGTAGCGCCGCGCCGTGGGATAACCGACCAGGGCGCTTGTGTCGATGTCCGGCGCGAGCGTCGCCGGAGCGAGCACTCCTGCGACATAGAACCACTGCCCGCCCAGCCACACTCGCTCGCCGGGATAGACGCGGCTGATCCCCAGTCGTTCCGCGGCCACCGCGCCGAGCACGACGGCGGGCCGCGTCGCCGTCGCCTCGTTGAGCCAGCGGCCATGGGCGACGCCGGTGCCGGCCACCCGCGGCAGGTTCAAACTCGCCGCCTGGACCTTCAGTCCGTTGGTGTTGATCGGAGGTATCAACGGGCTCCGGTACACCTTCGCGTCATCGACCGAGCCGGTATGCGCCACCTCCTCGACAGACCCGAGCCGCGACACCCGGGCGGGCGCGGCGACCGGCATGACCGCTTTCTCCTGGGTGAAACTCTGGCCGGTCTTGGCGGTCAGCAGGTTCGTGCCGAGCCGGTCGATCTCCGCCAGCAGACCGGCCTGGGACGATGACGACAACCCGAGAACCGCGACGATCGCCGTGGTGCCGATCGCGATCCCGAGCGCCGACAGCCCCGCCCGCAGTGGCCGGGCACGCAGCCCGCCGCTCGCCACCCGGACCTGGTCTCCGGCGCGCAGGCGCGCCGGCACGAGATGGGATGGAACCCGCATGTCACTCCACCGCCCCTGGGACGGCGTACGCACCCGTACCGGCGAAGGAGCCGGCGCCGTCGTCGGAGATGATCCGGCCGTCCAGAACGTGCACCTGGCGAGGCATCCGCGCGGCCAGGTCACCGTCGTGCGTGATCATGATGATCGTCGCGCCATCGGCGTTGAGCTCTCGCAGCAGTCCGAGGATCGACGCTCCCGTGGTGCTGTCGAGGTTGCCCGTCGGCTCGTCGGCGAGCACGATCGCGGGCCTGCCCACCAGTGCGCGGGCGATGGCCACGCGCTGGCGCTCGCCACCGGACATCTTCGTGGGACGGAAGTCGCGGCGATGCGCGAGACCGACCCGATCGAGTGCGTCGGCGGCACGGCGCCGTCGCTCACCGACCTCGACGCCCGCGTACAGCAGGCCGTTCGCGACGTTCTCGAGGGCGGTGGAGTGCTCGGCCAGGAAGAACTGCTGGAAGACGAACCCGATGCTGCGGGCGCGCAATGCCGCGAGTTGCCGGTCCCCGAGCCCCGCCGCGTCGACTCCGTCGATCCGGACCAATCCGTCCGTTGGCCGCTCCAGCGTCCCCATGACGTGCAGGAGCGTCGTCTTCCCCGACCCCGACGGCCCGACGATGGCGACCAATTCGCCGTGGCGGACGGTGAGGCTCACGCCCCGGAGCGCGGGCACGGGCGGCTGTCCCGCGTAGATCTTGGTGACGCCGTCCAGTTCGAGCGCGGGAGCCTGGCCGGCTTGATCGTGCGTCGTGTTCATGAGGCCGGCACCACCACGTGATCGCCGGCGGACAGATCCCCGGATACCTGCACGAGCCCGTTGTCGTTGTCGAACATGCCGAGCGTGACGGGAACCAGACGGCGCCGCCGGCTGTCCGCCGGGTCGGCCACCTCGACGACATAGCCGCCCCCGGCCCTGCCCATGAGCGCCGTGACCGGGACGGTCAGCGCCTTTTCGACCCCGTCGGTGGTGATCCGCACCCCAACCGGGGCCTCGTCCAGTTTCCCGGCGTCCTTGGGGCGGGTGAGCGTGATGTACACCGGGATCGTGGAGTTCGAGGCGTCCTCCTTGTCGTCACCGGATCTCGCGACCGTCCCGATGCGGCTCACCCTGCCCGGGGTCGTCCTGTTGTCCGGAAGGGTGATCTGGACACGGTCGCCGACCTTGACCTGGGACTGCTGACCGGGGTCGAGTTCCACCATCACCTGGCGCCTGACCGAGGTGGCCTGGGTCACCTGCGCTCCCGGCGCCGCCCGCGTCGCGGCCTTGGCCATCGCCTTCGTCACCAGGAGCGGACCGGGCAGGAACACCGCCTCCCCGAGGTCCAGTCGCCCGGTCTGGTCGACGCCCAACTCGTCCTGCAGTTCGGTGACCGCCTCCGCGGTCTTCGATCCGTAGTAGTCCGAATCGGGATCGAGCGCGGACCTCTCGGCGTACCCGAGCTTCACGAGGTTCTCGTTGAGGTCGCGCACCTCGCGGCCCTCGTCGCCCACGGACAAGGCGCGGTAGGCCGGGGTGTCGCCGCAGATCAGCACCACCGGTTCCTCATCGACCCGGTACAGGGTCTCGCCGCAGCCGATCTGCCTGCCCTCGCCGGGAACCCAGGTGTAGATGCCCTTGGCCTGGTTGATGACGGCGTACGGGGTCCCGTCACCATGGGCCGCGTACGAGAGCGTCCCACTCTGCGTTACCTGCGTGGACAGCGGTCCTTCTCGTACGGCCGCCAGCGCGGTGCCGTCGGTCGAGGACGCGGGCCGGGCGTCCCCGTCATCGAAGGGATCCGTGACGGCGGCGACGGTGCCGCCCGCCGCGGCCAGCAGCACCAAGGCCCCCGTCCCGGCGATTACCTTCCCGCCTCTGCGCCGGCGCGGCTTCCCGCGGCCTGGAGCCGGGACGCCGGGGGAGGTATCGGCGGCACCAGGCATACCGGAAGGGGCGTCATTGACGTCGGTGCTCATCCCCCGGCACCCGTCGGCCGCAGTGACTGGCATTTTTGATCCGCTGCCTTGAACTGCGGCGAGTCGGGATCGACGTCACCCGGGTCCAGTGCTCCGCCCTGCGGGTCGCGGAACTTGGGCACCCCGTTCTTGCGCATGCATTGCGCGTACTTCAGCGCGCGGGCCTGCTCGGCCGGACTCAGCGTGGAGTCGCCTCCCCATCCCGGCGGCGCCAATGGGCGGCATTTCCGCGTCGCGGCCTTGAACTGCGGCGAGTTGGGATCGACGGTCCCCAGCTTGAGACGGAACTTCGTCCCGTCAACGGGGTCGGGCCACTGCGGGAGTCCGTTCTTGCGCATACATTGCGCGAACTTCACATACTGGTCGGTGTCCTCACCGGCGGCACCACCGCCCGCCGCCGCGGCGGGCGGTGTTGTGGCGCCCGAACCGCCGGAAGAGTCGCCCGATCCACCGCAGGCCGCGAGCATCGGCAGGAAGATCGCGAGCGCCACCAGCGGCGGCGTCAGGGCCCGTTTCGGCTTCGCCTTGGACATGTCATGGTCTCCTTCGCGTCAGTGGCGGGGCGCTGGAGGCCATTTGTAGGCAACGGGAGGTCACACCACCGTCAGAGCTCCTGTGACGCGGCTGTGACCGCGGCGGTGGTTAACCTGATCTCACGATGAGAGTGCTGGTGGCCGAGGATCACGCCGAGCTCGCGGCGTCCGTGGCAAGAGTCCTGCGCCGCGAGGGAATGGCCGTCGACGTGGTCCACGACGGCGAGACGGCCATCGAGCGAACCTCGCTGCTGGAATACGACGTCGTCGTGCTCGACCGCGACCTGCCCGCCGTCCACGGCGACGAGGTGTGCCGCTCGCTGGTGAGCGGGACGCGCCGGACCCGTGTCCTGATGCTGACCGCCTCCGGCACGATCGCCGACAGAGTGTCGGGCCTGAGCCTCGGCGCCGACGACTATCTGCCGAAGCCGTTCGCCTACGCCGAGCTTGTCGCCCGGATCCGGGCGCTCGGCCGCCGGGCGCAACCGGCGCTGCCGCCGGTCCTCGTCCGCGGCGACCTGCGACTGGATCCGGCGCAGCGGATCGCGACCCGGGCGGGAATGCGCCTGCCGCTGAGCCCCAAGGAGTTCGCGGTTCTGGAGTACCTGCTCGGCGCCGACGGCCGTGTCGTGTCCGCCGAGGAACTACTGGAACGGGTGTGGGACGAGGCGGCCGACCCGTTCACGACCACCGTCAAGGCCACGATGAACCGGCTGCGGTCCAAACTCGGCCCGCCACCCGTGATCGAAACCGTCCAGCAGGGCGGCTACCGGATAGGTGAGGCCCATGCGCCTTCGTGATTTCTCACTCCGAACCGTGCGCATGCGACTCACGGCCTTGTACAGCGCACTGTTCATGATCTCCGGTGCGGTCCTTCTCACGATCACTTACTGGCTCATGCGCCGCGCCAAGTGGGTGATCATTGTCTACGACGACAGCGGGCCGGAGATCCGCGAGCGTCTGGACCGGCTCAAGGACGCCCAGCTGTACGAGCTGCTGATGCAGTCCGGGATCGCTCTCGCGACCATGGTGGTGCTCTCGATCGTGCTGGGCTGGCTGGTCGCAGGGCGTGTGTTGCGGCCCCTGCGCACGATGACCGCCACGATCCAGCAGATCTCCGCCCGTAACGTGCACGAACGGCTCGCCATCACGGGCCCCCGCGACGAGATGAAAGACCTCGCCGACACCGTCGACGGCCTGCTCGGCCGGCTGGAGACCGCCCTCGACGCGCACAAGCGCTTCGTCGCCAACGCCGCACATGAGCTGCGCACGCCGCTCACCCTGGAGCGCGCGCTGCTCGAGGAGACGCTCACCGACCGTGCGGCCACGCTGGAGTCGTACCAGGCGACCTCGAAGCGATTGCTCGCGATCAGCCAGGACCAGGCGCGGCTGCTGGAAGCGCTGCTCACGCTGGCCAGCAGCGAGCGTGGGCTCGACCGCCGGGACCCCTTCGATCTGTCCGATCTGGCCCGTCAGGCCCTCGACTCGGCATGCCCCGAGGCGGCAGCGCGCGGCGTGCGAATCGATACCCGGATCGCGCCCGCCCCGTCCGCGGGCGACCCCGCGCTGGCCGCACGCCTGGTCGCCAATCTCGTCGACAACGCCGTGCACCACAACGTGATCGGCGGTCACGTGGAAGTCGCGACCGAAATCAGGGCCGGGCGAGCGTTCCTCTCGGTGATCAATACCGGACCGGTCATCCCCCCGCGGCAGGTCGACCGGCTCTTCGAGCCCTTCCAGCGGCTCGGCGAACGGACCGCGCGCGGCGATGGCCACCACGGCCTCGGCCTTTCGATCGTCCGCGCCATCGCGACGGCGCACGGCGCCGACATCACCGCACACGCGCGCCCGGGCGGCGGCCTCTCCGTCGAGGTCCGCCTCCCCGCACCTGTCGTCCCCAGGTACCGGTATGCGAACATGCCCGACCACCCGCGGCAACGATCTCCGCACCCGGGCGGCGTCCACTCCACGGGGGTCAACACCCTCGCCGCCGGCCTCTAGATGGTTGATTCCAGGGGATCGCCTGTGGACATGAGGCGAGGGTGTCCATGATCGTTTTGTGACGAACAACCTGAACACCTTCGCGACAGCACTGTATGTGAAGATCGACGATGCGCTGAGGGCGGCGCCGTGGCTTG
>DASTYC010000052.1:0-25584 GCA_035765195.1 Streptosporangiaceae bacterium
GACCTCGGCGGGCCGGTTCTTCCTGACGACGTTCGCCACGACGCAGGGTCAGCAGAAGTGGCTCGAACAGGCACAGGACTACGGGCAACTGCTCGTCGGCAACCGCTGGGTCGCCACGGGCAGCGCGAAGACGCTCCAGCCCTTGCGAGCCAAGCTCGGCGGCGACATCTACGGCCAGGCGCACGGCTAGCGCCCGACCTCCCTCGGCTCCGTGTACCGAACAGGGGTCGCATGGGAATGAAGGACTACACTGCTACGGCGGCGCGGGCTTCGACGCCGGGCTGAGGCAGATCGCCGACACGAAAGGCGGTGTCCGGCTGATCGATCTGGACGTCCTGTACGACGGTTGACCACCGCCCGGAGATCAGCCGGTGGCATGTGAGGTTCGTACGACCCGGATCGCTTGCCGGCTCGGCTTGGGGTGGAGTGCCTCGAAGGTGGCGATGACCGCCTCCAGCGCCTCGGGCGTGGTTGCGGCGAGCATGGCGGGTGGGGCCCGCACCCACAAGGGGATCGCCCAATAGTGCCGCGTGTGTTCGCCATACCAAATGGTCCACCATGGGCGGTGTCTGGCCGCGACATGCCGGGCCATTTCGTGGGGACTGAGAAACATGAGAGCCTCAATGGCCGGCGCCATCAGTTTTCATCACCTGCATGGGGCCGAGCGTCAGCCCGTCTTCGAGCGCCGACATGATGAGTTGGGCCTCGGCAGGATATCTCTGAATCAGATCCGCCATGGCCTGCAGTTGCTCCGCCGTGGCGGCCAGCTGTGCGGGGCCGCCGCACTCGGGTTGAATCGTCATCGCGCCCAATCCTTTCGCCGTCAGTCAACCCAGCTAATTCCAGGAAGCCGTGGACTTGTGAATTTCAAGATGGCCCAGACCACTTTGCCGTGGTCGAAGATCGTGTATCCGCAGGCGGCGCCGAGCTGTTGGACGATATGGAGCCCTCGCCCGCCTTCGGCAAGGTAGTTCGGGTCCAGATACACCGGAGGCTCCGTGGAACAATCCCAGACCTCCAAGTCCAGGAACGCTCCTGTCCGCCAAATGCCCACCCAAATAGGGTGTTTCGGTGTATGGGTGATCGAATTCGTTACCAACTCACTGGCGATCAGCGTGGCGTCCTCGACGAGATCGGCGTGACCGAACTCGGCGAGTGCCTCGGCAACAAATCCGCGAGCGTCCCTGGCCGCCCGGGCGGTCGGCTCCAGCCAAATGTGCCGGGGGCCGTGATCGACCGGTCTCGCAACCGCCCTGTCGTACATCGTGGGAGACCCTTCTACCTGCGGCCATCTCGTGACAGAGGATCGTTCACGCTTTCCGGCAAGTCCGGTAGTCACTCGCGTACGCTCCGGATACCGTGCAGCCCATGGAGTCACGAACCCTTCCTGAGGCAGTAAAGTCGATCATGCACGCGCACGGCTGGACGCAATCCCAGTTGGCGCGTGAACTGGGCGTACCCCGAGACTGGATATCGAAGATCAAGCGCGGTGATCGCGACCCGTCGATCGGCAGGTTGTCCCGGCTGCTGGCAGGCATAGGATGGGAAGTGGTCATACGCCCCATAAGGGAGAAAGCCCCCGTGAAACGCAGAGAATTCGTCGCTGCGGCAGCATCCGTAATGTTCGTTCCGTCACCCAAGGTCGGGCCTTACGAAGACCCCACAAATGTCCGAGAACTGGCGCAGCGCCTCGCCCATGCACGGTACGAGCACGGCGGAGGATCGATTGCCGCCACCGCCATGAAACACATCCGGCGAATCGAGCCGGTGGTGGCCGGCAGGGACAAGAAACTACAAGCCGCGGCGTCTGACCTCGCTGTGGAGTCGGTGTGGACGTTAAGCGATTCACACCACTTCGACGCGGGGGAAAACGTCGGGCGGCTCGCGCTGGAGCTGGCCAAGCGCAGCGAGAGCCCTGATGCACAATCACGCGCTTACAGCGCCCTGGCAGCGCTCAATGACGAACGAGGCAGTGCCGACCGAGCCTTGATGTACGCCAAGAGCGGCGTGCAGATTCCCGAGGTCCCCGAGGTCCAGCAGGCCTGGATGCGGCTGCGCCAAGGATGTACTCTCGCGCTGGTGCGGGGCCAGGAACACGCGTCGCGCGATGAGATGGAAACCGTCTACGGATCACTGCGGGACCGAGGCTTTCCGGGGCAATCGTCATTCGATGTCGCCGACATGATGGCCTCTATCGGCAGAGCGTTGAATCGCATCGGAGTCCATGCGGACGCACATGGCATGTTCGACGAAGGGGTCGCCCTATTGGGGACCGCATCGCCTCGCCTCCAAGGCCGTCTCCTGGCGCAGCAGGTGCTCGCCGCGCTGCGGATGGGCCAGCCATCGCTGGCGGCAGATCACATGCTTGGCCTCGCCCGCGTCGCCCCGCTCGTCGACTCTAGAAAGGTCGACGATGATCTGCGGGACGTGCTCGCCGAGTCGGCGAAATGGGTGACCGTGCCGGAGATCCGCGACGCCCGCGACCAACTCAAGCCGCTCGTCGCATCTCACGCCCAGCGGTGACCGGGGGCGAACAACCCGCCACGGCGTCGCGGCTCGTCTTCGTTATCTGGACAGCCGGTGCTCGGGTCGTTCGTTTGCCGTGCTGATGTTCTTGACCGTACGGGTGACGGTTGGTGTATGGCAGTTATTCAAGTACGTGATCACCGTTAGGCGGGGTGGGGAAGAGCCACGGCCGCCGGCTCAGTCGCCCGCGCTCGTGCGAGCGGGACGGGAGCACCTGGCGGCTCGATTCTCACGGGGTGTGGATCAGTATCTCTGGGAGGCCTATAAGCGGCCGCTGGGCGATGTAGACGCGATCGGCAAGGCGGTCAACGCCGCGGAGGCCGGTGCGGCTTCGGGTCCGGACTTGGCCGCCGCGTTGGTGCTCGTGCAGGCGGCCCTGCTGGATCTGGACCGGCTGGCGCATCGGGCGATAGTGGCGGCTCATCGAGAAGGGCTGTCGGACGAGGCGATAGCGGCGGTGCTGGACCTGCCGTCGGCCGAAGACGCGCGACGTTACGCCACCTGGTTGGAGGAGCGCGCCGCCCTGCCCGTCGATGAGGTCGTCTTCTCGGCGGCGGAGCCTGACCGGGCACGGGAAGTGGGCGGCAAAGCCGCGCGGGCAGTCCGTCGGCGGGCTGACATGGCCACGGAGCACACGCTGCCGGCCGAGCAGGAACAGGAAGATGACACTTGATGGTCGGGGCTGGGACCGATCAGAGCTGTTGGGGTTGAGCGCGCGTGCGCAGGGTGTCGGCCGGCGGGTAGCCGTAGGCGGTCCGGTAGGCGTGGGCGAACCGTCCGGGATGGAAGAAACCCCATCGGGCGGCGATGGCGGTCACGGTCGTGTGGCCCGCGTCGGCGGCCCGCAGGTCGGCGTGCGCGTGGGCCAGGCGGGCCTGTTGCAGGTAGCCCAGCGGTGTGGTGCTGAGATGCCGGCGGAAGGCGTACTGGAGAGAGCGGACGCTGACGCGGACGGCCGCGGCGATGTCGGCGACGGTAATCGAGGTGTCGGCGTGGTCGTCGATGAAGGCGATCGCGCGGCGCAGCATGTGTGGGTGCGCGTCGCGACGGTCCATCGCGTCGGCGTCACTGCCGGCATTGCTGGGCAAGGCCGCGAGCACGCTGGCCGCCAGGAGTTGCTCGACGGCGGCGACCACCATGGGTTCGCCGGTCATATCGGGGTTGGTGAGGACGTCGTCACGCAGGTAGGCGATGGTGCGCCGCAGGTGCCGTCCGGCGGCGGCCGAGACGGGGCGGTGCCCGAGGAGCCGGACCGGCTCCGGCCTGCGGCCCGGCCGTGTCGTGGCGACCTGCTGCAACAGTGCGGCGTCGAACATCACGATGTCGTACCGGGACCTGCGTACCTCACCGGCATAGGGGCGGTCGGGAGGCGCGAGCGAGACCACATCTCCGGGCCCCAGCACCTCCTCCTGCTCGCCCGCGACCTTGTTGGCGATGGAACCGGATTCCACGCTGCACAGACACACCTTGCCGAGCGGGTTGACGTCAAAGCTCATGGCGTAGTCCATGCGCAGTCGGTCGACGCTGACCGACCCCATCACCTGCCGGGCGATCCGGGTCCTTGGCCGTTCCGCATCGCCGCCGATACGCATCTTGGTATAGGCGCTGGTGAGGAACTCCTCGGTCTGTCCGATATCACGGCTGTCGAAAGTCAGTGATTCCATAAGTTCACCGCCGCTCACTGGCCGGCCGGGGAACCAATCCGCCCGTACTCACCATCATGCTGCGGATTGGACTAATCGACCAGAAGAAGTGGCGCATCTCTAGTACCCCGAGAGGGGACGAGAAAACAGGAGTCGGGGCCAGGGCGCTCGGGCGAGGGCCCGGGCGCGCAGGTGGTCAGGGGAGGCCGATGCGAGCGGCGGCGTTGGCCCAGGCGGCCTCGGTGCCGGAGGCGTTGCCCGTGGGTTCGTAACGGCGCAGATCCTGGGTGCGGGCGACGAGGGCGCGCATCGCCGGCAGGTCGGTGACGAGGCCGTGCGTACGGGCCTGCACCAGGATGTTGCCGATGGCGGTCGCCTCGGCGGGGCCGGCGATGACGGGCAGTCCGCAGGCGTCGGCGGTGAGCCGGCACAGCAGCTCGTTGTGGGCGCCGCCGCCGACGAGATGGACGGCCTCGAGGTCGAGCCCGGACAGCTCGGCCGCGGTGCGGACGGCCGCGCGGTGGCCGAGCGCGAGGCTGTCGAGCACGCAGCGGACGAACTCGGCCCGGGTGGCCGGGACGGGCTGGCCCGTGTCGGCGCACCAGTCGGCGATCCGGGCGGGCATGTCGCCCGGGGGCAGGAACTCGGGCGCGTCCGGGTCGACCAACGACCGGAACGGCGGCACGTCCTCGGCGGCGCGCAGCAGGTCGGGGAGCGGGGGCGAGCCCCAGGCGCGGAGTGATTCCTGCAGCAGCCACAGGCCCATGACGTTGCGCAGGTAGCGGACCGTGCCGTCGATCCCGGCCTCGTTGGTGAAGTTGGCCGTCCGCCCCTGCGTGGTGAGCACGGGTGCGGGCAGTTCGGTGCCGACCAGCGACCACGTGCCGCAGGAGATGTAGGCGAACCGGCCGGTCGCGGCGGGGACGGCGGCCACCGCGGACGCCGTGTCGTGCGACCCGACCGCGACGACGGGCACGTCGGCGGGCAGCCCGGTCTCCTCGGCCACGTCGGGCCGCAGCGGGCCGATGACGTCGCCCGGCTCGCGCAGCGGCGGCAGCAGATGGCGGGGGATGCCGAGCCGGTCGGCCAGCCCGTACGCCCAGGTGCGGGTGCGTACGTCGAGCAGCCCGGTGGTCGAGGCGTTGGTCAGCTCGGCGCCGATCGCGCCGGTCAGCCAGTACGCGATCAGATCCGGAATGAGCAGCATCGTCTCGGCCCGGTCCGGTGCCCGGCCGGCCGCGACCAGCTGGAAGATCGTGTTGAACGGCAGGAACTGCACGCCCGAGATGTCGTAGAGGGTCGCGGCGCCGATCTCCGTGAGCACCGACCCCATCACTCCGTCGGTGCGTCCGTCGCGGTAGTGCACCGGGTTGCCGACGAGCGCGCCGGAGCGATCGAGCAGGCCGTAGTCGACCCCCCAGGAGTCGACGCCGATCGAGGCGACGGGCGGCCCGGCCGTCCGCAGGCCGTCGAGGATGTTCCCGTACAGGCCGAGGACGTCCCAGTGCAGGGTGCCGGCCAGCCGGACCGGGCGGTTCGCGAAGCGCCGCACCTCGGTCATCCGGAGGTGCCCCGGCCCCACCTCGGCGGTCATCACCCGTCCGCTGGCCGCGCCCAGATCGACCGCGGCGAACGTGGCCGTCGAGCTCACGGGGCGGATTCCCTGACCACGAGCTCCGGCTGGAACATCACCTGCTGGTGCGCGTGCCCGGCCGGGTTGTCGCACTCGTCGAGGAGCATCTCGGTGGCGATCCGGCCGAGCTGGTACATCGGCTGCCTGATGGAGCTGAGCGGCACGGCCGCCGCGGCGGCGAACTCGATGTCGTCGTAACCGATCAGGGCCACGTCACCTGGCACGTCGACGCCCGCGAGCAGCAGCGCCCGCAGCACGCCCATGGCGAGCAGGTCGTTGGCGCAGAAGATGGCGTCGGGCGGCGGCCCGTCGGCGAGCAGCCGCTCGGCCGCCTGCTGGCCGGCCCGCGGGGTCATGGTCGGGGCGACGACATCGCGGAGCGCGTCCTCGGGTCGCCCCGCCGCGAGCAGCGCACGCCGCGCCCCGGCGCGCCGATCGGCACACTGCCGGATGGACAGCGGCCCCGTAACGTAGGCGATGGTCCGCGCGTCCCGGGAGAGCAGGTGGGCGACCGCCATGTCGCCGCCGGCGACGTCGTCCACCGCCACCGCGCACTGGTGCGGCTGGGTGGCGATGTGGTCGAGCATCACGGCGGCGACCCCGCGCTCGCGCAGCCGGTCGAGCCGGCCGGCGCTGTCGTCCACCGGCGTGATCAGCACACCGCGGACGCGCTGCTCGGCCAGCATCAGCATGTTGCGGCCCTCCCGCTCGGGGGAGGCGGCCGAGCTGGCGAGGATGACGGCATAGCCGCGTTCGCTGCATTCGTCCTCGACCCCGCGGGCCACCTCCGTGAAGAACGGGTTGCCGAGGTCGAGGACCATCAGGCCGATCGTGCGGCCCTGGCCGGCGCGCAGCGTCGACGCCGAGCCGTTGCGGACGAAGCCCAGGTCCTTGATGGCCTCCTCGACGCGGACGCGGGTCGCCGCGGCCACGCGCTCCGGCCGGTTCAGCACGTTGGAGACCGTGCCGGGGGAGACGCCGGCCTGCTGGGCGACCTGCTTGATGCCCACCGTGCCCGGGCGGCCCCGCGCGGGCCGGCGGGTCGGGGACGACCTGCCGCCGTCGCTCATCGCGCCCCCGCTCCCGTTCGCCGTCCCAGCGCGCGCCCGGACCGGCACCCGGACCGGCAAGCGGGCGGGCGCCGCGGCGCCGCGGTCGGTTCGCTCGCGGTGCGCATGGGGTCGCTCGCCCTTCTGTTTCCGCCGCGGGGACGGACTGCTCGCTGGTCCTTACCTGTCGCCGCGGGCCTGCCTCGCCGCTCGCCGCGCGGACGGCATCATGCCGCGGGCGGCGGGCCCGCGTGCAGGGCTCACTTTGGCCGCACGGTTAAAACGTGTCAACCCCACGGCGGTCCGCCGGGGCGGAGCCGCTCGGTGAGCGGAGAGCCTGGACGCGTGCGGAGAACCAAATTGAGTCTTGACGGGCGCGCCGCGCCACATCTAGCGTCCTGCGCAACGTCAGCTTAAAACGTTTTTCACACGTACGTCATACCCGGGCGACTCACGCGACCACCACGAGGGGGTGCGGCATGGCATCGGCTCCGCCCACGCTCGCGCTGGTGAAAGTGAGCAAGGCGTTCGGCGCCGTGCGGGCCCTCCAGGACGTGACGCTCGAGCTGCACGCGGGCGAGGTGCACGGGCTGGCGGGGGAGAACGGCGCGGGCAAGTCCACGGTCGTCAAGACCTTCGCGGGCGTGCACCGGCCCGACTCCGGTGAGGTGCTTGTCGACGGCGAGCCGGTCGCCTTCCACGGCCCCGCCGACGGCCAGCGGGCGGGCGTGGCCGTCATCTATCAGGAGCCGATGCTGTTTCCCGACCTGTCGGTCGCGGAGAACATCTTCATGGGCCGCCAGCCGCGCGGCCGTCTGGGCCGCATCGACCGGCGCGCGATGCACGCCGAGACCGCGGAGCTGTTCCGGCGGCTCGGCGTCGCGATGGACCCGCAGCAACCCGCTCGCGGGCTGTCCATCGCCGACCAGCAGGTCGTCGAGATCGCCAAGGCGCTGTCGAGGAACGCCCGCGTCCTGGTGATGGACGAGCCGACCGCGGCGCTGACCGGCCAGGAGGTGGCCCGGCTGTTCGCGGTGACGCGGACGCTGCGCGACCGCGGCTGCGCGATCCTGTTCATCTCGCACCGCCTGGAGGAGATCTTCGAACTGTGCCGGCGGGTGACGACGCTGCGCGACGGGCGGTTGATCGCCACCGAGGACGTCGCCGGCCTGACCGCGGACGACCTCGTGCAGCGCATGGTCGGCCGCGAGCTCGGGGCGATGTATCCGAAGGACTCCCACACCATCGGCGAGGTGGCGCTGAAGGTCTCCCGGCTCACCCGCGAGGGCGTGTTCACCGACGTGTCGTTCGAGGTGCGCCGCGGCGAGATCGTGGCGCTGGCCGGGCTGGTCGGCGCCGGCCGCAGCGAGGTGGCGCGGGCCGTGTTCGGCGTGGACCGCTGGGACGGCGGCCATGTCGAGGTGGCGGGGCGGGCGCTGCCGCCCGCCAGCCCGTCCGCCGCGATGTCGGCCGGGATCGCGCTGGTGCCAGAGGACCGGCGGCAGCAGGGGCTCGTCATGGAGTTGTCCATCGAGCGCAACATCGGGCTCACCCAGCTGCGCGCGATGCGCCGCGGCCCGATCGTGTCACGCCGGATCGAACGCGACCGGGCGGCGGACTGGGCGCTGCGGCTGCGGCTCAAGTTCGCCCGGCTCGCCGACGCCGTGGGCGTGCTGTCCGGCGGCAACCAGCAGAAGGTCGTCCTGGCCAAGTGGCTGGCCACCGACCCGTCCGTGCTGATCGTCGACGAGCCGACCCGCGGCATCGACGTCGGCACCAAGGCCGAGGTCCACCGGTTGCTGTCCGAGCTCGCCGCCGAGGGCCTGGCCGTCTTGATGATCTCCTCCGAGCTCCCCGAGGTGCTGGGCATGGCCGACCGCGTCCTCGTCATGCACGAGGGCCGCCTGGTGGCGGAGATCCCGCGCGGCGAGGCCACCGAGGAGAAGGTCATGGCCGCCGCCACCGGCCAGGTCGGCAGGGCCGCATGAGCGCGCCGCGGGCGCGGCTAGAACGCGCCGAGGCCGGCGCGGGGGGCACCGCATGAGTGAGCGGCAGGTTGTGGCGTCGGGGCGCGGCGGCGCGGCCGAATCGCCGCGACCGCCGGGCTCCCCGCGACCCGGCGGGAAGCCCGCGGGGCGCCTGCTGCTCGACCGGCTCACCCGGTTCCGCGAGCTGGGCCTGGTCGTCGCCATCGCGGTGCTGTTCGGGGCGACCGGGGCGGCCAACACCGGCTTCCTGTCCCTGCAGAGCCTGCGCGACATCGTGCTGAACGCCTCGATCATCATGTTGCTCGCGGTCGGCCAGACCCTCGTCATCGTCACGCGCAACGTGGACCTGTCGGTCAGCTCGATCACCGGGCTGGCCGCGTTCGGCAGCGGCGTGCTGCTCGCCGACCACCCCGGCTTGCCGGTCGTCGTCGTGGTGGCGATCTGCCTGACGATCGGCGCGGTCTGCGGCGCGCTCAACGGGGTGCTGGTCGCCTACGCCAAGGTGCCCGCGCTGGTCGCCACGCTCGGCACGCTGTATGTCTTCCGCGGCGTCGACTACGCCATCGCCGGAGGACGGCAGGTCAACGCCGCCGACATGCCGGCGGGCTTCCTGTCGCTGGGCACCCGGCAGATCGCCGGCGTCCCGGTGCCGGCCATCGTCGCGGTGGCCGTGCTGGTCGCGGCCGGCTGGGTGCTGGCCAACCTGCGCGCGGGACGCGAGCTGTACGCGATCGGCTCGCATCCGGAGGCCGCGGTGCTGGCCGGCATCCGGGTCGGCCGCCGGGTGCTCACCGCGTTCGTCGTCAACGGCGCCATCGCCGGGCTCGCCGGGGTGATGTGGGCCGCGCGCTTCGGCACGGTCGACGCCACCGTGGCCACGGGCAAGGAACTCGACGTCGTCGCGGCCGTCGTGGTGGGCGGCGTGGCGATCTTCGGCGGCAGCGGCACGGTGTGGGGCGCGGCGCTCGGCGCGCTGCTGCTCAGCTCGATCGGCAGCGCGCTGGCCGTGCTGCGGGTCGACTCCCTCGCCCAGTACGCCATCAACGGCCTGCTCCTGCTCGCCGCGATCGTCCTCGACCGGCTGCTCGCGCTGCGCGTCAACGCGACGCTGCGGCGCCGGCGGTACGCCCGCGGGCGCCGGTCGCCCGCCGCCGCGCCGCAGCGGGGAGGTGCGTGACCCATGAACGTCACCGAGGCGCTGCGCCGCCGGCTGGGCACCTGGGAAGGTGCCATCGTCGTGCTGCTCGTGGTCTCGTGGGCGGTCGCGTCGATGCGGGTCGACGGGTTCGCCGACGCCTCCAACCTGTCGTTCATCCTCATCGACGTCACCGAGATCGCGGTCATGGCGATCACGCTCACCCTCGTCGTGATCGCCGCGGAGATCGATCTGTCCATCGCTTCGACGCTCGGACTGAGCTGCGCGGTGATCGGCTATCTGTGGGACGCCGGCTGGCCGATCGAGCAGATCTTCCCGGTGGCGCTGTGCGTCGGCGCCGTGTGCGGGGCGCTGAACGGCGTCCTCGTCACCCGGCTCGGACTGCCGTCGCTGGCGGTGACGATCGGCACCCTCGCGCTCTACCGCGGGCTCGCGTACGTGATCCTCGGCGACACCGCGGTCGCGGACTTCCCGCAGCGCTACACGGGCTGGGCGACGGGTCGGATCCCCGGCACCCCCATCCCGTACCCGATCCTGCTGGTCGCCGCGCTGGCGGTGATCGTCGGCGTGCTGTTGCACGCCGGCCCGCTCGGCCGGGCCATCTACGCGCTCGGTTACAACGAGGAGGCCGCCCGGTTCGCCGGCGTGCGGGTCAAGCGGATCAAGTTCTGGTTGTTCGTGGCCTCGGGGGCGTTCGCCTCGCTGGCCGGAATCATCTACACGCTCAGGTTCTCCAGCGCCCGCGCCGACAACGGGGCGGGTCTGGAGCTCGCCGTGGTGGCGGCCGTGCTGCTGGGCGGGGTCTCGATCTTCGGTGGCCGGGGCACCCTGCCCGGCGTGCTCGCCGGAGTGCTGCTGTTCGGCATCTTGCGCAACGCGCTGATCCTCGCGGACGTGTCCAACGAGGTACTCAACTTCGTCACCGGGGTGTTGTTGATCATTTCGGTCCTCGCGCCCAACCTCGCCGGGGTCATCCGACGCGCCCGCTACCCACGACGAACGATTTCAGAAGGGACTCCCACCCCATGAGAGGCTTCTTTGCCCCCGCCGCCGCGGCCGTGGTCACCTCGGTGGCCCTGGTGGCCGCCGGCTGCGGCGGTACGACCAAGGAAGATGTGCGATCGGAGGGCGGCCAGGCCTCGTCCACGGCCGCCGCCAACCCCAACGCGGCGATCAAGAAGGGCCTGAAGATCGCCTTCCTGCCCAAGCAAATCAACAACCCCTACTTCACCATCGCCGACAAGGGCGGCACCGGCGCGGTGGCCGAGTTCGGCGGCACCGGCAAGGAGGTCGGCCCGTCCGACGCCTCCGCGTCCTCGCAGGTGTCGTACATCAACACTCTCATCCAGCAGCGGCAGGACGCGATCGTCATCTCCTGCAACGACCCGAACGCCGTCGCCCCGTCGCTGAAGCAGGCGATGTCCCAGGGCATCAAGGTCGTGACGTACGACTCCGACGCCGCGCCGGACGCCCGCAACCTGTTCATCAACCAGGCCGGCGCCGAAGACCTTGGCCGCACGGAGGTGCAGCAACTCGCCAAGCAGATCGGAAACAAGGGCGAGATCGCGATCTTGTCCGCCACGCCCAACGCCACCAACCAGAACAGCTGGATCAAGTTCATGAAGGACGAGCTGACCAAGCCGCAGTACTCCGGCATGAAGCTCGTCAAAGTCGCCTACGGCAACGACGACGACCAAAAGTCGTTCACCGAGACCCAGGGACTGCTCAAGTCCTATCCGAACCTCAAGGGCATCATCTCGCCGACCACCGTGGGCATCGCCGCCGCGGCCCGCTACCTGTCCAGCTCGAAGTACAAGGGCAAGGTGAAGCTCACCGGGCTCGGCACGCCGAACCAGATGCGCAAGTTCGTCAAGGACGGCACGGTCGAGGCCTTCGAGCTGTGGAACCCGGCCGACCTCGGCTACCTCGGCGCGTACGCGGCCGCCGCGCTGGCCTCCGGTCAGATCACCGGCGCTCCCGGCGAGAAGTTCAAGGCCGGCAAGCTCGGCGAGAAGAGCGTCGGTCAAAACGGCGAGATCCTGCTCGGCCCGCCGACCGTGTTCACCAAGGACAACATCGACGACTTCGACTTCTGACCCCCCACCCCCACGCCGATCTTGATGTGAGGGTTCTGTCGACGCCCGCGATACAACTCTCACATCAAGATCGGCGGGGGTTGGGGGGCGGGGTCGGGGAGGCGGCCATGGAACGGGTGTGTTTCCTGCTCAAGGTGCGGCCGGACCGGCTGGCCGAGTACCGCGATCGGCATCGGGCCGTGTGGCCGGACATGCTCGCCGCGCTGCGCGCGACCGGCTGGCACAACTACTCGCTCTTCCTCCGCGACGACGGGCTGCTCGTCGGCTACCTCGAAACAGAGGACTTCCAAGCCGCGCTCGACGGGATGGCCCGCGCCGACGTCAACGCCCGCTGGCAGGCGGAGATGGCGCCGTTCTTCGAAGACCTCGACGGACGCCGCCCCGACCAGGGCATGCAGACCCTGGCCGAAGTGTTCCATCTCGACTGACGAAACTCGGGGAACCTCCATGACGACAGACACCGCCCAGGTCAAGGCGGCCCTGCGGCAGCAGCGGATCGAAACCCCCTCATGGGCGTACGGCAACTCCGGCACCCGCTTCAAGGTCTTCGCGCAGCGCGGCGTGCCGCGCACCCCGCAGGAGAAGATCGACGACGCCGCCCAGGTGCACCGCTTCACCGGGGTGGCGCCGAGCGTGGCGCTGCACATCCCGTGGGACCGCGTCGACGACTACGCGGCGCTGGCCGCCCACGCCCGCGACCGCGGCGTACGGCTCGGCGCGATCAACTCCAACGTCTTCCAGGACGACGACTACATGCTGGGCAGCGTCACCAACCCCGACCCCGCCGTCCGCCGGAAGGCCCTCGACCACCTGCTGGAATGCGTCGACATCATGGACCTCACCGGGTCCGACACGCTCAAGCTGTGGTTCTCCGACGGCACCAACTACCCGGGCCAAGACGACATCCGGGCCCGGCAGGACCGGCTCGCCGAGGCGCTCGCCGCGGTGTACGAGCGGCTCGGCGACGACCAGCGGTTCCTGCTCGAATACAAGCTGTTCGAGCCCGCGTTCTACACGATGGACGTGCCGGACTGGGGCACGGCGTACGCGCACTGCGTCACGCTGGGGCCCAAGGCGCAGGTGGTCGTCGACACGGGGCATCACGCGCCGGGCACCAACATCGAGTTCATCGTGGCGTTCCTGCTGCGTGAGGGGAAGCTCGGCGGCTTCGACTTCAACTCGCGGTTCTACGCCGACGACGACCTCATGGTGGGCGCCGCCGACCCGTTCCAGCTGTTCCGCATCATGTACGAGGTCGTCCGGGGTGGCGGCCACGACCCGGCGGCCAACGTCGCGTTCATGCTCGACCAGTGCCACAACATCGAGCCGAAGATCCCCGGGCAGATCCGCTCGGTGCTCAACGTGCAGGAGGCCACCGCCAAGGCGCTCCTCGTCGACGCCGCCGCGCTGCGGAAGGCGCAGGACGCCGGCGACGTGCTCGGCGCGAACGCCGTGCTCATGGACGCCTACAACACCGACGTGCGGCCGCTGCTGGCCGAGTTGCGCGCCGAGATGGGTCTCGACCCGGACCCGATCGCCGCCTACCACCGTTCCGGTTACTTCGAGAAGATCGCCGCCGAACGCGTCGGCGGGCGGCAGGCCGGATGGGGAGCGTGAGGACACCATGACCTCCGAACCCGCCCTGACGCCTGAATCGGCCCTGACGCCTGAATCGGCCCTGAGGCCTGAATCGGCGCTGTCCCGGCGTCACCTGCTGTCGGCGACCGCCGTGCTCGGCGGCGCCGCGCTGGCCGGGGGAGCGGTCGCGGGCGGCGCGGCCCGTGCCGCCGCCGGTCCCGGCCCGGCCGTGACGCCGATCGGCGACACGGTCCTCGACCCGGCCGCGATCTACTTCGTGTCGTTCGACGGGCTGGTCAACAACGAGTCGTTCCAGCTGAACGGCATCGTGACGCACGCCGGCCATCAGTACACCGCGTGGTACACCGCCGACCGGTCCGCGATCCTCGCCCGGCGGCGGTTGCCCGCCGGCGCCTGGCAGCCGCTGACGCTGCCGCACCGGCTGAGCACGAACGACTCCCACAACGTCATCTCGCTGGGCATCTCGCCGCGGGACGGGCGGCTGCACGTGGCGATGGACGTCCACAACACGCCGATCTTCTACACGAAGTCGACGGCCGGCCTGGTGACGCGACCGGCGACGCGGCCCTGGACCGCCGACGCCTTCGAGCCGATCCAGCGGACCCTCGACGGCATCGACCTCGGCGGCATCAGCTACCCGCAGTTCCTGGTGACCCCGGAGGGCAGGCTGCAGTTCAGCTTCCGTACGGGCGGCTCGGGCAACGGGACCAACGAGCTTGCCGAGTACGCCGGCGGCGCGTGGACGCGGCTCGGCAAGTGGTCAGGCGCCACCGGCACGTTCACCCACAACGGCGTGACCAGCGCCACGCGCAACATGTACCTGCACGGCCTGACCTATGGCCGCGGCGGCCGGCTGCACGCCGCGTTCACCTGGCGGGAGGGCAACCTCGGCGTGCTCTGCGACCCGGGCGGGCTGTCCAACCACGACACCGGCTACGTCTACAGCGACGATCGCGGCCGGACGTGGCGCAACGGCGCGGGCGCGGTCGTCGGCACCACGGGCGGCGCCACGCCGGTGTCGATCGACTCGCCGGGCCACGTGATCGACCCGCTCGACGTCGACCGGGCCCTGATGAACCAGGAGAGCCAGGCCGTCGACGCCGCGGGCCGGCCGCACGTGATCATCAGCTATGTGCCGGCGGCGTCGCTGGGGTGCGTGACGTCGTACGCCGCGCAGCGCACCCAGTTCGCCCGGACCTTCCACCTGCATCGCGACGCCGCGGGCGCCTGGCACAAGATGGAGATCCCGGTGGCGCCGAACGCCACTGGCCGCTCCCGGCTGGTCTTGGACCGCTGGGACAACGCGTACGTGGTGCTGCCGTTCGGCCGGATCGTGGCGGCCAGTGCGCGCAGCGCCTGGACCGACTGGTCGCTGTTGTTCGACGCCGCCGGCCTCAACTGCTTCGGCGAGGTCGTCGTCGACTATCCGCGGGTGGCCTCCTCCGGCGTCTTGTCGGTGCTCTACCAGGAGGCGTCCACGGGGACGACGCCGTCGCCCCTGCATGTCATCGACTTCCGGCTGGGAGGCTAGCCCGATGTCCGCCACCACGTCCCCGGGGACGCCGCCCGCGGTGGGACGGCTGCTCGCCCGCTCCCACACGCTGGGCGCGGATCCGCGCAACACCAACTACGCGGGCGGCAACGCGTCGGCCAAAGGCACGGTCACCGACCCGGTGACCGGCGGCGACGTCGAGCTCATGTGGGTGAAGGGGTCGGGCGGCGACCTCGGCACGCTCACCGAGTCCGGCCTCGCCGTGCTGCGGCTGGACCGGCTGCGCGCGCTCGTCGACGTCTACCCCGGCGTTGAGCGCGAGGACGAGATGGTGGCCGCGTTCGACTACTGCCTGCACGGAAAGGGCGGGGCGGCGCCGAGCATCGACACCGCCATGCACGGCCTGGTCGACGCGGCGCACGTCGACCACCTGCACCCGGACTCGGGCATCGCCATTGCGACCGCCGCCGACGGGCCGGAGCTGACCCGCCGGATCTTCGGCGACCGGGTGGCGTGGGTGCCCTGGCGGCGGCCCGGCTTCCAGCTGGGATTGGACATCGCCGCGATCAGGAACGACAACCCCGGCGCCATCGGGGTGATCCTCGGGGGCCACGGCATCACCGCGTGGGGCGCTACGAGCGACGAATGCCAGGCCAACTCGCTGGAGATCATCCGTACCGCGGAGCGCTACATCGCCGCGCACGGCCGGCCCGATCCGTTCGGGCCCGTGGTGTTCGACACGTTGCCGGAGGCGGCGCGGCACGCCCGGGCGGCGGCGCTGTTCCCGCTGCTGCGCGGGCTCGCCTCGACCGACCGCGCGCAGGTGGGGCACTACACCGACACGCCGGACGTGCTCGACTTCGTCGCCCGCGCCGAGCATCCGCGGCTGGCCGAGCTCGGCACCTCCTGCCCCGACCACTTCCTGCGCACGAAGGTCCGGCCGCTGGTGCTGGACCTGCCGCCGGACGCGCCGCTCGACGACGCGCGGGCCCGGCTCGGCGAGTTGCACCGCGCCTACCGGGAGGAGTACGCGGCGTACTACCAGCGGCACGCCGGCCCCGACTCGCCGCCGATGCGCGGCGCCGACCCGGCGATCGTGCTCGTGCCCGGCGTCGGCATGTTCAGCTTCGGCGCCGACAAGCAGACCGCGCGGGTCGCCGGCGAGTTCTACGTCAACGCGATCCACGTGATGCGCGGCGCCGAGGCGCTGTCGTCGTACGCGCCGATCGACGAGGCGGAGAAGTTCCGCATCGAGTACTGGGCGCTGGAGGAGGCCAAGCTGCGCCGCCGGCCAAAGCCCCGGCCGCTCGCCACGAAGGTGGCCGTGGTGACCGGCGGCGGCTCGGGGATCGGCGCCGCGACGGCGCGCCGGCTCGCGGCAGAAGGCGCCTGCGTCGTGGTCGCCGACCGTGACGTCGCGGCCGCCGAGAAGGTCGCCACCCAGATCGGCGACGAGCACCACGTGCACCGCCTGTCCGACGTGGCGGTCGCCGCCGCGGTGGACGTCACCGACGAGGCCCAGGTCGCGGCGGCGCTGCGGGCGGCCGTGCTGGCCTACGGCGGGGTCGACCTGGTGGTCAACAACGCCGGGCTGTCGGTCTCCAAGTCGCTGCTGGAGACCACCGTCGCCGACTGGGACCTGCAGCACGACGTCATGCCGCGCGGGTCGTTCCTCGTGTCGAGGGAGGCCGCCCGCATCATGATCGAGCAGGGCATGGGCGGCGACATCGTCTACATCTGCTCCAAGAACGCCGTGTTCGCCGGGCCGAACAACGTCGCCTACGGGGCGGCGAAGGCCGACCAGGCGCACCAGGTGCGGCTGCTGGCGGCCGAACTGGGGGAGCACGGCATCAGGGTCAACGGCATCAACCCCGACGCCGTCGTCCGCGGCTCGGGCATCTTCGCCGGCGGCTGGGGCGCCCGGCGCGCGGCCGTCTACGGCGTGCCGGAGGAGCGGCTCGGCGAGTTCTACGCGCGGCGCACCCTGCTGGGGCGCGAGGTGCTGCCCGAGCACGTGGCGGCCGCCGTGTTCGCCCTCACGGGCGGCGATCTCACCCACACCACCGGAGTCCACATCCCCGTCGACGCCGGCGTCGCGGCCGCGTTCCTGCGGTGAGCCGTCCGCGCGCGGCCGGCGGCGACCCGCGGACGCCGGGCAAGCGCTTCCCGAATCCTCGAGGCAGGAAAGGCAGACATCACTCATGAGATCCCGACTCCTCGTCGCGAACGTCGCGACCGCCGCGGGCATCGCCCTGGCGGCCTCGCTCGCGGCGCCGGCGAACGCGCGCGCGGCCGGCGGCCACGCGGCCGGCGGGCACGCGCCGTCGGCGCCCGCGCACCTGACCGTCGGCGACCAGGCCCGCCCCCTGTCCGTGGAAGGCGCCCCGGCATTCGGCTGGCGGCCGCGCGACGCCGATCCCGGCGAGGTGCAGACCGCGTACCGGCTCAAGGTCTCCGCCGGGGAGAGGACGATCTGGGACAGCGGCAAGGTGGCATCGTCCCAGCAGTCGTACGTGCCGTACGGCGGCCCGGCCCTGGCGCCCGGCACGAGCTACGCCTGGACCGTCCGGACCTGGGACAAGACGGGCAAGTCGTCGCCGTGGGCGCGGCCCGCCGCGTTCGACACCGGGCTGGCCGACGCCGACTGGCAGGCGAGTTGGATCCGCCGCACGACGGCCGAGCCCGACGACTACACGCTCGCCCGCAAGGAGTTCACGGTCGGCGCCGCCCCGGTCGCGCGGGCACGCGTCTACATCGCCGCGGGCCAGCAGTACGAGCTGCGCGTGAACGGCCAGATCGTGGACCGGGGCGCGGCCTTCAACTATCCCGACGAGGGCTACTACAAGGCCGTCGACGTCACGCGGCTGCTGACGCCGGGCCGGCCCGCCGTGATCGGCGCGATCGTCCACTACTACGGGCCCGGTCAGGGGCGGCCGGCCGCCGAGCCGGGACTGCTCGCGCGCGTCGTCGTCGACCACGCCGACGGCACCCGTCAGGTCGTGGTCACCGACGCTTCCTGGCAGGTCGCGCGGGGGCCGTGGCAGGTGGCGCCGCGCCGCAACGGCGACGGCCGCGACTGGGTCGAGTTCATCGACGGCACGGCCGAGCCGATCGGCTGGGACCGGCCCGGCTTCGACGCCTCGTCGTGGCCGGCGCCCCAGGTCGTCGGCACCCACCCGGCCGGGGTCTTCACCCATCTGCGGGCGCAGGAGTCCGGGCTCGCGCACCGCACCGTCCGCCCGGTGAAGCTGACCACGCTGCCGTCCGGATCGGTCGTCGCCGACTTCGGGGTGGTCATCCCGGCGGTGCCGGTGGTGCGGTTCCCGAACGGGGAGGCCGGTCGCGTCGTGCCCATGACGGCCGGCTACGTGCTGAACGACGACGGAACGGTGTCCAACACCGAGCACGACAACCAGGACACCGACCTGTCGTACCGCTACACGCAGCGGGCCGGCGACCAGACCTTCCGCGCCTTCACCTACGAGGCCTTCCGCTACCTCCAGATCGACACCCCGGGGGTGCGCGCCGAGGACGTCTCCGCCGTGGTCCAGCACACCGCCGTCACGGACGCGGCCCGGCTGCGCACCTCCGACCGGGGCGTGGACGCGGCGTTCGAGCTGATGCGGCGCTCGGCGCTGTACGGCTCGCAGGAGCAGTTCCTCGACACGCCGACGCGGGAGAAGGGGCAGTTCCTCGCCGACGCGATCGACATCTCGTTGGCGACGATGACCGGGTTCGGCGAGCGGACGCTGACCCGCAAGGCGATCAGGGAGTTCATCGCGTCGCAGCGACGGTACTGGCCGGACGGCCGGCTGAACGCCGTGTACCCGAACGGTGACGGCAAGCGCGACATCCCGGACTTCACCGAGATGTTCCCCGGCTGGGTCTGGCAGTACTACCAGCAGACGGGCGACGCCGCCACGCTGGCCGCCGCCTACCCGGTGATGCGGGCGATCGCCGGTTACGTGCGCACCTACATCGACCCGGCCACCGGGCTGGTCACCAACCTCGCCGGCGGCACCGGACCGTACCTCTTCGGCATCGTCGACTGGCCGAACCGCTACGGGTACGACATGGAGACGCCGGCCCATACGACGGTCAACATCCTCGCCGTCGACGTGCTGTACGCCACGGCGCGGACCGCGCGGACGCTCGGCCGCCCGGCCGAGGAGGTCGCCGCCCCACAGCAGGACGCCCGGGCGCTGACCGACGCGATCAACTCCCGGCTGCGCCGCCCCGACACCGTCTACATCGACGGACTGAAGGCGGACGGGACGCAGAGCACGCACGCCTCCCAGATCGCGAACGCCTATGCGATCGCCTACGGCGTCGCGCCGCCCGAGACCCGGGCCGCCGTGACCGACCACGTCGCCGGGCTGGGCATGCGGATGGGCCCGATGACGGCCCACTGGCTGATGACGACGCTGTCCTCTCGCCCCGAGCAGTTCGTCCGCCGCCTCACCGACGCCGACAGCCTCGGCTGGGCGAAGATCCTCGCCTCCGGCGGCACCTTCACCTGGGAGTCGTGGGAGGCGCCGGAGACCGGCGAGAGCCTCTCGCACTCCTGGGGCGCCGCGGCCCTGTTCGACATCGTGCAGACGCTGCTCGGGGTGACGGTCACCGCTCCGGGCGCGGCGCAGGTGCGCATCCGCCCGCCCGCCGCCGGGCTCGCCGCGGCGTCGGGCAGCGCCCCCACGCAGCGCGGCCACGTGGGCGTGACCTGGCGCCGGGCGGGCTCGCATCTCACGCTGACCGTCGACGTCCCGGTGAACGTCCGCGCCGAGGTGCAGATCCCGGCCACCGGCCGGGTCCGGGTCGCCGGCCCGGGCGAGGCCCGTTTCCTCGGGGTCCGCGACGGCCACGCCACCTACTCCGTCGGCTCCGGGAGGCTCACCTTCACCACCTGACCGCCCACCCCTCGCGGCGCCGCGGCATCACCTCCCCCTGCCGGGGCGCCGCGCCCGTCAGGTCATCGCGCCGCGCGCCGCGGCCGCTTCGGCGTCGTGGCCGTAGATCCAGCCGTTGCGGACGAGGGGATCGGCGTCCGCCAGATCGGCGTCGCGGGCCCGCTGCCGCGGCCCGTCGGGGAGGTGGTTGCTGTCGGCTCGGGCGTGGCTGATCCGCTGGATGCGCGCGGTGCGCTCGATTCGCAGCGACTCATACCGCTTGAACGCCCGCTCGGGTTCGCCCGGGTCGGCGGCGAGGCAGACCGCCAGGACCGCGGCGTCCTCGATGGCCTGGGCCGCGCCCTGGGCGTAGAAGGGGAACATCGGGTGGGCGGCGTCGCCGAGCAGGGTGACCCGCGCGGTGCTCCAGCGCGGCAGCGGCGGCCGGTCCAGCAGCGCCCACCGTCCCGGCGTCCCGGCGGCGCGGATCAACTCCGTGACCCGGGGGTCCCAGCCGGTGAACTCGGCGAGGAACTCCTCCACGGTGGCGGTGGCGCTCCAGGACTCCTCGATGTGCTCGCCGGCCGGGGCGAAGGCGACCAGGTTGACCGTGCGGAGGCCGCTGATGGGGTAGTGCACCAGGTGGTGGCCGGGACCGACCCACAGGGTCTGGGCGGGGCGGCGCGCGAGGGCGGGGGCGCGCTCGGCGGGCACGAGGGCGCGGAAGGCGCACATGCCCGAGTCCCGCGGCGGCGCCGGATCGGCGATGGCGGCGCGGACGACGGAGTGCATCCCGTCGGCCCCGATGACGATGTCGGCGTCGGCCGTGCCGCCGTCGGCGAAACTCAGCCGTACGCCGTCGGACCGCGTCCTCACCCCGGTGCACCGCGCGCCCAGCCGTACCGACTCGTGCGGCACGGCCGACTTGATCGCGTCCAGCAGGTCGGCTCGATGCGTCACGTAGGTGCGTTCGCCGTAGAGACGTTCGCACACCCCGGTCAGCCGTTCGGCGGACAGCACCGCCCCGTTTTCCCAGCGGCGGAACTCCCAGCCCCACTCCAGCGCGACGGCTCGGGCGAGGAAGGGCGGCAGCACTCCCAGCCGTCGCAGCAGGCGCACGGCGTTGGGGGCCACCACGAGCCCGGCGCCCACCTCCGTGAGCCGCGGGGCCTGCTCGTAAACCGTGGCGGCCAGTCCCGCCCGGTGCAGGAAGGCGCAGGTCGCCAGGCCGCCGATGCCACCGCCGACGATCGCGATCCGTGAGGTCTCGCGGACAGCCACGCCTATGAGCCGCCTCTCACTCCGGACCACGACGATATCCGCATCGTTCCTCAACGCCGCAGCGCCCCGGCACCTTACTCCGTAGCCCCTTATGGTCAGGTGGAGACAGAGCGCGATATTGTCCTGACGGTGAGTAGTCAGACTGTCGCGGCGCCTCTGGTGGCCGCTCACCATCGCTGGGGATTCATGGCTCGCAACCCGGAAAAGGAAACGGCCCTCGTTGCCGAGGGCCGTCAGGCCAGAGGCGCGAGCCCCTGGCGGGGTATGGGAAATATGGTACACACATCAGCGGTTGAGGGGTCAAGAAGGTCGAACCTGTGAGTGCGGCAGAGAGAGTCGTCGCCTATGTAGATGGCTTCAACCTCTATTTCGGCGTCCGCGCGGCGGGGCGTCGTTACCTCTGGTTGGATCTTGAAGGCCTTGTAGTGAGTCTGCTCAAACCTCACCAACAGCTCGTGGCCGTTCGGTACTTCACCGCTCGAGTCCCGTAATGATCCTCCGGCGGAGCAGCGCCAGCAGGCCTACCTGAATGCTTTAGCCGCCTGCAACAAGCTGGTGTCTATCCAGCAGGGACGCTTTCAGCAGAAATCCAAAAATTGCCGGACATGTCGGTCTACCTGGATCGAGTACGAAGAGAAGGAGTCCGATGTTGCGCTCTCGGTCTCCCTTCTCGAAGACGGCGTCGGAAATCTCTACGACATGGCCTTGATCGTGTCCGCCGACAGCGACATGGCCCCCGCTGTGCGGGCTCTCAGACGCCTGCGGCCAACCGCCAGAATCGTGGCCGCGCCGCCGCCTAACAGGAGGTCAGACGCACTGCAACGACTCTGCGACGCCACGATTCCGATCGGAATGACAAAGGTCCGCCAGGCCCAACTACCAGAGAGCGTCCAGGCCGGTCACCACAGCTACCAGCGCCCGACACATTGGAGATAGGACACGAAGCTCTGCATGCGGCAGGGTCGCCCGCTCGTCGGCGGGACAGCCGAACTGATCGGCCTCACCCATACGCTGGCCGCCCTGATCCCGCTTCTCCTCGCGGTCGCCGTCATCAGCCCGCTTCCCCGCCGCCACCATTGAACCCGCCTGGGGGCGCGTGAACCGCCGGTGGCCGGCCGCGGCCGCGTAGGCTCGAACTCGTTCTTGTCGTGTCGTATGGAGGCGGTTGATGAAGCTCGGGCTGCACATCCCCGATTTCACGTGGCCGAACGGACCGGAACGGCTCGGGCCCGACCTCGCCGAGGTGGTGTCGGCGGCCGACGCGGCCGGGTTCGACCGCATCAGCGTGATGGACCACGTGTGGCAGATCCGGGCCGTCGGCTCACCCGAGATGGAGATGCTCGAGGCCTACACCACCCTCGGCTATGTGGCGGCGCACACCTCTAGGGCCAAGCTGCTGACCCTCGTGACCGGCGTGGTGTATCGCGACCCCGGTCTGCTGGCCAAGATGGTGACCACGCTCGACGTGCTGTCGGGCGGGCGCGCCATGCTCGGCATCGGCGCCGCGTGGAACGAGGACGAATCGCGCGGCCTCGGGCTGTTCTTCCCGCCCTTGGCGGAACGGTTCGAACGGCTGGAGGAGGCGCTGCAGATCTGCCTGCAGATGTGGAGCGACAAGGAGGACCCCTACAACGGCGCGCACTACCGGCTCGACCGCACCCTCAACTCCCCGCAGCCGCTGTCCAGGCCGCATCCGCCGATCCTGATCGGCGGGTCAGGGGAGCGCAAGACGCTGCGGCTCGTCGCCAAGTACGCCCAGGCGTGCAACCTGTTCCCCGGCCCCGACCTGGCGCACAAGCTCGACGTGCTGCGGGCGCACTGCGAACGCGAGGGCACGGACTACGACGCGATCGAAAAGACCGTGATCTTCCCCTTCGACGTCGGGGACGGCGGCGAGAAGGTCGACGAGGTCGTCGCCCGGCTGCGTGAGCTTGCCGCGCTCGGCTTCGACGTGGCCCACGGGTGGGTGACGAACGTCTCGCGGATCACCCCGCTGGAGATCCTCGGCCAACAGGTGATTCCGGCCATCGAGGACCTCTAAGCCAGGGTCAGGTGGCGGACTCGCCGATCCGGAAGACCGGGTGGCGGGGCGCCTCGGCGGCGAAGTCCTCCACCGGCGCGCCCGGCGCCGCGTCGAAGTACGGCCGGACGATCTTGACTTTCTGGACGTAGTCCTGGAGCACGGGGCCGGCCTCCTCCGGGGTGACCTCGGTGACGGCGACGGTCTCCTCGCGGCCGCCTTTGCGCAGGGTCACCTTGCCCGCCGCCCGGGCGTTGCGGACCCAGTCCACGATCCCGTACGGCGCCACCAGCCAGCGTGCGCCGGCGCGCGACAGCACCAGGACCGGAGTGGTCCGCGGCAGCCCGGTGGTGCGCCCGCTGACGGTGAGCAGATGCATGTCCTTCGGTCCGACGCCGAGCGCCACCAGCCGGGCGATCATGCCGTTGCTGGTGCGTCGCCACGCGTTCATCCGGAATGTCCGCGCCATGTCACTCCCTCCCTGACGTCACATGATCTATACCCATCCGTCCAGCGCGGCGAAGAAGCCCGTGATGTCGTCGTTGTGGATGACGTGGCCGGCGCCGGGCACGACCCGTACCTCGAACCCGGCCCGCCGCAGCTCCGCCGCCCGCTCCGGCACGATCAGGGTGCTGGGGTCGGCGAGCATGAGCAGCGCCGGGGCGTCCGGCGGCTTCGGCTCGATGCCTTTGAACGTCGTCACGAATTCGGTGGTCGTCGCGTCCCAGCGGCCCAGCGCCGCCAGCTTGGCCTCGCACGCGGCGGGCTCCCAGCGCGGGTAGGTCGCCTGCACGTCCGCGAGCGTCCAGTCCTTTTGCGCCCGGAACCGATGGGCCGTCTCCTGGCGACCCGTGGTCGACGGAAACCAGGCAGGGTCCTCGTACACCACCCGGCGCGGGCGCAGCCGGTCGACCGCCGCCGCGAGCACCAGCCCGCCCAGCGAATGCCCGATGGCCAGCTCGGGTTCGGCCGGCACCGACTCGACGAGGTCGTCGGCCCAGTCCCGCACCGAGTACGCCCCTCGCGGGCTGTGGCCGTGGCCGCGCAGGTGCGGGGCGTACACGTGGTAGCCGCGGTCGGCCAGTTCGGGGCCGACCCGCCACCACGAGCCGGAGTCGGAGGTGATCCCGTGGACGAGGAGCGCGGCGCGGTCGCCGTCGCCCCACTCGTGGACGTACAGCCGCGTCATGTTTCTCAGCCCCAGATCTGTTGGGCGGTGGTGGCGACGAGTTCGAGTTTGCGGCGTTCGTCGTCGATGGTGAGAAGGTTGCCGGCGGCGGTGGAGGCGAAGCCGCATTGGGGGCTGAGGGCGAGGTTGTCGAGGGGGACGTATTTGGCGGCTTCGTCGACGCGTCGGCGTAGTTCGTCGACGGATTCGAGTGCTGGTGTTTTGGAGGAGATGAGGCCGAGGACGACGGTGGCGCCGTCGGGGATGAAGCGCAGGGGTTCGAAGCCGCCGGCGCGTTCGCTGTCGTATTCGAGGAGGAATCGGTCGACGCCGACTTCGGTGAAGAGGCGTTCGGCGATGGGTTCGTAGCCGCCTTTGGACATCCAGGCGCTGCGGTTGTTGCCGCGGCAAAAGTGCATGCCGATGGTGACGTCGGGGTTGTGCCGCTTGGCGGCGCTCACCAGTTCCTTGTCGACCGCGATCGTCCCCTCGAGAATGTCCTCCGGCGGGAAGTCGCCCATGCCGACGCCGCGCCGGAAATCCTCGTCGATCACGAAGTTGTAGCCGAGCGAGTCGAGCTGAAGCCAGGTGACGCCCTGGTCGATCAGGTCCCGCATCTCCTTGATCTGCAGCGACATCAGGTCGGCGACCAGTTCCATCGGCGTCGGGTAGACGTCGGTGCTGACGTCGGGCCGCCACAGCAGGGGCCCCATCGACGTGCTCATCATCGTGATCTTGAATTGGCCGGGGGCGTGGCGGGCGAGGAACGCGGCCTCGACGCTGGTGTGATGCGCCTTCTGGGTCAGCTTGGCGTTGGCGGCCACCATGCTGAAGGCCGTCTCCTCGCGGGGCGGCTCGCCGTCGGGGCGGTACCACTTCGCCGGCGGCAGCGTCACGGGGACGACCCCGCCGAGCGATTCGAGGAGGCCGGCCATCCAGGTGGCGCGGCGTACCTCGCCGTCGGTGAAGACCTCGATGCCGGCCTCGCGCTGCACCTCGATCGCGGCGAGCGCCGCCTCGTCCTCGACGGCGCGCAGCCGCTCGGCG